>NZ_JAUMIS010000001.1:0-1388190 GCF_030519635.1 Marinobacter suaedae | reverse complement strand
GACGTCAGCAACGGCAGCCTGACGCTCAACAACGATGGCAGCTTCACCTACACGCCAGCGGCCGACTATCACGGCGCGGACAGTTTCACCTACACGGTGACGGACAGCGCCAGCGGTGAGAGCTCGACCCAGACGGTCGTCATCACCATCAACCCGGTCAACGACACTGTTATTAGTGAGCCAGTAGTAACGCCCGAACCTGAACCAGAGCCGGAGCCAGAACCTGAACCTGAACCTGAACCTGAACCGGAGCCGGAGCCGGAGATTGGACAGACCGAGGAAACCGCACCAGCTGTCGAGGAACAGTTGGCACCGATTGATGATGAACTACTCGTGCAAGCACTGGCTACGGAGTCTGCTGCGCCCGAGGTTTACCAATACGAGACCCAGATCTCTAAACCTGTTCCTCCTAAATCAATTGATCTGCTGAATCTGGATCTGGCGCCTTTCGAACCTGATAAAAATGAGATTGATGATCTGATCTCTATAATGGAAAACCCGTCCTTTTCTGATGGGCTCAGTGAAATGAAGCGAGACCTTGATGATGCGGTCGCGGCAACAGCCAGTCAGGAGAGGATAAGAGCGGAGGTTTTACTGGGTGCAACTGCGGGGCTTTCTGTAGGTGTTATCAGCTGGGTGCTCAGGACCGGATCATTAATTGCCGGGTTTATGTCTGTCGCGCCACTGTGGCGACAGATTGACCCTATTCCTGTTCTTGGACGGGACGATCGGGAAAAGCCGGAGAAGGATGCCCAAGATGTTGAGAGCGAGGTCGAACAGATTTTTTCAGAGGAGGACTCCAGCCGGTAGGGCGGGTAATTATTTATGAAACGATTCTTCAAGTCCCCTTTGATCCGAATCAGCTTCAGCCTGACGCTGCTGACAGTTTCAATACTCCTCGTCGCCGATGTGCTTGGTTTGATTCCTGATACCAGGCATGCCCAGATTGAATCCAGGAAACTGGTGGCTGAATCGCTAGCCATTCAGGTATCGAACGAAATCTCCAATGGGCGTGTAAAAACCATTGATCAGATTCTGCAATCGGTGGTTGATCGGAATGACATCGTCAGTTCAATCGCTGTTCGTAAAAACAATAGCGAGTTGCTCGCCGAGTTTGGTGATCATGAGCAACACTGGAGCCTGAAAACCGGCGATAAATCAACGACCACACAGGTTCTGGTGCCTCTGTTTAAAGGACAGCTGCGCTGGGGCAATGTTGAAATTGTTTTTGCTGACTTGCATGGCGCCGGCGGCCTGCTTTCTCTGAAAAATTCTTACCTAGGTATTGTTCTGTTTGTTTCGCTGGGCGGGTTTCTGGTTTACCTGCTGTTTTTGAAGCGGGCATTGCGCGAACTGAACCCCGATGCGGTCATACCCGAGCGGGTAAGCCGGGCTTTGGATACCTTGTCTGAGGGGCTCCTGATCCTGGATGACAGGGGATTTATTGTATTTGCGAATTCAACATTTTCAGAAAAAATCCGTCTGAATCCCAACGAGTTGCTGGGCAAGGCCGTTGCGGATTTCCAGTGGGAGGGGCATGGCCCGGAGAGTGAGGAATTTGAGCGGCCCTGGGTGACGGTACTGGCTGGTGAGGTTTTACCGGGCAGTGTCACCATGAAGCTGAAAAACGGCCTTGATGAAGTGTTTATCTTTACCGTCAACGCCTCGCCAATTAGTGCCACCGAAGGGAAGGTTCGAGGGGTATTGATTACCTTCGATGACATCACCGAAGTGGAAGCGAAGAATGAGGCACTGAATCGTGCATTAAAGGAGCTGGAAAACAGTCAAAGCGAGATATCACGGCAGAATCAGGAGCTCCAGTGGCTCGCTTCCCGTGACCCACTGACCGGTGCACTGAATCGGCGTTCTTTAACTCACCATATGGGCCTCCTGTTCGACGAGGCCCGTCGGGAGGGTAGTGAGTTCAGCTGCATCATGGTCGATATCGATCACTTCAAACTGGTCAATGACCGGTATGGACATCCGGTTGGTGATGAGGTGATCAAATTGCTCACCCACATCCTGACAGAGTGTTCGCGTTCCGGCGATCTGATCGGAAGATTTGGTGGTGAGGAGTTTGTCGTCGTTCTTCCAGAAACGGGCATCAAAGCGGCTGTTCAACTTGCCGAGCAAATGCGCTCTGCCGTCGAAGCTTGGGATACCTCCGAGATTCATAGTGAATTGCACATCACCTCAAGTTTTGGGGTTGCCGCGCTGTCGAACGGTGCTTCAAATGCTACCGACTTATTGGCGCAAGCCGATAAAGCACTGTATGCCGCAAAGGGGAACGGGCGAAACCGTGTGATTTGTTGGTCCTGGGCTAAGGCTGTAGGTAGCGCGAACTCAGCGACCTTGCCTCCGCACGAGGACTTGTTGATTGATAGCGGAACTGCTTTGGAACTCACGGCAAAAGCGGGCGCAGGAGAAGGTGGCACCAGCCCGAGTGCTCATTCCAGTATTGCCTTACTTCAGGATCGTATCGATCAAGGTATCAACCGGGCCCAGCGGGATGGAAGCCAGATTGCTGTGCTGTTAATGCATGTTGATACGTTGGAGCGTGTAAAGGACTCGTTGGGTTTTGCGGCAACAGACAAATTAGCCAACCAGGTTCTTATCCGCTTGAAGCAGACGTTAAGATCCACCGATACCGTCTCCCTTTATTCGCAGGGAGAGCTGTTTTTTACTGTTTCCCGGCTGGGTGGTAATGAAATCGCGCTTGTGTTGACTGATCTGCAACGGCCTGAAATCGTTACCAGTGTATTAAAACGTATATTTTTGGAGTTTGAACAGCCGATTACGGTTGAAAGTAATGAGATCTATTTGAACATGGACGTGGGCATAAGCCTGTTCCCTCAAGATGGTGATGGTGCGGAATCATTGCTCAGAAACGCCAGTGGTGCCATGCGTTTAAGCAGGAAGGCCCATGGCAGCAACAACTTCCGGTTCTACGCAGAAGAGATCAATCAGCTCGCCACGAAGCAAATTCAGTTGGAAGCCGACTTACATCGGGCCTTGAAGCAGGACGAGTTAACCGTCTACTACCAACCCAAGATTGACCTGATAACCGGAAAGATCAGAAGCATGGAAGCCTTGGTGCGGTGGCACCATCCTTTAAAGGGGCTCATTCCGCCTGACGAGTTTATTCCCGCAGCCGAGCAGGCTGGGTTGATCAAGATGTTGGACCGCTGGGTTATCCGTGCTGTATGCCGGCAAATCCGCTTCTGGCAAAAAGCCGGTTTCGGCACAATGCCTGTTGCCGTCAATATATCTCCCTCTGAACTCAGGAGCCCGGATCTGGCGGAACAAATCCTTGCCATCCTGGAGGAGTTTGTCTTACCAGTCAGAGCGCTTGAATTAGAGATAACAGAAACAGCCTTCATGCATAGCATGGATGATGTAGAGGTCGTGCTGAAAAAACTCAGTTCTGCCGGAATGAAAATTTCTTTGGATGATTTTGGCATCGGATATTCATCGCTCAATTACCTTAAACGGTTTCCAATCAGCATGGTAAAAATTGATCGCTCGTTTATTGCGGACATTCTTCACGATGCAAATGATGCGGCGATAGTGAGTGCAATTATTGCCATGGGCCATAGCCTGGATATTCGAGTGGTGGCAGAAGGCGTGGAAACGGAAGAGCAACTGCGCTTCTTGCAGGATCTCCATTGCGATGAAGTTCAAGGCTATTTGTTGAGCAGACCGGTGCCAAAAGAGGCCATGGATGCATTGATGGCTCAGTCTTCAAGTATTCGCCGGCTGGTGGTTGATAACGACGCCCGTCACCGGAACTTGGCGGATGGGCATACCGCAGCTTCTGGCATGATAGGTGTTCTGAATAACCATTCAGAGAAAAGCGTAAGTTAATCTGGCTCGGAGCCCGCACTGGATCCACCCAATGGCTGGCATTGGGTGGGCTCCTGAGCAATGTCAGTCGCGCTTACTCGCAACCCTCCAGCTGTATATCCCCGTACCATGCCATTGCCGATTCCCCCGTATTGTCCGAGTCTGACATGATGGCGATGCCTACCAGAGGTGGCGGTGCCTCGCCGAATGCTTGCCGGTAATCCGCCACAATATCCCGCTCCACCGTGACCCATTCTCCCACCTGATCTGCACCGGAGTTCACCGCCACCATCATGGTCTGGTCTGTGTAGGGATTGGGCACAACTTCATCCACCGGTAATCGGTTAGCCCAGATGTAATTCAGGGCATTGCCGGGCAGGGTCTCTCCGAAAAGAACTTCCACGGCCGAGCGCTTGGCCCGTTCAAAAAATCCCGCTTTGTCTTCCTCGAACTCAAACGCGACATAGATCCTGGCGGGGTAATCGTCACCGGATTTGGCCTTGGCATTGCCACCCTCAAACACGTTGGACACCTTCCAGCGCCAGCGAAGGATCAGTGAATCGCCGGGTTGAATATCCAGCCGGGTAATCAGGCCCGAAGCGCTGCCGCTGGTTGTCGCCTGAACCACCCGGTTTCCGTCCTCCAGCACCAGTTGATACTCGGAAAGCCGGTCAATCTTCGGGAACTCTAGCGCTTCCCAGCCGGAACTGTCTGACAGAGAGTCCAGACCGGAAAACGGCGGAATCGGATTTTCACAGGCCCACAGGGGGCTGGCGATGCCAAGCGCGACGATCAGGCTGGCCGTTGTCCAATGACGTGTTCGGTTCGATGTTCCCAAAGCGATCTCCTTTTGAATACCCATGGTACACAGGAGACTTGCCAACTCGGAAAAAATTACACCTGCGAGCCACTTATCGCCACGCCCCTGATGCGGTTGTTACACCGTCCGCGGGGTCAGTTCGATGCTGGTCACGTCCGTTCGTTTCTTCGCCTGTGACCGGCTGGGAGAATCCACCAGCAATGTCGGCTCGTGGGTGTGCCAACCCTGGACGTAGTCCACGTTCAGCTCAATCAGGCGAGCCATGATGCTCGCGTTTTCCACGTACTCTGCGACCACTTCCAGTCCCATAGCGTGGGCCACTTCGGTCATGGCACGAACCATCTGGTAATCGACTTCGTCCGTGGCCATCTCGCGAATAAAACAGCCATCAATCTTTAGGCAATGGACAGGCAGGTTTTTCAGGTGGCCATAGGAAGCGAAACCACTGCCAAAATCATCCAGGGCAAACCTGCAGCCAATGGCCCGCAATGTGGTAATCAGGTTCTGGGTCTCGTTGACACTGGCCACGGCGGCGCTTTCGGTGATCTCGAAGCAGATCTTATGGGCCGGTATCCCGTAGCGATTGAAGGCCTCGATAATAAACGGTCCCAGGTCCGCCGAACCGACGGACTGAGCGCTCAGGTTAATGTTCGCCTGTGTGAGCTGCTGCAGATGCTGTGGGTGTTCCGACAACCATCTGAGATACGTCTGGATAACCCAGCGGTCCAGCTCCAGGATCATGTTGTACCGTTCAGCCGCAGGCAGGAAGGCGCCCGGCAAGATCAGGCGGCCATCTTTCTGCA
The DNA here is from genome assembly GCF_030519635.1 of Marinobacter suaedae. NCBI lineage: Bacteria > Pseudomonadati > Pseudomonadota > Gammaproteobacteria > Pseudomonadales > Marinobacteraceae > Marinobacter > Marinobacter suaedae. The sequence continues at coordinate 1,382,724 of NZ_JAUMIS010000001.1, read as the reverse complement.
TTCTGACAAGCACCTCGTAGCGCACGCCCTCCTGACTGCCCCGAATGGGCGATACCTTCTGGTGGAACAGGATCAGGTTGTCGTTACGGATCGCTTCGCGAATGACCGTGACCGTTTCCATCTCGGTCTGGCGCTGGGCGATGTCGCCGCGGTTTTCGTCATGCACCACCACCTGATTGCGTCCGCCGTCCTTGGCGGCGTAGCAGGCGGTGTCCGCGAGGCTGACCAGCTCGGCCAGGGTGCCGGTTTCTTCATTGATGGATACCACGCCAATGCTGATACCGACGCTGAACACCTTGCCCTGCCAGGTAAATCGATAGTCGCCCACGTCCCGACGAAGCCGTTGGGCAAGAGTGGTGGCGTTTTCTACGGCGGTTTTTTCCAGCAGAAGCGCGAACTCATCCCCCCCCAGTCGGGCCAGTGAGTCGGTGGCGCGGACGTATTTCCGGAACAGTGCAGAGATCTGTTTGAGCAGCTGGTCGCCGGCGCCATGGCCGCAGGTATCGTTGACGATCTTGAACTGATCCAGATCCATCATCAGCAGGGCGTGGCTTCGCCGAGTTGTCTTGGCGCTCTCGATAGCGGTTTCCAGACGCTTCTCGAAACCCAGGCGATTGACCAGACCGGTCAGGGGGTCGTGGTTGGCGAGGTAGTTGAGCTGTCGCTCGCTGGATTTCTTCTCGGTGATGTCCACCAGTGAGCCTTCAAACACCGGCCGATTGGTATCCGGGTCTTTCACCACGCGCCCGTGGATCGACACCCAGAAGAGTTCGCCGTTTAGACGCCTTGCCTCACACTCGAATCCCTGCAATTTGCCCTCACGGTTTACCAGATCCAAACCTTCTTCCCACTTTTTACGGCGGGCTGGAATAAGCTTCAGGTTATTGGCACCCCGGTGCAGAAGGTCTTCAGGACTTTCCGCGCCAAAGATGCGGGCCAGTGCCGGGTTCGCCGACAGGAACCGACCCACACGATCGACGCAGAACCGGCCTTCCAGGGACTCGTCATGGATAACCCGATAACGTTCCAGGTGGGCAATCGCTTCTTTCTGGGCCTCTTCCCGTGCGGTTTTTTCCCGGTTAATCCGGTCGGCCAGTGCAAAGGAGAGCAGGGCAACCACTGAGATGGCGCCAAAGTGAATGGAGTACTCGGTCAGCCAGTTTCGGGGCAAGACGCCAGTCTTACCAAGGATGAACACCATGGTGAAGACGGTAAACAGGGTGAAAGCTGTTACGAAGTAGCGGGCATCTTTCAGGCCCTTTTTGAGCCAGAAGTAGAGACTGGCGGCATAGGTGGACAGGGGCACGAGTACCAGTACCGCAATCGCCAGGTGAATAGCCACCTGGTAGGGCAGCGCGAAGCCCGAGGCGGCGGTCAGAAGACACAGCGCGCTGTACAGATAGAACAGTTTGCCAAGCGCCGGAGCCCGTTCCTGCAGTCGGAGGAACCGATGAGTGAACAGGGCCAGGGCGGCCAGGGCAGAGCCTCCGGACACTACCAGACTGATGTGGTTCCACCCGGGAGAGTCGGGCCAGAAGTAGCTGTAGGCGACACCGGTCAGAATGGCTTCAATAAAGCTGTAGCCGATCAGGCAAATGGCGTAGAAAAGGTAGGCGTGCTCACGAATGGAGACCCACAGAAACAGGTTATAGAGCGCCATGATGGCAATCATTCCGATCAGGCCGCCGAAAAACAGGGCTTCGCTGTATTTGTTCGTAGCCAGCGCATCGGGATGCCAGAGCGAAATGGGCGCCTGCATGGAGGACGTGCTCCGGATTTTCATTACTACGACATAGTCTTGCCCGGGGGCCATGGAGATCGGGAACACGAAGTTGGGAAACAGAATGGGACGCTCGTTGAAGCCCCATTGGTCACCGGCCTGCATGGTCTTTACAAGCTTGCCGGTGTCGGCGTTGTACATAGACAGCTGGACATCGTCGAGCAGCGCATAGTCGATGTCCAGGTACAGGTCCCGGGTGGTTTTGGAATTATTTGCCAGCTGGAATCGAACCCAGACGGAATCCTTGATGAAACCAAGGTTGAGGTGTTCGCTGGAGTGGTTTTGCCAGCCCCGGTTCATGTCGCGAACCTGATCGGGGGTGAGCATCCGATGGTCGTCGGTCTGGTAGATCAGGTACGGCGCCAGAGACAGCCCTCTATCCTCTGGCAGGTGGCTGACCAGCAAGGCGTCCCCGAACGCCGGGCTCGTCGGGAGTGCCAGGGCGATCAGCGCCAGCAGCATTGCACATGGGCGGGCGATCCGAAAGCCCCGGAAAAAACAGGCGCGCAAATACATCAGCGGCATCCTTTCTTTATCGTTATTAGTCCATCGTTGTCGAGTATAAGTCTGTATTTACTACATAAATACGAAACAGTGCTCATTGGCGCCAGGCCAGTTGGCTTTCTGAGGGAGTGTGATCGGGTTGACGCTCTTTGGTCTTCAGACGTGAGTCCGCAAAGCCGGGGGTAGCCTTTCCGCTCAAGCCTCGGTTGCAGTCGGTTGTGGCAGCAGTTTGGATGGGAAGTTTTGCACCAGAAGCCAGTCCTGAAGCTCTGCCAGGGGGAGCGGTTTACTCAGCCAGTAACCCTGCAGGCGGTCGCAGTTCAGCTCTCTCAGCAACTGTGCTGCGTCCTCGTTTTCCACACCTTCCGCAATCACCGCATAGCCAAGGCCGTGGACCATGTTGACGGCGGTCTCCACGATCACGCGGGAGCTGTCGCTTTCAAGGATGTCGATGATCAGGGAGCGATCCAGTTTTATTTCGGAAGCTGGCAATTGTTTCAGGTACGACAGCGACGAGTAACCGCTGCCGAAATCATCGATTGATATTTGTAAGCCAGCTTCGGCCAGTGCCTGCAGGGCCTTGAATCCGGTTTCCGGGTCTTCCATCGCGGCGGTTTCCGTCAGTTCCAGCGTGAGCTGGTTCGGGCGGATGCCGTGTTGGCTCAACGCTGCCTGAATGGATTGCACCAGTCCCTTATCCGTCAGGTCCCGGGCGGAAATATTGATGGACAGCTCCAGGTCGGGGTAGTCCCCCGCCAGCGCAGCCAGATCCTTTAGCCCACGCTCCACGGCCCAGCGGGTCAGCTGGGTGATTACTCCGGTTTCTTCTGCCAGCGGAATGAAGTCGGATGGGAAGACCCAGCCCCTTTCCGGGTGGTGCCAGCGCACGAGCGCTTCCAGTCCCACCACGCGGCCGGTTCTCAGGCACATCTTGGGCTGGTAATGGAGGCAGGTCTGATCCCGCTGAAGGGCTTCCTTCAGGTCAGACATCAGAGTCAGCCGGCTTTCGCTGTAGATATCGTGCTGGGGGGAATACACGCCGGTAGCCATTACCCCTCTTGGCGCATTCTCCATGCCAATGTGGGCATTGCGAATCAGCAGGGCGGCAGAATCGCCGTGGTAAGGGTAGTGGGCTGCGCCGAATGTTGGGTCCAGCTCAATCGCCAGGTGATCAATGGTTACCGGTTCTGACAGCAGTTGGATGGCCTTGTTCATGCCGGCAAACTGATCGGTGACCGCCGTCGCATCAATCAACAGCCCCAGGCAGTCGCCGGATAGCTGGTAAACGCATTCGGTGCGGCCCTGATCGTCTTTCCGGCAGCGGACCATGGGCAGTTCCCTGGCCAGTTCCGTCATCTGCTGGGCAAGCATTTTCATTAACCGCTCACTCCGGGCCAGCCCGAGGGTGCGGTGGATCTCTTCCATGCGGGTAATACGGACAATGCCGACTATGTACTCGTCGTCCGGGTTCTGGCTGATCACCTGATTGGCCATTCGCTCGAAACGGTTTCGGTTTGGCAGCCCGGTGACCGGATCGTGGGTCATAGCCTCGGTCAGTCTTTGTTGGGCGAGGTTGCGGGCCCTCTCCTTGCGCAGACTGTTTTCCTGGGCTTCATAGCGATCTTTTCGCTCCAGATACAGGCGATCGGCCAGGGCGAGGGTCAGGATAAAGGCCTCCAGTCCGGAGCCAATCTGCATGGCGTGTTCGGTCAGGAAGTTTACCGGCAGAAAGCCCATGGCCCGTCCCGCAGTGGCCAGCACGCCGAGGGTCAGGGGTGTCCAGGCGAGGGTGAAGAACTTGCCAGCGCGGACACCCTCGGCCCATGAGACAGGGCCAGCAACAAACAGCAAGCCGAAAAAGATGATGGCAACGATGCTGAAATTGAGGATTGCCCAGTTGTATCCGGCAACCAGCGCCGTAACAAAATTCAGTGTTTCAACGAAGATCAACAGGCGAATGGCAAAATCCAGGCGCGGGCTGTGTTCCTTTGTCTTCAGGAATTCCCGACAAAACAAGAGGGAAAACAGTCCGAGGACTGGCATGGACAGTAACAGCATCCGGGCGTGTAAGGCCGGGAAATCCGGGTAAAGCACCTGGAAACTGAACCCTTTTATTGAGGCAAAGAACAGCAGATACCCGCTGATCGCGAGGGCGTAGTACAGGTAGAGCTTCTCTCTGAGGGTCAGGAACACCGCCAGGTTGATAAGAATGATGACCGAGAGACAGCCGTAGTAGAAAAAGTGCAGCTTTTGCTCCGCGGACGCGGACCCGAAGAATTCGTGCTCGTGCCAGAGGTCCAGTGGAACGACCAGCGAGCCTTCGGTCTGCACACGTACATACAGGGTTTTGGATTCGTCCGGGCTGAGAGTGAACCGCAACAGCATGTTCGGGTGATCGATTTCCCGGGGATGGAACGGGCGCCGATCACCCGTGCGCACTTCCCGGATCGGATCGCCATTTGAGATCACATGGAAAATGACATCGTCCAACTGGGAGTAGCCGAGTTCGGCCACCAGGTTGAGCGTCTGTGCTGTTTGGTTTTGAACAGAGAATCGGAGCCAGTAGGCTGACTGGGTGATCCCAAAGGTGGCGCTGCCCTCTGGTACATGCCGCCACTGGCTGTCGTCCAGGGCCATGACCTCTTCGAGCGTTGCCTCGCCGTTCGGGTTTTCCCAGACGTCGAAATACGGTTCGATTTGGCCGCTTGATGAGACGATCACGGCTTCGGCGTCGGCCAGCGCTGGTTGGCAGATCAGCGCGCCGAGAAGCAGGAAAACAAAACGAAGTGCCGAAGACTTTGTCACGATCATATAGCCGGTTTCGACGTCAAAACGATTCGGGACAGACACGGGGAAAGCGTGGGTTTCTGTCCGGTCTGACGAGGATCACCTTGTCCCATGGATACTTGTTGTTGTGACTTGTGTTTTCTTCATGCTAACGCCGGGATGGTTGGTCCGGAATCGGGTTTATGTATAAAAATGTGTCTCGGTGCCCGCCAGGGCCCGGCATGTGGTACTTTTCGGCAATTCGACCGTGCCGACGAGGAGTGATTGTGGGACAGAACTGGATCAATCAGGCGATTGCCGCCATCGAAGCGGATTTTCGCCGCTCCTCCGATACCCATCTGCTGAAGCTGGATTTGCCGGCGTGCGGGGATATCACCCTGTACCTCAAGGACGAATCCACCCATCCGACCGGCAGCCTCAAGCACCGCCTGGCCCGATCGCTCTTCCTCTACGGCCTGTGCAATGGCCAGATTCACGAGGGCACGCCGATCATCGAGGCGTCGTCCGGCAGTACCGCCATTTCCGAGGCCTACTTCGCCAAGCTGCTCGGCCTGCCGTTTATTGCCGTGATTCCCAGGGGGACCTCGCAGGAAAAAATCGACAAGATCGCTTTTTACGGCGGCAAGTGCCACCTGGTGGAGGCCTGCGACATCTATTCCGAGGCGGCCCGGCTGGCGCAGGAGTTGAAGGGCCACTACATGGACCAGTTCACCTTTGCCGAGCGGGCGACGGACTGGCGTGGGAACAACAACATTGCCGAGTCGATTTTCCAGCAGATGAGTGCCGAACCGCACCCGGTGCCGGACTGGATTGTGGTCAGCGCCGGCACCGGTGGAACGTCGGCCACCATTGGTCGGTACATTCGTTACCAGTGCCACCCAACCCGGCTGTGTGTGGCAGACCCGGACAATTCTGTGTTTTTCGATTACTACCAGAGCGGTGACTCGAACCTGACGACTCAACGGCGTTCCATGATCGAGGGCATTGGCCGACCCCGCGTCGAGCCATCCTTCGTGTCATCGGTCATCGACCGCATGAGCAAAGTACCCGATTCAGCCGCGTTCGCGACCATCCATGAGCTGGAGAAGATGCTGGGCCGCCGGTGCGGTGGTTCCACCGGCACCAACGTGTATGCGGCGTTCCAGATTATTTCCGAGATGGTTGCCCGGAAAGAGTCCGGCAGCGTGGTATCGATGATCTGCGATGGCGGCGAACGCTACCTGGATACCTACTACAACGAGCACTGGCTTGCGAACAACGGCTTCGATACAAGGCCCTACCAAAAACAGTTGGAACGCTTTTTTGAAACCGGCGTTCTGACATCCTAACTCTGAAATTTACACGCTAAACCGGGAACCAATCCGTGAAAAATTATCTGTCTGTCAGTCTGGTCGCTGCACTTTTCCTGCTCACCGGGTGTTCGCCTGAAGTCGGCAGCACCGCCTGGTGTGAAGATATGGACGAAACACCCAAGGGTGAGTGGACGGCCAACGACGCAAAAGAGTATGCCAAGAACTGCCTGTTCCGTTCCGAGGACTGATCGGGGGTCAGTTGTCCTCGTCTTTTTCCTGGGCGTCCAGTTCCGCTTTACGCTGGCGGATTTTCTCCAGTTTGTCTGGTGGAATCCGCATGTTGGCCGAGTCGCGCAAGAACATCAGGCTGCCGATGATCATGGCGGCGGCGAGGATAACAATAATCCACCCAATGGCTGGCATGGCACGAGCTCCGGAGTGAGGATGACGCTATCAGTTTGAACCACATGGGGCTGTTCCCTCAAGCCATTAACCGTCTTCAGGGAGCACAGCGATGACAGAAGATTCCATGAGCCCGGAAGAGTGGGCGGCGGTGCTGGAAGCCATTCCCGATGTGCGCGATGGCCTGACCCGTACCGAACGCCTGATTCTGTACCTCATTCACCAAACCCAGAAAGAGCTGGGCGGGCGCAATGTGCCCACCGCCATGCTCTACGGCCGCGTATTGGAATATGTGAACCTCAGCGAGGCGGAGCTGCATCTCTATCTGGACCGCCTGGGTGTCAAGGGGAACGGCGTGACGCCACGCTGATACCCGGCAAATTCAGGTTTCCCAGAACAGCCTGCTTGTTCTGGCGGCACGCCAACTATACTCCCTTCAGAATGCGGTTTACTGAACCCTGAAGGGAGACCCCTGTGAATCAGATACTGGTCGGAAAAGGCGAACAGCCCGTGTGGCTGTCTGGTCGCTATGGGAACCGCCATGGCTTGATTGCCGGTGCCACGGGTACAGGCAAAACCGTGACCATGATGGTGCTGGCGGAAGGCTTTTCCCGTATGGGGGTGCCCGTGTTTCTTGCCGACGTAAAGGGTGATGTGGCCGGCATCTCACAACCCGGGGCAGCCAGTGAAAAGCTTCAGGCCAGGGCTGCCGAACTTGGAGTGGAGGGCTATGCCTCCGAAGCCAATCCGGTGGTGTTCTGGGATCTGTATGGTCAGCAGGGGCATCCGGTGCGCACCACCATCAGCGAGATGGGGCCGGCACTGATTTCCAGGTTGCTGGAGCTGAACGACACCCAGACCGGTGTGATGGAAGTGACCTTCCGGGTGGCGGACGACCAGGGTCTGCTGTTGCTGGATCTGGAAGACCTCCGGGCCATGCTCGGCCTGGTGTCGGAGCTGCGCAAGGAGATTTCGGAGCAATACGGTCTGGTCAGCCCCCAGTCCATTGCCGCCATTCAGCGTGACCTGCTGACCCTGGAGCGGGAGGGTGGTGACCTCCTGTTCGGCGAGCCGGCGTTGGTATTGAACGACCTGATGGGGACCGATCTCAGCGGGCGCGGGGTGATCAATATCTTCGCGGCGGATCAGCTGATTCTCAAGCCCCGGCTGTATTCCTGTTTCCTGCTCTGGCTGCTGTCCGAGTTGTTTGAAAACCTCCCCGAAGTGGGCGATCCGGACAAGCCCCGCATGGTGTTGTTCTTTGATGAGGCACACCTGCTGTTTGATGACGCCCCGCCGGTGCTCCTCAAGCGTATCGAGCAGGTGGTCCGGCTGATCCGCTCCAAAGGTGTGGGCATCTATTTCTGTTCCCAGTTCCCGGACGACCTGCCGGGGGAAGTACTGGGCCAGCTTGGAAACCGGATTCAGCATGCACTGCGGGCCTATACGCCCCGGGATCAGAAGGCTGTAAAGACGGCAGCGGAAACCTTTCCGGACAACCCGGCACTGGATGTGGCATCCGTTATCTCGGAGCTGGCAGTGGGGGAGGCGCTCGTGTCCACCTTGCAGGACAAGGGGGTTCCCATGCCGGTCGAGCGAACCCGAATTGCGCCGCCACGCTGCCGGATGGGGCCGGTGACGGCGGACGAGCGGGCTGCGAGCATGAGCCGAAGTCCGGTCGGAACCAAGTACGACACGCCCATCAACCGGGAATCGGCCCATGAAATTCTGGCCGCACGTGCCGAGGCCGCAGTGAAGGCGGCGGAAGAGGCCAAAGCATCCGTTTCCGACAAGAAAAACCCGGACAGTAATCCGCTCAGCGAGGTGTTGTGGGGTACAGGGCGTCGGCAGGGCGTGGTGGAAGCCATGGCGAAATCGGCAGCCCGATCGGTGGGCAGCCAACTGGGACGTCAGATTCTGCGGGGGTTACTTGGCGGGTTGCTGGGCGGCGGGCGTCGTTAAACGAACGAACTGGAGGGTGGAAAACCACCGGGACAGCCAGTGCCTGAGCACTGCCCGGCTATGCAATCCATCCGGCCTCAGAAGGTGAAGGCACCGCCAACCGAGAAGTAATCGATATCGGCATTGTCCAGGTCGTAACGTTCCCATTCCGCCCGGACCTGCAGTGAAAACAAGGTAAAGCGGGCGCCGATGCCGTACAGCGGGTCGGTGCCATCGTCGTCGCCCAGGCCGCCGCTGAACTCGCTATCCCAGAGCGCAGCGCCCACCTTGCCGAATATACCGACCGGACCCAATTTGATGCCGGCCAGTCCAGCGCCAGTCCAGGCAGTCACGTCCAGATCGGCATTGACCGGGCCTGCGCTGCCCCCGAAGGAGCCGAAATCCACGTAGGCACCCTCAACGGCCAGATCCACCAGTGGAATCAAACCGAAGTTATACCCACCGAAAATCTTGTAGCCGGTATCGTCGTCGTCGAAATCAATGGAGCCAAAATCCGGGTCCGATTCATTCAGTTCCAGGTTTGCCTGGCCCACCGACGCACCCACGTAGAAGCCGCTGTCGCTACCCGCAAATGCGGTGCCGGACACGGCCGCCAAAGATACAGCAAGAGCTAAGGGGAGGGGGTTCTTCATGGTCTTAGCCTCCTGTGCTAAGCGGTTTTGACGGTTAAAAACTAGGCGATGGTTCCCGTTTTGTCGAATAGAACGGGAAAATATCTGAAAAGCTTTGTTTGCAGGGTTTTCAACGGTTTTTGTGGTGTTTTTAAGGCATCTTTTGAGGACCCCTGGCCGGGACCGATTCCCGGTGATCGTTTCTGTCCGGTTGAGCTGGCAGTGTCTATGCTGTGTTAACCGCTGGTTATTTTTTGTCCGATAACGGTTGAGGAAGGGCACTATGTTTGTGGCAGAGACATCAACAGGGCATCTCATCGAGGTGCTGGACGCCCAGAGCCTGTTTGACCCGCACAAGACCCAAATCCAGGGCAGTCTCCATTACGGTGAAGAGGCACAGGACCCTGAAATGTATGACAAATCCGATCTCAGCTTTCCGTCTGGTGAGGCCTTGCCCCGGTGCTGGACGGATCCCGACTACCGGCGAAAACCCTGACCCATTCCGAAGGCTTCTTCGGAAATCCCGAATGCGCGACAAGTCGATCAGAATGTGATCAAGGTTGAAATCACATTACCTGCTCGTTATCATTTTATTAATTGAACGTTCAATTAACTAAAGGCGAAGCAGCGACGGCGACGTTAAAATGCCAAAAACTGGAGTCAAAGACGCCCGCAGACAGCAGTTGATCGATGCCACCATGGCGTCCATCGCTGAACTGGGTATGCAGAACACCACGATTGTCAGCATCAGCAAACGGGCTGGCATGTCGTCGGGCATTATCAGCCACTATTTCGGTGGCAAGCAGGGGCTGATTGAGGCGGCATTGCGCTACATGCTCAATCAGCTGGGTGGGGAATTGAGGGAGCGAATGGCCAGGGCGGATGGATCCCCACAGCAGCGGCTGAACTGCATTATCGAAGCGAACTTTTCGGAATTTCAGCGCTCGTCCCTGGCGGCCAAAACCTGGTTGAGCTTCTGGGCCCGGTCCATGCACGAACCCGGCCTGAAGCGCCTCCAGCAGATCAACAATGCCCGGCTGTACAGCAACCTGCGCTATTCACTGGCGCAGGTGCTTGAGCCGGAACGGGCAACCGCAGTCGCGCGTCAGACCGCAGCCATGATTGACGGCTTCTGGCTTCGCAGCGCCCTGAGCCTGGACCCCGAAGAAAGCTTCGAGGCGGGCGAACTACTGTGCAAGCGTTTCGTGAAAGACGCGCTGGACCAATACACGAACTTGTAAACGCGAGGACACTCGTTATGTCTGAATCACTCCCTCGTTACCAGAACTTTGTCCACGGTCGTTTCCTGGCCAACACCAGCGGTGAAACCTTTCCCGTGGTGAACCCGGGTACCGGTAAAGTCATTTATGAAGTGGAAGTGGCGGACGAGTCCGTCCAGCAAGCGGCCATCGAAAGTGCCAAGGCCGGATTTGCCGAGTGGTCTGCCATGCCGGCGATCGAGCGTGGCCGGATTCTGAACAGGGCGGTGGCGCTGCTGCGCGAGCGTAACGATGAGCTCGCAGCAGTGGAAGTCCGGGATAACGGCAAGCCCATGCAGGAAGCCGAGGCCGTGGATGTCGCCACTGGGGCGGACGTGATCGAGTATTTCGCCGGTCTGGCGCCATCGGTTGAGGGTATACAGCAGGATCTTGGTGGTGATTTCTACTACACCCGCCGGGAGCCGCTGGGCATCTGTGCCGGTATTGGTGCCTGGAACTACCCGATCCAGATTGCCTGCTGGAAGTCCGGCCCGGCGCTGGCGGCGGGTAACGCACTGATCTTCAAGCCTTCGGAAGAAACGCCAATGGGCGCCATCAAGCTGGCCGAAATCTACATCGAGGCGGGCGTACCGGCCGGGGTGTTCAACGTGGTCCAGGGCGCGGTCGAAGTCGGCCAGTGGCTGACTCACCACCCGGACATCGAGAAAGTGTCCTTCACCGGCGAAGTGGGAACCGGCAAGAAAGTGATGGCCGCAGCGGCCTCCACGCTCAAGGACGTCACCATGGAACTGGGTGGCAAGTCCCCGCTGATTATCTTTGATGATGCGGATCTTGAGAACGCGGTGTCGGCCGCCATGGTAGGTAACTTCTACACTCAGGGTGAGATCTGCACCAACGGCACGCGCGTATTTGTTCAGGAAGGCATCTATCAACGTTTCATGGACCGGCTGCTGGAACGTACGCGAAATAACATCAAGCCTGGGGATCCCATGGATCCGGCCACCAATTACGGGGCCCTCATCTCTGCCAAGCACCGGGACCTGGTGCTCGATTACATCGCCAAAGGAAAGGCCGAGGGCGCAACGCTCGTCGAAGGCGGCCATACCCTGGCTCCGGCATCGGCCGAAGGGGGCTTCTTTGTGGCGCCGACCATCTTCACCGACTGCACCGACGACATGACCATCGTCAAAGAGGAAATCTTTGGCCCGGTGATGTCCGTGCTCACCTTCTCCGACGAAGACGAAGTGATTGCCCGCGCCAATGACACCGAGACGGGGCTGGCTGCCGGCGTGTTCACCAACGATATTCGTCGTGCCCATCGGGTGATTCATCAGATTGATGCCGGTATCTGCTGGATCAACAGCTACGGCGCATCCCCGGCAGAAATGCCGGTCGGTGGCTACAAGCTGTCAGGCGTTGGTCGGGAAAACGGCCGAGTCACCCTGGATCATTACACCCAGATCAAATCCGTGTATGTCGGCATGGAGGATCTGGACGCCCCGTTCTAAACGGGCGATCCAACCGGGAGGTCTGGTATGAAAGAAAACCAATACGATTACATTGTGGTAGGGGCGGGCTCGGCCGGCTGTGTGCTGGCCAACCGCCTGACCGAGGACGGCAAGAAGTCGGTGCTGCTGCTGGAAACCGGCGGCAGCGACAAGAGCATCTTCATCCAGATGCCCACCGCGTTGTCCATTCCCATGAACACCAAGAAGTACGCCTGGCAGTTTGAGACCGAGCCGGAGCCCTATCTGGACAATCGCCGGATGCACTGTCCGCGGGGCAAGGTGTTGGGTGGTTCCTCGTCCATCAACGGCATGGTGTATGTGCGCGGTCACGCCCGGGATTTCGACGAGTGGGAACAGGAAGGCGCGGACGGCTGGAATTACACCAGCGTGCTGCCCTACTTCAAGAAGGCCGAGACCTGGGCGTTTGGTGGTGATCCCTACCGGGGAGACAAGGGCCCGTTGGGCGTGAATAACGGCAACAATATGCAAAACCCGCTGTACAAAGCGTTCATTGAAGCGGGTAAGGATGCTGGTTACTTCGAGACCGACGACTACAACGGTGCGCAGCAGGAAGGTTTTGGCCCCATGCACATGACCGTCATGCACGGTCGCCGCTGGTCCACCGCCAATGCCTATCTGCGCCCGGCAATGAAGCGTCCGAACCTCACGGTGGTCACACACGCGCTGGTTCACAAGGTGTTGCTGGATGGTAAAACTGCGACGGGCGTCCGCTACGAAGTAGGCGGTCAGGTGCACGAAGCTCATGCTGGTGATGAAGTCATCCTGTCGGCAGGTTCTATCGGTTCCCCGCACCTGCTGCAGTTGTCCGGCATTGGTAACCGGGAAGTTCTGGAAAAAGCCGGTATTGAGGTGAAGCACGAGCTGCCCGGTGTTGGTGAGAACCTGCAGGATCACCTGGAGTTCTACTTCCAGTTCCGCTGCAAGCAGCCGGTTTCACTGAACCGCAAGCTGGACCCCTGGAGCAAGCTCAAGATCGGCGTGCGCTGGATTCTGAAGAAGGACGGCCTGGGCGCCACCAACCACTTCGAATCCTGTGGATTCATTCGCTCCAAGGCGGGTGTCGAATGGCCGGACCTGCAATATCACTTCCTGCCGGCCGCCATGCGCTACGACGGTAGGGAAGCCTTCAAGGGTGATGGTTTCCAGCTGCATATCGGGCACAACAAGCCCAAGAGCCGTGGCTTTGTGCACGTGAAATCGGCGGATCCGAAAGACCATCCGCGCATCCTGTTCAATTACCTGCAGCACGAGGACGACCGGGAAGGCTTCCGGGACTGCGTGCGCCTGACCCGGGAAATCATCAATCAGCCAGCGATGGACGAGTACCGTGGTGCGGAAATCCAGCCCGGTGAGGACATCACCACCGACGAGCAGATCGACAAGTTCGTTCGCCAGGCGGTGGAAAGCGCTTATCACCCGTCCTGCTCGTGCAAGATGGGCACGGACGATATGGCCGTGGTGGATCCCGAAACCCGGGTCCGCGGCATCCAGAATCTTCGGGTGGTGGATTCGTCCATCTTCCCGACGATCCCGAATGGCAACCTGAACTCGCCGACCATCATGGTGGCCGAGCGGGCAGCCGATATGATCCGCGGTATGGAACCGCTGAAACCTTCCGATGCGCCCGTCGTCATGGACGACCAGTGGCAGGCACGTCAACGGCCGGGACAGCCGAAGCGGGCGCTTACGTAGTTTTTACGTTGCACCGAAGTCCAGGTGCCGGGGCGCAAGCCCCGGCCTAGCAAGCCCTCAGGATTTCCCTATCAGCGCGACGGCGAACGCCGTGTTGGGGTGCAGATAGGCAAGCCCTGGGTTTGTGTCCGATTCGAAATTCGACAAGTAAAAGTAGAGGAGGAACACGCACATGTTGTTCATCAGTAAGAAAACCAACCGGAGGGTGCTGTCATGACACTCTGGTTATCCGCAGGCATGATTTTCACCTTTGCCGCCATTGCAGTGATTCTGCTGAAGTGGGGCAATATGAAGGTGATCGGTGTGACCCCGGTTCACACCCTGACGTTCATTGCTATCCTGTTTACTTCCGGTCTGGACGTGGGACTGATCATGTTCCCGCTGACCGAGTTTGGCGGTTATGCCAACGTAACTGAAAACCCGGAATACGGTTTTGCCAATCCGCTCGCCATCGAGTTCGGGTTCTGGGCCTTCCTGATCTGGGGGTTCTATTTCCTGACCTGTTTCTACTTCGCCATCATCGAACCGCGGGTGAAGTTCTTTGAAATTCTGCCGGTCAAGATCATCAACAACGTGGTGATCATCGGCACCTGTGCCTTCACCGCCTACCTGCTGCTGGCGAACCTGCCCTGGTATCTGCCACAACTGGGCGACGGCGAAAGCGTGGTGCCGGCCTTCTACATCATTGTGTTTATCTCGATTGCGCTGGCGGTGTATTCCAGCTCCAAGCTGAAGTACGTGCGCATTCTGAGTGTTGGCTCCAGTGCGCTGTTTATTGGCCTGATTTCGTTCATGTGGGTTCGGGCATTCGTTGTTGGGGAGGGCTCTCCGGGTGACTTCTTCGGTACCGCCGGACTGCTGACTGAGTACTTCACCAACATCCATGAGTTCATCCTGCCGATTAACGATTACCACGAGTTCTACCTGTTCTGGTGGTTCGCCTGGAGCATCATGATCGGTCAGTTTACCGCCCGTTTCGTCAGCGGTATTCGTACCTGGCAGCTGCTGATCGCCATGCTGGTGATTCCGTCCGTCGCCATTGGTGTCTGGTTCACCGTGCTGTACCAGTATCACCGAGAGGGTCTTGAGGTGATGGCGCTGACCAACATCGCGATGATCAGTGTGGGGGTACTGATGGTGATCAACTCCCTGGATTCGTTGATCCGCCTGTACACCGACAACCTGAACCTGACTGCCGAGCGCTTTGGCCAGTTCAACTACCTGCTGTTCAACTTCATTGCCATGGCAGGGCTGACCATGCTGTTCAAGCTGGAGTTCCTGCAGATCCAGTGGGTCGGTGCGCTGGTTATCGCGCTGTACTTCGGCTGCTTTGCTTTCATCCTGTCGACCAAGAGCCGGGATGTGTTCAGCATCGATTCGTCGCCGAAGGAAAATATCCTCGACTTCCACCGGGTGGACGAAGTGGATGAAGCCCACTCAAGCGCTTGATCAAGCGGCCTGATGTGAGAAAAGGGTTGGTCCTGGCGGGCCAACCCTTTTTTTGTCCCTGAACGGAGGACACTCAGTTACAACTGTCCAGCTGATTGATCCAGTCCTCAATCAGCTCGGCTCCCCGACGATCCACCACGTGTACGCTGATCGGTGGCATACGCACCTCCCGCTCAGCCACCATCCTCAGGTACAGCAACGAATTCTCCGCATCTCCGGGCCGCAGCAACACGGCACCGGTCTGTCCCAGATTGCCATTACGGGGTTCGGTTTCGCAGGTGCCGGTCTGACTGAGTGAGGTGGTGATGCGCCAATCCATGGCACTCTGGGTGCTGGCTCCGGGCCGGTGACAATGGCTGCAGTTGGTGTGCAGGTAGCTTCGGGCCCGGGCGTCCAGCGAGGCCTCGGTATCGGTGCTGCGGGTCAGTGTGGTCTGGCGCTGGGCGGAGGTCGGAGTATTTTCCAGCAGGCCGATAGCGGCGAACGTGTTTAGCTGATTGGCGGTTCGGCCGGTCTGCGGGTAGGTGAAATTCCGGTTCAGCTGCGCCACTTCCAGTCCCAGGCTGTTGCCGGCCGCCGAGGTGTGGCACAGGGCGCATTCGCCCGCGGAGGGGTAGTGCCAGATCTGGCCACCGACATCCACATCCCGGCCGCCGGTCACCAGGGTGGCGTCCGATCCGGTGTCGTTCCACTGATAGCTGTAGCCGGACCAGCTGCCATCAACATTATGCAGGTAAAACCGGGTTTCGATCAGGCGCTGATCCAGGGTGAAATTCTTGACCAGTACGGTGCCCCGGGGAAACCGGAAATCACCGCTGGCGTCCACCTCGATGGTGGTTCGGTCGGGCAGGCCGAAGTAGCGGGTCTTGTCGGCCCCGTCGGACCAGAAGGGTTCGATGACGGTGTAGGGAATCAGCCCGTCAGCGGGTTGCGTTGGATCGTTGCTCTGGACGCACCCGGTATCTGACAGTCGCTGAGGCAGTTCGGTCTCCTCCAGTACCGGATCGATCCGGAACAGCCCCTGAAAGGTCACCAGATACAGTTCGCCGTCACGGTCCTCGGCAAAGGAGGCCACGTTGTAGCCGGTTTCCAGCAGAGTGCGGCGCTGATAACTGCCATCACCCTGCGGGTCCAGCGCCCACAGGGTGCCGGTCCCGAAGTCGGAAAACAGGTAGCTGCCACGGAGGGCGGGCATGGTACTGCCCCGGTACACATAGCCGCCGGTAACGGATACACCGTCCCCGCGCCCGTAGGCGGCGACGGGGTCGGTGAACGGGCCGGTGGTGCTGCAACTGTTGCTGGTTCGCTCGAAACCTTCATAGCAGCGCCAGCCATAGTTTCCGCCGAGGGTGATGCGATTGATTTCCTCGAATCGGGTTTCGCCCACGTCTCCGGCCCACAGGTCGCCGGTGGCACGGTCAAAGCTCCAGCGCCAGGGGTTGCGCAGGCCGTAGGCGTAGATCTCCGGCACGGAACCGGAAACGCCGTTGTCCGCCGGGGTGCCGTCAGGCCGGATGCGCAGGATTTTGCCCAGCCGGGTAGACAGGCTCTGGGCCCGGTTACCCGGGTCATCGGCAGAGCCGCCGTCGCCGAGGCCGATGTACAGCAGCCCGTCGGGCCCGAAGGCAATATGCCCGCCATTGTGGTTGGCAAAGGGCTGTGATTGCTCCAGCAGATTAGTCCGAAGCAGGCCGCCGGCGGCACTCTGGCGCAGGCTACGGCCGTTATCGAGGGATTCGAAGCGCGCGACGTAGGAGGTGATGCCACCCCGTTGTTCTGTGAACGACAGGTAGACAAAACCATTGCTGGCAAAATCGGGGTCAAAGGCCATGCCCAGCAGGCCGCATTCCTCGCAGTTGGCGAGTGGGTACACCTCGGACAGATCCACCAGTTCGCTGCGGGTATTGGCGCCGGTATCAAGGCGGTAAACGATGCCGCCCTGCTGCACCACATAGAAGATATTGTCCAGGGAGGGGTGCTGTAGCATCAGCAGCGGGGCGCTGAAGGACAGGTCCCCGGCAACGGGGGTCAGCCGGACATCGGCGGATGGAGAGAAAGCCACACACTCGGCGTTGGCCGGACGTCCGTTCAGACCACCTGTTCCGGAACCGTTACCTGAACCTCCACCACAACCGGCCAGCGCGAGGAAGAAAATCAGATACAGGCAATGTTTCATAAGCCCTGTCCTCCCGGCAGAGCATTAAGAATAGATCATGAATACCGCCCAGCCTGTTGAAGTGGCGGATTCCGTCTCCATTAAGGAACACGTCGGTAGAAAGAACAAAGACTTACTGCCGGCTATAGTGGGGAGTTTTCGTGTCCACGGATCAAAATAGCCAATGCCTATCTTTGGTTTGGGAATTATCAATTTCATCATGACGGCCCGGATCCGTAATCTAGGCGTCGTTAATTCATATATACATCCACCTTTTTAGAAAGGAGTGTTCTTAATGGGCATCATCAACAGCGAGATCAAGCCGTTCAATGCAACCGCTTTCAAACAGGGCGAGTTCGTAGAGATCTCTGAAGCAGACGTGAAAGGCAAGTGGGCTGTATTCTTCTTCTACCCGGCTGACTTCACTTTCGTTTGCCCGACCGAACTGGGCGACGTTGCAGACAAGTACGAAGAGCTGCAGAAGATGGGCGTTGAAGTATTCTCCGTGTCTACCGACACCCACTTCACCCACAAGGCGTGGCACGACACTTCCGAAACCATTGGCAAGATCAACTACTACATGGTTGGCGACCAGACCGGCACCATCACCAACAACTTCGGTGTGATGCGTGAAGGCCAGGGCCTGGCCGATCGTGCGACTTTCGTGATCGACCCGGACGGCGTTATCCAGGCCATGGAAATCACTGCTGAAGGCATCGGCCGTGACGCAGACGACCTGGTCCGCAAGATCAAGGCCGCTCAGTACGTTCGCAACAATCCGGGTGAAGTGTGCCCGGCCAAGTGGAAAGAAGGCGAAGAGACTCTGGCTCCGTCTTTGGACCTGGTTGGCAAGATCTAAGGTAGCCGTAACCCGGACTACCCTGGACAAGGGCCCGCCAGGCGGGCCCTGCGCCAAAAACAAACCCCGGCTTGTGCCGGGGTTTGTTGTTTCTCGGCCCGTGAAAATCGGCCGGGATAAAACCCGTTCAGAGCGCCGCCAGAATGGCCTCCGAACTGGTGGTTTCCAGCCCTTTTTCATCGATGTTCAACAGCGAGACGACGCCATCGTCGATCACCATGGCATAACGCTGGCTACGGATGCCCATTTGCCCGGCGGTCCGGTCCTGGGTCAGGCCGAGCGCAGCCGCAAATTCGCCCAGGCCATCGGCCAGCATCACGATGTGATCGGCATTGTGAGCCTTGCCCCAGGCGTCCATCACAAAGGCATCGTTCACGGACGTACAGATGATGCTGTCGACGCCTTTGGCCTTGATCTTGTCCGCGTCCACCACAAAACCGGGCAGGTGTGCCGCCGAGCACGTGGGGGTGAAGGCGCCGGGGACCGCAAACAGGACCACCTTCTTGCCAGCCATCAGTTCGCCTGTGCGCACCGCCTGGGGGCCATCATTACCCATGACCCGAAGTTCAATATCCGGGACCTTGTCGCCTACCTGAATCGTCATGAATGGGTTCTCCGTTTTTCGCTATGGAAATGGGATGTCTGGTCTTGGTAAAGCTATGGTACATCAGACAGTACTGCCGTAATCCACGTCTCTTGCCTTGAGCTGGTAGAAATGGTCGAGCACCTTGGCCATGTCATCGGCGTTGTAGGGGCGAAGTCCGCTCAGCACCAGACTCTTGGTGACCTCCCCCTTGACCTGTCCGCCGGACAGCAGCCGGTAATTCAGAAACACCTGGCCACGTTTGCCATGGTCCTGCAGGTCCGCGCTCTCCAGTTCCAGATCCGGTGATGTGATGGCCAGGCTGTCCAGTGCCAGGCTCATGCTCTCGTACATCACCATGGGCCGTTCCGGGTTGAACATCACGCCCTTGGATTCCATCAGCGGCTGAAGCGTATGGGGAAAGTTCTTGCCCGATGCCGACACATAACAGCGGGTAAAATCTTCAATCACCTCAGGATCCCGAACCGTGTCGCCGCTTCGGTCTACCTCCAGGTAAACCTTTCCGCTGGCGTCCGCCACTTCAATCCGTTCCTCCGAGGGGGCATGAAATGCCAGGCCCACGTCTTTGCCCAGCAGGGCCTTGAAACAGAAACTCATCCGCTCCGACAGGCCAAAGCGCGAGAGTACCAGCGCGAACAGAAGGTCGCCGGGTACGCAGAAACGGCGGGCATCGGGGTCGTGAATCGGGTTGAAGTCCCCGGCAATTTCCTTGGCAAACTGGCTGGCTTGCACAGGAGTAATCCGAACGAATCCATTTTGAACGGAGTGAAAGCGGTCTAGAAACATGAATGGTTTTACCTGATTATCGCAGAGGCTGTGCGAATGAGTTACCTCCTCTCATCATAATGGAATGCCCTGACACCCTGATATGCGCTATTCGTCCTATCGGCGCCGGGATCTTCGCCTGTTCATTAATGAAATCTATGGTGTTTGAATAGCAAGCGCCTATCAATCTATTAAGGTCAATCAATTTGAGCCGAAGGTGGCGCACCCTTATCGTTACATTCAAGTTCAAACCCGTTGTTATTAACAGTTTCCGTTAACAACGAAAGTATCTAACGCATCGAGTAGGGGAGCACTAACCGTATGTTGGACGCGAACATCAAGGCGCAGTTGAACGCCTACATGGAAAAACTGCAGCAGCCGATCGAGCTGGTGGCGGCCTATGACGATGGCGCCAAGTCCCAGGAACTGAAGGGCCTGCTGGAAGAACTGGCGGCGATGTCCGATAAAATCAGCCTGCGGACCGAGGACAGCGACACCGTCCGTCGGCCATCCTTCGCCATCAACCGGGTCGGCACGGACATTGGTGTTCGGTTTGCCGGTATTCCCATGGGCCACGAGTTCACGTCGCTGGTGCTGGCTCTGCTGCAGGTGGGTGGTCACCCCCCCAAGGTGTCCCAGGACGTCATCGAACAGGTTCAGGCGCTGGAAGGCGCTTTCGAGTTCGATACCTACTTCTCCCTGTCGTGCCAGAACTGCCCGGACGTGGTACAGGCCCTCAACCTGATGAGTGTGCTGAACCCGAACATCAAACACACCTCCATCGATGGCGCCCTGTTCCAGGACGAAGTGGAACAGCGCGAGGTGATGGCGGTGCCCAGCGTTTACCTGAACGGTGAAGCCTGGGGTTCCGGTCGGATGACCCTGGAAGAAATTGTCGCCAGACTGGACACCAAGTCGGACGAGAAAGAGGCTGAGAAGCTGAACCAGAAAGATCCGTTCGAGGTGCTGGTCATCGGTGGTGGGCCGGCCGGTTCTGCGGCCGCTATCTACGCCTCCCGCAAAGGCATTTCTACCGGTATTGCAGCAGAGCGCTTTGGTGGCCAGGTGGCCGACACCATGGGTATCGAGAACCTGATTTCCGTGCCCTACACCGAGGGTCCCAAGCTGGTGGCTGCCATGGAGCAGCACGTTAATGAGTACGATGTCGACATCATGAACATGCAGCGGGCGGAAAAGCTGATTCCTGCTGCCCGGACTGGCAGCCTGCATGAAGTGCGCCTGGCCAATGGCGCATCCCTGAAAGCGCGGACCCTTGTCCTGTCCACCGGCGCCCGCTGGCGCCAGCTGGGTGTTCCGGGTGAGGACGAGTACCGTAACAAGGGCGTCGCCTACTGCCCGCACTGTGACGGCCCGCTGTTCAAGGGCAAGCGTGTCGCAGTCATCGGTGGCGGTAACTCCGGCGTGGAAGCGGCCATCGATCTGGCCGGGATTGTCGGCCACGTGACGCTGATCGAATTCGGTGCCGAGATGCGTGCAGACGACGTACTGCAGAGGAAACTGCGCAGTCTGAAGAACGTGGAAATCATTACCTCCGGCCAGACCACCGAAATCACCGGTGAGAACGGCAAGGTCAATGGCCTGAGCTACACCGATCGCAACACCGGTGATAACCACCACGTTGCCCTCGAGGGTGTGTTTGTTCAGATTGGCCTGGTGCCCAACACCGAGTGGCTGAAAGGCGACATTGAGCTGAGCCAGCACGGAGAAATCGTGGTGAACGATCGGAACGAAACGTCCATTCCGGGTGTGTTCGCAGCAGGTGACGCGACCACGGTACCCTACAAGCAGATCGTGATCTCCATGGGGGAAGGCTCCAAGGCCGCCCTGAGTGCCTTTGACTTCCTGATCCGGAATTCCGCTCAGGATGACGAGGAGGATGTCCAGGCGGCCTGATGTTGCCCGGGCGTGGAACCTGAAGAGGGGGCCAGTACTGGCCCCCTTTGCTTGTTGGCACCCTGCTATTGCAGTAAGTTATGGCGCTTCCTAAGCCATTGACCAGGAGTTCTGGGTGCCTGTATTGAAGATTGTTACTCGCTCGACCCTGCTGGCAGTGCTGTTTTGCTATTCGTTTCTGGCTTCGGCAAGCGGTACCCGACCGAACGTCGTTTTCCTTTCCCCTGATGACTCCCGTTTCTGGAACCTGGTGTCCGGGTTCATGACCGCCGTTGCCACTGATCTGGAGATGGACCTGGAAGTGCTGGTTGATGAGGAAGAGCACCGGTTCAGTTACCTGAAACTGGCCAGGAAGGTTTTGAACCGGCCCGAAAAACCGGATTATCTGGTGTTTATGTGCAAGGAAAATGTAACGACCCAGATGCTGAGCCTGGCCAACGCTGTGGGCGTCAAGGTCTTTACCTTCAATACACAGGTGCCGGAAGACACCAGAGCGGCGGTGGGTTCGCCCCGGGATAGCATGCTTGGCTGGCTGGGTCACCTCAGTGCGGACAACGTCGCTGCTGGGGAGATGCTGACCCGGTTCCTGGAGCAACAGGTTCGTCAGCAGGGTATCGTGCAATCGGACCAGCCGGTCCCGCTGATTGCCCTCGGCGGTACGCTCGATTCGTCAGCCTCCAAGGATCGCAGCCAGGGCCTTATGGCAGCGGCCGATGGCCAGGGTATTGACCTTGCCCAACTGGTCTCCGCGGACTGGAACGGCGATGCAGCGGCGTACAAGACCGGCATCCTGCTAAAGCGTTATCCGGATACCCGGTCGGTCTGGAGCGCCAGCGACGGAATGGCGCTGGGAGCCCTGGATGCGGTGAAACAGGTTGGCCTGGTGCCCGGTAAGGACATACTGGTCGGTGGCGTTGACTGGGAGCCCAGGGCGCTGGATGCCATCGAGCGTGGCGAAATGGCTGTGAGCCTGGGGCGCCACTTTATGGCCGGCGGGTTACTGATGGTGTTGTTGCACGATTATCACCACGGCCAGGATTTTGCGAGTCAGCCCGAGGACTCCGTGCTGCAGTACAAGTTGCACGCAGTGACCCGTGAGAATGTGGAACAGGTGCAAAGCCTGCTGAATCCGGATAACTGGCAGGCGGTGGATTTCCGCCGGTTCAGCCGGGTGCATCATCCCGAGCAGGCCAGCGCCTTGAACAGTGCCGATCAATTGCTGGATGCGTTCACAGATGCCCTGGCCGGCAGTGGTGCGAAAGATGTGCAGGTCACCCGCGCCGAGCCGGAGCCCGCTGGTGGCTGATCAGCCGACTTCCGATGCCAGGGTGCGAGGCCCGGCAGCAATGAGCTGGCGACTCTCGAACAGGTGAGGGTAAGCCGCCTGTACTCCAGCCACTATGAACTCGTGTGGCACATCCCCGAACACCCCGTGATCCCTCACATATTCCATATGAGCCTGACCGGATTCGGTGTATTCCTGAAACACCGAATCGTTCACCCCGTCAAAGGCCAGTGGTTCCACGTTCATCAGTTCGCACAGTGACCGGTTAAAGGCCGGCGTGGCTTTCACCCACTGCCCGTTCAGGAACAGCTCGATAAACCCGTGCATGCAGAACACATCAGATTGCAGGTACTCGATCAGCTTCGGGCTCGACAGGTGGTTGCGCACATCTGCCAGGGCCAGGCGGCTGGGGATGCCCAGGGCACGGGCGGCAGCCCCAAGTAATACCGCCTTCGGGATGCAGTAGGTTTCGCCCGAGGTCAGAGCGTAACTGGCCGTGAGCGTGACCGGGTCAGTCTTGAACACGTAGGGGTTATAAGTGATGCCGTCCCGCACCGCCAGGTACAGGGTCTTGATCCGCTCAATGGGGTCTTCTGGCACGCCAGCAAGCTGCTTTTCCATCCAGTCACGGATGGCCGGGTGCTGGTAGTCAAAGAAGGTGGTGCTCTGAAGATAGGATTCCATGCAGGCGTATTCCGGATTGGCGACATCGGGCCACCATCGTCTTCAATGAGCAAGCTACTGGCAATGACAAAATCTGCCACATTGACTGCCGGGAGGGCTCAACCTGATCAGTCTGACGGTTTCCGGACCAGTTCGTAGGCGCAGATGTTGACCGAGGTGGCCAGGTTCAGGGATTCAATATCGCCGCGTCCCTCGATGGTGTAGGCCGTTGTTCCGAGCTTTTCCAGTGCCTGTCGTGGTACACCCCGGGCTTCATTACCGAACAGGTAGCAATCGTGCCGGTGAAACCCTTCGCTGGTCAGCTGTTTGCCGTTCAGGTCGAGACTGGCAATGTTGCTGTACCGTCTGGCCAGGATGTCCAGAGGTACGTCGGTTTCCAGAGGCAGGTGGAAGAGGGCGCCCATGCTTGCCCGTACCACCTTGGGATTGTACGGATCAACACTGCCGGGGCTGAGCAGGCAGCGGAAGCCCCCGAACCAGGCAAGGGTGCGCAGAATGGTACCCAGGTTGCCCGGGTCCTGAACTTCATACAGGTAAATTGCCCGTTCCCCGTCAACCGGGCTTATTTCCTGATTCCCGTCGGGGATGGGCACCACCGCCAGAATCCCCTGGGGATGCTGGGTATCGGCCAGTTGCGCCATCTGGCGATCGCCGACGACGTGTGTGGTAAACGGGCTTTGCCAGTGTTCGTAGGCCTTCGTCACGTAGAGTTCGGCGTTGCGCAACGCTGGCTGGTGTGCTGCCGCCTTCTGCAGCTCATGCACCAGATGTTCACCCTCCACCAGATAATGTTTGAACGCATTGCGGTATTTTTTCTGGTGCAGTTTCCGGATGTCATTCAGTTTCACGGTGATGGCCTGTGTGTCTCGTGGGGGCTCCAGCGGCAGGTCAGGCTGGCGGTACGACGGGTTGATTGTACGTGGGGCCGGGGCGGCTGTCAGGGTTTTGCCGGGCACGGAGGCGACACGTACAATATGAGACTGTCCTCCTCCGGTTTGAAGAATCCCTATGGCCCGATCAAAAAGTAGCAACCGCTGGCTTGAAGAGCACGTCAACGATCCCTTCGTGAAACAGGCGCAGCTGGATGGTTATCGTTCCCGAGCCAGCTACAAGCTTCTGGAAATCAGCAAGAAGGATCGCTTGATCCGTCCCAACATGGTAGTGATGGATCTGGGTTCGGCGCCTGGCGGCTGGTCCCAGGTGGCGGCCGACCTGGTTGGGCACAAGGGCCGGGTCATCGCTTCGGACATCCTGCCGATGGACCCGATTGCCGGCGTGGAGTTCATCCAGGGCGATTTCACCGAGAACGAGGTGTTTGATGAGATCATGGCGACCCTCGGTGATACCCCGGTGGATGTGGTGATCTCGGACATGGCGCCGAACATCAGCGGCATCGCCGTGGCGGACCAGGCGTCCTCCATGTATCTGGTGGAACTGGCGCTGGATATGGCCTGCCAGGTGCTCAAGCCGAAAGGCGACTTCCTGGCCAAAGTGTTTCAGGGCGAGGGCTACGACGAGTACCTCAAATCCGTACGCGCCGCGTTCGACAAGGTGGTGGTGCGCAAGCCGGACTCCTCCCGCGCCCGCTCCCGGGAGGTTTATATTCTGGGCAAGGGCTTCAAGGGCTGATCACGGTGTGTACCAGATCGGGCTGGTCCATGCCCGTTCCTGTATCGAGGTCGGAAGATCCTTCGGCGGTTCGACCCCGAGTTTCACCGCGTCATACAACGACCAGCGCGGCGTAGGTATTTGCAGCACGCGGGCGTAGTAAACCGCCCGTTGATCGGCCTGGAAATCCGGGTCCGTCCATACGGTTGCTAATTGGGTATCGCCAATGTCGTTGGTATAGGTGGCGTCCCTGGTGTTGACGGTGTTACCCACCGGAGGAACATCGCCATCCTCGGCGGCCTTGCGTCCGTCGGACAGGGCCACATCGTAGATTGTCTCCTGGGGTTCGCCGTTCTCATCCAGCCAGCCCTTGATGATCTGAATGCGATCCAGATTGGCGCCGTTGGCCTCTTTCATGGCGTGGATCAGGAAACTGGGGGCTTTGCCATCGGGTGCTGCCGTCAGGTCGCCGCCCATAGGCACACCTTTGTCGTAGGCCGCTTTTAACCAGTCGCTTTCTGCGAGGCTGTTTTCGCCGTAATCAAACCCGCCAAAGAATCTTACCTTCAGGCGCGGGCCCGATGTGGCGTAGGTTTCCTTTCGGGCAATTGCCTCAAAAATCTCCTCGCGAGTGTTAGCTCCGGCCCAGACACCGGCGACACCGCCACTGCTGAATTGCCGAACCTGCTTGGCAGCGGCTTCACTGACTCCGGGCGGGCCTTCAAGGCGGTGTTTGGGGTCGTTTTCGAAACCGAACTTGCCGGAGTAGTTGTCCTCTTCAATGGTCGCGGCCGAGTTGTGGGTGTCCGAGTCACCGATGAAACCGTATTTGAACGGATTGCCGTTGCCTTCGGCTTCCAGTTTCAGACCCCGGATCAGCGCTTCACGCATGTAACCGCCCTTTTTCTTCTCAGGTGGGGTTGCGGTTGAAGCGAGGGTGTAATCCCAAAGCTCAAAACCGCCAAACTCATCGTTCGGTGAGAGTTTCGGATGAGTTTCCGAGGTGCCCTTGATCTGCGTGATCTCATATACCGGCTCGTTACGCATGCGGTTTTCGGCATAGTCTTCGGTCAGGGCACTGCCACCGTATGACTGTTCCGTCGGGAACATCAGGCCATTACTTGCGTTACCATTGTGGGGTACCGCGAGTACTTCGGCTCCGTTTTCCCGCTGCTGATTCATCCACGCCCAGAGCTCTTCGGGCACATCGGTGTCGACCGCCGACAGTGGCTTGTCGGGCAGGTTTTCCGAGCCTTTGAAGAACACGATCCGATGCAGATTCTGCCAACTGGGGTTGGAGGTCCATTCAAACCCGACAAAGGTGGTGAACTTGCCGGGTTCGTAGTGCTTGTCCGCGTTCTTGATCACCTTTGACCAAATATCGGTGCTGATTTCGTCGCTGCCCAGTATCGGATCCTTGTTCCGGTTAGAGATGCCATCGAGTATTTCGGTGTAGGCGTCGAACGAGGCCTTGGGATCATCCCCGGTAATGGCGTCCGCCAGTGGATGCTTGCTGGCGGGGCTGTCTTCATCGGCCATCATCGGCAGGGCGCCGAGGTATTCGGCGTGGTCCGCCACGATGTACCAGTCCAGGGGAACTTTGATTTTCAGAGGCGTGCCATCACCACCCCCGGGGATTTCCTCACCCTTGGCCCACCGGTAGGCACCATCCGGGCCGGTGGCGGCGCCATTGATGTACGCGTCGAAAGACCAGCTTGAGTGAATGTGGAAATTGCCGAAATACACATCGTTCTGAGGATTCAGATCGGGTTCGGCGGCAACCGCCGGAAAGCTCAGGCCAATCGCAAGCAAGGCGGTGGATAATGTTTTGGGATCGGTCATTTAGGAACCTGCTGCGTTGATGTGCAATAAGGTTTGCAGCCTGTCCTGAAACGGCCAGCGAACATCCAGCTGTTCAGTTGTTGGCTATCTAATAAACGTAGCAGCGAATCGCCAATCAGCCATTACACCGGCACCGGTGAGTGACGGGCGGTCATGAGTGACTGAGCATAGAGTATCAACGGAAGCCAGTGCCAGGGATCATGGACGGATCTGGTGGTCTAGTATTGTTGGTCTATTCCCGGATAAAGGATGGTGACAATGACTCTGTTCAGGAAGCTGGTGTTCGTGGTTTCCGCGCTACTGTTTTCTGGTCTGGCGCAGGCGGCTGATGGCCTGATTGCGGTCAAAAGTAACCACAGCGTATCGGACACCACGGAAAGGCTGGTTGCTGCCCTGCAGGACAAAGGCATGATGGTCATGAACCGGATCGATCACGCCGCTGGCGCCGGATCGGTGGGCGCCGAGTTGCGACCCACCGAGGTGGTGATTTTCGGCAACCCGAAAGTGGGGACGCCCCTGATGCAGTGTGCCCAGAGCGTGGCGGTGGATCTGCCCCAGAAGGCCCTGATCTGGGAGGATAACGAGGGGCAGGTCTGGCTGGGATACAACGATCCCGCCTATCTGAAGGTGCGCCACGGGATCGAAGGCTGTGATGAGGTTCTGGCGAAAGTGGAAGCTGCCCTGGATAATTTTGCCAGTATGGCCACGCGCTGATTCGACGCTTGAGGCAACCGCGCCCGGCCGGGCGTTGCTGCAAAATTTTACACCAAACCGCGAGTGACTGTGGCAGGCTGCGCAGCTCTCGAACCGATTGGCGTCCTCCGGAGCTCGGGGATGACCGGTTTTTCTTACGGTAAAAGGTGATGGTGGTATGGCTTCACGTCGAAAGAATTCAAAGCGTCCTTTATGGCATCCGGCCTTTCTGGGTGCCTGGATCACGGTTTTCATCCTCTGGTTGGTGTCCTTATTGCCGATGGCGACCAAGCAACGTTTCGGTGACTGGCTGGGGCGTAAACTGGCGCGCAAACTGAAATCCAGGGCCAGGGTCGTGGATGCCAACCTGAAGGCCTGCCTGCCAGAACTGGATGACGCTGCCCGGAAGCGGCTGGTTGAAGATACGTTCGTTGCGTCAACCCGCGGTATGCTGGAAAGCACCCACGCCTGGTGGCGGGATGTCGCTCCCTACTGCGAAAGCGAGATCGTTCTGGGTCGGGAGCACCTGGAAGAGGCCAGGGAGCAGGGCCGGGGGGTGCTGCTGATTGGTGGCCATTACAGCATCTTTGATTTTGCCCTTCCGCTGGTTGCCAGCAACCTGGATAAGCCCGGCTATATGTATCGCCCGAACAACAATCCGGTGATTGACCGGATGATCGAGCGGGGCCGGCGTCGCCATTTCAACATTCGCCCGTTTACCAAGCGCGAGCTGCGCCCGATGATGGAGTTCCTGAAAGAGGGGGGGCAGGTCTGGTATGCGTGTGACCAGGATTTTGGTCGCAAGACCGAAGTGTTTGCGCCTTTCTTCGGGATTCAGGCCGGGTGCATTACCACCCCCAGTTACATCGCCCGGGAATCCGGAGCGGCGATTATCTGTGTCAGCCATCTGAGGCTGCCCGATGGTGGCTACCGGGTCGAGTTTTCGCCCATTCAGGAAGGGTTTGGTGACGATCCGAAACAGGATGCGGAAACCTGGAACCGCTTTATCGAGCGCACCATTCGGGAGTTGCCAGACCAGTACCTGTGGCTGCACAAACGTTTCAAAACCCGCCCCGAAGGCGCCCCCAGCATTTACTGAATCTGGCCGCCATTTGGTTTCTTTAGCGCTGGGGTGAATAAAAACACCTATAGCTTATTCCCCAGTGCTCTGTTAGTGTGCCTGCATCCTGCCTCTAGGGATTCCGCAGTTTTTGGCGAATGACCGCCATGCGAACCTCCATACGACCTGTCAGAGGACGTCACCCCGTTGAACGGCGCGTG
Organism: Marinobacter suaedae; assembly: GCF_030519635.1. NCBI lineage: Bacteria > Pseudomonadati > Pseudomonadota > Gammaproteobacteria > Pseudomonadales > Marinobacteraceae > Marinobacter > Marinobacter suaedae. Next base: position 1,353,806 of record NZ_JAUMIS010000001.1, on the reverse strand, counting down.
ACCGTAGTCGTCTTTTTTCCATGAATCATCATGGCATCTGCCCGCATTCACCGGTCCCGGCGTTCGTGGAGGCAGAATAATCAAGAGTTGATCTTATATGAGTTTTTCTTCACTCGGCTTGTCCGAGCAGCTGGTACGTGCCACTTCCGAGCAGGGTTACGAAACCCCGTCCCCCATCCAGGCCAAGGCGATTCCCGCGGTACTGTCCGGCAAGGATGTTATGGCCGCCGCACAGACAGGAACCGGCAAAACCGCCGGCTTTACCCTGCCGCTGCTGCAGCGCCTGTCGGAAAAGCCACGCACCGGCAAGGGGCCTCGTGCCCTGATCCTCGCACCGACCCGCGAACTGGCGGCTCAGGTACACGACAACGTAGCCCGCTACAGTGCGTACCTGCCCACCCGTTCCGCCGTGGTGTTTGGCGGGGTGAAAATTAATCCGCAGATGATGAAGCTGCGCAAGGGTCTGGACGTTCTGGTGGCAACGCCGGGACGTTTGATGGATCTGTACCAGCAGAACGCCGTTCGCCTGAACGAGGTGGAAGTGCTGGTGCTGGACGAAGCCGACCGGATGCTGGACATGGGCTTTATCCGCGACATCCGCAAGATTCTCGCGCTGTTGCCTGAAAAACGTCAGAACCTGCTGTTCTCCGCCACTTTTTCGAACGAGATTCGCTCACTGGCGCAGGGCCTGCTGGATAACCCCGTGCAAGTGGAAGTGGCCGCTCGCAACACCACCGCAGAGCGGGTGAAGCAGTCGGTTTACCCGGTGGATCAGAGCCAGAAAACGGCACTTCTGAGCAAGCTGGTTCGCGATCACAGCTGGGAACAGGTACTGGTATTTACCCGCACCAAGCACGGTGCCAACCGCCTGACCCAGAAGCTGGAGCGCGATGGCATCACCGCCGCAGCGATTCACGGCAACAAGTCCCAGGGCGCACGTACCCGGGCCCTGAATGAATTCAAGCAAGGGGATATTCGTGTCCTGGTGGCCACCGACATCGCTGCCCGGGGCCTGGACATCAAGCAGTTGCCGCAGGTGGTGAATTTTGAGCTGCCCAATGTGCCGGAAGACTACGTGCACCGTATCGGTCGGACCGGTCGTGCCGGCGAGAGCGGCCACGCCCTGTCACTGGTGAGTGCTGACGAAGGCAAATTGCTGGCGGGTATCGAAAAGCTGATCAAGAAGCAGTTGCCGCGTACGGTGGTGGACGGTTTTGAACCGACCAACAACCTGCCGCTCAAGCCGAAGGCCAAGGCCGATCCGAGCAAGGCGCGCAAGCGCCCGGGTGGCGGTAACGGCAAACCGCGCAGCTTTGGTGCCAAGCCCGGCGGCCGCAGTGGTAACCGTGGTAATGATAATGGTAATGGCGGTGGCGGCCAGCGTGGCCGCAGTCAGCGCGCCAGTGCCTGACCTGCCATAAAGGAAAGCCAAAAAGGCGGAGCACATGCTCCGCCTTTTTGTTTGTGTCGGATTAAAAAAGCGGGGCCATCAAGGCCCCGCGAGGGGAGTGTACCGTCGGCTTGCTTGCACCCCCCGGTCAGCCGGCCGGACGGTACAGACTTAAAACTTGTAGGTCAGACCCACCATGTAAACCCAGGGGTCGATCTCGACGTCCAGCTTACCGGTGGTGATTTTGCTGCCGTCGGCGGCGTAAACACCGATATCGGCGTCGGTGTCGATATCAATCCACCAGACGGTCGCGTTGACTCCCAGGTTGTCGGTGATCAGGTAGTCGAAGCCCAGTTCACCGGCCAGGCCGAAACTGTCGTCCAGCTTGATATCTGTCCGGTCGACGGTGCCGGCTGGCGTTCCCAGCACCGCCTGCGCCGCACCATCCAGGGTATCGGTCAGTGTCTGGGTGGTCTTCTCTTCAAAGAAGTTGGTGTAGTTCACGCCGAGGCCAGCGTACGGCTGGAACTTGCTGCCAGAGGGCATGGGGAAGAACTGTACGGTAACGGTTGGCGGCAGATGCTTGGTCTCGGCCAGTTTGCCGGTGCCGCTCAGGGCAGCGCCGTCGCCTTTAATGTCGTGCTTGAACGGCGTTGCGGCCAGCACGCCCAGACCAATCTGGTCGGTCATCATGTAGGTGAGGGTGAGCCCCAGCTGGGTGTCCTTATCGACACTGACCTGAGCCCCGTCAACGACCTCCAGCCCGGGCAGGGAGGTTCGCAGGTTGCTGCTGGATGAATCCGGGTCCACGGTGGCAGCGCCGGCGCGACCGATGAAGTCGCCAGCCTCATAGGCATTGGCAATGGGCGCAGCAGCCAGCAAGCTGGCGGCAATAACACTGAGTTTGAATGCTTTGGACATGTTCGTCTCCTGTACCTGAAAGTCTTGATGGGTTCAGGTTACTCCTCAAGGAGACGGGAAAATTGATCTGAGGCAAGATTCGCCAGCGCCGCAGGTGGCTGCATCTGAGGGCTTGATATAACTCAATAAAAGTAGCGCTGGCGGGCTTTTACGGATTGTCAGGCCGGGCGCTTTTTGTTCCCCGGCAGGGATTCCTCGGGAATGAAAACGTCCCGGACGGACAGTGGCTGCCCCTGGGCATCCTGCACCTGTACCGGGCCGATAGGCTGGCCGCTGGTGCGATCGCGCAGATCGAGCGGTTGTTCGTCCGGCGCCGGGTTCCACTTGTCGCCCCACTGGCGCAGCGCGATCACCACGGGGAACAGATCCCGGCCCTTGTCGGTCAGGCGGTATTCGAAGCGTGAGCCATGCTCACCCACATCCACCTTCTTCAGTACTTCGTTATCCACCAGGCGAGCCAGGCGATCACACAGAATGTTCTTGGCGATGCCCAGTTCCTGCTGAAAATCCACGAACCGGCGGGTGCCGTACATGGCGTGCAGCACAATCAGCAGGGACCACCAGTCACCGACCTCATTCAGGGCGCGGGCGACGGAGCAATTGGAGTCATCAAAACGTTTTCTGGCCATGTAGGGCAGTGTAGCGAATAGGGTTGCATTTTAAAACCAAATTGAATAGGGTTGCGTTAAGAAACCAAATTGATGAGGTAGCTACTTTGTTTTCGAGCCCTCATCCACAGCCTGAATCCTTATGAAGGAGTTTTTTTGATGAGCATGAATCTGGGTCCCCTGTTCGAACCGTTTGAGATTCAGAACCTGAAGCTCCGCAACCGTGTGGCCATGGCGCCCATGACCCGGAATTTTTCACCCGGTGGCGTGCCTACTGATGAAGTGGTGGAGTATTACCTTCGCCGCGCCGAGGGTGGGGTTGGTCTGCTGATCACAGAAGGCACCACGGTCAATCATGACGGCGCCAACGGTTATCCGAATGTACCGGCGTTTCACGGCGATGAAGCGCTGGCCGGCTGGAAGAAGGTGGTCGACGCGGTGCACGACGCGGGCGGCAAGATTTTCCCCCAGCTCTGGCATGTGGGTGCGGTGCGTAAAGAAGGCACCGAGCCGGATCCGTCCGTGCCTGGTTACAGCCCGTCCGGCCTGTTTGCTCCAGGCAAGCCAAATGGCAAGGCGATGACCAAGGACGACATCGATGATGTGATCAAAGCGTTTGCCGACGCCGCTCAGGACGCCAAGGCCATTGGCTTTGACGGTGTCGAGATTCACGGTGCCCACGGCTACCTGCTGGACCAGTTCCTGTGGGAAGGCACCAACCAACGTGACGACGAATACGGCGGCAGCATGGAAAACCGTCTGCGCTTCGTGGTCGAAATCGTTGAGGCGGTACGTCATCAGGTCGGGCCGGACTTCCCGATCATGCTGCGTTTCTCCCAGTGGAAGCAGCAGGACTACGAGGCCCGTCTGGTGAACAGCCCGGACGAGCTGGACGCCTTCCTGAAGCCGCTGGTGGAAGCCGGCGTGGACATCTTCCACGCATCCACCCGTCGATTCTGGGAGCCGGAATTTGAAGGTTCCAACCTGAACCTGGCCGGCTGGACCCAGAAGCTGACCGGCAAACCGACCATGTCGGTGGGCAGTGTCGGCCTGACCGAGGACTTCATCAGTGGCACCTTCGCCAGCAAGAAAGAGGCGGTGGAGCAGGCCGGTATCGACGAACTGGTTGAGCGGATGAACAACCGGGAGTTTGAACTGATTGCTGTAGGCCGGGCCCTGCTGCAGGACCCGGAGTGGCTGGTCAAAGTGAAGGAAGGCCGGCTGAGTGAAGTCGAGGCCTTCGCCAGGAAGTCACTGGCCAAACTGTACTGATCTGCGTACCTCTTCAGCCCCGGTAATCCCGGGGCTTTCTTTGCCTGCGGATTAACCCCGCAGGCCGCTGACCAGTTTGTCGATGCTGTCCTTGGCATCCCCGAACAACATGTGGGCGTTATCCTTGAAGAACAGCGGGTTTTCCACGCCGGAATAGCCGGTGGCCATGCCCCGCTTGAGGATCACCACGGTTCGCGCCTTCCAGACTTCCAGCACCGGCATGCCGGCAATGGGACTGCCGGGATCCTCCGCGGCGGCCGGGTTCACGGTGTCGTTGGCACCAATCACCAGCACCACGTCGGTTTCCGGGAAATCCTCGTTGATCTCGTCCATTTCCAGCACGATGTCATAGGGAACATGGGCTTCGGCCAGCAGGACGTTCATATGCCCGGGTAGCCGCCCGGCCACCGGATGGATGCCGAAACGGACGTTCACACCCTTGTCCCGAAGGATCTTGGTCATGTCGCTGACGCCATTCTGGGCCTGGGCCACCGCCATACCGTAACCCGGCACGATAATCACCGAGTCGGAGTTGCGGAGTTCCTCGCACACATCGTCGGCGCTGATCTCCTGGACCGACTGGTCACCATCCACCGCTGCGCTGCTGCCGCCGCTCTGGCCAAAACCACCCAGAATGACGCTGATAAACGAGCGGTTCATCGCCCGGCACATGATGTAGCTGAGAATGGCACCGCTGCTACCCACCAGTGCGCCGGTGACAATCAACAGGTCATTGCCCAACATGAAGCCGATGGATGCCGCCGCCCAGCCGGAATAGCTGTTCAGCATGGACACCACCACCGGCATGTCGGCACCGCCGATGGCCATGATCAGGTGAACCCCCAGGGCAGAGGCTATGAGCGTCATCACGACCAGGGCGACGATGCCCAGGGTCATGCTGTCGGTGCCAAGAAACCACGCGCCCAGTGCCACGGAGGCGATCACCGCCGCCAGATTCATCAGGTGCCGGCCCGGTAGCGTGAGGGGCTTGCTGTCGATGCGGCCATCGAGTTTTCCACAGGCCACCAGCGAACCGGTGAACGTGATGGCGCCGATGAAGATGCCCACGAACACCTCCACCAGTTTGATCGTGTGTTCGGTGCCGGTGGTGGCTTTCAGGGGTTCGATGTAACCGGCGAAACCCACCAGCACAGCGGCCAGACCGACAAAGCTGTGCAGCAGGGCCACCAGCTGTGGCATCTGGGTCATTTCGACCCGGTTGGCGATCAGGATGCCGCCCGCGGCACCCAGCAAAACGGCAATGGCAATGGCGATCAGGCCACCACCGGTCACCCCGGCGACGGTGGCCACCAGGGCGATGAGGATGCCGGCCACACCGTACCAGTTGCCCCGACGGGCGGATTCCTGGTGGCTGAGCCCACCCAGGCTGAGAATGAACAGAACGCTGGCCACCACATAGGCGACACTGACGAGTCCGGTGCTCATGGTTGTGCCTCCTATTTACGGAACATTTTCAGCATGCGGTGGGTGACCCGGAAGCCCCCGCCCACATTGATGCTGGCAATCAGCACCGCCACAAACGCCATGATCCCGACGGCAATGTTTTCAGCCTGCGCCAGATGCAGCATGGCGCCGATCACGATGATGCCGCTGATGGCGTTGGTCACGCTCATCAGGGGCGTATGCAGGGACGGTGTCACGTTCCAGATCACCTGCCAGCCGATGAAGCAGGCCAGCACGAACACGGTGAAGTGACTCAGGAAACTTTCGGGGGCATAGGCTCCGACTCCGTAGAGTGCGGCCGCCGTCACGGCCAGCAACGCCAGCTTGCCAATGACTTTGCCGGTCGCTGCCGCTTTGCCCGATTTCTTCGTTTCCGGCACGGCGGGTTCTTCAGTACCCGGAGCGGGTTTGGGGCTGACCGCTGATTTGGGGGCCGGTGGCGGCCAGGTGATGTCCTTGCCGTTGACCACCGTCAGTCCGCGGATGACCTCGTCTTCCATATCCACCACCGGTACGCCGTCTTTCTCTGGCGTCAGCTCGGTGATCAGATGGAACAGGTTGGTGGCGTACAGGTCACTGGCCACCTTGGCCATGCGGCTGGGCAGGTCGGTGTAGCCAATGAGGGTGACGTCGTGTTTCTGGGCAACCTTGCCGGGCTCAGTCAGCTCGCAGTTGCCACCCCGCTCGGAGGCCAGGTCGACAATCACGCTGCCCGGTTTCATGGATTTCACCATGTCCTCGGTGATCAGCTTGGGTGCCGGTTTGCCGGGGATCAGGGCGGTGGTGATGATGATGTCCACCTCCTGGGCCTGTTCGGCGAACAGGGCCATTTCCGCCTGGATGAATTCATCGCTCATCTGCTTGGCGTAGCCGCCGGAGCCGCTGCCGTCCTCGTCACCGAAGTCCAGCTCCAGGAACTGGGCGCCCATGCTTTCGATCTGCTCTTTCACTTCCAGCCGGGTGTCAAACGCGCGAACCACCGCGCCCAGGCTGTTGGCCGCGCCCACGGCCGCCAGACCGGCCACACCGGCACCAATTACCATTACCTTGGCGGGCGGTACCTTGCCGGCGGCAGTGACCTGGCCGGTGAAGAACCGGCCAAAGTGGTTGGCGGCCTCAATCACCGCACGGTAACCGGCGATGTTGGCCATGGCGCTCAGGGCGTCCATCTTCTGGGCCCGGCTGATGCGGGGCAGGCTGTCGATGGCAAAGCTGGTGATGTGTCGTGCCGCGAGCTTCTCCAGCAGATCGGCGTTCTGGGCCGGCCAGATGTAGCTGGCCAGGTAAGCGCCTTCTTTCATCAGATCCGCTTCGTGTACGCCCAGCGCCGGGTTCTCCATGGGGGCGCGGACTTTCAGGATAAAGTCCGCTTCCTGCCACAGGGATTTGGTGTCCGCCGCCAGAGTAGCGCCGGCGTGCTCGTAGGCGTCGTCCTGGTAGTGCGCGGCTTCGCCGGCGCCGGGTTCGACGATCACCTCGTAACCAAGGTCGATCAGCTTGTGGACGGACGGTGGGGTTGCGGCGACCCGTTTCTCGTCCGTGAAAATCTCCTTCGGGATGCCCAGTTTCATTTTGCCCGCCTCCTCCGGCCGAATCGATGAACCAGGTGTCACCTCTGAAGCCTAGTGCAAGCTGAAAAAACTGCCTGCTTTTAGCGACCTGCAGTCATCATCCTGTGCGCCAGTACCCGTTTGCCCGCTCCTCTGACATGCCGCCAATGCCCCCTGCGCCAGGGACGTGCAGTCCGCGCTGTACTCTTTTGCCTTCGAACAGAATCCCGGCTGGAGCCGGATGTTCGCCCGGCAGAAAATGCGGTGCGGCGCCCTTCTGACGCTTGATATAAACTGCCCGGACGACTCGTTAGCAACGGACGAAGGAGGCAGGGCAGAGTATGGCTGGTGGTACATGGCGGACAGGCGTAGCAGTTGTGCTGATGTTGTCAGCCACTGTCCGGGCGGCTGAACCCGCCTGTGGGCTGGAGGTGCGGACGGAGCTGGACCAGCTGTACTGTGATCTTGTCGCCCGGGGTGAGGGCGCTCGTTTACCATCGCCTGTGGATTTCCGGCGCAACGATCCCGGCGTACAGGCCCTGTTATTGCGCCGGCCGGCCCAGCGCCACGGGCTGACGGTGCCTGACGCCGTGGCGGAACTCGAAACACCGGAGCCGAAACCGGAACCCAATACCACGGCTGCGACTGGTTCGCGGCCAGTATCCCCCGTGGAACCACCGGCTTTGCCTGGTCTGGCCCCGTCCTTATCCTTATCGGATTGCCAGCTGGCCGGGGATCACATCCGCTGCCCCGAGAGCTCTTTCCTGCTGGCGGAAAATCAGCCCAACAACCGGCTCGCCCCTGGCGTACTCGGGGACGAGAATCGTCTGGGACTGACTTCCTTTGAGGGCAACAGGCAGGACCCGGACGCCGTGCGCCAGTATCTGTCCACCGCCTATGACCGTTACATCCCTGCCATGCTCAGCATCGGGCTGGGCGCCAATACCATGAGCTTCACCGCGTTCCACAACGCATTTCACACCCTGGAGGACGGCGGCGTGGACTTCGCGGCCCGTATGGAAGAGACCTTTCGTCTGCTGAAGCAGGACAAGAAGACCCTGGCCGTGAAGGCCCGCTACCATGACAACCTGCCAGAGCGCCTGGAGCAGTGCCAGGTGATCAACCGGAACATCATCGTGTGCGATAACGTGCGAACCAACTGGGTGTACGTGCAGGAGGGCCGTTAAGCATCGCCGGCCTCCAAAGCGTCCGGGTAGTGCTCCTCCAGCAACTCGTTCACCACGGCCAGGTTCTGGCCAAGCTTCTTGAGACCCAGCAGGCGTGTCCGGCTGAACCTGGCGTCCCTGGGCACAAGTCGCAAAATATAGGCGGCGCGACTGCCCTGATGCACATCCTCTGACTTGTGGAAAAAAGCGTTGCAGAACAGAAGCGCGTCGCCGGCGTCGAGCGACGGCGTGAACTTGGTCCGCTCCAGGTAAGCGTATTCCTGCTCGGTGATCTGAAACGGGGGATGTGGGGGCACCGACGGGTCGACGACTCGAACCAGGCTGTGCAGCTGGTTGGCTTCGCGAATGAGCGATAATCGAACCGCCCCTTCCTCCATGACAATCGACAGCTGTCCGGAGCCCGCCTCCCTGACCGGCATCAGCGGTATCCAGACCGTGAGCATATCCTCGGGGTGCTCCATGAAGCCGATGGAGTCGAAGTCGGTATGGAACGGGAACCCCTGGTCCTCGGGTTTCTTCTCCAGGTAAAGATCGGCCAGAATACGGTAGTTGGGCAACAGCTTTTCGATGATGCCGGTGATGTCTAATTCCGGGTCGCGGAACACCATCGGGCCATAGATCGCCTTGTTGTAGATGTCTGCGTACCAGGTCTCCCCATTTGGCATGGCGTGCAGCCTGGCCGCCAGTTTCTCTCGTGTCTCGTCGCTGAGTACTTTGCGTACTACCTCACCATGATGGGGAGAAATGCTCTTCAGAAAGTCGGAACGGGCATGCATAGGGATCCCCCTTGCGTCTGGGGTGGGAATAAAAAGCAGCAAATCCACGCTAACAAATGCGAATCCATAACCCAAATCGCTCTTGCATGGACTCTGGGCAGAGCAGTTAAACAAAAGCGAGCGTTCACGCGTCTCGCTCTTCGGTCCGTTTTTGCCCGCTCCTCCATGTTTAGCCCGATGCACATTTTTTGCAGGACGGAGCGCCTGGAAATCCGTGCTGGTGTTCTTCTATCTCCATGAATTAGATTAGAAATTGGCGCTGAGATCCAGGTTTGGACGGGACGATGTCGTTGCGGTTTAATGCGAATTCAAACTAAAAGGCTGTTAGGGAGTAAGGAAATACCATGGATCAGGCAGAATATTGGTACGCGGTCGCTTCAGTGCTGCTGTTCTTCAAAATGTTTGCTATCTCCCTCTATCAAGGGTTCCATCGAATCGGGAAGGGCACGTTTAAGACTCCTGAGGATGCTGCTTTCGTCGGACGTGAGCCCGCAAAAGAGGAATTGCCCCAAGTTCAGAGAGCTGCGCGAGCTTGGTTGAATGACCTAGAGAATATTCCCATTTTTCTAGCCCTCGGCATTGCATACGTTTGGGCCGGTGCGGCCCCAGGCATGGCGGTATGGCTTTTCCTCGTGTTCACGGCCGCACGCTACCTCCACACTCTCTTCTATCTGTGCGGAATTCAGCCTTGGAGAACAGTGGCGTATGCAGTTGGGGTTGTCTGTATGTTTGTCATGAGCATTCAGATTCTCGGGGCACTTCCCTAACAAATAGTTGTAGTTTGTTCCGGCCTACACCGGACGCCCTTGTCAGGGCGCCGCTAAACCAAAGAGTTGATCGCCCAATCTGAATGTCCGCTTTGCGGCCCCAGCGGCTAAACTCTGTCGTCATCGTCCTGCCATACTGGGGTTCTAACACTAACCAGACACGGTACAGGCCGGATAGGTTAACTTCCGTACGGTGAAAAAGCCTTTGAGCGTGTACAGTTACGCCCATTCTTTCTGGCTGGAACCCACTCGATGTTTGACGCGTTTGTCTCGACTTTTGTCAGCAGTACCATCCGTTTTCTGTTTCTTCTGGCGCCCTTTTTTGTGGTGACCATGTTCCTCGCCCTGACCCGGGGAGCACCAAAAGCGGAGAAGTCCTCGATCATCCGGCGCGCCACCGTTTCGGCGTTTGTGCTGGGGGTGATTCTGTTCTTCGCCGGGCCCCTGCTGTTCAATGCCATCGGCATCACGCTGAATTCGTTCCGGATCGGCGCCGGCTGTTTGCTTTTCCTGACCGCCATCAGCCTGGTTACCAGTGGTACCCGGAACCACGCCACCGGCCTGCCAGATGAGGACCGCGACGATGTGGCGGTGGTCCCGCTGGCGATTCCGGTGATGATCGGTCCGGCCACCATCGGTGCGATCATGGTCTACGGGGCTGAGCTCAAGGCCTTCCCAGCCGTGGCGGGTGGCCTGCTGGGGCTGGTGGCTGCGTTGATCATCATGGCGGTGTTGCTGCACCTGTCCGGTTATCTGGAACGGGTTCTGGGCAAGACCGGGCTGAACGTTTTGTCGAAGATCACGGGTCTGATCGTATCTGCCATGGCGGCGGAGATTGTTCTGACGGGTATTGCCGGGTTTATTGCCTCCACATAGAGTGGGGGTGAATGATCCGCCAACGGAGTCGTATGTCCGCCAACACCATTGAAATCAACCGTGCCCGCCAGAGCTTTGCCGGCGTTTCGGCGATCTGGCTGTTTGGCTACGGTTCGCTGATCTACAAAGTGGATTTCCCGTTTCTGGAACAGCGTCCTGCCACCATCCGGGGCTGGCAGCGCCGGTTCTGGCAGGGCTCTCACGACCATCGCGGTACCCCGGAAGCGCCCGGCAGGGTGGTGACGCTGGTCGAACAGCCGGATGCGGTGTGCAAGGGTATGGCGTACCGGGTGTCGCCTGCGGTGTTCGAGCATCTGGATGTGCGGGAGAAGAACGGTTACCTGCGCTTTACCACCCGGCTTACCTTCGACGACGGCAGCCACGGCGAAGGTGTGGTGTACATCGCTACGGAGGACAACGAGGCCTTCCTGGGCCACGCACCGGACGAAGACATTGCCCGGCAGATTGCCCGGGCATCCGGCCCCAGCGGACCCAATTCCGAATACCTCCTGCGGCTTGCCGACTCCCTGCGGCAGTTGGGAGACGACTGTACACACACCTTTGCCATCGAACGCCACCTCAAAACGGTCCCATTCGACGACGAATAGTCCTCGTAACGTCAAGGGCGCGCCGCTTTCCGTAAAGATTATGCAAAGCCGGGGCGCCGCTGCTGACATTCCCTGACGGTTCGATAACCTGAAATCACGAGGCGACCGGAACGTGACCGGACGCAGGTTCAGATTCTTGATGGACAGGAGAACCGCTATGAAGGTGAAGCACCTATTGATGAGCAGTTGCATGGTTGCCCTGCTGGCCAGCGGGACATCGGCACTGGCTGGTGAGCGTGCTCATTCTGGTCGGGATGGAGCCCTGCAGAACGCGCACAAACAGCTCACTATTCTGAAGGCTGAATACCACCGTGATCGCAGGGATCATGACCGGGACCGGCATGACAGTCACCGTCCTCACAAGCGGGACCATTACCGGGACCGCGATCGGCACCACAGCCGTGATGGCCATCACCATCGCAAGCATCACGGCTATAGCCGCCACGACCGTCATCGGCACGGGCATGGGCATCGCAAAGGTCACTACCGCCATGACCGCCGCCACTATGGTAAATGGCACCATGGCCATCATGGTCACCGGCACGGTTACCGGACCGGTGGGCACCACTCTGTTTCCCCCGAATTTCGGGTAGCGAGAATTATCCACAATACCCGTGAGCTTATACGGGATTCCCATCGCTGAAAACAGTGTGGTGCAGGGATGCCCCCGGAAGTTGGGGGCATCGAAAGCTATCGTTTAAAGCCCCCGCACTGGCACGGATTCGTCCTCAAAAAACTGACCGTTCTTGAGGTAGTGAATGACCTGGGCAATGACCTCATCGTCCTCCATCATGAAAGGATGGGTAACCGGCATTGTGATGTGGTCGTTCATCCCTTCAAGCCTGGTGTTTTCAACGGACACTTTCCCGTCATCCGTGTCAGGGATCAGGGTCGATAAAATCCAGTTGATGCTCTGTGTTCCCGCAATAATGCCAACATCGAACCGGGCCTTGCCCAGCGCCTTCGGCACGCTTAGCTCGCCTGTGCCCAACTGCAGCCCGGCATCGCCGTTAATAAAGTGAAAGCCCGGTACATCCCGCAGTTCATCGACCACTTCGCTACCTTGATTTGGCGGGCCCAGCATCACCACCCGGCCAAGGTTCTCGATACTGTGCTCGCTAAGATACTGGCGCACCAGAATCCCGCCGAGCGAGTGGGTGACGAAGTTTACCGCCATGCCCTCGGGGCATTTTTCGAGTGCCGGAGGTATGGCCAACTGCGTCAGTTCCTCAATCGGATGGTCCCGGGACGGATAGGTGTCGTTGATCGGGAAGAAGCCCGCATCGAGCAGGGCGTGTTCAAGCGTTTCCATGGAGCCTGCGGTTCTTGCAAGACCATGCAGAAGCACCACGCAAGACGCTGCGGCGGGCAGGGAAAAGGCCAGTAATGCCGCTAACAACAGTACTCTCATTTCAGTAGACAGCCTCAACGAGTCAAAAGCCAGCAGGTGCCCGCTCAATGCGTTCTTCGAACAGAAACAGGCCCTGAACCTAGTTTCGCATATTTAGCTTCAGGGCCATCTGGGTCAGGCCGCAACCTGGCAATTACGCTTTGAATCTGTGGATGGCTGGCGAATCGTTCTGTGCCGCCAGCCAATCATCAGCAGGGGCACCACGATCATCAGGCTGCCCGCCACGAACCAGAGGTCCGGCACTTCGCTGAACCCGATCCAGCCAATACACACCGCCCAGATCAGGCCAGTGTATTCGGCACTGGTTACCTGATTGGCATCCACCTGCCGGTAGGCCAGTAACACCGTCACGTTGTAGCCCAGAATGAACAGTGCCGAGCCCAGGGCGCTGGTGAGCATGCTGAAATCCATCGGTGCGCCTTCCCACAGGGCCAGGGCGCCGGCCATGGGCAACAGCAGCAGGTAGTTCAGGAACAGCTTGTGGACGGTGGACTGCTCTGCCGGGAGCCGACGCACCAGTACGGCGGCCAAAGCCAGAGCCAGCGCCGCGCCCAGGGCCGCGATCGCTGCCCAGTTAAATTCGACCGGGCGCAGAATCACGACAATGCCCAGAAAACCACTGACCACCGCACCGGTGCTGAGCAGTGTCAGGCGCTCCCGGAACAGGGCGGCGGCCAGCACCATCACCAGAATGGGCGCGGCATAGAACACCGCGTTGGCCGTGGCCAGCGGCAGGTTGCCCAGTGCGACCACCATGCACAGAATGCCGCCCAGCTGGATGTGCGCCCGCAGGGCATGGATTTTCAGGCCGGTGAATAGGTGCCGGCGGCTCACCTGCTTCGCCAGGGGCAGCAGCAGAAGCAGGGTGATCAGCGATCGCAGGAACGCGAACTGGAACACCGGGGCCTCCGGTTCCAACAGCTTTACGAACACATCCGAAATCAACGCCAGGGCGTTGCCGATGACCAGCAGGATAATTGCGCCGTGGACAGTTTTGCCTGACATACCCTCACCTCTCTGCATTGAAGATCCAACCAGCCTGGAAAAGCACCGATTGGGTATTCCAGGGACGAGAAGTGTAGGGTTGAACTAATATCCGATAAAATGATCTTTATTATTCAATTATTAGAAAATTAGATAATGAAACTGCCTCCCCTGAAAGCGCTTCCGGTGTTCGAGTCTGTGGCCCGGCTGAACAGCTTCTCCCTCGCTGCGGAGGAGCTGGCGGTCAGTCAGAGCGCCGTCAGCCACCAGATCAAACAGCTGGAAACCTACCTTGGTGAACGCCTGTTCTGGCGCAGTGGCCGTACGCTGACCCTGACGGACGAGGGCCGCCAGTACCTGGATGCCATCAGTTCCGCCTTGCTCCAGATCGAGCGCGCCAGCGAGCAGCTGTTGGGGCACGAGGAGTCCCGCTTGCGGCTGTCGGTGTTCAGCTCCTTTGCCGTGCGCTGGCTGGTGCCCCGGTTGCCGGAGCTGAAACGGCTGCAACCCCAGGTGGACCTGGCGCTGGAGATGAGCACCGAGAATCCGCAATTGTCGGATCGGGTGGCGGACTGCTTTATTACCGTGAACAAGGGGTCCCCGGCCTACAGTTACGAGTTGCTCTACGTCGAACGTCTGTTCCCGGTGTGCAGCCAGGATTACTGGATGAGGATTCGCCGGCACCTCGGGCGCGAGAATCCGGAAGACGAAGCACTGCCGATCTCATGCGACGCCATCAGCGAATTCCCGTTGCTGTCCACCCACAGCATTTTTGATAAAGCCGCCGGCGACTGGCAGGCCTGGTTCCGGGAGGTGGGCGAGGTGATTCCGGAAAAAGCCAAGATCCAGCATTTCAGCCACATGCTGCTGGCACTGGAAGCGGCGCGGTTTCATCAGGGCATTGCCCTGACCAACGATTACATGCTCAGTACCCGCAGCGATTCGGAAGATTTCGTTCGCTTGCCTTGCCACTCGGTCATGACCGGCGACAGCTTCTACTTTGCCTGGAAAACCAGTCGACGAGGCGAACGGGGCTTGCAGTTGCTGCGGCGCTGGCTGGTCGATGAGGCCATTCAGTCGGGGCTGCGGGGGGATGAGTTGCCAGTTACATGAAACCTCAAAGCATGAACGAGCGTTAACTGATGAAAGGCCACCAACGTGGTAGTTTCGCTACAAACCTGAAGTTCGGAGTAGGTAACGTTTATGAAATCCGTTTTGTTGATCGCCCTGATGGGCATGATGGTGGGCGCAGCGCCGGCCCTGGCCAAGTCCTCTCACAATGAACTGCCTCCGGGCCTGCAGAAGAAGGTAGCAAAGGGCGGACAGCTGCCCCCGGGCTGGCAGAAAAAGCTCAATGGTTACCACCGCGGTGATCGCCTGGACCACGATCATTATCATTACGGTGATATCTACGACATGGGCAATGGCCGCCAGCGGGTGGAAATTGAGGACCGTGTTTACACCATCATCAAGGATACCCGGGAAATCATCGATATTCTCAACCGGCGCTGATGGCTGAAAGTCCGGGCCAGACACGTATCTGGCCCGGCCCCCCGGTCATTTCCTGGCCGGTCGTTCCACCACCTTCCGTTTGCCTTTCGCGCACCGCGACAGCGCCTTCAGCCCCTCGCTGTCGAACGCGTCTACCCGAAGTACGTCGTACAGGGCGGTCAGCGCTTCCTCCAGTTTGTCGCATTCATCGGCCTTAACGATGCCCTGGGCACAGGCCCAGTCCACCAGTTCCTTGCGCTGATGGCCCATCAGCAGGGCAATGCCGTCCAGCTCATCCTCGTCCCGGTTGCGGATGGCCTGGTGCAGACGGTCACGCATGCCGGCGGTTTCGTGGGCCAGGCGGTAGGCATTCAACACACGGCCCAGCGGATCATCGGGGCTTTCGTTCACATAGGTCCCACGGGCAATGCGGTGGCGCACGGGCGTGTCATCAACAATGGTGCGAGCCACCTTGGAGCCCAGGGTGTCGTCGGGGCCGTTCAGGCCGGTGGCGCCGAGAGGGAACACCAGCAGCCGCAGCGGCCAGCGAAGTGCCGGTACCGGGAAGTTGATGATGGCGTCCCGCATGGACGACTGCAGATCCCTCAGGCAGGTGTGCAGGCACCATTCCACCAGGGGCCTTTGGTCATCCGGGTAGCCTTCCTCGTGCCATTGCTTGATCACCGCAGTGGCGTAATACAGATGCGTCAGGCAGTCCGCCATGCGGCCAGACAACCGCTGGCGCGCCTTCAGTCCGCCGCCAACGGTGAGTAGCGTCACGTCGGTCATCAGGGCAAAGGCGGCCGAGAACCGGGCCAGCTGCCGGTAGCAGGGCTTGATGTTGCCCTCCGCGGGCACGGGTTCCGGCAGGCCCCGGGTCAACCCGAGTACCAGGGACCGGAGGGCGTTGCGGGTGGTGTGGGCCAGGTGCCGGTAGAAGATGCCATCGAATTTCTTGGCGGCCTTGTCCTCATCGGTCATGCCAGCCGCTTCGATTTCTTCCACGATGAACGGATGGCAGCGAATGGCGCCCTGGCCGAAGATCATCAGGCTGCGGGTCAGGATGTTCGCGCCTTCCACGGTAATGCCGATGGGCACGGCCTGATAGGCCCGGGCCAGGAAGTTGCGGGGGCCGGTAATGACCGCCCGGCCAGCGGCAACGTCCATGGCGTGGTTAATTACCTCCCGCATCAGGTCGGTGTTGCGGTATTTCAGCACCGCCGAAGGCACGGAAGGCCGCACGCCCCGGTCCAGCATGCCGGAGGTCAGCAGGCGGGCGGCGTCCATCATGTAGGTATAGCCGGCCATGGGCTCCAGGGCTTCCTGAACACCTTCGAACTGGCTGATGGACCGGCCAAACTGTTCACGGGTATAGGCGTAGGCTCCGGTGGCCAGACACGCCACCTTGCCGGCGCCGGTGCCCAGAGCCGGCAGGGAAATGGAGCGGCCAATGGACAGGCATTCCAGCAGCATGGTCCAGCCCTTGCCCAGCATGTCCTGGCCGCCAATGACCTGTTCCATGGGGATGAACACCTCGGTGCCCCAGGTCGGCCCGTTCATGAACACGGTATTCATCGGCAGGTGCCGGGTGCCGGCATTGACCCCGTCGGTGTCCCGCGGCACCAGCACGCAGGTCACGCCGATGTCGTCGTTCTCTCCGAGCAGTTTGTCCGGGTCGTAGACCTTGATGGCCAGGCCGATCAGCGTAGCCACCGGGGCCAGGGTGATGTAACGCTTGTTCCAGGTAACCTTCAGGCCCAGCACTTCCTCGCCGTTCCACTGACCCTTGCAGACAATGCCCTTGTCGGGAATGGCGCCGGCATCCGAACCCGCCACGGGAGAAGTCAGGGCAAAGCAGGGGATCTCCTCGCCCTTGGCGAGGCGGGGCAGGTAGTGATGCTTCTGCTCGTCGGTGCCGTAATGCATCAGCAGCTCACCCGGGCCGAGGGAATTGGGCACCATGACGGTGACCGCCGCAGACACGCTGCGGGTGGAAATCTTCATCACGATTTCAGAGTGGGCGGTGTTGGAAAAACCCAGTCCGCCTTCATCCTTGGGGATCACCAGCCCGAAAAATCCTTTGTCCTTCATGAATTTCCAGACTTTCTCAGGCAGGTCGTAATGTTCGTGGGTGATTTTCCAGTCGTCGAGCATGGCGCAGAGCTTTTCAACCGGCCCGTCGATAAAGGCCTGCTCTTCACTGGTCAGGTATGCCGGCTGAGCGTCCAGCAGCTTGTTCCACTCCGGTTGGCCGGAAAACAGCTCGCCATCCCAGTCGACAGAGCCAGATTTCAGGGCTTCCGACTCGGTATCGGAGAGGGTTGGCAGGCGGCTGCGAACCCAGCCAAGCAGGGGCCGGCTCAGTTTATCCAGGCGGAGATCTCCGGGGATGACCAGTACCAGGGCCAGCGCGAGCAGCACGCCGCCGATCAGAACACTGGCCAGGTGCCAGTCGTCCTGAATGACCCCTACCAGGGTGGCAACGGCCATGACAGCAGCGGCGGTTTTGCCACCAATACTGAAGTAAATCAGTACCAGGGCACTGATCAGCAGAAGCAGAACACTCATCGGGGACCTCCCAGTCGCGGTGATTTGGGTGCGCTATGTGCCTACCATCGATCAAATTTTGATCTGGTGCAACCGTTTCCACCCGCCCGGTTTTGTTGCGGCAGTCACCGCGCGGCTGAAAATTCTCCCGGTGTTGAAGCCGGCACCAGAGCGGACTTTCCCGGCAATTTGACAGGGCTATCCGGCGATCTAGTGTTATAGATACTCACTCCCTCGCCCGATTGTGTGGTTCGCCAGCGACGGATTGCCAGCGGGCGCATAACGTTGCCCGCAGACCTCAAACCAGCACTGCTAGTTAGGGAGAACTACATGAAACGTCAATTATCCGGGGCAAGGTCCTTGCGCCCTCTTTCCATCGTTTTGTTTGCCTTGCTCTGGTCCGTCCATGCGCTGGCGGCTGACAAGCCCAACGTACTGGTGATCATGGTGGACGATGTGGCACCCAATTCTCTGAGTGCCTACACCTTTGGCATGCAGTATCCGACCCCGAACATTGATCGCATCGCCAATGAAGGCGCGCTGTTTACCGATCATTACGCCCAGCCCAGTTGCACCGCTGGCCGGGCGGCTTTCCTCTTTGGTCAGCTGCCGATCCGGACGGGTTTGACCACCGTTGGCCAGCCGGGCAACCCGCTGGGCATTCGGGAGGAAGACCCGACGCTCGCAGAAATCCTTAAGGAAGAAGGCTACATGACCGCCCAGTACGGCAAGAACCACCTGGGGGACCTGGACCAGCACCTGCCGACACTCCATGGCTTTGATGAGTTCTATGGCAACCTGTACCACCTGAACGTGTCCGAGGAGCCGGAACAGGCGGACTACCCGAAAGATGAGGAGTTCCGGGAACAGTTCTATCCCCGGGGTGTGATTGAGTCCTACGCCACCGAAGACGGTCAGACGGTAAAAGACACCGGTCAGCTCACTCGCGAGCGGATGAAGACCTTCGATGAGGAAATCCTCAAACGTAGCATCGATTTCATGACGCGGGCGAAGGACGACGACAAGCCGTTCTTTATCTGGCACGCCACCAGCCGGATGCACGTGTATACCCATCTGAAGGAAGAGAATCGCAACCTGGCCACGCCCATCAGCTCGGCGGAAGACATCTTCGGCAGTGGCCTGATGGAGCACGATGGTCACGTGGGGCAGTTGCTGGACAAGCTTGAGGATCTGGGCATTGCCGACAACACCATCGTGATTTACACCACCGACAATGGTCCTGAACAAAGCAGCTGGCCCGATGCCGGCACCACCATGTTCCGGGGTGAGAAAATGACCACCTGGGAAGGTGGGGTGCGTGTGCCCTTCCTGGTGAGGTGGCCGGACAAGATCCCGGCCGGCCTCAAGCTGAACGGGATTTCATCCCACGAGGACGTCTTGCCCACCATCGCAGCGGCAGTCGGTCGCCCGAACATCGGTGAAGAGCTGGCGGAATCCCACAAGGTAAAGATCGACGGTTTCAATAACCTGGATTACTGGATGGGTGAGGCGGACGAGTCCGCCCGTAACTTCTACCTGTACTACTACGAGTCCAGCCTGACGGCGGTTCGTGCCGGGCCCTGGAAGATCCACTTTGCCACCAAGCCGGGCGGTCGCTATTACGAGGATCTGGTGTTCCACACCATGCCCAAGCTGTTTAACCTGCGAAAAGATCCGTTCGAGCATTACGATGGCGTGACCGGTTTCCACCAGATCATGCGCAAGAGCTGGGTGATCCAGCCAGTGATTGCTGCCCTGACCAGGCACCTGGAGTCGTTCAAGGAGTTCCCGCCACGTCAGGAAGCCGCCTCACTGAATATCAACGAGGCCATCGAGAAGGCCAAGTCCTCCGTCACCGGGCATTAACGTCACGGTTTGAGAGCCCGACACCACCGCTCGCCAGAAACGGCGGCCGGTGGTGTTTTTCGTTACGGGAATCAGAGGTAGCCCTGGGCAAACACCAGCCCCAGTACAATGGGCATCACCACCAGACTGCCCAGATTGCTGAGCAGAACCAGCGAGGCCACCTTGTGGGGTTCCTGTTGGTACTGCTCCGCCACCATGTAATTGAGCACCGCCGGGGGCAGGGCGGCGAACACCCACAGACAGGCCACCTGCAGGCCGGGCAGATCCATCAGTTCGATCATCGGCCAGGCCAGGAGCAGACCGCTGGCAGGGCAGGCAATCGCTCCGAGCAGGCCGATCTTCCAGTCACTGAAGTCGATTTCCAGCATCCGCACGCCAAGGGCAAACAGCATCAGCGGAATGCAGACGCCACCGAGCATGTTCAGGGTTTCCAACAACCACTCCGGCAAGGGCACACCGCCAAGATTGACCGACAGGCCGGCGATACTGGCAAAAACGATCGGCAGCCGCAGGCGCTTGAGCAGGGAGGTATGCGGGTCCAGCATGTGTAACCCGATGGAAAAATGCAGCAGCATCTCGACAATGAACAACACGATGGCCGCCGGCAGCGCTGCGTCTCCGAAGGCAAACACCAGCAGAGGAATCCCCATGTTGCCGGAGTTGTTGAACATCATCGGCGGCAGGAAGGTCTTGAGGTTGAGCTTCAGGACTTTGGCCAGCGGGTAAAGCACGATGCCGGAGCCCAGAACCACCACTGCGCCCGCCAGCGCCAGATGGGCGTAGTCCTGCAACGGCGCCTTCTGGTCCGCCAGTACGGAGAACACCAGCATGGGCACGAACAGCTCCATGTTGAGCACGTTCAGGCCCCGGATATCCGGGGTGCGGTAACGACCGTAAAGTGCGCCACAGCCGGCAATCAAAAACACCGGCAGCAGGGTGGACAGGATTTGACCAACCATCAAAAAGGCTCCGACGAAACTCCGAAAACAGGGGCGAAAACCGTTAGCTTCGCAAGTATTGTGCTGCTTCGGCAAGCACTTAACACGCCCTGTTCGACCAAAGCCTAAGAAACTCCTGGGCGATTCTGTTGGCGGTTGCGGCAGCGATCGCCGCTCGCCACAATACCGGCAGCTTCAGCCAGAACGTCCATCGTTTACAGAGGGAATCAGATCGTGAGCAGTCCTTTCGACCAGTCCGTCAACCGCGACCAGACCTGTGCGGTGAAGTTTGATGCCCGCAAGACCGTGTTCGGACGGGAGGATGTGATTCCGGCCTGGGTGGCGGACATGGACTTTGCGGCGCCGGAGGCGGTCACCCGTGCCCTGGTAGAGCGGGCAAGGCACCCCGTGTACGGCTATACCCTGTTCCCAGACAGCCTGTACCAGGCAATGATGGACTGGTACCAGACCCGGCATGGCTGGCGTATTGAAAAGGAGTGGATCCTGATGGTCCCCGGCGTGGTGCCATCGTTGAACGCAGCCTGCCTGGCCTTTGCGAAAGAAGGCGAGGGCGTCATCATCCAGCCGCCGGTGTACCCGCCGTTCTTCAATTCCATCCGGCAGACCGGGCGCACCGTGATCGAAAACCCGCTGATTCAGGAGCCGGGCGTAGATGGAGAATCGGGGCAGTACCGCATGAATCTGGACCATCTGGAGGCCTGCGCCGCTCAAACGGACGCCCGGATGCTGATGTTGTGCTCTCCCCATAACCCTGTGGGCCGTGTCTGGTCCCGCCAGGATCTGGAGGCGGTACTGGATATCGCTCGCCGCCACGATCTGGTGGTGCTGTCCGATGAAATCCATTGCGACCTGACCTTCGACGACAGCCCCAGGCACCACGTACTGGCAACCCTGGCCAGGCCCGGCGACAAGCTGGTCACGGCGGTGGCTCCGAGCAAGAGCTTCAACCTTCCGGGGCTGGGGCTGTCGGCTCTGGTCATTGAGGACGAGGCCTGTCGCAGAGCCATGCTGGCGGAATTCCAGCGCCTGCATGTGTTGCAGTGCAACCCGTTCAGTGCGGTCGGGTTCGAAACCGGCTACCGGGAAGGGGCTCCCTGGCTGGATGAACTGCGGGACTACCTGAAGGGGAATCGGGATTATGTGGTGCAACGGGTGCGGGAAAGTCTGCCGGGCATTCGGTGTACCGCGCCGGAGGCCACCTATCTGATGTGGCTCGATTGCCGGGAGTTGGGCCTTTCCGATGCGCAACTGAAGCGGTTCTTTGTCCAGCAAGCGGGTGTCGGGCTGAACCCCGGCATCACCTTCGGCGAACCGGGGTCCGGCTATATGCGACTCAACATGGGGTGCCCACGCTCGGTTCTGACCGAGGTACTCGACCGGATCGAGGCTGCGCTCAGGGCCAGGGGCTGATCACCGCCCGGGGCTGATCATTACCCCTCGGTGGCCATTTTCAGGGCGCAGTGGTCTTCCACTTCCTGCCATAACGGTGGCTCCTCCATGCCGGGCATATCGCCGCCGGTGGTTTCAATCGCCTCCCAGACCATACCTCCGTGCATCACCAGGTTGCCCGGCTCATATTCCGCGGCGAACCGCCACTGCTCGGGACGCTCACACACGCCGGGCGCGGTTTCGCCCGGTGCCGGTGCGGCCGGCTGCTTGCCCGGTTCGGTGGCTTCGGCGGCCTCCTGCTTGGCTTTCTGTTCAGAATCGCACTCCGGCACCTCGTCCAGGGCCTTCCAGTCAAAGGCAATACCCGGCTCCTTGCCCTCGTTCACCAGACGGGCTTCAAACCAGCGGTCGTTGTGAAATACCGCAGTGCCTGCCTTGTAGTAACGGCTCGGATCCCAGGCGGAGTCGTCGGGATCGCAGGGTTCTGCGAGTGCTGCGGTCGTCAGCCCCAGACCGAGGAACAGGAGAAGGGTGGTAACAAGAGACTGTCGAGCGACAATGCCAGACATTTTGGCCTCCTTGGTTTACTCCGAGAGAGGGTTGGCGGGCGGTCGTCGGCCAAGCCGGGTCGCCAGCACCAATCCTGTCAGGATAAGCAGTCCGCCCAGAACATGAAACCGGCCAAGCGATTCGTTAATAAACACACTGGCCAGCACGGTTGCGTAGACGGGAGTCAGGTACATAAAGATAGCAGCCCTTGAGGGGCCAATGCGGTGCACACCGTGGTTCCAGAAGGCAAAGGCGAGAATGCCTGGAAAAATGGCCACGTACAGCAAAGGCAGTGTGGTGTCGCCCGACACGGTAAAACCACCGGAAAAGAACATCAGATCGACCAGATAGAACGGCAGAATGACCAGCGTGCCGAGCAAAATCTGGGCGGTCAGGAAGGTGAGTGCGGGCAGGGGCACGGCCTGGCGCCGAAGCAGCACGGAAAACAGTCCCCAGCTGAACACCGCCGCCACCATGATCAGGTCACCCGGCTGGGCATCCAGCCCGGTCAGCACCGTGATATCCCCCCGGGATACCACCACCAGAATACCCAGCACCGCCAGGGCGATGCCCAGAACCTGAATGGGCCGGGTACGGTCGCCCAGCAGCAGCCAGGCCAGAAGCGCGACAAAAATCGGGATGGTGGCGTTGATCAGGGCAATGTTGGTGGCCGTGGTGCTGACGGCGGCAAAGTACAGCAGGGAATTGAAGGCGCCGACGCTGAAGGTGGCCAGCGCCAGCATGGAACCCAGGTGTTGCCGGATGACCAGGCGATGGCGCCAGAGCCCGGGCAGGCCAAATGGCAGCAGGATGGCCAGGGCTATGACCCAGCGCCAGAACGACATCGACAGCGGCGGTATCTGCTCGACGGTGCTGCGGGCCACCACCGCGTTGCCGGCCCAGAACAGTGGCGTGACCACCAGTCCGGCGTAGGCGAGGCGAAGTTTACCGCTCAGTGATTCTGCGTTTTCCGAAGCCACACAAATCCTCTCAGGTCAGGGGGTTAGGAAAACGCACAGGGTACTACTCTGCCGGGATTTCTGCCTCTGTACCAATGTGGTAGGCGGCGAAGCCGGCCATCACCACCTGATCCACCGCCATGCCAATCACCCGGCCATTGCTGTGGGCGCGAATGGGGTACTGGGCGTTGGTGATCGGATCGGCCACGTAGCCCAGGACTTCACCTTCCGAGACGTGGGCGCCCAGATCCACTTCGCTGAACAGGATGCCGCCGTGCTGGGCGCGGATCCAGTCGGAATCGTAGTACACCGGTTCCGGTTCACCCCAGACAAACATGCGCGAGGTCATGCCCTGTTTTTCCATCAGACTGGTCAGGCTGTTTACCCCGGCTTCAATCTGATGTTCCTGGATGCGATGGGACTCGCCGGCTTCCAGGGTCACCGCCACAATACCGGCGGCTACGGCTGCCGAGCGGAGCATGCCCGAGGAGCCTGAGCTGTGGACAACGGCCATGCGGTCAAAGCCCTGGGTGAAGGTGGCGACGTCCGGATTGTTCATGTCGGCCCGCAGCTGCGGCAGGTTGGTGCGCTTGAGCGAGCCGGTATGGATGTCCACCAGCATGTCGCACTGGCGAATGACGTTCTCGAACAGTGAGTGGGCAATGCGGTCGGCCAGGCTGCCGTCGGGGGAGCCGGGAAAATGCCGGTTCAGGTCCCGTCGGTCCGGCAGGTAGCGGCTGCCCTGCTGGAAGCCCGGCAGATTGACAATGGGCACACCAATCACCCGCCCGGACAGTTCTTCCGGGTCCAGGTCGTAGATGGTGCGCCGGACAATTTCGATACCATTGAGTTCGTCGCCGTGAATGGCACCGGTCAGGCACAGGGTCGGGCCGGCATGGATGCCATTGACCGCCAGAACCGGCGTAGGCTGGGACAACCCGGGAATCTGGATGCCCGGTGACCAGGCCAGCCTTGCCGAGGAACCCGGAAGCACCTCGCTGCCAAGCAGCGACAGGGGGGCTGCGGGCTGGGGCGAGGGCAGGGCCTCCATCACGATCGCCAGGGATTCATCCGGTATCTGTGCGACAGGATTGGCGGCCAGATCTGCTGGGCTCTGGCTGCCAGGTGTCGTCAACTCGGCGGCGGTTCGTTCGGCGGGGCCTGTCGTGAGGGTGCCTATCTCGGGAGGTGCGACCGGTTCACCGCGCAGGGTGGACTGCTCAACTTCCTCAACACTTTCATCCGTTTCCAGTTCGTTGATAATCGGGGTGACCCGGTCCGGCTCTTCCTGCGCGGAATCCAGGTTCGCCAGAGCCGGGGCGGCTGAGCCCAGCAGCAGTGTCAGAGGCAGTGATCGAAACAGGGTCATTGCACGGTGACGGGGTAACAGCATAGGTCCTCACGGGTCGACAGAATGCGCCAAGCATAGGGCGCTGCTGGCGGTCATGAATACTGCTGTGACAAAGCCGTAATGCCACCTTCATGAAAAGCCGGGTAACAAGTTTCTGGCAGGCTGGCCGGGAGACCGGCAGCTGCTATTTTTTAATCAATGAGCTTGTTATAGCCCGGGGAGGCATTGAAGAATATGGACCTTTTGCGAATTTTGATTGCGATTCTGTTACCACCGTTGGGTGTGTTTTTACAGGAGGGGATCGGCAAGCATTTCTGGATCAATATCCTGCTGACCT
This sequence comes from Marinobacter suaedae, assembly GCF_030519635.1. NCBI lineage: Bacteria > Pseudomonadati > Pseudomonadota > Gammaproteobacteria > Pseudomonadales > Marinobacteraceae > Marinobacter > Marinobacter suaedae. Next base: position 1,328,544 of record NZ_JAUMIS010000001.1, on the reverse strand, counting down.
TGCTCGGGTACATACCCGGCATCGTGCATGCGGTGTATATCATCGCCAAGAAGTGACCCCTTCCATGGGGTCTGCTGGAGCGGTATCTCAGGTGTGACGGGTGCTGTACCACTGGTTGTCCTGCTGCCGGGCCCGGTCTTCGGCCTCCAGCTTCAGCAGGTGCGCCAGGGCGGATCGGGCCGCCAGGCCGTGCATGATCGACGGTAGATCGTCATAGGCCCTGGCAGTCACGGCCTTCAGGTCGGCTGGCGCCAGGCTTTCGAGCGCCCTGGCGATCTTGTGTTCCCGGGTCAGCCGGTGGGTGATCAGGTAGTCAATCACCGCCTCGGCCTGGGCCATCAGGAATCCATGCCCCGGCGCAATGTAGCGGATGGGTTCGGCCAGCAGGCCGTACAGCGATTCCACATACGCTTTCATATCGCCGTCCGGCGGATTAATAACCACCGTTGAACCCTGCATGATGTGATCCCCGGCAAACAGCAGCTCCTGCTCGGTGAGCAGAAAGCACACATGATTGGAGGCGTGCCCGGGGGTGTGCAGCACCTTCAGTGGGCCGGCATCGGTCATGATGATTTGCCCATGGGTGGGCTGTTCGTCGGCACTGAAGTCGCTGTCCTGCAGGCCGTCATCGGGCGCATGCATGCCCACCAGGGTACATCCGGTGTCCCGGCGCAGGGCCTTGGCCCCCGGTGAGTGGTCCCGGTGGGTGTGGGTCACAAGGACCTGATCAATGCGTCCGTTCGTCAGCGCCAGAATGGCCTGCAGGTGGTCGGGGTTATCCGGACCCGGATCGATGACGGTAAACCGGTCGTGCCCCAGAATGTAGGTGTTGGTGCCGGGGCCAGTCATCAGGCCGGCGTTCGGGGCGGTCAGCCGGCGCACCCGGGCGGCGATCTCCACAGGCTCGCCGGGGACAATTTCGGCGCGCACCGAGCCTTCGCCTTCCGGATCCAGTTTGGCGGCTTCGTCGTACGCCGGCGCCCCTGGTTCCAGCATGACCGGCTTACCTTTTCGCAGGGCAGGCCAGGGCGACTCCGGATTGGCTTCGGGCGGGTTGGCGTGGGCATAACGCATCAGGGCGCTGGTGTTGTCAAAATCGCTCAGAATTCTTAGCGTGCGCAGGGTGGGCAGGCCCAGCAGCCGTGTGCCGGAACGGTGATCCTCCAGTGCCTGTGCTGGACTGATCCACAGGTGGTCGATGGTTTCCTGGCCATCGTGGGAGGCCATCTGACCTTCTGGTGCGGCGGTGACGAAAAAGCGGGTATCAAAGCGGCGCGGTGGGCCAGGTGGGGTGACCCAGTGACTCAGGTAGGCGAGGCGATCCAGCGGGATGGTCAGTCCATGATGCTGACAAACCCCGGCCAAGGTCTGTTCGCCCATGAACACGGCCTGGCGCTGTTCATGTACCGGGTGATTGCCGGAAATCAACTGCCCGCTTTGGTCCTGTGCCAGCAGGATGCCGGCTTCTTCAAAGCACTCCCGCACCGCGGCGAGCATGTAATCCTGCCCGCCTTCGCTGAGACTCATGATCTGGCTGATGTCCGAATCGTCCGGTCCGGCCGTGTGGTGACGGGCATCGGATTCCGCCGGATCGAGGGCCCCGCCGGGAAACACATGGTAGCCGGGCAGAAAAATCGCGTCCCAGGAGCGCTGTAATAACAGCACTTCGATCCCTTCAGCGCTATCTCGCGTAAGAATCAGTGTGGCGGCGGGACGGATTTCCATAGCGAACCTCTGGGCCAGACATTCAACGGGTGGTTTGCCACAAGATAACAGGAATTGGCTCGGGATTTACCCTGTTGCAGGGAAGAACCGGAACCACGGTGGCCATTCGCGCGTACTGAACTATATTCGTTGACTTCGGCAATCACACCGATCGCCTCGGGTGGCGAAAATCAGCTTGTTTCCTAACGTCGGGTTGCTCTCATGGAACGGACGGCCAATCAAGAGCTCATCGCGCTGACTTCCCTCCGGGGCGTGGCAGCCTTGTTCGTGATTTACCACCACCTCATGTACGTGCTGCTGCCGAACATCGGGTATTCCATGCCCGGCGAGTTGTTCCTCAAGTCCTATCTGTGGGTTGACCTGTTTTTTATTCTCAGTGGTTTTGTCATCGCCTATGTCTATCAACACCGGTTCCGGCGCGCGGAGAACCGACCCACTTATCGGTCGTTCATCAAATCGCGATTCGCCCGGGTTTATCCGCTTCACCTGTTTATGCTGGGCCTGTTTGTTGTTTACGAAGGTGTGCAGTGGCTGCTGACCGCCGTAGGTGCCGACGGCATGCAGTACCTGGCGACACCGTTTACCGGCAAACAGAGCATTGAAAGCCTCATGACCAACCTGTTTCTGGTCCAGACCCTCCATTGGGAGGCGTACTGGAACGAGCCGGCCTGGTCGATCAGTGCCGAATGGCTGATCTACCTGATCATGCCCTTGGTGCTGGTGGGCATGGGCGGCCTGAGGCAGCCCTGGCTGGTGTTGTTGGCGGCTCTGGCGTTTGCGCCGTTGGTCTGGATCGAGCAACGGTTTGGCGATCTTGGGATTCTGTTCGCCGGCTGGCCCATGCTGCTCCGGTGCCTGGCCGGGGCCGTGCTCGGCATTGTGATGTTCCGGTGGTTCAAGGCTGGCCGGTTCGCCCGGCTCGCGTCCGCGAAGCTGGCCCTGCCGGTACTGGCAGTGAATCTGGTGCTGCTGTACTTTCCTGTTTCACACGTTCTGTCTGTGGCGGGCTTTGCCCTGTTGGTGCTGTGTTCAGCGCGGATACCCGCGCAATCGGGCCATATTCTCAACCATTCGTGGCTGCATTACCTGGGCAAGATTTCGTATTCGGTTTATCTGGTGCACTGGCTGTTTATCGACCTGTTCAGGGATGCCAGCCTGTTCCTGACCGGCCGTCATATCTACGAGGTGCTGCCAGCGCCGGCCCAATGGGCCATGTTTCTGCTGGTTCCCGGTCTGGTTATCCTGATCTCCCACTGGACGTACCACAGGGTGGAACTGCCGTGTCGTGAGCGGCTGAAAAGCGCCTCCTTCCGCGAACTGGTTGGTGCGGGCTTCCGGCGGGTCAGCCCGTGGCGTCTCAAGGCCGGTAAAGCGAAGGGCAGGGCCATGTCTGACCGGTAAAAGGGGGGCGCGGGATGAACCTCGGGGACCAAGTGGGTATGATGCGGCCTCCTCCCTATCCGCCTGAAAGGACGTTGCAGTGGCCAGAGTCCAGCTCGAATTCCCCGATGAGGTGTTCCGTTTCGAAACCTGCATGCCGGTTCGCATCACCGACATCAACGGTGCCAATCACCTGGGCAATGATGCCCTGATCTCCATGCTGTCCGAAGCCCGGGCGCAGTTTCTGGTGAATTTTGGCCTTCAGGAAGCCGGCCAGGACGGTATCGGTATCATCGTCACGGATCTGGCCACCATGTATCAGTCCGAGTCCTTCTTTCCGGAGATGCTCCGGTTCGAGGTTGGGGTTATGGATTTCAACAAGTACGGGGGCGATTTCGTGTTCCGGGTGACCAAGGCCCAGAGCGGTCAGCCGGTGGCCATGGCAAAATACGGGTTTGTTTTCTTTGACTACCGGAAAAAGCAGGTTTCCCCCATGCCTGAAGACTTCCGTTCACGCTTGGGCTGAGGCAACCCGGGTCCGCAGGCCGTTCATGCCGGCCCGGTAAAAGCTGTAGGCCATCGCGCCGGCGAACAGGTTGCCGATGGTCGCCCCGGTCATCAGTCCGTAAATGCCCCCGAGCTGACTGCCGATCCACAGCAATGGCAGGAAGCAGAGGAACAGCCGCAGGGTGGACACCAGCAGGGCCCGCATGGCCAGTCCCAGTGCGTTGCACACCGAGACCATCAGCATACATACCCCCAGGCCGGCGTAGCTGAGTGGAACCCGTACCAGGTAGCCCGCCAGAACGTCCTGGACTTGCCCATCGCTGCTGAACAGCTCCGACACCAGGCCGGACGCCACCAGCCAGATCAGGCCAATGGCCAGCTGCCAGACCACCACGAAGCGAACGCCAATCCGAACCAGCTTGCGGATCTGTTCGATGTCCCCGGCACCGAGCATCCGGCCCACCATGGGGGGCATGGACATGGTCAGGGCCAGCACCACCACAATGGAGAAAAATTCCAGGCGGGTGCCCAGGCCCCAGGCAGCCACGGCGGCCGAACCGAACCCGGCCACCAGGGCGGTGGCCAGCATGGCGGACAACGGCGGCATCAGCTGACTGACCATGGCCGGTGCCATAATGCCGTTCAATTCCCTCAGTGCCCGCCCCAGGGCAAGCTGGCCCAGATCGAAGCGGGCCCATTGGCGTTTCAGGATCTTGGGGTAAATCACCAGGCAGCCCAGCGCAAAGGAGGTCACCGTGGCCCAGGCGGCGCCGGGCAGGCCCCAGTCAAAAACAAATATGTAGAGTGGGTCGAGCGCAATATTCAGCAGGCTGGTGGCCATCATCATGTAGCCGGGCAGCTTGGTGTCGCCGTGGGAGCGGCACACGCTGTAGCCGAAGTACAACACGGCACCGGTCCAGGCGGCGATCAGCCAGGGCAGCCAGTAACTGCGGATCATGGGCAGCAGGGTCGCTTCGGCGCCCAATGCGGTCATGATCTGTGACTGGAACAGCCACAGGCCCAGACAGAGCAGCAGTACCAGCGCACCACCGACGGTGATCACCAGACCACCCAGCCGGAAGGCCCGCAGTTCATCCCCGGCGCCAAGGGTGCGGGAAATGATCGCCGTGGTGGCGATGCCAAGGCCCACCTGCAGGCCGATGATCAGCTGCTGCATGGGCAGGGTAAAGCCCAGCGCGGCCAGGGGATCCCGCCCCAGTTGACCGATGAAGGCACTGTCGGCCAGCTGGAAGGTCATCAGCGACAGCACGCCAAACAGCATGGGCCAGGTCATGGAGTAGAGCTGGCGGGACAGGCTGGTGTTTTCGGGGAGGCTGCTCACGATTCGGCTTGAGGGCTCTGCTGGCAAATGGGGCCGGGATTTTAACAGGTCTGCCGGTGCATGCCTGCTGAGCCGGGTCGTGGGTTATGCGGACCCGGCCGGCGAAGCGAACCGCGAAGGCGGTGGATTGATGGGCTCAGAGTACGTCCAGTGCGGCGTTGTAATCCGGTTCGTCTTTGATTTCCGGCACCAGCTGGCTGTGCAGAACCCGGTTGTTTTCGTCCAGCACCACCACGGCCCGGCTGCAGAGTCCGGCCAGCGGGCCATTCTGGATGGCTACGCCGTAATCCTGCTGGAAACTGTAATTGCGGAAGGTGGACAGGGTGACCACGTCTTTAAGGCCCTCCGCACCGCAGTACCGGGACGCGGCAAAGGGCAGGTCGGCCGAGACCACCAGCACAACGGTGTTCTCCAGGTTGCTTGCCTGTTCATTGAACTTGCGGGTAGAGGTCGCACACACACTGGTGTCGATGCTGGGAATGATGTTCAGTATCTTGCGCTGGCCAGCCCAGCTTTCGAGTTTTACTTCTTCCAGTGCACTGTTGGTCAGGGTGAAGGGCGGGGCGTATTCTCCCGCAGCCGGGAAATGGCCGCTCAGTTCCAGGGGGTTACCGTCGAGTGTGACCTTGCTCATTCAGTGGGGCTCCAGCCGTTGCTCATAACAAAAACAGGGCCTGAACTGCCGTCCGGGACCCTGTCTGCTCCATGACTACCTGTGCGAAAGTATAGTCAAGCTAGGGCATGGCGGCGATGTAGTCGGCCAGCGGCTCGATGTCTCCACTGTCCACCGCGCGCATGATCTTCACCATCGGGCTGTTGGCGCGGGCTGACTTGCCTTGTTTGAAATCGGTCAGTGCCTTGATCAGGAATTCCTTTTTCTGCCCCGCCAGACGTGGCATGTCACGGTTGCCCTCACCCTGTTCGCCGTGGCAGGCGAAACAGAAGTTCTGGTATTTTTCCCGGCCCAGTTTCGACGCTGATACCGCGGTCTGAGCGGTGACGGGTTGGCTGGCGAAAAACAGCGACAGGTTAACCATTTCATCGGCGGTCAGCATCCGGCCCACCTGCTCCATCACGTAGCTTTCCCGTTCACCGGTGGCGAACAGGTGGAACTGTTTGAGCAGGTATTCGGGGTTCTGGCTGGCCAGGTTGGGGATGTGGTTGCGGACACTGTTGCCGTCCCTGCCATGACAGTAGCCACACAGTTGGGCGCGTTCCTGACCGGCGGCAATGGCGTCGGCGGTTTGTCCGGGATGCTGGCGTATCTCGTTCATGCGGTCCAGCATGTGTGGATAGTTCTGGGCCTGAGCTGTTGCGCTTGCGCACAAGGCACTGCAGGCAATGATCAGTCCGCCAATGGTCAGACGCATGGTTCCCCCTCCTACAACAACTCAGCCAGTGTGATCACTGGCCCGGACTTTGAGTAACGCGGGGAAACTAAAGGCTTGCGCCGGTTTGCTCAATCGAAAAACCGGCCGGAGACGCTGAATTTGCCGAAAACCTGAGCCAAATCAAAAGGACGGCGGAAGGCCACCGGAGCCTCTTGCAAAGGCTCTGGTGGCAGGTCATCAGTTAGCGGACGCGCCCTGTGGCTCGAAGCCGCGGGCGGGATGCCGTTGTACCAGCAGCAGATGGCTGGCCAGCGCCGCGCAGGCGCAGATGGCGATGATGGTGGCCATGACCATGGACGTGCCATCGTGCAGGTAGCCCACCAGTACCCCGGCGACGGCGGCCGTGGCCATCTGGACGAAACCGAACAGGGCCGAGGCCGAGCCGGCCATACGGGGAAAGTTAGCCAGCGCGCCGGCCATGGTCTGGGGCAGCAACAGGCCGGTGCCCACCATGAACAGCGCCTGGGGCAGGACCACCGCCCACACATTGTAGAGGCCGGACAGCGCCAGGGCTGCCATCAGGCCACCCCCGGCGACGGCAATCACCAGTCCGCGGACCAGAATCTGGTCTGGCATAAGCGTGCGTCCCAGGCGAACGGCGGCCAGATTGCCCACCACATAGCCCACCACCATGCAGGCGAAGTAGAGCCCGAAATGCTCGGGCGCCACACCCAGGAATTCGATCAGTACGAACGAGGAGCCGGACAGGAAGGCAAACAGGCCGCCGTACACCATGGCATTGGTCAGCGTGTAGCCCACAAAGCTGATGTCGGTACCAATACGGCGATAGTTGCGCATCAGGGAGCACAGGCGCAGGGGCTGTCGGTATTCCGGACGCATGGGCTCGGGAATACCGAAGGCCACGACCAGGGCCATCAGCAGGCCGTAGGCACCCAGGACCAGGAAGATGGAATGCCAGCCAAGGCCGGAAACCAGCACACCGCCCACGGTCGGCGCGATCGCCGGGGCCAGGGCCATGATACTGGCGACAATGGCCAGGATCCGGGCAGCGTCCCTCGGGCGGTAGATATCGCGGATGGTGGCACGGCCCAGGACCGGACCGGCGGAACCGCCGACCGCCTGCAGGAAGCGGCACACCATCAGGGTTTCAATGGAGGTGGCCATGGCGCAGCCAATGCTGGCCAGGGCGAACAGAATCAGGCCACCGACCATGATCGGCTTGCGGCCAAACCGGTCGGACAGGGGACCACAGATCAGTTGGGCAAGGGCGAAGCCGGCCAGGTACAGGCTCAGGGTTAACTGGACCTTGTCCGTGCCCACACCAAAATCGCTGCCAATCTGCGGCAGGGCCGGCAGATACATGTCCGTGGCGAGCGGGCCAAGGGCGACCGCCGCGGCAAGCAGAATGGTTGTCCAGACACTGGTCAGTGCGAGCATGGTGTGTTCCGTAATCCCTTAAGTCCACTGGAATTAGTGGGCAGGACACGGAGTCTAGTGGCCGGCGGGGCAGAAGATAACAACCGGCGGGCTCATACCATATATGAATGAAATTGATGAATTATTGATTCAGGCCATTCATGGTGGCAGCCACGCTGTTGACCTGGTTTCTCAGCCAGCGGTGGGCCGGGTCGTTCTGGTTGCGCCGGTGCCACAGCATCAGCAGGGTAAAAGGCTTGAACTCGAAGGGCAGCGGGGTCCAGGCAAAGTCTCGCAGTAAGTGATTACTCATCCGCTCCGGAGCGGTGGCCAGCAGGTCGGAGCCGCGCAGGAATTCCGGCAGGCCGGAGAAGTTGGAAACGGTCACCACGTTCCGGCGGCTCAGGCCCCGGGCTGACATGGCGCCTTCCAGGGCCGGTTTTTCCCCGGAGGCAAACAGCAGGGCGATGTGGTCGGCTTGCAGGTACTCCGCCAGGTCTTTCGGGGCTTCTCGCACGTTCTGGTCGTAGAACACCACCATGCGGTCGGCCATCAGCCCCCGCTGCATGATGTCGGTGGCTTCTGGCGCGTGGGGGGAAATAATCAGATCACAGAGATCTTTGCGCAGCATATCGGCGCTGGGGATGCCGGAGGGAATGACCTGCAGCCGGATACCCGGAGCCTCGCGCCGCAGGGTCTCCACCAGGGGCGGCAGCAGCAGATCCCGCTGGTAGTCGTTGGCGGCAATAGTGAAGGTGAATTCCGCGCTTTGCGGGGTAAAGAACGGTCCTGACGCCAGGGATTGCAGATCGTCCAGAATCTGCCGGATGTGCGGTCCGACCTGCTGGGCGTAGCGGGTCGGCGTGATGCCCCGGCCGGACTTCACAAACAGGGGGTCGCCCAGGGCCTGGCGCAGGCGGTCCAGGGTGTGGCTGACCGCCGACTGGCTGACGCCCAGCTTGATGGCAGCCTTGGATACGCTGCCCTCGTCCAGCACTGCAATGAAGGTGCCGAGGGCCCGCAGGTCGAGATTCAATGTATCAACAGGGTTCATGAATCGCAGTCTACCCCAGAGCTCAGGCTGCGGAAACGCTTAGTGTGGGGTCTGGCGGCGGATAAAGGCGGCCATGTGCCCGGACAACACATCAAACCAGGGGTTGTAGGTAAGCCTGCTGGTGGGCACCGGCCGGGGGTCGTCGTGCCAGGCACTGAACCAGAGCTGGCCTGCGGGTAGTTTTCGGCACTCCGCCAGAGTCAGGTTGTTGGGTTCCACGCAACGCTGAAGCGGGGCTCCCCGCCCGTAAAGTTCGTTGTCTGGGGCGATGGCCAGTGCCTGATGGGAGAACTCCAGAATGTTTTCTTCAGGCAGGTAGCTGTCCAGTGACTGGATGCGGGGATCGGCCCAGTTGTCGGGCCAGGGTTTACGCAGATCCCGGAAGACCAGCATCCGGTTGTCCGGATGCCGGAACCGCTGGCGGAACGTCTGCACCAGATAGCCCAGATCAATCACGGAATCGGCTTCGGTGGCCACCAGAAACAACGGAGGCAGGGGGGCTGCCGGCTGTTCGAGCAACCGTTGGGTCTGGCCGAGCACATCGGCCAATTGGCTGCCGGCGTTGAGCGTCACCGACTCGTATTTCACCGGGTTGAGTTCCGGCTCCTCCTCAACGAAGTCTGCAAACAGATCGGCAATACCGGCCAGCCAGAGGTAATCGTCCAGGCCATTGAGTCGCCAGGCCGGGGCCAGGGCAATGATCCCCTCCACCTGTGGCTGCTGGCCGGACAGCGCATACTCGGTGGCCAGGGCCCCGCCCAGGGAAAAGCCTCCGATAAACAGGTGGTCCACCTCCCTGGCCAGGTCAGCCATATGCTGGCGAACCTGTTCCCGCCAGACGTCGGCGCTGGCTTTGACCATATCCCCTGGCCGTGTGCCGTGGCCCTGCAGCAACAGGGTTCGAACCCCGATACAGCGAACCGAGAGGGCCCGGGCCAGATCCCGGAACACGAAGGGTGAGTCGCTCAGGCCATGGATCAGCAACAGGCCGGTCTCCGGTGCCTCGGCGCAGTGATCAGCGGGTGGTAGCGAGAAGGGCAGATTCCAGTCCACCTGGTCGCTGCGCGGGAAGCCCTCGACCGGGGTCAGATTGGCTTCCAGATACGCCCGGGCACGGTTTTGGTAGTCGGCGAAATCGCTGAAAGGTTCGGCGTCCAGCTGGTCGTCCCCGGGGCTGTACAGCGCCGGGTTCTGGGCGCAGGCGGTGATGGCAATACCCAGCAGCAGGATCAGGAAAATACCGATGCTCCCCGTCCATGATGAGCAGATTGATGGGCCGGTTGTCTGGGCCATGTGGCAGCACTGTGTGTTAGGGTTTTCGGAAGCGTGACATCGTGTCCCTGTATGTACGCCCTGCTGGCAATAACTGGATGACGGAGACTTGTTATGACCTTACGACTCGCCTTTGATGTCTACGGTACCCTGGTCGATCCCTTGAGTATGGCAGACCTTCTCGAGCAGGATGCCGGCGATGCGGCGGCGGGGGTGGCGGCCCTGTGGCGCGAAAAGCAGGTGGAGTTTGCCTTTCGCAAAGGGTTGATGCGGGCGTACGAGGACTTTGGCGCATGCACCCGGCAGGCGTTGCGCTTTGCCATGGCGAGTTACCGGCTCTCGCTGTCCGGTGAACGGGAAGACGAGTTGATGGCCAGTTACCTGTCCCTGCCCGCCTTCGACGATGCCCTGCCAACGCTCAAGGCCCTGAAAGGGATTTACCCGATGTTTGCCTTTTCCAACGGCAGCTATTCGGCGCTGGAAAAGGTGCTCGGGCACAACCAGTTGTTGCCGCTGTTTGATGGTTTGGTGTCGGTGGACGATGTGAAAAGCTTCAAGCCGGACCCGGCGGTGTATGCCTATGCCCGACGGGCTACCGGGGCCTGGGATGAACCTTTGTGTCTGGTGTCCAGCAATGCCTGGGATGTGATCGGCGCCCGTGCCGCCGGCTTGCAGGCGGTGTGGGTGCAACGGGATAACCGGCGGGTGTTCGAGGACTGGAACATCCAGCCCTCGGCGGTGATTGGTGGCCTTGGTGAGCTGCCGGACGCCCTGAAAACCTTACTGAATCAGGGCTCCTGACAGTGGCTGATTGGCCAGCGCGTCCTAATCAGAGCGTTCGGCCAGCCAGTCCGCCAGTGCCAGCCAGCTGGCCTTGGGCGCCCGGCTGCCGGCGAGAATGCCCATGTGGCCACCGGGTACCACCCGGAAGGTTTTGTCTTTCGAGCTGACGTGGTCCATCACATTGCCGGCGGCATCCGGTGTTACCAGGGTGTCGTCTTCTCCGGCAATGGCCAGCAGGTTGGCGTTGATGTTTTCCAGCAAGGCAACGTCGTCACCGATGCGGATCCGGCCCCGGGATAACTGGTTATCCAGCCACACCCGGACGACGGTGTCCTGAATGATGCCGCCGGGGTAGGCCACCATGCGATCAAGAAACGCCGCCGTACTGGTATGGTCGGACACGAACTCCCGGTCGCCCAGGCGAACCAGCAGTTCCCAGTAGCTCCGGGCGGTGGCCATGGGATTGGTCAGCTTGAACCCGATGGAGTTGGCCCAGCCCGGCGTGTGCAGCCAGTCCGGCCGGACGTCGTGCAGGCGAAACCCCGTTCGCTTGTGGATAACTTCCGCAACGTCCGCCATGCGCTGGTTCAGCACTCCGATAATACCGGAGGCGTGGCTGTCGATGGGCGAACCCACCACGATGGCGTTGCGCACGTGCTGGTCCTTGCTGAGGGCGGAATAAAACAGGGTGAACATGCCGCCCATGCTCCAGCCGTGCAGTGACAGCTCCTGTTCCCCGCTGTGCTTACGCACCCTGTTCAGAAACGCCGGCAGGAACTCGGCCACATAGGTGTGCATGTTGTAATGGCTGTGTTCCCGGGTGGGCACGCCCCAGTCGATCAGGTACACCTCGAATCCCCGGGCCCGCAGGAAACGGATCAGACTGCGCTGGGGCAGCAGATCGTAGATCAGCATATTCACCGCCAGGGGCGGGATGATGACCACCGGTGTGCGATGGGTCTCCTGCTCCACCGGAATGGTGAGGTCATCCAGTTCGATGCTTGTTTCCTGAAGGGGAGGGTAGTAACGCAGGCTGACCAGCCCATCCCGGTGAATGACCTCATAGGATGTCTTACCGGCTCGCACCAGGCGCTCGGGGCGGAAGACCCGGTCAAAAGCATTGCCAGCGTAGCTTGCGGCGTGCCTGGTGGCCCGTGAGAGTTGCGAGGCTTGGTTGGTAACAGACGTCAGGAAGTTCGGCATGTTGGTTCCCACAGCAAATCAGCCCGGAAGTATGGAGCAAAAAAGGGCTCCACAACAATAAGCTGGCCAGTCTGGACAGCACTATGGCAAAACTGTCCTGTCTCTCTGGCAATGAAGTCACTTTCGGCCACTGCCCATTGGCGTATGCGATTGGTATGATTGCCCCCGCTTGCAGACAACAAAATAATAGGAATGACATGCTCAGTTTTTTGCCCGCCCCGGTGATTGGTGTTCTGAATGCCATCCTGCTCGGAATTAATACGCTGTTCTGGTGCCTTCTTCTCTACATCCCCGCCATCCTGAAACTGATCATACCGATCAAGGGCTTTCAGGTGCTTTGCACCAAGGTCATTATTGCCATCGCTGAGGCCTGGGTAGCCTGTAACGTGGGCTGGATGAAACTGACCCAGTCCACCCGATGGGAGGTTTCCGGCGACGAGCAACTCAAGCGGGAAGGCTGGTATCTGGTGCTCAGTAACCATCAGAGCTGGGTGGACATTCTGGCCATGCAGAGGGTGTTCAATCACCGCGCGCCGTTCCTGAAATTCTTCCTGAAGCAGCAGCTGATCTGGGTGCCGGTGATCGGGCTAGCCTGGTGGGGCCTGGATTTCCCGTTCATGAAGCGCTACAGCCGGGAGTACCTGATCAAGCACCCGGAGAAGCGTGGTGAAGACCTGAAGGCCACCCGACGCGCCTGCGAGCGATTCCGTTACACGCCGGTGAGCGTGATGAACTTTGTGGAAGGCACCCGGTTCACCCAGGCCAAGCACGACAAGCAGAAATCCCCGTACCAGCACCTGCTGACCCCAAAGGCGGGCGGCGTGGCCTTCGTATTGGATGCCATGGGCGATTCCATCCAGACCCTGGTGGACGTCACCATTGCTTACCCGGGCGGTGCACCCACGTTCTGGGATTTCCTGTGTGGGCGGGTTGAGACCATCCGTATGGAGATCGACACTGTGGCGATCCCGCAGGAATTGAGGGGCAAGGATTATTCAGCGGACGCCGAGCATCGTCGCAACGTCAAGGAATGGCTGGCTGAGCAGTGGCGGGCGAAAGACGAACGGCTGGAGCGGATGCTGGGCTGAGCCGGGGGCGACGGTCAGTGTTCGTCGCCCTCTTCTTCAACATCCTCCGGGTGCTCTTCCTTGAAACGCTCCCAATCCTCCCAGTCATGGGGCGTGCCGGCGTGCGGTCGGCGCAGGTGCTTGGCGTGTTCCATGGCGTTATGACGCAAGCTGTGGTCCCGCTCTTCGTCTTCCTTGTCGAAGCCGTATTTCTTCAGGAATTCGTCGGGCGAAATGGGCATGGCGCACCTCCCTTAGACACAATGGCCTACTAGATTACGATGCGCCCGTCCGGCCGGTTTTTCAACCGGCCGGTTCGTTGTCACCGGCTGGCGGTGTCACCTCGTCCGCGCTTACCAGCTGGAAGCTGATCTGGCGTTTTTCCTCGTCGACGCTGGCAAAGCGTACGGTGACGGTCTGTTCCAGCTGGAAAATCCGCCCGTTCTTGTTGTGCACAAGGCGCAGGGTGACCGGGTCGAAACCGTACTTGCCATCCAGGTCCTTGCAGCTGACAAACCCTTCCAGACCGTTCGTGTCCAGCCGCACAAAAAAGCCGGCGGGAATGGTGCGGCTGATGATCCCCGGCAGGGCCTCGTCGCCCAGCGTCTTGGCGAAATCACTCTTCAGCCAGGCCTCCAGGCTGTTGGCCGCCTGTCGGGCGCGGATCTGGGCCTGCTGGAGTTGCTCAAGTTGCTCGTTGGACAGGGCCTTGATCGGGTGATCCCACAGGGCCGATTTGATCAGACGGTGCACGTAGAAGTCGGAAAACTTGCGCAGCGGTGACGTAAAGGTGGTGTAGGCGTCCAGCCCCATACCCTGGTGCGGTGCCGGCTGTAGTCGAAGCTCGGCGCGGGCCAGTTGGCGGGAGACGACGGCTTTTACCGGAACCTGGGCCTCGAGTGCCTCGGTGTCTTTCATCAGCTGGCGGAATCCGGCGGGGCTGGCAATGTCCACCTCGGCGAGCTGTGGCGCGTGATCCTTCAGCAGGGTACGGATATTGTCCAGCCGGTCCTCCCGGAAACCCGGGTGGTGAATAAACAGGCCAGAGGGCTTCTGGCTCAGGAAATCGGCGGCGCAGCGGTTGGCTGCGACCATGCACTCTTCCACCAGTCTGTGAGCTTCGGTTTGCAGCGCTGGCTCGATCTGGCGGATGCGCTTGTTTTCATCCAGACGCAGCCGGAATTCCGGGCGGTCAGTGCTCAGCAGGGCGTTTTCATTGCGCCATTTGCGCAATACCGTGGCCACCTGATGCAGCTGGTCCAGGCTGTTGGCAACGGCATCCGGCAGGGCGTTGATATCCTCGTCCTCGCGACCATCGATCAGGTTGGCCACCAGCTCATAGCTGAGCTTGCGCTGGGACTTGATCACCGCACTGTGGAAGCTGTATTCCCCCAGACTGCCGTCGTTATTGACCTGCAGATCGCACACCAGCGCCAGACGCCTTTCACCGGGCACCAGCGAGCACAGGCGGGTGCTGAGGCTGTCCGGGAGCATGGGCAGCGGTTCACCGGGGAAGTAAATCGCGGTAGCGCGGTTGAAGGCTTCCTGCTCGGCGGCACTGCCCGGCTCGATCATGGCGGTCGGATCGGCAATGGCGATGGACACCGTCCAGCCGGTGGCGTTGGGTTCGGCCAGCAGGGCGTCGTCCATGTCCTGGGTGCCCGGGCTGTCGATGGTGACATAGGGGCGATCGGTCAGATCGGTGCGGCCTGCCACGCGCTCTTCAATGGCCTGTTCGGTCAGTTGTTCGGTCTGCTGGAGGACGGCTTCCGGGAAATTGTCGCCCAGATCGAAGGTGGCCAGGGTCATGGAACGCTCGATGCCCGGCTCGCCAGCCTTTCCGATCACCCGCAAGACTTTGGCCTGGGCCTTACCGTCCTTGATGGGGTGACGGTGAATCTCGCAGTAGATGTAGTCGTCCGGCTTGGCTTCTTTTCGTTCCTTGGGGGGAATGAATATCCAGCGGTTGATGCCCGGTGTTTCCGGCACCACGAAGTGGCCCTTGCCCTTGATCTGATATCGGCCAACAAACCGGGTCAGGCTGCTGGAAAGCAGTTCGTCCACGATGCCCTGGGTCTTGCCCTTGTCTACCTCGTGCTCGGTCACCTTAACACGGTCCCCGGGCAACACTTTCTGCATTTCCTCGGGGGGCAGGAACAGGTCCCGGCCTTCATCCAGGGCGACAAAACCGAAGCGTCCGTTGGTGGCCTTGACGGTGCCTGGGAAAACCACCTTGTTGTCCTTGATGTCGGATTTTAGCTGGCGCAACTGGCTGAGGGCGTCGGCATTGAGCATGAAAAAACCTGGCTGATAGATAATGAGTGTTGGGCCGGAGTATACCGGTTCTGGCGTCAGGCGTCAGATAGCGGACTTCCTAAATTACACCTCGGCCCAGAAGCGTTGGAGATTGGCCAGTGACTTGGTCAGCAGGTCGAACTCGGTGGTTTTGCCTTCCCGTTCGAACAGCTTGCGCCGCGCGGTATCCAGGTCAAACAGCACTTCCCGCTGGGCCGGGTCCCGAATGGTGCTCTGGATCCAGCCAATGGCAACCCGACGTTGACCCTGGGTTACTGGCGCTACCCGATGCAGAGTCGATGAGGGGTACACCACGGCAGACCCGGCAGGTAGCTTGTAAGACTGTTCCCCTGCTGATGTCTCCGTCACCAGCTCGCCACCGTCGTACGTCTCAGGATCATCGAGGAACAGGGTGAACGAAACGTCGGTGCGAATCCTCCCGGCGCCACGTCCCATAACCGGGTCGTCTACATGATTGCCGTAGGTCATGCCGTCCCGGTAGCGGCTGAACAGAATGGGTGTCATTTTTGCGGGCCGAACAGCCATCTGAAACAAGGGGTGCTCGGTCAATGACTTCTCCACACTGGCCCGCAGGGCCTTTGCCGAATCATCGGACACCTGCATTTGTTCATTGTTCTTGACCAGCCGAGCGTGCCAACCCGCGGTTTTTCGACCATCCTCAAACTGACCTGACTCCAGCGCTGCTCGAACCTCACGCAACTGCTGGTCCGAAAGAATATTGCCGATGCACAAGATCATGGGAATACCTCGTAAATAAGAATTATTTGCAATTGGGGTATATGATGCCGCATTATCTGCCTCCAATAAATAGCCGGTTCATTTCCGGGTGCCAAATAACGTGATTCAGGAGATTTTGATGAAAAACCAGAAGCTGAAATTGTGGACAGGCATCGGTGTAGCCACGATGCTGGCCAGCGGCGGTGTTGTTGCTGATGAACACGGCAATGCACAGGACGAAGAAATGATGACCTCCGGCAAGCACCACGGGGGTGAAGGCGGCGAGTACCATGGTGGCGAAGGTGGCGAACACCATGGCGGCGAAGGTGGCGAACACCATGGCGGCGAAGGCGGCGAACACCATGGCGGCGAAGGCGGCGAACACCATGGCGGTGAAGGCGGCGAGCACCACGGCGGTGAAGGCGGTGAACACCATGGCGGCGAATACGGCGAGCACCATGGCGGTGAAGGCGGTGAAAAAGGTGGGCACCACGGCGGCGAAGGCGGTGAACACCATGGTGGTGAAGCTGGCGCTGCATTCAGCTACTTTGCCAGCGGCGGAGAAGGCGGAGAAGGCGGAGAAGGCGGAGAAGGCGGAGAAGGCGGAGAAGGCGGAGAAGGCGGAGAGGCCGGCAACTCTGTATCCGCTGTTAGCTCCGATGGCGCCTACACCGCCATGATTTCAATGATGCAAGGTCACATGATGGCGGCCCGCGAACTGATCAAGGCGGGTGAGGTGGCCGAGGGCCGCCCACATCTGACCCACCCTTGGGTTGAAGTGTATCCGATGGTGGAAGAGGGCCTTGAGCATCGCGGTCAGAAGGGCATGGGGCCGAAGCTTGAGCGCCTGGCCGAAAAAGCTGGCGATGCAAACAGCTGGGATGACATTCAGGGCGATTTCCAGACTGCCTGGGTGGCCACTGAGGAAGCGCTGAATGGCGTGAATGATCGGGGCGAGGTTAGCCCGGCGACCGTCTCCAGGGTGGTGCTGGCCCTGACCAAGCAGGCCGTGCTTGAGTACGATGAGGCGCTGGAAGACGGTGAGTTTGTAGCTGTTCACGAATACCAGGATGGACGTGGCTTCGTTGAGGCGGCCCGGAATTACCTGAATGACCGGCAGAGTGTTCTCACAAACGCCAACAAGGAAGCCTGGCGCGACGCCAATAAGGCGCTGGATAACCTCCAGAAAGCCTGGCCGACGGCTGTACCGCCCAAGAAACCGGTATTGGAGGCATCAGAGCTTTACTCGGCTCAGGCACGCCTGGAGCTGGCTCTGGCACCTTACCTTTACTGATCCGGAGGGAATACCGGGGCATTCAGTGCCCCGGTTTTATGCTTCGACAACGCTGCTCAATCCACTATCGCTTCGTTTTCGCCATCCATTCCGCTGATGCACACGGTATTTCGGCCTTTCTCCTTGGCCTGATAGAGCGCGCGATCTGCCCGCCGGAGAATGGCGTCGCAGTTGTCGTCTGGCTGGCACAGGTAACCACCCACGCTCACGGTCACCGCCAGGCCGGTTTTCCGGCTTTCCTGTTCCACCAGCAAACGGATCCGCGCGGCTATCTGTTCCAGGGTCTGTTCGTCGCAAGGTGAGAGCACCACCACAAATTCATCACCGCCCCAGCGTCCCGGGTGATCGTAGGGCCGAACACCGACTTTCAGCCACAGGGAAACCCGGCACAGGATTTCATCGCCGACCTGGTGGCCATGCTGATCGTTAATGGTTTTGAAATGGTCAATGTCCAGCCAGAGCACGCCGAAGCCCGTGCCCTGCCGCTTGGCGCGTTCGATTTCCTCTTCCATGACTTCGTCCAGACCTCGCCGGTTCTTCAGCCCGGTGAGCGGGTCAATGCGGGCAAGGCGACTCAGTTCGTCCGTGCGGGCTGCGACCTTGCGCTCCAGTTCCCGGTTGGATTGTTCGAGAGAGCGAGTCATTTTCTCGAAGTGATCGGCCAGGCGACCAATTTCGTTGTCGGGCTTGTCCAGTCTCGGTAATTCAAAGCTGCCTTCGCGCACTTTTTTCACGGCGCCTTCCAGAGTCACGATTGGCTTCAGGATCCGTGAGCGGATCACAATGTGCAGGACCAGCAGGCTCAGAAGCAGAGACGCCAGGAAAATGCCAATCAGGGGCCAGAGGTAGCTGCGGGGCAACAGGGTTTCCAGGTCCAGCAGGGTGACTTCGAACCAGCCAATGGAAGGCAGGAAGGCGGCGCTGGCCAGTTGGGTCCGGCCGTCTACGGTGACCAGGCCGCTTTCCACCTCACCTTCGGTGCCGGGTTTTTGTTTCAGCATCTGGAGCATGCCCAGTATCTGCTGCTTGTCCTCCGGATCGTTGAACAGCCCGTCGATGGTTGCGTTGGGCGTGTTGCCGATCAGGCCGGCGACATTCAGGTAATTGCGCTCCCGGTAGAGTTCAATGGTACCGTTGTAATTGACGAACAGGGTGGTCAGGCCCTGCTGGCCCACATCACCGATGTCCTCCAGCAGGGTAGCCAGCTCAACGCCGGTACCCATGACGCCGAGGATCTGGTCGTTCTCGTCCTTCATCAGGACGTCGATCCAAAGTTTCGTGACTCCCAGTTCGGTGTCGTGATTGACGTCCAGGCTCAGATCCCGCGCTTCATTAACCAAGGTGAAAAACCAGCTGTCGTCGGCGTCGTCGGGGTCGAGCAGGTACTTGAACGGGGTGTCGGTATCGTTACCGGCGTTGTAGTAGTAATGACGGTTGGCTAGCAGGGCAACGAAGTAACTCTTGTCACTGACGCTGGAGCGGAATTCTTTCAGCTGGCCCAGGGCTTTCGCCTTGAGGGCCGGATCGTCTGGCTGGTGCGCCCATTGAATCATGACCGGAGCGTTGGCCATCTTCTGGGCCAGGCTGATTTCACGCTCCAGTGATTGTACCAGGCGTGCACTGTCGTAGCGGACCTGTACTTCGGCCACCTGCTGGCCCCAGCGTTGGACCAGATGTTCTGAGAGCTGTTGATAGGCGAGCCAGGACGCGCCCGACGCGGCAAACAGCAGGCCGGCGATCAGGCCCAGAAGGCGGGTTTGCAAGCTCAAGAAGGAATTCCCGTCAGTTTCTCTTCTAACACTGGTAAGCATAGAACAGCTACTGAGCACCATGTAGAAAAACTGACAGGTAATGGCACCTTAAGAAAGACGGAAAGGGTGCTTTGACGCCGGTCGAGGCGTCACCAGCTCTCGATCCGGACCCTCAGTGATAGTCGGCGAATACCCGTGTCTGTCCCTGCTCATTGAACAGCAGGACCTGATAGGGGTCTTTGCGATCGCCCATCTCCATGCCCGGTGATCCCACCGGCATGCCGGGAACGGTGAGCCCGCGGGCCTGAGGGGCCTCCTTCAACAGCCTGTGGATATCGCTGGCCGGAACATGGCCTTCGATTACGTAATCACCCACGAAGGCGGTATGGCAGCTGGCGAGGCCACGGGACAGGCCCGCCTCAACCTTGATGGGGTTGAGATCGTTGGTGTCAGTCACTTCCACATCGAAGCCATTGGCCTCCAGATGCTCGACCCAGTCAGCACAGCAGCCACAGGTCGGGGACTTGTACACATGGATGTCGTTGATGGTCTCCTCGGCCATCAGTGGTGAACTGAGACCCAGGCTGAGGGTCAGGGCAATACTCGCAAATGGTTTTTTCATCGGTTTTATCCCATCGGTTGTTCAGTGGTGATCGTGGTGCTGTTCTCCGGTGCCGGCTGAGGGCGCCAGCCAGAACCACCACACAATGGCCGCCATCAGGGCAATACCTGCGGCATTAACCAGTAACGTTCCAATCATGATTGAGTCTCCTTGTGACCCTGTGAGTCCCCGCTGGTTCGAAACCAGCGCAGCCGGTTGGCATTGGACACCACCGTCACCGAAGACAGCGACATGGCCGCACCCGCCAGTATCGGGCTCATCAGAATGCCCCAGATCGGGTACAGGATACCGGCGGCGACCGGAATGCCCAGGGTGTTGTAGGCAAACGCGCCGAACAGGTTCTGATGAATATTCCGTACGGTTGCCCGGGAAACTTCGATGGCATCCGGCACGCCGTGCAGGGAGCCCCGCATCAGTGTTATGCCCGCGCTTTCGATGGCGACATCGGTGCCTGTGCCAATGGCAAAGCCCACATCGGCGGCGGCCAGCGCTGGCGCGTCGTTGATGCCATCACCGACCATGGCCACGGTGTAGCCCTTGCCCCGCATGGCGCTCACCACTTCCGCCTTGTCCTCGGGCATCACTTCGGCCCGGAATTCATCGATGCCGGTCTGTGCGGCGATCGCGCGGGCGGTCCCTTCGATGTCACCGGTGACCATCATCACCCGAACGCCTGCGTCGTGCAGTCGGGCGATGGCGTCCCGGGAATCCTCCTTGATGGCATCGGCCACACCGATCACCCCCAGCGCTTTATCGCCCAGTGCCAGGAACAGCGGGGTACCGGCGTCGTCGATGATGGTTTGGGCTGCGTCGTCCAGCTGAGTCAGTGCCACGCCTTCGGATTCCAGCCAGCGGCGATTACCCAGCCGGAGGACCTCACCCTGTGACCGGGCGCGGACGCCCTGGCCATTCAGAGCCTCGAAACCCTCGGTGTCCTCGGGTTGGAGATTCAACTCTTCGGCCTTGCGCACGATGGCGTCAGCCAGCGGGTGCTCGGAATGTCGTTCCAGACCCGCTGCCAGGCTCAGCAGGGTGTCCTCATCGCCATCGACGGCGTGCACCTTGGTCACGGAGGGATGGCCCTCGGTGATGGTGCCGGTCTTGTCGAGGATCACCAGATCCAGCTTGCTGGCGGTCTGCAGCGCATCACCCTGGCGAATCAGTGCACCGTATTCGGCGGCTTTACCAACACCCACCATGATCGACATGGGGGTTGCCAGCCCCAGTGCACAGGGGCAGGCGATGATCAGCACGGTGGTGGCGGCGACCATCATATGGGCGACCGCCGGTTCCGGGCCCACGTTGTACCAGGCCAGCGCCGCGACCACAGCAATGAGCATGACCGCGGGCACGAACACCGAGGAAATTTTGTCGGCCAGTTTACCGATGGCCGGTTTCGAGCCCTGGGCCTGTTTGACCAGCCGGACAATCTGCGCCAGGGCGGTCTGCGATCCGACCCGGGTGGCCTCGAACACGATGGCACCATGGGTGTTCAGGGTGCCGGCGGATACCTCGTCACCGGTCTGCTTGGTCACCGGCATGGGTTCACCGGTCAGCATGCTCTCATCGATGCGGGTTTCGCCTTCGGTAATCACGCCATCCACCGGCAGCTGTTCGCCGGGCCGAACCCGGATATGGTCTCCGACTTTCACTTCGGCCACAGGAACTTCACGTTCGTCCCCATCGCGAATAACCCGGGCTGTCTTGGGGCGCAGATCCAGCAGCCGCCGGACCGCCTCGGAGGTTTTGCCCTTGGCGCGCAGTTCCAGTGCCTGGCCGAGGTTGATCAGGCCAATGATCATGGCTGATGCTTCGAAATACACATGCCTCGCGGCTTCGGGAACCAGAGCTGGCAGGCTGGCCACCACGATGGAATAGAGCCACGCGGTCCCGGTGCCCAGGGCGATCAGGGTATCCATGTTGGCATTGTGGTTGCGGAAGGCTTTCCAGGCACCGGTGTAAAAGTGTCCGCCAGTGGCAACTATGACCACCAGCGTCAATGCGCCTAGGATTAACCAGGTGCCTTGATTGGCTTCGGTGATCATCATGGAGCCAAAACCCATACCCCAGATCATCAGCCCCAGCCCGAGTGACAGACTGATGGCCATCTTGACCAGCAGGCTACGGTACTCAGCCTGGTCCTTCTGCTGCTTTTCGGCATCCGCTTCGTCGGCATCCTCAATCACCGATGCGCCATAGCCAGCCCGCTCGATGGCTTTTACCAGCGCGCCCGGGTCAGCCTGACCGCGCACCGAGGCGGTGTTATCGGCCAGATTCATGTGCGCCCCGGTGATTCCGGGCACCGAGTTGAGTGCCTTCTCGATGGTGTTCACGCAGGAAGCACAGGTGGCTCCGGTGACCGCCAGGGTGATCTGATCTCCAGAGTCATCGCTACTGCCGTGATCGTGGTGCGAGTCGTGGCTATTGCTGGCCCCGGACTCGGGCTTTTCCCCGACCTTCTCCGCTTTGCTGGCACAACAGGCCGCTGGCTGGCGGTCGGTCTCCGTCAGTGGGCTGGCCGGATACCCGGCTTCGGACACCCGTTTAGCGGCCTGCTCCGGATCAATGTCTTCGGGCAGGGCGATGGTCTGATTCTGGAGGTCCACCTCGATCAGCTCGACGTCCCCGGTCAGGGGCTCCAGCGCGGCACGGATTTTCTTCACGCAACCCTGGCAGGTGGCGCCGGACACCGATAATGCCGGATGCAATGTGACGGACGTTTTCATGATGCGCACTCCCTGCTGTCTGGCGCGTCGTCCCAGTGTTCAATCAGCTGGCAGATGGTATGGCCATCGGGGGTGCCATCGGGCATATCCTTCCAGGCACTCAAGGCTGATCGCATGCGTTCGCGCAATTGCTGAAGTTCCTCGATCTGGCGCTCCACTTCAGTCAGGCGCTCCTCGAATACGTCCCGCACCATGGGGCAGGGGGAGTGGTGATCATCGGCCTGCGCCATGATGGTTCGGATTTCCGGAAGCGAGAAACCCAGTTGCCGGGCCTTGCGGGCGAACCTGAGACGGCGGAGGTCGTCGGCGTTGAACAACTGGTAATTGTTGTCCGGATCCCGCTGTGGCGTTAGCAGACCCTCGCGGGTATAGAAGCGGACGGTGTCCGGACTGACCTCTGCGGCTTGCGCTATGTCTTTGACTTTCATGGGGCGGCTCCCCTTGTATGGCAGTCGTAAAGCATCCGAGGGGTGACCAATGTGCCAGCCTCGGAGCACTCAGTAAGCATAGCGTAAAACCTGTGAGTAACTCACAGGTCAAGCATGTAATTAAGCGCTGATTACCGGGAGTGCAGGAAGGTACCGCAGCTTTTGCACTGGTCGGGGGCCATCAGTTTGGCCTGCCAGCCGATTTTCTGGCCACACGCTGGGCAGGCCAGCCGGAGCTGCAGAATGATGATGGGGGTTATGATGAGCGCAATCAGTACGCCAAGGGGACCCCAGCTGTCACCGCTGGACAGTCCGAGCTGGCTGCTGAACACCAGCAGGATGACAAGAGCAACGAAGGCAACAATGAAATAATTCCGGTTCCAGCGCTCCCAGCGCCGGATAAGGTAGTCCTGTTCCGGAGTCAGGTATTTCGGGGTCATAGGTTCGGTTCCAGCTCACGATTCCTGATGTGGGTGCCCCAATAGTGGGGGCACCCATGACGGATTACAATCCGGAATCGGCCGTGGCTCCGGCAATCTGGGCATCGCTGGTCATGGCGGCCAGCCGGTACGCTGTGTCTGGTTGGTGGAAGGGCTAAAAGGCGTCTGAGAAGGATTTTGCCGTCAGCTGCTGGATTCGTCCCCGGAGGGAAATACCGAAGGCGCCGTCAGCGAGAGGGTGGGCAATTTCCCGCACCATGTCCCCTTCAGCGGTCTGGGCCGCCAGATCCACAACCCGTGGGGTTATGGGGTTCTTGTTGGCATCCAGTAGGATTTCCACCCGGGGCTTGAGCTTTCGGCCAGGATGGGTGGCCACCACCAGCGCGACTTCGCCGGAGTTCAGCTCCACCAGGCTGCCGGGCGGATACACGCCGATCATGCGAATGAACCCTTCCACCATGCCGGCGTCGAACTGCTGCCCGCGGTTTTTGTACAGGATGGACATGGCGTCGGAGGCAGACAGACCATCCTTGTAGCAGCGGTCACTGGTGATGGCATCGAACGAGTCCACGATAGCCACCAGGCGGGAGTAACGACTGATCTGCCAGTCCGCCAACTGATGGGGGTAGCCCTGGCCATCCATGCGTTCATGGTGATGGCTGCTCACGTCGCTGATAATCGGGTCTAGCTTGCTGTCGGCTTTCAACAGCTCATAGCCCAGGATGGTGTGCTCCTGCATGATCTGCATTTCTTCCTGGGTCAGGGTCCCGGGCTTATTCAGAATGCTTTGGGGCACCTTGAGCTTGCCCAGATCGTGCAACAGGCCGCACATCCCGACGGTTTCCAGATCTTTGTCCGGCATGCCAAGGAAGCGGGCAAAGGCGATGGAGAAAATGGCAACCCGCAGGCAGTGTTCGGCGGTGTAGGCATCCCGACTTTTAATCCGGCTCATCCAGAACATGGCACTGGCGTTGGCCTGAATACTCTCGACGCAATGCTTGATGATGGGCCGGGCTTCGTCGAAGTCCAGATCGTTGCCCGACTCAAGGTCCCGGGTCACCTTGTCGATGAACTGCTGGCCCTGGTTCCAGGCTGCCCGGGCCCGGGGCATTTCCTCGGCCAGAGAGCGCGTTTCGGGCAGTGGCCTGGTGGCCATTTCCTTGCGCAGGACCACGCGGTCCAGGATGGGGTTCAGCCGTTCTTCCTCGTCTTCGACAAGCACCCAGTCACAGTATTGCCGGAGAATGTCCGCCTGGGAATCGTCCGACAGTACAAACCCCTGGAACAGTACAGGTACCTCGTTCCATGGACGGTCCAGCTTGATGATGATCATTCCGCGCTCAAGCAGATCGACGGGCAGGCGGACGCGGCGAAGAGAGGATGTCGGTTCCTGGCTCTGTTGCGAACCAGTTTTCCGGACTTGGGATGGCTTGGTGTGGGCTGCGGGTGTGGCAGCATTGCTGGATTTACGTCGGAACCACATGGCTCTACCAGTCTTATTAGATGTTTATCCAAAGTATGGCAGAGACCTAGCGGGTGTCATTGTCAGTAGGAATAGGTGTGATACGCGTCACATTTTGGCGGCGAGAAAGCCTCGGGCAAGTGACCACCATCAGGCACGCTGACGGTGGTCACCGGGGTCTCAGCCCCGTTGCGCAACCAGCTGCAGGAACTCGTTGCGTGTTGCCTGGGATTTGCGGAACTGTCCCAGCATTACGGAGGTTTTCATCTTCGAGTTCTGTTTTTCCACGCCCCGCATCATCATGCACATGTGCTGGGCTTCGATCACCACGGCGACGCCCTTTGCGTTGGTCACATTTTCGATGGCCTCGGCAATCTGGCGGGTCAGGTTTTCCTGGATCTGCAGCCGGCGGGCATACATATCGACAATACGGGCGAACTTGGACAGCCCCAGAACCCGGCCCTGAGGCAGGTAGGCGATGTGGCACTTGCCGATAAACGGCAGCATGTGGTGTTCGCACATGCTATACAGCTCGATGTCCTGCACCACCACCATCTCATCCATGGCGGACTCGAAAACTGCGTTGTTCACCAACTCGTCAAGGCTCTGGTTGTAACCCTGCGTGAGAAACTGCATGGCCTTGGCCGCACGCATGGGCGTGTTTTGCAGACCCTCGCGGTCGGTGTCTTCACCCAATCCATCAATAATGGCTTTGAAGTGTCCGGCAAGGTCGTCTAGAGGGGTGCTCATAATCTGTTCCGATGCTGTGTCGTTCGGGGGGCAAGCTTAAGCCAATTTGATCTGTATCTCCACGCCTGCAACGGTTGTTACCTATGAAAATTCCCCTGGCTTAGGCGTCTTTGACGGCCAGCGGAAGGGCTGTAGAAGGTGGCGGTGGAATGCTATACAGTCTGAACTTTGGAACCTCGCCGGGGATAACGCATGGAACAGGTATTCACCGATGACCCTGGCGCTGCTCAGACGGTGCGGGAATCGGGCACCTTGGAGTGGTGGCAGCAGGGAGGCAAGTGGTTCAGTTACGATGGCCACGCCATTTTCAGTCGCATGGCGGGGCAGGGCGATCCTTTGGTCCTGCTGCACGGTTTTCCGACCTCCAGTTGGGATTGGAGCCGGATATGGCCCATGCTCAGTCAGCAGTTCAACGTTCTGACGCTGGACATGCTTGGCTTTGGCTTTTCCGACAAACCCATTGATTACACCTACAGCATCGAGGATCAGGCCGATCTTTTCCAGGGCTGGATCGACGGACTTGGACTGAGATCGGTGCACCTGTTTGCCCATGATTACGGCTGTAGCGTGGCGCAGGAGCTGATGGCCCGGGAGCAGGAAGGCGTGCTGCCCTTTGGCATTGATAGCGTGTGTTTCCTTAATGGTGCCCTTTTCCCCGAGGTGCATTCGCCCCTGCTGATACAGAAACTCCTGAAGAGCCCTCTCGGTGGGCTCATCAGCCGGGGACTGACCCGCCGTACCTTCGAACGCAATTTCCTCCGCCTGTTTGGCAGCCAGAATCCGCCCGGTCGGATCGATCTGGACGATTTCTGGTACCTGATCACTTACAACAACGGCCGGGGCATTCTGCACCACCTGATCCAGTTTATGGAGGAGCGTCGCTGCCACCGCAACCGCTGGGTGGGGGCACTGCAGAAAACTTCCCAGCCCATGAGACTGATCTCGGGCACTGCCGATCCGGTGTCCGGGGTGGCGATGGC
Organism: Marinobacter suaedae; assembly: GCF_030519635.1. Taxonomy (NCBI): domain Bacteria; kingdom Pseudomonadati; phylum Pseudomonadota; class Gammaproteobacteria; order Pseudomonadales; family Marinobacteraceae; genus Marinobacter; species Marinobacter suaedae. The sequence goes on along the minus strand of NZ_JAUMIS010000001.1, from coordinate 1,301,957 downwards.
AAGGCGTTATCGGGAACTGGTGAAGAATCCGGATGTGGTCGGTTTACGAAACGTCGGGCACTACCCCCATGTCGAGTGCCCCTGGGAGGTATTCACCCATTACCGGGATTTCAGAAAAGACATTGCCCGGGAGGGTTGAATCAACCCTAACTGGTGGCCTGGGCAGGCTGGCCTGAAGGATCCGGTGCCTGATCTGAAGGGCTGTTGGGTGCGATCTCAACGCGATTACGGCCCCGCGCTTTCGCTTCGTAAAGCGCCTGGTCAGCGCGATTCAGCCATGCGGACCAGGTCTCGCCCCGGCAGACTTCCGCCACACTCACGCTGGCCGTTACCCGTATTTCGTTGAAGAACGGTTTTGACCGTATGGTCAGAAGCAACTGGTTTGCGAGATTTTCGGCGTCTTTCTGTCGGGTTTCTGGCAAAAGGACCATGAATTCCTCGCCGCCGATTCGAAACAGCTGGTCGGTTTCCCGAAGCCGGCCACGGATTCGAGTCACCAGCTCCTGCAGAATCCTGTCCCCTGCCAGGTGACCCCATTGGTCATTCACGGCTTTGAAAAAATCCAGATCGATCAGTATCGCGCTGGATACCCGTTCGTAGCGTTCCCGCATCTGGATCTGGTTGTTCAGAAGATCGGAAAGCTGTGATCGATTCAGGCACCCGGTGAGTGGGTCGGTGGTCGCCAGGCGGACCAGCTCCTGCTGAATCTTGCCCACCAGCCAGGCAGACACCAGGGCGAACAGGCAGGTCAGCGCCAGGGAAAAAGTGATTCGCCAGACGTCGGCTTCCGGAAAAGTGAGGTACGACACCACGGCCAACAGGATAAGGAAAAGAATATTGCTGGCGATGGCTTCTCTCAGTGGCAACAGGAAAAAAAACACGACTGCAATCGGATAGGCCCAGTACAGGCCGATATGGCCGTTGACGGCTGTGGAATAGACCGAGCACATTATGGCCAGCAGAGGGAACAGGCGGCCTTTCAGAAAATAGGTGCCGCGGAAATGCAGAAAACCCATGACCAGCAAGGCGTTTAGACAGAAAAGAAGGAGCAGCGCAGTCAGCAGCAGGTGGTCTTGCTGCCATCGGATTATCAACAGCGGTGCCGCAGCGATCAGGGTCCAGGAATACAGATGAAAAACCAGTCTCTGCTTGAATTTGAGAACTGCAAGTGTCGGCCCTGAGGATGGCGAGTAAGGGTTATTGGCAAGGTCCACAGCATTCTCCGGCCGCAAGATACAGCGTCTGTCCGCTTCCGGGACAGATCTTGTTGGATCTCCAAAGTCTAGCATGGGTTACGTTAAGCCGGTCCGTTTCGATTCGTTAATGGACAGGTAGGGCGTTGTATTCAGTTGGCCGCCACCTTCGCGCTTGGTTACACTCCGGGATTCACTTAGGGAGAGCTTTATGACCGCCATTCATACCAGGACGCCGTCGCTGACCATCCGGGCCGGCCGCCGGGCCTTGCAGCGACTGAAAGACACCCCGCTGACACCGGCCGATGTTCATGTTGTTCCCGGTGCCGCCGGTGGCCCCAAGGCGCTGGGCATCAATGGGCTGGACAAGGCTGTTTTTGGTGACTGGCTGCCCAGGGTTCCCCAGGAGCGTGCACTGATTGGTTCGTCTATTGGCAGCTGGCGGTTTGCTGCGGTGGCTTCGACCGACGATCCCAAGGCCCAGCTCGATAAGCTGGCGGAGTTGTACACATCCCAACGCTTTGCCAAAGGTGTCAGCGCGGCCGAGGTGACCCGCAAGAGTGTGCAGTTCCTGGATGAGTTGCTGGATGGCCACCAGGACCAGATCCTCAATCACCCCTGGTATCGGCTGAATGTGGTGGTGGTCAGAAGTCGCGGGATGCTGGAACACGACAGCCGGGGGCGTCTGGCGCTGGGCCTGATGCAGGTGATCAGTGCGAACATGGTCAGCCGGCGACACCTGGGTCGGTTCATGGAGCGGGGTATTATCCACGACGCCCGCCTGCCTTTGCCCGTGGCTAAACTGGTGGATTTCCCCAGCCACCAGGTGGCGCTGACCCGGGAAAACCTGCTGCCAGCGCTGCTGGCCTCGGCCTCGATTCCCATGGTGATGTCCGGTGTCAGGAACCTGCCCGGTGCCCCTGAAGGGGTTTATCGGGATGGCGGCCTGCTGGATTACCACCTGGATTTGCCCTACGAACAACCCGGGGTGATTCTCTACCCTCACTTTACCGACAAAGTGGTGCCAGGCTGGTTCGACAAGAGCCTGCCCTGGCGCCGTGGCGATGCCACGCGCCTGCAGGATGTTGTGCTGGTGGCGCCTTCTCGCGAGTACCTGGAATCACTCCCGGATCGGAAACTGCCTGATCGGAAGGATTTCGAGAAGTACGCTGGTGATGATGCTGGCCGGGAGAAGGCCTGGCGCAAGGCGGTGGCGGAAAGCGAAAGACTGGGGGATGAATTCCTGGAACTGACTGAATCCGGCAAGCTCGCCGAGGTGATTCGCCCGTTGTAGGGCGTCAGGCCGTTTCGGGCTGTCGAGCGGGCAGCCCGGCGGCAAAAACGGTGGCCAGCACTACCATGCCGGTGGATACCCACAGACAGGCTTCCAGTCCATAAACCTGGTAAATCCAGCCTGAAAGCACCGTGCCCAGCAGCCGTCCGGCAGCGTTGGACATGTAGTAGAAACCCACATCCAGTGACACCCCATCAGCACGGGCAAAACTCACGATCAGATAGCTGTGCAGTGAGGAGTTGACGGCGAATACCGCGCCAAACAGCAGCAGCCCGCCAACCAGCGCCAGTTCTGCGTTGATGCCCAGCCACAGGGCGAGGGCAATGCCCGCGGGGACCACACTGAGCATGGCCGCCCAACGAACGGCAGCCTGTGAGCCCATACCGGTAAACCGGGGGGCGATGGTTTGAATAAACCCATAGCCAATGATCCAGCAGGCCATGAACGTACCCACCTGCCAGAAATCCCAGCCTAGAACGGTTTTCAGGTAGACCGGCAGGGCTATGACGAACCATACGTCCCGCGCGCCAAACAGGAACAGTCGGGCGGCTGACAGCAGATTGATGGCCGGGCTCTTGGAAAACAGGTCTTTGAATTTCGGCTTGGCCTTGCTTCGGCCCAGGTCCTTGCCGAGCAGGAACAGACTGCTCAGCCAGATCAGTAGCAACGCCGCTGCCATGCTGGCCACCGCACCAGCAAACCCGATGGTCATCAGCAGCGCGCCGCCGAGGAAAAAGCCCACCCCTTTGAGCGTGTTCTTGGAGCCCGTCAGTAACGCGACCCACTTGTACAGCTTGCCCTGTTGGGCTTCATCGACCAGTAGTTTGATACCGCTCTTGGCCGACATCTTGTTCAGATCCTTGGCGATACCGGACAGACCCTGAGCGGCCATCACCCAGGGGATGGTCAGCAAGCTGGCGGGCACGGCCAGCATGCCCAGAGCCACAATCTGCAGCAGCAAACCCAGGTTCATGGTCCGGTTGAGCCCAAACCGGGCGCCCAGATACCCTCCGGCGAGATTGGTCAGCACGCCAAAGAACTCGTAGAACACGAACAGCAGGGCCAGCTCCAGCGGGGAATACCCGAGCTGGTGGAAATGCAGTACCACCAGCATTCGCAGGGCGCCATCGGTCAGGGTGAAGGCCCAGTAATTACCGGTGATGATCAGGTACTGGCGAGTAGCGGGTGTCACGTCAGGCCAGGCCCACCTTGCGCAGCAGTTCGGCGGTCCGGTTGGCGTAGCCCCATTCGTTGTCGTACCAGGCGTACAGTTTCACCTGGGTATCGTTCACCACCAGGGTGGAGAGGGCATCGATGATTGCCGAGCGGGGGTCGGTGCGGTAGTCGATCGACACCAGTGGCCGCTCCTCGTAGCCCAGGATGCCCTCCAGCTCACCTTCGGCGGCGTCCCGGAGCAGACTGTTCACGGTGGCTACATCCGTGGGCGTTTCTACCTCGAACACACAGTCCGTGAGCGAGGCATTGGTCAACGGTACTCGGACGGCATGGCCATCCAGTCGGCCTTTCAGCTCCGGGAAAATTTCGATGATGGCGGTGGCCGAACCGGTGGTGGTCGGGATCAGCGAGCTGCCGCAGGAGCGGGCACGGCGAAGATCCTTGTGGGGAGCGTCAATGATGGTCTGGGTGTTGGTGAGGCTGTGAATGGTGGTCATCGAGCCATGCTTGATACCCAGCTTTTCGTGAATCACCTTGACCACCGGAGCCAGGCAGTTGGTGGTGCAGGACGCGGCCGTGACGATGCGGTCGGTGGTGGGGTCGAACAGGTCGTCGTTGATACCCATCACGAGGTTTTTGGCGCCCGCTTCTTTCACCGGGGCCGTCACCACCACACGATTGACCCCTTGACCCAGATAGCCCTGGAGCAGGTCCATCTTGCGCATGACGCCACTGGCTTCGATCACCACATCGCAACCGGACCAGTCGGTTTCGCCGATCGACCGATTGTGGGTCACCCGGATTTTCCGGTTGTCGATCAGCAGGTGGGTGCCATCGGAGGTGGCTTCCCGATCCCAGGTCCCGTGGACACTGTCAAAATTCATCAGGTGTGCCAGGGTGGCGGCATCGGCGCCAGGATCGTTGATGGCGACAAAGTCGATCTCGGGCCAGTCCCAGGCCGCTTTCATGGTCAGCCGCCCGATGCGGCCAAATCCGTTGATGCCTACTTTGATTCGGTTCATGGTTCCGTTATCCAGATTGTCTGCTGAAGTCACCTGTCGCGGCGCGCGGAAGCATTAAACCATAAGCCTGTGACAGAAACCTGACAAGGGCAGTGGCCCATCTATACTGAGCCAGGGTGATACCAATACATGGAGGGATCTGATCATGGCTGACGAAAAGCCGCACATAGCGCGCAAAACCCCCTGTTCTGTACTCGTGGAGCCGGGTAAGAACTACATGTGGTGTGCCTGCGGGCGTAGCGAGAAACAGCCTTTCTGCGACGGGTCCCATAAAGGCACCGGGTTCACGCCGGTCAAATACACGGCAGAAAAAGAAGAGTGGGTATGGTTCTGCGGCTGCAAGCAGACCGGCAATCCGCCCCTGTGCGATGGCACCCACAAGACCCTGGATTAATGTCCCTGGGTAGGCGAGGCGCTGATCCGGAAGCCGGCGAGGCCGTGCAGCGGGTCCTGCAGGGCCAGAATCCGCAGCGTCACCGGGATGGACGTTTCCGTGCCTTTGTGTCGCAATGACACATCCACACGCTCTACCGCATGATCGCTGCGCGCCGACGCCAGGGCGAGCCTGAAATTCTCCTGGCCCGTTGTTTCCACCAGTTGCTCAAAGGGCGTCCCGATCAGGTCGGACGGAGCCTCGCCGATCAGTTCCGCGGTTTGCGGGGACGCGAAGCCAATGGTTCCCTGCTCATCGAGTTCACAGATCATCCCTCCGGATAAGGCAACCAGATCCCGGCTGCGCAGCTCGCTGTCGTTCAGTGCCTGCCGGAGGATGTTTTTTTCGGTTTGCAGGTTGTTGATTTGCTGGTCCGAATGACGGGTTTGCTCACGCAGCTTGTAACCGAGGCTTGTCGCCAGCTTGAGGCGGCGACACAGCCACAACGACAACACGACGCCGACCAAGGTGATCAGCAGGCCATTGGCCCAGATACGGGTGGCGGCCTGGGTCGCATCGCCTTCGAGAAAGGGTTCGGCGGGCAGAGTGGTGAGCATCCAGTTGTTATCGCCGGAACGGATCTCGCTGCGCAGTGTTCGGCTGGCATCGACGGGGGTCCCGGCCCGGATATGCAGCAGTGGCTGCTTGGTGTGCCGGGCCAGGGTATCCACCCGCACGCCCATATTCTCCGGCAGTGCCTGATGAATCACGGGCCGGAGCCAGTCGTTGCTCTGGCCGGCTTCGCCATCGTTGCTATTGGTCTTTTCCCATTGCTGGGCACGAACCAGATTCACCAGCATCTGGTGCTGGGCCTGATAGCGGGATTCGGCCTGGCTGCGGGCGCGCTCCGCCTCCAGATGGGCCGTCAGCGTGGTGGTTGCCAGGCCAGCCAGAAGAATCACCAGCGGCACCCAGAGCCCGGGCGAGGTCTTCCCGGGAGGCGGAGGTGAGCCATTGGTGCGTTCCATGGGAGATTCCTGACGTATGCGGGCAATGCCAACGTGTTGCCGTACCTCCTAACTGTAGTCCAGCGTGGGGAATCCTGGGCCAGATTCAGGCCCGGGTTTGTGCCGTGCTGCCATACACCAGCAGGAAGGTCAGGAAGGCGGTGACTACCGAGGACGGACCGGCGGGTGTGTCGAGGTACCAGGACAGGATCAGGCCACCGGTTACTGCGATGGCACCAAAGACCATGGCCAGGCCCACCATATGCTCCGGATTCCTGGCCAGCCGGCGAGCGGTGGCTGCAGGGATAATCAGCATGGCGGTGATCAGCAGTACACCGACGATCTTCATGGCAACGGCAATGACCAGGGAAAACATCAGCATCAATGCCAGGCGCAGGCGCTCGACGGGCAGACCTTCGACTCGAGCCAGTTCCTCGTGGATGGTGCTCATCAGGAGCCCGCGCCAGAGCAGTGCAAGCAGGGTGAGGATCACCACAGCGCCACCATAGATCCACGCCAGGTCGCCCCGGCTCATGGCAAGCAGATCGCCAAACAGCAGCCCGGTGAGATCAACGCGCACATCCGGCATGAAGCTTAGGGTGACCAGGCCTATGGCAAGGGCACTGTGGGCCAGGATACCCAGTAGCGTGTCCGTGGCGAGCGCCCGGGTGCGGGACAGCAGCACCAGCGCCGTCGCGAGCACCACACAGGTGATGATGACGCCAACATGCAGCGGCAGGCTGACCAGGAAACTGAGCGAAATGCCGAGCAGGGCGGAGTGCGCCAGGGTATCCCCGAAGTAGGCCATCCGTCGCCACACCACAAAGCAGCCCAATGGCCCGGCGACCAGCGCAATACCCAGGCCGCCCAGCAGGGCACGCCAGAAAAAATCGTCCAGAATGGCATCAAGGATGGGCATAGCCGGAGCACTCCTTGTGGGCCAGATGGCCATCGTCGCCTTCCACCACATCGCCGTGCAGGTTGTGGGCGTGGTTGTGATCGTGGTGATAAACCGCCAGTGATCGTGCGACGTCGTGGCCGAAGGTTTCGATAAAGGCCGGGTCCTGGGAAATATCCGCCGGGTGGCCGCTGCAGCAGATGTGCTGGTTCAGGCAGATGACACGGTCGGTAGCCGCCATCACCAGATGCAGGTCGTGGGAGATCATGATCACCCCACAATTCAGCTCATCCCGTAGCTGGCGGATCAGCTGGTACAGGGAGGCCTGACCATTGATATCCACCCCCTGAGCGGGTTCGTCCAGCACCAGAAGGTCCGGGCGCCGAACCAGTGCCCGGGCCAGCAGCAGCCTCTGCCGTTCACCGCCGGACAGGTGATGCACGGAGGCGTCGAGCAAGTGACCCACGCCGGTTTTGTCCAGTGCGGCCCGACACTCCGACACCGAGTGGCCGGTCAGCATCATGAACCGTTTGACACTCAGGGGCAGGGTGGACTCCAGAACAAGGTGCTGGGGTACGTAGCCAATCACCATGCCAGGCACCAGCCGGACTTCCCCGGCACTGGGCTTCTGAATGCCCAGTACCGACTTGATCAGGGTGGTTTTCCCGGCGCCATTGGGGCCGATGATGGTAATGATGTCTCCCCGGTGAACACTCAGATTGACCTGATCAACCACCGGACGGTCATCGAAGGCCACGGTCAGGCCATCGAGGGTTACAAGCGGGTCAGTCATGATCAGCGTTCGCCTGGCATCGGGGACAGACTCCGGACATTTCCAGGGTCAGGTCATTGAGTTCAAAGGATTCGGACCTGGCGGCCGAGTGAATCGCCGCTGACACCGAGGGATCCGAGACTTCCAGAACGTTCCCGCAGTTACAGCAGATGAGGAACATCCCGGTGTGGTGTTCGCCGGGGTGCGTGCAGCCAATAAAGGCGTTGAGCGAGGCAATCCGGTGCACCAGTCCGTTCTGCAGGAGAAAATCCAGCGCACGGTAAACCGTCGGCGGTGCCGCGCTCTGCCCTTCATCGGAAAGCTGGGCCAGCACATCGTAGGCCCCTAGTGGCTTATGGGACTGCCAGACAAGTTCCAGCACCCGCTCCCGGGTGGGGGTCAGGCGGGTGCCACGTTCCCGGCAGATGGTGCGGGCGTCGGCCAGTGCCTGGCTGACACAGGCGTCATGATCATGGGGGTGGTAGGGCAGGGATTGGGTAACCATGGTGGGTGTCCTGCAAAATTTGAAACATTATAACATTTTGCAGAATGGCCACCATGGCCGAAGGGGGAATTACTGAGCTTCCAGCACCAGTGACTCGAGGTATTCCAGGTTGGGAATCCAGGCGGTATCGCCGTCGACCTCGACTTTCATCAGGTCGGCCGGGCCGGTGTCGCCGTCGGTCTGGATAACCTGGTCTTCCGCCAGGCGTGTCTGACTGGGAATACCCTGGGTCAGCAACGCCAGGAAGGGTGCACGTTCATGCTGCTCGCCGATGGTGTTGAGCACCACGATACGGCCCCGGTTGTCGCCGGGTACCAGGAAGGTGCCGCCGTTGGCCGCATCGTAGGAGATCACCGGCAGCTTGAGGCCACGCCAGTCCAGGTAGCCGGCCAGCCAGTCCGGGGTGTTGGCACCGGCTTCGGTGCTGGCGAAATCCACTACCTCGGCAATGCTGACGTTGGGGAGCAACAGTTGCCGCTCGTTCATGGGGATCAGAACGCAGGCGAGGGTCTGACTGTTGTCTTTCATTGCTTAATTCCTCAGGCGGAGTCCCGTTTCTGTCTGCCCTTGAGCAGGCAGGATTCTTCTATCGTTTTGACCAGTTCCCGGGCCAGTGCTTCCGGGGTGCCACTCTGGGTGGTGCAACCGGTGGCGGCCACAGAGTCGGGCATGGAGCTGTTGCCACAGCTGTCACTTTCCTGCACCCAGATCTTGCTGCCATGGGCCTTCAGCATGGGCGCGGCAATGGCGCCATCGTTGCCCATGCCGGAGAACAGAATGGCGTGGCAGCGTGACCCGTAATGGTCGGCGACGTTCAGTAAAACCTGATCGATGGACGGGCCATAGGGCCCCGGCCATTTCCTGTTCAGCTCGGTCAGTTCACCGGCTTCATTGAACGCCCATTCGTGTTCGACGGGCATCAGCACCACGTCGCCATTGTGTACCCGATAGCCTTCCTCTGCCCGTTTCAGTTTGTAATGGGCGTGTCGGCCAAGCACACGGGTGAGCACACTGGTGAAGTTACCGTCGATATGCTGGGCGTAGATAAACCCCACGGGCAATCCCGGCGGCAGCTGGTCGAGGAAGGTCTTCACAGCGGCCGGCCCGCCCAGGGAGGCCCCCAGAATCCAGACCTCTTCGGCCGGTGCGCTATTGGAGGCGGGCGGAATCCACTGGGGCAGGGTGGGCGTGACTACCTCGGTGGGTGGTTGTTCTTCGAGTTGCTGGATGGCGTGTTCTGAATCCAGCTCTTCCAGCGGCCCCAGCTCCTGTTCAAGCTTCGCCAGCAACCGGCGTTCCCAGCGGAAATAGTCCGTGCCCCCGGTTTTGGGGGCCAGATCCAGGCCGAACAGCACCGGCGCGTCGGTGTTGCTGAACAGGTGATCGAACAACCCGGGATGATCGGCGTCGTCTTCCAGCGTCACCAGCCAGAGGCTGGCGTCCGGAAAACCCGGGTAGTCCAGCAACCGCCCCGGGTCGCCGGAGAAACAGACATCCAGCCCCACCTTCGAGCTGGCGTTCTGCAGGCGATGGCGCTGCAGCACGATGTCCGAAACGATCCCGACCCGGGGCCGGCCAGTGTGGCCGACCATCACTGATTACCGGTCAACCGTTTGATGGTGGCGAGCAGTTCGCTCTCCTGGAACGGCTTGCCGAGGTATTCGTTCACGCCGATGGCCATCGCCCGGTCACGGTGCTTGTCACCGGTACGGGAGGTGATCATGCAGATTGGCGTATCCCGCAGTGTATCGTCATGGCGCACGAAGCTGGCCACCTCGAAGCCGTCCATCCGCGGCATTTCGATATCCAGCAGGATGATGTCAGGCTTGTGATCCTGCAGCTGTGCCACCGCATCCAGACCATCTTTCGCCAGCACCACTTCCATGCCATTCCGCTCCAGAAGGCGGGAGGTAACCTTACGGACCGTCACCGAGTCATCCACCACCATCACCTTGGTAATGGTCTCTTCGTAACGGGCGGCTTCGCGGGCTTTCTCGAGGTTCACCAGGCGCTGACGCTCGGACAGAATGTCGGAACGGATCATCGCCGGCAGGTCGAGAATCACCACCACGTTACCGTCACCCAGAATGGTCGCCCCGGACACACCCCGGACGGTACCGAACTGAGGGCCGAGGGATTTAACCACGATTTCCCGGCTACCGAGGATGTTGTCCACCTGCAACGCCATCGGCTGCTCGGCGCCCCGTACCAGAATCACTGGCAGCGGCAGGATATGGCCCTGAAGCTTGGGCTGGTGGTCGGTGTTGAGCAGGCTGCCCAGGTACTGCAGCCGGTAATCCTGGCCGGCGTACTCATACAGCGGTGCATCCGGCTTGTAGTACTCTTCCAGCTCGTAGGAGCTGACCCGCACAATACCTTCGATGGTGTTCAGCGGGATGGCGTAGAAGTCGTCACCGCTGGAGACCATCAGGGCCCGGTTAACGGACACGGTGAACGGCAGGCGCACGGTGAAGGTAGTGCCCCGACCCAGTGCCGAGTCGATGTCCAGGCTGCCGCCCAGCTGCTTGATCTCGCTGGCGACCACGTCCATGCCCACGCCCCGGCCGGAAATCTGCGTCACCTGCTGGGCCGTGGAGAAGCCCGGCTGCAGGATGAACTGCAGTATCTCGCGCTCGGTCAGGTCTTCGTCCTCGCTCATCAGCCCCTGGCGGATGGCCTTGTCGCGGATGACGCTGGAGGGAATACCCTTACCGTCGTCCATCATGCGCAGTACCACATCACCGCCTTCCCGGGTGAGCGACAGGATGACTTCACCGGTTTCCGGCTTACCGGACTTCTTGCGGTCTTCCGGCATCTCGATACCGTGGTCGAGGGCGTTCCGGAGCATGTGCTCCAGAGGGGCAATCATCCGTTCCAGGATGTTGCGGTCCATTTCGCCTTCGGCGTTGCGAACGTCAAACTCGACCTTCTTGCCCAGCTCGCCGCTGATCTGGCGGACGATTCGGCGCAGACGAGGAACGGTGGACGAGAACGGAATCATTCGGGTCTTCATCAGACCTTCCTGCAGTTCCGTGTTGATCCGCGACTGCTGGAGCAACAGGGTTTCGGTATCGCGAATCCGGTCACCCAGGGTTTCCCGCAGGTCGGCCAAATCCGATGCCGACTCGGACAGGGCCCGGGACAACTGCTGGATCGACGAGTAACGGTCCATCTCCAGCGGATCGAAGTCCTCGCCGTATTCCGGACCGTGCTCTTTTTCTGCCGTGAACAGGATCTGTGTTTCGGTTTCAATTTCCATCCGCCGCAGCTGCTCACGCAGACGCTCGATGGTGGCGGCCATTTCCTCCAGGTTCTGGCCGAAATCACTGGTCTGGGTTTCCAGACGGCCTCGGGTAATACTGGTTTCACCGGCCAGGTTAACCAGGTCATCCAGCAGAGATGCCGATACCCGGATGGTTTCCTGGGCGGCCCGCTGCTTCTCCGCGGCTCGTTTGCCGGTTTTGTCTTTGCGCTGGTCGGGCAGCTTGCTGGCCTTCGACGGCTCTGGCTTAGCAGCTGTCTTGGGCTCGACCTTCGGTTCTGCCGTTGCCTCGACGCTGGCCTGCTGAGATTCCGACTTGGCCTTTTCTTCCTGCTTTTGTTCAGGCTTGGCTTCGATGTCCTGCTTTCGCTCGGGTTCGATTGCAGGTGCTTCGGCTACCGCCGCTACCCCTTTCTCCCGTACATCGGAAACCAGCTTGATGATTTCATCGTGGTCCGCCGTAATGCTCTGCCACTGGTCTTCGGTCGGTGCGTTGCCACCGAGATCAATCAGGCGAGTCTCCAAGGCATGGGCCTTGTCACCGAGGTGTGTGAGCTGGGACAGGCGTGCACCACCTTTGAGCGTATGGAGGGCACGTTGAGCTTCCCGGTTGAAGCCGTGGTTGGCCGGTTCCTTGCGCCAGTCCTCAAGGACCTGCTCCAACTGATCCATGATTTCCCCGGCTTCTTCCAGGAAAATCTCCAGAACTTCAGGGTCCACATCCCCGGCGGTTGCTGATGCGCTTTCGTCGGTGGCCAGAGTGTCCGCCTCAGCATCCTTGTATGCTGCCTTAAGCGCAGCAATCAACTCGGACTGAGGTGCGGGTTTGCTGCCATCTTCCAGCGAACTGAGCATTGTCTGCAGGGCGTCGTGGGCCCTGTCGCTCAACGTAAAGAGTTCACTCTGGTTATCGGCACCGGCAATCAGCGGGTCCAGTGCGTCGGACCAGGCTTCGGCCAGTTCGGCAATGGTGTCGATATCCGACAGCCGGGCGCCACCCTTGAGGGTGTGAAGCTCTTGCTGAAGCTGGGTAACACCGGTCAGCTCTTCAGGTTCTTCCCGCCACTGGGCCAGGCTTTCACCAATGGTGGCGTGTATCTCGATACCTTCGTCCAGGAAGATGCCGATCAGGTCGTCTTCGCTGGCCTCTTCACTGACTGCTGGCGTCTCGGGGACCGGTTCTTCTTCCGCTTCGTCAGTCGGAGTTTCGCCGCGCAAAATGGCCTGAACCTTGGTGACCAGTTCAACGGCCGGTGGGCAGGGCGCCTGGCCGGCAACCTGATCGACCATCTGGGCCAGCCTGTCATGGCAGGCGAACAACAGGTCGTTCATGGCGTCGCTGGCTGCCAGCTGGCCTTCAGCGACTTTCTCGAACAGGTCTTCCAGTACGTGGGTCAGGTCACCAATGGCCTCGACACCGGCCATCCGGGCGCCACCTTTGAGGGTGTGCACGTCCCGCTGCAATTCGGCGGCAATGGCGCGGTCCGACGGATCTTCGCTCCAGGTGTGCAGGGCACTGCCGGTGGAGTTGATCAGGTCGTACGCTTCTTCGAGGAAGATGCCGACCAGCTCCGGATCCAGATGGGACAGGTCGGTTGCCGTCACTTCAGCTTCGGGCTCCGCTTCGGTTTTCGGAGCGGTTTCCCCGGTCAGTTCGGGAGACTCTTCGGTCTCCGCTTCAGTGCCCGCTTGCTCGGGAACCTCTTCCTCAACGAGGTAGTCCGTGGGCGCTTCCTGCTCCGGCTCGTCTTTATCAACAATGTCGGTCACCGGGCGCGATGCCGTTGCCGACGTCATATAGTTACGGAGCTCGTCGATCAGATCCGGTGCTGCTTCAGGCTGCTCCTGGGCTTCCAGTGCATCGACCATGTGGGCCAGGCGGTCATGGGAACGGAACAGCAGGTCTGATAGCTGGTCATTGATGGACAAGCGCTGCTCAGTCAGTCCCTCGAACAGGGTTTCCAGTTCGTGGGACAGATCACCCACGGCGGCGACACCGGCCAGACGTGCGCCACCCTTGAGGGTGTGCAGATCCCGCTGAAGCAGGCGAAGGATGTCCAGATCACTGGTGTTCTCACTCCAGTTCTGAAGCGCCTCGGCGGTGCTGTCGATCAGGTCTCTCGCCTCTTCCAGAAAGATTTCGGCCAGTTCCTCGTCGAGCTCGCTGTCGGTCTCGAAGGCCTCGGGTAGCGGGGGCTGCCCGGCTGCCGCGGTTTGATCGTCGCCGGTGGTCAGTTCGATGTCGTCTTCTTCAAAGCTCAGATCAATGGCTTCAAGGTCACCGGTGAATGCCTGCTCGAAGGCGTCGGGTCCGGCCTCTTCCTCGACTTCTGGCGTGTCTATCGGCGTCGGCGCGAGTGCATCCAGGCGAGCCAGGATATCGTCGCTGGTCTCGGTCGCCAGACCCGCAGCCACCTGATCCATCATGTTGATCAGGTGGTCGTGGGCGCTGTGCAGTGTTTCGATCAGTGCCGGCTCCGGTGCTTCGTCGGTGCGCACGAGCTGGTTGTAGATATCGCGCAGTGCGCCGGACAGGGCAGACACATCGGACAGCCCCGCGTCGGCGGAGACATCGGTAAGCTGATCAAGCTCGGCACGAAGGGGAGTGAGCAGTTCGTGGTTGGTTGACTCATCAACCCACTGGTCCAGAATGCGGTCCGCATCCAGGACGATATCGAGACCTTCACTGAGGAACAACTGAACCAGCTGGGAGGCCGGTTGCTGATCGCTGTCCTCGCCATGCTCGCCGGCCAGGACGCGCAGGGTTGCGGCGGCAATAACCTCGAGCTTGGCGAGGAACTCCTCGGTACCCGGGAGACTTGCCTGAGGGTTCGAACGCAACTGCTCCAGTCCCTGGCTCAGGAACTGGCAGGCATCGTGCAGCAGAGCGAGAACGTCCCGGTCCGCACGCTTGTTCTGTGCCCTGGATTCTTTGACGAATCGCTCCAGCGGGGTGATGACAGCCGCGATCGGGGCAATGCCAGCGGTATGCGCACTTCCCTTGAGGGTATGGAGGGCACGGGACAGATCGTCGGTGTAAGAGACGGTCGCCTTGTCACCCGCTGCTTCCAGGTAGTTGTGCAGCGTCTGCAGATGGGTTTCGGCTTCGCTTTCGAAGATGTCCAGCAGAACAGGATCGACTCCACCTGCCGGAATGTCCTCGTCCAGTAGGTCGTCGGGTTCGGCTTCTCTGCCAGCGGGCGCGGTTTCCGTGGCAGGCATGCTGCTGGCCACCGGGATTTCACCCTTGGCCAACACCTCGGCTCGGGCCTCAAGGCTTGCCGTGTCGAAGCCTGCTGGCCGACGTTGTTCAAAGTCTTCCACCAGGCCGGGGAGGACTCCTGTGACCTCGTTGAGCAGCTCTGCAAGGTCCGAGTTCATCAGGATACTGCCGTCGATTACCCGGTTCAGCATGTTCTCAACGGACCAGGCCAGCTCCCCAACCACCTCGGCGCCAACCATACGGCCGCTGCCTTTCAGTGTGTGGTAGGCCCGGCGAACCTCGGACAACGCGGTGCGGTCGTCAAACTGGTTGAGCAGGGTCGGTAAGTGCTCCCGGATGGTTTCCAGAACTTCACCGGCCTCCTCGATGAAGATTTCGAGGATTTCGTCATCAATCAGATCGTCTTCATCGGCGGCTTCTTCTGCCACAGGTGCAAGTTCAGCAGGGGCTTCGCCAATGGGCTCGACCAGATCGGTTGCATCAGTCTCGTCGGTGGTGCTGTCGGCCGGCGCTTCCAGAGTAATTTCTTCCCCTGTTGCCTCGGCCGCTTCTTCCATCTGCTGGTTGCCGCCGGCTTCAGCGCGGCGGGTGTCGGCCATTGCTTCGGCGCGCTGAGTGAGTTCAGACACATCGGCGTCTGCCTGGCCAGAACGGAAGTCGCTGATCAAGGCCGGGATACGGGCGATTGCCTCGTCCACCAGAGCGAACAGTTCGTCGTTGAGCTTGATGGTCTGGTCAATGACCCGGTTCAGCAGGTTTTCCACGCCCCAGGCGAGTTCACCCAGGCTGGTGGCACCCACCAGGCGGCCGCTGCCCTTGAGCGTATGGAAAGCGCGACGTACTTCAGACAGGGCCTCGCGATCATCGTGATCCTGCCGGAGCCGCGGGTAGAACTCGTTGATGGTTTCGAGTACTTCCTCGGCTTCTTCGATAAAGATGCCGAGAATTTCGTCATCCAGCAGCTCCTGGTCGGATTCCTTGGCGGTTTCCGGTTCGGGCGCCGGTTCTTCCAGGGCCGCCGCATCAATGGTCGGAATGTCATCGACGTCGGCACTGGCGATCCAGGTGGGTTCGGCGCCTACCGGGAAACCAAGAGAAGCCAGACTTTCTTCGGCGACCTGCAGAATGACGTCGTTTTCGCCGTTGCCTTCCACCAGACGTTCCAGGTAGTACTCTATGCTGGTGACGGCATCGGCCAGTGTATCCAGCTGACGCCAGTCGGGAATCTGCTTGCCGGTCAACAGTACATCGGTGATGTAGCGCTCGGCGGAGGCCAGCATGTCTGACACCCGATCCAGAGGAATCAGCCCAAGACCTCCCCGAATGCTGTGCAGCAGCCCGGGTACGTGTTCGATTTCCCGGGTATCCCACTGGGAGGCAATGAAGTTCACGATCGAGGACTTGACCTGCTCCAGGGTGTTCCGGGATTCACGCAGTAACGCCCCGCTGGCATCGCCCAGTTCCCGGGAGCCAAGTTGTGGTGTCTGGTCGGAACCGATGCTGACTTCGCTGGTCTGGCCGTCCTGCTCCAGGCTGGACAGGCTGGCTTCCACATAGAGAAGGGCGCCGGCGATATCCATCATGGTGCCGTCGTCCACCGGATCGGGCTGGTTGATCAGTTTTTCGACCAGGTCGATCTGTTCGTTCACAACCTTGCGGGGAATCCCCAGGCCCAGAACCGCGAGGGTATTGGCGACCTGTTTCAGACCGGGCAGCAGCTCTTCCAGTTCATGATTCTGGCGCAGTTCGGCGCGTACAAACAGATCGAGCTGGTCCTTGAGCTTGGCGAGTTCTTCATTGAGCGCGCCAACCACCGACTGGATGGCCTCCCGACCAGGGCCGGAGGCCCGTGTGCGGGCAGCGTCCACATCGTCTTCCGACGGTAGCGCCTGGTTGAGGCTGTATTCGTTGCGCAGGGCCGTGACGAGCGGGGTGTTCAGCTCACGAGCGCGGGCGACATAGTAAAGCAGGTGCTTGAGCAGTGCCTCGGGCGCCGGTTGCCGGAGAATGTCGGTGTGCTGGTCAGCCAGACGGCGGATTTCGCTGTCGAGTTCACGGAGCAGGGACTTAACCGCGGCATTGACCGGGTTCACGTGCGCCTGCAGGGTCTCTATGAACGCTCCGGCGGCTTTCCACAGTTCGCCACGGGGCGTTTTCTGGCACAGACGGTTCAGGCGAGAGATGACTTTCTGCAAGTACTCGAATTGGGCGTCGAGATCTTCCTCGCGAACCACGCCGGCCAGGGCGAACTGATACATCTGGCGCAGCTTGCGAACATGGCCCAGAACCTTGGGGTCCTGCAGGCGCTGGGAAATCTCTACCGGGACGCTCATCGTCGAGCGGCTCAGATCCGGTTTGAACAGCGAGGTGTCGGACAGCAGGGTATCCCCGCGGGCGGCACGCAGATCGTTCAGCAACGGCAGCAGCACCATCGGGAAGTCGTCCTGGCTGCTGCCCAGGTGTTCCAGATACTGGGGCAGCTGCAAGATGGCCTGCATCAGAACTTCGATGGCCTCATCAATATTGGCCACCGACTCATTCAGGATCGCCTGGGTGAGCTTTTCCATCTCTTCGGTCAGCAGTGCTGCGCCGTAGAGCTCGACCATCTGCAAGGTGCCATGCACCTGATGAAGGTAATTCAGGCAGAAGCGCAGGCGCGTAGTGTCGTCACGATTTTCGACGTACGCTTCCAGTGCATGCTGTCCTTGAGTCAGCGTGTCCTGTATTTCGCCTCGAACCCAGTCGAGAGCGATGCTGTCATGGTGATTGCCCATAACCACTCCGGTTATTCTTCGTCAGTCTGGCGCTTGATCCACGCCAGTACATGTTCCGAGGGTACCCTCTGCAGGCCCGGCGGCTGATAATCCGTCAGCTCGCCCTGGCCCAGTACCAGCAGCCCCCCGGGCGCCAGTCGCTCTGCTAGTCGTCTGACTATTTCCCGCCGGCGCCAGCGACGGAAGTAAATCAGCAGATTCTGACAGAAGATAATGTTCATGCCGTGCATCGGTGCCTTGGCGAGGTTGAGCACGTTCAGCCCGGCGAAGCAGACCCGATCCCGGATACTGTCGACGATTTCAACGGTGTTCCGCTCGGCGGGGCGGAAATACCGGGCTTTCAGTGTCTCGTCCATTCCCATCAACTTGCGGGGATTGAACTGGCCTCGACGGGCCTTTTCGATAGCGGGCTTGCTGATGTCCGAGCCGGTGACGCCAAACAGTGGCGGCAACTCAAGCTGGGTCATGCATTCGTTCAGTACCATGGCCAGGGTGTACGGTTCTTCACCGGTTGAGCACCCGACGCTCCACACTTCCGGGGGGCGCTTTTTAAGCGCCTCCCGGGGGCGGGTCAGCACATAGTCTGACACCAGGCGAAAAGCATCAGTGTCGCGGAAAAACCGGGTTTCCTGCACCGTCAGCCGATCCACCAGGGTCGACCATTCACGAATGGCATCCGGGCCTGAGACGATTTGTTCGTAATAGGCCTGGTAGCTGCTGCAGCCGATTTCCCTCATCCGGATCCCGAGGTTGGTTTCCAGGAATGAGCGGCGGTCGGCCGACAGGGTCATGCCGGTTCGGTGCTCCAGCAAGGTCTGCCACTGACTGAACTGCGCCTCATCCATATCCGGGAGTCGGCGCAGGGACCAGATGCCCTCGTCAGCAGACAGGTTGTTATGCATGTGCGCCATAAACCGTCAACAGCCCGAGACCGAAAATCAGCCCACCACCGGAACGTCGGCGTCTTCCTGTTCTTCCTGCTCGACGGCCTCTTCGTCCGGCAGGGTAAAGCCGGCAACGGAAGACCGCAGTTCGGACGCCATCTCGGCCAGGTGACCGATAGACTTGGCGGTCGCGTTGGTACCAGACGAGGTCTGCGAGGTGATTTCCTGGATGACGTTCATCGTGTTGGAAATGTGTGCCGCAGAGGACGACTGCTGACGCGCCGCGTTGGAGATGTTCTGGATCAATTCCGCCAGACTCATGGATACGTTCTCGATTTCCTCGAGCGCGATACCCGCGTCCTGGGCCAGGCGTGCACCACGGACCACCTCGGCGGTGGTGTGTTCCATGGAGATTACCGCTTCGTTGGTATCCGACTGGATCGTCTTAACCAGGGCTTCAATCTGCTTGGTTGCTGCAGAAGAACGTTCCGCCAGTCGCTGAACTTCATCCGCAACCACCGCGAAGCCTCGACCCGCGTCACCGGCCATAGAGGCCTGGATCGCAGCGTTCAGAGACAGGATGTTGGTCTGGTCGGCAATGTCGTTGATCAGGGATACGATGTCACCGATTTCCTGGGAAGATTCACCCAGTCGCTTGATCCGCTTGGAGGTTTCCTGGATCTGCTCACGGATGTTGTCCATGCCGCGGATGGTGTTCTGTACCACTTCCGCGCCTTTCTTCGCGATCGCAACCGACCGCTCCGCAACCGCGGAGGATTCCGCAGCGTTCGAGGATACCTGGTCGATGGACACCGCCATCTCGTTAACCGCCGCAGAAGCTCCGGCAATCTCTTGCGCCTGGTGCTCGGAAGCGTCCGCCAGGTGCATCGCTGTGGCCTGGGTTTCCTGGGCCGCAGAGGCAACGCCTACCGCCGTTCCACGGATGGCGGTTACCAGTCCGCGCATCTGGTCGATCGCGTAGTTGATAGAGTCCGCGATGGCACCGGTGAAATCCTCGGTTACCGTGGCCTCGGTGGTCAGGTCACCGTCTGCGAGGTCAGCCAGTTCGTCCAGCAGTCGCAGGATCGCGTTCTGGTTCTGCTCGTTCTGCTCTTCCGTGGTGGCCAGGCGATCGCGGGCGTCGCGGTACAGGGCCAGACCGATGAAGATAACGATACCGATCATGGCGGCCAGGATGATGAAGGCCAGGGTCGGTCCGATGAAGCGGGCGCTGGAGTTGGCACGGAAGCTGCCGGCCAGGGTGGACAGTTCGGTCAGCAGGAGCTCGGAATTCTGGAAGATGTCGCTGGCAGCAGTACGAACCTTGAAGAGGTCGGGAGAGGCTTCAAGGATTGCGTCAACGTTCTGGTTAACGAATTCGAACAGCTCGTCGACGGCCTCAAGACCGTAGATGGCATCTTCGTCGTTTACCTTGGAAATGCCCATGCCCTGGTTGCCGTTGAGCTGGCCTTCCAGAACGCGACCGAACAGGCTGGCATCGCGGCCAAAGCGGTCGGCGGCAATAACGGCTTCTTCGTCACCGGACAGTACGTTGTTAACCGAGCGCACGATCCGCTCGGCCAGCAGTGACTGGCGCTGTGCCAGGGAAATCTGTTCGGCCGGAGCGCCGTTATCCAGCAGGATGCGAACGATGTCGTCGTATTCTACCTGGAGGCTGGGAATGGTCTCGTTCAGGGTCTGGGCTACTTCGTGAAGGCCCAGTACTGCGTCCTGAGTGGACAGAATCTTGTCGGCGTTTTCCCGAACCGTGTTCCAGTTGTCCTGAACGCCGCTTTCCTGAGCGAGTTCACTGGCCGGGAGGCCGGTTTCCGGGTTGCCCTTGGTGATGTTGGTCCAGAGCTGCTGGAACTCATCCCGTGACCGGCGAAGCTGGTTGAACGCCTCGGCGGTACCGCCAGCGGCCTCGGTGGCGTTCTTCGCGATGGCCTGCGAGAGAACCCGCAATTCAGCGGTGTGGGCGATGTATTCCTGGTCGTGCTGGCTGCTCCTGTTAATCATGAACAGGACTACAACGAGCAGGATGGTAAGTGCGATCAGTGCAGCGATCAGGCCGGCAACAAGCTTGTTGCCCCCCTGGTCCAGACTGAAACTTCCGGCTCTGTTTTTCATTTTCTGGCTCCCGGCCTCTTCAACATAGGTTTGGCAAGTTTGTTTTTCGTACGGGTATCAGGCGGTCAGGGTGAAGTTCCTGCCAGTTTCAACACCCTTTACCATTGTGCGACGTCCAGGAAGCGTTCGTCGTCGATCAGGTCGACGGCGGAAAACACTTTCCAGACTTCGTCGTTGCGCTCGAATCCGCCGGTGACGAACGGGCGAACGCTTTCAGGCACACCGTCCGGCGTGTCCTTGAAACTGTCGGCTGCGAAGTACTGCATGCCCAGTACGCTGTCTACCACCAGACCACTGAAAACATCCCCTTCTTCAACAACCAGAACCCGCCGGTCACGCGGACTGCGCGAGGAACGGGGAATATCAAAGAACAGGGGCAGATCCAGCAGGGGAAGGAGACGACCGCGGACATTGGCCGCACCCAGGAGAAAGGGACGAACCCCGGGAATGCGGGTGAATCGGGGGACATGGAGGATTTCGGTCACTTCACCCATGGGTGCTACATAGCGCTCCCCAGCAAGGATGAATCCGATACCATTCCAGAGTTCTACGGCTTCTTGTTGCTCTGGCAAGCCGGCCGAAAGGGACCGGCTGCGTCGGGCGATATCCGTCAGAACAGCAAAGGGGGCGGTCTGGGCGGACATGCTTACTCCATGATGTTGGGATCAGGCAATCAGGCTATTGATTGTTTTGATCAGATCGTCTTCGTTAACCGGCTTTACCAGGTAACCCTTGGCGCCCTGACGGGTACCCCAGACACGGTCTGTTTCCTGATCCTTGGTGGTGACAATGACCACCGGGATGGAGGCAGTTTCAGGCGCGCGTGTCAGCTGACGGGTGGCCTGGAAGCCGTTCAGGCCAGGCATGACCACGTCCATCAGGACCAGATCCGGAGTTTCGGCGCGGGCCTTGGCAACGCCGTCTGCGCCGTTATCAGCCGTCAGGATTTCGTGCTGGTGCTTCTCCAGGATGGTGGAGATCTTCTTAACCTCGGTAGGGGAATCGTCAACAATGAGAATGCGAGCCATGGTTTCCTCGAAAAATTCTGGGTTTCAGCAGGTTTACTGTTCCGCCTGGGGGACGTATTGGCGGATCGTGTTCAACAGCTCATCCTTGCTGAACGGCTTGGTCAGGTACTGGTCAGAGCCCACAATGCGACCCTTGGCCTTGTCGAACAGACCGTCCTTACTGGAGAGCATGATAACCGGCGTCTTTTTGAAAGAGGAATTGTTCTTGATCAGTGCGCAGGTCTGGTAGCCATCCAGTCGCGGCATCATGATGTCCACAAAAATGATGTCCGGCTGGGAATCGGCGATTTTGGCCAGAGCGTCAAAGCCGTCAGTTGCGGTGATGACCTCACAGCCAACCTTTTTCAGGAGGGTTTCTGCGGTGCGACGAATGGTTTTACTGTCGTCGATCACCATGATCTTCAGATTCTCGAAGTTGTCATCCATTATCCAACTGCCTTGCGCTCAGCTACTGTCATTATTTTTCGATGGGGTTTTTAACACACTTGTACAGGATGTTCTATTAACCTCCCCATTTATAGAGGATAAAGGGGGCTATAAAAAGCACTTCTTTGTGACCAAATGTACCCCTGCATGAGCCCTCACGTAATTCCCAGAACGCGGCTACGGGTGCATTTGCTGTCCGGTTACAATACCATTCGGGATTGCGTTTCAACGCAGTCAATCATCGGGTGTGCGAGCGAGTTGGCACACTCAATTTGGTACATCCAACCTCGGGAGCTCGGGAGACTCATGACAGTCCGACTTGGCATCGTGATGGATCCGATTGAGGATATCCACTTCAAGAAAGACAGTTCACTGGCCATGTTGCTGGCAGCGCAGCAGCGGGGCTGGGAGCTGGAGTACATGGAGCTGCCTGATATGTACCTGGACGGCGGGAAGGCCATGGCCCGTACCCGCGAACTGACCGTCCACGCCGATCCGGAGAACTGGTACAGCTTCGGATCGACCCAGGACCGGGCGCTGGGGGATCTGGATGTCATCCTGATGCGCAAGGACCCGCCCGTGGACCGCGAATTCATCATGGCCACGTACATTCTTGATGCGGCCGAGCAGCAGGGTGCCCTGGTGGTGAACCCTCCGGCGACCCTGCGGGACTGCAACGAGAAGCTGTTCGCCACCCAGTTCGAAGACCTCACGCCGCCCTTGCTGGTGAGTCGCTCTGCGTCCCGTTTCCGCGAGTTCTATGCCGAGCACGGCGATGTCATCATGAAACCGGTGGATGGCATGGGCGGCCATTCCATTTTCCGGATCAAGGAAAACGACGCCAATCTGGGCGTCATTATCGAAACCCTCACCAACTACGGTGAGCATCAGGCCATGGCGCAGAAGTTCATCCCGGAAATTCGGGATGGCGACAAACGCATCCTGCTGATCGAAGGCGAGCCGGTGCCCTACGCGCTTGCGCGAATCCCCTCGCACGGTGAAAATCGCGGCAACCTGGCGGCCGGTGGTCGCGGGGAAGGACGTGAGCTGACCGACCGGGACCGGGAAATCTGTGCCCGTGTGGCGCCAGTCATCAAGGAAAAAGGGTTGATATTTGTCGGTCTGGACGTGATCGGCGATTACCTGACCGAAATCAATGTCACCAGTCCCACCTGCATCCGGGAACTGGATGCCGCGTTCGGTATCGATATTGCCGGTATGTTGATGGAAGCCATTGCCAGGCGTCTGGGCAACGAAAAGCGGGCGTAATTGCCGGCAAGCAGAGCAAGTAAGGTAACCAGGATCAGTAATGGCAGTACAGGTAAGCGACTTCGACCGGTTTTCTTTCACCCTTTTCGTGGCGTTGGCGGTCCATGCGATGATCGTCCTGGGCATCAGCTTTGCGCCGGAGGACCCTCAGGCCTCCGCACAAACCATGGAAATTACCCTGTCGCAGTTCGACGATGAAGAGGCACCGGACGATGCGGATTTCCTGGCGCAGACCAGTCAAAAGGGCAGTGGTACCGAAGACGAAGTGAAAGAGCTGACAACGCCGAATCCGGCCGAGATCAGTCAACCGGAGGTGGCACAGGTCCAGCCCGAGCCACCGTCACAGGCACGGCCCCAGCCTGACCGTGAACAGCGGGTGATTCAGACGGAAGGCGTTTCCAGTCGGAGTGCCCGCCGGCCTGAAACCCGTACCGACCCCATGGAAGAGCCCCTGCCGGAGAACCGTAAAAAGAGCCTGATGGAGCGCAGCCTCGAAATTGCCAGCCTGGAAGCCCGCTTTGCGGCCCAACAACAGGCTTACGCCCGCAAGCCCCGGGTGATGAGGGTGACCTCGGCTTCCACGCTCCGATCTTCGAACGCCTATTATGTAAAAAGCTGGGTCGATAAAGTGACCCGTGTAGGCAACATCAACTACCCTACAGAGGCGCGGCGGGCCGGTATTCACGGCACGGTTCGTGTGTTGGTCTCACTCAAGAAGGATGGCTCGATCAAGAAAGTGGCCGTGCTTGAATCGTCCGGTAGCACCGTTCTGGACGACGCGGCCATCCGGATAGTCCGGATGGCTTCGCCATTTGCGCCCTTCCCGCCACAAATGCGGGAAGAGGTCGATGAACTGGAAATTATACGAACCTGGTCTTTCCAGCGACGGGGGCTCACATCGGGATGACCGCATCCAAGCATTCACCCAACAGCCTGCGCCACCACTTCCTGGTGGCATCGCCCTATCTGGCTGATCCCCGTTTTCACGGTGGGGTGATCTATCTGTGCGAACATTCGGATGAAGGGGCCTTCGGCCTCATGATCAACCAGCCCCTGCAGATTCATCTGGGGGAGATTCTTGAGCAACTCGACATGTCGGGAGGCGAACTTGATCTGCCCGTATACAGTGGCGGACCGGTGGAGCCCGAACGTGGCTTTGTGCTTCACCCGCCGGGCACCAACTGGCAGAACACCGCCAAGGTGACCGATGAGGTCCTGTTAACCACATCCCGGGACGTGTTGTCAGCGATTGGCAAGAATAACGGGCCGGACGAGTTTCTGGTGGCCCTGGGCTATTCCGGCTGGAGTGAGGGCCAGCTGGAGGAAGAACTGGGCAGCAATGCCTGGCTCACCTGCCCGGCCACCACCGATCTGTTGTTCCGAACGCCCTGGGGTGACCGTTACCGGGCCGTCCTCGAGTTGATTGGTATCGACCTTAACCAGCTCAGTGATTCCATTGGCCATGCCTGAAGTAGGGCAACGCCGGGTCCTGGCATTTGATTTCGGTACACGCCGGATTGGTGTGGCCGCCGGCCAGGAAATGCTCGGCACCGGCCAACCCGTGACCATGCTGCCGGCCCGGGATGGCATTCCCGACTGGCAGGCCATAGGCCGTTTGCTGGAGGAGTGGCGCCCGGATGTGGTGGTCGTGGGGTTACCCCTCAATATGGATGATTCCGAGAACGAGATGTGTGCCCGGGCCCGGAAGTTTGGCAAGCGCCTGCACGGGCGGTATCACCTGCCCGTGGAGATGGTGGACGAGCGGCTGACCAGCTTCGAAGCCAAGGGTGATGTGATGGCCGGTGGTGGTAGCCGGGATTTTGGCCGGCATGGTGTGGATGACCGCGCTGCGGTTCTGATTCTGGAAACCTGGTTCGGGCTTCAGGAAACCCGGCCCGACTGAGTTCGGGAATGCTTTCTTCTACAGCGAGGATGTAATGACTGCACAGCTAGATATCGATCAACTGCTGGATAAGCTGGAAACGGGATTGCGTCAGGTGCTCAATGAGCGCGACATTGATGCCCCCCTGATGGTGGGCATTCGCACGGGCGGTGTCTGGCTGGCAGATTTGCTCAGCAAGCGGCTACAGCTCGAGACGGCTCCCGGCGAACTGGATATCTCTTTTTATCGCGACGACTTCAGCCGCATTGGCCTGAACCCGCGGGTCCGGCCGTCCAGCCTCCCGTTCGATACCGAAGGGCGCGATATTATCCTTGTGGACGATGTGATCATGAGCGGCCGGACGATTCGGGCGGCGATGAATGAAATTTTCGATTACGGGCGTCCCGACAGTATCATACTCGCCACCCTGGTTGACCTCGGCGCCCGCGAGCTGCCCATTCAACCCGATGTGGTCGGCCGGAGTATGACCCTGGCATCAAGCCAGCGGGTGAAACTCAGGGGGCCCGACCCGCTGCGTATCGAGGTGCAGGAGGGCGGCGCATAACCCCTGCGCTCAGTTGCTGGCGACACCATACCGATGAACTTCAAGCAGGCTACTCATGACTGACCAAGGTCAATCCTTCCACAACCTGCAGCTGACCGACGACGGTCAGTTGCGGCATTTTCTCACTCTGGACGGCCTCGACAGGCAATTGCTGACCGACATTCTGGATACCGCCGATTCGTTCATTGAAGTGGGCGAGCGAACCATCAAAAAGGTTCCTCTGCTTCGGGGGCGAACCGTGGTCAACCTGTTCTTTGAGTCCAGCACCCGCACCCGCAGTACCTTCGAGCTGGCTGCCAAGCGCCTGTCCGCGGATGTGCTGAACCTGGATATCAGTACCTCGGCCACCTCCAAAGGTGAGTCCCTGTCCGATACCCTGCTGAACCTGGAGGCCATGGCCAGCGACATGTTCGTGGTTCGGCATTCCCAGAGTGGCGCCCCCCATTTTATCGCTGAGCATGTGACGCCGGGCGTTGCCATCATTAACGCCGGCGATGGCCGCCACGCCCATCCCACCCAGGCCATGCTCGACATGCTGACCATTCGACAGCACAAGGGCACCTTCGAGGGCTTGAAGGTGGCTATCGTGGGGGATGTTCTGCATTCACGGGTCGCCCGTTCGCAGATCCGCGCCCTGAACGAACTCGGTGCGGAAGAAGTCCGGGTGATTGCTCCGGGCACCTTGTTGCCGAGGGATGTGGAAAGCCTGGGCTGCACTGTGGAGTTCGATATGAACCGTGGCATGCGGGATCTGGATGTGGTGATCATGCTCCGTCTTCAGAAAGAACGGATGGAGGGGGCCCTGCTACCCAGTGAGCGTGAATTTTACCGGTTGTATGGTCTCAGTCAGGAAAAGCTCGCCCTGGCCAAACCGGATTGCATTGTTATGCATCCGGGCCCCATCAATCGAGGTGTGGAAATCGAGTCTGCTGTGGCCGATGGTCCCCAGTCGGTGATTCTCAACCAGGTGACCAACGGCATTGCCATTCGTATGGCCGTGATGTCCATGGCCATGGGTGGCCAGCTGGCGGATCGCAACCGGAAGCAAAGTGAGGTAGTCCAGCCATGAACCTGAGTGCATCACCCAATGTGGCTACCCTCAAGATTGTTGGTGGACGACTGCTGGATGGGCAGGGCGTAGACGCGGAAAACGCCGCGCTGTTGATTCGTGATGGCCGCATTGCGGCAGTTGGCGAGGCCGCCCGGCAGGCCAAGGCCGATGGCACAATCAACGCCGAGGGCTGCGTCATTTCACCGGGTTTCGTGGACCTGCATTGTAACCTGCGGGAACCCGGCAACGGGCAGAAAGGCAGCATCGCCTCAGAGACCCGGGCTGCCGCCCACGGCGGGTTTACCTCGGTATGCACCTCGCCGGAAACCTCACCTGTGAACGATTCGGGGGCGGTGACCCACCTGATCCGGGATGTGGCTGCGTGTCGGTCTCCCATCCGCGTACTGCCTGTAGGAGCTTTGACTCGGGGTCTGGAAGGGGATCTGCTCAGTGACATGGCGGGTCTTGCCTCTGCCGGCTGTGTCGCCGTGGGTAATGGCTCCCGTGGTGTGCGCAACGCGCGCACCCTCCGCCGCTGCATGGCTTATGCAAAGACCTTTGGTCTGACGGTGATTCTGAACCCGGAAAACGCTGCCCTGGCGGCGGATGGCTATGCCCACGATGGCCTGGTGGCATCCCGTCTCGGTCTGCTGGGTATTCCGGAAGTCGCTGAAACCACGGCCGTAATGGAAATGATCCTGCTGGCCGAAGAGACTGGCGTCCGCCTGCATCTGGGGCAGATTTCCAGTGCTCGCAGTGTGGAAATGCTTGCGGATGCACGCCGGCGGGGAATAGCCGTCAGCGCGGACGTTGCCATGCACCAGCTGGCATTCACCGAAGATGCCCTCGCGGGGTTCGACAGCCGGTTCCACGTGCGTCCGCCACTACGCAGTGAGCAGGACCGGCTGGCTCTGATTGCCGGTGTTCGCGAGGGAGTGATTGATGCCATCGTCAGTCAGCACCAACCCCATGACACGGCAGCCAAGCAGGCGCCGCTGGCAGCCACCGAACCGGGTTTGTCCACTGTCGAGAGCGTCCTGTCTCTGGGTCTGGAACTGGTCAACCGCAAGGAGCTGTCACTGGCCGAGTTGATCCGTGGGCTGACCGGCGGCCCGGCTTCTGTCATTGGTCGGAGTGCGAGTCTGGGCGAGGGGGAGCTGGCAGACCTGTGCATGTTCGATCCCGCCGACCAATGGATCCCCGCACATGACAGCATCGTCTCTACCGGACGGCATACCCCGGTTTCCGACCGACCCTTGCCCGGTGTGGTTCGCATGACCCTCGTTGGCGGGTCCATTGCCTGGGGCAGCGAGCCTCAATAGGGCGCCTTCCTTAAAATGCGGCAGGGGTAATAGGGCCCCTGTCGACTTCATCACAGATTCCCTTTTTTCCCTCAAAAGCGCTTGAAGAGCGGCATCTGTGCCAACGTATCCTAGTGATCGTCGGTCTACTGTCGACCAAGGAAGAGCGCAACCGGTACATCTGGACGTGCCGGTTCTCGACGACAATAATTCAGGAGTTATCCCGTGAAACCAACAACCTTCCCGCAACGGGTCGTTGTGGCTGCTGCCCTGTGTGCCAGCCTGTTGTTCTCATCCCTGGCATCTGCGCAGAATGAGCCCCTCGAACGTAGTTTCTGTGTATTCGATCCTGTGGGTGCTAATGGCCCGCTGTTCGCCATCACCAAGAGTTTCAAGCCGGTTGCCCTGAAGAAGGGCATCAAGCTGAATCTGCGTGCTTACACCGATGAAAAAGTCGCTGCCGAGGATTTCAAGGCAGGGCAGTGTGATGCGGTTCTGTTGACCGGCACCCGGGCCCGTGAGTTCAACAAGTTTACTGGCAGTCTGGAGGCTATGGGTGCGGTACCGGGTGAGGAGGAGATGCGTCTGCTCTACAACACCCTGAGTCAGGAGAAAGCGCGACCCTTCCTGGTCGACGGTCCGTATGAAGTGGCTGGCGTGTTCCCGGGTGGTGCCATCTATCTTCATACCCGTGATCGCAGCATCGATTCGGTCGAGAAGCTGCAGGGCAAGCGCATTGCGACCCTCGATTACGATGAAGCCTCTGTACGCATGGTGCGTCACGTGGGGGCATCGGTAGTTGGTTCGAACTCCGCCAACTTTGCCGGCAAATTCAACAACGGCAGCGTGGACCTTGCCTACGCCCCGGCCGTGGCCTACACACCGCTGGAACTGTACAAGGGCGTGGAGCCGAATGGCGCGGTCGTGAAATACGCACTTGGTTACATGAACTTCCAGGTCATTATTCACCGTGACCGTTTTCCCGACGACGCGGCTCAGATGGTTCGAGCCGAAGCCATCAAGCGTATTGACGAAGCCTACGACATCATCGCCAAGGCGGAAGCCGAGATTCCGTCAAATGTCTGGATGAGTCTGCCAACTGCAGACACCGCCAAGTACGACAAAATGCTGCAGAAAGTGCGGCTGTCGTTGCTGGAAGATGGGGTGTTTGACGAGCGCGCCATCAAGTTGATGAAGGCGATTCGTTGCCGGGTTGATGCCACCCGTTCCGAGTGCGCTTCCTGATCCGGTAGCAGTGATTGGGGCCGGCGAAGGCGGCCCCTGATTTCGGTCAGCCGATCTGTTCTTTGAAGGCCTTGCCAGCTTTGAAACCTACAGTTTTGCTGGCGGGAATCTGGATGGATGCGCCAGTCTGCGGATTCCTGCCATTGCGTGCTTCACGGGCACGGATATTAAAGGTTCCGAAGCCAATCAGGGAGACATCCTCACCCCGGGCAGCTGCAGCCGAAATCTGGTCGGTGAAAGCCGTAATCACTTCACTGGCCTTATCCCGGCTGAGGCCGGTCTGATCAGCAACCGCAGCGGCTAGTTCGGGTTTGCGCATTTGGAACTCCTTCTTGTTGTGTTTTTTGACGTGCATGCGACGCCCGGCGGGCGGCGACTCGGACCATCTATAGAGGGTCCGCTGCCATTGTGCAAACAGACGCTGCAGCTGGATCTGGAGCCAACAGCGGCATTTGCGGCTTTGGTCGCATAAAAACAGCGGGTTATCAGACATAATTTGATTCTGGTTACGGTTTGTAACATCAGTTTTCCTTTGCTTGGCCAGACAGTTAGCAAGTGAAAACCAAGAAAACATCCGAAGGTGAAGCAGCGATGACAGTCTCTCCAAACCTGACACTGGACAGTTTCCAGGTCCTCAAACGCTTCAAGACCGTTGTTGCGGCTTTGATAGCAAGTGCGGCTCTGAGTGGCTGTGGGGTGGTCAACAACATGATCTACAAGACCACCGGAGATGTGATGCAGGGGTTTTCCCGCGACCATACCGTGCCGTATCTGCTGGAAAGTGATGATCTGGCCATGGGCTGTGCCATGAGCGAGGCCACCGCCCCGCTTCTGATGTCCTTTGGCCGGGTAACCTCAGAACCTGATCAGCTGGCAGTAATGCTCTACCTGTCTGCCGGTGGTTGCGCTGAGGAAAAAGCGCGCGAACACGAGCTGGCAGGGCTTGCAGCCATGCACAGCCTGAAAGCGGTGGAAGCGGAAGACGCCATGATTCGTCAGAAGCGTGCTTACGTGCTGGCGGCCAAACGGTATCACAAGGCCTGGCAGCACCATAACACCTTCTACGGCAAGCCTGATGATGGGGAGTGTCCGGGTTTTGATGACGACATGGACGAGTTTATCTACATGGCTGGCCTGATGTCAGGACTGCAGGCACTGAACGCCCAGGTACAGTCAACCGCCTCTCTGGGGGTTCCGGCCAACATCGGCTCCATCGTTGCGCGCGCTACCAGTTGCCTGGACAACGAGAAATGGTGGGGGGCTCCGATGGCGCTCAGAGCCACGGTCTGGGCCATGATCCCGGGAGCCCTTCCACAAGGTGAAAATGCCTTCGAGCGACTGGAGCGTGCTGATAAACAGGGCGAAGCGGCTGGCGTCCGACTGCCCCATGTGTTCCACGCCATTGCTGCCCTGAACCAGGGCGATTCTGAGAAAGTGAAGGCCGTCATCCGGGACCATGCTGAGGCGATCAACGATCGCCCGGCCGACTGGGACTGGCGGTTCGTCGATGCCATGGCCACCGACATGATCGTTGCGATTTCCGACCGCATGTGGGTAGAGAACACCGGACATCGTACCCCGCTCGGTCAGCTTGGCAGTTTCTGGGACGACCAGCAGGAAGAAGTTGAAACCATGGATCTGGATGATCTTTTGTAATAACCGGATAGCTCAGAGTGTGTTGTTATGTCGGGTACCTCAGAGTATGCAGTGATGTCCAAGGCCGGTTTTCGTCGTAGCGGGTTGGAGTGGTTTTCGTCACTGCCAGCCTGTTTGCTACTGCTGGCCGTGGTCATATTTTCCACCAGCAGTGATATTCACAACCAGATGCTGCGCGCCGGTGAGTATTTCTGGAGCGGCTATTATCAGCTGCGAATGGATCCGGTGGAGCCCACGTGTAATCCTGATCGGAATATCGACGCTGCCGTCGCTGCAGAAATGGCAGAGGCTCCCGCGGCCGATGATCCGATGGCGGCCCTGTTGGGTGTGGAAGAGAAAAATCCGGCGGACGTTCGGACTGCCATTGAGCGGGCCGTCAAGGATTGCCGCGAGGCGCACCTCAATTACGACAGCCTGAAGGGCAAGCTTACGGTCGGAGTCCAAGCCTACCGCGCGGTCGAACTCTTCGTGGCGGATTTGATCGCTTTTGGCCTGACTTCCCAACGCTACATTCTGGTTATTCTGGTGATGCTGTGTGCGGTAACCGCCACGCTTACCCGCCACCATATTGCGATGCGGGCCATGGAAACCCGTCTTGATTACATGGTCTCCCATGGTCTGCAGACCGTCGCCAACCTGATGTTGTTTGGCTCCAGTTTTATCTTTCGCCAGTCAACCCTGGCGGCGGAAACCCGGGTAACCCAGGAAGAAATGCTCTTGCACAATTTCTGGATTATCGGCTTTGCCTGTCTGACCCTGGCAAGCGTTTACCGGCTGTTGCGGGTGCCCAATGATCTCCAGCTTGGCGGTACCCTCAACAAGGCCTTCCTGTCTGTCCCCCTGTATACAGTCATGTGTCTGATTTCCGGCACCTACTTCTCGCTGATCGGGCATTCCTCTGGCATCGGTATCTATCTTGGCAAGATGATGGAACTGGCGGATATGTTCCTGAATGTGGGCCTGTACGTCTGGGTCGGCATGATGCTAAAGCAGACGCAATTGGCCACGCTGGTTTTCAACGTGTTCCGGCCCTGGCGGATGCCGCCGGAAATGCTGGCTGTGGTGGCTGTGCTGGTGGCGGCAGTGCCAACGGCCTATACCGGTGCCTCGGGCATTTTTGTCATCGCGGCCGGTGCCGTTATCTACAGCGAACTGCGGGCTGCCGGTGCCCGCCGGCAGCTGGCCCTGGCGGCCACGGCGATGTCCGGTTCCCTGGGTGTGGTCCTTCGCCCCTGCCTGTTGGTGGTCGTGATCGCCTATCTGAACCGTGAAGTGACCACCGATGAGTTGTTTGGCTGGGGCCTGTGGGTATTTGTGCTCACTGCAACCATGTTCATGCTGGTGGCGCTGACGGTGAACCGCGAGAACAAGATTGATCTGGCGCCTGCGAATCAGGCCCTGCCCGCCATGCTTGAGGCGCTCAAGCCGCTGGTTCCATACGTTGTGGTGATTGCAGCGGTGGTGCTGTTCTACCGCTTCGCCCTTAATGTGCAGATGGATGAGTTCTCCGCGCCCAGGCTGTTGCCGGTCATCATGCTCGGCATCCTTGTATACGAGCATTTCCGGTTCAAGAAGGATCCTGGCCATGCCTCTGCAAAGGTAGAAGATGTCAAAGGTCTTGAGAAGAGCCTGCGAGGGGCCACCAACGATACCACGGCGGAAATCGGTGCGCTTTTGCTCCTGTTGGGCCTGTCGGTCAGTATCGGCGGTGTGATCGAGCGCTCTCACCTGATGGAAACCTTCCCGCAGTCATTCGATAGCGCCTGGTCTGCCATGCTGTTGATGGTAATGATCCTGGTCGTTCTGGGTATGATCATGGACGCTTTTGGTGCCGTCATCCTGGTGACGGCTACCGTAGCGACCATTGCCTACAGCAGTGGGATTCACCCGATCCACTTCTGGATGGTGACCCTGGTGGCGTTCGAGCTGGGGTATCTCAGTCCGCCGGTCGCACTTAATCATCTGCTCACCCGTCAGGTGGTCGGTGAGGCGGAGGTGACTCTGGCCTTGCAGGAAGAAGGCACCTTCTACCAGCGTCATGAACGGATCATTATGCCGCTGATCGCCATGGGCATTTCCCTGCTGATCGTGGCCTTTGTTCCGCTTATGTTCTACGCCTGATCGCATTCCGTCACAGATCCCCGTTGATCGGAGGTCGCGATTCCTTTCTCCCGAATAAGTCTCCTGCCCGGCCCGCTTCAGCCACGGTGGGCAGGATGACCGGTCTGGTTCTAATCTTGTTGTCATTGACGTCATTTCATCAGAAGGAATTGCACCATGGCCGAAAAGCGCACGTCACGGGGAGCGCTCTCCGTGCTCCTTCTCGGGACATTACTCATCAGCCCTGTATCCGCAGTCGAGTTCGCAGACAGTATTTTTATCGGCGGCCCGGTGTTAACCATGGAAGACCGAAAGCCTCAGGTTGAGGGGGTGGCTGTTAAAGGCGGTCGTATCCTGTCGGTTGGGACCGAAGAGGAAGTGATGGACCGCAAGGGCGCCAACACCGAGATCCATGACCTCAAGGGGAGGGCGCTGCTGCCGGGCTTTGTCGACAGTCATGGCCATGTGGTTGTTGGTGGTTTGCAAGCCCTTTCCGCCAACCTGTTGGCCCCTCCCGACGGCGAGGTGCGGGATATAGCCGGTTTGATTGAAACCCTCAATGGCTGGGTTGAGGAAAACGCGGAGATCGCTCAGCGGGTGAATCTCATTGCGGGCTTTGGTTACGACCAGTCGCAGCTGGCTGAACAACGACACCCAATCCGGAAGGACCTCGATGCGGTATCGGCGGAGATCCCTGTGGTGATCATCCACCAGTCCGGGCACTTCGGTGTGCTGAACAGCCCGGGGCTGGAGGCAGCAGGCATTGATGCCAGCACCGACGATCCCGATGGCGGTTTGATACGCCGCGGCGAGGATGGCGGGCCCAACGGCGTCCTGGAGGAGAATGCCTTTTTCATGGCGTTGGGGAAACTGTTCGGAGGCATCGGCCCCGAGGGCTTCCAGGCGTTTGTGAAGGCGGGGGCAGGCCTTTGGGCAAGCTACGGCTACACCACGGCGCAGGAAGGGCGAGCCACTCCGCAGACCACGGAGATTGTTAAGGCCTTTGGCGCGGAGGGGGCACTGCCGGTCGACATCGTGATCTACCCCGATGTTCTGGTGGACAGGGACTATATTGCCGAGAGCGTGTCTCTTGCCTACGACAACCGGGTCAGGGTCGGGGGGGCAAAACTGACCATCGATGGTTCGCCTCAGGGATTTACCGCGTTGCGGGATCGCCCTTATTACGACCCGGTGGGGGATTACCCGCCCGGATATGCCGGCTACGCAGCCGCTACCATGGAGCAAGTGATCAGTGCGGTTAACTGGGCTTTTGACAATGATATCCAGTTAATCACTCATGCCAACGGTGAGGGTGCATCCGACATGCTACTGGCCGCAATCAAGGCGGCCAGCAAGGAGAGCGAAGGCGAAGACCGCAGGCCGGTGCTGATTCACGGTCAGTTCCTCCGGGAGGATCAGGTCGACAGTCTGCAGGCTCTCGATGTCTTTCCGTCGGTTTTCCCCATGCACACGTTTTACTGGGGCGATTGGCATCGAGACCATACCGTTGGACCGGTAAACGCTGAAAACATCTCGCCCACGGGCTGGATCCGGAGCCGGGGCATGAAGTTCGGCACCCACCACGATGCCCCGGTGGCCTTCCCCGACAGCATGCGGGTGCTGGATGCAACGGTAACCCGGCGTACCCGATCCGGCGATATTCTGGGACCGAGTCAGCGGGTGGATGTGCTGACGGCGTTGAAGGCCATGACCATCTGGCCTGCCTGGCAGCATTTCGAAGAGGATGAGAAGGGCTCTATCGAGGTGGGCAAGCTGGCTGACTTTGTGATCCTGTCTGAAAACCCGCTGGCGGTGGATCCGGAGAATCTGGACCAGCTCAAGGTAATGGAGACCATCAAGGAAGGGCAGGTGGTTTACCGAGCCGATGGAACCGGTTACCAGGGGGCATTTCCCGCGGGAACCAGCATGGCGATGGGCCGGGAGTTCCTGGAAGCGCTGGAGGATGCCGGGAGTGAAGAGTAAACGCCCAGAAAATGGTGTCGTCTAGTGCCATTTCAGTGAGGTTGGCAGTGCCTCGCGATTTGCAGGGTACTGTCAGCCGTCCGGTAAATTCACACCGGATTTATCGATGCCCCCACAACTTGGAGACTGCGGCATCGGTTCCTACACTGCCAACAATCAGGCAAACCCCTCCCAGGCCCAGGAAAGCCACTACCGGAACAAAGGCACCCAGCTGTCCCGTGTAAACCATGGCCACCAGGGAAATGGTGCCCAGAATCATAAACAGCGTGCCGACAGCGATCAGAATGGTTCGGTGTGAGGCTTTGTAGTTGGGGCCAACTTCCCCGGATTCCAAGCGCTTGAGCAGTGGGGAGAAGAGTTTTCGAATAGCTTGTTTCATGCCGTGATCGTGCCTGGTCGAAAGGGTGACTGAGAGGTACCGGTTAACTGTGCCACAAACCTGAGGAAGAAGGGAGCTGGAGGTCCTTGTGCAGGCATGAGTCAGCAGGCACAAAAAAAGCGCCGTGCGGTTGCAGGGCGCTTTTTTGGCCGAAGCCGAATCAGCTGGCCAGCTTCGGTCCGGCGTCAACGATGGACTCGGAAACGTCGAACTTCTTGAAGTTCTCGACGAACTGAGCAATCAGCTCGGCTGCCTTGCCGTCGTAGTAGTCCGGGCTGACCCAGGTGTTGCGCGGGTTGAGCAGGTTGGAGTCGACGCCCGGGACGTGCTTGGGCACGTCCAGGTTCAGGGCCGGCAGGTGCTCGGTTTCCACATCGTCCAGATCGCCGTTCTGGATGCCGGCAATGATGGCACGGGTGGTCGGGATGCTGAACCGCTGACCTTCACCGTAGGGACCGCCGGTCCAGCCGGTATTCACCAGGAACACCTTGCTGCCAAACTCTTCCATCCGCTTCATCAGCAGCTCGGCGTAGACGCCGGCGCGACGCGGGAAGAATGGCGCGCCGAAGCACGTAGAGAAGGTGGACTTCAGCTTGGAGGAAGAGCCCATCTCGGTGGAGCCTACCAGGGCGGTGTAGCCACTCAGGAAGTGGTACGCCGCGGATTCCTTGGACAGGATGGATACAGGCGGCAGTACGCCAGTCATGTCACAGGTCAGGAACACAATGTGTGACGGCTCGCCAGCGCGGTTCTCTTCCACGCGCTTTTCCACGTGCTCAAGCGGGTAGGCACAGCGAGAGTTTTCGGTCAGGGACACATCGTTGTAGTCCGGCTCACGGGTGTCCGGATCGATCATCACGTTTTCGACAATCGCACCAAAGCGGATTGCGTCCCAGATGATCGGCTCGTTCTTTTTGGACAGGTCGATGCACTTGGCGTAGCAGCCACCTTCCAGGTTGAACACCGTACCCGGGCCCCAGCCGTGCTCGTCGTCACCGATCAGGAAACGGTGCGGGTCGGCGGAGAGGGTGGTCTTGCCGGTGCCGGACAGGCCGAAGAACAGGCAGGTCTGACCGTCCTCGCCCACGTTCGCCGAGCAATGCATCGGCAGCACGTCTTTTTCCGGAAGCAGGAAGTTCTGCACGGAGAACATGGCCTTTTTCATTTCGCCGGCGTAGTGCATGCCGGCCAGCAGCACCTTGCGCTTGGCGAAATTGATCATCACGCAGCCGTTGCTGTTGGTGCCATCGCGCTCGGGATCGCACTCGAAATTGGCGGCGTTGAGGATCTGCCATTCCTGTTTGTCGGCCGGGTTGTAGCTCTCCGGACGAATGAACAGGTTGCGACCGAACAGGTTCTGCCACGCGGTCTCAGTGGTCATCTTGACCGGCAGGTAGTGCTCGGGATCGGAGCCAACGTGAACGTGGGAGACGAACTGATCTTTCTCAGCGATGTAGGCCTCAACACGATCCCACAGGGCATCGAATTTGTCCGCATCAAAGGGGCGGTTGATCGGGCCCCAATGGATATCGTCAGCGGTGCTCGGCTCCTCGACGATAAAACGATCCTTTGGTGACCGGCCCGTACGTTCACCGGTTTTGACGACCAGCGATCCGTTCGCTGCCAGCTGGCCTTCGTTGCGTTCCAGTGCCAGCTCGACCAGTCGTGCTGAACTCAGATCAGTATAAGTGTTGCTCACTTCGACCTCGCCCTCGGGGTGTCTTCGTGATTGCTCAGGCCCACGCCCCCATGATTGATGGAAAACTGAGCAATCGGGTCAATTCAGGCGCGCTATTATGCCAGAGAAGATC
The DNA here is from genome assembly GCF_030519635.1 of Marinobacter suaedae. Taxonomy (NCBI): domain Bacteria; kingdom Pseudomonadati; phylum Pseudomonadota; class Gammaproteobacteria; order Pseudomonadales; family Marinobacteraceae; genus Marinobacter; species Marinobacter suaedae. Next base: position 1,264,748 of record NZ_JAUMIS010000001.1, on the reverse strand, counting down.
GTAAAAAACGACTGGCCGAAAATCCGCGCCACGTCTGGCCTAACGCCGGTTCTACATGGGTTTCAGTGTAACGTATGACCGGTGAAAAGATGATCAATGTCGTTTCTATCGAATCGATAGTGTGCGTGACAGAACTGACAATCCATTTCGATCGAGCCTTGCTCATCAAGGATGCTGTAGCACTCCTCCTTGCCGATGGCCTCCAGTGCGCCCAGTGTGCGCTCCTGGGAGCAGCTGCAGCGGAAGGCCACGGGTTCTGCATCGAACAGGCGAACCGTTTCCTCGTGGAACAGCCGATGCAGTACGGTTTCACTGTCGAGTTCCAGCAGTTCCGCCTCGCTGACGGTGCGGGCGAGGTGGTTAACGCGTTCCCACAGATCATCGTCTTCCTCGGTCGCGCCCGGCAGCCGCTGCAGCAGAAGCCCGGCAGCGCCTTCTTCTGAGGCAAAAAGAATCAGGCTGGTGGCCAGCTGTTCGGAGCGCTCGAAATATTCTTCCAGGCAGCCGGCCAGGGAATCCGACTCCCGGGGTACCACGCCCTGGTAACGGTTGCCCTTTTCCGGTGTGATGGTGATGGCCATGCGTCCCTCGCCCAGAAGATCATGGAACGCTTCTTCACCGACAGCCTGTTCATCGAATCGGGCCAGGCCGCGGATAAAGCGGTCGTGGGAGCACTCCGCCATCAGTGTGCTCAGTGGGCCCTGGCCCTGGGCTTGCAGCGACAGTGTGCCCTCGAATTTCAGGGTGCTGCTCATCAGTACGCTGGCCACCAGTGCCTCGCCCAACAGGCCCCGCACGGAATCGGGGTAGGGGGCCTGGCTGCCGATTTCGCGGTAGCTGGCGCCGAGTTGAACCCAGGCGCCTCGGACATGACTGTCCTCAAAAATAAAGCGCTGGAACTGGTCGCGGGATGCCATGGTTTTTTCTCCTGGAGATGCTGGTAGACGTTGGTCTGGCGCCAGCTGGTAGGTTCTGGCGCTTATCGGAATTCAAAGGTTGTTCTGTTCGCGGAACCGCTGGATATCGCGCCGGTCCTTTTTGGACGGCCGACGGGCCGGTGGAAGCTGGGCGGCCTGCATGGTTTTGCGTTGCCACGCCAGTTCTTCGCGTTTTTTCACACTTTCTTCGGTTTCGTGGTAGAGCTTCTGGGCTTCCGGTGCGCCCCGGCGACGGTCGCTGATAGCGTCGATCACAATCACCTTTTCCATCCAGCCCAGGCGAAGGGTGACGGTCGCTCCGGTTTCGACCAGTTTGCCGGGTTTGCTGCGTTGATGATTGTAGTGCACCTTGCCGCCCTCAATGGCTTCCTTGGCCAGCGTGCGGGTCTTGTAAAAGCGCGCTGCCCAGAGCCATTTGTCGAGTCGGACCCGCGGGTCGTTAGCCGTTGCCGCCATGTCTCCTCACCTGATGGGGTTATGCCCGGATTATAACCTGCTCAACGGGCCGATTGCAGAGACTGTTGCCGGCGAAGTCCCGGCAGAATCTCATCGAAATGGCGAATGCCGGGGATCTCGCTATGTGCTGGCCGCGGTGCCTGTTGACTGTCCGGGGCGAGGATCGCCAGGCACTGGCCAATGCCGGCCCGGCGGGCGCTTTCCAGCACCGGCAGGCTGTCATCCACCATGAGTGTTGAGGCGGGATTGTAGGGAACGGCATTCTGCAGATCCTGCCAGAACTCGGGATCTTCCTTGGCTTTACCGAACTGATGGCTGGAGACGATCCCCTCCACATGGTCGGCCAGCCCTGTGCGCTCGAGCTTGAGCGCCAGCGGATCCGGGTGGCAGTTGGTGACAATCACCGAGTGGAGCCTGCCTGCCTTCAACGTTTGCAGGAACTCAACCACGTGCGGGCGATAACCGATCCGTTCGCCTACTTCTGCCTTCAGGGCGGTGATGTCCAGGTTGAGCCGTTCACTCCAGTAATCGGTGCAGTACCAGTTCAGCGAACCGCGTTCCGCCATGATCATGGGGATCAGCCGGTCTTTCGCTTCCTGGGGAGCAAGGTTGTGCTGCTCCGCATAGCGCAGAGGCAGGTGCTCAAGCCAGAAGTGATTGTCGAAATGCAGATCCAGCAGCGTTCCATCCATGTCGAGAAACACTGTGTTCAGAGAGGACCAGTTCACCATAAAAAAAACAGCCTGAAGAATTTTCTTCAGGCTGCCGGAGATCCCGCCTTCTGACAAGTTGGGATATTACGGACGTCTGTCCGGGGATATCAGTTGGACGCGTAGCTTGCCTGCTCGTCTTTGCGGCCAGAACGCGCGCAACCAAGGCAGCGAACGAAGGTCGCGCGGGCGGGGCCGAGGAACAGGGTTTCGCCGGCTTCATCGGCGTTGCCACCGAGCAGGGAGAACGGCAGGGAGACCAGGTACACCGCCCCGCCCACAAGTGTCGTGGCGAATAGTACCGGGCGGGCAAACAGGGCATCGCCGGTCATGGCCAGGGCGGAAGGAGATTCATCGATGGCCCGGGCGTGACCGATGGATGAGAAAGCCAGCAGGCAGGCAGCCACAGCGGCGATGAGCGTGCGAGATAGTTTTTGTGTCATTGTTGGTCTCCTCAACGTTTTGGCTCAAGCCCCTGAGGGTGCCGGGCCGAGCGTTCTGTGTGCCTTGGTATGGTAGAGATTGGCGTCAGATTCTTCGTTAACTATGAAGCATGTTTCAGTATTTTCAACGACTTTTACGTTGCAAACTGTGTCGGCAAATCAGCGTTGGCAGCGCGGGCAGTACACCGTTGATCGGTTGTTCATCCGGATTTCCTTGAGAAGCGTGTTACATTGGGTACAGGGTGAGCCGGTTTTGCCATACACCAGCAATACCTGGGCGAAATAACCGGGCTTGCCATCGCTGTTAACGAAATCCCTCAGTGTCGTGCCTCCCATCAGGATGGCGGCGCTCAGGGTTTCCCGGATCGCTTCGGCCAGACGTCGGTACCGGTCAAGGCTGATGCGACCAGCCTGCCGTCTGGGGTGAATGCCCGCTTTGAACAGGGCTTCGTTGGCGTAAATATTTCCGACGCCAACGACGACATGATTGTCCATAATAAAGTTCTTGATGGGCGTCTTTTTCGAGCGGGAACGCTGGAACAGCAACTCGCCGTTGAATGCCTCTGATAGAGGTTCTGGCCCAAGGCTTTCGATGAGCGGGTGGCGGTCCACAGAGTCGGTCCAGAGCCAGCAGCCGAATCTGCGTGGGTCGTTGAATCGGAGCACGGTTCCGGATTCCAGCGTCAGGTCGATGTGATCGTGGGTCATGGGCGGCGCGTTGTCGGTGATGACCCTCAGGCTGCCGGACATGCCCAGATGGATGATGAGGGTGCCATCCTCCAGATGAATGAGCAGGTACTTGGCCCGGCGATCCGCGCTCTGGATGCGTTTGCCGCTGACTCGTTCGGCAAGATCGCTCGGTACCGGCCACCGAAGGCTGGGGTTGCGAACGGTCACGGCGGAAATGACCTGCCCCTCGCAGTGCGGGGCGATGCCTCTGCGGGTGGTTTCGACTTCGGGCAGTTCGGGCACGTCAGGGTTCTCCGGGGCTGGTTCCAAGATTGGCAATATGAGCACAGTCACAAAGTTGGGGCAATCGGTGTAATTGGTAACAAAACGATGTTTAACTTCGGTTGTTCCGGCGAACATCTGTACGCTAAAGTGGCCACGCTGGTTTGGTTCTCATGCCTGCAGGAAGGGCTTGCAATGGCAAACGCCGAAGTTCACCAGCCATGATTTACGATTGAGGAATATGTATGTGGTTTAACGGACTGCTGGATCTTTCGGTAACGCAGATGATCCTGGTGCTGCTGGGCATGACCCACGTCACCATTATCAGTGTGACGCTTTACCTGCATCGCCATTCGGCTCACAACTCGCTGGACCTTCATCCGGCACTGAAGCACTTTTTCCGGTTCTGGCTGTGGCTGACCACGGCACAGAACACCAAAGAGTGGACTGCCATCCACCGCAAGCATCACGCAAAGTGCGAAACCGAAGACGATCCCCACAGCCCGGTGGTTCTGGGCATCAGAAAAGTCTTGCTGGAAGGGGCCGAGCTCTACGCCGATGCCGCTACTCCGGAAACCCTGGAGCGATACGGCCAGCGCACGCCCGAGGACTGGGTCGAGCGTAATGTGTACAGCAAATACAAGATGTTGGGCATTGTGCTGATGGCAGTCATCGACCTTGCCCTGTTTGGCGTGCACGGTATCTGGATGTGGGCCCTGCAGATGATGTGGATGCCGGTATGGGCGGCAGGCGTCATTAACGGGCTGGGTCACTGGTTTGGTTACCGCAACTTCGAATGCGCCGATAACGCTCGCAATATTTCTCCCTGGGGTATTTTTATTGGTGGTGAAGAGCTGCATAACAACCACCATACCTATCCGAACTCGTCCAAGCTGTCCCGGCGCTGGTATGAAGTCGACATCGGCTGGGGCTACATTCGCCTGTTCCAGTTGTTCGGGTTGGCCACTCCGAAAGGCTACCGTCCGATTGCCCATCATGTCCCGGGCAAGCAGGAGGTGGATGTGGAAACCGTGCAGGCGATTGCCAACAACCGTTTCGACATCATGCGCCAGTACCGCAAGCGGGTGATGGAACCGGTTCTTCGCCAGCAGAAGGCGTTGATGGATGAGGGCATTCGCCCCCGTTACCGGAAGCTGCGTCAGCTGCTGTCACGGGAGGCCTCGCTGATTCACCCCCGGGAACAGGAAACCCTTGAATCCGTGCTCGAGAAGCACGAGATCCTGCGGCAAATCTACGACAAGAGTCATGAACTCCAGGCGCTCTGGCGGCAGCGGGGGCTCAAGCCCCAGGACAAGCTGCAGGCGCTGATGCAGTGGTGTAAGGAAGCGGAGGCCAGTGGCATTCGCTATCTGGAAGAGTTCGCCGCACACCTGCGGGCCTACTCACTGCGCCCTGCTTCCTGAACCCGATACAGGTTGTAGCTCACCTGCCCGGCGGTCTTCTGCCGGTGCAGGTGCCAGTCCGGAGGCGTTGCTGGTGTTGCCAGTTCGCTTTCATGCTCCACGTACACCCAGCCGCCGGGCTTGACCCATCCCTGCCCACTCAGTGACGGTAACAGCGTGTCCAGCCAACCCTGCCGGAACGGTGGGTCCATAAACACGATATCGAAAGCCTGTCGGGCCGGCTGGTCCAGAAAGCTGTCCACACTGGCGCAAATCACTTCTGCTGACGTTGCCTCCAGCAGCCGTAGGTTGCTTCTGAGTGCCTGTACCAGTTCCGCAGTGTGATCAACAAAGGTGGTGCTGGATGCGCCCCGTGACAGGGCTTCGAGTCCCAGTGCCCCCGAACCGGCAAACAGATCCAGGCAGGCGCTGCCGGGTACCTGAAAGTTCAGCCAGTTGAACAGGGTTTCCCGGGTTCTTGCCGGTGTTGGCCGAACGCCGCCCGCATCGGGGAAGCGGACCTTCCGGCTCCGCCAGTCACCGCCGATAATCCTCAGTTCGCCCGTGCCAGTGGCTTTGGCCTTGCTGTGGCTTTGGCCGGTGTTGCGCTGAGGTCGGGCGGATTTTCTGCGCGCCATACTGGGTGCACTCCTGGTATCTGGTTTGGCTTTGCCGTCGGGGCTGTTTCTGGGCAAATGGTAGCCGAAAGGCGGTTGTGGGTGATAACGCGCGCTCCCCACTTGCCCGGGACAGTCTGTTAGAATACGCCCTTTCTTTGTCCCGCCCATTCAGAATGATGGTAATGACTCTATGACGGCAGAATGGATTTCAGTCGGCCTCCTGGCCCTTCTTGTCCTTGTTTTTGTCCTGGATATCGTTGGCAATCGTCGCCGTGCGCCGAGACCGAAGCCGGTCCCACAGCGCAAACCGGACGTTGCGCGAGGCGTTGAGCCCGAGCAGCCGCAGGCGAAGGCCCCGGCGGAAGACGTTAAAGCAGCCGTTGACGAAACACCCGAAATTGTCGAGGCGCCAGCCGAGGTTGAGCCGGCCCCAGCGCCTGAGCCGGTGCCCGAACCTGAGCCAGAGCCTCAGGTCAGTGTTTTCGAGCGGATCAAGCAGGGCCTGGGGAAAACCCGGGCGAGCCTGACGGGTGGCCTGGCAGACCTGTTCTCGGTGGGCAAGAAGATCGATGAAGACTTGCTGGAAGAAATCGAGACCTCTCTGCTCACGGCAGATGTTGGCGTAACTGCCACGTCCGAAATCATCGACTCTCTCACCGACAAGCTGGAGCGCAACCAGCTGAAGGATGGTGAAGCTCTGCGAAAGGCGCTGCAGGGCGAGCTGCGTGGGCTTCTTGAGGGTGTTACCAGGCCGCTGACCGTCGATGCGGGCAAGAAGCCCTATGTCATTCTCATGGTGGGTGTCAACGGCGTGGGCAAAACCACGACCATCGGCAAGCTGACCAAGAAATTCCAGAGCGAAGGCAAGTCCGTCATGCTGGCGGCCGGCGACACCTTCCGGGCGGCGGCGGTGGAGCAGCTGCAGGTGTGGGGTGAACGTAACAATGTGCCGGTTGTGGCCCAGCAAACGGGTGCCGACAGTGCCTCGGTCATCTTCGATGCCATCCAGTCGGCCCAGTCCCGAGGCGCCGATGTGGTGATTGCTGATACCGCCGGGCGCTTGCAGAACAAAGACAACCTGATGAACGAGCTGGAAAAAGTTGTGCGAGTCATGAAAAAGCTCGATGACTCGGCACCCCATGAGGTCATGTTGGTGCTGGATGCGGGTACCGGGCAGAATGCCCTGAGTCAGGCCCAGGTGTTCCAGCAGGCGGTGGGCGTCAGCGGTATTACATTGACGAAACTGGACGGCACGGCAAAAGGCGGTATCGTATTTGCCATTGCCCGTCAGTTGCAGCTTCCGATCCGCTTCATCGGTGTGGGAGAGCAGGTGGATGACCTGCGCAGCTTCGACGCGGAAACGTTTGTGGAAGCACTGTTTGACTAAACGCCGGCTTTTTGGAGTAGTAGCCGCCCATGATTGAGTTTCGTCAGGTCACCAAGCGGTACGACAGTGACCATACTGCCCTGCGTCAGGTTAACTTCCGGCTGGACCGGGGTGAGCTGGCGTTTCTGACTGGTCACTCCGGGGCCGGAAAAAGTACTTTGCTGAAACTCATCATGGTGATGGAGCGTCCCAGCGCCGGAGAACTTGTTGTCGGGGGGCAACTCCTGAACAAACTGCCCAAGCGGCAGGTTCCCTACATGCGCCGGCACATCGGCGTGGTATTTCAGAATCACCAGCTGCTGTTCGACCGGACGGTCTACGATAACGTGGCCATGCCGCTGGAAGTCATGGGCGTACCGCCAAAAGAGGCGGGCCGCCGGGTGCGGGCAGCACTCGATAAGGTCGGGTTGCTGAGCAAGGAAAAAATGAACCCCATCCAGCTCTCCGGCGGTGAGCAGCAGCGGGTGGGTATTGCCCGGGCGGTGGTCAACAAGCCACCGGTGCTGCTGGCGGATGAGCCGACCGGTAACCTCGATCCTGAGCTGTCCGCCGATATCATGAATCTTTTCAGTCAGTTCAGCCAGGTGGGCGTGACCGTACTGATTGCCACCCACGATATCGCACTGATCAACGAGATGGGACACCGGACCCTGACGCTGGATCACGGTCGCCTGGTTTCTGGCGGCACGCCATTCCAGGGAGGTGTTCATGGTGCCTGAGTCCCAGCGCAAACACGAAGTGAGCCGGGGCGCCAGAGTGTCCAGGTCGGCCGGGCGTCAATTGATGGAAGGCTATGTCAATCACCATCGCAAGGTCGCCCGGGACAGTGCGGAGCGTTTGTGGCGAAGCCCCGTTGCCAGCTTGATGACCTGGGCGGTCATCGGTGTGGCCCTGGCACTGCCTGTGGCGTTGTTACTGTTGCTGAGCAGCCTGGAAGGGGTCAGTGCCGGTTGGGACAGCAGTGCCCGGCTAACGGCCTACGTCGAGCTTGAGTCGCCCCTGGAGGACGCCGAGGCGATTGCCGGGCGGGTCGCTTCGGATGGCCGAATCGACGCGGTCGAACTGGTCAATCGTGATGACGCCTTCAGGGAATTCCGGGTGTCGTCGGGCCTTGAGGATGCGCTGGATTTCCTGGATGAGAACCCGCTGCCCCATGCCCTGTTGATTACCCCGGAAGCCAGTGCCCGGTCCGAAGCGGGAATGCAGGGGTTAATCCGTTTCATCGAGGCCATCGAAGGTATTGAGCGTGTTCAGGTGGATCTTGGCTGGCTTCAGCGCCTGAATGCGGTCACCGATCTGCTGGTGCGAGCGGTCTGGGTGCTGTCCCTGTTGCTGGCCGCCGTGGTGGTGCTGGTGATTGGCAATACGGTGCGTCTCGCGATAGAGAGCCGGCGGGATGAAATTCTGGTCGCCAAGCTCGTGGGCGGGACGGAAGCGTTTGTGCGTCGACCCTTCCTGTACACTGGCGCCTGGTTTGGTCTTGGCGGCGGAATTCTTGCCTGGATTGTGCTGGAGGTGTCGCTCTGGTGGCTGAGCGGTCCGATCGAACGTCTCGCCGACCTGTACCGGACGGAATTCTCTCTGTCCGGTCCGGGACTTGTCGGCGGGCTCGCATTGATAATTGCCGCAATGGTGCTAGGCTGGCTAGGAGCCTGGCTGGCGGTCAAGCGTCATATGGACGACATTGAGCCGGGAGAAATTACCGGCGGATGAGCCTGATAACGGAAAAACCGTATTGAGAGCAGCAGGATTCATCGAGTAGTGTCGAGAACAACCAAAACCAAGTCGATCCCCTCAGGTCGTTGAATTTGTACCGTTTTTGCGGGTGGGTCGGGAACTTATCAGGTTCTTGGCGGTCGAAAACTTAGTTGTTATATTTATCGGCTGTCTGGTTCGGAGGTCAAAGTATGGGTACGAGTTTACAGCTGGTCGACAAACTGGTTCCAGGTGCAAATCTCGAGTCTTACGTTCAGGCTGTATCGAGCATTCCGGTGCTCTCAGTCGATGAAGAACGCGAGCTGGCAGAAAAACTTCACTACGAGGGCGACGTTGAAGCAGCCCGTCAGCTCGTTATGTCCCACCTGCGTTTCGTGATTCACATTGCGCGCAGCTATTCCGGTTATGGCTTGGCCCAGTCCGACCTGATTCAGGAAGGCAATGTGGGCTTGATGAAAGCCGTAAAGCGGTTCAACCCGGAGTATGGTGTCCGGCTGGTTTCCTTCGCCGTGCACTGGATCAAAGCCGAAATTCACGAATTCATCCTGCGCAACTGGCGCATCGTAAAAGTTGCTACCACCAAGTCGCAACGCAAGTTGTTCTTTAACCTCCGTAGTCAGAAGAAGCGTCTGGCATGGTTGAACCACGAGGAAGTGAAGGCCGTGGCGGCGGACTTGGGTGTTGAACCGAAAGTGGTTCGTGAAATGGAAGGTCGTCTGGCCTCTCAGGACACCTCCTTCGACGGGCCAATGGATGACGATGATGAATCCGCGTATCAGGCGCCAGCCTATTATCTGGAGGATCGTCGGGCAGACCCGGCCACTCAGCTGGAGAAGGCCGACTGGACTGAGGATTCCAACAGCCGCCTGATGGAGGCGCTGAGCAGCCTCGACGAGCGCAGTCAGGACATTCTGCGGGAACGCTGGTTGTCCGAAAGCAAGTCCACCTTGCATGAGCTGGCCGATAAATACGGTGTTTCAGCAGAGCGGATTCGCCAGCTGGAAAAAAACGCCATGAAGAAGATCCGGAAGCAAATCGATGACGCGGCGTGATGTAACGCCAGTCAGGGTTTGATCCGTCGATGATCGAAAACGCCACCACCCTTCCGGTTGGTGGCGTTTTTGTTTGTATAATCAAGCACATTTCAATAACGCCATAGCCCTGCGAGAGCTTTCATGACGACCACCGCCACTGCCCGTATAGCGTTTCTTGGAATCGGCCTGATGGGCGCCCCCATGACCCGTAACCTGCTGAATGCCGGCTTTTCCATGACGCTCTGGAACCGGACCGCTGCCAAGTGTGAGCCTTTTTCCCAAGAAGCCGTTCTTGCAACTTCTCCTGCCGAGGCGGTGGCCGAGGCGGATGTGGTTATCACCATGCTGGAGAACACCGACGTCGTCGAACAGGTGCTCGTTGGTCAGGGGGCGATTGAGGCGATCAGGCCCGACACCCTGGTGATCGACATGAGCTCCGTAACACCGACGGTGGCCCGTCGCCATGGCAAGCTGGTGGAGGCTCAGGGTGGGCACTATATTGATGCCCCAGTATCGGGGGGAACGGTGGGTGCTGCCGAAGGGCGACTGAGCATCATGGCTGGTGGTGATGAGACGAGCATTGCCCGGGCCGAACCGGTGTTTGCCCCCCTTGGACGCTGTACTCGAATTGGACCCGTTGGCTCAGGGCAGCTGGCCAAGCTGGCGAACCAGGCGATTGTCGGAATTACCATCGGTGCCGTATCCGAGGCGCTGTTGCTGGCGGCGAAAGGTGGCGCCGACCCCGCTGCCGTGCGCGAAGCGTTGATGGGCGGCTTCGCCGGCAGCCGGATACTGGAGCTGCATGGTCAGCGCATGATTGACCGGGATTTCGCGCCTGGCGCACCGGCACGGATCCAACTCAAGGACATGCGGATGATTCTTGATGAAGCCCGGGCTGAAGGCTTGACCCTGCCACTGGCCCAGCAGGTCCATAATGAATATTTGTCCCTGGTGGCCAATGGCCATAGCGACGTCGACCACAGTGGCCTGCTTCTGGAACTGGAGCACCTGAACGGTGCTTTGATGGGATCCATTGGCCGGGGGCCTAAGGAGTAGCGTTATGCCGCGATTTGCTGCCAACCTGTCTATGCTGTTCACGGAGTTCGAGTTTACCGAGCGCTTTGCTCATGCCAGGAATGCGGGCTTTGAGGGCGTGGAATACCTGTTTCCCTATCCCTACCAGAAGGAGCAGCTTGCTTCTCTCCTCAAGGACCATGGGCTAACCCAGGTGCTCTTCAACCTGCCGCCCGGTGACTGGGATGCCGGGGAGCGGGGCATCGCCTGTCTGCCAGACCGGGTGGCGGAGTTTCGTGAAGGCGTAGACCAGGCCATAGAATACGCTCGGGCACTGGATTGTCGGCAGGTGAATTGTCTGGCGGGTCTTCGACCCCCATCGTTGTCAGAGGAAGACGCGTGGCAGACGTTGCAGGCCAACGTGAGTTATGCGGCCGAAAAGCTGTCCGCGGAAGGCATCACCCTGTGCCTGGAAGCCATCAATTCCCGGGTGGACATGCCGGGATTTGTGCTGGACACCTCCGGAAAAGTCCTCGCCCTGATGGAGGCGGTGGATGCCGACAATGTGCGTCTGCAGTATGACCTGTACCACATGCAGATCATGGAAGGTGATCTTATCCGGTCCATGGAGTGTCTGCTGCCCTGGATTGGTCATATCCAGTTCGCCGATAACCCGGGGCGCCACCAGCCGGGCACCGGAGAGATTAACTTTTCGAATGTTTTTGCCGCCATTGATCGGCTGGATTACGACGGCTGGGTCAGCGCAGAATACCGGCCTTCGGGCGATACCGGGGCCAGTCTGGGGTGGCTGGAGGGCTGATTTCGCCCGTCGCTTTAGGCGACACCCTCTTACAAGATGGTAACTGGCCGGATTCCGGAGTTCTTCGTACCCTTGTTGCCATTGAACGTAATCCGATATCGGGAGGATAGGCCGGTGAAAGCGCTGGTAATCGAAGACGACCAGGACGTAGCCAATTATCTGGTGAAGGGGCTCAGGGAGTCTGATTTTGTTGTTGATCATGCTGCCGATGGCAAGGAAGGCATGATGATGGCGGCCAGTGAGGAATACGACATCATGATCGTCGACCGCATGCTTCCGGGTATGGACGGCCTGTCAATTATCAAGACGGTCCGAGCCACCGGGAATCAGGTGCCCGTGCTTATTCTGAGCGCCCTGGGAGATGTGGATGATCGTGTTGAAGGCCTGCGCGGTGGTGGGGATGATTACCTGACCAAGCCCTTCTCATTTACGGAACTGCTCGCACGTATTGAGTCCCTGGTCCGTCGGAACCGTCAGGCAGCGGAGACGGAAACGGTTCTGCGGGTCGCGGATCTGGAAATGGATCTGCTGGCTCGAACCGTCAAGCGAGCCGGGCAAAACATTGATGTTCAGCCCAGGGAATTCCGGTTGCTGGAATACCTGATGCGGAATGCCGGCCAGGTGGTTACCCGGACCATGTTGCTGGAGAAGGTGTGGGATTACCACTTCGATCCCCAGACCAACGTGATTGACGTACACATCAGTCGTCTGCGGGCAAAGATCGACAAGGAGTTCGACACACCCCTGCTGCAAACCGTACGCGGTGCCGGGTACATGCTTCGTGAAACTGCTTAGCCAGCTTCGGACGTCTTCCTTCCAGCTTGCCCTTCTTTACATGGTGGTGTTTGCCACCTCGGTCTTTCTGTTGCTCGCATTCATATACTGGCGAACGGCCGGGTTCATGACCGCCCAGACTGATGAAACCATCGAGGCGGAAGTGGCCGGGCTGGCCGAGCAGTATCGGGGCCGGGGCGTGAATGGTCTGATTACCATCATCCGTGAACGCGTGGCCCGCGACCCCAACGCCAAATCCATTTATCTCCTGACGACCGACGACTTCCTGAAGCTGGCGGGAAACATCGAATCCTGGCCTCAGGGCACGCGCTCGGAAAGCGGCTGGATCAACTTTACCCTCGACGAAAGTGTTGGCTGGAGTGGGCCGCAACGGCTTGCCCGTGCCCGGATCTTTGAAGTGCAGGGCGGTTTGCGCCTGTTGGTGGGACGGGATGTGGATGATCTCACCAGCCTGAAGCGGGTTATTGAAACCGCCATCAACTGGGGGATGGGCATCACTCTGGCGCTGGCTCTGCTGGGCGGGTTCCTGATGAGCCGAAGCACCACTCGCCGAATTGAGGTCATCAACAACACCTCCCGCCGGATCATGAATGGCCACCTGTCGTTGCGGATTCCTACCCGGGGCACGGATGACGATTTTGATCAGCTGGCCGACAACCTTAACCGGATGCTCGACCGTATCGTGTATCTCATGGAAGGTATTCGGCATGTCTCCGATAACATTGCCCATGACCTGCGCACGCCGCTGACCCGCCTGCGTAACCAGCTGGAGAATACCTTGTTGTCGGTAGACAACGACGAAGCCCGGGAGCAGGCTGGTCGAGCCGTTGCAGAGGCGGATCAGCTGCTGTCTACTTTCAATGCGTTGTTACGGATTGCCCGCCTGGAAACCCGCGGCAACACTGCCGACATGAAGGTGGTGTCGCTGGATGAGCTGGTCACTGACGCCTGCGAACTTTACGAGGCGCTGGCAGAAGACAAGGATCAGGTGTTCGAGCAGCAACTGGAAAAAGGCGTGATGATCGAGGGCGACCGGGATTTGCTGTTCCAGATGGTCAGCAATCTTATCGACAACGCGATCAAGTACACGCCGGAAAAAGGCACGATAGGCGTCGTGGTAAGGAAGTCCGGTGGTGATGCGGTGTTTGAGGTCAGTGACACCGGGATTGGTGTTCCGGATGAAGAGAAGGACCAGATATTCCAGCGCTTTTACCGGGTGGGCAAAAGCCGGTCGCTCCCCGGCAATGGCCTGGGTTTGAGCCTCGTCAGTGCCGTGTCGGAGATTCATCAGGGCCAGATTGTCCTGACCGATACCTATCCAGGTAAAAATCCGCCAGGTTTGACGGTATCCGTGCATATGCCGGCATTCACCGGCGTACGAAAGCGCATCAAGACAACGTCAGCCGAGTTGCCCGCGCCGGCGGGCAACTCTGAAACCCGCCACCCGGCTGAAACCAGTGACGGTTGATATCAGGACTTGGCGCGGAAGCTGTTAACCCGCTCCAGTACAGGGGCGATCAGGCTTTCAGCTCGACTTTCCAACCCATGGGTAAGCTGCTCAACCTGGGAACGACGGCGACCGAACTTGGCCTGCAGGCTGTCCCATTCGCCCTCAAGATGCTTTTGCTCTGCCGCCAGAAAGGCCGCGATGTTGTGTCGGTTAACCTTACCGGTGACACCGAACTGATCGAGGTGATAGCCGAGGTTGTCGATGCCCTCGAGGGCAAGGTTCAGTAATTTCTGGGTGTTCATCGGGAAACTCCGTGACAGACAAGCGTGGAAGATCAATTATCCCGCAACCTAACTCTGGTCCCTAGAGTGTGCAACCTAATTTCCTTCCACATTAGCTAATCTCTGTCTAAAAGGTAATCAATGAGCCATTCGGCGGTAACGCTGGCTGTGCATAATAGATACTGGACTCACCAAAGCGAGAACTCTAGGTTTCTTGCTTACCCCTCCAGCACAGCGCTAGCCTTACCCCGTGGATTACGGGGTTTTTTTTGCCCGCATTTTCGGTACCCAGAACAAGGTCAGGATTGATGAGTAACACATCAAACGCCGGCGGCAATCGGCCGCGCTATATCACGCCGGAAGGTGAACGGGCCCTGCGCGAGGAATTGCAGTATTTGTGGAAAACGAAACGGCCTGAAGTGACCCAGGCTGTGCGAGAAGCGGCCGCATTGGGTGACCGCTCCGAGAATGCCGAATACATATACGGCAAGAAACAGTTGCGGGAGATCGATCGCCGGGTTCGGTTTCTGAGTAAGCGCCTGGAAGAAGTCACGGTGGTTGACCGTTTGCCTGATGATCAGGAGAAAGTGTTCTTCGGTGCCTGGGTAACGATCGAAGAGGAGTCGGGTGAGGAGCAGGAATATCGATTGGTCGGCGCTGACGAGTTTGATTTGACCAGACGTTATCTGAGTATCAACTCGCCTATGGCCCGGGCGCTGATTGGAAAGCGCCTGGACGATGAGGTCAGTGTACGCACTCCGGAAGGATGGAAAACCGTGGTGATTTCGGCGATTCGATACCAGTCACCGGATCGGCTTGGGTGAAAAGCGTCACATCGTTGACGCTTTTTTGAGCATTCTGGCCGCTGAGGCGATAATATGTCCGGAAATTGGCATGCTAGGCTTGAAGGGAATTGTCAGCCAGGGATTGAGTCATGGAACAGGACACAGAACAACGGTCACGTAGGAGTAGAAACCGACTTTGGCAATCGGGACTGATTGCCGGCTTATTCGGTTGCTCGGTTATCGCAATTGCTCAGAGTGAGAGCCCTTTCGTTGACGATGGGGTGTTTGAGTACGAAGAGCGTTCAACCATCGATACCATCCCGTTTCGTTCCATAGAGGAGGACGCGCTGGCGGATACGGTGATTGAAGGTGGGCTGTCGGCGCCGGCTGCCGGTGTGCCAGTGAAACCAGCAACGGACGACGATTTCTATCTGGATCCGCTGGCATTGGAGCCACGGGATCGCCGAACCGATCTTGGCCGTTCCGAGGTTCCCGTGGAATTCCAATTTGCTAACCCGAAATCAATTCCGGGCGTCAATCACACCACGGGCTTCCAACTTCGCTTGCCGCAGAACCGAACCATCCAAAACCAGAATATCAATATGATGGAGCGCTAGGCCGCACTGAAGGCAGGGCTGCCTCAAGCTGCAGCCGTATCCCTTGACTCGACCTTGTCCAGAACATCCTCGTAGAAAAAGACGAGTGCCTGTTTCGCCTGATTCAGCCTTGCCCTCGATACCTGGGCTCGTTCGTCCAGATAGCGCAGAAATGCGTGCTGCTCCTCCTCGGCCAGCATCTCTGGATCCTGACAATCGTGGAATGTGATGAATCGGGTAATCCAGTGCAGGTAACTTTGTTCGGTTCGCTGACTCAGCTGCTGACGTTCAATGGCTTTTTTGACGCGCTTTGAAAGGCCCGGCTGGGATTGGTCCAGCGCTTGGGTATTCTCCATGGTAGATCTCTGTCGTGCTTGTTGTGCGTTTTTATTATATGCCGCGGATTCTATGACAAACGTTTAGCGGACGCAAAAATGGCAGTTGTGGTTGGATCCCGGCAGGGGCAGCCGGGATCCGGCAGGATTACTTCAGGGCGTTGAGCTTATCGATGTACTGCTGCATGGCGTCCTCGTTGGACAGGCCTTTGAGCTTTTCCCAAGCGTCGTATTTTGCACGGCCCACAAAATCCATCATGCCCGGACGTTTACCAGACACGTCGCCCTCGGTGGCCTGCTTGTACAGAGCATAAAACTCAAGCTTCATTTCGTTTGACGGCTGAAAATCGCCTTCGGCTGTCTGGATGTAGTTAACGGCCTCATCAAACTGGGCTTTCAGGTCACTCATTTCCATCTCCTTATCGGTCAGTGCGGTATCCCACAGAAGTCTTGCTGAGTATACCGGCCTGCTTTCATCCCGTCATGACCGGGCGTTCCTTTACGCCGGGGAATGGGGTATCGTCCGGAGCCAAAAAGCTGTTTTTATGGGGATTTATTTATGGCTGGCACCAATAAGCTGTCTGGTATTGTGGACAAGATTAACACCTTGCCCGAGTTTGCCCGGTCCCGGGCATTGACCCTGTTTTTCGGCAAGGTGGTTCCGTTTACCGGCACCGCAGGCATTCGTATTGAGTCGCTGGATCACGACCGCTGCGTGATCCGTCTGGTCAACAAGCGTCGGGTACAGAATCACATTGGCGGTGTCCATGCCGTTGCTTCCCTGTTGCTGGCCGAGTCCGCTACCGGGTTTCTGGTGGGCATGAATGTGTCGGATGACAAGGTTCCCGTGATCAAGACTGCCCACGCCGAATATACCCGTCGGGCCAAGGGAGACATGACCGTCGAGGCTTACCTGACGGCTGAGCAGCGCGAGCGGATTCGCATGGAGGACAAGGGCGAGGTGACTGTGCCGGTGACTATCCGAGACAGTGAGGGCAAGGAGCCCATCGAGCTGGCGATGATCTGGGCCTGGACACCGAAGCGCCGGTAAACGACGCATTGCGCATTCTGGTGACAGGCCCTGCTTGGCGGCATGTGTTCCGCTGACGCAGCTTTGGTCCCAAGCCGGCTCCAGAAACATCCCGAACCGCCGCCGAAGCCCTCTTGCTGTTTCCATGTGTGTGCTGTCTGAAGTCCTGGATCGGCTGGTCGCGGCTTGGCCGGTTCCGGTGAAGGTTGGCACCCAGGGACTCCATGCGGCAGCCGCGCTCATCATCAAGGCGGTTTAGCCTGGAAAATGTAATCTGCGAAAGCGCTGCGATTTCCAGATCGCAGCGCGCTTCGTTGTGTGCAATTAGAACAGTGGCGAGAGCCTACTGTTTGTTCTCCAGATCCCCAAACCGATCGGCAAACAAAGCCGACGACAGGTAACGCTCGGCGCAGTCCGGTAGTACCACCACGATGTTTTTGCCCTTGTGCTCCGGCTGCTGGCCAACGCGCACCGCCGCGGCCACGGCGGCGCCACAGGAAATACCGCACAGGATACCTTCCTCCTGCATCAGGCGATGGGCCATGTCCATGGATTCTTCGTTGGTGACGGTTTCCACCTGGTCCACCATCTCCAGATCCAGGTTTTTCGGCACGAAACCTGCTCCGATGCCCTGGATTTTGTGGGGGGAGGGTTGGAGCTCTTCATCGTTCAGTGTTTGGGTGATGATGGGGGAGTCTGCCGGTTCAACGGCCACGGTGGTGATCTTCTTGCCGCGGGTTCCCTTGATGTAGCGGGACACGCCAGTCAGCGTACCGCCTGTCCCGACGCCGGACACGAAAATATCTATCTCCCCGTCGGTGTCGTTCCAGATCTCCGGGCCGGTGGTGTCCTCGTGGATACGGGGGTTGGCCGGGTTCTGGAACTGTTGGGGCAGGAAATGGTTATCCGGGTCGCTGGAGAAAATCTCTTCTGCCTTGGCAATGGCCCCGGGCATGCCCTTTGCCGGCTCGGTCAGAACCAGTTCTGCACCCAGTGCCTTGAGCACCTTTCGACGCTCGAGGCTCATGGATGCCGGCATGGTCAGCACCAGTTTATAGCCGCGGGCCGCGGCAACGAACGCCAGGGCGATGCCGGTATTGCCACTGGTGGGTTCGATGATGGTCATCCCGGGTGTGAGCGCGCCGCGTTTTTCGGCGTCCCAGATCATGGCGGCGCCAATGCGGCACTTGACCGAATACGCGGGGTTACGGCCTTCGATCTTGGCCCAGATGGTGGCGCCTTCGTTAACTCGGTTCAGTTTAACCAGCGGGGTGTTGCCAATGGACAACGAGTTGTCGTCATAAATGCGTGCCATGGTGCGCTCCTTGTTGTTATCGGGGGCTCTGGAACCGCCTATTCTTTGACGGCGCGAGCCTCCAGTCGGTTCCGGCCATTCTGTTTGGCCTGATACAACGCCTGGTCCGCCAGTCGCAGGAATTCTGCGGGGGTGTCCGACGGGTCGGGAACGCCCGTTGCCAGGCCAATACTGATGGTCAGATGAATGGTCTTGCCGGAATAAACGGTTGCGCTGTCTGCTACCGCTTCGCGGAAGCGATCAAGCCGTTCGATGACTTCTTCCGGGTGATGGTAACTGGTGAAAATCACAAATTCCTCGCCACCAAAACGGGATAAGCGGTCGGTTTCCCGGCGAAAATTCCTCCGCATGACATCCGCCAGGGCAATCAGGCAGTGATCCCCGGCTTCGTGACCGTAGGTATCATTGATGGCTTTGAAGTGGTCCGCGTCGACCATGGCCACCGCCAGGCCGGTTTCGTTACGCTGGCACCACTGGAAGCTTTTGCGGAATTCCCGGTCAAAGTAGCTGCGGTTGCCAAGCTGGGTGAGGTCATCGGTGACGCTCAGGCGTGCCAGGGTATCGTTGGCAACGGCCAGTTCCCGGTTCAGCCGGTCCAGTTTTCGGTTCCAGTACACCAGCAACGAGGCGCCAATAAGGGCAATGGCCAGTACCTGCCATAACACGGTGTAATCCACCGACTGCTCGATACGAACATCTCGCCAGTAGCTTTCGAGGTTCCTTCGCTCCTCTGGTGACAGACTGGACACCACTTTCTGCATGATGCTCAGAAGTATCGCTTCGTCGTTTCGGGTGGCGACTGACAGAGACCAGTCGGCGGGGATGCGCCCGATCACCTTCAGGTCGGCCAGTCCCTGATCCTGCATGTGGTAACTGGCGGTGGGAAGTGTGGTGATGTAACCGGCCAGTTCATTTTCCTGCAGCAGTTTGAGTCCTACGCTTTCGTTCTCTACTTCAACCAGTTTCAGACTGGGATATCGGTATTTGAGCAGCTCGGCAAACGCGTAGCCCTTCACCACACCGATTTTTCTATTGCGGAGATCGCCCAATCCTTCGATGAAAGGCGTTTCAATGCGCCCCAGCACGATGTTCGGTACTTGCACATAGGGATCGGTGAAACTCAGGTAGCGCGAGCGCTCGGGTGTTTTCATGGCCAGGGGCAGCAGGTCGCACTCTCGCTCCTGCGCTGCTTCCAGGGTTTCCTGCCAGGACTTGGTGCGAACGAGCTTGAATCGAATCTGCGTCCGTTCGCTGAACATTCGCAGGGCCTCAGCGGACAAACCCGTGTGGTTCCCCGCCGAGTCAATGCCCTCCAAGGGCATCCAGTCGTGGTCAACACAGTAGGGCAGAGTGTACTCACGAGCTTCCAGCCACGCCTGTTCCTCGGTCGAAAGGTTCAGGTTCGAGGGCCCGGGAGTATTGATGTCCATTGACGCCCCAAGCCAGCGGTTCTCGATACTGCGCATTTCGGTGGTGCTGATGGACGCCATTGCCTTGTTGAGGATCTCAGCCAGGGGGTCAAGGCTGGTCTGGATGCCAAAGCGAAGGTCTTCACCGGTCTGATCCTCGAAGTTTACCTCTCCGGCGATTCGTACGCCGGGTATGTTGAGCTGTCGAACCCAGTAGTTTCCATTGGGCAGGGACGACAGCACTACATCTACCCGGTCATGTTCCAGCGCCTGGAACATGGCCTCCTGAGAGGTGAAAACCTTGACGGCGTCACCCAGAGCGTTTTTCAAATCCTTTTCATAGAAGATGCCCCCGGTAATAGCCACGTCGTAGCCCTTCAGGTCAGTGATGTTGGTCATTGAAACGCCGCCATCCCGGGTAAAGGCGACATTGGGAATGATGTAATAGGGATCGGTGAACTGGGTGAACGACAAGCGCTCCTGATCAAGGGACATGTTGGCCAGGATGTCGATCCGGCCCTCCCGGAACATGTTCAGAAGGTCGGACCACTGTCCGCTGACGGGGATGATCTGCAGGCCGGTCATCTCCGCCAGACGGTTGATGACATCCACAGAAAATCCCTGCAGCCTGCCACCCTCACGAAAACTGAAGGGGGCATAATCCTGTACAATGCCGACCCGGATCGGGCCAAGCTCCTGCAGGAATCGCTGCTCCCGATCGTTCAGCTGCATGGCGGGCCGGTCACCCACCTGGGCACCGCCAAACTCCTGCCAGCGCCGCAGCAGTTCTACCTTTCGGGATTCCGGGATTTTTTTCAGGGCGGTCTGGATGGTTTCGAAGAGTTCAGGTTGGTCCTTCTGCACGCCGATGCGCAGATCTTCCAGGGAACGCTGATTAAACGGTACGGCCCCGGTAACGTTCAGAAAATAGAAGCCGGCGGTGTCGGCATGGTATTCGAGACTGAGTCGCGGCCCGATGATGACGTCCACCCAGCCGAAGGCCAGCGCTCTCACCATGCTGGGTATGGAGTCGTAGGTCACCATATCGACGTCCTGGTCCTCCAGATAAGGCAGGTAAAACATGCTTTCAACAACACCCAGCCGGACTGCTTTCAGGTCATCGATGGATTCGATCGGGCCGGTGGGGCGACCGCTGTCTTCCATCATGTAGGTTTGCCGGATGTGATAGGGATCGGTAAACAGGACTTTGTCAGACAGGTAGCCCCGGTAGGAAATGGCGTCAATGGCATCGAGTTCGCCACGCACAAAGGCCTCATAGAGTTCGGGCCAGCTGCCGGCCCGGAACTCGAATTCCAGTCCGCTGTTGAACGAGATCTCCCGGAGGATGTCCGCCGAATAGCCGGACAGTGCGCGGCCTTCCAGAAACGAGTAGGGGGCGTTGTCGGCCGTCACACCGATCGAAATTTTATCGCTTTCACCGACGGCCTCCGCCTGGGCAATGGACCACGGCCAGAGCAGTGCAGCGAGCACCAGACAGGTCGCCCAAAGCAGAGTGGAGAGGGTTGTATCATCGGGTAAGCGGCGGTCGCGCATTATTATGTAATTTGTTGGACACGGTTACGGAATCAGTGTAGTTGGTGCACAGGCCTTTGCCTAACGGCCTGGCCCCTGGCAAGAATCAGTAACAGCCTTCTACAACGCTTAGGGACTGATACGTTCCAAAAGGAAAAATGAGGCACCGGGAGGGTAGTGAGCGGTATGGAAAACATAGACTGGGTGACCACACCTGCGGCGATCTGGCGGCGTCACCGGGCAGGACTGCGCGCCATCAGACGGCTGGATCCGGTGCAGTGGGAAAACCTGAAGGGCATCGACCGGCAGAAGCAGGCGCTGGCCAGGAACACCGAGCGTTTTCTGGCGGGAGAGCCCTCCAACAACGTGTTGCTCTGGGGTGCCAGGGGCACTGGCAAGTCGTCCCTGATCAAGGCGCTGCTGAATCGTTACCAGGGTGAAGGCTTGCGTATGATCGAGGTGGACAAGGATGACCTGGTAAACCTGCCGGAAATTGTCGATGACCTGTGTGATCTGCGTTTCCGGTTTGTCATCTTCTGCGACGACCTGTCCTTCGATGTGGGAGAATCGGGCTACAAGGCACTGAAAAGCGTGCTGGAAGGTTCGCTGGAATTGCCTCCTGAGAATGTCCGGGTATTCGCCACCTCGAACCGTCGGCATCTGATGCCCGAGTTCATGTCCGATAACCTGCGAGGCGAGAGGCACGATGGCGAGCTTCATCCGGCCGAAGCAATTGAAGAGCAGTTGTCGCTGGCGGATCGGTTCGGGCTGCAACTGTCTTTTTATGCCTTCTCCCAGGATGTCTACCTGCAGGCCATTGATGCGTTGTTCCCGGATTTTCCGGACCGGGAAACACTTCATCGGGAGGCGATTCAGTTTGCGACCTCGCGGGGCGTCCGGAATGGTCGCACGGCGCAGCAGTTTTTCCGGCACTTTTCCGTTTAAACCGATGGGTTGCTGTGACCTGCTTTGACGCAAGCATCGGTGGAGAGTTGGGAGCGGCTCTGAGAGCCCTCCTTCGTCGGACTCATGCAGGGTGCGGTAGGGCTTTTACTGTGCCTCAAAGTAGTGCCGATGACCGGTGGAGCAAAGCAGCTGGTTAAATAAAATATTCAATAAAAACAGAGAAATAAAAAACCTGAATACTTGGCCAGCTTTTTGCTCCTACACTTGTAGTGATCCGCGCTGACGGAAACAGCAAAACGATAACCCTTTTAGGAGATGTATACATGAATCTGAAACCCGGCCTGGCCTTAGTTGCCTCCCTCGCCCTGTCTGCGGGTGCGATGGCGGAAGACCCCATGAAAGTCGGCTTCGTTTACGTTGGTCCCATTGGTGACCACGGCTGGAGCTATCAGCATGACCAGGGTCGTCTTGCCGTCGAGGAGCACTTCGGTGAGAAGGTGGAGACAACCTACGTTGAGAACGTAAGCGAAGGCGCAGACGCTGAGCGGACCATTCGCCGTCTGGCCCAGGCCGGCAACGATGTCATCTTCACCACATCCTTCGGGTTTATGAACCCGACGGCTCGGGTGGCGGAGCAGTTCCCGGACATCACCTTCCTGCATGCCACCGGTTACAAGCGTGCTGAGAACCTTGGCACCTACCTGTCTGTGACCTACGAGGGGCGTTACGTCACGGGTCTGGCAGCCGGCATGGTGACGGAAACCAACACGCTGGGCTACATCGCGTCCTTCCCGATTCCCGAAGTGATCCGCGACATCAACGCGGTGTACCTGGGTGCCAAAGAAGTAAACCCGGACATTGAACTCAAAGTGGTTTGGGTGAATACATGGTTTGATCCGGCCAAGGAAGCCGACGCCGCCAGCGCTCTGATGGACCAGGGTGTGGACGTTATCGTCCAGCACACCGACAGCCCTGCGCCTCTGATGGCGGCTGACAAGCGCGGCAAATGGGGTGTGGGCCAGGCGTCCGACATGCGTAAGTTCGGTGGTGACGCGCACCTGATGTCGGTGGTTAACGACTGGGCACCGTACTACATCGACACCGTTCAGTCGGTGATGGACGGCACCTGGGAATCTCAGGACTACTGGGGTGGTATCTCCGAGGACGTGATCCAGATTGTTGGCGTCAGCGATCGTCTGACCGACGAGCAGAAGGCCAAGGTCGATGCGGCCATCGAAGCCATCGACAAGGGCGAACTCCATCCGTTCACCGGACCTCTGAAAGACCAGAGTGGCGAGTTGCGCGTGCCTGAAGGCGTGACCATGACCAACGAAGAGCTGGCAGGCATGAACTGGTACGTTGAGGGCATCACGGCTACGCTGCCGCAGTAAGCTTAATACGTTACCGAAAAGGCCGGCAGGGTTTTACCTGCCGGCCTTTTTTGTTGGGAGGCAGGCAGCAAGCCCCGGCCTGCCCACCTTCGACGCTTGCTGACGGCGGTGAACGGGCTTTTGTGCGATATCTGACCAAGTGGTCAAATCCGACAGTCTGGGAAATCTCATGCGAAGCGCACCATGGTGGTGCAATCAAGTGCTTCCATGCACTGAATTGGGCTAATCCACAGCTTGCTGGGCGTCGAGCCATTGGCCCAGTTGCTGACGCTCCTGTTCTGTCATCCCGGTGCTGTTGCCCAGCGGCATGTAATGGGAGAGAACCGCCGCCTGGCGAACTTTGTCGCTGAAGGTCATCACCAGCGACAGCTCATCCAGACGCACACCGGCCGGCGCCGACTGGAAGCCAGGATGGCTCGGGTTGGCAGCATGGCAGGCCAGGCAATGGGTTTCCACGATGGTGGTCACCGTGGCATCGTCGACCTGGGTCCCATTCTTTGCCATGGATGTGGAGCCCGGCGGGGCAATCACCCAGATCAGGAGCGCCGTCATCACGGCCGCGGTCACCAGGATGGACGGCCGGTTGATCTGGCGGTGGCGCAGGTTGAAGTAGTGGCGGGCAAACGCCGTGATGAAGCCGATGGCGGCGAGAATGGCCCAGCCATGGGGGTGCCCGTACAAGAGCGGATAATGGTTGCTGATCATGATGAACAGGACCGGCAGGGTAAGGTAGTTGTTGTGGGTCGAGCGCAGTTTGGCCAGTGCCGCCAGGCGAGTGACGCGCTCATCCGGTTCACGCCCCTGTTCCAGAACGCTGACCAGTGCGCGCTGGGACGGGACGATGCCCAGGAAAACGTTGGCCACCATAATGGTGCCGATCACGGCGCCCACATGGATGAACGCGCCCCGCCCGGAGAACACCTGGAACAGGCCCCAGTCCACCAGCACCAGAATGCCAAAGAGCATCAGGCCAAAGACTTTCCCATTATCGGCCAGGGGGCTTCTGATCATGGCCTCGTAGACGGCCATAACGGCGACCAGCGTGCCCAGTCCAATCACGATACCGGTGGTGGTGGATATGTCGGCCCTGGCGGGATCAATCAGGTAACCGGTTGAGCCCAGGTAGTACACCAGAACCAACAGGGCCATGCCGCTGAGCCAGGTGCTGTAGGCTTCCCACTTGAACCAGTGCAGCTGGGTGGGCATCTGGTCGGGGCCCAGGTGGTACTTGGCCACTTCGTAGATGCCGCCACCGTGGATGGCCCAGAGATCCCCCTTGATGCCCTGTTGCTTCTTCCATTCCGGCGGCTCCCGGAGATTGTTGTCCAGCCAGACGAAATAAAACGACGCCCCGATCCAGGCAATGCCGAAAATGACGTGCAGCCAGCGGACGATCAGCCCCAGCCACTCGTAGAGGTACGCTTCCATCACTCAAATTCCTTGTGGGTACTCAGTGGCTTTCGGGACGGAATGGACGACGATTCGGGAAGAGCCGCAGTAGCCCGGCGATACCGGATGGTGCCGCTGATGGCCGTTGCCGCGATGGCCCGGTCGTCACCGAGGATCATCAGATTGAACAGGGTCTCGGCCAGCGTCTGGCAGTAGGGCGCTTTCATGGCCAGCAGGGGTGATGCGCTCTGGTCCAGCACAATGAAATCTGCCTGCTGTCCGGTGCGGAAGTTACCCATCTCCTGGTCTCGATGCAGGACCCGCGCGTTGCCCAGTGTCGCCAGGTAGAAGGCCTGCCAGGGCGTCAGTGTCTGGCCCCGCAGCCGGCACACTTTGTACGCTTCCGCCATGGTGGCCAGCATGGACAGGCTGGTGCCCCCGCCCACGTCAGACGCCAGTCCGACCTTCACCCCCGCGGAACGGGCACTCGCCAGATCGAACAGGCCGCTGCCAAGGAAGGTGTTGGACGTGGGGCAGAACGCAATACGGCTGCCGGTTTCGGCCAGGCGCTGGCGGTCGCGATCGTCGATGTGGATGCCGTGGGCGAGCACGGTGTTTGCGCCGAGCAAGCCATAATGGTCGTAGACGTCGAGGTAACTGGAACGATCCGGGAACAGCTCCCGGGTCCACTGGATTTCGCCCTCGTTCTCCGCCCAGTGGGTTTGTACCAGGACATCCGGGTGAGCCTGTGCAAGCTGGCCGGCCAGTTCCAGTTGCTCCGGACTGGAGGTGGCGGCAAATCGCGGGGTGATGGTGTAACGCTGTCGCCCACGGTTATGCCATTTTTCTAGCAGTGCCAGGCTGTCGTCATAACTCGATCGAGCCGTGTCGGTCAGTGTGTCGGGGGCATGCCGGTCCATCATCACCTTGCCGGCGCTCATGGCCATACCCTGGTGCTCGGCCGCCTCGAACAGGGCATCCACGGACGCCGGATGAGAGGTACAGAAGATCAGGCCCGACGTGGTGCCATGGGCCAGCAGGAGCTGGATAAATTGATCGGCCTGTGTCCGGGCCCAGTCCCGGTCCGCAAAGCGGCTCTCGTGGGGGAAGGTGTAGTTTTCCAGCCAGTCCAGAAGCTGGGTGCCGTAACTGGCCATAACCGGAAGCTGGGGCATGTGCGCGTGGGTATCGATAAACCCGGGCATGAGCAGGCCACCGTCCCAGTCGGTCAGTCTGGTTGCGTTCGGCAGCCGGGGAAGCAGTGCCTCGGCGTCGCCCACCATTGCCACCTTGCCGTCGTGAACGAGCAGCAGGCCGTCCTCGAAGTATTCAATGCTGCCACTGGCCGGGTCACTGTCATTACCGGGATCGTCCAGGAAGTGAAGTACCGCACCGCGATGGGCCTCGATGCCTTCGGGCAGGGGGAGAGGGGCTGTGTTGGCCATCAGCTCCCCCTGTAGGTCGAGTAGCCCCACTGGTTGAGCAGCAGGGGAACGTGGTAATGGGCCCCGGTGTCGCTGACCTGAAAATCCAGGTTTACCTCCGGGAAAAAGGTGTCGAGCCCCTGTGCCTGATACCACTCGCCAGTCTGGAACCTCAGGCGATACTGGCCGGCTTCGAGGTCGCTAGCAAACCAGTCGGTAATGCGGCCGTCGTTATTGGTCCGGCCGGTGGCAACCAGCTGCTCCCGGGCTTCAGTGACTCGATACAGCACGACGGTCACACCGGTGGCGGGTTTGCCGCTGCCAAGGTCCAGTATGTGGGTCGTAATCGGGCTTTTGGCGGTCATACCAGTTTCTCCAGTCGCAGTTCCGTAATCTTGGCCTGTTCCTTCGCGGCGTTTTTCAGCTCTTCTTGCCGGGTGTTCGGTAGCCGGGCTTCGAGCAGGGTGAGCATCTCCATGGCGGATTTTCCCGTGGCGCAGACAATGAAAATGAAGCCGAATTTCTCTAGGTACTGGTCGTTGCCCGTTTTCAATCGGGCCAGAATCTCATCGGGTGCCGACTTGGCACCGGCCTGCTCGCCGCTGGCCAGCGCTTTGGTGTTGGCGTATTTGGCGCGCAGGCTGTTTACGTCACCGATCTTCGGGTGAGCTTCGAAGGCCGCCAGCCAGTCGGCTTCGGAAAGGGTGGGCCAGAGTGATAGGCAATGATCGATCATGTCGTCGCGGTTGGCGTAGGGGCGACCATCGATCATGCCCTGAATCCAGCCGGGGGCGGCACAGCACGACTGGAACAGGTCATAGGCCTGTTCGTGTGGCGCGAGGTTGAGTTCCTTGAGGCTCATTCCTGCAGTTCTCCGGCATCGTCTTTCTGAATCAGGCCGCGCAGTTCCCTCCACGGCAGCCCGCGCCGCGAGGATTGCTGACCCGGACTTGCCCCAAGTGTCAGCAGCTCCGCGCAAATGGAGACAGCCACCTCCATGGGGCGCTTGCCCGGAATGTCGGTACGGCCCACGGGGCAGCGGATGGTACGGATCTGTTCGGCACTGAAACCGCGGTGATCGAGCCGCTGGCGAAAGCGGTCGGCCTTGGTGTCGGAGCCAATCAGCCCAATGCCCGCGCAGTTTCCGGCCGTGAGAAGGGCGCGGCAGAGATCGAAATCCAGCTGGTGCTTGTGGGTCAGGATCAGCGCCTGTTTGCCGCTGCAGAGTGCGGGCGCGTCACCCACCGGATCATCGGTGTGGTGAATGTGAATATTGTCGGGAATTTGTGCCGGGAACTGGTTCGCCCGCTCATCCACCCAGGTTACCCGCCAGGGGAGCTCCCCGAGTATGGATACCAGGGCCCGGGCCACATGGCCGGCGCCGAAGATCACCAGTTCCTGTTCGCAGCCGGGCTGGGCTTCCAGCAGGACCGACACACTGCCGCCGCAGCACTGGCCAAGGCGGGCGCCGAGGGGAAAATGAGCCAGTTCACTGGTGTAATCCCGGCGGGCGAGGCGTTCCCGGGCCTGAGCGCAAATTCGATACTCTAGGTGACCGCCGCCGATGGTGTCGTAACAGTGTTCGCCGGTCACCACCATCTTGCTGGCCGGCTCCCGGGGGACCGAGCCGGTGACGCCAAGCACGGTAACCAGCACATAGGGCTCACCCCGGGCTTCGCACTGCGCCACGGCCTGGTACCAGTTCAGACGACGTTCCATTACGCACTCTCCTTCCGGTCAGTCAGCCAGGCTTTGCTCGCGTTGACGGCAGCCAGGACACGCTCGGGCGTTGCCGGGGCGTCCAGAGGCGGGCTGAAACGGTAGTCCGTGAGACTGGACACCGCATCGCGAAGGGCGCTCCAGACCGAGATGGCCAGCATCAGTGGGGGTTCGCCGACGGCCTTGGAGTGGAACACGGTGGCCTCGTGGTTGGGGCTGTTCTCCAGCAAAGTGACTCGCAGATCGGGCGGGCAGTCGGACGCCGCCGGAATCTTGTAGGTGGCCGGGCCGGTGGTGAGCAGACGACCTTCGTCGCTGTAGACCAGCTCCTCGGTGGTCAGCCAGCCCATGCCCTGGACGAAGCCGCCTTCGATCTGGCCCAGGTCAATATCCGGGTTCAGGGAGCGGCCGGCGTCGAACAGGATGTCGGTCCGGATGGCCCGGTACTCGCCGGTCAGGGTATCCACCACCACTTCCGAACAGGCCGCCGCGTGGGAGTAATACAGGAACGGGCGACCGGTGCCGGTGCTGGGGTCGTAGTGAATCTTTGGCGTCGCGTAGAAGCCAGAGGACGAGAGAGGGATCCGGTTCATGTAGGCGGTCTGGACAAACTCCGCCCAGGGGACCGAAAGCTTCCCCACCCGTACCCGGTTTTCCCCGAATACCACGTCGTCGGGTGCGACTGACCAGTGATCGTTGGCAAACCGGATCAGACCATCGAGAATCTTCTCGCAGGCATTCAGGGCCGCCATGCCATTCAGGTCGGAGCCGGAGGACGCGGCCGTCGGGGATGTGTTGGGGATCTTGTCGGTGCGTGTGGCGGAGACTTTGACTCGATCGATATCCACCTGGAAGGCAGAAGCCACCACCTGGGCCACCTTGATGTAGAGTCCCTGGCCCATCTCCGTGCCACCGTGGTTCACGTGAATGCTGCCGTCGGTGTAGACGTGCACCAGCGCGCCGGCCTGGTTCAGGTGCTTGGCGGTAAAGGAAATGCCGAACTTGACCGGGGTCAGCGCCAGGCCACGCTTGAGCACCGGGCTTGTGCGGTTGAAGTCCTCGATGTCGGATCGCCGCTGGCGGTAATCGGAACTGGCTTCCAGTCGCTCCAGAAGCTGGGGCAGAACATGCTGCTCGATGGTCTGGCCATAATGGGTGGTAGCCCGGCCGGGGCGGTACAGGTTACGTTTTCGGATATCGAGCGGGTCCTGGCCAAGATGGCGGGCAATATCGTCCATGGCCTGCTCGATGATCATCATGCCCTGAGGTCCGCCAAACCCGCGGAAGGCAGTGTTGGAGACCGTGTGGGTCTTGCAGCGGTGGCCGGTGACACGCGCCTGGTCCAGGAAATAGGCGTTATCGGCATGGAACATGGCGCGGTCGACGATGGCGTCAGACAGGTCGGGCGAATACCCACAGCGGGCTGCGACCATAATATCGGCACCCCTGATGGTGCCGTCGTTATCGAAGCCGATGTCGTAGGTGTTCAGGAAGTCGTGGCGTTTCCCGGTCTGGATCATGTCATCCCCACGGGACAGCCGGTACTTCACCGGTCGGTTGGTGGCCCTGGCCAAAAGCGACGCGACACAGGCAAGCGCGGCGGCCTGGGTTTCCTTACCGCCGAAACCGCCACCCATTCTCCGGACTTCGGCCTGGACCTCGTGAATCGGCAGGCCCAGCACTTCCGCCACCAGTTTTTGCACCTCGGAGGGATGCTGGCTGGAGGTGTGCACGAACACCCCCCGGTCCTCGGTAGGTTCCACCAGGCACGCCTGACCTTCAAGGTACATGTGCTCCTGGCCACCGACACGCTGCTGGCCCTGAAGCCGGTTCGGCGCACCGGCAAGGGCGGTATCCGGATTGCCCCGGCACTGGGTCTGGGTGGGCCGCACAAACAGTTGTGCGTCCAGAGCCTGCTCGACCGTCACCGTCGCTGCCAGTGGTTCATACTCGACCTTCGCCAGGCGAGCGGCCTTGCGCGCTGCGTCATGGGAGGTGGCGGCGACCGCGAAGATCGGCTGGCCAATGTGTTCCACAAGGTCGTCAGCCAGAACCGGATCGCCGGGAAACACCGGGCCGATATCCAGGTGGCCGGGGACATCGCCGGCGGTGATGACCGCAACCACGCCCGGATACTGGCGAACCGCCTCCAGATCCATGGACACAATCCTGGCGTGGGCTTGTTCACTGTGGCCAACCGCTGCGTGCAGCAATCCCTGTGGTTCGGGCAGGTCGTCGATGTAACGGGCCTGTCCGCTCACGTGTTTCCAGGCACTGTCGTGCCTGGCGCCCTGGCCTGCAAGCCCTTTGGCGCTGTGACGCGGTGTCGGGGTATTGAGGGGCAGTCTACGCATAGTCGGTCACCGTCAGAGCATCGCGGACAAGGGGGTCCGACGCCAGCAGCGCGCGTTGAAGCAGGTTGCCCGCGATCTGCAAACGATAAGCTGCGGACGCGCGGACATCGCTCAGAGGGTTGAAATCACGGCTAAGTGCCTCGGCAGCGGCTTTTACGCTGGCCTCGTCCCAGCGGGCACCACGGAGTGCCGCTTCGGCCTCCCGTGCCCGTGCGGGGGTTGCGGCCATGCCGCCGAACGCCAGCCGGCAGTCGCTGACGATGCCGGCTTCCAAGGTGATCTTGAAGGCGCCGAGTACCGCAGAAATGTCGTCATCCAGGCGTTTGGATACTTTGTAAATGAAGAGTTTTTCGCCGGGCTTCGGCACCGGAATTCGTATCGAGTGGATGAACTCCCCGGGCTTGAGATCGGTTTGCTTGTAGTCATGGAAGAAGGCTTCCACCGGCAGTTTCCGTGCTCCGTCCGGGCCGTCCAGAACCAGTGTGGCGGCCAGGGCGATCAAGGGCGGGGGCATGTCTCCGATGGGGGATGCATTGGCAATGTTTCCGCCCAGGGTGC
Organism: Marinobacter suaedae; assembly: GCF_030519635.1. Taxonomy (NCBI): domain Bacteria; kingdom Pseudomonadati; phylum Pseudomonadota; class Gammaproteobacteria; order Pseudomonadales; family Marinobacteraceae; genus Marinobacter; species Marinobacter suaedae. Next base: position 1,233,986 of record NZ_JAUMIS010000001.1, on the reverse strand, counting down.
CGCGGTTCCGGATCTGTAACGAGCCCAGGCGCTCCAGCATCGGATTGAAGGCGGGCCAGAGCTCCGACAAGGGCTTGCGGAATGCCTCGTAGGGTGTGGCGGCGCCGATCACCAGTTCGTCGTTGTCCCGTCTGCAGCCGTTGAGTTCGTGCACCCGTTCTACGCTGATGAGGTGATCGAGGGTTTGAAGTTGCTGGGTGATTTCCAGAGCCAGATCGGTACTGCCTGCCACAAGGCGGGATTCAGGGAATCGGGAACGTAGCTCGCGGAGTTCGGCCAGGCTGGCGGGTGCATCGAAGCGGGGGCCGTCGTTCGCTGCCTTCAGGGTAATGCCGCCGGTGTGGATACTGGCCAGGGCATTGGCAGAGCGATCGTTCTTCAGGCCTGCCGCAGGGTGTGAAGCGTCCGGGCTCCAAGCCTGAACCATGGCTTCGCGTCCGGCATCCACAATGGGACGGTAGCCAGTGCAGCGGCACAGATTGCCCGACAAGGCTTCCAGCAGTTTGTGGTCGTCCGGTGTGGCTGACTGGTGGTTCGCGTGTAACGCGATCAGAGACATGATGATGCCCGGTGTACAGAAACCGCACTGAGCCCCGTGTTTTTCCATCATGCAGGTCTGAGCCGGATGGCCGGGCTCCTGCTGAAAGGCTTCCACCGTGATCAGTTCTTTGCCGTGCAGGCTGCCCAGTAACGTGATACAGCTGTTAATCGCCTGATAGTGAATCTTGCCGGTTTGGTCAGGTGTTCCGGTAATGACCGTGCATGCGCCGCAATCACCGGAGGCGCAGCCTTCTTTCGTGCCCGTGAGCCGCATTTTGGTGCGTAGCCACTCAAGAACGCTCAAGTTTGGGTCGGCTTGGTCAACTTTTTCCATTCGACCGTTCAGAAGGAATTCAATCACGGTTCTCTCCGGCATCACACTGTTTCAGGGGTCATGTCTGGACTGTCCGTCGGGCTGTCCCTGTCTCTTAAAGTTTAGTTGCAAAAAACTGACCAATCGGTTCAGTCCCATCATTTATAATGCCGTCGCTTAATTGGCAAGTTTATTGCTGACTGACTAAATATTGATTGATTGGTCAGTTTCTTTTGGGCCAAAAGAGAAGCAGGAATACCGCGGGGTTCTTTATGAGCGCGACACAGCGCCTGAAACTGGAAAACATCGTCAAGGAATATCCGGGCTGCCGGGCGAACGATGGTATAGACCTGATTGTGGAAGCGGGTGAGATACATGCCTTGCTGGGCGAGAACGGCGCCGGCAAGAGTACGCTGATGAAAGTCATCTACGGCCTTGTCCAGCCGGACGAAGGGCAAATGTTCTGGAACGGCAAGCCGGTGCAGGTTGCCAACCCGGCGGAAGCCCGGGGCATGGGCATCGGCATGGTGTTCCAGCACTTCTCCCTGTTTGAAACCCTGACGGTGGCGGAAAACATAGCCCTTGGGTTACCCGCATACGAAGCACGGGACCGGGCGAAACTGGAAGAGCGAATCCGTGAGGTCTCCGCACACTACGGCATGGCACTGGACCCCCGGCGTTACGTGAGCACCCTGTCGGTCGGGGAGCGTCAGCGGGTTGAGATTGTTCGCTGCCTGATCCAGGAAAGTACGCTCCTGATCCTGGATGAGCCCACGTCCGTTCTGACGCCGCAGGAAGTGACCACGCTCTTTGCCACGCTGAGGAAGTTGTCTGCCGAGGGCTGCAGCATCCTGTTCATCAGCCACAAGCTTGAAGAGGTTCGGGCCCTGTGTGACAACGCTACGGTTCTGAGGCACGGGCGGGTCAGTGGCGACTGCCGTCCGGCCGAAATCTCAGCCACCGACATAGCCCGGTTGATGGTGGGGGAGGACACCCCCATTTCGACCCGGGTCACCAGCGCCCAGCCGGGCGAGCTGCTGCTGGAGGCGAAAAACCTGAGCTGGCGGTGCGATGATCCTTTTGGCACCAGTCTGAACAAGGTGAGCTTCAATTTACGCCGGGGTGAGATCGTCGGTATTGCCGGCGTGGCAGGAAATGGACAGGACGAGTTGCTCAAAGCGCTGTCCGGCGAGGTGCGGGTGGATGCCGGCAGCCTGGAGTTTGATGGCCGGCGCATTGAAACGCTGACCCCGGATCAGCGCCGGGGCAGTGGTGTTGCTATTGTGCCGGAAGAGCGCCTCGGTCGTGGCGCGGTACCGGGCATGACGCTGGCGGATAACGCCTTGCTGACGGCGTCCGGACAGGGCCTTGTCCAGAAAGGCATGATCCGGTTCGGTCGGGTCCGGGAATTCTGCCGGAACGTGATTGAGCGTTTTGATGTCCGCTGCAATGGCGAAACCAGCACCGCCGGCAGCCTGTCCGGCGGCAACCTCCAGAAATACATCATTGGTCGCGAAGCGCTGCAGAATCCCAAGCTGCTGGTGGCCTCCCACCCGACCTGGGGCGTGGATGTCGGCTCGGCCGTGGCCATTCATGAAGCGCTGATTCGCCTGCGGGATGAAGGTGCGGCGATTCTGCTGATCTCCGAGGATCTGGACGAGCTGTATCAGCTCTGCAATCGTATGGGCGCCCTGTGTGGCGGCCGGCTATCGCCCCTTGCCGAGGCGTCGGATTTGAGTATCGAGCAGCTGGGGCAATGGATGGCGGGTGAGTTCGGATCCGAGGAGGCCAGCCATGTTGCAGCTTGAGCGTCGTCCCGTTGATTCCACACTGATGCGCTGGGCCTCGCCCGTGCTGGCGTTGGTGCTGACCGTGATTACCGGCTTCGTCCTGTTCCTGGCCATGGGCAGGGACCCGGTCGAAGGTCTGCGTTTCTTCTTCATTACCCCCATCAGCGATGTGATCGGGCTGGCGGAACTTGGCCTCAAGATGGCACCGCTTCTTCTGTGCGCGGCCGGTCTGACTGTCTGTTACCGGGCAAGGCTCTGGAACATCGGTGCGGAAGGGCACTTCCTTATGGGAGCGCTGGGGGCCAGTGTGGTCGCCGTGCAGTTCCTGGAGGCCGATGGTTTCTGGGTCCTGCCTCTGGTTCTGCTGGCGGGGGTGCTGGCTGGCGTCCTGTGGGCGGCCATTGCCGCCGGTCTCAAGACCCATCTGCACTGCAATGAAATCCTGACCACCATCATGCTCAACTACATTGCCCTGAACTTCCTGCTGTATGCGGTGCATGGTCCGCTGAAAGACCCTTACGGCTTTGGCTTCCCCCAGTCCGTGATGTTCGGTGATTCCTCGCTCCTGCCGGCTCTGATACCGGGGACCCGGCTGCACATCGGTCTGGCGTTTGGCTTGCTGGCTGCGGTGGCGGTCTGGGTGATGTTCGCCCGCAGTTTTGTTGGTTTCCAGCTCAACGTCATCGGGCAGGATCACCGTGCTGCGGATTTTGCCGGCTTCAGTGCCCGGCGGCTGACCTGGCTTGCCTTCCTGGTCGGTGGTGCCACAGCCGGTCTGGCCGGCGCCTCGGAAGTAACCGGGCCCATCGGTCAGCTGGTTCCGCAGGTCTCTCCGGGTTATGGCTATACCGCGATCATTGTCGTGTTCCTCGGGCGCATGCACGCCCTCGGCATCATCGCAGCCAGTGCGCTGCTGGCACTGACCTTCCTGGGTGGCGAAATGCTGCAAATCGCCATGAACATGCCCAAGGCGGTGACCGGCCTGTTCCAGGGACTGCTGCTGTTCTATCTGCTCACCTGTGACGCGCTGATCCATTACCGGATTCGCTTCCGGCACCGCGCCCGTGAGTCGAAAGTGATGACACCGTCTACTGCAGCCGGGGAGGCCTGAGATGGAAATGTTGACCAATATCCTCGCTGCCACCGTGGTCGCGGGTACCCCCCTGCTGCTGGTTGCGCTGGGTGAATTGATTTGTGAGCGCTCGGGGATTCTGAACCTGGGCCAGGAAGGCATGATGCTGATGGGAGCGGTGGCAGGCTTTATTGCCGCGTTGAGCTCCGGTAGCTTGCTGGTTGGCCTGATTGCGGCCATTGCCACCGGTGTGGCCATGTCACTTTTCTTTGGCTTCATGGCGATAACCCTGGCGGCTAACCAGTATGCAGCTGGCCTGGCCCTGACCATTTTCGGCACGGGCCTGAGTGCCTTCGTAGGTTCTGGCTTTGTGGGCAACTCCATTGAAGGGTTTACCCGTGTCGCCTTGCCCGTGCTCAGTGATATTCCGGTGATTGGCCGGGTTCTGTTTGATCAGGATCCGCTGGTTTACGTGTCTTTCATTGCCTGTGCGGGTGTTGCGTTCTTTATCAGTCGGACACGAGGCGGGCTGATTCTCCGGGCCGTGGGTGAAGATCCCGACGCGGCCAATGCAAACGGACTCAAGGTGCAGGCCGTACGTTACATGGCGGTGGCGTTTGGCGGTGGTATGGCTGGTCTGGCCGGCGCCTACCTGTCACTGGCTTACACCCCGATGTGGACCGAGAACATGACGGCTGGCCGGGGCTGGATCGCCCTCGCGCTGGTGGTCTTTGCCACCTGGCGTCCGGGCCGCCTGCTGCTGGGCGCCTATCTGTTTGGCGCCGCCAGTATCCTGCATCTGGTGCTGCAGGGGCTGGGCTGGAACAGCCCCACCGAACTGCTGGCGATGCTGCCTTATGTGGTCACGATTCTGATGCTGGTTCTGTTGTCCTGGGACCCGGCGCGTACCCGGTTGAACACCCCTCTTTCGCTTGGCCAGCCCTACCGGCCAAGCCACTGACAATAAGAAAGTGCGAGCCCAACAACGACTCCAACAGACAGTAATTACCAAGGAATTTCCATGACTGCATTTCGTAAGACACTCATTGCCGGTTGCGTCGCGGCTGCTGTTGCACCTTCTGCTTACGCCGAGAAGTATTTTGGCGGGTCCAGTATTAGTCTTCTGCACAGTGACCAGTACCAGGGCGTCGAGTTCGATCCTGCCGGTAACGGTGGCAAAGAAGTCGAAGCGACCGTGTTCACCTTTGAAAATGCCACCGCCCACAACTGGGGTGGCACCTTCTTCTTCATCGACCGCACTCAGGGTCAGGGTGACATTGCGGACGAAGACGAAACCTACGGCGAATTCGCGCCGACGCTGAGCGGCAGCTGGCTGACCGGCGCCGACCTCAGTGCCGGAGCGGTGAAGGATGTGTTCCTGGGTGCTCAGTACGAGTTCGGCGGCAGTACAGAGGTAGACAACTACATGGCAGGCGTCGGTCTGGCATGGGACCTGCCGGGCTTCCTGTTCTTCACCACCGGCTTCTATTACGTTGATAACGAGCAGATCAGCGATGACCTCCAGCTGACCGTCGCCTGGGCTGCGCCCTTCGCAGTAGGCCCGGCCAGGTTCCTGGTGGATGGCTACATCGACTGGTCTACCGCCGAAGATGACCACGAATCCGAGTTCCAGTTCGTGCCGCAGGTCAAGCTGGACGTGAGCAACTTCTGGGGCGCGCCGGGCGTGCTCTATGCGGGCATTGAGTATCAGTACTGGAACAACAAGTATGGTCTGGGTGATGAGCTGATCGACACCCAGAGTTCCATCAGTGCGCTGGCTCAGTTCCACTTCTGATCTGGCCAGGGAATCCGGCCGGTTTCATCAGCCGGATTCCCGACGACATGGACGACGGGTGAGAATGTCATGACCGATCATTCAGTTGCCGATGCAGGCCTCGACACCCCCGATGATATGGGGGGTAACGGACGCAAGTACCGACCGGGCAGAATCCGCGAGCGGAATCGGGAAAAGATTCTGCAGGCAGCCGAACAGGAGTTCGCCCTCCACGGATACAGGGGGGCGACGATCCAGAGCATCGCGGAAAGGGCAGTCCTGCCCAAATCCAACGTCCTGTACTATTTCAGTAACAAGGACCGGATATACAGCGCGATGCTTGATGACATTCTGGGGCGCTGGAACCAGGTGTTTTCCGATATTCGCCCCGAGGACGATCCGGCCAGGGCACTGGCCAGCTTCATCCGCGCCAAGGTAGAAATGTCCCGGCAATTTCCGTTGGCATCGCGTCTGTTCGCCACCGAAATCATTCAGGGCGCACCGTTTCTGATGGATCACCTGCGAACGGATCTGCGGGAGTGGGTCCGGGGCAGGGCGGCCGTTATCCAGCAGTGGATCGACGAGGGCAGAATGGCGCCGGTGGATCCGGTACAGCTGATTTTCCTGATCTGGTCATCCACCCAACATTACGCCGACTTCCAGGTGCAGATCCTGATGGTGGAGAACAAGGCAGAATATGAGCAACGGGATTTTGATCACGCTGCCGAGTTCCTCATTGACGTCATCCTGCGTGGCTGCGGCCTTGAGAAACCAGCATGAATGAACAGCACCCCTATCCGCGGGATATGCGGGGCTACGGCGGCCAGCCGCCCCATGCCCGGTGGCCGGGTAAGGCCCGGATCGCCGTCCAGTTTGTCCTGAATTACGAAGAGGGCGGCGAGAACTGTGTGCTGCACGGTGACGAGCACTCGGAAACCTTCCTGTCCGAGATCATTGGTGCCGAGGCTTACCGGGACCGGCACATGAGCATGGAGTCGATGTACGAATACGGCTCTCGTGCCGGCGTCTGGCGGATTTTGCGGGAGTTTCGCCGGCGTGGACTGCCGCTGACCGTGTTCGGTGTCACCATGGCCATGGCCCGTAATCCCGACGTCGTCAAGGCGTTCATGGACGATGGCCACGAGATTGCCTGTCATGGGTTACGCTGGATCCACTATCAGGACATGAGCGAGTCCGGCGAGCGTCGATACCTGCAGGAGGCTATTGAACAGCATACCCGTTTGACCGGTGAGCCTCCCCTGGGCTGGTACACCGGGCGAGACAGTCCCAATACCCGCAGGCTGGTGGTCGAGCAGGGCGGATTCGAATACGACAGCGACTACTACGGCGACGATCTGCCCTTCTGGACGACGGTAGAAACGTCAGAGGGGGCAGTAGAACCGCATCTTGTCGTGCCCTATACCCTGGATGCCAACGACATGCGCTTCGCCTCGCCCCAGGGCTTCAATTCCGGAGAGCAGTTCTTCCAGTACCTCCGGGACAGCTTCGACGTCCTTTACGAAGAGGGGGCCGAGAGCCCGAAAATGATGTCGGTCGGGCTGCACTGTCGGCTTGTGGGTCGCCCCGGCCGATTCCGGGCACTGCAACGTTTCCTTGATTACATCCAGTCCCACGAACAGGTCTGGGTGTGTCGCAGGATTGATATCGCCCGCCACTGGAAAAAGGTACACCCTTACCAGCCTGACTGACCCGGGAGACAAAGAATGAGTGATTTTGTGGTGGCTCCTGCCGTTGAAGGCCCCGACTTTACCCGCCAGGGCCTGAACCTGGCCGACGCCAGCCTTGGTGCTGAGGTGCTCTGGGTGACCGACGAGTTCTTTGCGCCTCGGGAGCGCATGCTGAACCCCGGTCAGCCGGTGTTCTACCCGGACAAATATGACGATCACGGCAAGTGGATGGATGGCTGGGAAACCCGCCGCCGTCGCACCACGGGGCACGACTGGTGCGTAATACGCCTGGCACTGCCCGGCATCCTGAGGGGCGTGGATTTCGATACCAGCTTCTTTACCGGTAACTTTCCCCCGGCGGCGGCCCTGGAGGGCTGCTATTGCCCGGATGGCGACCCCGATGAACACGCTGACTGGCAGACACTGGTGCCAGCGACCGAGTTGAACGGTAACGATCACCGGTTTTGCGAGATTCGCTTCGATCAGCCCTGCACCCACGTGCGCCTGCATCTCTACCCCGACGGTGGCATGGCGCGCCTGCGAGTGTATGGCAAAGCCTTCTGTGACTGGTCCGGGCTGGCGGTCAGTGAGACTCTGAACCTGCTGGCGCTGGAGCACGGGGCCGACCAGGTGGCGTGGAGCGATGCCCATTACGGCGAGCCCCGAAAACTCCTGCGGCCTGGCCGTGGCGTGAACATGGGGGATGGCTGGGAAACCCGTCGCCGGCGGGAGCCGGGCAACGACTGGTGCATTCTGGCCCTGGGCCATAAAGGCATTGCCCAGCGGATAGAAGTGGACACCGCCCATTTCAAAGGCAACTATCCGGCCGCCTGCAGCATCCAGGCCGCCTGTGTGGAGGCGGGAACCCCGCAGTCCATAAAAACCCAGAGCATGTTCTGGCATACCCTGATGGAAGAGCAGCCGCTGACTGCGGATAGCGTTCATGAGTTCCTGTCCTTGAACGATCTGGGGCCTATTACCCACATCCGCTTTAACATCATTCCGGATGGCGGTGTCAGCCGTGTTCGTTTGTTCGGGAAGCCGGTGCCATGAGCCAGCCCAGAGAGTTGAGGGTTCAGCCACTGACTGCGAGTGCCTTTGCACCCTTTGGTCAGGTTATTGAGGCAGATGCCGCCAGCGCGTTTCCCATCAACCAGGGTCGCACCGAGCGCTTCCATGCTCTGGCGCAGGTTGAAGCATTGGGGGAGGGGGCTCAGGGAATCCTGTCCATCTTTCGCGGCCAGCCGCTGAACCCCCTCGTCATTACCATGATGGAGCGGCATCCACAGGGCAGTCAGGCTTTCGTACCCCTCAGAGGGCAGCCGTTTCTTGCGGTTGTTGCTCCGCCGGGAGATTTGGATGAATCCAGAGTTAAGGCGTTCCTGGTTCAAGGCCATCAAGGTGTGAATTACCTGGCTGGCACCTGGCACGCCCCCTTGCTGCCTCTGCAACCGGACTCGGAGTACCTGGTGGTGGATCGCCAGGGGCCGGGAAACAATTGCGATGAGCATGTTCTTTCCCAGCCCATCGTTCCGGTCTTTCCGGACGGGGCATGAGCCCGGTCAGTATCAGGAGAAACTATGTCTAGCTTTGCCATTCGCCACGCGGCTGTGTTCACGGTGGATCCGGAAAACCGGGTCATTCCGGATGGCACCGTGGTTGTCGAAAACGGTGTCATCACCCAGATCGGCGATGATCGGGAGGTCACCATCCCGGCCGACTCCGAGGTTGTGGATGGACGCGGCCATGCCCTGATGCCGGGGTTGATTGACAGTCACTCCCACTCCAGCCTGATGCGAGGTGTCACCGAAAACATGCAGCTGATGGACTGGCTGCCGTGGTACCAGCTTGAACATCGGGCGATGACTGAGGAATTTGCCTACCACTCGGCGCGCCTGTGTTACCTGGAGGCTCTGCAGTCCGGCACCACCTGTGTGATGGACATGTTTCGCTACATGGACCGCTGCGCGGATGCGGCCGGCGAGCTGGGCTTGCGTGTTCATCTGGCCCCCTATGTGGCGGACCGCCCCGGTAAGGACTTCTTCTCAACCCGGGAGGAAAACCGCCGGCTGATCCGAAGTCACCACGACAGCCAGAGTGGCCGGGTAAAGGTATGGATGGGGCTGGAGCACCTGTTCTACTGTACCGAAGACGCTTACCGCGAGGCGGTGCAGCTCAGCAAGGAATACGGCGTGGGTATTCACACCCACGCCTGTGAGCAAAAGGAAGAAGAACAGGCGGTGACCGCAGAGTTTGGTCGCCGATCCCTGGCGGTGCTCGACAGCTACGGCATTCTTGGCGAGCGAACCTTGCTGGCCCACTGCGTCTGGCTGAATCCGGAGGAAATTACCCGGGTCGCCGACACCGGAACCAGCATTGCCCATTGCCCGGTTTCCAACGCCAAGCTGGCCAGCGGTGTGGCACCTGTGCCGGAAATGCTGGCGGCCGGCATTAATGTGGGGTTGGGTACCGATGGCCCGGTCTGCAAAAACAGCCTGAACCTGTTCGAGGAAATGAAGTTTGCGTCGCTGATCCAGAAGGCCAGCCGGCTGGACGCCATGGCCCTGCCGGCCGACCAGATTTTGCGAATGGCCACCATCAATGGCGCCAGGGCCCTGGGAATAGATAACGAAGTGGGTTCCCTTGAGGTGGGCAAGAAGGCCGACCTGCTGCTGCTAAGGCTGGACCGGCCCAACATGACGCCCTACAGCGTCAACGAGCAGGGCGGAAACGTGCTTTGGAACCTGGTGTTTGCCGCCGACAAGAGCAACGTGGCGGGTGTCTGGGTCGATGGCCGCCGCTTGATCCAGGACAGTGAGAGTACGCAGGTAAACCAGCATACTCTGATCACCGAGGCCCAGAGTCAGGGACTGGCCCTGCACCAGGCCTGCCGGGACCTGTCCCACACCCGAACTGCAATGAATTGATTAACAGAAACATCCGGAGAACCTGAATGTCTTCATTACCCATCATTTCGCTGACCGGCCTGATGAGCGACGACCTGGATCAACGCAAAGAAACGGCCGCCGAACTGGGCCGTGCCTGCCGGGAGGTCGGCTTTTTCTACGTGAAGGATCACGGTATCCCGGCGTCGGTTTCCGAGGGGGCCTTTGAACTGGCGCGGCAGCTGTTTGCCTTGCCGCAAGACCAGAAGCAGGCAATGTCCATCAAGAACTCGCCCCATAACCGGGGCTATGTGGCCATGGCGGACGAGAAGCTCAATCCGGAATCCGGTGCGGACATGAAGGAAGGCTTCAACATTGGTACCGATTTTCCGGCCGATCACCCGGATGTGCTGGCGGGAAAACCGTTCCGCGGTGTGAACTTCTGGCCGGAGATCGACGGCTGGCGTGAGCGTGCACTGGAATACTTCAACGCCTGCCTGGACATGGGGCGGGTCATCCATCGGGGCCTGAGCCTCGATCTGGGCTGCCCCGAGGACTTCTTCGAGCCTCATCTGAAAGAGCCGATCGCGACCCTGCGTATGCTCCGTTACCCCGCCAGTGCGGATCAGATCGACAGGCAGGACGGTGGCGCAGGCACCCACACCGATTATGGCAACATCACCATCCTGGCGACCGATAAAGTGGCGGGCCTGGAGGTGTCCAACCGTCAGGGTGAGTGGATTCAGGCACCCCACGTACCGGGCGCCTTTGTCTGCAACATCGGTGACTGCCTGATGCGCTGGAGCAACGACGTGTATGTATCCACCCCGCACCGGGTGCGCCCACCTGAAAGCGAGCGCTATTCCATCCCATTCTTCCTGGAAGTGGGGCCGGAATCGGTGGTGGACCCACGGGACATCGCGCCAGACGACACCCCCAAGTACGAGCCCATCGCCTTCGCTGATTATCTGGCGTCACGACTGAACGCCACTTACGATCACCGGGCCGACTAAGGTTCGGGCTGATTGATGTTCAGCGGCGCCTGAGGGGATGTCCTGGAACAGAACCTTTTGGCGCCGCTGGGTTGTAGTATTCACGCGCTGTTGGGGCAGCAGAGTTTGACTATTTATTGTCCGATAGGTCGCAAAGCGGACATTTAGGATGAGCAATCAACGCTACGGTTCGGCGGCGGCGCGCTGCAACCGATTGTCAGGCATCCCCATTTAGGGAAGACTATTCTTGTAAATCTTCCCGTCCTTCATGATCAGGACAAAGCTCTTGTCCGGGGTGGCCACAAGATCAAGGTTCTCCAGCGGATTGCCGTCTACCAGCAGCAGGTCCGCAAGCGCCCCTTCTTTTACCACACCCAGTTCGCCTGGATATGGATCTCGCGGCCCGCTCAGTTTGACCAGCTGGGCGTTGTCGTAGGTCGCCATCTTCAACACCTCGTGGGGCGTGTACCAGCGCTTTAGCTTGGCCAGCAGCCTGCCGTGCTTTGCGCCGAGCGCTGGGTCGAATAGCACGTCAGTGCCGAAGGCCGTCTTGACCCCGTACTTCTTCGCCAGTTTAATGACCTTGTCGGTACCGTCAGTCACTTGTATCCACTTTCTCTCATTCTCCGACCCTGGCGGGAAAGAGATCGCGTCCTCGTCGTTGAGCAGCGGCTGCATGCTGAACCAGACACCCTTCTCGGCCATCAGTTTCACAGTCTCCTCATTCATTAAGAAGCCGTGCTCGATCGACATCGCTCCCGCAGCGATAGCTTGGCGCACTCCGGCGTCCGTATTGACGTGGACTGCGACATAGGTGTTCCAGGTTTTGGCGACATCCACGGCGGCTTTCATCTCCTCGAACGTATATTCCGTCACGTCCAAGGGATCGTAATTGGATGAGACCCCGCCTCCAGCTGCAATTTTGATTTGGGTCGCTCCCATTCGTAGGTTTTCGCGCACGGCCCTTATTACATCGGGCACCCCGTCGGCGACCGCGAGCATGTGGTTTTTCTCGAGGTAGGTCTCATGCCCGGGCTCGTTGGAAGGACGATTGTCCGAGTGACCGGAAATCTGGCTGATCATTGGACCGGAGGGATAGATGCGCGGCCCCGCTATCAGGCCTTCGTCGATTGCACGCTTGACGGCGAAGGAATTCCCTCCAACATCGCGGACCGTGGTGAAGCCGCGCATCAGGTCGTCTTGTGCGGCCTGGGCAGCGACCAGCGTGAGGTAACCAATGTCGGCTGTAAGCAGCACAGGCATAGACGGAGCATTGAACATCACGTGCCAGTGCATATCCGAGAGCCCAGGCATCAGAGTTTTTCCCTTGGCATCAATCACCGTCGTCCCCGTGGGGGCCGGGATAGATTTTGTAATCCTGCTGATCCTGTTGCCCTCGACCAGCACGTCCATGCCGGTAACGAGCTTCTCATGCTGGCCGTCGAAGATATTGGCATTGGTGAATAGCACCCGACTCACCGGCTGGGCTTCCTGCGCTATGACAGGCGTGGCCAACGCCAGTATCAGGCCAGTCCAAACCAGCATTATCTGTGTGACTTTTTTCATGGGGTTAGTCCTCTAGCTTTTTTACCACCCCAGTTGCGGCGATGTCGTTGATGTTCATCGCCACCAAGAGCGAGCGCATTCGGTAATGCACGAAGCGGAACAAGTGAAGTGGAGAAGTTTCTTGATCGGCACCAGCTTAGTTAGCAATGACAAATTTGCCAGTCGCCCGTGGTGTCTTCTTGACCAAGATCAAGGCTTCTTTCGAGTGGATGTACGCAGATGTTTAGGAAATTCTGGCGGCCTAGGCGGATTTAAAGGGGGGCTTCAAATGGAGCTGCAGGAATGTCCGCTTTTGTTTAATTAGTTGGGCAAATTGAGCAAGGCGGCCAGCATATTCCTGCCCGAGCGAGCCTTTCACGCATGCGCCGGCAGGATCACCCGGAACAAAACGCCCCCATCCACGTTTTCTGCGTCAACCCGGCCCCGGTGATGCTCTGCGATCAGACGAACGATCAGCAGCCCCTGGCCCAGGTGGCCTTCCTGGGAGTCGCTTCGCACTGACACGAAGGGGCTGAAGATGTCGCCGGACAAGTCCTCGGGCAGGGACGAACCTTCGTTGAATACGCCCAGCTCGAACACCTTCCTGCCCTCGTCGGCGTTCAGGCGGATTTCAATCTGTCCCTGTGGCGGGGTGAAATCCCGGGCGTTGTCCACCAGCTTGTCCAGCATCTGGACCAGTAACTCGGGCGAGCCCTGCATATCGCAGCCGGCGGGTGGTCCCTGGTAGGTGATCTGGTGAGCGCTGTCCATGGCCTGGTAAGCCCTGGCTGTTTCGGCAATGACCTGTGCCAGGTCGAAAGGTTCGTGTTCGGCCCGGTCAAAGCTCTGTTCCAGGCGCGATGCTTCGCTCATGGATTGCAGGATATGGCTGAGCCTGCCGGTGGCCTGGCTGATCCGGTTCAGGTAGGCGCGCTGGTCCTCGGAGGGCTCGGTATGCTCGAGGTTGTCCACGGAGGTGCGCACGATGGCCACCGGTGTTTTCAGTTCGTGGGACAAGCGCCGCGAGAAGCTTTCCAGGTAGCCGGTGTAACCCTGCAACCGGTCGACCATCTGGGCGAAGTGATTCTGGAGCTGGCCGAGTTCGTCTTTGGCACTGGCGCTGGGCAGGGTTCCGCTGATCCTGCCGTCGTCATCCACGCAGGCACTGACGGCCTTTTGTAGCCGACTGATGCGCCAGGACAGCCAGCTGGCGTAACCCAGCAACACCAGGGTCAGCCCACCGATGACCAGCAGGCTGCGGGCCAGCACCGACCCCAGCGCAGAGCCTGACAGGGTTAATAGCTGGTCCAGCGACTGTTCCAGAACCAGTGTCCTGCCGCCAAATACCTCCGCCCTTGCTTGCAGCCAGAGCTGCCCGTCGCCGGTTTGGGTCAGCCCGTCGGCAGGCAGGGATTCTGGCGGGATTCGGTGGGAGTCGTCTGCCGCGGGGGATGGTTCAGGTTGGAACCGCCGGATCAGGGCCCGCAGGGCGTTCAGGCTGATCTGCTCGACAATCTGCAGCGGACCGAGCTGGTCGAACTCAGGCTGCTGTTGTTCGGTCGCTTGCTGGGCGCTGGCAGTAACCCAGCCAGCGGGCTCGAGCACCCGGATTCGTTGACCCGGATTAAGCTGCGTTGCCAGCAGTCGTTCCAATCCCCGCTCGGGTGCAACCAGAACGGGCAAGGGATCCAGGGAGGTGGACAGGCCGGGAACCGGCGTTTTCTGGTTGTCGACCACCGCAAACCCCAGCCGGGCGCCGGCATCCGGCCTTGGCATCTGGATTTCCAGTTGCCAGCCGGCCGGTACGGGCTGCCAGCTTCCGGCGACAAAGTAATCGGTCTGGTCGTATTTGCGACCGGTCAGGGCGGTGAATTTTCCGGGTGCACTGATCCGTATCAGCCAGCTTCGGCGGGATCTGTCGCCATCCACGGTGGTGGTCGGTTCCTGAGCCCAGAGCATCAGGCCATTATGGGGGGCGTTGGGGTTACCGGGATCGAACAGCCGGGGTTGGCGGTTGGTGATTCCTATGATCAGGTACAGGTCACGGCCGTTGGCGGCCGCCTGCCAGCGAAGTCCCGGGGCCTGTGGATCGGGCTGGTCCGTGGTTGTTTGCCAGGGCTGATCGGTCTCTCCCTCTTCATAGCCCGGCCAGTCGTCGGCGTAGCCATCGGGATTCAGTGAGCGTTGCACGGGAGAGACATAGAGAGCCGGCTGGTCGGTGGTCACCGGTGCTTGCCCGATCAGTGCGTCCCCGCTCAGGCTGGCCAGCCGACCGGCCTGAATGTGTAACTGCTCCCGGGCCTGCTCCCGAAGGGCCTGGTCCAGCTCCAGGACAAACTGAATCCCTGCCCACGGAATCAGCAGCATCAGCAGGCTGGTGACCAGCAGCTGGCGCTTGAGGTTCAAGACTCAGGCCTCATGGGCGTTCCACCGGTAACCCATGCCATACGCCGTTTGAATGCCATCGAACGCGGCATCGGCCTGGATGAATTTCTTGCGGATGCGTTTGATATGGGAGGTGACGGTGTTGTCGTCCAGCACGGTGTTGGCGGCATCCATCAGCTGGTCGCGGCTGCGCACATGGCCGGGGTGCTGGACCAGCGAATGCAGCATCCAGAATTCGGTGACGGTAAGGTCTATGGGCTGGTTGTCCCAGTCGACGGTCATCCGGTCGACATTCAGTGACAGGCGGCCCCGCTGAATCACTTCTTCGGTTTTCTGGAGCGCTTCGGCCCAGGCATCGGCCCGGCGGAGCAGGGCGGTGACTCTGGCCAGCAGGTGCTCCATGCTCATGTCCTTGGTGACGTAGTCGTCGGCCCCCAGCCGAAGGCCGTGCACCGAGTCGATGTCGCTGTCCCGGGCAGTCAGGAAAATGATCGGCACGGTTTGGGACAGGCCCCGGAGTTCCTGGCACAGGCTGAAGCCACCCTCAGGCTCGTCGCCCAGGCCCACATCAATGATGGCCAGATCCGGCAGTTCCTGGCGTAACACCTGCCAGGCAGCGGGCCGGTCGCCATGGGCAGACACCCGGTACCCCCGGCGCTCCAGCGCCACCCGGTAGTTGTCCCGGATGGCCGGTTCATCTTCCACCAGAACAATGTGTTTTTTCATGGCCTTAACACTCCCTAACTACCCAGGTTCCTATTTAAACACGGCGGACGCTGAGCACAAGAATCGGGTTGGCATTGCCACAATTGATCACGATTGGCCCCGGGAATGCCCGCTTTGGTCATGGTCGTGACCTTTGCGGCTGATGAGATGGCAGTACATCCATTCATCAGTGCAGAAAAAGGAAACGGTCATGATGGCATCGGAACGGCTTACACGTTCTTCGGCGGCTGTGCCGGGTTCCCGGGGCATGCTGCGACGCATCGCCGAGGGGCTCGGTCTCTGGTTGGCGTTTTCTCTCATGTTGTTCGTTCACCCGCTCTATGCGGAAGCCAGCCAGGCACCGATGACGAGCGGAGGCGAGCTGTACTTTGTTGACCAGAAAGGCCAGTGGCAGGCGCCAGCGCTGACCCTGGACAGCGACTTCGATATTCAGGTCAGCGGGCTGATGGCGTCCACACGGCTGACTCGCCGTTTTCTCAATACCAGCGATGACTGGCAGGAAGGGGTATTTGTGTTTCCCTTGCCGGAAAACGCCAGCGTCCACGGCCTGACCATGACGGTCGCTGAGCGAACCATCGAGGGCGACATCCAGCCCAAAGCCCAGGCCCGGCAACGTTATGAAACAGCCAAAGCAGCAGGCCAGCAGGCCGCCAACCTGGAGCAGCAGCGGCCCAATCTGTTTACCGCGCGGGTCGCCAATATTCCCCCGGGTGAAGGCATCACCGTAGAGTTGCGCTACCAGCAGCAAGTCGACTACCAGGCCGGTGTTTTCGAACTTCGTGTACCGACCACACTGACGCCTCGCTACATGCCCGGGCAGCCGGTCATGGCGACGTTGCCGGAGGGTGGTTGGGCGCCCGCCACCACCCAGGTGCCGGATGCTCATGGCATCAGTCCGTTTACCGTTCGCACCAGCGACGTCGCCCCGGACAGCCACCGGGCCTCGCTGGTACTGCGTATCAATGCCGGGATGCCACTGGCCTCGGTAGACAGCCCGACACACCGGCTGAGCACCCGGACGGATGGTTCGCGGGTGGAGGTCCGGCCGGAGCAGGAGGCGATTGTGATGGATCGGGACCTGGTGGTGCGCTGGCAGGCCATGGCGGGCCAGGAACCAAAGGTGGCTGTTTTCCACCAGCGCTGGCTGGACGAGGATTTTCTGATGGCGATGGTGGTGCCCGGTGCATCGCAGTCGGCCCGCCTGCCCCGGGACCTGGTGTTCGTGATCGATACTTCCGGCTCCATGGCGGGCGCGCCTTTACGTCAGGCCAAGGCGGCCATGCAGTGGGGCCTGTCCACGTTGAGCCCGGATGATCGGTTTAATGTCATTCACTTCAACAACCAGGCCCATTCGCTCTTCATGCAACCACAGGCGGCCACCGGACAGAACCTGGCCCGGGCACGGCGTTACGTGGATGGCCTGTACGCTGACGGCGGTACGGAAATGGCGTCGGCGTTGCGTATGGCGCTGCAGGGCTCAGGTGGGTCCGTGGACGAACCGGGCGAGCGGGTTCGTCAGGTGGTTTTCGTGACCGACGGTGCGGTGGGCAACGAGGCGGCGTTGTTTGCCCAGATCCGCCGGTCCCTGGGTGATCAGCGTCTGTTTACCGTGGGTATTGGCTCCGCGCCCAACATGCACTTCATGCGCGAGGCGGCCCGCTGGGGGCGTGGACAATACACCGCCATTGCAGACCCGACCGATGTGAGCAAGCCACTGCAGAGGCTGTTTGCCGCCATGGAAGCCCCGGTGCTGACGGATCTGCAGGTACGATGGCCCTCGCAGGCTTCGTCTGTTGAGAGCTTTCCTGATCGCCCGGGGGACCTGTACCTCGGGGAGCCCCTCGTGCAGGTGATCCGGGGCCAGGCCCCGGCGGGTGAAATGAGGATCTCTGGCCGCGTGCCCGGAGGTCGACAGTGGGAGCAGGTAATTGATTTGCAGCAGGCCAGCAGATCGGACGGCATTCAGCGACTGTGGGCCAGGGAGAAAATCGGGTACCTGCTCGATAGCGCGCATCTGGCGGGTGTGGAACCGGAAAGAGAGCGCATCACCCGGGCCTCAATGGACCATGGTGTGCTGTCGCCCTACACCGCCTTCGTTGCCGTCGACCGGCAGCCGGTGCGCCCCTCCGGCGCGACGCTCTCCACCGACCCTGTGCCGACCCTGTTGCCAGCCGGCACACAGCCGGGGATGTTGCGTTACCCCCAGACCGCTACGGGCTGGCCCCTGTTTACCTTGCTGGGGCTGATCGGTGGAACGCTGGCGCTGGTGTTCGCCTGGTTACGGGGGAGGGCAGAGCAATGAAGCGGGTGTGGCTGACACTGTTTGTTCTGTCATCGGGATTACTGATGGCGGGGCTCTGGGTGCCTCTGAAGGCGCTTGTGGCTCAGGAACTGCTCACCATGGCCTGGGCAGAAAGCCAGGCGAGACAAACCGATGTGCGCCCCTGGCCCTGGGCGGATACCTGGCCGGTGGCACGGTTGATCCTGCCGGAGCAGGCGCAGTCCATGATTGTGCTGTCTGGCAGTGATGGCGAGAGTCTGGCGTTTGGGCCGGGTTGGTTCTACGGTTATCAGAACGGCTCCGGGCCGGTGGTGATCGCTGGCCATCGGGACACGCATTTCAAATCACTGCAGCAACTGGAACCCGGGCACCTTGTGCAGCTGCAGAGCCGTGACGGGCGCTGGCGGTATTACCGGGTGATTTCGAGTCGGGTGATCGACAGTCGAAAACATCGTTTGAATACCGGACAGCTTGCCCGCAACAGCCTGACTCTGGTGACCTGTTACCCGTTTGACGGGATGACCGCCGGTGGCCCTCTGCGATACGTGGTGGAGGCCCGCGCACCCCATCACGAGGAGACCACTGGCACGGATTCGCCCCCGAGTAATCTGTTACCAATTGATACTGTTGCCGGGCTCTAGCTATGGCGTACACTTGTGCACCAAAATTTTTGTAAGAGCGGTTTGAATGGGTATTATTCGAAAATTACTGGCGTGGTTAAGTGTCCCGATTATCTGTTTTTTTGCGCTGATTCCATACCTTGCCCGGCCGTTCAATCCAGATAATAACCGTTTGCTGGGGCGCACGGTCGCGCGCTTCGGCCGCTGGATTCTGGGCATGGAACGCCCGCTTCAAGGCATGGAAAACATGCCAACCGATCGCCCGACGGTGGTCATCGCCAACCATCAGCACAACGATGACCTGTTCGTACTGGCAGACCTTCTGCCCAAACGTGGGGTGGTTGCGGGTAAATCGTCGCTGGTTTGGATACCGTTTTTCGGTCAGGTCTTCTGGCTCGGGGGCAATGTGATTCTGAACCGCTCACGTTCCCACAAGGCCGTTGCACTGATGAAAACCACCAGTGAGGCAATCGCTCGTGACCGCAAGAGCTTCTGGGTGTTCCCGGAAGGAACCCGCAGCAAGGGCCGGGGTCTGCTGCCTTTCAAGAAGGGGGCCTTCCACGCCGCCATCGCCTCGGGTGCGCCCATTACCATGATTTGCGCCGCCCACTACGAGGACAAAACCATCGGTTGGACCGGTCGAAGGGAAACCGTTCCGGTTCGCATTCTGCCGCCGATTGAGACCAGCGAGTTAAACACCAGCAACCTTCCCGAGTTGATGAATAAATGTCATCGCCTGATGGCTGAGGCCATCGCCGACCTCGACAAGAACGCCAAGCCCTGACAAACCGCTTGAAGCCCCCCGGCAAACCGGGCAGTCTTTGCCTGTCTGAACGCCTCGTTCAATGACTTTCAGGGAGAGACCCAAGATGAATCTGATTCTGTTTCTGATTATCGGTGGTGTGGCCGGCTGGTTGGCGGGCCTGATCATGAAGGGCCGGGGATTCGGTGTACTGGCCAATGTGGGTATCGGTATTGTTGGCTCGTTTATTGGCGGCTTTGTGTTTCGTTTGCTGGGACTGGCGGCGCAGGGCGCCGTTGGCGAGCTGGTGACGGCGACGGTGGGGGCCATCATCCTGCTGGCAATTGTCAATAAAATCAAAAAGGGCTGACAATGATCGTACCAATTACCGGCGTCTTCGCAGCGGTAACCGGCATCCTGTTGCTGGTGTTGTCCATGCAGGTGGTCAGGTGTCGTTTTAAATACAAGAAAGGGCTAGGCTGGACCGACGATCGTGAGTTCCAGGTGGCGGTCAGAGCTCAGGCCAACCTGGTGGAATACGCGCCCATGGCGCTGTTGATGCTGGGTATTGCGGAGATCAATGGTGTGCCCGGCGGGGTGATTTACTGGGTCGGCATGGCTTTTGTCACCAGCCGGATCCTGCACGCCTATGGCATGTTCCAGGGCCAGGGTAGAACCCACTGGGCTCGCTTCACTGGCATTATTGTCACCTGGCTCGCCATTCTGGTGGTGGCCATCCTGCTGATGTGGAATGTCTGGCAGGTGTATGGGTAAGGTATTGTTGTCAGTTGTCAAAAACGGGGCCATCTGGCCCCGTTTTTTATGGGATTAACCCTGCAGGGCCTGGGAGACGTCGTTGGTCAGGTACTCCAGTTCCACCCGGCGATTGGCAGCATGGTCGTCCGGTGTGGCCAGGGGGCGGCAGGAGCCCCAGCCTGTTTGCAGAATCTGGGATTCCTGCACGCCCGCCTGAATCAACAGCCGGGCGAGGTTACTGGCGCGCAGCCTGGATAAGAACTGGTTGTAGTCTTCCGAGCCAAAGTTATCGGAATGCCCGTGAATCCGAACCCGTACGGACGGGTTCTGCCGGAGGTACACGGCATGCTGCTC
Organism: Marinobacter suaedae; assembly: GCF_030519635.1. Lineage (NCBI taxonomy): Bacteria > Pseudomonadati > Pseudomonadota > Gammaproteobacteria > Pseudomonadales > Marinobacteraceae > Marinobacter > Marinobacter suaedae. The sequence continues at coordinate 1,213,523 of NZ_JAUMIS010000001.1, read as the reverse complement.
AATCATCCCAGTATCGGCGTCGCTGAGACCATGCTTGTTAAAGCCATAGTGAAATTTGGTCCGGTGGGGACGGCGTTGCGCGCCATCGGCTTTACCGGGGGTGCTGTTCGCCACCAGGTTGGCGGCCTGGGCTAACAGCGATGGGTTGTCCAGAACAAGTACGGTCATCGGAAAAATCCTCAAGTGCAACGGCCTGTTTTTGTTGTTATTCACGCTCACTATTGAGATTGGCATGAATAACGGCAATTGGCGAAAGGTCGATGAGCGAACGTTCAGAAATGTGACGCCATCGTTTCTCTTCGCTTGAGGCCCATTTCAGCGCGAAAAGATGCCGGTACTGTGGTAAAAAACGGATCTTCAAGGACAGAAAATGATGAATTGTGAACGACTATGCTGTTAATTCCCGCCGAAAAGCGTCTGGACTGGAAGCGTCCGCCGATAGTGACCCTGGGATTGATGCTGGCGTGCTTTCTGGTGTTCGTGTTTTACCAGTCGGACGACGGCGACAAAATCGAACAGGCCACCGAGGCCTACCTGGCCTCCGACCTGATGTCCCTGGAAGCGCCAGTCTACGAGGATTTTCTCCAGCGCCAGATTGAGTTCGAGGGCGAAACTGACCGGCGGATCGAACTGGAACAGTTCCGGGAGCTGCGGGAAAGCGGTGAAGACCATTTTGTGGCGTTCCTGCTACTGAGCGATCGGGACTTCTTCCGGTACCTGGAGTACAGTCAGGACATCGTCTGGACACCCCGGGAGCGTCGGCTCTGGAACGAGCAGCGATTGCCCATCGAGCAGGCGTACGTCAGCAAGCTCAGCTCCTTCGCCTTTGGCCTGATTCCCGCCGAGATGTCGTTGTACACCCTGATCACCTATCAGTTCATGCACGGTGGCTGGGGCCATATCATCGGTAATCTGGTCATGCTGTTTCTGCTGGGGTTCACGGTGGAAAAGGCGCTTGGTCCCGGTCGTTTCCTGATTGCGTATCTGCTGTGTGGTGCCGTTGCCGGCCTGACCTTCGCGGCCTTTTCCTGGGGCAGTTCGGTGCCTCTTGTAGGTGCGTCCGGGTCCATATCGGGCCTGATGGGCATGTACATGGCCATTTTTGGCCTGCGCAGAATCCGCTTTTTCTACTTCCTGTTTGTCTATTTCAATTATTTCCGGGCGCCGGCGATTGCCCTGTTCCCGGTGTGGCTCGGCAAGGAGCTCTACGACTACTGGTTTGCCGGTGCCACGGGTATTGCCTACATGGCTCACGCAGGTGGCCTGGTGGCCGGCGCGGCGCTGGTGTGGCTGCTGGGCAAGAGCTGGCTGCAGGTGCGGGAGGAATTTTTCGAGCCCGAGCAGGAAGAGCAGGACGCCCGCTTCACCAGCAGCTATGCACAGGCCATGGGCAGTCTGAGTCGTATGGAGTTCGAGGTGGCGCAACGCCAGTTCGAGGCACTGTACGCCCGTTATCCGGATCGCCCGATCCTTCTGGAGCACCTGTACCAACTGGCCAAGCTCCGGCCGGATCTGCCGGCGTACAGGGACCGGGCCCGGCAGCTGATGGACGACGCCATTGCCCGGCGCCAGCCCGAGCGTGTGATTGCCCTCTGGCAGGAGTACCTCAGCAAGGGGGAGGTCCATCAGCCGTTAAGTGCCAAGGACCACAACCGGGTTCTGTTCCTGAGCATCAAACACGATGACCTGAAAGCGGCAGAGAAAGCGTTCGAACGGTTGCGCACTGCGGGAGATCAGATTCTCGCCTCGGAAGCCTGCCGGTTGCTGGCGTCCGAGTTCGAAAAGCGCCAGATGACGCAAAAGGCCCGCCACTACCAGCAATTGCTGTAGGCTTGCTAGGACTTTGCCATCAGGGTGCCGCGAAGGTGGCGCGCGGTTCCTTGATGGGCTCCCGTCGTTCCACCTGCAGCAGGTTTTCCGCAATCTGTTCATGCAGCGGGTGATCCGCACAGCGCTTCTGAACAAAGGTCAGGAACGCTTTGGCTTTCTCCCACTGATCCAACCCATTCGCCAGCGCCTGGGCGGCTAACAGGTACGCCGGGGCCAGGTGCTCGCTCTGCGGAAACCGTTTGTGAAAATCCTGCAGCAGCTTGAGGGCCGGTTTGAACTGGCTGCGCTGATAGAGCGTTCGTGCGCAGCGCAGGGTCAGCTCCGGGTCGTCCAGGCGGAACTGGGGCTCGGCCTGTTGCAAACTCCGCAACAGGGCCGCCATGCCACCGGCATCGTTACGCTGGGACAGCCACTCCAGAATGCGGGGGTGGTAGCGATACAGCTCGGTGAGGTCGTTCCTGGCGGTCAGCAACTGATACAGTTGGCCAACACGCTGCTGGTTGTTCGGTTCCCGCCGCAGGGCCTCCTTCAGCATGGACTGTGCGCGGTCGTAGTTGCCGTCTTTCAGGTTGATATCGAGATCGGCATCGAAGCGTGCGGCCCGATCCCGGTTATCCGATGATTCCCCGAGGTCGCCATCCTGATGGTCAGCGGCAAAACCCAGTTCCTCCTGATACTGGAACAGCAGATAACCCAGCATGTGGAACAGGACAAGGGTAAAGGCGCTGTTCAGAAAACCCGCCAGGGATTGGGCGGCCCAGTCCGGAAGGTGAATCAGGGCAAACTGCTGGGCAGTACCGGACGCCATGGTCAGCAGAATCAGGTATCCGTAAAGCAGGAAGTAGGGCGTGCCGATTCTGGAAATGATCGCCATCAGGTTCAGGGGGTTCACCGCCGCGCCCACCGACCGCTCGGTTGCCAGAACCATGATGCTGGCGGGCAGCACCAGCACCACAAAGGCCATTGCCGCCAGGGCCAGGAATGGCCCGCCGACCATGCCAGCGGAGGTGACCAGCGCGCCAATCAGGAAAAACACCAGGAATTGCTGGAACACGATTTCAAATCCGCTACCCGTGAAGGCTGCGGCCACGGGCGGTGGTTTCAGGTGACCCTCGGCGGTGTGACTGATCACTTCATAGGTGTACTTGAGCAGGGCGATCGCCAGCACTGCCCAGATAAACCAGCCAATAAAGTTGGCCGGGGCCAGGGCCGGCACCAGGGTGCAGATGGCGATCACAATCAGCGGGTCACTGTAGAAGGGGTAGCGGAAAAAGGCCCCCACCCGCTTCCAGAAGGGCTCCACCTGGGTGGCTGCACCCAGGTAACGCATAAGCTGATTGCAGTTGGGGCACTGCCCCCGACGCTGGCGGGTGTTGGCGTCGGGCATGCAGCGGCTGCAGTAATGCTTCTGGCATTCGCCGCAGTGCCATTTGGCGGGATCGCCGGGGTGATAATCGCAATCGTGTTTCACAGCTGACCTTTATTCTGATCCGTCAGAAAAACGAGTCGCTCATAATGACAGAAGTTGTGATTGTGCGCAGCATCCACGGATGGAGGTAGACTGAGGAGAGATACAGCACGTATGGCTCTCACAGGCAGTTGATCAGGAGGCGATTTGAACCACCGTAATCCATCCGCGTCGCAAACCGACACCGATAACAGCAGGCACCGTTACTGCTGGCGGGATCTGTTTGAACTGGCGCTCCGGCACAAGCCCCGGCTGATTCGGGCCAACCTGCTGGCGATCATGGCCACCGTCCTGAGCGTACCCGTGCCCCTGCTGTTGCCGGTGCTGGTGGATGAGGTGCTACTCGAGGAAAGCGGGCCCGTGCTGCCGGTGATGGATGCCATGTTGCCTCAGGCCTGGCAAAAGCCGGTGGTGTACATCGGGCTGATGGTGCTGGCGGCGTTTGTTCTTCGGCTCGGGGCGCTGGCGTTCAACGTGCTGCAGTCGCGGGAGTTCTCCAAGGTATCCAAGGACGTGGTGTTCCGGCTCCGCTCGCGGATGCTGGGCCGGCTGCAGCGCCTGGCCATGTCGGAATACGAAACGCGGGGCTCCGGCGCCATCAGCAGTCATTTCATCACCGATCTGGACACCATCGATCAGTTCCTCGGTACCACCATCAGCCGCTTCCTGGTGGCCAGCCTGACTGTTCTGGGCACTGCCCTTGTGCTGCTGTGGGTCCATTGGCAACTGGCGCTGCTGATCCTGTTGTTCAACCCGCTGGTGATATTCGCCACGATCCAGATCGGCAAGCGGGTCAAGGAACTCAAACGCCGTGAAAACGCCGCCTACGAGGACTTTCAGGGCGAGCTTACCGAAACCCTCGATGCCATCCACCAATTGCGGGCCGCCAACCGGGAAAAACACTACCTGCGGCAACTGATTGACCGGGCCCGCAATGTCCGGGATCACGCTATCCAGTTCGAATGGCGCAGCGATGCCGCAGCCCGGGGCAGCTTTGCCCTGTTCCAGTTCGGTGTGGATGTGTTCCGGGGCGCGGCCATGGTCACCGTCCTGCTCAGTGACCTCAGTATCGGCATGATGTTCGCCATCTTCGGCTACCTGTGGTTCATGCTCACGCCGGTGCAGGAAATGCTGAACATGCAGTACGCCTACTTTGCCGCCAATGCCGCGCTGGGACGCATCAATCTGTTGCTGGACCTGAAAGAAGAGCCCCGCTATCCCGCGCTGGAGAACCCGTTTCGGGATCGTCACACCGTTGGCCTGACCCTGCAGGACATTCATTTCAGCTACGGTGACGAGCCCGTCCTGCGGGGCATCAACCTGGATCTGAAACCGGGCGAAAAAGTCGCGGTGGTGGGCGCCAGCGGGGGTGGCAAGTCCACGCTGGTGCAGGTCATCCTGGGCATGTACACGCCGGAGCGGGGGGAGGTGCTGATTGAAGGCGTCCCGGTCCAGCGCATCGGGTTGCCGTGCCTGCGGGAGCACGTTGCCACGGTGCTTCAGCATCCCGCGCTGTTCAATACCACGGTGCGCCAGAACCTGACCCTGGGCCGGGACAAGCCGGAGTCGGAACTCTGGCACGCCCTGCAAATCGCTCAACTGGATCGCACCGTGGCTGCCATGCCCCGGCAGCTGGACACCGTGGTAGGTCGCCAGGGTGTGCGCCTGTCCGGCGGACAGCGCCAGCGTCTGGCCATTGCCCGCATGGTGCTGTCCGACCCGGCTCTGGTGATTCTGGACGAAGCCACCTCGGCCCTGGATGCGGAAACCGAATTCCAGCTTCACAAGGACTTGGAAGACTTCCTGCGCCAGCGCACCACTCTGATCATTGCCCACCGGCTGAGCGCGGTGAAACAGGCCGACCGCGCCTGTGTATTCGAGGACGGCCGGATCATTGAGGAGGGCCACCACGACGAGTTGATTCGTCGTGACGGTCTTTACGCGCAGCTGTATGGCGAGCGGCAGCATTAAGAGCCGCTTTTCGATCGGTCCACCGCATCCGGATATTCACCGCGCCTATATCGAATATCATTCTGAGCTGGTTGAATTTTATTCGTGCGCTGCGATAGTAATAAGCAGTCCATTCTTTTTGGGTGCTCGCAGCGTTTGCGTCAGGCGCCCGACCCGTGGCTGAGCGAGTGGGGTGTGCGTGAACACCCTGCACAGCAGCCTCAATGCCCTTCCGACAGTTCGGATAGTGACGACAAGGAGGCGCAACATGAGTACGGATCAACCGGCAAAGAACAGCCTGAACGCCCTGACCAGCCTCTCGGCAGGTGGGCAGACCTATCACTACTACAGCTTACCCGAAGCGGCCAAGACCCTTGGGGATCTCGATCGCCTGCCGTTTTCCCTGAAAGTTCTGCTGGAGAACCTGCTCCGTAACGAGGACGACACCACGGTCGACCGCAGCCATATCGATGCCATGGTGCAATGGCTGGACGATCGGCGCTCCGATACCGAAATCCAGTTTCGCCCTGCCCGCGTGCTGATGCAGGATTTCACCGGCGTGCCCGGCGTGGTGGATCTGGCAGCCATGCGTGAAGCGGTGAAGACGGCTGGCAAGGACCCAGCGCTGATCAATCCGCTGTCGCCGGTGGATCTGGTGATCGACCATTCGGTGATGGTGGACCACTTCGGGGATGCGTCCGCCTTCAAGGATAACGTCGCCATCGAGATGGAGCGCAATTACGAGCGCTACGAATTCCTGCGCTGGGGCCAGAAAGCATTTGATAACTTCCGCGTCGTGCCTCCCGGCACGGGTATCTGTCATCAGGTGAATCTGGAGTATCTCGGTAAAACCGTCTGGTCGCGGGAGCAGAACGGCAAACAACTGGCCTATCCCGATACCCTGGTGGGCACCGATTCCCACACCACCATGATCAATGGCCTGGGCATTCTGGGCTGGGGTGTCGGTGGTATCGAGGCGGAGGCCGGCATGCTGGGGCAGCCGGTGTCCATGCTGATCCCTGAAGTCATCGGCTTCAAGATGACCGGCAAATTGCGCGAGGGCATCACCGCCACAGACCTGGTGCTCACGGTCACCGAAATGCTGCGCAAGAAAGGCGTGGTGGGCAAGTTCGTGGAGTTCTATGGTGACGGACTCAAGGATATGCCCGTGGCGGACCGGGCCACCATCGCCAACATGGCCCCGGAGTACGGCGCGACCTGTGGCTTCTTCCCGGTGGATGAGCAGACCCTCAACTACATGCGGTTGACGGGTCGAGAAGACTCGCAGATTGAACTGGTAGAGGCCTATGCCAAAGCCCAGGGACTCTGGCGCAACCCCGGCCATGAGCCGGTTTACACCGACATGTTGGAACTGGACATGGGCAAGGTGGAAGCCAGCCTGGCCGGACCCAAGCGTCCCCAGGACCGGGTCGCCCTGAAGAACATGAAAGCGGCCTTTGAACTGTTGATGGAAACCGCCGAAGGGCCCGCCGACGCCGAGCCGGACCCCAAGATGACGTCCGAAGGTGGCCAGACCGCCGTGGGCGTGGACGACAGTTACCATCATGCGTCCAGTCAGATGCTGGAACTGGATGGCACCCCGACCCGGCTGGATCCGGGGGCGGTGGTGATTGCCGCCATTACCTCCTGTACCAACACCTCCAATCCCAGTGTGATGATGGCAGCCGGGCTGATGGCCCAGAAGGCTGTGGACAAGGGTCTGAAAACGAAGCCCTGGGTGAAGACCTCCCTGGCACCCGGTTCCAAGGTGGTGACCGACTACCTGAGGGTGGGCGGTTTCCAGGAGTCGTTGGACGAGCTGGGCTTTAACCTGGTGGGTTACGGCTGCACCACCTGCATCGGCAACTCCGGACCCCTGCCGGATGCCGTGGAAAAAGCCATCAAGGACGGCGACCTGACGGTCGCGTCGGTGCTGTCGGGCAACCGTAACTTCGAGGGCCGGGTGCACCCGCTGGTGAAAACCAACTGGCTGGCCTCGCCACCGCTGGTGGTGGCCTACGCGCTGGCCGGCAATGTCCGGCTGGATCTGACCAAGGATCCACTGGGTGAAGACCATGACGGCAACCTGGTGTACCTGAGGGATCTGTGGCCCAGCCAGCAGGAGATCGCCGAGGCGGTGGAAAAGGTGAAGACCGAGATGTTTCGCTCCGAATACGCGGAAGTATTCGACGGCGACGCCAACTGGCAAGGCATCAAGGTGCCCGAGAGCAAGGTGTACGAGTGGACGGATGCATCCACCTACATCCAGCATCCGCCGTTCTTCGAGGGCATGGGCGAAGAGCCTGACGCCATCGAGGACATCAAGGATGCCAATATCCTGGCCTTGTTGGGGGATTCGGTCACTACCGACCATATTTCTCCAGCCGGGTCGTTTGCTCCGGACACCCCAGCAGGCAAATACCTGCAGGAAAAAGGTGTTAAACCGAAGGATTTCAATTCCTACGGGTCCCGTCGGGGGAACCACGAGGTGATGATGCGCGGCACCTTCGCCAACGTGCGTATCCGTAACGAAATGCTGGATGATGTGGAAGGTGGCTACACCCGCCATGTTCCGTCCGGCGAGCAAATGGCCATTTACGATGCGGCCATGAAATACCAGGAAGACGGTACTCCGCTGGTGGTGATTGCCGGTAAGGAATACGGCACGGGGTCAAGTCGTGACTGGGCGGCCAAGGGAACCCGGTTGCTCGGGGTCAGTGCGGTGGTTGCCGAATCTTACGAACGGATTCACCGTTCCAACCTGATCGGTATGGGGGTCATGCCTCTGCAGTTCCCCGAAGGCACGGATCGCAAGAGCCTGAAGCTGACCGGGGAGGAAACCATCAGCATCGAGGGGTTGTCGGGTGACATCAAGCCCGGGCAAACCCTGACCATGACGGTGACCTACAAGGATGGCTCCACTGAAACCTGTGAGTTGAAATCACGGATCGATACCGCCAACGAGGCCGTGTACTTCAAGCACGGTGGCATCCTGCACTACGTGGTGCGGGAGATGCTTCGCTCCGCCTGACTGTGAGATGCGGTGCCAGAGCCTATGGTCTGGCACCGCCGGCTAACGGGGAGGACGGGCGCGAGCCTGTACAGACGCTGGTGTCCGCCCCCGCATTTCGGTAACCTTGGCGCCCCGATTCACCAGGCAACTGACCAAGCAACTCTCCAATCGACCCCGAGGCATCGTCATGGCATCTGACACTCCCCGCGATGAGCTGAAAGCAAAGCTGAACCTTGAAACCTCCCGGATACACTGGCATGAGCTGCAAACGTACTTTGCCCGTGGTCAGGTGGTGCGGGTCTCGTCGGATCTGGATCTGCTGGACGTGGCGGCAGAGCTTACCGCTGATAACAAAGCCCAGTTCGAACAGTGGATGACCCAGGGGCAGGTGGGGGAAGTGGCCCCCGATGTGGCCCAGGCCTGGTACGACCGCAACGCCGAACTCTGGGCGGTGGTGATCGCTCCCTGGGTGCTGGTTCAGGATCGTTCGGACCAGAACCTTCACTAATCCGATGCAGTTGCCCTGATACAAGCCGGTCTTGTTTGGGGCGGCATTTCTTTTTCCAATCCCTTCCTGTTTGAGGCCATCATGCTAACCGGCGCGTTGTTGATTCTTGCCCCGTTGTTTCTGGGTTTTGCCTTGTCGTTGGAAAACCGCCGGGCGATGACGGTTATCCACTACACCGTGGAAGGCCTGGTGTATTTCATCCTCGCCCTGCTCGGGCTTGGCCTGGGACAGATGGAAGGTCTGGCCAGTCAGCTTGGTGGCATGGCGCTCCAGGTACTGGTACTGGTGGTGGTGTTGTTTGGCGCCAACATGCTGGGACTGTGGCTGTTTCATCGCTGGCAGCCGATGGCCGCCGAACAGACACCCATGGAGGGTAGCAAGGGCTATGGACGCCTGTTCATGGCGGGCCTCAAGCCCTTGATGGCCGTGCTGGTGGGATTGCTCGCTGGTTATTACCTGTTGCCCAAACTGCCGCTAGTGGAAGACGTGGCCACCTGGGCCCTGATGCTGTTGCTGTTCCTGATCGGCCTGCAGTTGCGCAATGCGGGCCTGTCCCTGCGCAAGCTGCTGATGAACCGACAAGGCGTGGGCATCGCTCTGGCATTGACCCTGAGCTCCCTGCTGGCGGGCGCGGTACTGATCCCGTTCATGGCCTTGCCGTGGCATGACGTGCTGGCGCTGACGTCGGGCTTCGGCTGGTACTCGCTCTCCGGCATCGTGATCGGCGATGCCCTGGGGCCTGCCTGGGGCGGGGTGGCATTCCTGAATGACGTGCTCCGGGAAATCATTGCCCTCGCCATTATTCCCGTACTGATCGGCAGCCGTCCGGCCATGGCCATTGGCTACGGTGGCGCCACGGCCATGGACTTCACGTTGCCGGTGATTCGCAGCAGCGGTGGTCTGGCATGCGTGCCGGTGGCCATCGCATCAGGCTTTATGCTGTCTTTCCTGTCCCCCGTGTTCATGGGGGTGTTCCTGTCGCTGGGCTGAGCCCAGCGCGCAGGTATCAGGCGAAAAACGTCCGCAGGCTGTTCTGATAAGTCTGCTTGATGACCTGTTCCAGCGGCAGTTCCTTCACTTCGGCAATCTTCTCCGCCACGAAGGGCAGGTAGAACGGGGCATTTTCGCGGCCTCGGTAGGGAACGGGCGTCAGGAACGGCGAGTCGGTTTCCAGCAGGATTTGCTCAATCGGCGCCATGCGCACGATGTCCCGTACGTTTTCGGCCTTGTTGAAGGTGGTGATGCCGTTGAAGCCCAGGCACCAGCCCTGATCCAGCGCGTATTGTGCCAGCCCCGGGCCGGAGGTGAAGCTGTGGATCACGCCACGGCGCTTCAGGGTGTCTTCGAACTCACCCAGGATGGTGATGGTGTCGTCGTCCGCGTCCCGGCTGTGAATCACTACTGGCTGGTCGTGGTCGCAGGCGATCTGCAGCTGTCGACGGAACACTTCTTTCTGCACGCCCCGGTCGGCGTTGTCGTAGAAATAGTCCAGCCCGATTTCGCCCACCGCGACGATTTTCTCGTCGCTCGCGTGCTGGCGGATTTCCGCCTCCACCTCATCCGAGTAACTTTCGGCATCGTGGGGATGAATACCCTGGGTGCCGTAGACCCAGGGCGCGATCTGACTGAGCTCCCGGACCTGGGCGAGATTGTCCGGTGACACCGCAATGGTGATGACCTTTTCGATGTTGACCCGCTGCGCCTGCTCCAGGGTTTCCTCCAGCGGGCGATCCTTGAGGTAGTCCAGGTGGCAGTGGGTCTCGATGATCGGGTGATCAAAAACGGGAATGTCGCGGCGTTTCTTGCTCATTCCGGGTATTTGCTCCTCTGCAGCCAAAGTCGGCCTGCTATGCTGAAAATTTGATCGTGCAAGTCTACCAGTTTGTACGAGGCTTGGCCTGAGCCCGAACGATAGGGAGTTACCGGAATGAACATATCTTCCTTTGCCCGCCAGTGGCTGTATGACCCCGTTAAAACCAAATTCCGGGATTACCCGACTGAGTTGGACGAGGATGAGGATTTGCCGGACCTTGAGGATAGCCTGAAAGACATCGGCGAATACCAGCGGAGGCTCTGGGCCAACAAGCGTCGCTCTCTTTTGCTGGTGATCCACGGGCCCGATACCAGCGGCAAGGACAGCCTGATCCGGACCCTGGCCACTTACGCCGATCCCGCCGGTTTCCATGCCTGGTCCTTTGGCCGGCCGGAGGGGCTTGAGGCCAGCCATCATTTTCTGTGGCGGGTGGGTGGTAAGCTGCCGGCCAGGGGTGAATTGGTGGCCTTTAACAGGAGCCATCACGAGGCGGTGATTGCCGAAAGAATCTGGTTGGTGCTCCATCCCGACGATTACAACTGGAGCAGCCGCTACCGTTCCATACGGGATTTCGAGCGGCATCTGGTGGCGGAGGGCACCCAGATCGTCAAGATCTGGCTCAATCTGTCTGAGGAAGAACACGCGCGCCGGTTGCTGAAACGTCTGGACAAGCCCCGAAAGCGTTGGAAGTTTGAGCGTTCAGATATCGCGGGTTGGGAAAAACGGCGCACGTATGAAAAGTATGCCGAAGAGGCTCTGGAGGAGACGCACACGGACGATGCTCCTTGGTTCATGGTGCCGGGGAATGAAAAACCCCAGGCCAGGGCTATTGTAGCTTCTATCGTGGCGGACCAGTTGAAGCGGTTGGCGCCAGAGTATCCCGAGGAGGATCCGGAGGTTCTGGAGGAGTACCGCAAGCTACTGGAAGACCACGGAGTGACGTAGTTCGAACGGAGGCACATATGCATGTTGTCGTTGTCGGTGCCGGCGTGGTGGGTGTCACCACGGCGTATGAGCTTCGGCGTCGAGGGTACCGGGTCACCGTGCTGGAAAAGCATGACGTTGCTGGCAATGAAACCAGCAAGGGCAATGCGGCCCAGCGCTCCTATGGCGTGGTGTACCCCTGGGCAGACCCTGCCATGGTCCGTAAAGCGTTACCCTGGCTGCTGAAAGCCGATGGCCCGCTGAAAATTCCGATGCCGCTATCGTCAGCGACTGTTCGTTTCCTGGTTTCCACACTTCGCTATGCGTACTCGCCCGGGCTGTATGGCCTGAATCGCCGCGCCATGCTGCGCCTGGCCCTCCATAGCCGAACCCGTTTCTTCGCCCTGGAAAATGAACTCGAGTTGTCATTTGATGGCGATCACCGGGGTTTATTGCAGTTGGCCAGCAAGCCCGGGGCGTTGGAACATTACCAGGCGATTCATCAGTTGTTGAACGAGTTTGGCGTTCCGTCGCGTCTGCTGTCGCCGGATGAAGTGCGGGCAACGGAGCCGGGGCTCATCGGGTCGGGACCGCTTGCCGGTGCGCTCAGCTACGATCTGGACGGCACTGGTGATTGCCACCTGTTTTCCCGTTCGCTGGCCCAGGCCTGTGTGCAGGAAGGGGTGAAGATCTGGTTTGGCGTGAACGTTCGCCGGTTGTTGGCGGATGAGCGTCGGGTAAATGGGGTCCTGTTCCAAAACGAGCGAGGGGGGCAGGAAACCCTGGAGGCCGATGCGGTAGTGGTTTGTGCCGGTTGCTGGTCCGCTCAGTTGGTCAAGCCGCTTGGCTTGAAGCTGCCGATCTATCCGGTCAAGGGGTACAGCCTGACCGCCACCATCACAGACCCTGATCGGGCGCCGGTGTCCACGGTGCACGATGACCATTACAAAGTGGTGTCTACTCGTCTTGGTGATCGTTTGCGGGCGACCGGTTTTGTGGAATTGGCCGACTTTCGGCGGAATATTCCCGAGGCTCGGTTGGCCACTATCCGTAAATCTGTCGAATCCCGTTTTCCCGGCTGCGCCGACCTGTCCAGCGCCGAGCCGTGGACCGGTTTCCGGCCCATGACCCCGGACGGCCCGGCCATCATCGGGCGTGGCCCGCGGGAAAATCTGTACCTGAACACCGGCCATGGCACCTTCGGCTGGACACTGTCCGCCGGGAGTGCCGACGCCATTGCCGAGATAATGGAAGGCAGGGAGCCGTCTGTGTGCCTGGACGCCTTCCGGCCCGGACGTTTCAGTGAGTAGAGGCGGGCGTTACTTGCGCTTGAGAAGGCGTTCGATGTTCCCACACAGGGTGTGCACGAACCCGATGTCCCGCTCACTGAGCATTGGCAGGCGTTCCATCGCCCACTGGTAGAGCTTGCCATCGGCCGGCGCATCCACCTGTGGCAGCATCGTTTCCAAACGGCTTCGTAAGGCGCCCAGACGAGCTTGAGGGGCTGCGGACGAACCGGTTTCGCCCGGCTCAAGTGCCGACAGGCCGGACATTTCCCAGGCATAGAGCATCACCGACTGCGCCAGATTCAGGGACGGGTAGGCCACTTTCATGGGAATACCGGTGAGCAGATCGCACAGTGCGAGTTCCTCGTTGGCCAGCCCGCGGTCTTCCCGGCCGAACACCAGGGCGGCGGTGGCCACCGAGCTGCCTTTGCTGATCAACACTTCTCGTAACTGACCGGGCGGATGCCAGTCCTGGCGGTTGTGGCGGGGTTTGGCGGAGGTACCCATCAGAAGGTCTACGGAGTTTCGCACCGCCTGCAGATCAGGGAAAATGCGTGCATTATCCAGAATGTGGTCGCTGCCGTGGGCCAGCCAGTGGGCTTCGGGTCTGGTGTGCAGGTCGGAATTGACCAGCCAGAGCTCGCCAAATCCCATGGTGCATAAAGCACGGGCGGCCGCGCCGACGTTTTCCGGAACCTTGGGTTCGACAAGTACAAAGGCCAGTTGCATGACATTACCTCCGGCCGCGAGTTTACACGACAGCACGGAATCTGTTTATAGCCGGTGGCAGCCGCTGAACGACTGGCTGGCGGAGCACCGCGAACTGTGGGCGTCGGCACCGTTTATGGAACCGGTGCCGGGCTGGACGCTGAGCCATCCGGCGCTGGCCGACTGGCTGGCCGGGCTGAGCGAAGCGAGCTGCCAGAACCTGGACGACGATCCCTCACTGCTGGCGGAACAGGCCAGCGGGTACCTGTCTTCCCTGGGCCGATACGATGAGCTGGTGCATGTTGCCGAACTGGCCGACGCTCAGCAGGCTGAGCAGGCGACACTGCCGGAAATCCGGGCGGTGGACATGCCGGGCCGCAAGCGGCTGCAGGCTGGTGCTTTCTCCGCTGCCGTGCAACCGTTACCTCATTCGATTCTTGATTGGTGTTGTGGCAAGGGCCACCTTGCCCGAACCCTGGCCGCCGCCAGCGGTCGGCCCGTCACGGGGCTGGAATGGAACGATGAGCTGGTACAGGACGGTAATCGACTCGCCAGACGCTTCGGTGATCCGGTGTTGCTTCAATGCCAGGATGTGATGGATACAGAGCTTGCGCTTGAAGGTGGGGCTCATGGCGTGGCGCTGCACGCCTGCGGGGATCTCCACCGCCAACTGATTCGCCGGGGGAGTGAGGCCGGCCTGTCCCGGTTGAGTATCTCTCCCTGCTGCTACCACCTGACAGCAGAGGACCGTTATCAGCCCTTGTCCCTCCGTGCCGCCGAGAACCCCCGATGCCTGCGCCTTGCCCGAAATGAATTGCGGCTGGCCGTGCAGGAAACCGTGACCGCGCCGGAGCGGGTGAGGGAGCAAACCCGGCGGATCAGTCAGTGGCGGCTGGGCTTCGATGCCCTGCAGCGTCAGCTTCGGGGTCGTGATGACTACCTGCCTGTGCCGTCACACCCTTCACGTCTGCTCAATGGCGACTTTGAAGGCTTCTGCCGATGGGCAGCGCACAAGAAAGGACTGACCTTGCCCCCAGCCACCGATTACGGTCACTGGCAGGCTGTGGGCGAGCGCCGCTGGAAGGAGGTCAAACAGTACGAACTGGTCCGCCATCTGTTCCGGCGCCCGCTGGAGCTCTGGATGGTGCTGGATTACGGGCTGTATCTGGAAGAGCAGGGGTACCGGGTACAAATCGGTGAGTTCTGTGACCGTTCACTGACGCCCCGGAATTTGTTAATTGATGCACTGCGGTAACGATGATCGGTCCCAGAATTTCCCTCTCGCCTACGGCGTCCCAGTCTGCCCGGCAGCGTCAGGAGTCTCAGAGTCGGATGTTGCGCTTTGCTTGCCCCGCAGAACCAGATACAGCAACGGGCCAGCCGACACGAAGATTGCCGTCAGTACGAAAAACGGCATCAAATAACCCAGTCCTTTGCCGCGGGCCCTGGCATCCTGATACATCCAGACGCACGCCATTGCCCCAAGAATATAAAGATCAATGACCACCTGTGCGGTGTCCGGGCTGGACATCAACCGGGCACCGAAATCCAGCAGCGATTCGTCGGCTATGGTCATTGTCCAGCCGGTATAACCCACGAACAGACACAGGACGATCAACGGTAAAACGGAAATTCGCATGGTTCCTCCTTGAGCAATGGAATTCTAAGCGGTGGATTCTCTGTTGCCACTAGCATGCACGTTTGCTGGTGAGAGACCAAGGAACCAGAGCGCAAAACCGGTACCTTCGCTGACGGTTGCGGGTTGAAAGATTGGGAGGGGATCCAATAAAAAGGGCGCCCCTGAGGACGCCCCTGATGGCTGCTTTTGGGTGTTGGCGGATCAGCGACGAAGCTGAATCAGTGCCTCTACCCGGCGGTTGGCCGCACGGCCTTCCTGGGTGTCGTTTGGTGCGACCGGGCGCTGGGCGCCGTAGCCGGTGGCGCTGACCCTGTCTTCATCAATACCCAGTTCGACCAGGCGTGAAGCCACTGCTTCGGCGCGGCGCTGGGACAGATCCACGTTATAGGCGGGATCACCACTGTCGTCGGTGTGGCCAGCAACTTCAACGAAGGCTACGGAGTTTTCTTCCATGATTTCAGCAACCCGCTGAAGGTCTTCCTCGTAGACGCTGTCGATTTCATCGCTGTCGAAGGTGAACTGAACGTCCACTTCGATGGTTTCAATGGTTTCGACGATGCCAGAGCAGCCTTTTTCGTCCACTTCGGCTCCAGGCAGGGTGCTGGGGCACTGGTCTACGCCGTCCACAACACCGTCGTTATCGCCGTCGAATTCACAGCCCTGGCTGTCCACCTCGGCGGCCAGTGTGGAATCCGGACAGGCATCGCGATCATCCGGAATGCCGTCCCGGTCCCGGTCCGCCACTTCTTCGACCACATTGCGGACGAAGGCCAGGCTGAAGGACAGAGCGACCTGGGTGTCGAAGGTGCTTTCGTCGATGCCATGGAATTCTCGCAGATCACCGCGCAGGGAAATCATGTCGCTAACGTTGTACCGGAAGCCGGCACCGATGTTGACCCGGGTTTCGTCATGGTTGCTGCCCGAAGTTCGTGGACCGGTGGGATCGTCTCCGAAGTCGGCATGGCCACCACCGAAGGACACATACGGATTGAAAGCCTGGTCCGGGTCGGCGAAGTAGTAGGTGGCGTCGAGCCGGAGTTCGTCGAACTCGGAATCACCCGGGGCGTTCTTGCGATCAATATCACCCCGGGAGTAGACGCCCTCCAGTGCCCATCGATCGGTGAAACGGTATTCGATACCAACGCCATAGACGTCGCTTTCGCTCAATTCCCGTTTGTCGTCAAAATACTGGTAGGCCGCAAAGGGGTTTATGTAGATGGTGTCCCGACGAACATCGGCAAAAGCCGCGGGCACAAGAGCAAATGCGATGGCTGCCACCGCACACGAGCGCATGATGTTCATGCGATACCTCCTGTTGTATTTCGTAAGGGGACTGCACTTGGGGGAACGCTGATCATACGGAAATCTAGGCCAGGGATCGGAAAAAGACAAAATTCCCTGGCAACTTTCCCGCGATGTATACGACGCCCCGTCAGGTTTGGTTTCAGCCCGCCGGTTTCAGGAGGGTGAAATACAGGTGGGCGCTCTTCTTGCTGAAATTGAGGGCTTCGCCAGTGTCGAAACGGACTTCGAACGAACTCTCGTCCTCGCCAACCACATCGCCCGGGCCCAGGATGGCGTGGTTCAGGCGTTTCTGGTGCCAGAGAATGGCGCTGTCATCGGGGCTGACCGTGGTGGCGCCTTCCAGAGTGACACCCTCGCGGTCAGCGTATCGCAGGCTGACCGGGGTAAGGGGCGCATTCAGCGTGAGGGTTGCATTGACCTGATGGACGCTGGTGTCGAGCCTCTGACCCAGCTCCGAGGCCAGGTCAAAGCAGAACTCCTGGACAAACCGGCTGGGTCCCTGCTCACCCTCGAGATGGGGCTGGTTGCTGACGGGACGGCTGATCAGATGCAGCTGCTGGCGGCAACGGGTCATCGCCACGTACAACAACCGACGCTCACTCTCGAGGAAGGCGCGGGCATCGTCCTGAGAACGGGGGCTGTAGGGGAGGTATTTTTCCTGCAGACCGGGAATGATGACTTGCGGCCACTCCAGTCCCTTGGTGCGGTGGATGGTGGACAGCAACACCCCGCCGTCGCGCTTTTCTCCGGCCTGCTGCTTGAGGGCTTTCAGGTGATCCAGGGCATGGTTGGCGTCCACATCCAGGCTTTTCAGGTATTGCCTGAAGCCGTGAATGGTGTCGATGCGTTCGTCAGCGCTTTCGTGGGTCAGGGCCAGGCTGCGAATGCCGTCGTACAGATCCGTGTGTTCGGCATACACCGTGATCAGGCCGGCGACAGGTCCAGTGTAGTCTCTCAGGCGCGCCAGAATTTCCCCCAGTTTGCGCAGCTTTCGACCTGCCATGGGGGATAGGGCATCGAAGTCCATCGCCAGCAGGCGTTCGTGCCAGTCGCTGGCAAAACCGGACAGGAAACGGGCCAGTTGCTCCAGTTCCGGTTCCTTCAGGCCAACATGGGGAAAACGCAGCAGTTGGCGGGCCACATCCACGCGGTCCTCGGTCGGCATCCGGGCCAGGCTGCCTGTAGTAACCTGCAGCAGAGCAATGATGGCCTGTACTTCCCGACTGACGAGGGCGCCTTTACCGGCATCGATCCGGTAGGGAATCTGTCGGGCCAGCAGCTTGAGTTCGATGGGAACGCTCTGGCTCCATACCCGGAACAGGATGGCGGTGTCGGCCAGCGGGATGGCGCCGGGTGTGGCGGTTTGCTGCAGTATCCGGATGATGGTGTCGGCGTCGTTATCCACCCGATGCAGCTCAATCTCGGTGGCCGGCGTGGACGGGTGCGCATGGCACAGCACATCCTTTCGGCCCGTGTTGTGGCAGATCAGATGATTGGCCAGCAGGGCCACCCGGTGACCATACCGGAAGGTGTAGCTGAGGGTCTGTTCCAGCGGGCTTTCGAATTCGTCGCTGAAACGTTTGAGAATGAACTCAGGTTTGGCGCCCCGGAATTCGTAGATGGTCTGGTCCGGATCACCTACCACCGTAACCCGGGCCCGGTCACCGGCCACGTAACGCAGTAGTAAGTGCTGGATTTCGTTGGTGTCCTGGTATTCGTCTACCAGAATCAGATCCATCTTGTTGCTCACCAGGCGCTGCAGCGGCGGGTTCTGGTGAATCGCCATTACCGGCTCGTACAGCATGTCGGCATAGCTGATTCGGGATTCGGACTTGCGCCATTGCTCGAAGCTGTGGAACAGATCGATCAGATACCGGTGCTTGTCGGCATAGCCCAGTTCCTCGAACACCGTTTCGGCGGGTGACAGGGTGGTTTTCACCAGATCAATAAAACCGGTGGCGGTTTCCACGAAGTCCTTTTTATTCCGGCGGATTTCATCGGCCAGATCTTCCGGGGCCAGGCGCCGAGTCAGTTGCCAGGCCTGAAAGCTGATTTCCTGCTCAGTCAGAATCTTGTCGGAAAACCCGGGCAGGTAGCCTTCCCGCACGAACCGTTTGTACAGTCGCAAACCCATGGCGTGGTAGGTGCGGATTTCCGGCAGGGCCAGGCCTTGCTGATTACCTATTTGCTGGAGCTTGCGGCCAAAGTCCTCTTTCGCGCTGCGGTTGAACATCAGCACCAGCATGCGGTCAGGATCGTGGCCCTGTTGAAGCAGGTAGCGGATCCGCCAAGCCAGCGTGGAGGTCTTGCCGCTGCCGGCTACCGCGGTGATCACCGAATGCTCGTAGCCCGCGGTAATGATCGCGCGCTGTTCGTCGGTGAGGAAGTCAGGAAGCTCGAGCGGGATAGGCGATGTGGGTTCGGTTGGCATGGGCCTATTGTACTGGCCAACTGGTAGTGCGGATACCTGTCCCGCATAATTGCAGCGATTGAGAATACCCCATGCAATGCAGACCACCGGCCATAGGGTCGGCAAACTCTGGTCTGCCAAACAAGGATCAGCACGATGCAGATGTCCGAATCCGTTAATGTACTGGGCGAACCGCTCGAAACCTGTGGTAACGATCCGGTGACCGGTTTTTACCGGGACGGTTGTTGCAACACCGGGCCGGATGATCTCGGTTTTCACACGGTGTGTGCGGTGGTCACGGAAGATTTTCTGGCTTTCTCCCAGAACCAGGGCAACGATCTGAGCACACCCAGACCCGAATACGGCTTTCCGGGTCTCAAACCGGGCGATGCCTGGTGTCTGTGCGCGGCTCGCTGGCAGGAAGCGTTCGAGGCCGGCATGGCGCCCCGCGTCCGGCTGCGTTCGACCCATCAGGCAACGCTGGAAATGTGTGAGCTGGCGGATCTCAAGCGCCACGCGGTGGACTTGAGTTAATGCCAGCAGAGCCTGCCGCAACGCCCGTAAAAGCGCGATGGCGGCTGCTCCAGGAGCGCCTGCAACAGCGGGGCGAACGCCGCCTGGTGCTGGTCGAGGGTGAGCGCTCCCAAACCGTGGCCTGGGTCCGCCAGGTGTTGGCAGCGTTGCCCGAGCCGGCCGGCCTGTGGACTGGCCCGTCCGGGGAGTGTCCTGCCGCCCACCTGGTCACTGTACCGCCGCGCAGGGCGGATCAATGGCTGGGGCAAGAATTGTCTGTGGTGGTCTGGGATGGCTGGCAGGGGAATCCGCCGGATGGCATTGCAGCGCTGTCTGGAACCCTGCGCACCGGCGGTTTGTTTTTCTGGCTAATGCCTCCGCTTGAACACTGGCCTCACTTCGACGACCCCGACTATGCCCGGACCGGATTGGATGGGCGTCAGGCCCACCCGTTCGCCGCTCGTCTGGCCCGTATTCTCGCGGCGGATGCCTCGGTCCTGCGCATCAATCCGGAGCACGGCGATCAGGTACCGTTTCAGGACCTTCCTGAGCCCGAATCCCCGTTCACCGTGCAAACCACCCGGGAACAACAAGTCCTGGTGGATCGGCTGGTGCAGTGTGGACTCGGGCGTCGCCGCAGGCCTCTGGTGCTGACCGCCGACCGGGGACGCGGCAAATCCGCCGCCCTCGGGATGGCGGCGGCGGAACTTCTGCGGCAGGGGCGAACGCGGATTGTGATCTCGGCGCCCCTGGTCGATAACGTCTCTACCCTGTTCCGGCATGCCCGGGAAGCTCTGGGGTCTGAGTTGCTCCATGAATCGGATCATGAACTGACCACCCGGTCGGGGGGGCGTATGTGTTTCCTGCCGGTTCGGGAACTGCTGGCTCAACAACCCGAGGCCGGGGTGGTGATGGTGGACGAAGCCGCCGCCATTGCCGCTCCGCTTCTCAGGCAGGTCCTGTTGGGTTGGCCGAGAGTGATCTTCGCTTCAACTGTTCACGGGTACGAGGGTTCGGGCCGGGGATTTGCGATCCGCTTCCGGCAGGTTCTGGATCGGGAAACACCCCACTGGCAGCCGGTCTCGTTGACCGCTCCGGTCCGGTGGTCTGACCAGGACCCGCTGGAACCGCTGATCTCGGATTTGTTTTTACTGGCGGCCGACAGTGAACCGGCTGACGTTCAGGCCTCGGGTAAGCCATCGATTTTGGTCGAGTCCTGGTCGCCCGGCACCGCCGATGAGTCCGAGCTGGCAGAAGCTTTTGGCTTGCTGGTAAACGCCCATTACCGGACCACCCCCTCGGATCTTCGCCAGTGGATGGATGCGCCGGGTGTCGTCTGCTGGCGTGCTCGAAGGGGAGGGCACACCGTTGGCGTATTGTGGGCGGCGGTTGAAGGGGGACTCGATGCAGGGCTGGCAGAGCAGGTCACCCTCGGTACACGGCGTCCTCGTGGTCATATGCTGCCCCAGTCCCTGGCCAGTCACAGTGGGTTTCCGGAAGCCGCTTCCCAGTGCTGTCTTCGGGTGGTTCGGGTGGCCGTTTCGGAAGGGGTGCGACGCCTGGGTGTAGGCCAGCGACTGGTCGAGGTAGCCGCCGAGTATGCCGGAAATGCGCAGTTGGATTCCCTGGGTACCAGCTTTGGTGGCAGCCCGGATTTACTGGCGTTCTGGCAATCCTGTGGCCTCGATGTGGTTCGGGTGGGCCTGGGCCGGGAGGCGACCAGTGGAGAGTACCCGTTGCAGATGCTGCGGGGCGTTTCGCCGGCTGGCCAAGCGCTGCAGCAACGGCTGAAACAGCGATTGACGGAACACTGGCAAACCCTGGTGCCGCTGGCCTGGGTCGACATGGATGCCCGCTTGCTGGCCGCGTTGACCTGCAGTCTTCCGGCAGAGGTCAGGCTGTCCGGTGACGATCGACGTGATCTGGTGAGCTTTGCCCACGGTCACCGGGGCTTCCTGCTCACGTTACCGGTCCTTGGTAAACTCAACCAGGTTCCCGGCGTGATGGACTGGCTGCGTGAGCAGCCGGATTTACCGCTCTGGGTGGCGGCGGTGCTGCGCCAGCAACCCTGGGCGCACATGCAGGCCGATCGGCTTTGCACCGGGCAGCGGGATGGCGAGGACCGGTTACGTGCCCTGGTGCGCTGTCTGCTGGAACATCCGCCGGAGATGTGACCGGCTCGATTTAATTGTGCCGGCGCGCTGCGCAGAATAGAGCAAAAATTCCCCATCGAGACTGACTGTTATGGCCAAGGGATCCGGCTTGCCCCGTCACCTGTTGTTTGCTTCTGCGCTCACCTTTCCCCTTCTCGCCGGCTGCGCTTTCAATGACCAGCCCGCCAATCTGACTCAGGAAACCGCAACGGAATCGGCCACGCCCATGATACAGGCAGCCGCGGACGGGGATCTGGCGGAGGTTCAGAGGCTGACCGGGTCGGGCGCCTCCCTGAACACCCTGACGGAAGCCGGGTCTCCGCTGATGGCGGCAGTCGCATCCGGTCAGGACCAGGTGGCGCTGTACCTGCTGTCAGAGGGCGCAGCACCGGATCTGGCCACCGGTTCCGGGGAAACTCCTCTGATGGTAGCTGCCGGTCAGGGCAGTCGGCGGCTGGTCCAGTTGCTGTTGTCAGCGGGAGCGGACGTCAACGCAAAGGATGTGAATGGCTACACCCCGGTGATTCGTGCGGCGGAGGCCGGCAACCTGTCGGTGGTGAAGGTGTTGCTGGCTGCTGGTGCCAACGTCAATGTAAGCCAGGGTGGAGAGTCGCTGTTGATGAAAATCGTCAACAGTGGCGACATGCTCACCGCTGAGATGCTGTTGGCCGCTGGTGCAGACGTCAATTATGACAACGAAGACGGTCGCAGCGCACTGGACGTGGCCCGGGCCAACAACAATCGCGATCTGGAAATGCTGTTGATCCAGGCCGGAGCGGCACTCTGAGGCGCCAGCACTTCTCTTTCTCAGTCAAGGGGCATCGGGTCCTGCCCGTCGATCCGAGCGGGCTGGAAGTGGGCCTCGACCACCTCGGTGGGCACCTCATCCACCCGGCTGAATGACCAGGCCGGCGGCTGATGCGCTTCCATCAGTCGGGTGCGAATGCCCTCGGCCAGGTCGGGCCGGCGCACGCATTCGGCGGCCATGCCCAGCTCCATGTTCATGATGTCTTTCAGGGACAGTTGCTGGGCCTTTTGCAGCTGCGTCCACACCAGCCAGGCAGACACCGGGCAGCCTTCCCGGAGGGTACTCATGCAGGCATGCCACCATTCGCTGTCGATCTCCGCAGACAGCAACTGATCGACTACCTCCGGTAACGCATCCCCCGCACTCAGGCGAGCGATGTCTTTTTCATGCTGTGCCAAGTGGCTGGGGGGCAGGGAGTGGTAATCCGGCACGGAGGTCTGGTTGAGCAGCCGGAACAGGCGATTGTCGTCGGCGGCGGGTTCACCGGTCCAGCGTTGATCCTGCAGCTGGCCCAGCAGTGATGGTCTTTCCTCCGGCTCGATGGCCATATCCACCAGGCCGATGCGAATGGCGTCGGTGATGTTCAGACGGGCGCCGGTCAGTCCCATGAACAGCCCGATCCGTCCGGGCAGGCGGTTCAGGAACCAGCTGGCTCCGACATCCGGAAACAGGCCGATGGATATTTCCGGCATCGCCAGGGTGATATCCGGCGTCGCCAGTCGATAACGGCATGCGGACAGCAGCCCGAGGCCGGCCCCCATGGTGATGCCATGGGCGATGCCGACCACCGGTTTCGGAAAACGGTGCAGACTGAAGATCAGCCGGTATTCCAGTGCGAACTGCCGGATGGCCTGTTCTTTCGATCCGGCGGTGAGCGTTTCATGCAGGTCCCGCAGCTGGCCCCCGGCGCAAAAGCCCCGTTCGCCTCTACCCTGGAGCGCGACCAGATAAATCCGGTCATCGTCTGCCCATCGATCCAGCGTGCTCTGAAGCTCGGTCAGCATGTCTTCCGAAAGTGCATTTATTGTCTCGGGAGCATTCAGAGAGATCAGGCCAAGCCGACCTTCCATGCATTCGATTTCCTGTACCTCTACCGACATCAGGCAAGTCTCCGGGGTGTTAAAACAATCTGGGCCCGGGCGTGAACCGTACCATCTTTGGAATTTAAAGCGTGGTGAGTCGGCTCGGTGGTACACCCAAGGCTTTGATTTGACACATTTGGCTCAGTAAATAACTGTGCTATAAGTGCTAGACAGTTTACAGTCCGGCAGGTAAGGCTGGAATGCAAACACCACAAAAGGACGATGAGAGGGTAAAGACGATGAGAGTGAAACACTACGCCATGGTTGGACTTTTCGCACTCGGTACCGCCGTTTCCGGTGTGGCTTCGGCCGCTGATGTGGAGGCGGGCAAGGCGAAGGCTGCGGTTTGTGCTGCCTGCCACGGTCAGAACGGTATAGCCCAGATTCCCACCTACCCGAATCTGGCGGGCCAGAACGAGCAGTACCTGGTGTCTGCTCTCAAGGCCTACAAGAACAAGCAGCGCAGTGGTGGCCAGGCAGCTATCATGCAGGGCCAGGCCGCGGCTCTGAGCGATACGGATATTGCCAACCTGGCTGCGTACTACGCCAGTCTGCCGGCCGGCGGCAAGTAACCCGACTGCCATCGTTGACGGGCGGCTCAGGCCGGCCCGCCGACGATGCGATAGCAGGGCTTATAGCCCGTGGAGCCAGGTAGTTTCATCCGGTTCTGAGCGACAAACTGCTCCAGCATCGCCTCCAGCGGTTCAATCAGGGTTGGGTCTCCGGAGATCTCGAACGGCCCTTTCTCCTGAACCTGCCGAATTCCGTTTTCCTTCACATTCCCCGCCACAATGCCACTGAACGCCTTGCGCAGGTTGGCGGCGATCAGGTGCGGCGGCTGGTCCCGATGCAGTGGCAGTGCCAGCATACTCTCGTGGGTGGGTTCAAATGGCAGCTGGAAGACCGGATCGATCTCCAGCATCCAGTTGAAGTAATACGCGTCCTGCATGGCACGGCGGAAAGTGCCCACATCCTTCATACCCTGCTTCATGGTCTGGGCGACGCGTACCGGGTCGTCGATGATGATGTCGTACTTGGCTGCGGCCTCATCGCCCAGTGCGTTGCGGATGAACTTGTCGATCATCTCGAAATATTCGGCGTTTTCCTTCTGGCCGGTAAACACGACGGGGAAGGGCAGGTCCGCATTATTGGGATGCAGCAGAATGCCCAGCAGATAAAGGATTTCCTCCGCTGTGCCGACCCCGCCCGGGAATACGATCACGCCGTGTCCGCTGCGCACAAAGGCCTCCAGGCGCTTTTCGATATCCGGCATGATCACCAGTTCGTTGACGATCGGATTGGGGGCTTCTGCACCAATGATGCCCGGCTCGGTGATGCCGACGTAGCGACCGTTCTTGATGCGCTGCTTGGCATGGGCGATGGTGGCGCCCTTCATCGGGCCTTTCATGGCGCCGGGGCCGCAGCCGGTGATGATGCTCAGGCCGCGCAGTCCCAGCTGATGCCCGACTTCCTTGCTGTACTGGTACTCGTCATGACCGATGGAGTGTCCGCCCCAGCACACCACCAGGTCCGGCTGGCGTCCGGGTTCCAGTACCCGGGCATTGCGCAGGATGTGAAACACCAGGTTGGTAATGTCTTCCGGGTTATCACGGCGGAACCCGGATGCGGTTTCCGGTAGCGAGTGCAGGTAGACAATGTCCCGCAGCACCGAAAACAGGTGTTCACGGATGGCCCGCAGCATTTCGCCATCCACGAAGGCATGGGCGGGCGCGTTGATCAGTTCGAGCTTCAGCCCGCGGGGCTGGGGAACCAGCCGGACGTCGAAGTCGGCGTGGGACTCCATCAGGGCTTTGCAGTCGTCGGTTTCCACCCCGGTATTCAAAACGGCCAGGGCGCATTGCCGGAACAGTCGGTACAGGCCGCCCTCGCTGCGGTCCTTGAGGCGGTTCACTTCATGGCTGGAAAGTATTTCCAGGCTGCCCTCGGGGGACACGAGGGCATTAATAGTCGGTTCGCGCATGGACGTTGCTGCTCCTGGCAATGCTTATTGTCGCTGTTGTTATCACTGGCATATCGCCGAATTGATCAATATTTCGGCAATGCCTGATTTTGATGCCTGTTACTCTGAGGATACACTACGGCCTCTTTCAGTCATTAACCACTGTACATTCTGATTATGAAACTTCTTATTCGTCCGGCGTCGGAAGTCGCTATCAAAAGCAAACCCGTCCGTCGCCAGCAGATGCGCCAACTGCGCCAGAACATTCGCAAGCTACTTGTTCGTATCGATCAGGCCATTGTGGTGGACGGCAGCTGGGACCGGGTGACGGTCGATCTGCCCGAGGATCAGGGCCTGCTCGCTCCGGTGCTGGAGGCGCTGTTCCGTATCCCGGGAATCTCGACCATTCAGGAGATCGCGGCCTTCCCGTTCGTGGATATGGACGACGTTGGTGCCAAGGCGGTAGAGGCTTTCGCTGACCGGCTGGAGGGTAAAACGTTTGCCGTGCGCGCCCGTCGTCAGGGCGACCACTCGTTCCGTTCCATCGATCTGGAACGCTACGTGGGCGCGGCCCTGTTGAAGGCGTCCAACGCAAAAGGCGTTGACCTGAAAACGCCGGACGAAGAAGTGCGGATTGAAGTTCGGGATGACGAGTTCCACATTGCCCATCGCAAGCATCGGGGCATGGGTGGCTACCCTGTAGGCAGTGTCGAGACCGTGATGACCCTGATTTCCGGTGGTTACGACTCTTCCGTGGCGGCTTACCTGATGATGCGCCGGGGCCTGCGAAACCACTACTTGTTCTTCAACCTGGGCGGCACGGCCCATGAGGTGGGCGTTCGTCAGGTAGCACATTACCTGTGGGATCGTTATGGCGCTTCCCACAGCGTCAAATTTATCTCCGTGCCCTTCGATGGTGTGGTGGCGGAAATCATGCGCTCGGTGAACCATCGGCACTGGGGCGTGGTACTCAAGCGCCAGATGCTGAAAGCCGCGGCTCAGATTGCCAAGGAATACAATGTTGCCGGTCTGGTGACGGGTGATGCCGTGGCCCAGGTGTCCAGCCAGACCCTGACCAACCTGAACGTGGTGGACCGCGCCAGCGATGAGGTGGTGTTGCGCCCGCTGATTTCCATGGACAAAGAAAGCATCATTAACATTGCCAAGGACATCGGCACCGAGTCCTTCGCCCGTAACATGCCGGAGTACTGTGGTGTGATTTCCCAGAAGCCGGTGACGCGGGCCAAGCTGCACCGGATTGAAACCGATGAGGCTGAGATGGATCCCGCTGTTCTGCAAAAGGCGATTGATGACAGGGACGAAACCCCCATCGCCCGCCTGCTGGATTCGGTGACCACACCGGAAGAGGTGGAGCTGGTGCAGACGCCGTCCCTGGATGATGTGATCATTGATGTGCGCCACCCGTCCGAGGGCGAGCAGTCACCCCTGATGCTCACCAATAACCGGGTGATGCAGATTCCGTTCTACGAACTGAATGAGCAGGTGGCCGACCTGCCTGCGGACCAGCAGTACCTGCTGTACTGTGACCGGGGCACCATGAGCCGTATGCACGCCGGCCACCTGAAGGCCGACGGCTACGAAAACATCAAGGTGTACGCGCCGGCGTCCTGATGGACTAGCCGGCCATGCCTTTGAAGAATTGCTGGACGTTCTCGCTGAGGGCGTCCAGATCATACCCTCCTTCCTGAACCACCAGCGTGGGCAAGCCCAGATGATCGATATGGGTGCTCAGCCGACGGAAGCCTTCCGACGACACCGACACCTTGGCCTGCGGGTCGTTTTTGTACACATCAAAGCCCAGCGCCAGAATCAGGGCGTCTGGCTGGAACAGCCGGATCGCGGCCAGCGACTCCTCAAGCCTGGCAAAGAAATCGTCTTCCGATGAGCCATGGGGCATCGGCAGGTTGATGTTGTAGCCGAAGCCTTCGCCTTCACCCCGCTCGTTCTCGAAACCGGTGACCACCGGGTAGAAATTGGTGGTATCGCCGTGGATGGAGACGTACAGCACATCGCTGCGATCGTAGAAGATTTCCTGAATGCCCTGGCCATGATGCATGTCGGTATCCAGGATGGCGATGCGCGGGAAACGGGTTTTCAGGTGCTCGGCGGCAATCGCGCAGTTGTTCAGGTAGCAGAAACCGCCGGCGGCATCCCGGCGGGCGTGGTGGCCGGGCGGGCGGCAGACAGCGTAGGTATGGCGTTCGCCGGCGATCAGAGCGTCGGCAGCACCGAGGGCGGTCTGCGCAGACCAGTAAGCGGCTTTCCAGGTGTTCTCGCCAATCGGGCAGCTGCCGTCGGCCTGGTAGCGGGCCGCCTCTGCAAGAATGCCGGTCAGGTGGTTGGGCGAGCGCACGAAAATATTGGAAATGACCTCGTCACCCCAGTCGTCCATCTCCTTCCAGCGTCGGTGAGCGGATTCCAGGAATCGCAGGTAACCGAGGTCGTGGACTTTGGAGATCGGGCGGGCGCCTTGGTCGGATGGCTGCAGCACGGGAATGCCCATTTCCTTGAGACCTTCGAGCATGTGTCCGGTTCGGTCTGGCACTTCCTGTGGCTGACGCATCTGGCCACGGGTTAAGTAGGTCTTGGGGATGTGCTGATCCTGTGCAGGATGAAAAAACGCTTTCATAAATCCGACCTCCTTGGTTTTCTGTCTCCGAGTATAGGCCCGGACGCCCGGGTATCAAAAGCCCCGGTGATGACTTTACAGCCCCTGATTCAGCATCCACTATGGAAGACACTTGGAATCAACGCAACTGCATCCCCCACAGGGATTCAGTCAGTTACGGAGGAGAATGCGAGATGATCGAGTCACCACTGCTGGAAAAGCTGACAGGCTATATCGGTGGTCAATGGATCGAGGATGCACCGGGGGATACCTTCGATGTCTACAATCCGGCGACCGGGGACGTCATTGCACAGGTGGCCTCTCTGTCTGAAGCCAACGTGCAGGCCGCTGTCGAGGCTGGCAAGTCGGCTCTCAGGCTGACCGAGCCCTACAGCATCGACACCCGAAAGAAGTGGCTGGAAGACATCCGTGATGCGTTGAAAGCCAATAAAGAGGAAGTCGGCCGGATTCTCTGCATGGAACATGGCAAACCCCTGCAGGAAGCCCAGGGCGAGGTGGATTACGCTGCCGGCTTTTTCGATTACTGCGCCAAGCACGTGCAGGCGCTGGACGCCCATGAGCTGCCCGACAAGGCGCGGGGCTGTTCCTGGACCGTGCACTATCGTCCCATTGGCGTGGCCGGTCTGATTACCCCCTGGAACTTTCCGATTGGCATGATCGCCAAGAAACTCTCGGCGGCGTTGGCGGCCGGGTGTCCGTCAGTCATCAAGCCCGCCAGTGAAACCCCGCTGACAATGATCGCCCTGTTCTCCCTGCTGGATAAGCATGTGGACCTGCCCGAGGGTATGGTCAACCTGGTGATGGGTAAGGCCAGCGTGATCGGCAAGGTGCTGTGTGAGAGCCCAGACGTACCGATGCTGAGCTTCACCGGTTCCACCGAAGTGGGGCGCAAGCTGATTCTGGATACCGCTGAACAGGTCAAGAAGCTCGCTCTGGAGCTGGGTGGCAACGCGCCGTTTATCGTCTTCGATGATGCCGACCTGGACGCCGCGGCGGACAACCTGATCGCCAACAAATTCCGGGGTGGTGGCCAGACCTGCGTGTGTGCCAACCGGATTTTCGTGCATGAAGCCGTAGCCGACGCTTTCGGCGAGAAACTGGCCGAGCGCGTGGCAAAGATGACCGTGGGTAATGGCATCAACGGCGATGTGGATATAGGCCCGCTCATTAACAAGGCCGGGTTCGATAAGGTCAAACGTCACCTGGAGGACGCGCTGGATAAGGGTGCCGATCTGGTGGCCGGCAAGTCACCGCAGGATCTGGGGGATGGTCTGTTCTTTCCACCGACGGTGGTGACCGGCGTGACCCGGGACATGTGCTGCTATCGGGAAGAAACCTTTGGCCCGCTGGTGCCCATGGCCCTGTTCAGGACAGAAGAGGAAGTGATTGACGCGGGCAACGATACCGAATTCGGGCTGGCGTCCTACGTGTTCACCAATGATGCCAAGCGGGCCCAGCGGGTCGCGGCGGGTCTGCGCTTTGGCCACTGTGGCTGGAACACCGGCACCGGCCCGACCCCGGAAGCGCCGTTTGGCGGCATGAAGGCCTCGGGCATTGGTCGCGAAGGCGGTCTGGAAGGCCTGTTCGAGTTTGTTGAGGCGCAGACCGTCCCACGGGGATTCTGATTCGTCTGGCAAACGCCCCGTCCGCCGCTCACTGGCCGGGCGGGGCAATCAAAAGCGTTGTGCGGGAATAAAGCTACCAAAGCCTTTCGCCTTGCCCAGCTCCGGCACGATTTCCTCGTTATCCACCGCCATCTGTCCGTTCACCAGAACGTACTTCACGATGCCGGGGTTCCGGTTCACCAGCCGCTTCAGTCCGAAGTTCTCCATCTCTGCCCAATGCACGGCTTCGAGGTTCTGATCGAATCCGTCCGGATCGATGACCACCACATCGGCCCGGTCCCCTTCGCGAATCGTACCCGCATCGACATTAAACCAGTTGGCCTGATCGCCAGTGAGCCGGTGCACCGCCTGCTCCATGGTCATGATGGGGTTGCCTTCGTCGATGGCTTCCTTGGCCAGTTTGAGCATCCGAAGCGGCAGGTTGTAGAACGCCATGTTGCGGATGTGGGCGCCGGCATCGCTGAAGGTGATCAGTGATCTCGGATCCCTGACCAGTTTCTTGAGCACGTCTTTGCGGTGATTGCCCACGGTGGTGTACCAGCGGATGGCCTTGCCGTGCTCCACCACCAGGTCCAGGAACAGGTCCACCACATGAATGCCCCGCTCGCGGGCCACTTCGTCGAAGTTTTTGCCAATCAGGGACTGGTCCGGGCAGTCAATGATCATGGCGTCGCCGAAGTCCCGCTGCCAGACCCGGGGGCTGAGTTTCTCGCCGTAGAATTTACGGAACTGTCGGCGATAGGACTCGTCCTGCAACAGCTCGTTGCGCTCCATCTCGTCTTTCAGATCCAGGGCCATTTCGCCGGCGCCGAATTCCTCGAAGAACACCACGTCGATGCCGTCGGCGTAGACGGTGAACGGGGTAGGCAGCACCTGCCAGCGGAAATCCCCCCGCAGCAGGTTGGTGACTTTGGAGGTGAGTTTGGTGAGGAAATTCAGGTAACCACTGCCCTTGAGATCCATCTGACTGATCAGGGTGGTCTTCAGCGGATTGCGCAGCCATCCCAGGCACTCGCGGATGTATTGGGTAATCTGCAGGGGGGTGGCGGCATTGGGTGCACCCTGATGCACCCGCCCGTAACGGCGCACCAGCTTGTTCAGACGGGAAACTTCCTTCCAATGGGCGTATGTGCTGGGCAGGCTCTTGGACCATTCCCGGTCTCCGTCCACCTTGTCCCACTTCAGGCACATGGTGGATAGCCCAAGAAAACCCGCTTCCAGGGCTTCTTCCAGCAAGCCTTCCATGTGCAGCATTTCGGGCTCGGTGGGCTGCTCATAAAGATCTGTGGCCCGGCTCAGGCCCATCACCCCGACACGCAGGTCACTGTGGCCCAGCAGGCTGATCACGTTGGGGCCCAGAGGTAGCTGGCGAACATACTCCACCCACTCCCTGGGGGTAGACCAACATTTATTGTCCCGCAGGATGGGCAACACCCGTTCCCGGGGCACGGTTTCCACCCGGGTGAAAATGTCCGAGGCGTCCTCGTAGTCCGAACACACCATGCTCAGGGAACAACTGCCCACCAGCACAGTGGTCACTCCGTGACGGATGGACTCCGACAGGCTGGGGCTCACCAGCATCTCGGCATCGTAGTGGGTGTGGGTGTCCAGGAAGCCTGGCGTGATCCATTTTCCAGTGGCATCAATGATTCGATCAGCCAGGTCTTCGGGAATCGGATCGCTGCTGACCCGGGCAATCCGGCCATCACGGATGGCCACGTTGCGGATCGAAGAGGGAGCACCGGTACCGTCGAAATAGCGGCCGCCGGTGACGATGAAGTCGTAATGCGCCATGGTCCCAGCCCTTGTCGGGTTGTTGTTTTTGTCGTTATTGCCTTTGGTTTTATGTCACAGCATAGGACACGTTTGTTCTATGATGGCACGGTTTGAGCCAGCGTGTTCGGTGTTTTTCAGGCCAGCCCTGAAATGGCTTTCGGTGGCCTGTTATACTTCGCTGTCCGAAGTTCACCAGCCGCAGGTCTTATTTCAGCTATGGATGTCTCCCACATTATCGATCCCCTCAACGACGCCCAGCGCGAGGCCGTTACCGCCCAGAACGATCACCTGCTGGTGCTGGCCGGAGCGGGCAGCGGCAAGACACGGGTGCTGGTGCACCGGATTGCCTGGTTGATGACGGTGGATCGGGTGCCGCCCACTGGCATCCTGGCGGTGACCTTTACCAACAAGGCCGCCAAGGAAATGCGTTACCGCATTGAGCAGATGATGAACATTCCTGCCCGCGGCCTGTGGTTCGGTACCTTCCATGGCATAGCCCACCGTCTGCTGCGTTCGCACTGGCAGGACGCAGGCCTGCCGGAGAATTTCCAGGTGCTGGACAGCGACGATCAGCTTCGGCTGGTTAAGCGGGTGATGCGGGAGAACCAGATCGACGAGACTCGCTGGCCACCCAAGCAGGCCCAATGGTTCATCAACAGCCAGAAGGACGAGGGGCTGCGGGCCGATCACATCCAGGAAAATCCGGGTGACCACTTCACTTCCACCATGGTGAAGATCTACCGCCAGTACGAAAAACTCTGCCAGCAGGGCGGGCTGGTGGATTTTGGCGAACTGTTACTGCGCTCCCACGAACTCTGGCTGCACCGGCCCGAACTGCTGGCCCACTACCAGAAGCGGTTTCAGCACATTCTGGTGGACGAGTTCCAGGACACCAACACCATCCAGTACGCCTGGCTTCAGGTACTGGCGAGCAACCGGGTCCCGCTCACCGTGGTCGGGGACGATGACCAGTCCATCTACGGCTGGCGTGGCGCCAAGGTGGAGAACATCCAGCAGTATCAGCAGGACTTCCCCAACGCCCGGCTGGTGCGACTGGAACAGAACTATCGCTCCACCAAGACCATCCTGAAAGCAGCCAACACGGTGATTGCCAACAACCAGGGTCGTCTGGGCAAGGAGCTGTGGACCGACGGAGTGGACGGCGAGCCCATCAGCCTGTACGCCGCGTTCAACGAACAGGACGAAGCCAACTACATTGCTGACAGCATTTCCGCCTGGGTACAGGAAGGCAACCTGCGCAGCGAGACCGCCATTCTCTATCGCTCCAATGCCCAGTCCCGGGTGTTGGAAGAAGCGCTGATGCGTCAGGGCATTCCTTACCGGGTATATGGAGGGTTGCGGTTCTACGACCGTCAGGAAATCCGTAACGCGCTGGCCTATCTGCGTCTGGTTCAGTACCGGCGGGACGATGCCGCCTTTGAGCGGGTGGTGAATGTGCCGCCTCGGGGTATCGGCGCCAAGAGCCTGGCGGACCTGCGGGAATACGCCACCGAACAGGGTGTTTCCCTGTGGGAAGCCGCCGAACGCCTGCTGGAAGCCGGGCAGGTGAAGGGCCGGGCGAAAACCGGTTTGCAGACCTTCTTGGCCATCATCGAAGGCCTTTCAGGCATGGCCGACAACGCCACCTTGCAGGGCTTGATGAAGCAGACTATCGAAGACAGCGGACTGAAGGATTACCACGCGAGTGAGAAAGGCGAAAAAGGCCAGGCCCGGGTGGAGAACCTGGAAGAACTGGTCAACGCACTGTCGGATTTTGAGGTGGAGGACGGCGTGGACCCGCTCTCCGAATTTATTGCCCAGGCCGCTCTGGATGCCGGCGAGGCGCAGGCGAGTGAGCATGAAGACAGTGTCCAGCTGATGACCTTGCACTCGGCCAAAGGGCTGGAGTTCCCCATGGTGTTTCTGGCCGGTGTGGAAGAGGGACTTTTCCCCCACAGCATGTCCCTTGAGGAACCGGGGCGGATGGAAGAGGAGCGCCGTCTGGCCTACGTGGGTATCACCCGTGCCATGAAAAAGCTGGTGCTCACTTACGCCGAATCCCGTCGTTTATACGGGCAGGAGAAGTTTCACGCGTTGTCCCGCTTTGTTCGGGAGATACCCGGCGATTGCCTGCAGGAAGTCCGCCTGCGTAACACGGTGACCCGTCCGGCCATGGTAGAGCGTCCCAACGAGGGATTGTTCAGTCAGGATGCCGCTCAACAGGTTGGCTTCAGCCTGGGGCAGCGGGTTCGCCATCCGAAGTTTGGTGAAGGTATCGTGCTCAACTGTGAAGGCAGTGGTGCCCATGCGCGGGTGCAGGTGAACTTTGATGATGGCGCCAAGTGGTTGGTGCTGGCTTACGCGCCGTTGGAGGCATGCTGATTTATTTTTCTTGGTGATATCGGGAAGCACAGGATGGGGGGTAAGGATTAACAAACGCCTCAAGACGTCCTGTGCGGCTTGGGCTCCGCCATCCATGGCTCCGCACATTGTTAATCCTTACCCCCCGTCCTGCGTCAGGCATCTACTCGTAGCCCGTGAGGTCTTAAAGACCAACTCAGGAGTTTGATGGGGATTGGGAATAACTTTCCAAAACTGTGCGGAGCCATGGATGGCGGAGCTCAAGCGTCACAGGGATGTGCTCGAGCGGGTTTTGGAAAGTTATTCCCAAGCCCCGCTGCTCCAGTGTTAAGGAACCGACGGATTACATCAAAACCGCGTAAATAACCCCAGCCAGAACAATCCGGTAGATCACATAGGGCCACATACCCACAGTATTCAGCCACTTCAGGAAGAAGTGGATAGCGGTAATGGCCATCAGGAAGGACGTAACGCCGCCAATCAGAAAGCCATTCCAGTCCACCACCACATCCGACGTGGCGACCTCCAGCAATTTGACGGACGATGCCAGCACAATGATGGGAATGGCCAGCAGGAAGGAAAACCGGGAGGCGGTTTCACGGGACATGCCCAGGAACAGCCCGGCGGTGATGGTAACGCCGGAACGAGAGGTGCCGGGCACCAGTGCCATCGCCTGAGCGATACCCACCAGCAGAGCATCTTTCCAGTTCAGGGTGTCCAGGGTTCGCTGGCGTTTGGGCAGCAGGTCGGCGATGCCCAGCAGGATCCCGAAGACCAGAGTGGTGGTAAAAATCACTTCCACCGCTCGCAGAGTACTGTCGACCAGATCCAGCAAAGCCAGCCCAGCCAGGCCTGCCGGAATGGTGCCGATCACCAGATACAGGGCCAAAGCACCCTGACCAACCACCTTGCGCCGGCCCATGGAAATGAGTCCGTCCCGGGCAATGCCAAACACATCCTCGCGAAAGTAGAACACCACAGCCAGCAGGGTGCCCAGGTGAACGGACAGGTCAAAGCCCACGCCCTGGTCGGTCCAGCCGAAAAACGCCGGGGTCAGTATCAGGTGAGCCGAGCTGGAAATGGGGAGAAACTCGGTAAGCCCCTGCAGGAGACCAAGAAAGAAGGCCTGGAAGAAGTCCATGTGGTGTATCCGTTGTCGAACTGGCGTGGAGAATCAGCAGGCTGCGATAGTAGCAGGGTGGGGGTGGGGTGAACAGATCGGGTGACTGGCCCCGGCCACCCGATCTCAGAAACGAACCACCAACCCCGCGCCCGCCTCAACCTGCAGGTAGCCGCTGCTGGCAAACCGAAGTTCGCATCCGCCGGAGCAGAATACCGAGCTTGCCGAATTCAGGGCGGTGTACACCCCTCGAAGATCCAGCCTCAGGCGCAGTGCTTCGGTCAGAAAGAACTGATAGCCGCCCCCGATAGACAGCGCCAGACGGTGGTCGGTCTCAAATCGTGAATCCTCCGGTTCCAGCCGTGTCATTCCCAGCACACCGGATACGAAGCCGCCATGGTTTTGACCGCCGGGAAAATAAAGGCCACCGAACTGGAGCTGGTAAATCGTCAGGTCGATGGCGTCCATGCCTGGGGCGAAAAGGCCGTCGTCCAGCCGTGCCGAGGTGCTTTGTCGGCCGAAGTACAGCTCTCCCTGTTTGCCCGGTTCCTCAAGATCGAAATTGAGCACCAAACCGTGGCTGACGGAATCCCGAAAGTCGATCTGGTCCCTGGTGCTGGCACCGGCCGTCTCAACATCCACGGAGCTGCTGATGCGATACCCGGCAAAAGGTGACAGGCCAATGTCAGCCATCACCGGTGGCGCGGTTAAGAGCAGAGCGAACAGGATGGCCGTGCGACTTCGGAGGTTCATACACGTTTTCCGGGGCTGGGTGGTGGTTGGCACGATTCCGTGCAACGATGGAAACCTTGCATATTACTCTTTTCTTGCCAATGGTTTGCAGTAACCGCCGAAGTATTTTCCCGGGGCCGGACCGTGGCCATCGAAAGGATAACAGAGAACAATAATGACCAACCTGCTGACACGTTCCCCTCTACTGGTAATTGTGCTGGCTCAGCTGTTCGGTACCTCGCTCTGGTTCAGTATAAACGGGGTATGGCTGTCTTTTTCCCGGGATCTCGGATTCGGGGAAACCGAGCTTGGCTGGATGACTCTGGCCGTGCAGGCGGGCTTCATCAGCGGAACCCTGGCGCTGGCCATTACGGGTCTGGCAGACCGGTTCGGTGCCAGCCGGATCTTCGCCCTGGCCAGTTTGCTGGGCGCCCTGGTGAATGCCGGATTCATCCTGGTCGCTGATTTCTTGCCGGCCTCGTTATTGCTTCGTTTTCTCACCGGTCTGTGCCTGGCGGGGATTTACCCGCTGGGGATGAAAATGGTCATTGCCTGGACCCCCAAATACGCCGGTGCGGCCCTGGCCTGGCTGGTAGGTATGCTCACGCTGGGCACGGCGCTGCCCCACCTGATGAGAGGGGCGACGCTGGGGATGCCCTGGCAGTGGCCATTGCTGGGTGCCTCAATGCTGGCGCTGGTGGGTGGGCTGCTCATCTGGCTGTTGGGGGATGGGCCCCACCTGCCCAAGCGTGCTGGCTCGATGATGCTAACTCAGGGGTTGGCGGCCCTGCGTGTAACCCGCTTCCGGGCGGTGGCCGGAGGCTACATTGGCCACATGTGGGAGCTGTATGCGTTCTGGATGCTGGTGCCGTTACTGGTGGGGCGGGAGCTTGAACGTCTTGGCCACTCTGATCAGATCATTCCCTGGCTGGCTTTCGCGATTATTGCCACGGGCAGCATCGGTTGTGTGCTCGGTGGCTTCCTGAGCCGGCGCCTGGGTAGCGCCTGGGTGGCCCGGCGGGCGTTAACCACCTCGGGCCTGGTCTGCCTGGGTTACCCGCTGTTGTCCGGTGCCCCATCCCTCATCTTATTGGTGCTTCTGTTTGTCTGGGGGCTGGCGGTGATCGCCGATTCGCCACAGTTTTCAGCGCTGGCGGCGGCCAATGCACCACCGGAGCTGGTGGGTTCGTCGTTGTCGGTGATGAATGCGGTGGGTTTCGGCGTGACGTTGCCAGCCATCTGGCTGACCAGCTCGCTGTGGGCGGAGCAAAGTGTCTGGGTGGTGGCCTGGCTGCTGCCCGGCCCGGTGCTCGGATTAATGGCGTTCCGCAAACTTGGGCCAGATGCCCCGCCGGCGTAGGTTTCCTAGAGGGCGGGTTCAGTGAGATCCGATGTCTTGCTCGGGACTTCGCGAATCCGTCCCTGCTCATCAATGGCGACATAAACAAACAGGCCTTCGGTCACTTTTCTTGCCTGCTGGTCGTTGCGGTCGAGGGTCCAGACTTCCACGTTGATCTTCATGGAGCTGCGCCCGATCTCGACCAGATCGCAGTAAAGGCTTACCTGAGAGCCCACCCGAAGTGGTGACAGGAACTCCATGCGATCCATGGCCACGTTGGCATTGCGGCCCCGGGATACCCGGCCGGCAACGGTGGCGGCGGCGATGTCCATCTGCTTTACCAGCCAGCCGGCAAACACATCCCCGTTAGGATTGGTGTCCGATGGAAGAGGGACGATCTGGAGCGTCAGTTCGCCTCTGGGTGTGGGCTTGTCATCATCAAATGCCATCATGGGGCTCGCCTTGTACTGCATTTAGAGTTGTTTTCAACGCATGGTAGCGATGTTTGGGGCGGCTGCAAGCAGATTAAAGTCTCAAATTTGTTTTTTTCATTTGCTGTAACAAACCTGTCACAGACCCTCCGTAATCTGGCCCTATCGAAAAACAGACAGAAACTGGGTTTTCCACACTGAACTGGAGGTTCAACGTGAACACACTGAAAAAAGCATTCGCCACCTTTGCCCTGGCTGGCTCTGTTGCCGGAGTCTCTGCGCCGGCCATGGCCCGCGATACCATCAGCATCGTGGGTTCCTCCACTGTTTACCCGTTCGCCACGGTGGTTGCTGAACGGTTTGGTACCAAGACCGATTTCCGGACTCCGAAGCTGGAATCCACCGGTTCCGGTGGTGGCATGAAGCTGTTCTGTCAGGGTATCGGTACCCAGCATCCGGACATCACCAATGCCTCTCGCCGGATGAAGGCCTCTGAATTTGATCTGTGCCAGAAGAACGGCGTAGCCGACATTACCGAGTTCCGTATTGGTTCCGACGGCATTGTGATTGCCAGCTCCAAAGAAGCAGAAAACCTTGAGCTCACCCTGGAACAGTTGTTTCTGGCCCTGGGTGCCAAGGTCCCGGTGAACGGCGAATGGGTGGTTAACCCAAACAAGAACTGGAGTGACGTTGATGCCAGCCTGCCCAACAAGCCGATTCGTGTCATGGGCCCGCCCCCGACTTCCGGCACACGTGACTCCTTCAATGAGTTGGCGCTTGCTGCTGGCTGTGACGCTCTGCCGGAAGCCAAGGATCTGAACGAAGACCAGCACAAGACGATCTGCGAGAGTGTTCGTGAAGACGGCGCCTTCATTGAAGCCGGTGAAAACGACAACCTGATCGTGCAGAAGCTGATCGGTGATACCGGCATGTACGGCGTGTTCGGTTACAGCTTCCTGGAAGAGAACGTGGACCGTCTGCAGGCGGCCACGCTCAATGGCATGATCCCGACGGCCGAGGCCATCGCTAGCGATGATTACCCGGTCGCCCGCTCCCTGTTCTTCTATGTGAAGAAAGCCCATGTGGGCGTCATTCCAGGCATGCAGGACTTTGTCTCCGAATTCACCAGCAACGCAGCAATGGGGCGCAATGGTTACCTGAAAGATGTTGGCCTGATTGTGCCGCCCCGTGATCAGTTGATGAATCTGATGGATAAGGCAGAAACTATGCCGAATCTGACCAAGGAAGAGTTGATGTAATTACCGGCTCTACCGGTCAATCCGAGGGGTGCGGGCCAGTCAAACGGCCCGTGCCCTTTCGCTTATTTAAAACCATCCCATTAAAGCCTTATCTGGGATGGGAATTGAACACACAGAAGGTTTAGACAGGAAATTTCATGCAACCGGCAAACCTGCTCTTACTGACCGTCGTGCTGGCCTTTGTTGCCTATGGCTTTGGCTATGCGAGGTCACGAACACTGGCCACGCCTCTAGGCGGTATACGCCACCTCAAGTCCTTGCCGTTTTATTACGGTGCGCGGGCATCCCTGTGGTGTGCGATCCCCGCGTTGGTTGTACTGGCGCTCTGGGCGGCCTTTCAGGGCAAAGTGATTCAGACCTTGGTGCTTGGCTCATTGCCTGCAGAACTGGCGCCAGGTAGCGCCGGGGAAGCCAGCCTGTTGCTGAGCAAAATCAGCAACGTAGCCAGCGGGGCATTGCCGGCGGGATTTGTAGAGGCGCCCATTGCTGAAGCCGCCGATCGGCTGGAAGCGCTGCGTGAACAGAGCCGGATGTTGATGACCGCGTTGGTGGTGTCGGTTGCCGTGCTGGCGGGTTTCCTCGGGTGGCTGAAAATCCGACCGAAGTTGAACGCTCGGGTTCAGGTGGAATCGATTCTCAAATGGCTGTTCTTTTCCTGTGCCGCACTGGCCATCCTGACCACGGTTGGCATTATTTTCTCGGTCGCGTTCGAAACCTTCCGTTTCTTCGGTAAGGTGCCGTTCACCGAATTTTTCTTCGGCAGTCAGTGGAGCCCGCAAACGGCGCTGAGGGCTGACCAGGTTGCCGCCGAAGGGGTTTTCGGCATGATTCCCTTGT
Source organism: Marinobacter suaedae (assembly GCF_030519635.1). NCBI lineage: Bacteria > Pseudomonadati > Pseudomonadota > Gammaproteobacteria > Pseudomonadales > Marinobacteraceae > Marinobacter > Marinobacter suaedae. The sequence continues at coordinate 1,174,023 of NZ_JAUMIS010000001.1, read as the reverse complement.
TCACCGGCACCCTGCTGATTTCTGCCATCGCCATGACCGTGGCGGTGCCGGTGGGCCTGATGTCGGCAATCTACCTGTCTGAATACGCGGGTAAGCGGGTGCGCGGGATCGTGAAACCCCTGCTGGAAATGCTCGCCGGTATTCCCACCGTGGTATACGGCTTCTTCGCCGCGCTTACCGTTGCGCCGTTTATCAGCGATCTGGCGGCGTCCATCGGTATTGAGGCGTCTTCCCAGAGTGCGCTGGCGGCCGGTGCAGTAATGGGCATCATGATCATTCCGTTTGTGTCGTCCCTGTCTGACGATGTGATCAACGCCGTGCCCCAGTCCTTGCGGGATGGCTCTTTGGCGCTGGGGGCTACCCAGTCTGAAACCATGAAGAAGGTAATCTTCCCGGCTGCGCTGCCCGGCATCATGGGGGGGATTTTGCTGGCGGTATCCCGGGCCATTGGTGAAACCATGATTGTGGTAATGGCTGCTGGCCTGGCGGCCAACCTGACGGCCAACCCTCTGGAAACCGTAACCACGGTGACGGTGCAGATTGTCACCCTGCTGACCGGTGACCAGGAGTTCGACAGTGCCAAGACACTCGCAGCCTTTGCCCTGGGCGCGATGCTCTTCATTGCGACCCTGCTGCTCAACGTAATCGCCCTGAAAATTGTTCGTAAATATCGGGAACAGTATGACTGATCAACACTCACAGGCGGAACTCGTCCGCCAGTCACTGAAGGCGCGTTATCGCAAGGAACGTCGCTTCCGTGCTTACGGAATTATTGCCATCGCCATTGCACTGGCCGCCCTGGTAACCCTGTTCGCCGATATCATCGGCAAGGGCTACACCGGTTTCCAGAAAACCACGGTTACCCTGAACGTGGATCTGGATGGAGAGATCATGTACCTGGACGACGCCACGGATAAACGCCAGCTTAAAATGGCGGATTTCGTGGAGCCCCTGGTTCTGGCCCTGATGAAGGAAATTCCAGATGCGACCGAAGAGGATCGGGATGCCATCAAGGACCTGATCAATCCCTACGCGTCTGTGACTCTGCGAGAGGCGCTGGAAGCCAATCCAGGCTGGCTCGGAACCACCCGGATCATGACCTTCCTCACCCATACCGATGTGGACGTTTACGTGAAGCACGCCGGTGACGAAGGCTACTCCATCAAGCTCAATGATCAGCAAAAGGCCTGGGTGGATGAGCTTGAGAGCCGTGGCATTGTGGATACCTCGTTCAACGATGTGTTCTTCAGCGGCGGTGATTCCCGAGATCCCTCCAAAGCGGGCATCCTCGGCGCGGTGGTTGGCTCCCTGCTGACCATGTTCGTGACCCTGGCACTGTCATTCCCCATTGGCGTGGCAGCCGCGATCTACCTGGAAGAGTTTGCGCCCCAGAACAAGTTCACTGATTTTATTGAGGTGAACATCAACAACCTGGCGGCGGTTCCGTCGATCATCTTCGGTCTGCTGGGTCTGGCGGTGTTTATCAACCTGTTTGGTATGCCACGGTCGGTGCCGGTGGTGGGTGGCCTGGTACTCACACTGATGACGCTTCCGACGATCATTATTTCCAGCCGGGCGGCCATCAAGAGTGTGCCGCCATCAATCCGGGAAGCGGCCGAGGGCATGGGTGCCTCCAAAATGCAGGTTGTCCTGCACCATGTGTTGCCGCTGGCGATGCCCGGCATGCTCACCGGTTCCATCATTGGCATGGCGCAGGCTCTTGGGGAAACCGCGCCGTTGCTGCTGATTGGTATGGTGGCCTTCATCGTGGATGTCCCGAACGGTTTCTTCGATTCCGCCACCGTGTTGCCCGTGCAGGTTTTTCTGTGGGCAGGCAGCCCGGAACTGGCCTTTATTGAACGAGCTTCAGCCGCCATTATGGTGTTGCTGGCTTTCCTGATTAGTATGAACGCATTAGCCATCTGGCTGCGCAAACGTCTCGAGCGCCGGTGGTAAGGAGAAGTCCCATGACAAATATGAATCAAACTGTTGCCCGTGAAACAGCCGATCAGGCCACGCCGGTAGTTGCAGTGGAAGCAAGCAAGCCGGCCCATGGCTCTGTCGAGGAAGGCAAAACGGTTGGTAAGCCGTTCAGCGACAAAGCCAAGTTCAAGCTTCGCGATGTCGAGGTGTTCTATGGCGAAAACCGGGCGATTAAGAACATCAGCCTGGATATCGCCCGCAACGAGGTTATCGCCTTTATTGGTCCATCTGGTTGCGGTAAGTCCACTTTCCTGCGCTGCCTGAACCGGATGAATGACAGCATTGACAGCTGTCGCGTCACCGGCTCCCTGATGCTGGATGATATCGACATCTATGACCCAAAGCGGGATGTGGTTGAACTGCGCGCCCGTGTGGGCATGGTGTTCCAGAAGCCAAACCCATTCCCCAAGTCGATCTATGAGAACGTGGCCTACGGCCCGCGTATCCACGGCCTGGCGAACCGCAAGGCGGACCTGGACGAGATCGTTGAGAACAGCCTGCGCAAGGCGGGCCTGTGGGACGAGGTGAAGGATCGCCTGGATGCCACCGCCACCGGCATGTCGGGTGGTCAGCAGCAGCGTCTGTGCATTGCCCGTGCGATTGCCGTCAGCCCCGAGGTGGTGCTGATGGACGAACCCTGTTCGGCATTGGACCCGATCGCCACTGCCAAGGTGGAAGAGCTGATCGCAGAGCTGTCGGAAAGCTACACCATCGTGATCGTTACCCACTCCATGCAGCAGGCCGCGCGGGTATCCCACCGCACTGCCTATTTCCATCTGGGTAATCTGGTGGAAGTGAATGAGACAAGTAAGGTCTTTACCTCGCCCGAGCACGAATTGACTGAATCCTACATCACCGGCCGCTTCGGTTGATGTCTGGGCAAAGCATTATTGGAGATCAAGGTTATGCCAGTGAATAAGGACAATGTGTACGGAGACCACATCTCTCACAAGTTCAACACCGAACTCATGGAGCTCAAGACCGAGTTCCTTGAGATGGGCGGTTTGGTTGAAGCGCAGGTCGACGGAGCTATCCATGCGCTGATTGAGGGAGATGCGCATGAAGCTGAAGAAATCCGCGCCCGGGATAAAATCGTCGACAAGATGGAAATGGACATCGACGAGGAAGCCACGCTGATCATCGCCCGTCGTCAGCCCACCGCCCGGGATCTTCGCCTGGTGATTTCCGTCATCAAGATGGTGGCGGATTTGGAGCGTGTCGGTGACGAGGCCAAGAAAATCGCCAAACTGGCCATCAAACTGTCCGAAGAGGGGCAGGCCCCTCGCGGTTATGTGGAAGTGCGCCACATTGGCCAGCATGTGAAAACCATGCTGCAGGATGCCCTCGACGCCTTTGCCCGCCTGGATTCAGAGCAGGCCCTGCGCATCATGAAGGAAGACAAGCGGGTGGATGAAGAGTATCAGGCCGCCACCCGGGCCTTGCTGACCTTCATGATGGAAGATCCCCGCAATATTTCCCGCTGCATGTCCGTGATGTGGGTGCTGCGGGCTCTCGAGCGGGTCGGCGATCATGCCTGTAACATTGCAGAAAACGTGATCTTCATGGTCAAAGGCGAAGACGTTCGCCATACCTCCGTTGAAGAGGCCGAGCGGGTGGTGGGGCGCTGAGCCCCACACCCTGACAGGATCAGGCCTGTTTCATTCGATCGGTGTAGGGCGGCCAGCCGAAGGGCTTGCCCGCCAGCACGTGCAGATGGATGTGGAACACGGTCTGGCCTGCATTCTCGCCACAGTTCATCACCGTGCGGTAGCCGTCCTCGGCAAAGCCCATCTCCCTGGCCAGCTTGCTGGCAACCCAGTACAGGTGCCCGACCAGTTCCCGGTCGCCTTCCTCTACGTCATTAATCGTGGCAATGCCTTTCTTGGGAATCACCAGGAAGTGCACGGGCGCCTGGGGATTGATGTCCTTGAACGCCAGGCTGATGTCATCCTCATAGATGATGTCGGCGGGAATCTCCCGGTTGATGATCTTGGTGAAAATCGTTTCTGACATGATGGCTCCTGAGTCGGTGACGTACGTGATGTAGCCGGCACACTAAAGCTGGTTCAGGCCGGGAATGCGATTCGCCAGCTGGGTCAGCACGGCTGGTAACTGGTCGTCGATGCCCATGGCGTAGCGCGCCACCCGGTTGCGGGCAAAGGGCAGAGCGCGAGCGGCGCCGAGGCCCAGGTTGCGCAGCAGGTGCACCGGCGGAATCCGGTTGCTGAACAGGTGGTAGAACAGATCCATGGTCAGCATCATCCGGCGGTTGGCCGGCCGGCGTTGCCGTTCATACTGAGCCAGTCGGTCGGGATCCGCCAGGTCCTGGTTGGCGCGCCGGGCCTCTTTGAGCACAGTCTGCAGGCATTGGGCATCCTGAAAGCCCAGGTTGACACCCTGGCCCGCCAATGGGTTGATGGTGTGAGCAGAGTCACCGGCCAGTACCACACGACCAGAGAAATAGCGTGAGGCATGCTGGCGGGCGATGGGGAAGCTGGCCTTGCTGTCCAGGTGGGTCAGTAACGGCAAAGTGGCAGGAAACGCCTTCTGGATGGTTGCCAGCAGTTCGCTGTCAGGCATCGCCTTCAGGCGGGCGAGTTGCTCCGGCGAGTCGTACCACACCAGTGAAGCCCAGCTTTCATCCGGATGTTCAGGGCCCGCGCTGTGCAGGGGCAGAAACGCTCGCGGACCGGAGGGATAAAACCCCTGCCAGGTAATGTCTTCCACCGGGCCCTGGTAACGCACGGACAACACCATGGCTTGCTGGGCGTATTGGTCACGGCTGACCCCGATGCCGGCCAGCTCACGGATCTTGGATTGCCCGCCATCAGCGCCAACCACCAGGTTCGCGTCAACTTGTGTTCCGTTATCCAGTGCCAGCGTGACCTTGTCCTGACGTTCCGTCAGTGCCGACACGCCGTGACCGGTAAAAAAGGTCACGCCGGCCGTTGCTCCGGCCACCTGCCAGAGTGCCTGCTGGGTGACCGCATTTTCCACGATGTGCCCGAGGTGGCTGGTACCCAGGCCGGTAGCATCAAACTCCACTTCCGTGAATTTGCGGGGAACGAGGCCGCTCAGTGGATGGGGGGTCTGGTCCCAGACGGCGAGGCGCCGATAGGGGGTGGCCCGCATGCCGGTTATCTGTGGCCAGGCGCCCAACTGTTGAAGGTAACGCTCTGAACCGGCGCTCAGAGCGGAGACGCGAATATCGGGAGCCGCGTCCGGTGCGAATTCTGGGGCTGGCGCGCGGTCGATCAGCGCAACCGTGAAGCCATCCTGTGCCAGGCCAGTGGCCAGCGCAGCGCCAACCATGCCTGCGCCAACCACCGCAATGTCATAAGCGTGTGTCATATCGGGTTCCTGTCTGATGCCAACAGTTTACGCGATGGCAGCGCTCAGACAAACGGCCCGAAATTGCGTTCAGTCAAGGATCAGTAACCGGCGGCACCGGTCAGGCCCGTTTCCACATCGTCGGGCCGTCGTCGGCCCTTGGCGAGCCAGGCGGGCTTCTTCGCGCCCGGCTTCACGAAACCCTGATTAAGCACCATGGGTTGTACCAGATTCAAAAAATCCCCGGTCTTCATGTGCACAGATTCAGTGTGGGTTCCTGCGGCAAACGCCAGTTCCGGTTGTTCGGTCAGCACTTCGCTGCAATAGACCGACATGCCGAAGAGATTGCCGAAGGGAGGCATCGCACCCACCTCGCAATTGGGGAAGCGGTCTTGAAACTCCTGTTCGTCAGCCAGATCGACAAAGTCGGTATCCAGTGTGCGTGAGAGGCGGTCCCAGCGTACGCGCCAGGTAGCGGGCATGACCAGCATGGCCATCTTTCCATCCAGCTCGACGATGACCGTTTTGACGACGCGGTCTCCGGCAATCTGAACATGGTGGGCAAGTTCTTTTGCGGTAAAAGCGGGCGGGTGAGAGAGGCACATGTATTCGACGCCTGCCTCATCAAGGAACTTTTTTAACTGCTGTACCGGCATAGTGACAACCTCCTACCAGCAATGACAGCGTCACGGGGCCGATCGTTGTTGGTTTGCAGGCCCCGACGGCCTGGCGGGGCCTCGTCCGCCCGCCATTCACCGTCAGCTTAGTTCGGGGTTGCGCAGTTTTCGAATGACTGGCTTTAAATTTGAGACATCAGTTCCGGTCATCATTCGGTCTTGAACAGGTGAACATCCCGTTGGGGGAAGGGAATTCTGATGCCTTCGGCGTCAAACGTTTTCTTCACGCTTTCCTGCATAGACCAGTAGAAGGGCCAGAGATCGGCTGATTTGGTCCATACCCGAACGGTCAGATCTACAGAACTCTCCCCCAGTCCGCCCACCACAATCACAGGCTCCGGCTCTTTCAGGGCTCGTTCGTCCTGATCAATCAGCCGCTGGATGATGGCTTTGGCGGCGTCGATATCGTCGCCATAGCCGATACCAAAGGTCAGGTCGCAGCGGCGGGTTTCGTAGGCACTGTTGTTGGTCAGGCTGGAATTGGCCAGTTGCCCGTTAGGGACAATGACGCGGCGATTATCGAAGGTGTCCATGATGGTGTAGAGGATGCTGATTTCGCGGACCGTTCCAACGTAGCCCTGGGCGTCGATCACATCTCCCACCTTGAACGGCTTGAAGATCAGGATCAGTACGCCGCCGGCAAAGTTGGCGAGACTGCCCTGCAGTGCCAGGCCCACGGCGAGGCCGGCGGCACCGACAATGGCGACAAAGGAGGTGGTGGCAATTCCGACCATGGAGGCTACGGAAATCAGCAGCAGGACTTTCAGGATGGCGCTGACAAGGCCACACAGGAATTTATTCAGGGAAGGGTCTTTGTTGCTCAGCTTCGTGTCGAGAATCGCGACAAAGCGATTGATGATCCAGAGACCGATGATCAGGGTGACGATGGCCAGCAACACTTTCGGGGCGTAGGCCATCACCATGCTGACCGCCTGATCCATCCATTCTGAGGCGCGTCCGTCGGCGCCAAAAAGATCGTCCATTACCAGAACTCCTTGTTCTTGGGTTGTCACGGAAAGGTTGTATCAAAGCAAACAGCGTAAACGCCACCACTTTAGCCAAGGCGGCCATAGCAGGCAAAGGAATAACTTGCCAAATCTGGTGGTGATTGGGGAATAATTACGCGCAACCGCTGTGGCTGGCCCAGTCCAACAGCTCGTCGGGCTCACCCCGCACCAGGATCCGGCCTTCTTTCTGGCCGAGCTGATAGTCGTACATGGGGTCGTAGTAGTCCTGGAGCAGCGCCTGAATCCACCGGTCGTGGCGGTCGGTCTCGCCACTGTCGTGCTGATGGTCCAGCGCGTCTTCCATCAGGTTTCGAAGATGCTGATGCCGTTCTCCGCCCAGTCGCTTGCGAATGCGATCCAGGGCGCTGAGCAGATAATCGCGGAAATTGATCCAGCCCGCCTGTTCGCCATCCCGGCCAAGGTAATCGGCGAGCATGCCCTCGACATAGTCTTCGCGAATAATCTGGATACGATCGGATAGCGGTCTTTCCAGAATCAGCAGTGGCGCTTCACCCATGCGATTCTTCAGGGTTTCTGGCAGGGCGCAACGGCCCACCAGACGGCTTTCGTCTTCCAGATAGATGGGACCACCAATGTGATGGTGTGCCTTGAGCATGGCCACAGCCAAACGATTCTCGAAATCAATCTGGGATGGCTGGGGCGTTACCTGGCGGCCAAAACTGGAACCCCGGTGGTTGGCCAGGCCTTCGAGGTCGACCGGATTGGGAAGCTGCTGGAGAACCCGGGTCTTGCCGGTGCCGGTTTTTCCGCTGAGCACCCGGAATTGCCCCTCGGCAATCTGGGCTTCCAGGCTGTCTATCAGAAACCGGCGCAGCGCTTTGTAGCCGCCCTTAACCAGCGGGTAATCAATGCCTGCTTCTTTGATCCATTGCTGGGTCAACCGGGAACGCAACCCTCCCCGGAAACAGAACAGGTAGCCCTCGGGGTGCTGGGCAGCAAAGCGTTTCCACGCTTCGAGACGCTGTGATTTGATGTCGCCGGATACCAGCTGGTGACCCAGCTCGATGGCCTGATCCTGCCCCTTTTCCTTGTAGCAGATGCCAACCCGGCGACGTTCCTCGTCGTTCATCAGAGGGGCGTTGATCGCGCACGGGAAACTGCCCTTGGTAAATTCCACGGGAGCTCGAACGTCCATCAGCGGGACATCGTTCAGGAACAGCGACAGGTAATCGTCAGTGTCAGGTCTGGTGGCCATTGGGGTATCTGATTGGTGAACGACAGCGGAGGCGGCAGTATACCGAAAATGCCATTCCAACGCTCACCGGCGCTGAATCCGGCGAGAGCCGCCGCTACAATAGCGGACAGGCCAATTACCGGGGTAGCAGGGGAGTCGATGGCGTTGGATTGTTTAGATCGTCACTTACAAAAAACACTGAGTCGTGGGCGGGTTGCCGTGTCCCGGCCGGCGGGATGCGAGCAGTTGCCGTTATACCTGTTCGACCCTTCGGTACTGGAAGGTCCATTAAGCCACGACGAAGCTCAGGCGGTTGTGGCCGAGCCGGCCTACTGGTCCTTCTGCTGGGCCAGCGGGCAGGTATTGGCGAGCTGGATTCTGGCCAATCCGCAGTGGGTGGCCGGCAAGCGAGTACTGGATTTCGGTGCCGGGTCCGGGGTTGTTTCGGTGGCGGCGGCAAAGGCAGGAGCCCGCGAGGTGATTGCCTGTGATCTCGATGAGGCAGCTCTGGATGCCGTGGCGGCCAATGCCGAACTGAATGGCGTGTCGGTGTCCTTGTGTCGGGATTGGGATGTGCGACCTGAGGATATTGAGGTAATTACCGCGGCGGATGTGCTCTACGATCCGGACAACCGGCCTCTGCTTCAGGTGTTCCGGTCAGCCGCGCCCCGGGTGTTGCTGGCGGATTCCCGGGTAAAGAACCTCGGCGATGAGGCCTACCGGCTGCTGACCACAGTGGAGGCTCGTACCTGGCCAGATCTGAACGAGTTCGAAGAGTTCAACCGGGTACGCGTTTATCTCGCGGGTGAGTAATGTCTGGCAGAAAAGAAAAGGGCAATCCAGTTGGATTGCCCTTCTTAAGCGGGTAGCGCGTTCCTGCGCCTGGCAACAACCTTGTCGCCGGTATCCCTGATCTTCCCTGATGCCGGCATCCTAGCCGGTCATCCGAAAAATTATCCCTAAGCGATTATTCCTTGTGTCCCTGCTTCTCCCTGCATTCCTTGCCGGGGTGCTTCCTAGCGTCTTCCTTTTCCCTGTCATCCCTGACGCTTTCAATATAGCAAGGGCTAGATTGCATGTGTGTGACAAAACGCCCTGTAACGGTCGGTAAAGAAAGCTGACATATTGTGTAACCCTTATTTACAGGGAGTTACAGAGTGGTGTCGGATTTTTTCTCCACGTTTCGTACGACACGTATCAGGAACTTCTCACATGTTTGTGGGAAATATCGCACAAGATGAGTGGGGGATTTCCTACCCATGCGATTCGGCATCCGTGGCGGGCAACAGGCTGCGTGGCCACGGCAGCATTCCCAGCGCCACACCAGCAGCACCTGCCAGTAGATCCGATGTGGAAAAAACGCGGTAGGGCAGCGTTTCCTGCACGCCTTCGATGATCAGTCCAAAGGCCAGCAGCACCGGGGCATACAACAGCGGATGGGGTTTGGGCCAGGCCAGCCGGATCAGGATGGTAAGTTCCAGAAAAGCCAGCAGGTGGATTAGTTTGTCGTGGCCCTGTGCCGGCATAAGGTAGGGCTTGCTGGTTGTGGCCAGGATCGCAATGGCCAGCACGGACAGAGCAAGCGCCGCTCGCCAGAGTGGACGGCAATTAAGAACATCAAGAACAAGCGCTTTTACTGGCACCATGGGGGAATCCCGCTACTGCTGGCTGGCTGTGTGAATAACACCAACATGATATGCTCTGCGCCCCGCCACTGTCATCGAAGGGGAGCGTAAGCCAAGTATGCTGAAAGGAAATTTTTTTCGTGGACTGGGTTACCTCGGCGAGGGATTTCGCCTGATTCGCCAGCCCGGCCTGCGCCTGTTTGTCATCATTCCTCTGGTTCTGAATATCGTTCTGTTTGGTCTGTTGTTCTATTTCCTTGCCGAACTGTTCACCGTCATGATTGCCGGCGCCATGGCCTGGCTGCCTGACTGGACGTGGTTGCAAGCCCTGGATTGGCTGTTCTGGATACTGTACGGCGCCGTCATTCTGCTGATGCTTGCCTACGGTTTTGTCATTGTCGCGAATCTGATCGGCTCTCCTTTCTACGGCTATCTGGCAGAACTGACGGAAAAACACCTGACCGGAGAAGAGCTGAATACGGACGACAGCTGGCAGGCGATCGTGAAAGACATTCCCCGGGCCCTTGGTCGCGAAGTTCAGAAAATTCTCTATTACCTTCCGCGTGCACTGGGCCTTTTTATCATCGGCATCATTCCAGTGGTCAATCTTGTGGCTGCGGTGCTCTGGTTCCTGTTCAACAGTTGGATGATGGCTCTGCAGTATGTGGACTATCCTGCAGATAACCACAAGGTCAGTTTCAAGGGGCTGAGAGGCTTGCTGGGTGAAACGCGGTTGTCCGCCCTCGGGTTTGGGCTGCCGGTCGCCCTGGCGGCCATGGTTCCTTTGCTTAATCTTATTGTCGTGCCGGCTGCGGTGTGTGGCGGCACAGCTTACTGGGTGCGTGAAAAAGGCGCTGCCCGCAAGTCTGTCTGATCGGAGGTTACTTGGAAAAACTGGATTTTGTCATAGGTCAGCGTTGGGTCAGCCACAGCGATACCGGATTGGGGCTTGGTATCGTGACGGACATTTCTGGCCGCCGAGTCACGCTGGGTTTTCCTTCGGCCGACGAGGAGCGCACCTACGCGATTGATAACGCGCCGCTCTCTCGCATCATGTTTCAGGTTGGCGAGGAAATTGAAATCTATGACGGCAGCCGCTACGTGGTGCAGGCGGTCGAGGAAGCCGCTGGTGTGCTGATGTACGAGGCTGACGATGGTGAGCAGACGCACCAGATTTCCGAAGTGAAGTTGAGTGGCGCGGTCAATTTCTCGGCCCCCCACCAGCGCCTGTTTGCCGGCCAGTTCGATCGGAATGGGGCGTTCCGGCTTCGGGTGGCGACCATGCAGCATCTGGAGCGCCTGCGGGCCTCCTCGGCCCAGGGGCTGATCGGGGCGCGAACCCAGCATCTGCAGCACCAGATTTATATCGCCCATGAGGTGGCTAAGCGCCATGCGCCCCGGGTGCTGCTGGCGGATGAAGTGGGGCTTGGCAAAACCATCGAGGCCGGCCTCATCCTGCACTACCAGATTCATACGGGCCGGGCCAAGCGTGCCCTGATTGTGGTGCCTGATTCCCTGATCCACCAGTGGCTGGTGGAAATGCTCCGGCGGTTCAACCTGCGTTTCTCCATCATCGACCAGCAGCGCTACGAGGCTCTGGACGCGCAGAAAGACGATGTCGATGCGCTGGTCAGTCATATCTTCGGCGATGATGACGACGAAAACCCTTTCGAGTCCGAGCAGCTGGTGTTGTGCAGTCTGGATTTTCTGACCAACAGCACCCGCGCCCAGAAACATGCCAGCGCAGCCGGGTGGGATCTGATGGTGGTAGACGAGGCCCATCACCTGGCCTGGAGTCCGCAAGAGCCAAGCGTTGAATACCGTGTGGTTGAGGAACTGGCAGCGGAAAGCCAGGGGCTGCTGCTGTTAACAGCCACACCCGAGCAGGTTGGGGTGGCCAGCCATTTCGCCCGTCTCCGGTTGCTGGATCCGGCCCGCTTTCACGACCTGGAGGCGTTCCAGAAGCAAGAGCAGCAGTACGAAGCGATCAACCGTGTGGTCCGCCATCTGCAATCCGGCTCGTCTGAGCTGACGGCAGAGGATCGCAAGGCGCTGGAAGGCTGGTTGGGCGACGAACTGGATCAGTTGCTGGCGGGAGAGGCCCCGGAGCAGGCCATCATTGATGCATTGCTGGATCGGCATGGTACCGGGCGCGTACTGTTCCGGAATACCCGTGCGGCGATACAGGGCTTTCCGAAACGAGAACCCAGGCCGGCTGCGATACCCTGTCCGGAGATGTATCGACCCCACGCCTGGGGCGAAACCGGACTGGCGCCGGAGCAGGAAGTCACTGAAGACATGTGGCTGGCAGACGATCCTAGGGTTCCCTGGCTGGAGAAAACCCTTGCCTCACTGCGACCACAGAAGGTGGTGGTCATCTGTGCCCGGGCCGAGACGGCCATGGCACTGGAACACTACCTTCAGTTGCGGGCCGGTATTCGGAGCGCTGCCTTCCACGAACACCTGAGCCTGATTGAACGCGACCGCGCCGCAGCCTATTTCACCGACAGCGAACAGGGTGCCCAGGTGCTGATCTGTTCGGAAATCGGTAGCGAGGGCCGTAACTTCCAGTTTGCCCACCATCTGGTGCTGTTCGATCTTCCCGCTAACCCGGACCTGCTGGAACAGCGCATCGGTCGCCTGGATCGTATTGGCCAGACCGAGACCATCAAGATACACATCCCGTACCTTCAGGGCACCGCGCAGGAAGTTCAGTACCGCTGGTTTGATGAAGGCCTGAACGCCTTTGCTGAAAGTTGTGCGGTTGGCGTCAGTGTGCAGGATAAGGTTCAGGACGACTGGCGGGCCGCCATTGATGGGGATTTATCCGCCGTGGACAGGCTGGTGTCCGTGTCCGCGGAGGAAACTGCACGCCTGAAAGCCATGCTGCAGAAGGGCCGTGATGCCCTGATTGAATTGAATTCCTGCCGCCCGGAGGTGGCCCAGTCGCTGATTGAGGCGATTGAGACCGAGGAAGAATCCGCCCGGGTCCGTGACTATATGTTGGAAGCCTTTGACATTCTTGGGGTGGATGTCGAGGACCATGGCGAGCATTCCGACGTGCTCAAGCCCGGCGAGCAGTACCAGGCGGGACATGTGGCAGAACTGCCGGAAGACGGTATTACTGTTACCTGGGACCGTCAGGACGCCCTTGAGCGGGAGGACCTGGGTTTCATGAGCTGGGAGCACCCCATGGTGACCGGGGTGATGGACTCAGTCATCAGCAGTGGCCTGGGTAAGGCGGCGCTGGCGAATCTCAGCGTCAAGGCGTTGCCGCCCGGCACGTTGCTGCTGGAAGCCCTGTTCTCCGTCCACTGCCCGGCACCGGAAACGCTTCAGCTGACCCGTTACCTGCCGGTGTCGCCGCTGCGCCTGCTGGTGGATGTGACCGGCAAGGATCTGTCTGCGGCGTTACCCCATGATCGCCTGAATGATCTGTGCTCCAACATCCGCCGCCGCACGGCCCAGGCCATCGTGCCGAAAATCCGTAGCCAGGTGGAAACCCTGGTCGGCCATGCAGAGACTCTGTCCCGGCCGCATCTGGAACCCATGCGACAGAAAGCCCTGGAACAGGTGGAATCCCATTTCACGCCGGAAATCCGACGGCTGGAAGCCCTGCAGGCCGTGAACCCCGCCATCCGCGAGGAAGAGGTGAACTACTTCCGCGAGCAGCTGGCAGCGGCCCGGGATGCCATCGGCCATGCCACTCTGGCACTGGAAGGCATCCGCGTTATCGTGACCTCCTGATCAGTGTGAGCCGCTTGGCTCTCTGGTGATCGCTGGCTGTTCAGCTTTCATCTGATGCGGTACTGTTGGCGTACCAACTTTAGTCTTAATGTGTTTCCGAAATACGGGTGACAGAGAGAACCTATGATGACTTTCATTCTTTTTCTGGTGGCGCTGGCTGGTCTGCTGATCGTCATGCGCCGTGAGGCCGGAGCCATGCCGGCCATTGGTGTCATGGTCGCGGTGGGCATTGTGTCGTGGATCTTTGGCTCTGGATGGCTGACCCTGGTTCTGTTCCTGGGTGCCGGCGCAACGGCAGCAGCAGGCCTGCCAGGCTTCCGTCAGGGGTGGTTGACGCCGAAAATTTTCGCCATGTTCAAGAAGGTGGCGCCGAAGGTATCCGCCACTGAGAAAGTGGCCCTTGAGGCCGGCACTGTTGGATGGGATGGCGAGTTATTCACCGGGCAGCCCAACTGGCGCAGCCTGTTGTCCAACCGCCACGACGGCTTGCGGGAAGAAGAGCAGGCCTTCGTCGATAACCAGTGCACCGAGGCGATCTCCATGTGTAACGCATGGGACCTGGCCATCGAGCGTGCTGATCTGCCCAAGGAACTGTGGGATTTTCTGAAGAAAGAGAAGTTCTTCGGCATGATCATCCCCAAGGAATTTGGCGGGCTGGGCTTCTCTGCCAAGGCACAGACAGCTGTGCTCCAGAAACTGGCCGCCAACGAAATGCTGATGGTGTCCGTGGGTGTGCCCAACTCACTCGGCCCGGGCGAGTTGCTGGTCAAGTACGGTACCGATGAGCAGAAGAACCATTACCTGCCGCGTCTGGCCGACGGGCGTGACATTCCCTGTTTTGGCCTGACTGGCCCGCGGGCTGGCTCCGATGCGACCTCCATTCCGGATACCGGCATCGTGTGCAAGGGCAAGTTCAATGGCAAGGAAGTCGTTGGTATCAAGCTCAACTTCGAAAAACGCTGGATCACCCTGGCGCCGATTGCCACGGTGGTTGGACTGGCGTTCCGGATGTTTGATCCGGACGGCCTCCTGGGCGAAGAGAAAGACATCGGCATCACCTGTGCCCTGATCCCCCGGGATACCAAGGGCATGGAGATCGGTCGCCGTCATTGCCCGATCGGCCAGCCGTTCATGAACGGCCCGATCAAGGGCAAGGACGTGTTCATCCCGCTGGACTACATCATCGGTGGGCAGGATATGGCGGGCGAAGGCTGGCGTATGCTGGTTGAGTGCCTGTCGGTGGGTCGCTGCATTACGCTGCCATCCGGCGCGGCCGGCATTGCAGCCTATACCGCGGGCACTTCGGGTGGCTTCACCCGGGTTCGCCGCCAGTTCAATACGCCGGTGGCCGACATGGAGGGCGTGCAGGAGCCACTGGCTCGTATTGCGGGCAAAACCTACATCGCCCAGTCCGCGGTCAATCACACCGCGAACATGATTGATCAGGGTGAGAAGCCGGCAGTGCCGTCTGCGATCCTGAAATACCATTTGACCGAGTTCCAGCGTGACGTGCTCACGGACGCCATGGATGTCCATGGTGGCAAGGCGGTTACCCTGGGTCCCCGCAACTACCTGGGCACCAGCTTCAGTGGTGCGGCGGTGTCCATCACCGTTGAGGGTGCCAACATCATGACCCGCAGCCTGATGATCTTCGGTCAGGGTGCAATCCGATGCCATCCCTATGTGCTGAAGGAACTGGCCGCCAAAGATGCCGATGACATCCAGGCATTCGACAAGGCCTTCTTCGGCCATGCCGGCCTGATCTTCGGCAACGCCGCCCGTTCCTTCACCCAGGCACTGGGTCTGGGGCGTGCGGAGGTTCCGTTTGACAGTGCCAGCCGTCGATATGCTCAGGCGCTGTCCCGCTTCAGTGCGGCCTTTGGCCTCTGCTCGGATGCCGCCATGACGACGCTGGGCAGTGAACTGAAAATGCGCGAGCTGATCTCTGCACGCTTGGGCGATATGCTGTCGAACCTGTATCTGGGTTCGATGGTGTTGAAGAACTGGCATGAGGGGCAGCCGGCTCAGGGTGAGCGCGAGCTTATGGAGTACAGCATGACGCTGTTGCTGAACCGTATTGAGCGGGCCCTGGATGAGTTCCTGAACAACATGCCAAACCGTGCAGTAGCTCTGGTGCTTCGGGGCATCACGTTGCCTCTTGGGCGCCGTTGGCATGGGCCGGCTGACGATCTGACCCGCAAGATCGCCCGTGCGGTCTCCACCGATACGCCCATCCGCTCCAAGCTGTTGGCGGGCGTGTGGACGACCGAAGGTGCGGGTGGCATTGAAAACCCGCTGGCACAGTACAATGGTCTGCTTAAAGATTACGACCGGGCCGAAAAGCTGTATCGCAAGGTCACCAAAGCTTACGCCAAGGGTGAACTGCCAATGACCGCGCTGCACCCTGAGGATCGCTTCGAGGCGGCTCTGGAAGCAGGCGTGTTCAGCAAAGAAGAGGCTGAGTTCATGCGCAAGTACGAGGCGGTGGTGCTTGAAATGCTGACCGTGGACGACTTTGCCTTTGATGAGTTCGCCAGTAACAAGAAAGCGGTCATCAAACACAACGCAGCCTGATGGCAAGGCATTGAAAGTCAGTGGAGGGGCACCGATCGGTGCCCCTCTTTTTTTGGCCTTAACTTGTTGGTTTTATGTCGGCATACTGAAATCTGGTTGCCGCCCGGCGGTGCAGTTTCAACGTGAATGGATATCAGACGCATGTGGCTTTCCGTATTGGCGGTGAGTGCCGGAGCGGTCATAGGTGCCAATCTGCGATGGGCGCTGGGACTCTGGCTGAACAGCAATTACCACCCGATTCCCCTGGGTACTCTGGTGGCCAACCTGGCCGGCGGCTGGTTTGTTGGCTTTTTGATCGGCTACTTCAGCACGGGTAGCAGCCTCTCTCCGGAGTGGCGGCTGTTCGCCATCACCGGCCTGTGCGGGGCGCTGACGACGTTCTCGACCTTTTCACTGGAAATGTTTTCCGCCCTTCAGGAAGGCAAGTGGGGAATGGCGCTGGCCGGTGTTCTGGCTCACGTGGTTGGCTCGCTGATTATGACGGCTCTTGGTCTGTACAGCTATGGTCTGTTGAGGACCTAGAGGCCTCCCTGTCATGGGTACGAGTACGTACTTAAATTATTGAAATATCTCTTGGCATCACTTTGGTTCAGGAGTAGAGTGGCTCAGTAAGGAAAGATTAGTAATGCACTTCATGAATAAGGCGTACTTCCGCAGTTAGTAGTGACCGTCCCTGTTTTTGATTCCGCGATTTCAGTTTTTCCCTACCCCCGGTCTGAGCCATGAAGGCGTCAGGCTATAGATTATGTGATTGATTTCAGGAAAATTAAGTATGTCTACTACTACCGGCACCGTTAAGTTCTTCAACGAATCAAAAGGCTTTGGTTTCATTACTCGTGAAGGCGGCCCGGACGTATTCGTTCACTACAGCGCTATTCAAGGTAGCGGCTTCAAGACTCTGGCAGAAGGCCAGCAGGTTGAATTCACTATTACCCAGGGCCAGAAAGGTCCTCAGGCGGAGAACGTTGTTGCGCTGTAATTCCTAATGGATTACAGGCAGTAACCGCTTGAAAAAAGGCAGCTTCGGCTGCCTTTTTTAATGCCTGTCTTTTGGCATGTTGTCGGTTGTGCCGCTTTATATTTCCTGTGTAAGCTCTGAGCAAGCTTGTTACCGTGTAGCTTGCTTACGTTGTCGAGAGTTGCAGGAATCTCTTCATGCTGAATCTGCTAAAAGCGGTGTGGATTTGTAGCTGGGCTGTTGTGCTCACGCTTGCGCTGTTTGGTCCGATTGTTGTCGCGGCCTTGCTGGGCAAACGTGGCGACGCCGCCTTTCACGGAACTCAGGTTTTTGCCTGGTGTATTTTGAAGGTGTGCGGCATCCGGCTGCGGGTTGCCGGCAAGGAGCACATCCAGCCTGACCAGAAATACGTTATCTTGAGCAACCATGCCTCCTACTTCGACCCGCCCGCGCTGGTGTTATCGCTTGGGCTGCAATATCGCTGGGTCATCAAAAAGGAACTTCGCAAGGTGCCTCTGTTCGGGCTGGCACTGGAGACATCACGAAATCTGTTTATTGACCGCTCGAAGGGCAGTGACGCTCTGGAGAGTATCAAAAACGGCGTGGCTCAGTTGCCGGATGGCACCAGTATCCTGATGTTCCCCGAAGGCACCCGATCCTGGGACGGAGAGCTTCTGCCGTTCAAACCGGGCGGTTTTGTGATCGCCGGTCAGAGCGGACTGCCGATTCTGCCGGTCACCGTCAGAGGTTCCCACGACCGCTTGCCGAAAGGGCATGCGGCGTTCAGCCCCGGTGTTATCGACATTGTGATTCACCCGCCGGTGGTTGTGGGGGACGAGCCAATCGAGCCCCTCATGAAAGCGGTGCGGGACACCATTGGCTCTGCCTTGTCGTAAGGAAATCCTGGCCGGGGGACGGCCAGGGTCGGTGCTTACTGACTGAATATGGCGTTGTAGAAATCCAGTGTGCCTTGCCAGGAGCGCATGGCGGCATTTTTGTCGTAGCCAATGGGCAGGCCAAACTGTTCGGCAATCTTGTCGGCTCCGGGGTTGGTGAACGAGTGTAAAACGTCCGGGAAGGTGACCAGGGTCAGGTCCACGCCGGCCAGTTGCATTTCCTCCACCAGTCCGGCTACCTGTTCGGGCGGCACCATCTGGTCTGCGCCCCCGGTGTACACCTGAACCCGGGCTTTGACCTTGTCCGGTTCCGCCTTGATCGGGCTGGCCAGTGAGCCGTGATAGCTGACCACGCCGTCCAGATCCACGCCGCTACGGGCCATATTCAGCACCACTGCGCCACCAAAGCAATATCCCTGGGCGGCAATCTTGCCGCCATCGACAGTGTCATGTTCTTCGAGCAGGCCTTTGGCCGCGAGGAAGCGCTCCTTGAGTTGTTCGAAGTTGCTCGTGGCTTCCTGCATGAACTGCTTGGCCGTATCCGGATGCTCCGCGAGCTTGCCCTTGCCGTACATGTCCAGTGCAAAGGCGGTATAGCCCTCTTTGGCCAGCTTCTGGGCCTGCTCCCGAACAAACTCGTTGTGCCCCCACCACTCGTGGACTAACAGTATGCCGGGGCGCTTGCCGTCAAACTCGTCATCCCAGGCCATGAATCCCGAGAAGGTTTCATCGCCGATCCGGTATTCGATGGTCTCGGTTTTCATGGCTGCCGTTGCCTGTTGGCCGATCAATGCCATAGCCAGGGTTGCGGCGGAGGCAAGTGCTGTAAGTCTCGTCATGATCCTGCTCCTTGTGATTCATCCTGTTTGCGAGAGTCTGATACGAGCAAAAGGGCGCATCCGATGCCCGGACCTCTGCCCATTCAGGAGGGCTTCGATGTTGTGCCTTTTGACTACAATTGAGGCTCAGGTACACGAATTTGTCGAATTCTAGAGGTGAGCCATGAAAATTGGGGTGCCGAAAGAGATCAAGAATCACGAATACCGGGTGGGCATGACGCCAGCGGCTGTGCATGAACTGGTGGGTCAGGGGCACGAGGTATTCGTCGAGGCAAACGCAGGCAATGCGATTGGCTTTACCGACGAAGACTACCAGCAGGCAGGCGCCTGCCTTCTGGATACCGCGAGAGAGGTGTTTGAGGCGGCGGAACTGATCGTCAAGGTCAAAGAACCGCAAGCTGAAGAACGGGCCCGATTGACTGCCGGTCAGACACTGTTCACCTACCTGCATCTGGCGCCGGACAAGCCCCAAACCGATGACCTGGTGGCTTCCAGGGCAACCTGCATTGCCTATGAAACCGTGACCGACCGTTGGGGGCGGCTGCCCCTGTTGGCCCCTATGTCCGAGGTGGCTGGCCGAATGTCGATCCAGGCGGGTGCCCACTGCCTCGAACGGTCCGTGGGTGGCCGCGGTGTTCTGCTCGGTGGTGTGCCGGGGGTCGAGGCCGCCCATGTCACCATTGTGGGTGGAGGCGTAGTTGGCCAGAACGCCCTGGCGATGGCGGTGGGAATGGGCGCCCAGGTGACAGTACTGGATCGTGATATGGAGGTTCTGCGCAGCCTCGACCACCGCTATGGCAACCGGATCGCGACTCTGTTTTCCACCGCGCATACGCTGGATCAGGCCGTCACCCGATCGGACCTGGTGATAGGCAGTGTGCTGATTCCGGGCGCGTCGGCCCCGAAGTTGATTACTCGGGACATGATCAGTCGGATGCCGGAGGGCAGTGTGCTGGTGGATGTGGCCATCGATCAGGGTGGTTGTGCGGAAACCTCGAAACCGACCACTCATGCAGATCCCACCTATATTGTTGATGGCGTGGTACATTACTGCGTTGCGAATATGCCCGGGGCTGTCGCCAGAACCTCTACCCTGGCTCTGAACAATGTGACCTTGCCGTTTATATCAGCCATTGCCAACAAGGGCGCCGATCAGGCGATGAAAGATGATCCGCATCTGCTCGCCGGTCTGAACGTCTACGATGGCAAGGTCACCTATCGGGAAGTGGCTGAGGCCACCGGGCATTCGTACACCAACCCGGCATCCCTGCTGGGAATATAAGCTGTAATCCACTGGGAGGCATGATGAAGCTGATTGGATCGACCACCTCGCCCTACGTCCGGCGTATTCGAATCCTGCTGGGGGAAGAGCCCCACGAGTTCGTGAATCTGGATATTTATGGTGAAGGCCGGGATGAACTGCGAAAAACCAATCCAACCCTGAAAATTCCGGTGCTGGAGGACGAAGGGCAGGAGATCTATGACTCCCGGATCATTGCCCGGTACATCAGCGCAAAGCAGGGCCGGGATCCGCTGACCTGGGACCAGCAAAATCAGTTGACGCTGATCGATGGTGCCAACGACTCGGCCGTCATTATGCTGCTGTCCGAGCGCTCGGGTATCGACACGGGGCAGGACCTGATGTTCTACAACCTGCAGCGGGAGCGCATCCTGACGACGCTGCGCACCCTCGCCGCCATGGTTGATGATGGGCACTTCGACGACTGGGATTATCCCTCCATGTGCCTGTATTGCCTGGTCGACTGGCTGGATTTCCGCAGCCTCGTGGAGTGGACCGGCATCGAGAGTCTGCTGTCATTCCGGGATCGCCATCAGGACGAGCCCTGGGTAGCCCGTACCGATCCACGCGGCTGATTGTGATCCTGCCGATCGCCCATGGAGCTCCATCGGGCGATCACTTGCCGTGAGGTGAGACAGGCAGCAAATTTTTACCGAATTCCCTTTCGGCTCCTTTGATCTTGTCTATATTTAAATTGAGGGAGGTGGGTTGATCTGAGCAATTTGCCTACCCGTATCTCATAATATTAACAATAGGTCTCTAAAGGGGGTCGTCCATGCTCCTGACTCACGCGTTTGGTTTATTCACCCACCCGGACGAAGAGTGGGCTTCCATTCGAAAAGAACACGAAACTCCTCGCCGACTGTACGTGGCCTACGTGGTTGTTCTCGCAGCCATTGCTCCAATCTGTGCCTACATCTCGACCGCCTTCTTTGGCTGGACGGTCGGAAACGATCGCTTGATCAAGTTGACTCAAATAAGTGCGCTGCAGTTAAGCGTCCTGACCTACATCGCCATGTTGGTCGGTGTGTTTGCCCTCGGTTATGCCGTTAACTGGATGGCCAAAACCTACGGAGCGAGGGAAGAACACGTGCCCTCCTACGGTATCGCGCTGGCGGCCTATTCGTGCACGCCTTTGTTCCTGGCGGGCTTTGCCCTCCTTTATCCGGTGCCCTGGTTCAACGCCATCGTCTTTCTGGCGGCGGCCTGTTACGGGGCGTGGCTCATGTATGACGGCTTGCCGATCGTCATGGGCGTAGAAAAAGACCGCGCGGTCTTCTACGGTGGTGCAATCCTCACCGTGGCTCTGGTGATTCTGGTCACCACACGGGTTGGCTCGGTGATCCTTTGGAACTGGGGTGTTGGCCCGGTGTTCGTTAGCGGGTGACGTGAGGCCGGTCGGGTATCGGGAAGAGCCTGGCCGTGCCGCCGGTTTACCATGATCGTAATCAAAGAGGGGAGCTTGGGAGCTCCCTTTTTCGTGTCAGGGCGCTAAACCCCGGTGATCACCCCAGGGGTGCCCCGGCCCTCTACGGCGGCCAGTTCCGCTGCCGACAGCCACTCGCCGGGAGGCTTGTCCATCACCTGCGCACAGGCCGCCAGAGTGTGCGCCCATGAGCACCGGTTGGTAAACAGCATGCCCGCAGTATCCAGCGTACCGCCGCGATTGAGATAACCAAGCACCCGACTGTGCTTGGTTTTCGGAAACAAACTGTGCAGGTGTCCCCTGAACACTTCCGGTCGCATATGGGTTAGCGCCACGCGCCGAGTGATCTGGGCGGGGAATAGCTGTTCCCGGGCAAAGTCAGGCAGTGTTTGTTCCGCCTCCATGGCGTCTCTGGGCTGGCGGAGTCGTCCGGGTTCCTGAATGTAAACCAGCCGGAATGACGTGCCTGTTTCTCGTAGCCGCTCGCACACCCGAATCGCCTCGGCCAGCTGGTAGGCACCATTGGCCATCAGCAAAAGTGGTTCGCCGCCAGAGGTATCCTCGTCCACCACGATGGCTCCCCGTTCGGACAGCGCCTCAGCCTCATCCCAGGAGAACAAGCACGGGCGTTCCCGCTTGGGGATCACCAGGGTGGAAATCTGCCCGCGCCGACGATAAACGCTGGGTAGCAGGGCCAGGGTGCTGTTGTAATCGGCAGGGAACAGCACGCGGGAGACGTCATTCATCTCGGCCAACAGGCTTTCGCAGAAGGTGGTGTCCTGGTGGGATTGCTCGTTCTTGCCGTTTTCCCAGGTATGGGAGGTGGCAACCACGGGAACGCCGAGCCACTGTGCTGGCCGCCCGATTTCCTTCTGATGGCGTGAGAAGATCAGTTCCTGACGAATGGCGCCGAGCATTTTGACGCAGAAGGCCTCGTAGCTCGCCACCAGATTCAGCCCCGCCTTGTTGGCCAGGCAAGCGGATACCACTGCCTCTTCGTTCAGCGCGGTGATGATCTTGCCGTGAATGGATTCCTGTTCGTTTTCCGGCTCCAGGACCCGATGCTTGAGCGCTGCCAGTACGCCGTTCAACCGGTTACTGGCCAATTCGTCGGGATTACCAACCCGGGCCCGTAGTTCGGGATTGGCGTCGACCAGAGCGCAAAAGAAGTCGTCCACCGCGCTCATGGGGGAGCGTCGGTTTTCGCAGGGAGGCAGGTGTGGATAAGTGGGCTCCTGCGGATTCCGCAAAGCCAGAGGGTGGTCTCGTTCCAGAGGCCGGCATTGCCGGGCGTGCTCGGAAATGCGGGCGATGCTCAGGTTCAGCTCGTCCGGTGCTACCCAGAGCCTGGCTGCGTGCTGGTTGAAGAGTTCCCGAGCGGGTGCGTCCAGGCGCGGGTTGCCGGGCAATGGCAGGTTGTGGGCCGCGTTACTGCCGGCACCGTAGAAGCCAAAGCCCTTGACCGTTTCTGCAATCCCGTAGGGTATGCGCACGGGATAACGGATCTTGCCCTGAAGCGCTTTCTCTCCGCTTGCCTTGAGCGACTGTTCCATTTCAAACAGCGCGCAGACAAAGGCCGCCGGATCCCGGCCGTCGAAGGGGTAGGGATCGAAGCCGCGCGCCGCCAGATGCTCTTCGAAACGTTCAAGGCCGGCTCGGGTTCCGAGTTCCGTGCGCTGCTCAATACGCCGGCCGTTGGCGATCATAATCGGCATCACCAGGCCGCAGTCTTCGGCTCGCCACCAACGCGGTATCCAGTCGCTGCCCCGCTGCTCTTCCGCGGCGCCATCGGACAGAAACGCCACCAGGGATTCCCCCGGCAGTGGCATATGGGCGTATTGAAGTTCGGCGAAGCCCAGATACCCGCCCTCGATAATGCCCCCAGCGGTGTAGGGGGTAACATGACTACCCAGGGGCGTACTGACCGTTCCGTCGGTACACTGCCGGTAGTTGTAGAAATCCCTGGCAAGGCGTGACTGGCCATCCGCTGACCCGTAGCGTTGCGCCTGTTCGGGGTGCAGGTTGCCGGTCAGCACGTTGATTGCTTCTATGGCGGCTACGCAGTGCCCCTGCCCCATTAGCCAACTCCGGGTTTGGCCGGTCAGATTGTTGAGGGCAAGATAAGCGGCGTAGGCCGGGACCATGTTCAGGGCCCCGCCGGTGTGACCCTGGGGCTGGAGTTTGAAATCATGTGGCTTCAGCGGATCGCCGCTCACATCGACCCGGTTGGCATAGGTCATGTGTGCCACCAGCCAGAGTCCCGCACTGGCCAGTCGGTCCAGCGCGGCGAGCTTCTGGTAAACGGTCGTCTCATCGGGCTGCAGGCCCGCTTTGACCAGCCGATGGGCCAGGCTCTGGACACGGCCGCAGGTGGCTTCACTGTGTTCTATGACGCCGTAGCCTTTTTGCCAAAGGTCATAGGCGCACCCGTCAACGGCCTGAGTGGGCTCGGATGCCGGCTGAGGGATGTTATTCTGCATGGTTTCACCTGCCTCCATGGCGTCGAGTCTGGAGGAAATTGTAGGAGTGAGAGGTGCAGGTGTAATTGATTCAAGTCAGTAAGCCGGCGGGGACGACAGAGCGGTCTTGTGTCCGAAAAGGCGTCTGTACGGGTCTGACCGCATTGGCGCTCTATGATGATTATCTTAAACTTGGCGTTTTTTTAAGCAATTGCAGGATTCAGATCTTATGATAGTACGTGGTGGCCTGGCCTTAATGCTCGCCCTGTTCCTGGGTTTCTCCGGACTGGCTGTTGCCAGTCAGAGGTCCGAAGGGCCTAACCTGGCCTCGGTCAATGCCGCTGTGGCCGCCGTCGGGGAAGATTCACTGGTATTTGGCAAAAATGCGAATCGGTCAGTGCCGATCGCGTCTCTGACCAAGGTGATGACGGCACTGGTTGTTCTTGAGTCAGACCAGCCGCTGGATGAGTGGCTGACCTTCAGGAAACGGCATACGCCCCCTGCTGCCAACGCCTATACGCGGATTCGCGTCGACTCCCAGTTGCGTCGTTCCGATGCGTTGCGTATTGCCCTGATGTCGTCGGAGAATTTTGCGGCGTATACCTTGGCCCGCAGTTACCCGGGAGGCTTCGATGCCTTTGTCGCGGCCATGAATGAAAAAGCCAGGTCGCTGGGTATGACCGGAACGCACTTTGTGGACCCAACCGGGCTGTCAGCGGATAACGTGTCGACCGCCGCCGATCTGGTGAAGCTGGTCAATGCCGCCTCCCGGCACCCGGAATTTGAGGAGTATTCAACCACCCGTTACTATCGGGCCAAGTTCCGCAAGCCCCGATACAGCCTGTCGTTCGGTAACACCAACGCGTTGGTTCACCGGGATAGCTGGGGCGTGTCTCTGAGCAAGACCGGTTATCTTGAGGAGGCCGGGCGCTGTCTGGTGATGGTGTCCCGCATGAACGGCGAGCCGGTGGTTACCGTGTTGCTGGACTCCCTGGGTACCCGTTCTCCCATGGGGGATGCCGGACGTATCAAACGTTGGCTGGATACCGGTGATCGTGGCCAGGTGGCTAAGGCTGCCCGTCGCTACGAGCAGGAGAAGAACGCCGCTTATGCCGCTACCGCCAACAATACCGTCAGTGCCAACTAACCCAGACTAAAAGGTCCGTCGCGATGATCCAGATTCTTACTACCGGTGGCACCATCGACAAGGTGTACTTTGACGCCAACTCGGAATTCTCCGTGGGTGACCCTACCGTGCCTGAAATGTTGACCGAGTCCAATATCCACGATGGATACGAGCTCAGGGAACTGTTGCGCAAGGACAGCCTTGAAATGACAGATGAGGATCGGCAAGTCGTCTTTCAGGCGGCCAGCGAGTCCTCCTTTGACCGGATCCTGATTACCCATGGTACGGACACCATGGCGGAAACCGCCTCGGTTCTGTCCACCTTGGAGGGTAAAACCATTGTGCTGTTTGGCGCCATGCAGCCAGCCCGGATGCGCCGTACGGACGCCTTGTTTAACCTTGGGTTTGCCTGGTCGGCGGTCAGTCTTCTGCCACCCGGGGTGTACATTGCGATGAATGGTGAGGTGTTTGAAGCCGGCTCGGTTCGGAAAAACCTGGAAGCGAAGCGCTTCGAGCGGGTCTGAGCTCAACCGACGCTGTCTATTTCAGCCTGGGTCAGCGGGCGGAATTCGCCCGGACCCAGCGCCGGGTCCAGGGCAATTTCGCCAATCCGGATCCGGTGCAGGGCTTCCACATGGTTACCCACCGCTGCCAGCATCCGTTTGACCTGGTGGTACCGTCCTTCCGAAATCGTCAGCTCGATCACCTTCGGTTCCAGGACGGTTACTCCGGCTGGCCGGATCGGCTTCGGTTCATTCCGTAATTCCACGCCGCTTTCAAGGGCGCTGATCGCCGGCTGTTCAATCGGCTCGCTCAGGGTGACTCGGTAGGTTTTCTGGCATTCCACCCGGGGCGAGGTGATCCGGTGTGACCACTGCCCGTCCGTGGTCAGGAGCAATAAGCCCGTGGTGTCGATATCCAGTCGACCGGCAATGTGCAGATCCCGGAGCAATTCCGGCGGAAGCAGGTCCAGCGCCGTGGGGTGTTCGCTGTCACGGGTCGCGCTCACAACCCCTGCGGGCTTATACAACATCAGGTATTGCGCCCCCGGAATGGTGCAGGGCTGGCCATCGAGGGTGACGCTGGCAGTCTCCGAAACCTTGGTGTTGGTTGCCTTGCAAACCTCTCCGTCCACCTGCACCCGGCTGGCATGGATGGCGCGCCGGGCCTCCTTCCGGGATAACGGTGTACTGAGGGCAATGAACTGGTCCAGCCGGGTCATGGTCATGAGCAGGTTTGCTCGGGAGCGGGAATGGACAGGCTGGCCAGGCACAAGGTGGGGGCCTCTCCCGTCAGGCGCGACCAGAGCAGGCTGAGCATTTCCGGCTTGACCGAGGGCCGGGGTGTGCGGGTGCTGATGACCGGGGCCAGCTGCTCACCCCTGCCTTCGGCCAGGATAAACGTAAAGGGATGGGCACCGGGCAGACCGAGGCGGATGTCCGTGGCAGTCACCTGCTGATCCCGGCGCTGATAGGAAAGGAATCCATTCGTGAACCATTCCAGTCTTCGGGTTTCAGGCAGTTCAGCCACACTCTCGGCCAGTGCGGGGTCGCGGGCAAAGTATTCCAGGTTAAGCGGTCGGTCACCATCCAGGAATCCTGTGACGATCTCTACCTGTTCGGTGTCCGTGATGGCGGTTGCCCGCCAGAGGATGGTGTTGAACGGCATGGGTTGCACGAGCAGGCTTGGCTGCTCAAGGCCCGCGTCAGCCAGAGCAGGCGTGACCCGTTCGGTAACGATCTGCTTGGCTGCTACTGTCCAGCCCAGATAGAGCGTGGATAGAAGCAGCCCCATGGTGACGGCCGTGCGCGCTGGTGGCCGTATCAGGAAAAACAGGCAGCCGGCCAGAAGGGGCAGGGTGTAGGCCGGATCAATGATAAAAATACTGCTGATGGCCACCGGTGGTCCAAAGGGCCAGAAAATCTGGGTGCCATAGGTGGTGAAGGAGTCCAGCAGGGGATGGGTAAGCAGGACCAGCCCCGTCAGTGTCAGCCAGCGCCCCAGACTTAGCTGTGGCTTCCAGCGCCACAAGGCCCAGGCTAGGATAATTGCCAGTGGTGCCAGGACAAACAGCGAGTGGCTGAAACCCCGGTGTTGGGTGAAGTTCGCCACGGCCGAGCCGTAATCAATCAGCACATCCATGTCCGGCAAGGTGCCCAGAGCCGCGCCGATGGCCAGGGCCGAGCGGCCAAGCCGCGGGCCGGCTACCGCGCCAGCGATGGATGCGCCCAGGGCAATCTGCGTTACTGAATCCATAGACGGTTACCGCTCTGTGCTCACACCCAGTTCTTGCAGCACCGTATCGCCCGGATAACCGTCAGCCACCATGCCATTGGAGGCTTGGAAGCGACGAATGGCAGACCGGGTTCCCGGACCCATGATGCCATCCGGTTTGCCGCTGTCGAAGCCGCGGGCGTTGAGCGATTCCTGCATCGCCATGATGGAATCCCGGGACAGCGCAGGAAGATCCTCGGGTGGCGGATTCTGCAACTTGCCGGCACCGGCAACCCGATCAGCCAGGTGGCCCACCGAGATGGCGTAGAACTCCGATCGGTTCCAGCCCATGATGACCCGGAAATTCTTGTACGCCAGGAAGGCGGGGCCTTCGTGACCGGATGGAACAACGAGGGCTGCTTTGATCGGGGCATTGGCCAGTGGTTTGCCGAAGGCATCGGTGATGCCCTTGCCACGCCATTCGGAGAGCGGCAGACGGCGCCCGTCGGCCAGCGAGTAGTCAAATTTGTCCGGCAGGATGACTTCCCGGCCCCAGCGATAGTCCGGGTCCCAGCCCATGGACTGGAGAAACTTACCGGCCGACATCATGGCATCCGGGATACTGTTCCAGAGATCACGGCGGCCATCGCCATCGGCATCCACCGCGTGCTCCAGGAACACCGTTGGCATGAATTGGACATGCCCCATGGCTCCGGCCCAGGAGCCTTCCATTTGCTCAACGGGAATGGCGCCTTCATCGATGATGCGCAGCGCGGCGACCAGTTGTCGGGTGAAGAAGGTGCTTCGCCTGGGATCGCAGGCCAGGGTGGTCAGTGAGCTGGGCACTGACATCTTGCCGAAATAGCTGCCGAAGTTGGTTTCCAGGCCCCAGAAGGCTACCAGATAGGGTGCTGGAACCCCGGTCTCCCGGGTAACGCGCTCCAGTAGCTCGCTGTGCTCGAGCAGCAGGGCGCGGCCCTTGCTGACCCTGTCGTCGTTCACGCGCCGGTTCAGGTAATCGGCGAAGGTAGTGGTGAACTCCGGCTGGCGACGATCCAGTTCGATGACCCGGTCCAGGTATTCCACCTGGGCCATGACCTGGCTGGCTGTCTCCCGGCTGACGCCGGACTGGATAGCCTCCTGCTGGAGTTGGGCCTTGCAGGTGTCGAAGCTATTGGCGAGCGGTGGCTGCGGGCTATCGGCGGCTTGTGCCGACAGGGGCAGCGATACCAGCGCCGTGGCTAAGGGCAGGCTGCGGATGAATCGCTGGTACGGAAGAATCCATGTAAAGGGGTTAGGCACGCGAAACCTCTGTCAGGATAGCGGTTGTGGAAGCTCTGGAGCCCATGGTAGCGCGTTTTTCCACGTCGAAAATACCGTTTGGGACTTATCGAGGTGACAATTGTTTAACCTCGGGGTTCCGCCCTGTCCGGGCGCTTGCCAGATGCCTCGGGCGTGCGAGGCGCCTTGCTCGTTTCTCCGGTTGCGAGGTCGGCGATGTTCACTGTTTCAGGCGCTCTGCCCACCAGGCGGTCGGCGGGGAAATGGCAGATAAATTCACTGCCTTCGCCGATGCGGCTGCGGATGTCCAGTTTTCCGTCGTGGTTCAGCAGCACGTGTTTAACGATGGCCAGGCCCAATCCGGTGCCCCCGGTGTCGAGATGTCGGCTGGGGTCGGCTCGGTAGAAGCGCTCTGTCAGCCGGGGGATGTGAATCGGGTCGATACCGATGCCGTTGTCTTTAACGGACAGGTGTCCGCCTTCTGAATCGGCACTCCAGGTGATCGTGATCTTGCCCTTGGCGGGGGTGTACTTGACGGCGTTGAACACCAGGTTGGAGAAGGCACTTCGTAGCTGACCCTCGTCTCCGCGCAGCTTCCGGTGGTCCTTTACCTCCAGGGAGATATCGTGCTCCTGGCTGCCGCTCAGTGCGCGAGCGTCATGAACAATTTTTTCCAGGATCGGCCTTATGTCATTCAGGTGGTCGTCGTAGGCCTGTTCGCCGATTTCAATCCTGGACAACAGGATCAGGTCGGTGATCAGGGCCTCCATGCGTGAGGCTTGGATCGACATGGTGTTTACCGCGCGACGCCACTTGGGGGGAAGATCATCGGCGTTGTCCTCGAGCGTCTCCAGGTATCCGCTGATCACGGTCAGGGGGGTGCGCATTTCGTGGGATACGTTGCTCACAAAGTCCCGGCGCATCTGCTCCAGTTGGTGCAGGCGGGTAACGTCCTTGGCGACGATCATGCGGTCGTTATCGCCGAACAGGCTGATCTGAAAGTTAAGTCGGATATGAGGTCGGGCGGGGGAGTTCAGCTCCAGCGGCTCTTCGTAGTTTCGGGAATCGAAGTAGCGCTTGAAGTCGGGGGACCGAATCAGGTTCTGGATGTATTGGCCCAGATCGGTTTCGGGTCTGAATCCCAGTAGTTGCTGGGCCGCCCCATTCCACCACTCAATCGTGCCCTGGCTGTCGGTCATGACAACGCCGTCGCGCATGGCGTTGGTGGATTCCCGCACACGGTTGATCTGGGTGAGCAGTTTCTCTTCGGTTTTTCGGTTCTTCAGGTGCAGCTTGTGAAGGTTATCGAACAGGTCGCCCCAGAGGCCGACGCTGTGGGGTGGCGTCTTGGACGCGTCGGGATTGAGCAGCCAGTCGTACATCTTACGGGACTGCACCATGGTCCAGCCCAGGTAGCCGAGCAGGCCCAGACACAGTAGTTGAAGGGGGTAGCCGAGCATAAAACCCAGAATCAGACAGCCGGTAAGGGCGCCCAGTAGCTGCCGTAAATGGTGTGACCAGCTGTTCTGCATCAAACACTGCCTTGTATCTATGTGCGAACGACTGCCCCGAAGGCATCCGGCTCAGGCTGACTGTGTGGAAAACCGGTAGCCGGTTCCCCGAACAGTTTGTATGAGGTGATCGTAGTTGTCACCCAGCGCCTTGCGTAGCCGGCGGATGTGAACATCGACGGTGCGTTCCTCAACGTACACGTTTCCGCCCCACACCTGGTCCAGCAGCTGGGACCGGGTATAAACCCTTTCCGGGTGGGTCATAAAAAACTGCAGTAATCGGTATTCCGTTGGCCCGACGCTGAGCGGGCCTTCCTTGGTCGATACCCGGTGCCCGATCGGATCCAGGGTCAGCCCCTCGATTTCGATGGGGGAATCCACGCCCGGTGGGGTGGTCCGTCGCAGCACGGCTTTCAATCGTGCGACCAGCTCCCTTGGGCTGAAGGGTTTAATGATGTAGTCATCTGCTCCCACTTCCAGCCCCTGGATCTTGTTGTCTTCCTCTACCTTGGCGGTGAGCATGACAATGGGGATGTCGGTGGTGGTTTCGTCCTTTTTCAGCCGACGAACCAGTTCCACACCACTGGTTCCGGGCAGCATCCAGTCGAGGAGAATCAAATCCGGGTGTTTGTCGATGACCAGAGCGTGGGCTTCCCTTGCGTCGGCGGCCTCCAGATAATCGTAATCGGCCATTTCCAGGGCCACGGCGATCATTTCCCGAATCGGCGCCTCGTCATCGACGATCAGCACGGTTTTACCAGACATAAACTCAACCTGTGTCAGTCCTTGAATGTTGCCAGACCATTACAGCGCCCAAGTGTGACAAGTATATGACAGGTTTAGTTCAGCAACCGATCAATCGCCAGCCCGACAAAGACCGCCAGTCCGGCCCAGTTGTTGTTCAGGAACGCCTTGAAGCACGCTGCCCTGGAACGATCGCGGGTGATGAGTTGCTGGTAGATGAACAAGGCAGCCATGCCAGTCACGCCGAGGTAATAGAAGAAACCCAGTTCGCCCCGGATTCCGATCATCAGCAGGATGATGACCACCATGGCCTGCAGGGTGGCGATAATGGGGCGGTCTGCCTCGCCAAACAGGATGGCGGTGGATTTGATGCCGACTTTCAGGTCGTCGTCCCGGTCGACCATGGCGTAGAAGGTGTCGTAGGCGACGGTCCATAAAACGTTGGCTGTAAACAGCAGCCAGGTGAGTTGGCTGACTTCATTGGCCTGCGCCGCCCATGCCATGGGAATGGCCCAGGAAAAGGCCGCACCCAGAAACAGCTGGGGCAGGTGGGTGTAGCGCTTCATAAAGGGATAGATGAAGGCCAGCAGCGCACCCCCGAAGGACAGGTAGAGGGTCAGGGTGTTGGTGAACAGCACCACCATCAGGAAGGAAACGAGGCACAGTCCGACGAACAGAGCAACGGCCTCCCAGGATCGGATCCGTCCAGCGGTCAGCGGTCGATCCTTGGTGCGCTCGACGTGCCGGTCCCAGTCCCGGTCCGCGTAATCATTAATGGCACAGCCCGCCGCGCGCATGAAAATCACGCCCAGGGTGAACACGATCAGGTTGCCCACATCCGGCATGCCATCGGCCGCCAGCCAGAGTGCCCAGTACGTCGGCCAGAGCAGCAGCAGGGTGCCGATGGGGCGATCGATACGCAGAAGTTTGGCGTACTCTCCTAGCCGCTGCTGTACGTGTTCGGGCATGACGTTCTGATGCATAGGTTATTGATCCGTTGGGTAATGCGGATGAGTCGACAGTTGCTGCCTGATTATACAGTGGCGGGTCGCTGATGAAAGGTGGGGTCAGCGATACAGAACGGGGAGCAGGTACTCACCCACGAGCAGCTTCCGATCGTCGTGGTGGAACACCGAGCGCCGGGCGATTTCCGGCTGGCCCTGCACGGTCCGTTGGCACAGGCCGGTTTCCAGTGGGCCCCGCTGCCAGTCGGGACTGCTGAACAGGTAGGCGCCAAGCGGGCGGTTGCCCAGGTGTCGGAGTCGTCGCCCCCGACCCTCCAGGCAACTGAGAGGGATGACGGTGCGGGCCAGTACCCAGGGTGTCCCATCGCCACACAAACGCACCTCGCGGATCCATGCCCGTTGCCGAATCGGGATGTTCAGATGTCTGGCTTCTTCGAGGGTGGGTACCGCAAAGCCTTCGTGCTGGACTTCCACGTGGAAAGAATTGGTGCATCGGCTTTGCAGAGCCCGCGTGAACGAGCCCTCGACTTGCAGCCAGTGACGGGCCGGGCCGTGGACGTCCGGATTACGCAGGCCGGCGGCAGCGAGGGAGTCGTACCAGTCGGTCGCAGGAATGCTCAGATCCCATTGAGCACGGTCGGCGGTGGGCAGCTTCTGGGGTGGGTCAAAGTCCTTTGACGGCATAAATTCCCGGCGCGTTGCGCCAATAGCCTTTGTAATCCATACCAAAGCCAAACAGGAAGCGATCCTCGACTTCCAGACCAGTGAAATCGGCCTTCAGGTTGGGCTTTGCCTTGCGGTCGTGTTGTTTGTCGACCAGTACCGCAGTCAGGACTTCCTTCGCTCCGTGGGCGAGGCAGTAATCGGCAATGGCGCACAGGGTTGTGCCCTCATCAAGGATGTCGTCCACGATCAGAATGGTGCGGTCCCGCATGTCCGCTTCCGGGCGAAGCTTCCATTCCAGGATGCCGCCGGTGGTTTCCTGCCGGTACCGCGTCGCGTGAAGGTACTCGGCCTGAACCGGGAACTTCAGCAGCGGCAGCAGTTGCCCGGTCAGAATCAGTCCGCCATTCATCACGCAGAACAGAAGAGGGTCGCTGTCTTTCAGGCGGCCGGTAATCTCATCGGCCATGGATTGAATGGCTACCTGCACTTGCTGTTCATTCACCAGACAGTCAGCTTCGGCCATTACCTGGTTCATTTCGGCGACGGTATCGGTCATAGCGGTCGGATCCAGTCAGAAAACGGTCGATTATACCGGAGTGATTCCGGCGAAGGGAGGGCCTTTGCCCGGGAACCGTGTCTGTATTTATGGCTATTGGCAGAAGTTCTTGCAAGCCGCGGTCTGTGTTGGCATTGGTCAATGTCTGGCGGATGGGTATCATGGCTTCGACGTTCTACACGGGCTGGTTCTGCGTCACGGGCCCGAAATTGAGAATCAAGCTCTTGCGTGCAATATTGTTCGACAATTATGATGGCGCGCGAAGTACATAGGAGAGAACCGATGAAAAAGTGGCAGTGTGTGGTGTGTGGGTTGATTTACGACGAGGCCGAGGGCTGGCCGGAGGACGGTATCGAACCCGGCACCAAGTGGGAAGATGTGCCGGAAGACTGGGTTTGCCCCGACTGCGGTGTCGGTAAAGAAGATTTCGAAATGATTGAAATTGGCTAACCGCCACGGAGTAACGTTATGACTGATCAGGCCCCTATCGTCATTGTGGGTACCGGGCTTTCCGGTTATTCGCTGGCCCGGGAACTGCGCAAGGTAGACAAGGACACGCCCATTGTCATGGTTACGGCGGACGACGGTGTCAGCTATTCCAAGCCCATGTTGTCCACCGGGTTCACCAAGGACAAGGACGCCGATGGCCTGGCCCAGGCCTCCAACGAGGCGATGTCGGAGCAACTGAACGTCCAGGTGCGGACCTTTACCACCGTGACCGGTATTGATACCGATGCCAAGGTACTGTTGCTGGGGGATGATCGCCTGAACTACTCACGCCTGGTGCTGGCGTGGGGGGCGGATGTGATTCGTCTGTCCCTGGCTGGTGATGGTCTTGAACACGTGTTTTCCATCAATGACCTGATCGATTACCGGACCTTCCGCGACGCCCTTCATGGTGGCAAGCGCGTGGCGGTGATGGGGGCCGGCCTGATTGGTTGTGAGTTTGCCAATGACCTGCGCAACGGTGGCTACGAGGTCGATGTGATAGCACCGTCCGAGGTGGTGATGCCCGGCCTGCTGCCGGAAGTTGCGGCCGGTGCCGTGCAGGGCGAATTGGAAACCCTCGGGGTGAGATTCCATCTCGGCACCGAAGTGACCCGGGTCGACCGTGAGGGTGAGGGCGTGCGCCTGACCCTGGCCAACGGCGATACCCTGGAGGCGGACCTGGTGGTGTCGGCCGTGGGATTACGCCCTCGTACCGAGCTGGCCAAAGCGGCAGGTATTGAGGTGGGTCGTGGTATCCAGGTGAACCGTGCGCTTGAAACATCGGCGCCTGATGTATACGCCCTGGGCGATTGTGCCGAGGTGGATGGCCACGTCCTGCTGTACGTGCTGCCATTGATGGCCTGTGCACGGGCACTGGCCAGGACCCTGACCGGTGAGCGCACAGAGGTGCGTTATGGAGTGATGCCGGTCATGGTGAAAACACCCTGCTGTCCCACTGCCGTGGCGCCGCCGCCCCATGATGCCGCCGGCGACTGGGAAATCGAACAGGATGGCAGTAACGTCAAGGCACTGTTCCGGAGCCCGGAGGGGGATTTGCTTGGCTTTGCCGTCACCGGCAGTTATGCGGTTGAGAAGCAGGCGCTGTCAAAGGAAATGCCCCCCATCCATTCCTGATTGTTGTTTTTCGTAGTGTTGCAATACAAAGCCGGCCTTTGCGCCGGCTTTGTGTTTCATGACGGAGATTGCGAATTCTCCGTTCATGGGGTAGAAAAGTAATTCGTGTGCTAACGAATTAAGCGAGAGCGAAGATGCTAGAGGTGACGAAGAAACTGTTGGAGCTGCTGGACCTGTCGCCCATTGGCGATGATCATTTCCAGGGCGACAGCGAAGACCTGGGGTTTCCGAATGTGTTCGGCGGACAGGTGCTGGGTCAGGCCCTGATGGCCGCCAGTCGCACTGTCGAAGACCGTCTGTGCCATTCGCTGCATGCCTATTTCTTGCGTCCCGGCAACCACAGCATGCCTATTGATTACGAAGTACAGCGGGTCCGGGACGGGGGCAGTTTCACGGTTCGTCGGGTCATTGCCCGGCAGGGCGGCAAGGAAATCCTGACCGGTTCGATGTCGTTCCAGGTGGATGAACAGGGCCTGGAGCACCAGCTGGACATGCCGGAAACACCGGCGCCGGAAACCCTCAAGTCCGAGCAGGAGATGGGGCGACTGTTAGCGCCGAAGCTGCCGGAGCACATGCGGGAGACCGCCACCCGGGATCGCCCGATTGAAATTCGTCCGGTCAATCCGGTGGACCCGTTTAATCCTGAAAAACGCCCCCCCTACAAGCAGAGCTGGTTTCGCGCCCAGGGACCTCTGCCAGACGATCCGGTATTGCACCGTTGCCTGCTGACCTACGCATCGGATTTCCAGTTGCTGGGCACGTCTCTCAGGCCCCATGGCAAAACCTTTATGAGCCGGAACATGCAGGTGGCCAGCCTCGATCACGCCATCTGGTTCCACCGGGATTTTCGCATGGACGAATGGTTGCTGTACGACAAGGACAGCCCAAGCGCTTCGGCCGGTCGTGGGTTCAATCGGGGGAATTTCTTCAACCAGGAGGGAGTGCTGGTAGCCTCCACGGTGCAGGAGGCGTTGATCCGTCAGCGTAGCGGCTGACAATCAGCCCAGTTTCCGCTGCTGGCCGGAGTAGTGATCCAGCCAGTTAAGCGTGTTTTCAAAAGACAGTGGCGGTGCCACCAGGTAACCCTGGATGATGTCGCAGCCCATGTCTTTGAGCAGGCTGGCCGTCTCATCGTCCTCGACCCCCTCGGCAACCACCTGATAACCCAGGTCGTGACACATATTAATGGTGGTCTGCACGATCACACGGTCTTCCGATTCGTTGATTAGGTCCGAAATCAGTGAGCGATCAATCTTGATTTCACTGGCCGGCAGCTGCTTGATGTACGACAGTGACGAATAACCCGAGCCGAAATCGTCGATCGACAACGGGTTGCCAAATGCCTCCAGCTGGCGGAGGGCGGCCAGGGAGTTGGTGGGATCCCGCATCATCGAAGTCTCGGTGATCTCGAGGGTGATCTGGCCCGGCTGATGCGCCTGCTCGTCCATCAGTTGCTGGACGAACTGCGGGAAATCGGGTTCCAGTAAATTGTTAGGCGAGATGTTCACCGAGATTCCCAGCGGCCAGCCCTGTTCACTGAGCTTTTTGCACATGGCAAGTGACTCTTCCAGGGCCCAGCGGGTGAGCGGTTTGATCAGCCCGGTTTGCTCGGCGAGAATGATGATTTCATCGGGTCGGATAGTGGGTTGCCTGTCCGGCCAGCGAATCAGCGCTTCAAGCCCCACCACCTCGTTCGTGCTCAGGGACAGCTTGGGCTGGAGGTGCAGTTCAAGCTGTTGCTCCCGTAAGGCGTGGCGAAGTTCCGACACCATGGTCAGGCGGTCAGCGCTGAAGGAGTCGCGAGTGGGTTTGTAGTAGGCCATGCCTCGCTCCAGGGCCCGGTCGGAGCCTTCCGCGATGGCCGCACGGCGAATCAGGGTGCTGGCGTCTCGCCCATGATTCGGGAAGATGGCCACGCCCATGCGGGCATCCAGCGGTACCTGCATGCCAAGGTAGTCAACGGGTGTTCGCAGCTCTTCAAGTACCCGGACCACGTCATCCGGCGCGCCTTCAGCCACATCCGCATCCACCAGGAAAGCAAAGGTCTTCGGGTCGAGCGACGCCAGGAAGTGCGACTGATTTTCGGCCTGCTCAACGGCGATGACCCCGGGAATGGTGCTGATGGTCCTGTTGAAATGACGGGACACCAGGGTCAGCAGTTCTTCGCTGTTGTTGTGGCCCAGGGTCTTGGTGATGGCATCCAGGTTATTCAGGTGAATCACCGTCACCCCGTGCCGGTGTCCCGGTTTTCGCAGCATCAGGTCGTTCAGGGCCATCTCGAAACAGGCCCGGTTGGGCAGGCCGGTGAGCGGGTTGTGCAGGGCATGCTCCATCAACCTGAGTTCCGCATCACGGCGGGCTGCCATAGCCCGGAGCTCAGCATCACGCGCCTCGATTTTGTCCTGACGTTCCTGCAGCAGCTTGATGGCCATTGCCATGGCCAGCAGGATGGCCTGCAGGGCCGAGCCAATCTGCATGGCATAGAGTGTGAGGAAGTTGTTGGGCAGAAAGCCCAGCTTGTTGGCAGCGGTGATCGCGCTGCCCAGCGTCAGCAGGCCCCAGGCCAGCGTGTAATAGACCCCCTGCCGGTTTCCTCGCAGCCACTGTTGGGGCCCGACTATGGTCAGCAGCAGGCTGCTGGGTATGGACAGACCAACCACCAGCTGAATCGCGATGCTGTAGTCCAGCATGAACGTAGCCACTGCGGCAGCGGCATTGATGCCAATGGCGGCATCAACGGTTTTCTCCAATGCCCGACTGGTAGCGCCAATATTCAGGTAGGCGCGGGCAAACCAGAGGGTAAACAGCAGGGCCGCCGGAATGCTGAGCAGCATGGCCTGATTCTGGATCATCGGGCTGTCGGGCCACAGGGCCTGGAAGGCAATGCCGTTGAGGGTTCCGATCAGCAGCAGATAGCCCATGGTGGAGAGCGAATACAGCAGGTGGACCCGCTCCCGGAGTGCGACAAAGACAAACAGGTTGAAAAAGATGACGGTGGTCAGGATGCCGTAGTAGATGGCATGCACCTGATCTTCAATGAACGCTTCTTCGAAGAAGGCCTTGTCGTTCCAGAACCTCAGGGGTACTTGGATGGCCCCGCTGGTGCGGATCTGAAGCAGAATCTCGTAGTCGGCCCGCTCGGTGCGCTCGAAAGGAAACAGGAAGTGGCGGTGCAGGATTGGGCGCTGGTCAAAGGGGAAGCGGTCCCCGGCGGTGATCCGGTCAACCACCTTGCCGTCTGCCAGCAGGAAAAACCGAATCTGGTCCAGGTGCGCGTAGCTGATTTCGAGAAGGTTCAGTGACGACTCATCGGGCACAGGAAACCTCAGCCATACCGTTTCGTCGATATAGCCGAAGTTGGGGCTTCCACCCTTGAGGTGCTGCCAGTCTTCGGATGACAGCACATCCTCCAGCAGCAACTGAGCGTCTGCCGGTACCAGGAGCATGCGTGCCCGGTCTATTGAATTGCCAGCAGCTTGGCAGGGAAGGGCCAGCACCGAGAGCAACAGCAAGGCTGTCAGAATTCGCGGCCAGAAAATATCGGTCACCCATTTCCATGGTTTAGTTGGTTAAATTATCACCTGTCTGAACGGGCCACTCAATAGCTGTAAATCAAACAATGCTCGAATTTGGGGCGCTTGTATCAGATTTGTTCGGCCCAGGTTCTGGCCCAGGGGAGTGCCTCGGCTTCCGGCTCCATGGTTTCCAGAGCATCGATTTTCAGCGTGTCGCCCACTTTACGCGCGGCGGTTTCATACAGTGCTTCTTCCATCAGGTCGCCGGCCCCGCAAAAGGTGTCTCCATAGGAACTGTCGCCCAGCACAATCACGCCGAACGGGCGTCCCGGCTGTTGTGGCAGCTGATCCCTTAGTTCGACATAAAAAGGCAGCAGGTTCGCCGGCACTTCTCCCTGGCCGGTGGTCGAGGTGCAGACCAGTAATGCATCGTCATTGCTGGTGATATCGCACAGTGCCGGATTTTCCAGCACCGTTACCTGATGGCCCTGGCTCTCGAGGTCTTTCTTGATTTCCCGGGCGGTGAGTAGTGCGCCGCCATAGACGCTGCCCACCAGAATTCGAATGGCTGTCGTCATTGTGTGTCCTGTCGTCTGGCTATGTCGAAAAGGTCTGGTGGCCGATCTTACTGGCGGGGCAGGGTGGTCTCAAGCATCGGCTGGTTCTGCCACTGGCTCGTCGCGGGTACGGACCCGGGGCGCGATGCGGTTACGACCGGATTCTTTGGCGTTATAGAGGTTGGCGTCGGCTTGTCGGAGCAGTTCTTCCAGTGTGCCCGCCTTGGCAATGGTGCAGACGCCGGCACTGATGGTCACGGGCAGTTCCTTGCCCCGGAACTCGAAGGGGTAACTGGCTACCTCCGATCGCAAACGCTCCGCCAGTGACAGGGCCTGGAGGAGGGAGGTGTCCGGCAGGAGAATCAGGAATTCTTCGCCGCCCCAGCGGGCGATCACATCGGTCTGGCGAACGATAGACTGGGCGAGGGTGGCGAACTGTTTCAGTACGTCGTCGCCAGCGTCGTGGCCGGCACTGTCGTTGATGTTCTTGAACAGGTCCAGGTCGAGCAGGGCAATGGAGAAGTGGTGGCCTGCACGCTGGTAGCGGGAGAACTCCATCTGCAGTCGGCTTTGCATATCTCGCCGGTTGGGCAAGCGTGTCAGTTCGTCGGTACGGGCGGCCTTTTCCAGACTGTCGGCCTGTTTTACCAATTCGTTGCGGGCCTTGAGGCGGCTGGCCTCTAGGATGTAACAAAACATGGACTCGAAAATCAGGGTGGAGAAGAACCGGATCTTGAAATCGGTGTGGTACTCGGCGGTGACAAAAGGCAGTTCCGGAAAGGAAAAGACGATGAACGCGATCACCGTGCATAACACCAGTACCACGGTGCCAACCCGAAGGGAGGTGACATAAAACAGCAGCGGCGGAAACGCGTACAGCCAAAGTGGGCCGGTATTGCTTTCGCCGCCGGTAGCAACCAGGTAGGCGAACAGGATGCTGACAATGAGCAGCAGGCTAAACTTCTGAAAGGCCAGATTTCCGGTTCGGGCAAAATAGGCCATGTTGATGCTGAGGGCGATGGCGAAAGACCAGAGTACCCATGCATGAACCATGTGGTCACTGGCCCAGGATTTTGCCCCGATTACAATCAGGAACGCCGTTGCCATGACGGACAGCCACGTCAGCACACGGGAGACCTGGGCTTCCTCATGTTCTCCGGCGTATCTGTGGTCGATCGGGAGCAATTCCGACATGGACGTTCCAGCTTCTTATTTTGACGCAATTTGGCCCGATTATGGGTCAAATTGTCCAGAATTTATATCCATGAATGTGACATGTTTGGTTGTAAGGGATACCACGACCGCCGTTTCATTTTTATGTCAAAGGTCCTATAGTTCGCGGCGCGTTGTGTTTATTGATTTGTTCACCCGATCAACAAGAGATTTTTCGCCATGGCCCGTTCCTCCGCAGGATTCGTCGATACACTGCTGACCAGTCCCACCACCGAACGTTACCGTGTGGGTATCAGTCTTCTGTTCCTACTGGGTATCTGGCTGGTGGTAGGCGCCATCAGCAAAGATCTGCCCAATAGCATGTTGTTGATGGCTGCGGCCGTTATCGGCGGCTATATGGCCATCAACATCGGCGCCAACGATGTGGCCAACAACGTTGGCCCAGCGGTGGGCTCTGGCGCACTGTCGCTGGGCGCGGCGGTGATCATTGCGGCTATTTTCGAAGCCTCCGGGGCCTTGATCGCCGGTGGTGATGTGGTGTCGACCATCAAAGGTGGCATCATCGATCCGTCTACCCTTGGACAGGGACAGGCCTTTGTCTGGGTAATGACCGCCGCGTTGCTGGCGGGCGCCCTGTGGCTCAATCTGGCTACCTGGATGGGCGCGCCGGTCTCCACCACCCACTCCATTGTTGGCGGTGTGCTGGGTGCTGGTATTGCCGCGGGTGGCTGGGCGATCGCCGACTGGGGTGTGATGGGCAAGATTGCCGCCAGCTGGGTGATTTCCCCGGTTCTGGGCGGTGCTCTGGCAGCGCTGTTCTTGTTCCTGATCAAGAAGACCGTTCTGTACCGGAAGGACGTGGTACCGGCGGCAAGAACGTTTGTTCCCTTGCTGGTTGGGATCATGGCCTGGGCGTTTGGCACCTACCTGATGGTGAAAGGCGTCAAGAAAGTGGTGAAGGTGGACTTTTATGAAGCAGCCCTGATTGGCCTCGTGGCGGCAGGTATTGTCTACTTCCTGGTTCG
Organism: Marinobacter suaedae; assembly: GCF_030519635.1. Taxonomy (NCBI): domain Bacteria; kingdom Pseudomonadati; phylum Pseudomonadota; class Gammaproteobacteria; order Pseudomonadales; family Marinobacteraceae; genus Marinobacter; species Marinobacter suaedae. The sequence continues at coordinate 1,133,051 of NZ_JAUMIS010000001.1, read as the reverse complement.
TAAGCTGGTGAACCGCAAGGCCGCCACCATGGAAAACAGTTCCGCCGGTGTGAATACCCTGTTCACCTGGCCGCTGATCTTTGCCGCGGCCCTGCTGAGTTTTGCCCACGGTGCCAACGACGTGGCCAACGCCATCGGCCCCCTGGCGGCCATCAATGACGCACTGTCGTCCGGTGGTGTGGTGACCAAGGCGTCGATTCCTCTGTGGGTTATGATGGTGGGTGCTCTGGGTATCGCTGTCGGCCTCACGCTGTTTGGTCCCCGGTTGATCAAAACCGTGGGTAGCGAAATTACCGAGTTGGACAAGACCCGGGCCTTCTGTGTCGCCCTGTCTGCCGCGCTGACCGTCATTCTGGCCTCCCAGCTGGGTCTGCCGGTCAGTTCCACCCACATTGCCATCGGTGGCGTGTTCGGTGTGGGCTTCCTGCGCGAATACCTGAAGTCCAATTATGCTTCCAAGCTGCACAAGATCATGGAGCAGCACGACGAGGAAGAACAGAGGCGCCTGAAGCCGTTCCTCGATAACTTCCGGGACGCGTCCGTTGAGGAAATGGAGGACTTGCTGAAGCAGGCCCGCAAACAGAAGAAGCAGGTGCCACTGGCCAAGTCCGAGCGTCGTCGCCTGAAGAAGATTTACCGGGAAGAGCTGGTCAAGCGTTCCCACCTGATGAAAATCGCTGCCGCCTGGATCATTACCGTGCCGGCGTCTGCCCTCATGGCGGCTCTTCTGTTCTTCACCCTGCGGGGCATGTTGATCTAAGTCGGGGCTGGTGGAGGCCCGCCGGTTTGGGTCATACTTGCTGAAAAACGGGGGCGGAATTGCCCCCGGCTAAGACCGTATTCGTGGAGTGAAGTAATGAGTACATCTGTTGAAAGCCGTCAGGCCCGGATGATTGATGAACTTCGGGTGTTCATCAAGAAAGTGTTGAGTGAGCCGACGATCGCCGTGAAGTCCATGGAAATCGCCCGCAAGTATCGCTCGGAACCCAACGCCAACGAATTGATTGCGCAGGAAATCAGCGCCAACACCAACATTCGTATTCCGGAACAGTGGAGCGAAGCTGACCGGATGTTCCTCGATATCATTCACGAGGTTCTGGAAGACGAAGAGGCGCTTTACTAAGCGCGACCGGCACCCTGCGCTAATCCCCGCGTGGGGTCACGCCAGCCGGGCGTCCGGCTGGTGTTTCTTGAGTACTTCCCGGGCCGTTTTCTGCAACAAGCCCATCTCTTCCTGAATGCCTGGCTCTTCAGCCAGTCCTTTCTGCTCCTCGAGTATCTCGCCCAGGATTTCCCTTGTGGTCAGCGGGTTCGCCAGCACCACCCGGAAGACAATGCAGGGGAAGTGATAGTAACGGGCCGGTTCCAGCCGGGTTCGTGAGACAAACGCCTTGCCCCGTTCCCGCTGGGTTTTCTGGAGAAACTTGGTGATCCGGTTCAGGGAGGCATTGAGCTTTTCAGCCTGCAGCGGATCGGCGACCGCCAGCGCCTGCTGGACGTTCTCCGGGCAATACCGATAGGTCATAATGTTCAGCTCGGGGCGGGTAACCAGCTCAAAGTCGGCATCCGCCTCGATCAGCCCGGCAAAGGTCTTGGCCTTGTCGATACCCTGGTCAATCAGGATCTCATAGCCCTCCCGGCCCAGGATCTTCAGGCCGGAATGGATCAGCATCGACATGCCCGGCCGCGAACCTTCCAGGGTATTGCTGCCAAGATCCCGCGAACCTTTCCGGATGATGTACTGGGCGTGATGTTCCACCGCGCTGGCCAGGCTCGGATCCCGGAACACCACCAGGCCCACGCCCATGGGCACGTAGAGTTGCTTGTGGGCATCGAAGGTCACGGAATCGGCTTTTTCGATGCCCCGAAGCAGCGCCTTGTAACGGCGGGAGAACAGTGTGGGGCCACCCCAGGCCGCGTCCACGTGGAAGTGGGCTCCGAATTCCCGGGCCACGTCCGCCATGGCCTCCAGGGGGTCCACGTTGCCGGTCTCGGTGGTCCCGGCAATGCCGCAAATGGCCATTACCTTGATCTTCTGGCGCTGCAGCTCCAGACACTTGTCCCGGAGCGCATCGATCTCGATGCGGTTCTCATCATCGGTATCCACCGCGATCAGGGATTCGCGGCCCAGTCCCAGCACATCCGCGGCCTTCCTCAGTGAGTAGTGTCCACGGCGGGATACCACAATGGCCGCGCCTTCGTAGCCGTAATACTTGAGGGCCCGGAACAGCCCTTCCTGATGCAGGCCCCGGAAGCTGCCCTCGGCGGGGAAGGCGCGGTTTCGGGCCACCCACAGGGCGGTCAGGTTGGCGATAGTGCCGCCGGAGCACATGGCGCCCAGAGCGTACTGGGGGTTGTGCATCCACTTCTGGTAGAACGAGCCGTCCTGTTCGTACACCAGCTGATGAATCATCCCGAGCACCTGGCGCTCCATGGGCGTAAACGCCTTGGAGGTTTCGGTTTTCACCAGATTCTGGTTCAGGGCGATCATGATCTTTGACAGCGGCAGCATGAAATAGGGCAGTGCGGATGTCATGTGGCCGATGAACGCCGGGGACGCCGTATGAACCGAGTTTGCCACCAGTTTGTCGAGCAGGAACTGGGCCTGCTCCGACACGAACACCGGCTTCTCGGGGATTATGGGATCGGCAAAGTCCTTCTCAACCTCAGCCAGATCCCGTTCAATCGCGACAATGTGCTCCTGCAAAAAGCCTGCAAGGTTCTGGGAGATATTCTGGTCAATCCGGCTGAGTGTAGAGTCGGGTGCCTCGGGCACCGTGAACACACGGTACATGGCCTCCACGGAAGCCTGGGCGGATTTTTTCTTTCCGGTCATAGGTGGCACGCGTGGTCAGTGTTGCTTCGCCGGGCGGATGTCCGATGCCCGCGGGAGATGCCGGGCTCGATTCCCGGCGCAGAGTTCTCTTAGGCCCGAAAAAGTGCAGGCACAGCGGCGTTCCTGAAGCTTCTCAGTATACGTTTTGATCACCGGCTTCGCTACAGGTCGGACCGGGGCTGGACGGGGTTCAGAGAATCTCCCGGTGGATGTCGAGTATGGCCGCATCCACCCGGTCGGCGATGGCCTTTTCGACCTGGTCCAGGCGCTGGGTGATCAGTTGGGAGGAGGTGCCTAGGGCCGCGATGGTCCAAGTGGCACAGTCCAGGGAATCCTGGTCCGCCGTTTCGGACACCGCCAGATCCGGCTCCTTGCCCCATACCGCCCGGAGTGCAGTGAAGACCTTGCGCTTGGCTTTGAGATCCTCGCAGCCATAGAGCTGGAAATGCAGGGTAAGAACGCCCACGTGGGGCGTGATGACCGGCTTGGCCGTTGGCTGGTTCAGGAGTTTTCTCAGGGCTTCAGACATAGTGCTTCACACTTACCGCGTCAAAGTTTCAATCTACTACAGGTGTCGCCCGTTTGAGAATGGCTTTGGCGTCGGTGCCAGCCGGTAGGTTGCCAAAGTTCAGCCCACCGTGTGGGGTGAGGCGGGTGGCACAGAAGGCGTCGGCCACTGCCTGATCGGAGTGCTGAAGCAGCAGTGCCGCCTGAAGGGCCAGCGCCATGCGGTCCACCAGATTGCGGGCCCGGTATTCGGCGTCGCTCAGATCGCCGGTATCCTTTTGCAGATGATCGAGGAAGCGGTCGAATCGGGCGTCCGCGCCCCGGGCCAGTGATACCTCACTCAGGAAGGCGTCGAGGGTTTCCGGCGCCTTGTGCATGGCTCGCAGGGTGTCGAGGCACTGGATGTTGCCACTGCCTTCCCAGATGGCATTAACCGGTGATTCCCGGAACAGCCGGGGCATGATGGAGTCCTCCATCACGCCATTGCCGCCGATGCATTCCATGGCTTCATAGGCGAGATTGGGCGAGCGCTTGCAGATCCAGTACTTGCCAACCGGGGTCGCGAGTCGTGTCAGCAGTCGTTCGTGTTCCTGGTCCTGGTGATCCAGCGCACGGGCCATACGCATGGTGAAGGCCAGCGCAGCTTCGCTTTCTATGGCCAGATCTGCGAGTACGTTCTGCATCAGTGGCTGGTCCGCCAGTTTGTGGCCAAAGGCACTGCGATGACGGGCGTGGTGGCTGGCCTGGGCGATCGCTTGCCGCATGCCGGCGGCACTGCCGATCATACAATCGAAGCGAGTCAGGGCGACCATCTCGATGATGGTGGGGACGCCACGGCCTTCTTCACCAACCATCCATGCCAGAGCCCCACGCAGCTCGGCTTCACCAGAAGCGTTGGCGACGTTGCCCATTTTGTCTTTCAAACGCTGCAGTTGGCAGGGATTCTTGCTGCCATCCGGACGCCAGCGCGGCATCAGGAAGCAGGACAATCCACCCCGGGATTGCGCCAACACCAGGAAAGCGTCGCACATAGGTGCTGACATGAACCACTTGTGACCGACCAGTTCATAGGCTTCGCCCGGGCCTTCCTTACCGATGGCAAAAGCTTTGGTGGTGTTGGCGCGCACATCACTGCCGCCCTGTTTTTCGGTCATCGCCATGCCGATGGTCACGGCATCTTTCTGGCTGTCCGGTTTGTTGGCAGGATCGTACCGATTTGCCAGGATCCTGGTTTCCCATATCTGGGCCAGCGAAGCCTGGTGGCGGATGGTGGGGATGGCCGCGAAGGTCATGGTAATCGGGCAGCAGTGAGCCGCCTCGACCTGCGAATGCATGTAGTACTTGGCCGCTCGGGCAACGTGCGCGCCGTTTCCGCTCCGGGTCCAAGGGCTGCTGTGAAGCCCGTGTTCCAGGCCTGTGCGCATCAGGTCGTGGTAGGACGGGTGAAACTCGACGGCATCGATGCGATGGCCAAAGCGGTCATGGCTGTGGAAAACCGGTTTGAATCGGTTGGCCTCGAAACCCCGATGGATCATCTCAGCGGTCCCGGTCATCGCTCCGTATCGGTTCAGCTCCTCCCGGGCCCAGTCGGCCCCTTCGCGAGAGGCGGCCTCGCGCAGTGCGGTGTCTTGCTCGAACAGGTTGTAGTCTTGCAGCACCGGTGGCTGGTTGATGACCTCGTGGGTCGTCGCCAGACAGCGGTCCGTACCGGTGGTGAAGGTGTCATAGTCAGACCGCTGAGCGTCCATCATGTGCCTCGTTTTAGTTCCGTGCGCCCGTTAACCCCTGCATGCAAAAGCGAATGATGGAGTTAACCAGCCTGTCTTTGTCTTCCGCTGCAATGGAGACGTTACCGTCTGCTTGCGCCGGGGATAATGGTCCGACCAGGCTTTCCGCGATGGCGCCCACCAGGCAGGTACTGCTCTGGCTGGCGTCCTGGTCGGGAATGCACTGGTTCTGAATGCCTTCCCGGATCGCTCCTTCGAACAAGGCTGCGTACGCCCTTCGGTACTTCAGTCGTTCCTCTTCCACTTTCGGGTCTACGGGTTCTGCGATCAGCGACCAGGCCATGACCGGGCCACGAATGGCCCGCTCGGCAAACTGGCGAAGGGCATGTTCAAGACGCGCAGTTACATCGCCTTCAGTTGCCAGTGCTTCCGCTACCTTGTCCACTTCACGTTGAGTCGCGAGGCGAAAGACTTCGGCGAACAGGTCTTCTCTGGACTCGAAGTGCCGGTAAATGGTTCCCGTTGCAACGTCTGCCAGAGCCGCGATCCGAGTGATTCGTGCACTTCGGAATCCACCGTCTGAGACGCAGGCGTAGGTGCAGTCAACAATTTTTTGTCGCGCCATCGCCTTGCGCTGGCGCATCTTCTCAGTTTCCCGGTAGGCCATGGGGCTCCCTTGGAAATAGTGAATCAATATTCATTCTTTGTGTCAACGTCCGACTGCCTATTATCTCCGGATTTGATGCCTAAAAAAATCAACAGGTTGTAATTGCTGTTAAAACCTAACAAAAAATTAATTAACGGTGGATGGCGCGGCCCAAAAAACCGGATTATAAAGTCGCCAAGGTGATGCCAAAGGGCGCGTCGCCGAGACTGAGTGTAGCCCTCTCTGGAGCGGGCGGCACTCCAACGACTGTTTTCGTTGATGGAGAGAGGTTCATGAGCGAATTCGACGAAAGCAACCTGGAGCAATCCGGGAGCTGGAGCGGTGACAATGACGGCGGCCATTCCCTCGCCAGTCGGGCCAGGGTCCGCGCCCAATTAGAGGCAGATATCGAGGCGTTCCTCAGTGGCGGTGGTCGGATTCAGGAAGTGGATACCACGCTTCGTTCTGATACGCCTCGCAAGGTCGGTGTCGGATTCAATAATCGCTCACTGTAAGCCTTGTCTTTTCAGGCCGGGCAGAACTGTCCGGCCGGTTTATGATTGTGTTCGCCGCACATTTCTTTACCGATTCCATCCGGTAATACGCTCGTCATACCCATCCCCCAGAGTCTCCGGTCAGCCTGCAACAACGGGCTGTGGCGGTGTATGATGGTGGCAGATTTACTCACCCGTTATCATCCCAGGAGGTTATCTGTGCCCCGTTTGACGCCCCGTGTTTTCCCGGCAACCCGACTTCGCCGTAATCGGGCCAGCGATTTTTCCCGTCGTCTGGTGCGGGAACATCAACTGACTCCAGACCACCTGATCTATCCGGTGTTTGTTCTGGAAGGGGAGCAACAGCGAGAGGCGGTGCCCTCCATGCCCGGGGTTGAGCGCCTGAGCATCGACCTGCTGGTGGAGCTGGCCGGCGAGCTGGTGGCGCTGGGAATTCCAGCCGTGGCCCTGTTCCCCGTAGTGTCCGCCGAACAGAAAGACCTGTCGGGTTCCGAAGCCTGGAACCCGGATGGGCTGGCCCAGCGAGCGGTGCGAGCCCTGAAACAGGCGCAGCCCGAGTTGGGAGTGATCACCGATGTCGCGCTGGATCCGTTTACCACCCACGGTCAGGACGGCATCATCGATCATGACGGGTATGTACTCAATGATGTGACCGTTGAAGCACTGGTCAAACAGGCGGTGTCCCATGCGGATGCCGGTGCCGACGTGGTTGCGCCCTCGGACATGATGGATGGTCGGGTGGCGGCCATTCGCGAAGCACTGGAGTCTGCGGGCCACGTGAATACCCGCATACTCGCCTATTCTGCCAAGTATGCCTCGAGTTACTACGGTCCATTCCGCGATGCGGTGGGATCTGCCGGCAACATCGGCAAGGGCAACAAGTTTTCCTACCAGATGGACCCGGCGAACTCGGACGAAGCCATTCACGAGGTGGCCATGGATCTGTCTGAAGGGGCGGATATGGTGATGATCAAGCCCGGCATGCCGTATCTGGATATTGTGCACCGGGTTAAAACGGAGCTGCAGGCGCCGACGTTTGTCTATCAGGTCAGCGGCGAATACGCCATGCACATGGCTGCGGCACAAAATGGTTGGCTGGACGGCGATGCCGTGATGATGGAGAGCCTGATGGCCATGCGGCGGGCAGGTGCGGACGCCATTCTGACCTACTTTGCGGTTCGGGCTGCTCGCCTGATGCGCGATCAGCGCCGTTAAGATTCTGGAGTGCCTGGCTCAGGCCAAAGCATGGGCGCAGTGAAAAAGGATGTAACTATGGCAACGGAAATCACGCAAGACCCGGGCGCGGAAGCCGGCACGGGGTTGGTCGCCGGGGCGGAGTCCGAGGACTCTGAACTCAACGTCATTGATCTGGACGCCAGCGAAAACTATTTCAACCGGGAAATCAGCCTGCTGCAATTCAATTACCGGGTACTCAAGCAGGCGCTGGATACCACGCATCCGCTGATCAACCGGCTGATTTTTTGCTGCATCTTCAGCAGCAATATGGACGAGTTTTTTGAGATCCGTGTTGCCGGGCTGCGTCAGCAGATGAAGTATGGCCGGGAAACCGTCGGGATGGATGGCCTGATGCCGGAACAGGCGCTGGCAGAGATCAGCCGCGTGGCCCACGAGTACATTCAGGAGCAGTACGAGATCCTGAACAATGTACTGATCCCTGAAATGGAGAAAGAAGACATCCATTTCGTCCGCCGGCGCGAATGGACGCCTGCCCAGGCCGAATGGGTGCGCAATTACTTTGAAGATGAAATCCTGCCGGTGGTCAGCCCCATTGGGCTGGACCCCTCTCACCCGTTTCCACGGCTGGTGAACAAGAGCCTGAACTTTATTGTCGAGCTGGACGGCAAGGACGCCTTTGGCCGGGAAACCGGCCTGGCCATTGTACCGGCACCCCGTTCCCTGCCGCGGCTGGTGCGTTTGCCAGATGAAGTATGCACTGGCGGTGAGAACCTGGTGTTCCTGTCGTCGATGATTCACGCCCATGCCGATGAGCTGTTCCCGGGCATGGAGGTCAAGGGCTGTTATCAGTTCCGCCTGACCCGGAATGCCGACCTGGAGCTGGAGGATGATCTCGAAGACCTCGCCTCCGCCCTGCGCGGCGAGTTGCTCAGTCGTCGTTTTGGCGATGGTGTCCGGCTGGAAGTTGCGGATAACTGTCCGGAGGAACTGACCCAGTTCCTGCTCACCGAGTTCGGCTTGACCGAGCGGGATCTGTACCGGGTGCATGGACCGGTGAACCTGACCCGCCTGATGGCGGTGAGTGGCCTGGTGGACCGCCCGGATCTGAACTATTCCGCATTCTCCCCGAGTATTCCGAAACAGATCCGCAGCAAGGATTCGATGTTCGACAGCATCAGCAAGCGCCCTATTCTGTTGCTGCACCCGTTCGAGAACTTCAGCCCGGTGGTGGATCTTCTCCGCCAGGCGGCCAAAGACCCGCACGTGCTGGCGATCCGGCAGACCTTGTATCGGACCGGCGTCGATTCGGAAATCGTCGCCGCCCTGGCCGATGCTGCCCAGCGGGGCAAGGAAGTCACTGCGGTGATCGAGTTGCGGGCCCGCTTCAGTGAAGCGGAGAACCTGGAGCTTGCCTCAAGGTTGCAGGAAGCCGGCGTCATCGTGGTCTATGGGGTAGTGGGTTACAAAACCCACTCGAAGATGATTCTCGTGGTACGAAGGGAAGAGGGCCGTTTGCGTCGGTATGTGCATCTCGGAACCGGCAACTATCACGCTGGTAACGCGCGGTTGTATACCGATTACAGCTACATGACCTGCGATGAATCCATCGGTGATGACGTGAACAAGCTGTTCCAGCAGCTCACCGGTATGGGTAAGGCGCTGAAAATCAAAAAGCTTTTCCACGCGCCATTCACCTTGCATTCGCGTTTGCTGGAACTGATCGAGCGCGAGGCCGCCCTCGGCGAAAAAGGTCGTCTGGTTTTCAAGTTCAACTCCCTGACCGAACCCCAGCTCATCAAAGCCCTGTACCGGGCCTCCCAGGCTGGTGTCCAAATTGACCTGATCATTCGCGGTATCTGCTGTTTGCGGCCCGGCGTGCCCGGCTTGTCGGAGAACATCCGGGTACGCTCCATCATTGGCCGGTTCCTGGAGCACACCCGGGTGTATTACTTTGGCAACAGCGGTCGCCCGCAGGTGTATTGCTCCAGTGCGGATGGCATGGAACGAAACCTTCTCAGCCGGGTTGAGGTGGCATTCCCGATAGAGGATCCGGATCTGGTCGCAAGGCTGCGGGAAGATCTGGATACCTACCTGGCGGATAACTGCCAGTCCTGGGAGCTGCAACCGGATGGTCAGTATGTCCAGAACCAGCCAGCCGAAGGGGAGGATCGGTTCGCCTCCCAGCTGGTGCTGCTGGAGCGCCTGGCGGGCAAACCGTGATACGGAGATTCGCTGTGAAAAAATCATGGATGATTGCTGGTGCCGTTACCCTCGCGGTGGCCGGCGCCTTGCCCTGGGTGGTGGGCTATGTCACTGAAATCCAGTGGCAGCAAGCCACTGAGGAGATGAATCGGGCACAGCCATTTTTACAGATGGAAACGGCCGATTATCGCCGGGGTGTGCTGGGTTCGGATGTCGAAGGCGTTCTGGTGTTTTCCAACCCGGAGACCGGGGAATCCCATCGCTGGCACTACCATGCCCGGGTGAGTCATGGGGTAGTCGGAAGCCTGTTGTCGTTTGAGCCCGAGGGTGGCTGGTCACCTGCTGGCACTGACTGGTTTCCGGAGACGGAGCCAAAGCTGACGCTGGAAACTCGCCTGTGGGGCAAGGCCACGCTGGAGCTGGAGGCGCCGCTGATGACCATCAGTGATGCCAGTACCGGCGAGTCATTGACGACAAGCGGAGGTCTCGCACGATTGGAACTGGCCGGTGCCGGGGCAAGGTCGCGGGCGCTGATGGTTTGGCCGTCCGTCAGCCTGTCGGGTCCCGAGCTGGATATCCGGCTTGCTGACCTGCACATGGAGCAGGACATGGAGCACCTGGCCGGTGATGTATGGACCGGTCAGATGGATTTTTCGGTTGGTTCCGTTGAGATGGCTCAACCGGGCCTTCCTGCTACCCGGTTACAGGGCCTGCGCATGAACACTCAGGCAGAGGCGCAGCACAACGATACTCGTCTGAGTTCGTCAGTTGCCCTGAATGTGGATGAGGTTATTCAGGGTGACCAGTCGTACGGCCCTCACCGGCTTGGCTTGTCACTGAATAATCTGGATATCGCCAGCTGGAATGCCTTTCTGGACGCCTTTTCCAGTATGCAGGCTCTGCATGCCGGCGGAAGTCCGGCGGCTCAGGAGCAGGGGTATGCGGTTATGGATCAGGTGAGCTCTTCCTTGCGGGATGTTGCAGCAGCGGGTTTTTCGCTGGCTATGCCGGAGCTGATGGTAACGACCCCGGAGGGTGAGATCACCGGGCACGCAGAAATCCGCCACCCGGAACTCTCCGGGGAGCAGAAGGCTGGAATGCTGCTGGTCATGCAGCAGCTGACCGGGGATTTCGGGCTGAGTCTGCCACGGGCGTTGATCGACAATTATCCGGATTTACGGCTACAGATGGCGCCCTTGATCAAAGAGGGCCTGCTGGTGTCCGAAGGTGACCGGCTGGTGATGAACGGGAAGATGGAAGATCTGGTTCTGGATGTTAACGGGACGGAGTTTCCGCTGCCGCCCCTGCTGTAAATCAGCGTCCCCTGAGTGCGACCTTTACTGGCCGGTCAGCTGGTGGTATTTCTCCATCAGCTCTTCCTGGGTTTCCTTGTGGTTCGGATCCAGGGGGATGCAGTCCACCGGACACACCAACTGGCATTGGGGTTCATCGTAGTGCCCCACGCACTCGGTGCACTTGTTCGGATCAATCACGTAAATCTCTTCGCCCGCTGAAATCGCTTCATTCGGGCATTCAGGCTCACAGACGTCGCAGTTGATGCATTCGTCAGTAATGATCAGGGCCATCTGCTGGATACCTCAGGACTGGTTAAACTTCTTTTTCATGGCTGCTTCAACGGCCGGATCGACAAACTCCGATATCTCTCCGCCCAGTGATGCGATCTCACGAATGAGTGTCGACGAAATGTAGGACAGGTGATTGGCCGGGGTCAGGAACACACTCTCTACCTCTGGAGCCAGGCGCCTGTTCATATCGGCCAGCTGGAATTCGAACTCGAAGTCCGACACCGCGCGCAGGCCCCGCAGGATCACCGTGGCGCCCTGTTGCCGAACAAAGTCCGCGAGCAGGTTGCTGAATCCGGTGACGGTGACATTGGGTAGATGGGCGGTTGCCAGTCGTACCAGTTCGCAGCGTTCCTCAAGATCGAGCAGTGGCTTTTTGTTCGGATTGTAGGCAACGGCAACCACAATTTCGTCGAACATGCGTCCGGCACGTTCGATCAGATCTGTATGACCGTTGGTAATTGGGTCAAAGGTGCCCGGGTAGATGACTTTCCGCATTCATCGCTCCTCTCGTCGGGCTGCATAGGATACCAGTTTGCCCGATTTCCCAAAACGGTGAAGATCATCCGGTGAGTTTACTTGCCAGTCGGCTGCTGTTCCTTGCTGCCAAAGCATACACCGACAGCTGGGGGTTTGCGCCAATGCTGGTGGGGAAAATCGAGGCATCGTGCACGCTCAGGTTGCTGACGTGATGATGCTCGCCAAAGCTGCTGACCACGGAATTCTCGGGATGCCGCCCCATACCACAACCGCCCATTTGATGAGCGGTGAACAGCCGGACGCGGTGAGCTTCCATAGGCAGTTTGTCGAGTGCGGCACTGGCCTCGGCCCAACTGCTGTACCAGTCGGAATCCATGTGTACGAAACTCACTTTCCTGGCACCGGCAGCAAACTGAAGCTCCGCCATAATACCAAACGCCTTGCGCAGGCCGGTCCATAGATAGTCGGAGATCGGATAATCCAGAACCGGGCTGCCATCACCCCGAAGGCTCACGGTGCCGCCAGGGCTGTCTGGATGGAATCCGTCCCGTACCAGGGCAAGGGTCGACTGGGTCCACGGCAGGTTGGTCATGGCATCGGTCTGTTTCTGGCCATGGTGAGGGATCACGCCCGCTGACATGGCGGGATGCAGGGGAGGAACCTCTAACTTGAAGCCTGCCGGCCCATCGACACCTTCCTTGAAGTTGAACTCATCGGAATAGATGGATTGAGGCGCGCCATAATACGGCTCAACCTTCTCGGGCATGATTGCCGTGGTGGCATTCACGGGGTGCAGGAAGGAGCGCTTGCCGATGCGGTTGAAGGGGTCGGGAATGTCCGATCGCAACAGCAAGCCGGGCGAGCCGATGGCACTGGCGGCCACAACAAAGTGCCTCGCTTTCAGTGTGACGGTTACTCCCGAGGGTGATACCCCGTCAGCACTCATGGCGCTGGCCAGCAGGTGGTCAATGCGATCCTGGTTCATGACCAGCCGATCCGCCCGCAGGCGGTGAATCAGGGTGGCGTCATTCGCCAGAGCACCCGGGATGGTGGTGGTCAGGGCGCCCTGTTTCGCGTTGGTTGGGCAGCCAACACCACAGTAACCCAGGTTCCAGCAGCCTTTTACGTTGCGGGGGATGATTTGCCAGGCGTAGCCGAGCTGTTCACAGCCTTGCCGCAGGACATCGTTGTTGGTGTTCGGATCAACCGCCCAGGGTTCGATGTTGTGGCGTTGCTCCCGCCCATCAAACCAGGGCGCCATCGCGTCCGGGGTGAGGTCGCCCATGCCCAGCTGGTTGGCCCAGTAATTCAGCGTTTCGTCCGGGGTGCGAAAGCTGGACGTCCAGTTCACGGTGGTGGAACCTCCGACGCAGCGGCCCTGGAGTATCGCGATGGCTCCATCCTGTGTTACCCGGCTCATGCCATCCTGGTACAGGCTGGCGTAGGCCGTTAATTCGTCCATTTTGAAGTCTTTCTGGTGGTACAGCCCGCCTTCTTCCACAAGGATCACAGAAAGTCCGGCCCGCGCCAGGATTTCTGCGCTGGTCCCACCGCCGGCGCCGGTACCGATGACCACCACATCGGCCTCAAGGGTCTGATTCTCGGTAAGCGAGGCGCCGTCCGTGACTTTCCAGCCTGACTCCAGGCCTTCGGTGAAAGGATCATTTACTGACATGATGACTCCATTACTTCTGGGCGGATGGTGGGATCAGGCGTTTTTGAATTGGGGCAGGGCCTCGACAGCCCACTGAGGTGGCCCCGGGTAGCCGGAAAGGTGCCACTGGCCCGGATGGCCATAAAAAGCGACGTTGCTGATTTTCACCAGCGCCATGTAGCCATTGTTGAACAGCCCGATGCTGCTGTTTTGCCAGCGCTGGAGGAAGGCTTCGGCTTCGCCAGTGGTCACGTCTGGCCAGCTGGACCAGACCCGGGCAATGGTGATGCGGGTGAAGCTGAATCCCAGCAGATCAAGCAGGCGCCGTAGCTCGCTCTGGTTGGCCGGGCCAAACTGGGTGATGCCAGCATCCATGCGCTCGATGGTGTGGGCGATGATCAGCCGCCGGGATTGTGGCTGCTCTGGCAAGCTGGGGCCCAGAATGGCCGGAAGCAGCGCTTCGAAAATCTCGATATCGGTGTCGGTCAGGAAGCGGAACTGATAGCGCGCATCCATCCGGGTTCCCACCGCTGGCAGGCGCTCAGAGGGGGGTGAGGCACAGCCGGTAAGCGTCATGGTGGTACTGACGGCACCAAGGAACAGGGTGCCACCCAGACTGGTTTTCAGGAAGCTTCGACGGTCGAGTTTGGCGACATCGGTGGGGGTGTCGGGGCGGGAAGATGACTGTGTCATGACGTCCTGTCTTGTTGTTATTGCTTTGCCGGGCGGCCACCGAACAAGCCGGTGGCCGCGCAGAAAAGTCAGCGTATGAACAGTTTGTATATCATCTTGTGGAGTGGCGTTCCGTGCGGTGGGTAGACAAACTGGCCACTGTTGAATTTCTGCTTGGTGAAAATGGCCCGGTGATGGGAGAAGGTCAGGAAACCCTCTTTGCCATGGTAGTGACCCATGCCCGAATCACCAATTCCTCCGAAGGGCAGGTCGTCCTGGGCCACATGCATCAGTGCATCGTTGATGCACATGCCGCCGGAGTGAGTCTGGTGCACCACGTATTGCTGCTGCTCCTTGTCGTACCCGAAGAAGTACAGGGCCAGGGGGCGCGGCCGTTCATTGATGTAATGAATGGCATCCTCCAGGTCGGTGTAACCGACAACCGGGAGCAGCGGGCCGAAAATTTCGTCCTGCATGACCTTCATGTCCGGAGTGGTGTTGAGCAGGAGAGTCAGTGGAATCTTGCGGGTACCATCTCCCAGGTTTTCCCGACCGGGATTGATTTCAATGACTTTTGCACCTTTTGCGCGGGCGTCGTCCAGGTAGCTTTGCAGGCGTGCGTACTGCCGCTCATTAATGATGGCGGTGTAGTCGTCGTTGTCCCGAATGGTCGGGTACATTTCGGAAAAACGAGACCGGAATTCGTCCACGAAGGCCTGGACCCGATCCGCCGGGCACAGTACGTAATCCGGCGCGACACAGGTCTGGCCTGCGTTGAACGCCTTGCCAAAAGCGATGCGTTGGGCGGCATCTTCCATCGGTACGTCCGGTGAAACGATGGCGGGCGACTTGCCGCCCAGTTCCAGAGTCACCGGAGTCAGGTTTTTCGCGGCTGCCTTCATGACCATACGGCCCACGGATGTGGAGCCGGTGAACAGCAGGTGGTCGAAAGGTTGGGCGGAGAAATCGGCGGCCACATCGGCTTCGCCGGTAATCACGGTGACCAGGTCTCCGGCGAAGGAACCTTCGATGATTTCCTTGAACAGAGCCGACGTGTGCGGAGTGTATTCCGACATCTTGATCATACTGCGATTGCCGGCAGACAGAGAGGCTACGAGCGGACCAACAGCCAGATACAGCGGGTAGTTCCAGGGCACGATAATGCCGACGACGCCCTTGGGCTGATAATGAACCCGGTTGCTGGCCGGCCGGAACAGCATGGATACGTGTCGCTTGGACGGCTTCATCCAGGCGTCCAGGTGCTTGAGGGTGTAGTTGATGGACTGGATCGAGGGCATGACCTCGGCGATCAGCGTC
Source organism: Marinobacter suaedae (assembly GCF_030519635.1). Classification (NCBI taxonomy): domain Bacteria; kingdom Pseudomonadati; phylum Pseudomonadota; class Gammaproteobacteria; order Pseudomonadales; family Marinobacteraceae; genus Marinobacter; species Marinobacter suaedae. The sequence goes on along the minus strand of NZ_JAUMIS010000001.1, from coordinate 1,117,715 downwards.
TCATCTTTTGAGCGGCAGCTGAAATCGCGGTCGATGGCTTCGATCAGCCGATCCTGATTGTTGAGGATCAGGCGCTTAAGCCGTTTCAGGTTTTCCTTGCGTTCGGAGATCGGCGGCATGGGATTCTTACGGAACGCCTTGGTTTGATCGTCGAACGTCCGGTGGGTATGTTGGATCTGCTTCTTGCTCTCGGTGAGCTGGACGACGGTGGCTCCCATACTCGAGTCTCCAATTTTTTTGTTGCGGCAGGCGCTGATTAATGTTGTTGGAAAAATGCTCAACTTGCCTTTGGTTGTATTATTAGAGTATATACTCTAGCCAGTCAAGTTAAGGCGGTGGTCAATCGGGCCATCCAGAAATACGACCGTTACCCATGCCGGCAGGTGTATGAAAACAAGAGACAAGATCATACTTGCGAGCCTTGAGCTATTTAACGAGCGGGGTGAGCGCAATGTCACCACCAATCACATCGCAGCCCACCTGGCGATTTCGCCGGGCAACCTTTACTACCACTTCCGAAACAAGTCGGACATCATCTACGAGATTTTCCTCGAGTACGAAAAGCTGGTGGACTATTACCTGGATATTCCTGAAGACCGGGCGATGACTGTGGAGGACATGATGTTCTATCTGGAGTCGGTGTTCGATGGTTTATGGAGCTATCGCTTCTTTCACCGGGATCTGGAGTATCTGCTGGACAGCGATCCGCGCCTGCGTCAGGACTATCGTGAGTTCACCAACCGCTGCCTGAAGGCCATCCATCGTATTTTCGAGAAGCTGGCCGAAGCCGGCATCATTGAGGCTCAGCCAGAGGATTTGCGCACGGCCATGTCGCTGAACGTCTGGCTGGTGGTCACCAACTGGATGGCCTTCCTGAAGACGGCGCACGCCAAGGAGACCTACGCAAACCTGACGATCAACGAGTTGAAGCAGGGTATTTACCAGGTTCTGACGCTTGAGGTTCCCTATCTCACGTCCGGGTATCGTGACCAAGTGCTCGCTCTGAGGGAAAAGTATCGGCCGACGTTGCCAGATCGGAACGAAAGTGAGACATCGGGCTAGGTAAAAACCGAAACTATAGTCAATTATTAGGCGATCTTGGGAACTTTCACCGAGTGCTCTTATCCAAACTCGTGACGTAGAAAATTCGGACTTTCTGCGTCTCCTGAGTGAGTTCTCAGGTTTTAGCACACGTCGCAAACCCTGACGTTTCGCCGGTCTGTCCTTGGGCAGACCGGCTTTTTGTATGGACGATGCAAATTATTCGGCGGGGTCGGCGCTTTCCAGCCAGTCGGTCAGGGCTTCCCGGCACTCCTCCACGCCTCGTTTCGAGGTGGCCGAGAACATGATCAGGTGCTTCACGCAAGCAAACGGCTTCAGCTTCTTTGCAATGCCCAGCATGGCCGTTTTGGCCTGTCCGAACTTCAGTTTGTCCGCCTTGGTGGCCAGAATCATCAGTGGCAGGTTGTTATGCTCGCACCAATCCACCATCATTTGGTCGAAATCGGTCAGCGGGTGGCGGATATCCATTACCAGCACCAGGCCGCGCAGGCACCGCCGGTCGTTCAGGTAGTGGCCCAGGTGTTGTTGCCAGTCGTCCTTCATGTCCCGGGATACCTTGGCGTAGCCGTACCCGGGCAGGTCCACCAGGCGGCAGCCTTCACGGTTGAGGGTGAAGAAGTTGATCAACCGGGTGCGCCCGGGGGTCTTGCTGGTCCTGGCCAGTTTTCCGTTTGCTGTGATGGCGTTCAGTGCGCTGGATTTGCCGGCGTTGGAGCGACCGGCAAAGGCTACCTCCGAGCCCATATCGGGCGGACATTCGTCCAGGCGGGAGGCGCTGATGAGGAAACGGGCACTGTTATAGGAGATGGCTTTCGGAGTCAGATCGGGGTCCACAGCGGTCGGCTTTCCTTTGGATTTCAGTTATCAGGGATTAATGTATAATGCTACACCAATTCCGGGCGGCGCGCTGAGCGCGGCCGCTGACAGCCCCGGTTTTGAGCCTGACTGATCAGTGCCTGCCGGCTGCACGATGAAGACTACCTTTATAGATGGATGAGAGAAGCGGAGCGAGCATGAAAAAACTGATCGCAGGAGTTGTTCTCGGTGTTGGCCTCACAGCGATGGCGCACGGGGCAGGAGATCCTCAAGCGGGCGAGCAGAATGCCGCCGTCTGCGCGGGCTGTCATGGTCAGGGTGGCCAGAAGCCGGTGATGGGCGCGTACCCCAAATTGTCTGGATTGGGCGAGAAATACCTGTACAACCAGTTGGCGGCTATTCGCGATGGTGAGCGCGTCATTGCCGAGATGACGGGTTTGCTGGACGGCAAGTCTGACCAGGAACTGCAGGACCTGGCCGCTTACTTCAACAGCAACGAGATGGTCGTCAGTCAGGCGGATCCCGAACTGGTTGAGCAGGGCGCTGCATTGTACCGTGGTGGTAACCTGGCCTCTGGTGTGCCAGCCTGTGCCGGATGTCATAACCCGCAAGGTAAGGGCAACGAGCCAGGCGGTTATCCGGCCCTGGGTGGCCAGAATGCCGAGTATGTGGCCAAGCAGCTGAAAGCTTACCGTGCCGGCGAGCGTAACAATGGCGCGAACGCCGCGATCATGATGGACGTGGCGGCCAAGCTGACCGATGCTGAAATCGAGGCAGTGTCCAGCTACGTGTCTGGACTGAACTGATTGATCGTTCGTTCGTCGTCAAAAACCCCGCAACTTGCGGGGTTTTTTGTTGCTTTCCAATCTGTAACCTGATGATTTGTTGGTGCGGTGGAACTTTTTCAAGCGCCTGGGTCATAATCACCCGTTAGCAAGTTACTCAATAAAAGTGGAGATGCCTGATGATTAGAAAACTCGGACAAGCAGCTGTTCTCGCGGTGACGGTCGGCTTCGGTGCGCAGGCCGGCGCCGAGACCTGGGAAGAGGGCACGCACTACGAAACCCTCACAACGCCGGTCAGAACCGCCACCGAGGGTGATGTCGAGGTTGCTGAGATTTTCTGGTACGGCTGTCCGCACTGCTACAGTTTCAAGCCGCTGGTCGAAGCCTGGGAACAGGATCTGCCTGAAGGTGTTGAGTTCGTCCTGATGCCGGCTGCGCTGGGGCGTTCCTGGGAGCCGCATGCCCGGGCCTTCTACGCCTTGGAAGCCATGGGTGAGCTGGATAAGGTGCACGATGCCCTGTTCGACCGTCTGGCCGGCGAGCGTCGACCGCTGAATACGCCGGAAGAGATCGCAGACTTCGTCGCGGGCTACGGTGTGGATGCCGATACTTTCCTCAGTACTTACAAGAGCTTCGGTGTGAATGCCCGGATGCAGCAGGCGCAGGCGAAAATTCGTGGGGCGCGTATCACCGGGGTTCCGGCTATGCTGGTTAACGGTAAATACAAAACCAGTGCCTCCATGGCTGGCGGTCACGAGCAGGTGCTTGAGGTCGTTGACTATCTGGTGGCCAAAGAGCAGGGCGAGGCGGCCGAATAAGCTGCAAGGGATGCGGTTGAGCTGATGTCCGGTATGACGGTGGAACAGGTGCCATGTACAAGCGAATCCGCAAGCAGGTGAGCGAGTTTCTCAATGTTGCCGGTGAGCCCCGTGGCACCTCCTCCGGGGTGGAGCATGTGCCCGATTTCGAGCCTCATCGCCACATCCGGTTGCTCACCTTCAACATCCAGGTGGGCATCAATACGTCTTCCTATCGACATTACCTGACCCGCAGCTGGCAGCATGTGCTGCCCCATCGGCACCGCATCCAGAATCTCGATCGCATTGCCCATCTGATTGGCAATTACGATGTGGTGGCGCTGCAGGAATGTGATGGCGGCAGCCTGCGCAGTGGTTACATCAATCAGGTGCAGTATCTGGCCGAAGCCGCGGGCATCCCTTTCTGGTACCAGCAACTCAATCGGAACCTGGGGCAGATTGCCCAGCACAGTAATGGCTTACTGAGCCGTTATCGGCCTCTGGATGTGACGGAGCACAAGTTGCCGGGGCTGATTCCCGGCCGCGGCGCCATCATTGCCCGCTACGGTGCAGAGGATGATCCGCTGGTGCTGGTGCTGATGCATTTGTCGCTTAGCAAGTCCGGGCAGCAGCGGCAGTTGGGGTATATCCGGGAGCTGATCGCGGACTATCAGCACGTGGTGTTGATGGGCGATATGAATAACCATGCGGAAGAGTTGTTGACCCAGACGCCCCTGAAAGAGACCGATCTGGTGCCTCTGCCGGAGTCTGCGCATAGCTTTCCGAGCTGGCGTCCGGAGAAAGCGCTGGATCATATTCTGGTGAGCCCGTCCCTGGAAATCCGGCGTTCTGAGGTGGTCAGTTTCCCGGTTTCAGACCACCTGCCTATTGCTATGGATATTGCGCTGCCGAAGGGCTATGTAAAAACGTTCTAATAATCGTCCCGGCGATACGGTCTTTGGGTAAAGCGTATTGAAAGCACAAAAAAACCCGGCATGGCCGGGTTTTTTCTTGGATGCCGGATCAATTACTTGATCTTGGCTTCCTTGTACGCAACGTGCTTACGGACAACCGGATCGTACTTCTTGATCTCGATCTTTTCCGGGGTGTTACGCTTGTTCTTCATGGTCGTGTAAAAGTGACCAGTGCCTGCTGATGATACCAGCTTAATCTTCTCGCGCATGATGCGGCTCCTTATACTTTCTCGCCGCGGGCACGGATGTCGGCCAGCACAGCGTCAATGCCTTTCTTGTCGATGATGCGCATGCCTTTAGTAGATACGCGCAGCTTCACGAAACGCTTCTCGGTTTCAACCCAGAAACGGTGGTTCTGCAGATTCGGCAGAAAGCGACGACGGGTGTGGTTCATCGCGTGGGATACGTTGTTACCGGTGACCGGGCGCTTACCGGTAACCTGACAAACTCTGGACATACTTGCCTCCGACCTGAGCAATGGTCTCAATCATACGAATTCGTTTTTAATGCGTCTCTGGTTTCTGAGGAGCTTCAAGCTCCTGTTCGCGCCGCTAAAACTGAACGCTGCTCGCCAGACGCCGCCAGAAAGGGACGCTTTTATACCAGAACTCATGCCCCAACGCAAAAAATTGTTGGGAATTTGGCCAACTTTTCGGCGGTGGTGTCCGGTTGTTCACATCAGTCCCCGTTCGGCAAGCGATATTACCTCACCGTGGCCGACAACCATATGGTCAAGAACCCTGATATCCACCAATGCCAGTGCATCTTTCAGTCGGCGGGTGAGTTCGATGTCGGTCTGGCTCGGTTCGGCTGCGCCAGAGGGATGGTTGTGGGCAAAAATGACCGCCGCGGCATTGTCTTCCAGAGCCTGGCGCACCACTTCGCGGGGGTAGACGGCGGCGCTGTCGATGGTGCCCCGAAACAGCTCTCGGTACTGCAGGACGCGGTGACGGTTGTCCAGAAAGAGGCCGGCGAACACTTCGTGAGGGTAGGTGGCCAGCCGGCTGGTGAGAAAACGTCGGGTGTCGTCCGGGGATTTGAGAGGGTCGCCCTGTCGCAGGGGTTCGTCCATCACTCTTCGGGCCATTTCCATGGCGGCCTGTACCTGGGCGTATTTGGCCTGTCCCAGTCCCTTGATGCTGCAAAACTGCTGCCGGGAAGCGGTCATCAATCCCCGGAGTCCGCCAAAGCGGATCACCAGATCCCGGGACATGGTCAGAACCGGCGTGCCGGCGGTGCCGGTACGAAGAAAAATGGCGAGCAGTTCGGCGTCTGACAGGGACTGCGGGCCGTGCTGGAGTAATCGTTCCCGGGGGCGCTCGTCCGAGGGCCAGTTTGGGTCTGCCATGGCTGTCTTCCTTGCAGCGAATTGACTAACCAGCCTGTCCTTGGCTGGCGCGAGGTCTGAGGATTACAAAGGTTACTGGAAACAGTAACAAATGGTAAACGTCCGGGGCCGTGGGCAGGCTGTCTGCAAGGGCCGGGCATGCTATCTTATAAGCCTTTATTTTTATGAGGATAGGGGCCTTATGGCTGCCAGACGCATTCTGCTTGGCATCACCGGCGGTATTGCCGCCTATAAGAGTGCCGAATTGGTTCGCTTGCTGAAAAAAGCCGGCCACAGCGTTCGCGTGGTGATGACGGCGGGCGCGGAGGCATTTATTACCCCGCTTACCTTTCAGGCGCTCAGTGGCGAGCCGGTTCGAACCTCGCTGCTCGATCCGGAGGCGGAATCCGGCATGGGGCATATCGAGCTGGCGAAGTGGGCCGATCAGGTAGTGATCGCGCCTGCCTCCGCAGACTTCATCGCACGCCTGGCTCAGGGCATGGCGGATGATCTGCTGGCGACGCTCTGCAGCGCGACCGAAGCTCCGATTGCTGTGGTGCCGGCCATGAATCAGGCCATGTGGGGCAACCACCGGACTCAGAGAAACATTCGATTGCTGGAAGAAGACCCTCAGATTTCGATCTGGGGTCCGGACCGGGGTGAGCAGGCCTGCGGTGATGTGGGCGCCGGGCGCATGCTGGAGCCGGTGGAACTTGCCGGGCTGATTGAGCAGTCTGGCGACACCGGCCCGCTGGCTGGCCGCCGGGTGGTGATTACCGCCGGCCCGACTCGCGAGCCCATCGATCCGGTCCGCTACATCAGTAACCACAGTTCCGGCAAGATGGGCTATGCCCTCGCGGAAGCCGCTCGCGATGCCGGGGCCGACGTGGTGCTGGTCAGCGGGCCGGTCAATTTGACTGCGCCTGCCGGTGTGGAGGTCCGAACGGTCGAAACCGCGGAGGATATGCTGCGGGTTTCTTCCTCTGCCGTCGATGAGGGTTGCGATGTCTTTATCGCCAGTGCGGCGGTTGCGGATTATCGCCCGGAAACCTGCGCCGGGGACAAGATCAAGAAAACCAGCCAGGAGATGGCGCTGCCACTGGTTCGCAATCCCGATACGCTGGCCACCATTGCCGCCCGGGACAATCCACCCTTCACGGTGGGGTTTGCGGCGGAAACTGCGGATGTTGAAAAGTACGCCCTGGATAAGCTCCAGCGCAAAAAGTTGCGCATGATCGTTGCCAATGATGTGTCGGTGCCCGGGCTGGGGTTCAACAGCGAAAATAACGCTGTCACGGTGTTCTGGCCGGAGGGGCGTGAGTCCTTCGGACCGGACTCAAAACGGCAGATCGCCGGGCACCTGATGGCCCTGATCCGTAATCACCTCGAGGCGGCCGGCTGACTACCTGGTTGCCCTGTTTCATTGTTGTGGAAAACGTTATGACCAGAAAGAAGTTGCAAGTGCGTGTACTGGATGACCGTATCGGAAAGGACATTCCATTTCCCGAGTACGCGACCGATGGTTCCGCTGGGCTGGACCTGCGCGCGTGCCTGGATGCGCCGCTGACCCTGGAGCCGGGCCAGACCCAGCTAATCAAAACGGGCTTGTCCATCCATATCGCCGACCCTTCGCTGGCGGCAATGCTCCTCCCCCGCAGCGGTCTGGGACACAAGCACGGTATCGTGCTGGGCAACCTGGTTGGACTGATCGATTCTGATTATCAGGGCGAGCTGATGGTATCTTGCTGGAATCGGGGCGATACGACCTTTACGGTTGAGGTGGGTGAGAGGATCGCCCAACTGGTGCTGGTCCCGGTAGTTCAGGCGGATTTTGAAGTGGTTTCAGAATTTGATTCCAGTGAACGCGGCGAAGGTGGATTTGGCTCTACCGGCAAGCACTGAACGGGCGATACGCCCGCGATAACGTACAGAACCTCAAGAAAAACATAACTCGGAACAACAACGACAAAGACGGGAACCATTATGAAGTTGGGTAAAGACAAAGCGTCCGAGCCTTCCACAAAGAAGGCGAAGAGTGGCAAGGTCGGGAGTTCCGGGCCGGGTCTGAAACAGAAACGCCTGGATTCCGTTGCCCTCAAGCAGGCCCTGGCGGTGTTGCTGGCAGGCATTGTTGCGGTCGTACTGGTGCACTTTCTGGTGGTTCAGCCTGCCACCCAGACCCACCACGCGGCGCAGAAAACCGTCGAAGCGGATGCCGCTGCCCAGCGACTGAATCTGCACCTGACTCAATTGCAGGAGAGTGTGAATAGCCTGGCAACCCGTCCAGATGTGGTGTCTGCGGTCACCTCGGGGCGTGGTGTCGAAGCCGTTCTGGACAGCCTGGATCATGCGCTTCCCGGTGTGAAGGACGCCCATCTGTTTGCCAACAAGAAAATCCCCCGGTCGGCGGGCAGCAGTGGGCTGTTGGGATTTGCCGGTCTGGAGCTGGCACGCAAAGCCCAGGAGGGGCAAGCGCTGGTGGCGGATGCCTTCCCCCGCGACGGTCGCTGGTACCTTCAGATGGCCGCACCGGTCCAGCGTACGGGCAGTGACGAGACTCTTGGCAGCCTGCTGGTGATTTTTGAGGCTGCCCGGTTGCAGCCGCTGTTGCAGGTGGTCAATGCGGACCTTGGCGGGACGCTGGCGTTGACCCAGTCGGTTTCCGGTACGGTTCGTACCGTAGCGGGCAATGGCCAGGTCTCTGCGGCTTCAGAAACCCGGGCACTGATCAATCCGGACTGGTCCGTGGTCTATACGCCCGCCAGTGGCCCCCGGGCACCGGTCAATATCATCATGCTTGCTGGTCTGATCGGGGTTCCTGTCCTGCTCGCTGCTGTTTTGGTCTGGGTATTGCTGACCGGGGCTCAGCGTAGCCTGAGGACCGATGTGTCCCGGTTGATCCAGTGGGCCCAGAAAGCCCTCGCTGGCGAACGGGCCGCTCCGCCGATCGCTCGTTGGGAGATGGTGGGCTCTGCCGGTGAGGCCATGAACCGCATGGCCCAGATGGTGGAAAAGCGAGTTGCCAAGGCCGCGGGTTCCGCCAAACCACGAAAGCCAGCCAGTCTTGATTCAACACTGCCTGAGGATGACGAACCATTGTTCCAAGGGGAGGATTCCCTGGATATCGACGTGCTCAGTGAAGACGAGGATGTGCTCAATCTGGGCAGCGGCGATGACTCGCTCTTGGGCGACGATGCACCGGGGGTGGGGGGAATTGCCCGGCCGTCGGTGAATCTTTCTCCGGAGATTTTCCGGGCTTACGACATTCGCGGTATTGTTGGTGAAAGCCTCTCGGAAGAGGTGGTGCGGGCTATCGGTCAGGCCATTGGTTCTGAGGCTATCGCCCAAGGCGTACAGGCTATCTGCATCGGTTACGATGGTCGTCATTCGAGCCCAAGCCTTGCCGCAGCGCTGGGCGAGGGCATCATGGCGACCGGGTGTGATGTCATCAATGTTGGCGCCGTGCCCACGCCGGTACTTTATTTCGCCACCCATGAACTTGGGACCGGCTCCGGTGTGATGGTGACGGGCAGCCATAACCCGGCCAACTACAATGGCCTGAAAATCATGCTGGGTGGCGAAACGCTCTCGGGCGAGGCGATTCAGAAACTGTACCAGCGGGTACAGACCGGCGATCTGGCGACTGGTCAGGGCAACGCCTCCCGGCAGGATGTTCGTCGCGCCTACCTGGATCGCATCCTGCAGGATGTTGGCGTGGCTGTGCCCATGAAAGTCGTGGTGGATGCAGGAAACGGTATTGCCGGAGAACTGGGACCAATGCTGATTGATGAGCTCGGTTGCGAGGTTATCCCGCTTTACTGTGACGTGGACGGTAACTTCCCTAATCATCATCCGGATCCTGGCAAGCCTGCCAATCTGGCGGACCTGATTGCCAGGGTAAAAGAGGAAAACGCGGACATCGGCCTGGCCTTTGACGGCGATGGCGACCGCCTGGGCGTTGTGACCAATACCGGCAAGATCATCTGGCCGGACCGGTTGTTGATGTTGTTTGCCCGGGATGTCGTTTCCCGCAATCCCGGTGCGGACGTCCTGTATGACGTAAAATGCAGCCGACGGCTGGCGAATACCGTCAGCGAAGCAGGCGGGCGACCGATTATGTGGAAAACCGGCCACTCCCTGATGAAGGCGAAGATGAAGGAGACCGGCGCCTTGCTGGCGGGCGAAATGAGCGGTCATATCTTCTTTGGCGAGCGCTGGTTCGGCTTTGATGATGGCCTTTACTCGGCGGCCCGTCTTCTGGAGATTCTGGGCGCTGAGGATCGGCACAGCAGTGAAGTCTTTGAGGACTTCCCGGAAGACGTCAGCACCCCGGAGCTGAACGTGGACGTAACGGAAAGCACCAAGTTTGCCATCGTTGAGCGCCTGTCACAGGAAGGTGAGTTTGGCGATGGCCGCATCAGCACCATCGATGGTGTGCGGGTGGATTATCCCGATGGCTGGGGCTTGTGCCGGGCATCCAACACCACGCCGGTTCTGGTGTTGAGGTTTGAAGCAGAAACCGAGGCGGCTCTGGAACGGATCAAGGATGTGTTCCGGGCGCAGTTGGCCAAAGTCGCACCGGAGGTAACGGTCGAGCTCTGAGTATCGGCCGGTCATTTTTATCAGCATGGAAAGGTAAGGCATCAGCATGGCATTGGATCGTGATTCGGCAATTCAGGTAGCGTCGGTATTGAGTAAGGGGCTGCCTTACATTCAGCGCTTCACTGGCAAGACAGTGGTCATCAAGTACGGTGGCAACGCGATGGAGAACGAGGAGCTCAAAAGCAGCTTCGCGCGCGATGTGGTGCTGATGAAACTGGTGGGCATCAATCCGATCGTGGTGCACGGCGGTGGCCCGCAGATTGGCGACCTGCTGGATCGCCTGAATATCCAGTCCCGCTTCGTCAACGGCATGCGGGTCACCGATGCCCAGACCATGGATGTGGTTGAGATGGTGCTGGGTGGCCAGGTCAACAAGGAAATCGTGTCCCTGATCAATGCCCACGGTGGTACGGCTGTCGGTCTGACCGGCAAAGACGCCAACCTGATCCGCGCTCGCAAGCTGGAAGTGGTCAGCCGTTCGCCGGAACTTGAGCGCCCGGAAATCATCGACATCGGTCATGTGGGCGAAGTGGCCAGTGTGAACGTGGACGTCATCGACATGCTGACCCAAAGCAACGTGATCCCGGTGATTGCGCCGATTGGCGTGGGACCGGATGGCGCCTCCTATAACATCAACGCGGATCTGGTGGCGGGCAAGGTGGCAGAAGCCATGAAAGCCGAGAAGCTCATTCTGCTGACCAACGTGTCCGGCCTGAAGAGCAAGGAAGGTCAGGTGTTGACCGGCCTCACCGCCCAGCAGGTCAACGACCTGATCGACGATGGGACTATCCACGGAGGCATGCTGCCGAAAATCCGTTGCGCCCTGAACGCGGTCGAAAACGGCGTGCGCACCTCCCACATCATCGATGGCCGGGTTGCCCATGCCTGTTTGCTGGAAATCTTCACCGATGAGGGTGTGGGTACCCTGATATCGCGCAATTGATCAGACAGAGGTAGGAGTTGCCGGATGTTGCGTCTGTTGAAATGGCTGGTGGTTCTCGGTCTGGTCGGGGTGGCGGCCTTCAAGGCGGGAGTGTGGTGGCTGGCGGATCAGCGAGCGGCTGATGCGCGTACGGCTCTGGAGCCTCTTGGCGTCTTTGACCGTGGCACTATCAGGTCGGGGCTGGAGGGGCAGCTCGTGTTGTCGAATGCCAGCTGGCAGGACTTTCGCCTGACCAGTCCGCTGGCGATTGGCCGCTTTGAATTCGACGCCGGATCGCCTCTCGAACTGATCGAAGCGCTGATGGATCCCGCGTCTTTATCCGGTGGCTGGACACTCCAGGCGGAAGGCCTGGAAATGAGCCTGACCAGTCCGATGCTGCGGAACTGGGTGACCGATGAAACCGTTGCGCAGGCGAGTCTGCCACCGCTGTTTGTACTTTCCTGTTCCGAGGATCCAAACCAGCCTATCAGCAGTCAGGATTTGATGAATATTGGCATTCCAGGGCTCACCGGCGGTGAGCTCCTGATGCACCAGCGTCCCGATGGCTTGCTGATTGAGCTCAATACCGCCGGCACCGGGAGCATTGAGATCGATTGGCCAGGTGCTCGTTTCCAGCCTCATGATCCCGAGGCCGTGCTGGATAGTTCCAGCCAGCTTATTACCGTCACGCTGCGGGACAGCGGCCTGATGCGACGCATTTCCGCCTACTGCAGCGAACGGGCGGGTATTGAGCCAGCTGACTGGGCTCGCCGAACCGTCCAGGTCCTCGAGGGTGCCCTGAAGGCCCGTGGTCTGCTGCCCAGTGATCAGTTTGAAGCGCTCTACCGTCAATGGTTACTGGACGGTGGTGAGGTGACGGCGGTGCTCCGGCCGGATGGTGAGTTTGCCGGTATTCCTGTGTATCCCGCCGGTGTTGCCGGGCCTGGCTGGGATGTCACCTATAACAGTGCCGTTGTGCCTGACGTGTACCTGCAGAAGACTCAGGCCCCGGCTGCGCCGGTTTCCCGGGCCGCAGTACCGGTTGTCGAGTCGGGTGAATCGGCCCGGGAGCAAAGGTGGTATGCTCAGTCGTTAGAGACGGCCGACCGTTGGATTGGCCATACCGTCAGAGTGACTCTCTCGAATGACAATGTGGTTGAGGGGCGGCTGGTGAAGGTTGGCGAGCGTGAGCTGGAAGTCGCCCGCAAGGTGGGTGGCGGTGAGGTCGCCTATCCGATGCTGATCCGCGCCGTGACCGGTTTTGAAGTCTGGCGCCGCGGCCAGACACAGTGATCTCGGGGTAGATCCGGAGGGAGTATGTCCCAGATGAATGAGAAGGCCGCTACCGTTCCCGGTGTGAAAACCATGATGGAGCGGTTGATTGCCATCCCATCGATCAGCAGCGCGTCTGCTGAGTGGGATTACAGCAACGAGGCGGTCGTCCATCTGCTTGCCAGCTGGCTGGAGCCGCTCGGGTTTGACCTGGAAATCCTGCCGGTGCCCGGCGTGCCCGGCAAGTTCAACCTGATAGCCACGCTGGGGTCCGGGCCGGGTGGGCTGGTGCTGTCGGGCCATACCGACACCGTGCCGTTTGACGACAAGCGCTGGCAAAGTGATCCATTCCAGCTGACCGAGCGGGACAACCGCTGGTACGGCCTCGGCACCTGCGACATGAAGGGCTTTTTCGCTTTGGCCATTGAGGCGGCCCGGGAGTATGTTGACCAGCCTCTGAAAGAGCCACTGATTATCCTGGCCACCGCGGACGAAGAAAGCTCCATGAGCGGGGCTCGCGCGCTGGCGGCCGCAGGTAAGCCCAAAGCTCGGTATGCGGTTATTGGTGAACCGACCGGGCTTCGACCGGTTCGCATGCACAAGGGCATCATGATGGAACGCCTCAGGTTTGAGGGGCGTTCCGGCCATTCCTCGAATCCGGCTCTGGGGCGCAACGCGCTTGAGGGGATGCACGAGGCATTGAACGAGTTACTTGCACTCCGCAGTCAGTGGCAGGAGACGTACCGCAATCCTCACTTCAAGGTGGATGTGCCCACGCTGAACCTGGGCTGCATTCATGGTGGTGATAACCCGAACCGGATCTGTGCCCAGTGCGAACTGCATTTTGATCTGCGCCCGTTGCCCGGTATGAGTATGGAGGAATTGCGCCAGGCCATTTTGCAACAGGTCCAACCCATCGCCCAGCGGCGTGAGCTTGAGCTGGAATTTGAGCCCCTGTTCGAAGGGGTGCCGCCCTTTGAAACTGCGGAAGATGCGGCTCTGGTCAAGGCTTGTGAGGCATTGACCGGGCATTCGGCGCAGGCCGTGGCCTTTGCCACCGAGGCTCCGTGGTTACAGAAGGCGGGCATGGAAACCCTGGTCATGGGGCCCGGTTCCATCGATCAGGCTCATCAGCCGGATGAGTTTCTGGAGCTGGCTCAGCTGGAGCCGGCGGTACGCATTCTGAAAGGATTGATCAGGCAGTTTTGCCTGTAATTGAGTTGATAGGGAGACCGGATTGAAATCGAACGACTGGCTGCACGGATTCCGCCATTCCTCACCCTATATCAATGCCCATCGGGGCCGAACCGTGGTACTGACGCTGCCAGGCGACGCCATTGCCCACGGCAACTTCATTAACATCATCCATGATATTGCCCTGCTGAGCAGTCTGGGGGTTCGACTGGTGGTGGCCTATGGCGCCAGGCCCCAGATTCAGGCACGGCTGGATTCGGCTGGCTTGACGTCTGATTTTTCACAGGGGCTGCGTGTTACCCCGGAGCAGCAGTTGCCACTGGTGCTGGAAGCGGTCGGCGGCCTGCGGGCGGTGCTTGAAAGCCAGCTGTCCATGGGACTGGTGAATTCACCCATGCACAACGCACGAATCCGGGTCAGCAGCGGCAATTATGTGGTTGCCCGTCCCGTCGGCGTGCTGGATGGAACCGATTTCGGCTACACCGGTAAAGTCCGCCGTGTGGATGTGTCCGGGATCGAAAGCCTGCTTGAGTTAGGGCATATCGTTTTATTGCCGCCGCTGGGCTATTCGCCCACCGGAGATGCGTTCAACTTGTCCTATGAAGATGTCGGCAGTCAGGTGGCTGCGGCCCTGAAGGCGGAAAAACTGATTGCCTTCATTGACGGTCAGGGCGTGCTGGATAACGGCGGAGAGCTGATTCGGGAGTTGTCGGCCCGGCAGGCCTCGGAGCGTCTCGCACAGGAGACCATGGCCAATGAGAATGCGACGCTGTTGCGGGCGGCTTGCGAGGCCTGCGTGAAGGGCGTTCGGCGGGCGCACATCATCAGCTATGTGGATGACGGCGCGCTGCTGGAAGAGCTGTTTACCCGGGACGGTTCCGGAACGCTGGTCAGTGGAGACCTCTATGAGCAGATTCGTCCGGCCCAGGTCGAGGATATCGGCGGCATCATCGAGCTGATTCAACCACTCGAAGAGCAGGGCGTTTTGATCCGACGTTCCCGGGAAATGCTGGAAACGGAGATTGACGGATTCGTGGTGGCCGAGAGGGATGGCAGCATTGTGGGTTGCGCGGCCCTGTACCAGTATCCGGACGAGCAGGCGGGCGAGCTGTCATGTTTTGCAGTGGACCCCGCCTATCGTCGTTCCGGTAGGGGCGACGAACTGCTGGCCATGATCGAAAAGCTGGCCCGGGGCCATGGGTTCCGGAAACTGTTCGTGTTGACCACCCAAACCGAGCACTGGTTCCGGGAGCGGGGCTTCGAACCGTCTACCGTTCAGGAGTTGCCCGGCCCGAAACTCGCGGTCTACAACACCAACCGAAACTCAAAGGTGTTCTTCAAACCGCTCAACTAACGCCGTCAGTTGTTGCTGGCGTTCGGGCTCTGGCAGGGCTCCCAGGGTTGCCACTGCGTCATAGAAGGCGGGGAAATCGTAGTCATGGTCCCTGAGCAGCTGGCGGAATCCGTCGACGTACTGGTTGTATTGCCGGAAGAGCGCCAGATTCGCGTTATTCAGGCTCTCTGGCTGAGTGCCGAAAGGGCCGGGTTGTTGCCATTGCTCGGATAAGCGGTCGTACTCGGCCAGAAGCTGATCCAGTACTTCGGTTTTCTCAGCCCGGAGTTCTGCGTCGGGGCGTTGGCCCGCCTGCCGGTAAAGTTCGTCCAGGCGACTGGTGGTGTGTTTTACCAGGGCAAGTGTCTGTTCCCGTTGCTGCAGCCGTTCCTTGGCCCGTTCAAACCATTCGGGGTTGCCATGCCGGCTGACCCAGAGCGCCAAACCTTCAAGCTCAACCGCCGTCGCAAAGCTCTCGTTGAACGCTGTATCGCCGCCGATGTACACCACCCGATGGGCCAGTTCGTGGAACATCAGGGCCAGCATCCGTTCTTCCGGCAGGGCGATAAAGCCGGAGTGAAGGGGATCGTCGAACCAGCCGAGTGTGGAGTAGGCCGTCACGCCGCCGATCAGTGTGTCGTAGCCGGACTGGTCGAACTGCCTCTGCTCTCTGCGGGCATCCTCAAGCTGGAAATAACCCCGATAGGCCTGGCACCCCAGCACGGGATAGCACCACTGGTGTGGACTCAGGGAAAACTCCGGCACGGCCACCAGATTGACGACCACCCAGGGGTGCTCCAGTTCCACGTAGTCGGTGAACGCGTCGCCCACCGGGAGTGAGAGCCCGTCACGGGCGAACTTCCGGGCCTGCTGGACGAGTACCAGCCTGTTGCGCAGAGTCGTTTCCGTCGCGGGGCTGTCGATCAGATCGTCGATCGAATCGCCCGACATCATCAGGGACGTGTGACCGCCGATGGCCTGGGCGTAATACGCCACTGTCGAGCATCCGCTGACAAAGGTAAAAATTAGCAAAATGATGCAAACGCTAAGGGGGTTCATGTGTCCGAATGCTATACTGGTGAGGTGGTAAGGTGGAAGCCTGAGGCTGCAGTACAGGGAAAGTTTTCACAGTAGCAGCAGACGATTACTACCGTTTTCAGGGACGAGGGCCGGGGACCAGGAAACGGTCATTCCTTTCGGCCCGTTGTTCATATCATCAGGATGTTCATGGATCCGAGAGAACGCCGAGGCAGCCCCCGAAAAGCGATCAAGCTGGCTGCCCAGTTGGAACTTGGTGCTGGCCAGTCCTGGCCATGCCAGATTGCTGACTTCTGCGCCGAAGGGCTGTTTGTTCGTTTTTCCGGCGACACTTCCCGTCATCTTGAGCGTGCGCTTAGCGGAACCGAGTTGCCCGAGGTGTTGGTTCGTTTCCGCAGCCCGGACGGTCGCCGCCATGAACTCCATGTGTCGATTGTCCGTCGCATAGAGGGTGCCATGGGTGTGTGCTTCACCCGCCCCAATCCAGAAGCTGTGGACGCGATGCTCCAGCTTTGTGGTGCGTCGAAAGAGCAGGATCGTCCGAGCCTCAAGGCACCGACCGATAATCTCCAGTTTGTTTTGCATCAGACGGCGAAGGCGGTGGTTCAATACATTCAGCCGTTGATGGAGAACTGCTTTCCACAAACGGTCGAGGCGTTGAATAGCGCCGCCCAGAAAGCATTGAATGACCAGCAGGCCAACGAATTGATGGATGCCAGTGGTCAGCTGCAGGCGCGTCAGCGTGTCATCTGGCACCAGATGTCCCGCAATCTCGAATCACCCATGAAGCCCGTTCCAAAGGGCTTTCCGGGTTCTGAATTGTCCATTGTCGATAAGGGGGAGTTCGAGGACTGGCTCACTATTCGGGTGATGGTGACCAAGGCGGACACCCAGTACCGTGGTGACCTGCTTCAGCTCAAGCTGCGACTCGACAAGCTCGGGGTCGCCAATGCGACTGGTCATCATAATCCCCTTGGACCCTCGCTGGTGTGTGAGGCCTTCCATACCGGGCTCAGTCAGCTCAAACTGTCCAGGGATGTTGAGAAGGTCTGCCTGAAAGTCTTTGAGCAGACCGTTCTGCAGAAACTGGCCCCCCTGTATAAAGAATTGAATGACATCCTGATTCGTCAGGGCGTCTTGCCCGATCTCGATCTGAGTAAATACCTGAGTGGTAAGGAAGCAAACGCTGCTCCGGCCCGCCGCTCGCCACCTGCTCCAAAACCGGCACCCAAGCCCGCACCGAAGGCAGCCAGCGCGCCAAAGCCACAGGCTACTTCGGTGTCTGCCAGGTCTGAGGCAGCTGACGCCACTGACACCGTGGAAGCTCCGGTTCGCCAGCGGGCCGGGCGAGCGAAATCGGCATCACAACTCAGCGGTGAATGGAACAGCCAGACGCAAGCTGCCCAGTCTGCCTTTGCTACGGTGCGCAATCTGCTTGCCAGCCTGTCGGCCAGTCGTTCGCCTCAGGTAAAAGAAGAAAAGGCGACCTTCGCCGCTGATGCGAAGCCATTGTCGAGCGGGGAGCTGTTCCGGGAGTTGCAGGGTCTTCAGGTTGAGCCGGTGGAAGCTGCCGAGGGCAGTGGAACGCTCAAAGAGCGCGTGGTAGAACGCGTTCGTGCCAGTGGGCCGGCCAAGCTGGATGATGCCCAGCAGGAAACCCTGGATGTGGTTGACCGGTTTTTCCGGTCTGTGGTGGAGAGCCCGAAACTCAGCGACGATGCCCGCGAACGGGTACGTCAGCTGGAAGTTCCGGTACTGAAAGTGGTTATGCGGGATCCGGCCTTTTTCGATGACCAGAACAGCCCGGTGCGCGGGGTGATGAACCGTCTTGCCCAGCTGGGTGTGAAGGGCGGGCGTAGCAATCCTGTGTTGCAACGGCGGGTCGATGAACTGGTGCAGCGGATCACCACCGAATTTGAGCAGGATATCGGTGTTTTCGAACAAACCGTGCATGAGCTGGATGCCCTGATTGAGCGCCAGAATCTGGTGTACCGTCGTAACGTCGAGCGGGTAACCGCGGCGGCCGAGGGCGCACAGAAAGTTGCGGAATCCAAGGAGGCGGTCGCCCAGATCCTGGATGAGCGACTGGCGGGTCGTCGGGTGCCCAGGGCTGTGATGACCCTGGTTGAGGGCGGCTGGCGGGATCTGCTGTCGCTGACCTGGATTCGCCAGGGGCCGGACAGCCAGTTGTGGGTCGACTACCTGGCCGTGATTGATTCATTGCTGACCTTTGCCGATGATCCGGAAAACGCGCCCAACATGGCCGAGATGCTGCGGGTGATTCAGGACGGCCTGGCGTCCATTTCCAGCAATCAGATGCCGGCCTCACAAATCCGCGAAGACCTGAAACGTTTCCTTGTGCGGACCCCGGGGGAGACGCCGGAGATGGTTGACGTGCCTGCCGCCGGCATCGGTGGGGACGCCGATGCCGGCGAGGCGTCCGGTCAGGGCAAGGAAGATCTGCAGCGCTGGGTGCAGCGCGTTCAGCATCTCAAGGTTGGTGATTGGCTGCGGGACCAGGAAAAACCAGACACACCCCAGTACATTCGTTTGGTGTGGATTGCCCGCGGCAGTAGCCGCTACGTGTTTGTAAACCACCAGGGTATGCGGGTGGTGGATCTGGATCTGGATGCGCTGGCCAAGCGGATGCGGGACGGCACGATCGTCGAGGATGACCAGTACGAGCGGCCACTGGTGGATGAAAGCATCGATCGGATGGTGCGAAAGGTGTATGACCAGCTTTCCTGGGCTGCTACCCACGATGAACTGACTGGCGTTCTGGGACGCCGGGAATTCGAACGTACCGTCAATCAGCATCTGGTCCAGCGTGAGAGCCTCCAGGCCCTGTTGAGAATCGACCTCCGGCACTTCCGCCTGCTCAATGACACTGCGGGTGAAGAAGCCGGCGACGCGGTGCTGAAAGAAATCGCTGAGGTGTTCCGCAAGCTGGCGGGCGAGCAGGTTTCACTGGCCCGCCTGGCCGGCAACGAATTTGCCATGCTGGTGCCTTCGGATAACGCGGAGTCGATCGCACAGGCGTTGGTGCAGGCGGTAGAGAGCGCGGAATTCGAGTTCGAAGGCCGGACCTATCATTTGTCGGCAAACATTGGCGTGGTACCGGAAGTGCCCTCGATGGTCAGCGCGGAGCGCTGGATGAGAGCCTGTGAGCAGGCACTGAAGGACGCCAAGCACGAGGGCGCTGGCAAAGTGAACGTGGCTCCCATCGATGCCGGAGATGAAGCGCGCAAGGCGCAGATCGCCGCCCGCGTGGCGAGTCTGGGCAACCTGGATGAGGAGCGCATGCTCCTGCGCTGCCAGAAGATCATCCCCCTGCACGCCAAAGCCAGTATGTCGCCCCAGTACGAGATTTTGATCAGCATGTACGACGATGTCGGCAATCTGATTTCGGGCCGGGACTTTATCCGCATGGCTGAACGGTATGACCAGATGCAGGCGGTGGATCGCTGGGTGGTGGGGCACATGCTGGACTGGGTTCAGGAAACCGCGCCGGATCCGCGTCACCTGGGTGGTATCTGCATTAATCTGTCCGGCTATTCCCTGAATGACAAATCCTTGCTCGAGTTCATCTACGAAAAGCTCAGCCACAAGGACGCGCCTATCGAGCGGCTGTGGTTCGAGTTGACCGAAGCATCGGCGATCCGGGATATCGAGTCTGTGGTGGAGTTCATGCGGGAGATCAAGGAACTGGGCTGTCGGTTCTGCCTCGGTAATTTTGGCAGTGGCCCGGTGTCTTTCGAGTTCCTGCGCTCCCTGCCGGTGGACATGATCAAGATCGATGGCACCTTTACCAACCAGCTCAATCTGAGCGAAACTGACCGGGCCATGGTGAAATCCATGGTGGATATGGCGCATTACATGGGGCGCGAGGTGATTGCCGCCCAGGTGGAATCCCGCGAGGTACTGGATATCCTGACCCAGCTGGGTGTGGACTACGCTCAGGGTTTCGCCATCGAAAAGCCAAGGCTACTGGAGAGCCTGACCTGACCTTCGGACCAAGGAATTATGTCCAAACGCCACCCGATTATCGCGGTAACCGGTTCATCCGGAGCTGGAACCACAACCACAGGCCAGATTTTCAGCCGAATGTTTGCCAGCGAAGGCCTGACTGCCGCCATGGTGACCGGTGACAGCTTCCATCGGTACAACCGGGAGCAAATGGCGCGACTGGCGGCCAAGGGGCAGTTCGGTGAGCGCAACCACTTCGCGCTGGCGGCCAATCACATCGATAAGCTCGAAGCCCTGTTTTACGACTACGCTCACACCGGCAACGGACGTTATCGGCAGTACGTGCATGATGAAGACAGGGAGCTGATGGAGCTGGGACACAAACCGGGCACCTTTACCCCCTGGGGGTCCCTGCCGGCAGACACGGACTTGCTGTTCTACGAGGGATTGCATGGTGGGGTTGTAACCGAGAGCTACAACATCGCCCAGTACGTCGACCTGCTGATTGGCGTGGTGCCGATCGTCAATCTGGAGTGGATCCAGAAAATCCACCGGGACACCCACAAGCGGGGCTACAGCCAGGATGCGGTGGTGGAGACCATCATTAACCGGATGGATGACTACGTGCACGATATCGTGCCGCAGTTCTCCCATACCCACATCAACTTCCAGCGAATTCCGCTGGTGGATACCTCCAATCCGTTTGTGGTTCGGGATGTGCCGACCGAGGATGAAAGCCTGCTGGTGATCCACATCCGTGATCCCTCGGAAGTGGACTTGCCTTACCTGCTGCAGGTTATTCCCGGCAGCACTTTATCCCGCCACGACACCATGGTGATTCCGGGTACAAAGATGCCGCTGGCCATGGACCTGATGGTCAGGCCCATGGTACAGCGGCTGATTGCCGGAAAGCCTTTCGCCTAGGCCGTCAGGCGTCCATCCCGATAGTCTTGCAGGGCCTGTTCGATCTCTTCGCGGGTGTTCATCACGAACGGACCGTACTGCACGATCGGCTCGCCGATGGGCTTGCCAGCAATCACCAGCAGTCTCGCTGGCTGGTCTCCCGCCCGCAGGTGCACCTCGTCGCCGTCCGTCAGCACGCTGGCGGCAGAGCCCTGTAACGATTTGCTCTCGCTGTCCGCTACGACCGAGGCCCCGCCCTCGTAGAGGTAGACCACGGCGTTATGGCCAGCCTGAACCGGAATACGGATGTCGGCGC
This sequence comes from Marinobacter suaedae, assembly GCF_030519635.1. Classification (NCBI taxonomy): domain Bacteria; kingdom Pseudomonadati; phylum Pseudomonadota; class Gammaproteobacteria; order Pseudomonadales; family Marinobacteraceae; genus Marinobacter; species Marinobacter suaedae. The sequence continues at coordinate 1,096,408 of NZ_JAUMIS010000001.1, read as the reverse complement.
CCGCCTCAAGCTGCACATCTGCATACAGGGGGCGTGTTGAGCCACCTGAAACGGCGCCTTCGAGCGTGGACTCCGCCAGATTCAGGGAGCCTGCAATCAGCTTCAGCGTTGCGCCCTTCTGGTGGATCTGCGGAATGTCCTCAGGCTGGATATCCCGATATCCCGCTGGCTGCATCTTCTCGGACGAAGGCAGATTGAGCCAGAGCTGGAAGCCCCGCATCAGGCCGGATTCCTGTTGCGGCATTTCCGAGTGCACGATGCCCCGGCCCGCCGTCATCCACTGCACGCCACCGTTACGCAGATGGCCGCGGTTGCCCAGATGATCTTCATGGAGCATGTGCCCCTCAATCATATAGGTGACCGTTTCAAAGCCCCGGTGCGGGTGCGCCGGGAAGCCGGCGATGTAGTCCTGGGGCTGGTCGGAGCCGAACTCATCCAGCATCAGGTAGGGGTCCAGCCGCACGCTCGGGTGTTGGCCCAGCGAACGCTTGATGCGAACGCCGGCGCCATCGGAGGTTTCCAGGGCTGGAATGACTCTTTGCACGGTACGACTGGTCATACGCTGTCCTCCATAGATGTATTGTCAGACCGTGACGGCCTCGATACGTTCGTGGGCTTCCTCCAGCGCGTTTTGCTTTTGGTCGTCGCCCATGTTCAGCCCTTCGGCATAAACGAAGTGGAGGTCCTTCAGGCCAAGGAAATTGAGGAACGAACGCAGATAAGGAGTCTGGCTGTCGTTCGGTGTGTTGGCATACATGCCGCCACGGGCCGCCAGAATGTAAACCGGACGATCCTCAAGCAATCCCTCAGGGCCGTTCTCCGTGTAGCGGAAGGTAATTCCGGCCCGGGCTATGTGGTCGAAGTAAGCCTTTAGCACTGACGGAATGCCGAAGTTGTACATGGGAACGCCAAGCACAACGACATCGGCCTGCTTCAGTTCATCAATCAGTTCGTTTGAGTGGTTCAGGGCTGCTTTCTGCTCCGCGTTGAGATCCTCTTCCGGCGTCAGGAAGGACTGAAACCGTTCTGCATCCAGATGCGGTACGGGTTCGCTGGCGAGGTCCCGATAGTTTACTTCGGCGTCCGGATAGTTGTCCTTCAAGCTTTCCAGTGTGCGGGAAACCAGTTGAGATGACTGGCCTTGCTTGCCAAACATGCTGGCGGTAACAACAAGAATGGTGTGGCTCATATGCGTTCTCCCAAGTGAGAATGACAGGATATGAGGCTATTTAACGCGCTCTGGACGATGGTATAAAACGGAGAAAACTGGCAGGAATATTCAAAATAATTGAATGATTGGGCGGGTCTGGAGGTGACCCGCCCGCCGGGACGATTAACCCAGATTGCGGGAGTAAAAAATTTCCAGCATTTCAGTACGCAGGCGATCTTCAATGGACCGCGCTTCTTCCGGATCCAGGTCGCTGGGCTTCAAACCGAACAGGTAGTTCTCAAGGTTGAACTCCTTCAGCATCATCTTTGTGTGGAACAGGTTTTCCTGATACACGTTCACATCGATCATCTGATAGGCGTTCCGGGTATCTTCGGTCAGGTAGTTCTGGATCGAGTTGATGTCGTGATCAATGTAGTGCTTGGTGCCGTCCACGTCCCGGGTAAAGCCGCGTACCCGGTAATCGACGGTGACTACATCGGAATCGAAGCTGTGGATCAGGTAGTTGAGCACCTTGAGGGGTGAAATCAGGCCACAGGTGGATACATCGATGTCAGCGCGGAACGTGCTGACGCCGTCGTGCGGGTGGCTTTCCGGATAGGTGTGAACCGTTACGTGGCTTTTGTCCAGATGCGCCACGATGGCGTCAGGCAAGGGGCCTGGTGATTCTTCATTATCCCGTTCGCCGGGACTGGTCAGCTCATGTTCGGCGATCAGCATGGTCACGGAGGCGCCGTGGGGGTCGTAGTCCTGGCGCGCAATGTTCAGTACATTGGCTCCAATGATCTTGACCACGTCAGTCAGAATCTGGGTCAGACGCTCGGCGTTGTACATCTCGTCGATATAATCGATATAGGCTTCGCGCTGCTCTTCGGTCTGGGCGTAGCAAATATCGTAAATATTGAAACTCAGGGATTTGGTCAGGTTGTTGAACCCGTGTAGCTGAAGTTTGTTTTCCATGTTCAGCCCCCTCCGTGCAAAAGATTGAATGACAACAGTAAGCTCGCCGGAGCCCTGCCGAGGCCGTCCCTGATCAAGCTGTACGTCTTTTGATCAGGTCGGCTTAGAGGCTGCGTATTATGCACACAGCCATCGGGCGTGAATAGTACCGAAAGTGAACATTTTGACGTGGTGCCGGGAGGCGTGCTCGCAGACAGAGCGCCGCCCGGCCGTAAGATGGTTGTTTGGGCGGTTATTCCGCCTCGCGGATCTCGTAGCTGTGGGTGATCTCCACACCCGCCTTTTCCATCAGGATGGAGGCGGAGCAATATTTCTCGGCAGACAGGCTGACTGCGCGCTTGACCTGGTTTTCCTTCAGGCCCCGGCCAGTGACCACAAAGTGAAGGTGAATCTTGGTGAAAATGGCCGGCACGGCATCGACACGCTCGGCTTCCAGTTCGGTGTGGCAGGCGGTGACATCCTGACGGCTCTTTTTCAGGATGGTGACCACATCGTAGGAAGAGCAGCCGCCCACGCCCATCAGCAGCATTTCCATCGGACGGGGACCAAGATTCTGACCGCCATCGTTTGGTGGTCCGTCCATCTGGACCTCGTGTCCGGTGCCACTGGTGGCCTTGAAACTGACGTTACCCGCCCAGTCAACAGTTGCTTTCATCGAAAACACTCCATGATCAATCAGTAAAATACCGGTGCAAGACCAGTACTGCCAGGGTTTGGCGGGATGCTAGCACAGACCAACGGTGCGAACAGCCAATGGACGGGCTTGCGAGCACATGTTGTAGTGGTTTTGCTGTTGCTCAGTGTGGGCCTTCTTGCTATAAGTGTGCGTGATTTTGAACGAAATGTAATGAACCCGCATGGAAGGCGGGATAAACAATAACCATTGGGAAGCGCCCGCATTCAGGAGGCACAGCTCGCATTATGGCCACTATCATCAAGCCGGTTGAGCAGAAGACCAAGCATCTCGACTACTTCCTCTCTCAGTGTCACCGTCGTCGTTATCCGGCGAAGAGCACCATTATCTACGCAGGTGACAAAAGCGATTCGCTGTTTTACATCGTCAAGGGGTCGGTCACCGTTATCATTGAGGATGATGATGGCCGGGAAATGATTATGGCCTACCTCAACGCCGGAGACTTCTTTGGCGAGATGGGGCTGTTCGATAAGTTGGATTCCCGCAGTGCCTGGGTTAAGGCCAAGACTGAGTGTGAGGTCGCAGAGATCTCCTACACCAAGTTCCGGGAAATCGCTCAGCAGGATCCCCGCGTCCTTTACTTTATCGGCGAACAGATGGCATCGCGTCTGCGCCAGACCACTCGCAAAGTGGGCGACCTGGCGTTCCTCGACGTGACCGGACGAGTGGCCCGCACCCTGCTGGATCTGTGCAAGGAACCAGATGCCATGACTCACCCCGACGGCATGCAGATCAAAATCACCCGGCAGGAAATCGGCCGTATCGTGGGTTGTTCCCGCGAGATGGTTGGTCGGGTTCTGAAAACCCTGGAAGACCAGGGGCTGGTTCGAGTCAAAGGTAAAACCATGGTGGTGTTCGGCACCCGCTAACCGCTCTTTCTGCATGGCGCAAGGCTGGCTCCGGGAAGGGAGCTGGCCGGCATCATTCGCCGGGCTGTTCCCATTACGCACGGCGTGCTCCCAGACCTCCCTTTCCTTTCTCCACCTAAGCCACAATCGCCACTGACTTTATCTGCATCCACACCGCCACCCTCATCCTCCAGCCGGGCGGGGGCGCTCTTCATCGGCGGCAAGGAAAGACATCATAGGGCGCTGTTGCGGATCAGGCTGTCGGTGCTGTGGTCTGTTTTTCGGGAGCCTCCTTGGGCAGGTGAGACTGGCACAGTGCCAGGATGTACTCGCGAACTTCTTCCACATTGGTTTCGTTCAGCATTTCGTGTCGGCCGCCATTGAACAACCGGAAGGTAACCCGTTTTACCCCTGCATTGCGAATGGTCCGAAAATGCCGGGTGACCCCTTTGCCCATCTCTGCCACCGGGTCGTCGGTGCCGGCAAACAGGTGCACCGGCAGATCCTTGCGCCAGGCTCTGGGGTTGATAGACAGCATGCCCTGAACCAGGTCGTGCCACAGGCCGTTGGTGCAATTAAAGCCACACAGGGGGTCGGCCAGATAGGCATCCACCTGGTCTGGGTCACGGCTAAGCCAATCCGCGTCCGTTCGGGCCGGAACAAAGCGCTTGTTGAAGCGACCGAAGGACAGGTTGGCCAGTATCGGGCTTTGATGGCGTTTGCCGAACACCTTCTTCAGCCCGATGATCAGTGTCCGGTAGGCCAGTAGTTCGGGCTTGTTGATCCGGTTGGTGGCGCTCAGGATCAGGGCATCCGCCGCATTGCCGTGCTGCTGAAGGCAGCTTTGGGCGATGAACGAGCCCATGCTGTGTCCCAGCAGGATGACCGGTATTCCCGGAAACTGCTGCCGGGCATGGGTCAGCACCCGGTGCAAGTCGTCCGTTACCTTGTGCCAGCCGTCCCGGTCGCTGTAATGTCCCAGATCTTTCGGTGAGCAGTCCGGGCCGTGGCCCCGGTGATTGAAGGTAATTGCCGCAATTCCGTGCTGGCCCAGCCAGCGGGCAAAATCCGCGTATCGTCCATTGTGTTCAGCCATGCCGTGGGCAATGACCAGAACGGCTTGAGGGCGATCGGGGGTAAAGGTCGTGCCTTTGATGAGGTGATCGTCCTCACTGGTCAGTGTTAACGGGTGTTCGTGCATGGGCGGTCCCTGAGTTTGGCGAAGCCGGGCGTTTCCATTCCGGCGGTTTCCATAGGTGTTTGATCCTTAACATTAATCTTCCCGGCTGAGCCATGTCACGGAACAGGTCGACGTATTCGTGAGTCCACAGAACCAGCAGGTTGTTGGACGGGGGCGGTGTAGTGACGCCGTATGTTGGCGCCTCCTGGCTGTCCTCGGCAGTAAAGGTGCCAAAGAGACGGTCCCAGATGATCAGTACGCCGCCAAAGTTGCGGTCAATATAGCCCCGATTTCGGCCGTGATGGACCCGATGGTGGCTTGGCGTATTGAAGATCAGTTCAATCCAGCCCGGCAACTGTCCAACCAGGGTGGTGTGGATGAAGAACTGGTAGACCAGCGACAGGGCGTAGGCCACGCCTATCCAGACCGGATTGAAGCCCAGCAGAGCCAGGGGCAGGTAGAAAAGCCAGTTGCCGTTGAAAATATTGGTGGCGTTCTGGCGCATGGCGGTGGAAAAGTTCATGCGCTCCGAGGAGTGGTGGACAATGTGCGCCGCCCAGAACCAGCGCACCCGGTGACTGGTCCGGTGCATCCAGTAAAAGCAGAATTCCACGCCGATAAAGGTCAGAAACGCCGTCAGCGCGTTCAATTCGAGGTCAAACAAGCGGTAGTGATAGCACAGGGCATAGACCGGAAAGGCAATCAGCCCGGCGAACAGTAGTTCCGTGGTCTGGTAGCCGGCGCCCAGGGCAAAATTGCGTATGGCCTCGCGCCCGTCCATCAGCGCCGGATTATGCCGTATGCGCAGGTATTCCCACAGGGTGATGGCGATGAACACCGGTGTCGCGATCACAAAGATCAACTGGCGTTCGTCCAGGGCAAGCCAGGGGGCAACCATCTGCCAGAGAGGCATCAGTCCGCTGTCCTCAAGGACAGCCAGCAACATGTCGGTGATGGCCATGGGGTGTATCCGTTTTACTCTTATTATGTGGTGTTATTCTGGCACGGACACGCTCCGGCTGCGTTGTCGTTTTCCGACACAGCCGGTGGCGGTTTGCGACACCCGGGCGGGTTTACCCGGCCTGGCGATTCCGTTCGTACAGGTTGGACAGTACCTGGAGCTGCTGCTGCCATTGGTTCAGCCAGCCGGAGACATCCGCCGGAATCTTCTCGGGCTTGGGCCAGGGCACCGGGAAAGCAGCTGGCTGGAACATGGGGGAAAACATGGCCGAAGCCGTCAGGTCTGCACGGGTGAAGCTGTCGCCCACGAGGAACGGGCTGTTCTGATAGGCTTCCGTCAGGTCCGTCAGCAGTTGTTCCATGACCAGTCGAGACTGTTCTGAGGTTTTCTCGTTGATCTTCATCCACTGGCGCATCATCTCCTCCACCCGACTGAAGATCAGGCTCAGCAGATAGCGGTTGTAGAAGGGGGTACCGGCGGCGAGCATCGGGATGACCACTTTCGGGCGCTTCAGGAAATGGTGGTAGGCATAGCAGCGTACGGCCGGGCCTGCCTCGGCGTCCAGCCGCTGCTCCCAGGCCAGCGCCTGTTCCCTGAGCTCCGGATCGGCTGGGGTCAGTGGATTGTCTGGAAAGGTTTCATCCAGGTAGTCCAGAATCTTCGGGGAGTCCTGCACAACATGGCCATCGTGCTCCAATACCGGTACCGAGGAGGTCTTCCCCCCGGTCAACTGCCGGATGGTCTTGATGTGCTGGCCGGGCAGGAGCGTAACGGTCTGGTACTTGAGACCCTTAAAGTCCAGTGCCCAGCGGACTTTTTCGCAGTAATGGGAAATGGCGAACTGGTACAGCTTGATAGCCATGGGTAACCTCCTGATGCTTTGGTACTAGCTTAATCGGCTTGCCGGAAGATAAGAAGGCCCCGACCGGTAGTATCGCCAGCGTCGAACAAATGGCTTGCCGCGGGTATGGGTCTTACACTGTTTCCAATGGCTTCGACATCAAGGAATCCGATTATGCACCTACCAGGCCTTCGGGCGTTTCCCTTTCTCGCCATGGTTGGCCTGTTGTTGTCTGCCTGCCAGAGCTCGCCGGAACCCGAGATCAAGGTGGAAGAAGGCTACGCCTGTGGTCAGCTGGATATCACGGTTCTGTCGAACGATGAGAATCCACTGCTCACTATTGTGTATCAGGACAACCAGCTGCTCGTGAAGCCCGCCGAAAGCGATGCGGGCGAACTGTTCGTGGCCCCGGGCAACGAAAGTACCCGCTTCCTGCGCACCGGCGATACCGCCTTGCTGACCATTCGAGGCCAGCAATATCCGGAATGCCTCCCCCCGGGGGCCATAGAGATGCCGTTCCGGGCCGTGGGCAATGAGCCCTATTGGCAGGCCCGGGTGATCGGGGCCGAGTTAATCCTCAACCGGCCATTTGAGCGGGACACCACACTGCGCTTGCCCGCCAAGCTGGACAAAACGGATCGATACGGTCGCCAGTTCATCGCGGCCGGCGCAGGCATGAACGTGAAGCTGACGGTGACCCGGCAGGTTTGTCAGGACTCTATGTCGGGTGCCCAGTATCCCAATCAGGTGTGGTTGTCGGTGGACGAGGACATCTACGTGGGCTGTGGCGGCAATCCAGAACGCTTGTATATGGGGGCTGAATGGGTGGTGGGTAAGCTGGCGGGTGCTGACATCATCAATCGTTCGCGCATGAGCATCAGCTTTTTGAACGGTAACCGGGTAGCCGGCACGGCTTCCTGTAATCGGTATTCCGGAACCTACCTGATGGATCAGGAAGGTGGTGTGAGCTTCAGTCAGATGGCCAGCTCACGAATGGCCTGTTCCCCGGAGCTCATGTTGCAGGAAGAACGCTTCCTGGAGCTCCTGAGTCGGGCATCCTCCATTCGGATCGGGCGTTTTGGCGAACTCCTGCTGGCGACCCCGGAAGGGGACGTGATCAAGGCATTTCCCTCCGACCAGGTTGATCGGGCCGGCGAGTGATGAGGCCGCTGTTACTCCTGCAAAGGCAAACGGAGGTTTTGACTGACTGCCGCCAGGTTTTGGCCAGGGGCCAGTCATTCTGGCAGCAGCACTAAATTTTTAGCAGTGCACGTTCGATGTCGCCGCTGCTTTCCGGGCGGACGACCCGCGCCATTTCTTCACCATCCTTCAAAAAAATCAGCGACGGCCACAGTTGAACGCCAAACGTCCGCCCCAATCTGCGGCCTTTGCCATCTTCAACCTTTACATGCGGAACGTCGGGGTGATTGTCCAAGGCCGCCTTGATCGCCGCCTGCGCACCCCGGCAGATCCCGCACCAGTTAGCTCCGAACTCGATCACCATGGGGCCAGAACTCTGGTCCAGCTCGTCACGGCTCAGGGTTTCGGGTGTGTAGTGGCTGGTATACGACATGATGTCTCCTGATGACGGCAGCGTTAACTCCGGTGCATTCGCATCTGGATGCTACCTTTTAATGGATACAGGCATCCAGAGTATGGGGGAACTATGGCTGGCGGATGGTCGCGTGATGGCGCGGTTCAGGAGCAGATCGACGCAAGCGTTGAAGACGAGATTGAGCGCGCACGCCGTCAGTTGGCCGGGGGCGAGAGCGCCACGCAGTGCGATGAATGTGACGCCCCGATTCCGGAGGCCCGGCGCAAGGCGATTCCCGGCGTCCGGTTGTGCATAGACTGCCAGTCGGCCCATGAAAAGCAGGATACCCGCGCCGGGGGCATCAATCGCAGAGGCAGCAAAGACAGCCAGCTTCGATAGCGCCGGATCCCCCGGGCTGAATACATAAAAAAGCCCCGGCGCCGGAACGTCGGGGGCTTTTGTTCGGGGAAAGCACTCAGGCTGAGCGCTTTTCCCGTTCGCTGGAGGCTTCGGTTGGCACCAAGGCCCTGGTCAGAGCTTTCATGTCCAGGGTACCCACCGGTTCATTCTCTCGCATGACCCGGAAAGTCAGCGAAGTATCGCCGCCGGAGCGGGAAAGCACGGTTTCCAGATTGTCCTGGTCAGACACATCCCCGGCGAATTGCAGGCTGTCATCGACGCCTTCGGTCATCACCGACCGGGTCCGCAGTACGCGGGCGCGGTTGATGTCACTGATGAAGTCGACGATGTAAGGATCGTTCGGATTCAGCAGGATATCCTGCGGGTCGCCCTGCTGGACTACTTCGCCATCCTTCAGTATGACCAGGTGGTCAGCCAGCTTGAGGGCCTCATCCAGGTCGTGGGTGATGAACACGATGGTTTTTTGCAACTCTTCCTGCAATTCCAGCAGCAGGTCCTGCATGTCCGAGCGGATCAGCGGGTCCAGCGCCGAGAAGGCCTCGTCCATCAGCATCACCGGCGCGTTGGACACCAGGGCACGGGCGATGCCGACCCGCTGCTGCATACCGCCAGACAACTGGTGGGGGTACTGGTTTTCGTTGCCTTCCAGACCGACCCGGGCCAGCCACTTGCGGGCCTCGCTCTCGAAGTCCGCCGTCTTGAAACCACGAACGTCCATGGCCATGCCGGCGTTCTCCAGAACCGTGCGGTGGGGCAGCAGGGCGAACTTCTGGAATACCATGGACATGCGCTCGCGGCGGAGCTTGCGCAGGTCTTCCTCGCCGTAGTCCAGCACATCCTCGCCGTCGAACCGGATTTCGCCAGCCGTGGGTTCGATCAGGCGGTTCAGGTGGCGGATCAGCGTGGACTTGCCGGAGCCGGACAGCCCCATGATCACGGTGATCTCGCCCTCTCGCATGTCCACGTTGATGTCTTTCAGGCCAAGCACGTGATTCTGCTTCTCCAGCAGGTCGTTCTTGTCCATGCCGCGCTTGACGTATTCCAGTCCCACGTCCGGTGTCGGACCGAAGATCTTGTACAGATTCTTGATGGAAATCTTGATGTTGTTTGCCATGTCTCGATCCTTACTGCTTCTGGGCGGCATTGATGCGCGCAAGAGATGCCTTGGTGACGCGGTCGAGAATGACGGCCAGCGCTACGATGCCGAGGCCGGAAACCAGGCCTACACCCAACTCAAGATTGCGGATGCCTCGCAGTACCAGTACACCCAGACCCGGTGCCGATACCAGTGAGGCAATCACCACCATGGCCAGGCTCATCATGATGGTCTGGTTTACCCCTGCCATGATGTTCGGCAGTGCGAGAGGGATCTGTACCTTGAACAGTTTCTGTCGCGGGGTCATACCGAAGGCATCGGCGGCCTCAATCACATCCTTGTCCACCAGTCGTATCCCGAGGTTGGTCAGGCGGATAACCGGAACGATGGCGTACAGGATGATGGCAATGCCATACAGCTTGGACTCGGTCACGCTGAACAGGAAGATCAGCGGAATCAGGTACACGAAGGGCGGCAGGGTCTGCAGCATGTCGAGTATCGGTATGGTCATGCGCTGCAGCGTGTCGCTTCGGGACATGGCGATACCGATCGGCACCCCAAGTAACACACATATGAAGGCGCAGACGAATATGATGGCCAGGGTCTGCATGGCGTATTCGTAGTAATCAATAAACGCCAGGGTGAAAAAACTGATCGCAACGAAGGTGACCAGCTTCCAGGATTTACTGACCACAAACACCACGGCGAGCAACAGGGGAATCACAATCCACCAGGGCGCGCTGAGCATGGCATACAGGGTGCCATCCAGTGCCCAGCTCAGTGGTTGGGTAATGGGGTCGAGTACAACGCTGAGGCTGTCCTTGATGTCGAGGAAGCCTTGCTCCAGCCCTTTGGTCAGTTCCCGGGATTGGGGGAACGCGGGGCAAGCTTCGTTCAAGGCGTCCATGGAGGGGAACGGCAGGTCCCAGATCGACGTGTCCTCCTGCTTGCCACCATTGGCCTTGGATAACAGGTCCGCCATGGACATGGGGCCTTCACTCTTGCCCGCAGAACACCAGTCATCCAGACCCAGTGATGAAAAAACAAAATCGTAAGTAGCCATGATCTATCCGTTTCCTGCGCGTGAGAGTCGCCAGGTAAGCATCAATGGGATCGCTTGGAAGCAGACAGGGCCGTTAGAGGCCCTGTCTTGGAGTGGAAGGATTAGTTGCCCAGAATCGAGGCAAGCTTCTGTTGGGCTGAATCGTTCAGCCACTCCTTCCAGGTATCGGTGTTGTTGCTCAGGAAGTACACCGCGGCTTCCTCGGCGGAAGCGTTGTTTTCGCTCTTCCAGGCCAGGACAGCGCTCATGGTGTCGGTCTTGAAGGTCATTTTGCTGAGCATGTCAGCAACCGCCGGCTCCCGCTCGCGGAAGTCAGTGGTGACGGAGGTCAGAACCGGCGCAGCCGGGAAGTCAGACACTTTCGGGTTTTCGTTGTCTTTGCTCTGGTTGGCAAGATGCGCGTCGGCATCGTACTCACCCAGATCTACGCGGGTCATGTCGAACTTGCCCAGCGGAACGGTCGGGCCCCAGTAGTAGCCGAACCAGGGTTCTCCGTCCTGTACCGCAGCGGCCATGGAGGACGCCAGGGTTTCACCAGAGCCGTGGTTGAACACTTCGATACCGGAAGCTTCCAGGTCCAGGGCTTCAACCAGGTTGTCGTTGACGATACGGCAGCCCCAGCCGTCCGGGCAGTTGTTGAACTGCGCGTCAACCAGCTCTGGATTGGCCATGATGCCTTCGATGGTTTTCAGTTCCGGGTGCTTTTCCACCAGGTAGGTCGGGATCCACCAGCCCTCGACTCCACCGGGAGACAGAACCTCGCTCAGTCGCTCTACTTTGCCGGCATCTTCAAGACGGGTATACGCCTCACCAGCAGAGTTCAGCCACAGCTCGGTGACGATGTCCGGCTCTCCGTTTTCCGCAACAGAGGTGACGGCAGGCACAGTGTCAGACGGAACCACGGCGACGTCGCAGCCATAGCCTTGTTCCATGATGAATTTTGCCACGTTGGTTACCACCGAGGCGGAAGCCCAGTTCATTTCGGTAATGGAAACCTGGCCACACTCGTTGGCTTGTGCCATAGACGGTGCAGCAGCGGCGCATAGCAATACAGCAGATGTAAGTTTACGCATGACTTCTCCTGTCACTCTTGAATTTATGTTGAGGTGTAGGGAAATTACGGGACTGTGATCGGAACCGATCAGGGGAAGACGTCTTGTGAGAAACCAGGATTGTTCGCTCAAGTCTTTGATCCCGTTTTGAATGTTCACTCTTCAGGATAGAGAACCTGAAAAAAGTTACAACCCTAAAGATTTTTTGAAATGTAAAAGATTCGGGGGCCACGGGGCCGTTTTCCCCCGCTTGACGCGCCCGCTGGTTCCCGGCAGGCTCAAGCCTGATTTGAACGTCTGTCCATCAGATACCTGCCCGGAATGGAGTCAAAAACAATGAAAATATTCGAAACCAGTACCGCACCGAATCCCCGCCGCGTTCGCATGTTCATGGCGGAAAAAGGTCTGCTGGATCAGGCCGAGTTCATTCAGGTGGATATCGAAAAAGGCGAAAACCTGACCCCGGAATATGTCGCCCGTAACCCGATGAAGAAAGTCCCGGTCATGGAGCTGGACGATGGCTCCTGCATCGCCGAAACCATGGCCATCTGCCGCTACTTTGAAGAGGCCTACCCCGATGCTCCCAGCTTGCTGGGTGACACCCCCCTGGAAAAGGCCCATCTGGAACAGTGGCTGCGCTGGATTGAGCTGTTTTTCTTCCTGCCTACCGGCATGGGCTTCCAGCACAGTACCGGTTACTTCAAGGATCGAATGAATCCCGTCAAGGAATGGGGTGCGGAGTGTGTGCAGCAGGTTGAGAAGTTCATGGCGTTTCTGAACGACCAGCTTGAGGGAAAAGAGTACATCTGTTTGGACCGGTTCACAGCCGCCGATATCAATGCTTTTGTCACCGTTGCCTTTGCCCGGGTGATCAGGGTCCGTATCAAGCCCGAGCAAACGAATCTCCAGGCCTGGTATGAGCGTATCAGCGCACGACCATCCGCCCAGGTTTGATGTTGAGTTGTCCACAGGAGGACGCTGTGATTGATCTGTATACCGCACCCACGCCGAACGGCTACAAGGTGTCTGTTTTGCTCGAGGAGTTAGGGGTTGAGTACAACCTGATTCCGGTTGATCTGTCCAAGGGCGATCAGAAGACACCAGAATTCCTGGCTATGAATCCGAATGGTCGGATCCCGGTGATTGTGGATCGGGATAACGACGACTTTGTGGTATTCGAGTCCGGGGCCATCATGATTTATCTGGCCGAAAAATACGGCCAGTTTTACCCGGCTGACCCAAAGGTGCGTTCACGGGCATTGCAGTGGCTGATGTTCCAGATGGGCGGCGTTGGTCCGATGATGGGGCAGGCGAATGTGTTTTACCGGTATTTTCCGGAGAAAATACCGGCGGCCATCGATCGTTACCACCACGAGTGCCGGCGCCTGTTTGAGGTGTTGGACACCCGGCTGGCAGAATCCCCGTATCTGGCGGGAGACGAAGTTACCATCGCTGACTTTGCCAACTGGTGCTGGGTGCGGACCTACAACTGGTCCGGGGTCTCCATCGACGGCTTGGCACATCTGAAGCGCTGGATGGACGAGCTCTATGAGCGTCCGGGTTGCCAGAGAGGGATTCACCGCCCCGAACGGCCGAAGAAGCCGGATGAACTGATCAAGCATGCCCAGACCATGGTGACCCGGTAAATCCGGGCTTACATATCCAAACAGCGAACGACCAGGAGTAAGGCATGACCGCCTCGGCACAACTGACCTGTGCATTGGAAAAAATCGACAGAGCCAACCGGGCAGACCCCAACGAGGAATTGCTGGATGGCGAGGCGGTGCCACGTGAGCTGGCTTACAGTGAGCATATGACCCGCTGGCTGTTTGCCCTGGAGCCCAACCCGTCGGAGCGCATGCAGATTGCCTGCCGGGCCCAGCACATTGAGCGCTGGACCATGCCGCGCAGTGACTACCCGGAAGGGCGCAAAGCCTATTACCAGTGGCGTCAGGCCTGTGGTCGCATGCATGGCCAGCGGGCGGCGGAGATTATGGCCGAGTGCGGCTATGACGCCGCCGAGTGTGAGCGGGTGGAAACCATTCTGACCAAGCGGGAACTGCGCAAGGATGCGGACACCCAGTTGCTGGAGGACGTGGCGTGCATGGTGTTTCTGGAGAAGTATTTCGCCGGTTTCTACGAGGAGAAGGCGGACTACGATCGGGAGAAATGGCTACGGATTGTGCGCCGGACCTGGGGCAAAATGTCACCGCGGGGCCATGAGGCAGCTTTGACGCTGGCAGAGGGTATGCCGGAGCATTTGTTGGCATTGTTGCAGGAGGCGTTGGCGGAGCCGGAGAGTTGAGGTTGGCTAGGCACTGTGTAATTAAAGAATCGAGGTAACGCCAGAGGGTCAGGTCTTCGAAAATACGCTGTGAATACATCCTTGTACGCTCGACTGCGCCATCCTTGGCGCAGTACGATTTCGAAGGCCTGACCCTCTGGCTTGTGCAGACTATGGTTTTCAGTCTGCCGGGAAAAACAGTTCTTTTAGTTTCTGTCCGGGCTCTTGGGCCCGCATAAACGATTCGCCCACCAGGAAACCGTAAATCCCTCTGTCAGTCATGGCCACGACGTCTTCGCGGGTCATGATGCCGCTTTCGGTGACCGCCAGTCGCTCAGAACCAATCCGCTCGTGCAATGTGTAAGTGGTGTCCAGTGACACCTCGAAGGTGTGCAGGTTGCGGTTGTTGATACCCACCAATGGAGTGGTGAGGGTCAGGGCGTCGTCCATTTCTTCGTCGTTGTGGACTTCCACCAGCACGTCCAGCCCGATCTCGTGGGCGATGCCTTCCAGTTCCTGCATCTGGTCTTTGGTCAGGCAGGCGGCGATCAGCAGGATGCAGTCGGCGCCGATGGCCCGGCTTTCGTAGACCTGATAGGGCGCCACCATGAAGTCCTTGCGGATGACCGGTAATGAACAGGCAGCGCGTGCGGCCTGCAGGTAGTCTTCACTGCCCTGGAAAAAGTCCCTGTCGGTCAGCACGGACAGGCAGGTGGCGCCGCCTTGCTCGTAGCTCTCCGCAATGGGGGCAGGCTCAAACGGATCCCGGAGTACGCCTTTGCTGGGGGACGCTTTTTTGATTTCAGCAATGACCGCCGGCTGACGCTCACCGATGCGCTGTGCCATGGCAGCTGCGAACCCGCGGGCTGGTGGCTGGTCTCCGGAACGAGCTTTTAGATCTTCCAGCGATGCCCGGGGTTTACGCTCGGCGATTTCCTCCCATTTGCGCTCGACGATCTTGCGCAGGATGGTGGGGGTACGGTCGTTGTGTCGGTCGGTCATGTCAGCTGTCGCTCAAAAACACTTGGAAAAATCAGCCAGCTCGGACATCTTGCTCGCCGCCAGGCCGGAACCTATGGCGTCCAGGGCCATGTCCACGCCCGCTTTCGGGGTGTCCGCCAAACCAGCCACATAAATAGCAGCACCGGCGTTCAGGGCGATCATGTCGCGGGCCTTTTCGGCCATGTCGTCGTGGCCGCGGCCGAAAGCGGCACGGATCAGTTTCAGGGATTCCTCGGCCGAATCCACACTGAGCCCTACCAGTGACTGGCTCTGGATGCCCAGATCTTCCGGGGTGATTTCGTATTCGATGATTTCGCCGTCTTTCAGTTCGGCCACATACGTCGGGCTGGCCAGGCTGATTTCGTCCAGGCCATCCCGGGCGCACACCACCATGATGTGCTCGGAACCGAGGCGCTGAAGAACCTCTGCCATCGGGCGGCAGAGTTCGCGGGTGAATACACCCAGCAGCTGGCGCTTGACCCCGGCCGGGTTGGTCATTGGGCCGAGGATGTTAAAGATGGTCCGGCAGCCCATTTCCTTGCGCGGGCCGATGGCGTGCTTCATGGCGCCGTGGTGGGCCGGAGCAAACATGAAGCCGACACCGATTTCCTCGATGGCGCGGGCCACCTGTTCCGGCGTCATGTTCAGGTTGATGCCGGCCTTCTCGATCAGGTCGGCGCTGCCGCTGCTGGACGACACGCCCCGGTTACCGTGCTTGGCCACGTGACCGCCTGCCGCAGCAACGACAAACGCGGCAGCCGAGGACACGTTGAACAGGTTGGCGCCATCGCCGCCGGTGCCGACGATATCGATCAGCGGCTCGGCGCTGACGTCAACGCCGGTGGCCAGCTCGCGCATCACTTCGGTGGCCCCGGTGATTTCGTCGATGGTCTCGCTCTTCATGCGCAGCCCCATCAGGAAGGCGCCAATCTGGGCGTCGGTGGCTTCCCCCTGCATGACAACGCGCATCACCTGTTTCATTTCGTCCCGGGACAGGTCCAGGTTTGAGGCGATCCGATTGAGTGCTTGTTTCATATCCATGTGTTGCGGCCTCTTGATGGTCAGGTTCAGCTTCGCAGGAAGTTGCGCAGCAATTCGTGTCCCTGTTCGGTCATGATGGATTCGGGGTGGAACTGCACCCCTTCAATGGGCAGGGTCTTGTGTCGCACACCCATGATTTCCTCGACGGAGCCGTCGTCGTGGCGGGTCCAGGCGGTCACTTCCAGGCAGTCGGGCAGGGTGTTCTTGTCGATCACCAGGCTGTGGTAGCGGGTGGCCTGCAGCGGGTTGTTCAGGCCACGGAACACGCCGGTGTCCTGGTGATACACCGGGGACACCTTGCCGTGCATGACCTTGCCGGCACGGATGACGTCACCGCCAAACACCTGTCCGATGGACTGGTGCCCCAGGCAGATACCCAGAATCGGCAGCTTGCCTGCAAAGTGACGGATGGCCTCCATGGAAATGCCCGCCTCGTTGGGCGTACAGGGTCCCGGTGAAATTACCAGACGCTCCGGCGCCAGGGCTTCGATTTCTTCGATGGTGATTTCGTCGTTCCGGTATACCTGCACGTCCGCGCCCAGTTCCGCCAGGTACTGCACCACGTTGTAGGTGAAGGAATCGTAGTTATCGATCATCAGCAACATAATCTTTCCTCCGCCTCAGTGGTCGAAATCGTTGTAGGTCATGGCGACTGCGCGGAAAATGGCGCGACCTTTGTTCATGGTTTCCTTCCACTCAAGGCGGGGCACGGAATCCGCCACCACGCCGGCCCCTGCCTGAATGTGCAGGGTGTTGTCCTTGATCACCGCGGTGCGGATGGCAATGGCGGTGTCCATGTTGCCGTTGAACGACAGGTAGCCGACAGCACCGCCGTAAACGCCCCGCTTGACCGGTTCCAGCTCGTCAATGATCTCCATGGCGCGGATCTTCGGTGCGCCACTGAGGGTGCCGGCCGGCAGGGTCGCCCGCAGTACGTCCAGGCAACTGGTGCCTTCCTTCAATCGGCCAGTCACATTGGAGACGATGTGCATCACGTGGGAATAGCGTTCGACGATCATCTTGTCGGTTAGCTTGACGGTGCCGGTTTCCGACACGCGCCCGGCATCGTTACGCCCCAGATCAATCAGCATCAGGTGCTCGGCGATCTCTTTCGGGTCCGCCAACAGCTCAGATTCCAGGGCTTTGTCTTCGGCGTCGGTGGCGCCGCGCTTGCGAGTGCCGGCAATGGGCCGCACGGTGACTTCGTCGTCTTCGACCCGGGCTAGGATCTCCGGCGAGGAGCCGACGATGTGGAAGTCTTCCAGGTCGAGGAAGTACATGTACGGTGACGGATTCAGCACCCGAAGCGAGCGGTACAGGTTCAGTGGTGGTGCCTCGAAGGGGATGGACATGCGTTGGGAGATGACGGTCTGCATGACATCGCCATCCAGCACGTATTCCTTGATTTTGCCCACGGCGGCTTCGAATTTTTCCTGACTGAAGCCGGACACAAAGTCGCTCTCATCCACAGCCTTGCCGCGCAGGTGCTCGGGGGTACGCGGTGCGTCAGAGGTCTGGCGATGCAGGCGGTTTTCCAGTTCGTTGATGCGAGCCTGGGCGTGTTCGAAGGCGCCCTCAATGGCGGGATCGGCGTGCACGATCAGGTGCAGTTTGCCCCGCAGGTTATCGAATACGACGATTTCATCAGACACCATCAGCAGGATGTCCGGCGTGCCGATCTTGTCCGGCGGACAGGTCTGGCGAAGCCGCTTTTCGATATAGCGAACGGTGTCGTAGCCAAAGTAGCCCACCAGGCCACCATTGAATCGGGGCAGGTGGTCCAGATCCGGTGCCCGGAACCGAGCCTGGTATTGCTCGACAAAAGCCAGTGGATCCTCGACTTCCGCTTCTTCCACCAGCTCACCGTACCGGCGCACTTCAATCCGCTGATCAAACACTTTCAGCACTTCCTGGCTGGGCAGGCCGATGATCGAGTAACGGCCCCACTTTTCACCGCCCTGAACGGATTCGAACAGGTAGGAGTAGGGGCCGCTGGCCAGTTTCAGGTAGGTACTCAGTGGTGTGTCGAGGTCCGCGAGGACTTCGCGGTGAACGGGAATGCGGTTAAAGCCGTCTTGTGTGAGCTTGGCAAACTGCTCGGGTGTCATGATCGGGTTTCCTGGAGTCTGAACTGCTTTCCTTGGCGGGTCGGCCTGTGCCGGTGCCTGCCGGGTGAGTGCGCAACAGACGGGCGCGTGCCGGTCTGCCGCAGGGCTTTCATCAGCCGTTGCGCCATCGCCACCATCGTGTTGCGCGGGAGGTCAGAACGCCTCGCCTCGCTGTCAGCTTCAGTCCCTGCACGGCAGGAATCTCCCAGATCAGAAGGTCAGTGTAAGTGTCTCGGGAGCTTACAAAAGCTCGGCCAGTGAATCAACAACAGCGTCGGCGCCCAGCGAGTCCACCGGCTTGCCGAAATTGTACCCGTATCGAACCGCCACGCAGGGGATGCCTGCAGCCTGCGCCGCCGACACGTCCGCGGCCGAATCGCCCACCATCACCGTGGTGCCCCGGGTGCCGCCGAGCACTTTCATCGCATGGAGCAGGGGCGATGGATGGGGCTTCTTCTGGGGCAGGGTGTCGCCACCGATCTGGATGTCGAAATGGTGGTCAAGTCTCAGTCGTTTCAGGAGAGGTGACACAAACTGCTCTGGCTTGTTGGTGACCACGCCCAGTCGACAGCCATGTTCCTTGAGCCTGTAGATGCAGGACTCAACACCCTCGTAGACCTTGGCGTGCTGGCCGTTTATCTGCCCATAGCAGTGGTAGAAAATGTTCAGTGCATCGTTGAACAGGGCATCGTCTTTGGGCCGGGGCGGTTCCCAGTTAATGTCGCCGGCCAGAGCCCGGCGAACCAGGATCGGTGAGCCCAGCCCCACCCACTGGCGGACACGGTCAATGCCGGCGGGAGACCGACCCAAATGTGCCAGCATCTGGTCGACGGCGGCGGTCAGGTCTGGTGCGCTGTCGACCAGAGTTCCGTCCAGATCAAACAGGGCGACACCGGGCCACCGGGGGTTGAACAGGCCAGACAGACTCATCAGGCAAGGCTCCCGCGGGCCTGCTCCAGTTCCTGGCGCATGGCATCGATGGTGGCTTTGTAGTCATCGGTGTTGAAGATTGCCGAGCCGGCGACAAAGGTGTCTGCGCCGGCTTCGGCAATCTCACGGATGTTGTCGGTTTTCACCCCGCCATCGATTTCCAGACGGATGTTGAAGTTGCTCTCATCGATTCGTCGGCGCGCTTCCCGCAGTTTGTCCAGGGTGCCCGGAATGAACTTCTGCCCGCCAAAGCCCGGGTTGACGGACATCAGCAACACCATGTCGAGCTTGTCCATGACGTGGTCCATGTAATGCAGTGGTGTGGCCGGGTTGAACACCAGTCCTGCCTTGCAGCCACCGTCACGGATCAGCTGGAGGGAGCGGTCGATGTGGTTGCTGGCTTCCGGGTGGAAGGTGATGTAAGTGGCGCCAGCATCAATGAACATGCGGATCAGGTCGTCGACCGGGGAGACCATCAGGTGTACATCGATGGGGGCGGTAACGCCGTGCTTGCGCAGGGCCTCGCACACCATGGGGCCGATGGTCAGGTTGGGGACGTAGTGGTTGTCCATGACATCGAAATGAACGATATCCGCGCCGGCCGCGAGAACGTGATCAACCTCTTCTCCGAGTCGGGCGAAATCGGCAGACAGGATAGATGGTGCGATGAGATATGGGTTCATGAAGGCTCTCTCGATAACTGTGTGCGCGAATCCGTTCAGAATCAGTGGTCGGCCGTCCATGCCATGTGAAATCGCGGCTTAGTTTAACAGCATGCCCGGTGATTTCTCAGTGCCGGATGGGCAAAAAGCGCCGTTCACCTGGCAATACGATGACGGCGCTTGACCAGTTCCCAGGCCTGTTGATAGGTCAGCAAGCGTTGTTTCGCCAGTTCGGCTTCTTCGGGAGTGACACCTTGTTGTGACAATTTGTCAGGATGGCAGCCTGACACCTTCTTTTTGTAGGCGCGTTTGATAATGGGCAGTGAGTCCCGCCGGGTTACGCCCAGAAGATTGCAGGCCTGTTCGTAACTGACCGGTGGGGCCAGGTTTTCGGCGTGGCGAATCCAGATCTTGCGGGCGTAGCTGTCAAAGATGTCGTCGCTGACGATAACGGGCAGGCCCATCTGGTCAATGGCGTCTTCACAGCGGTAACGGCGGGCTCGGGTGGGGCGGCCCTTCAGTTGCGAGGCATGGCAAAGACAGAAGGCTGTAATGAGCGCGGGCACCGGCATCAGTCGTCGGGTGATCCGCACGGCAAGGCCGCTTCGCGCAGGCAGATCCTCAACGGCTTTTCCGTCCTGAAACCAGCCTATGGCTTTCCGGCGCTGGCGCCGAGACAGGCGGAGCGCCTTGATCAGTCCCTCGGCGTAGGTGATGTCGGCTTCGGTCACCCGGCCTTCGGATTTGGCAATGTAACCGAGAAAAAAGAATAGTGACTGACGGCACCAGAAAGGCAGGCCGACTCGTTCCAGCAGTGTGGTGGTCTGGTGCCCGCAGGCGGACAGCTCCCGCAACAGACTGGTAAATTCCGCCTCCAGGCGGCGCGGCAGGGCCGGCTGCTGCGGGCTTTCCTCCATTCCTTAAAGCTCCCTGTGCTGGAGTTGTTCGTCCAGTTCCCTGAGTCGTTCCGGGGTGCCAACGTCCACCCATTTTCCCGAATGGTAGAGGCCGTGTACACGTTTATTGTTCATCGCCTGGCGCAACACGGGTCCCAGTTTGCCGGACTGGTCGTCCAGGCCATCGAACAGTCGCCGATGCAGCAGGCTGATGCCAGTATATGTCAGTTTCGGCGACTTATCTTCAACCAGTAGACCGTCTTCGCCAAGGTGAAAGTCCCCGTCGGGATGGTGGTCGGGGTTGTCGGTCATCACCAGCAGGGCATCGCCCTGTGCAGGCGGGCTCAGGCGGGCGAATTCAAAGTCGCTCCACACATCGCCGTTCACCACCAGAAACCACTCGTTGTGTTCGTCTGTCAGCATGGGCAGTGCCCGGGCAATGCCACCGGCGGTTTCCAGCGGTTCGCCCTCGCGGGAGTAATGAAGTTGCAGGCCAAACTGTTCACCGTTACCGAGTGCCTGCTCGATTTTTGAACCCAGCCATGCGTGGTTGATGACCACGTCCCGGAAGCCTGCCCGTTGAAGGTGCTCCAGATGGTGGACGATCAGCGGTTTGCCGCCGGCTTCCAGCAGGGGCTTGGGGGTGGTCAGGGTTAACGGTCGCATCCGTTCGCCCTTGCCCGCAGCCAGGACGATGGCTCTCATGGCTGCTCCGGCAGCGGGGCAATGCGTTGCTCGATCGCCGGGATCACCTTGTCTACCAGCCATTCATGGAAGTGCCGGAGCGCAGGCTGGCGACTGCTGGCGGTCTTCAGGTAACCCACGGTTCGGGGGATGTCGCCCAGGTAGCCCTGCTTGCCGTCACGGATGCACAGGCGGGCGAAAATGCCGGCGGCTTTGAGGTGGCGCTGCATACCCATGAGCTCAAACCATTGACGGAAGGTCTCCGGATCCGCCCGGTGCAGGCCAGCATCGGCACTTTGAGTGCGGAAGATCTCCAGCCAGTCGCAGATGTTTTCTTCGGGCCACTGGATATAGCAATCTTTTAACAGAGAGACCGCGTCGTACGTGATCGGGCCGGTGACGGCATCCTGAAAATCGATGACGCCAGGGCGGTCGGTGCCGGGGCGAACCAGCAGGTTGCGGGAGTGGTAGTCCCGATGCACGGTTACCTCGGGCTGGGCAAGGGCACTTTCCCGCAGAAAGGCAAAGGTGGTGTCCAGCAGGGCGCGTTCACTGTTGCCCAGCGAGAGCCCCAGATATTGCTCCAGCAGCCAGTCCGGAAACAGGGCCATTTCACGATCCAGCAAGGCTTCGTCGTATCGGGGCAGAGGGTAGGTTTTCGGTGACTTGAGCCGCTGGATGTCCACCAGTTCGGTCAGCGCACCCCGATAAAGCCGGTCGGCGGTCTGTTCGTTGAGCTGGCCGAGCATCAGGTCGTCGCCCAGGTCCTCCAGCAGCAGGAAGCCCAGGTCCAGGTCCTCCTGCAGAATATCGGGCACACCAACACCATGCTGGTGCCAGTGCCGGGCCAGTGTCACGAACGGTACGCAATCCTCGTGTTCAGGCGGTGCGTCCATGACGATCAGGGGCGTGGACTGCCCTGCCTCCCCGCGGCGATGAACCCGGAAGTAACGGCGAAAACTGGCATCGCCGGAAACCGGCTCGGCTTCGGCCTGCTCAAGGCCGGAAAACTGTCTGACCCAGTCGGTCAGCATCTGCAGACGGGAATCCATGGTGGGGACTGCTATCCTGAAGTGTTGGCGAATCGCTGTCAGCGAAAGTTAGCAGACCGGCCGGACGCTGACCAGTCGCGTCAGGTGGCAGGTACACCATGCGGAATACGGCGATACACAAGTGGTGGTGTTTCCGTTAACAAGCCTTCAGGGCCCGTGTAAACTAGGCGCCTGAATTTCTTACCCGGCCCACTTTTCTGCAACAGGGACCTGTTACTGTGCCAACCTCACAACGCCGTCTGCTGACCTCAGTGTCCCGGTTAGGGAGCCTTGCGCTGGCTGCGCTGGGCGGAGTGTCGGTTGCCCTGGCGCAGGAACAAACGTCATCGTCGGCGGCAGAAATTGACTGGCGGCCGAGGGCCGAATTGCCGGAATCCGTTCGTGCGGAACTGCCAGTGTTTTGCGAGGGCGGCTATCTGCCGTCGGGCGCGGTGACGGATACCCCGCAGGGGCGCGTGGACAACAGTGGCCAACCGCTGCAGGCCAGCGGTTTGAGTGCGCGTTATGAGATTGACCAGACGCTCTACCTGGAAGGCGATGTTCGGGTACGGCAGGGCAGCTTTGAGGTGCAGGGCTCCCAGGCGCGATACAGCCAGACCGAAGGTACGGTGTCGGTGGATGGCGGCCTGGTCAGCCGGGGTGAAGGCTTCCTGATGACCGGTGACTCGGCCCGGTACGATGTGGACTCCGGGCAATTCGATCTGAATACCGCCACCTTCCTTCTCCACGAACAGGAAATGCGGGGCAGCGCCGGTAGCCTTACCCGGCTCAGCAATAATCTGGTACTGATTCAGGATGGCATGCTTACCACCTGCGGTCCGGGCCAGAATGACTGGGCGATTGTGGCGTCGGACATCGAGCTGGATCGGGCCGAAGGCTTCGGCACGGCAAAGCATCTGCGCCTGGAGGTGCTGGATGTGCCGGTGTTCTACTGGCCCTGGGCCAGCTTTCCTATCGATGACCGTCGCAAGACCGGTTTCCTGTACCCCCAGTTTGGCTCGTCGAGCGCCGACAGCGGTGGATTCATCGCGCTGCCTTATTACCTGAACCTGGCCCCCCATTACGATGCCACCCTGACACCCCAGTACATTCACGGCCGGGGCCTGTTTACCGAGGTGGAAGGCCGTTACCTGACTTCGCTGGGGCAAACCACCCTGCAGGTCGGTTACATCGGCAATGACTCCTATTTCAAGCAGGAGAACCCGGGGGAAGGGGGGGGGCGCTGGGCTCTGGATGCCACCACACGGGCCCGGTTCAGCAGCGGCTGGGTTGGTTATGGTGACTACTCGGTGGTCAGCGACGAGGATTATCTGAGTGACCTGAACCGGAGTCTGGACATCAATCAGGCCACCCATCTTGAGCGCCGTGGCGGCTTCCGCTATCGGGACCGGGTTCAGTATTTTGATGCGTACCTCAGCGATTATCAGACCATCGCCGACCGCATTACCGATGTGGACAAACCCTATGCCCAACTGCCGGATGTGCTGTACGGCACGGTCCGGGATATCGGCTGGCTGGAGGCCGGTTTGGAGAGTCAGTACACCTGGTTCGAACGGGAAAACGAGAACCTCGCCGGGCTGGACCGGGCGAACGGACAACGCATTCGCGCGGTGCCGGAGCTGGCGGTGCCCATGCGCGCGATCTGGGGCTTTGCCCGGCCCTCGGTCAGCGTGGACTACACCCGTTACGACCTGGAGGATTACACGCTGGGTGACAGCAGTTTCGACCGTACCGTGCCCATCGCCGAGTGGGACAGCGGTCTTTACTTCGACCGCCGGTCCAGCCTGTTTGGTACGCCGTACAACCAGAGCCTCGAGCCGCGTCTGTATTACGCCTGGGCCGATGCCGATGCTGACCAGAACGACATCCCGGACTTCGATACCGACCTGCAGACCTTCCGCTTCGATCAGTTGTTCCGGCCGGACCGCTTCACCGGCGGCGACCGGGTTGGTGACGCCAATCAGCTGACTGTCGCACTCACCAGTCGCTTCAACGACCTGATGACGGGGGCCGAGCGGGCCCGGTTCAGCATTGGTCAGGTCCAGTATTTCCGGGACCGCGAGGTCACGTTATTCGGCCAGGGCGATGCGACTCGCAGTCGGTCACCCTTGGCCGGCGAGCTGGCCGTGTATCCGGTGGATAATCTCGAGATACGTTCCTCCGGCCTCTGGGATGCTGAAACCGGTGAAACCGAAGAAGGCCGCAGCCAGCTTGTCTATTATTCCGACGACTACCGGTACCTGGCCAGTGTGGGGCACACCTATCGCAAGAGCGAGATTGAACAGTCCGATCTGGCGGCGGTTGTTCCGGTCACAGATCGTGTTAGTCTGATCGGCCGCTGGGTGTATGACTCCAGGCTGGATCGCACCGTCGGATCGCTGGCTGGCCTGGAGTACAACAACTGTTGCTGGAGCTTCCAGGTGGTGCACCAGAATTACCTGACCGACGATCGCGAACTGGATACGCGTCTGTTGTTCCAGATTCAGCTCAAGGGGCTGGGCGGCACCGGAGGTGCTTCCAGCAACATCGCCGATGCCATATACGGGTTTGATGAGCGGGAACGTCGCCGGTTTGGAACTCCCTGATTCCCGTCATGACTAAACCGGGTATTCCGCCCGCAGTTCATTATTTACAAGAGGTGTCTATGAAGGCGACTGTTCGCCACGTTGTCCAAACATTATTGCTGATCGCGCTGACCTCGCTGAGTGTGTATGCACAGGCAGAGCGCAAGCTGTTGGATCAAGTGGTTGCTATCGTGGATGACGACGTGGTCCTCCAGACCGAGCTGGAAAATCGAATCGGCACCATTGTCAGCCGCCTGCAGGCTCAGGGCACCGGTCTGCCGCCACGGGAGGTGCTCGAGAGTCGGGTGCTGGACCAGCTGATTGTCGAGTCCATTCAGTTACAGATGGCCGACAGAATGGGCATGCGCATCAGCGACAACGAACTGAACGAAACCATGGCCAACATCATGCGCCGCAATGGCATGAGCATGGACCAGTTCGAACAGCAACTGGCCACCGAAGGTGTGACTTTTCGCCAGGCCCGGGACCAGATTCGCACCGAGATGCTGATCAGCCGCGTCCAGCAGCGCCGGGTGGGCAATCGGGTGCGGGTCACGGACCGGGAAGTCGACAATTACCTGGCCGCCCTGGAAAGTCGGGGTGAGAGCAGTGCCGAGTACCGTCTGGCCTATATCCTGATTGAAGCGGAAGATCCGGGCAGTGAGGAGTCCGTGGCCGAAGCCCGGACCAAGGCCGAGGCCCTGCGCGAGGAGATTATCGACGGACGGGATTTCCGTGAGGTTGCCGTGGCGGAATCCGATGCCAGCAACGCCCTTGAGGGTGGTGATATGGGCTGGCGGACAGAGAGCCAGTTGCCCTCCCTGATTGCGCCGGTGGTACCGGACCTGTCGGTGGGTGTTCCTTCCCGAGTCCTTGAGAACAACAGCGGTTTTTACCTGGTGATGGTGTTGGACCGTCGCGGTGGTGATCAGGCGCAGCTGGTAGAACAACACAAGACGCGCCACATCCTGATTCGTCCATCCGAGGCGGTGACGGACGCTCAGGCTGAAGCCAAAATTCGCGACCTGTACCGTCGACTGGAGCAGGGCGCCGACTTTGCGGAGCTGGCCAGGGAATTTTCGGACGATCCGGTCTCAGGCTCCGATGGCGGAAATCTGGACTGGGTGAGCCGCGGGCAGATGGTTCCCGAGTTTGAGCAGGCCATGCTGGAAGCCAACATCGGTGAACTGAAGGGGCCATTCCGGTCCCAGTTCGGATGGCACATTCTTCAGGTTCAGGAACGCCGTCAGAAGGATGTGAGTGGCGAAATGCGCCAGTCCGAAGCGCGTCAGGCGATCTATCGTCGCAAGTTCGAGGCCGAACTGCAGAACTGGTTGAGAGAAATCCAGGACGAGGCCTTTATCGAGTTCAAGGGTGAGTACGCTGATAACGATACTGCTGAGGAAGCCGGCCGCGAATCATGACTGATCCTGTGACCCTGGCGCTGACCGCCGGCGAGCCCGGTGGCATAGGCCCGGAGCTTTGCCTGCAGCTTGCGGCCGAGCCCCGTGAGGCAGGGCTTGTGGTGGTGGCCAGCAAAGAACTGCTGGCTGCCCGCGCTCGTTTGCTGGGTGTGACGGTCAATTGGCATGACTGGGCGCCAGGTGATGCGCCCTCCCAGGCTGCCGGCAGTCTGTCGGTGCTGGATATTGCCGGTTGCCACTCTGTCGATGCCGGCAAACTGGATCCCGCCAACAGCGCTTATGTACTGGAAACCCTGGAGACTGCAGCCCGCGGCTGCCTGAAGGGTGAGTTCGACGGCATGGTGACGGCGCCAGTGCACAAAGGTGTGATCAACGAGGCAGGTATCGAGTTCAGTGGCCACACCGAGTTCCTGCAGGAACTGTGTGGTGTGGAGCGGGTGGTGATGATGCTGGCTACCGACGACCTCAGGGTGGCGCTGGTGACGACTCACCTGCCGCTCAAGGATGTGCCTGCGGCCATTACCCCGGAGCGGCTGATACAGGTGGCCCGAATCCTTGATGCCGATCTTAGAACCTTCTTCGGCATCGAACAGCCGCGCATCCTGGTGGCTGGTCTGAATCCCCATGCGGGTGAGGGCGGACACCTCGGTCGCGAAGAGCTGGATACCATCGAACCTACTCTGGAGCGTCTGCGTTCCGAGGGTCTGAAGCTGATCGGGCCGTTGCCGGCGGATACTTTGTTCACGCCCCACTGGCTGGACCAGGCCGATGCGGCGTTGGCGATGTACCACGACCAGGGCCTGCCCGTGCTGAAGTACCAGGGTTTTGGCCGCGCGGTGAATGTCACCCTCGGCCTGCCCATTGTCAGGACGTCGGTGGACCACGGTACCGCACTGGATCTGGCCGGGACTGGCAAGGCCGATGCCGGCAGCCTGCACACCGCCATCCGTGTTGGCGCCCACATGGCCCGAAGCCGAAAAAACGTGAACCGAGGATTGGATTCGTGAGTAACAAAGGCGGCCACCAGGCCAGAAAACGGTTTGGCCAGAACTTCCTCCATGACCCCGGGGTGATCGAACGCATCGTCCGGTCGATCAACCCCAAACCCGACGACACCATGGTGGAGATCGGGCCCGGGCTGGGCGCCCTGACCGAGGAGATTCTGGCGGTCAATCCGTCCCTGCAGGTGGTGGAGCTGGATCGCGACCTGATCCCGGTACTTCGCACCAAGTTTTTCAATTACCCGGAGTTCCGTATCCACGAAGCCGACGCGCTGAAGTTCGATTTCAGCCAGCTGGTTCGGGATGGCAAGCCGCTTCGGATCGTCGGCAACCTGCCGTACAACATCTCCACGCCCTTGATTTTCCATTTGCTTGAGCAGGCCGGCGTGGTGAAAGACATGCATTTCATGCTGCAAAAGGAAGTGGTACAGCGGCTGGCGGCGATACCCGGCGATAACAACTATGGCCGGCTGGGTATCATGGCCCAGTATTTCTGCAAGGTTCAGCCACTGTTCGAAGTGGGGCCAGGGGCCTTCCGACCGGCGCCGAAAGTGGATTCCGCCATTGTCCGGCTGGTGCCCCATGAAACCTTGCCTCATCCGGCCACAGACCTCACGGTGCTGCAGGCCGTGGTCCGCACCGCCTTTAACGCCCGCCGCAAGACCCTGCGCAAGGCCCTGGGTGGCCTGGTGACCGCCGAGCAGCTCCAGGGCATGGGCATCAATGACGGGCTGCGTCCGGAGAACCTCACACTGGCGGATTATGTGCGTATTGCCGACTTTCTGGCTGAACACAAAGGCGATAGTGAAGACGTATCGGATGTAAGTAATGACTGACTACGCCATTGGCGACATTCAGGGCTGCTATGACCGGCTTCGGGAAGTGTTGGACAAGGTGTCTTTCTCGCCGTCCCGGGACCGGCTCTGGGTGGCCGGGGACCTGATTAACCGCGGGCCGTCGTCCCTGGAAACCCTGCGATTTATCGAGCAGATGGGTGAGTCCGCCCAGGTGGTGCTGGGTAATCACGATCTGCATCTGCTGGCGGTTGCCATCGGCGGCCATCAGCCCCGCAAGAAAGATACCTTTGCTGACATTCTTGACGCCCCCGACCATGACAGGCTGGTGGATTGGCTCCGGCAACAACGGCTGTGTATCCACGACAAGAAACGAAACCTGGTAATGGCCCATGCCGGTATTCCCCATATCTGGAGCGTCAAACAGGCGGTATCGTTGGCGCAAGAGGTGGAGTCGGTGATTCGGAGCAGGCAAGCCGAAGAGTATTTCACACACATGTACGGTAACGAGCCGGACCGGTGGAGCAAGAAGCTTGAGGGTGCCGAGCGCTGGCGGGTTGTCACCAACTATTTCACCCGAATGCGTTTTATCGACGAGCACGGCGCGCTGGAACTGAGTTCCAAGGAGGGTGTCGACACCGCCCCCGAAGGCTATGCCCCCTGGTTCGAGTTCCCCCGGGAGGACGACGTCCGGATCGTGTTTGGTCACTGGGCGGCGCTGGAAGGAGAGACCGGGCAGGATCGCTTCATCGGCCTGGACACGGGCTGTGTCTGGGGCGGGGCCCTGACCATCATGAATCTGGATACCGGCGAGAAGCTGCACTGTGACTGCTGAACCTGTGGCCGCCGACAACCCTCGTCTGATGCGTTTGCCTTTGGTGTTGGGCGCATTTCTGGCGCTGTTGTCGGTCATTGCCGGCGCCATGGGTGCCCATGCCCTGCGGGGGGTACTCGAAGGACGTGGGCTTGAGGTATTCGACACCGCAGTCACTTACCAGTTCTACCATGCCATTGCGCTGGTGCTGGTCGCGCTGCTGTCGGCCAACGGATTGAGCCGGCGTTTGCTGATGATGGCCGCAGGTTTGTTTCTGACGGGCATCCTGATGTTTAGCGGCAGTTTGTATTTGCTGGTGCTGACCGACATGCGCTGGGTTGGCCCGGTAACTCCCCTGGGCGGGGTTTGCTTGATGGCCGGCTGGGCACTGATTATTGTGGCGGCGTTACGCCGGGCACCGTGATGGTTCAGCCGCTGGCTGGATACGATGGCGACGAGGTAAACCGGATGCTGGTACACGTGAATGGCGAATCGATGGAGCTACCTTCCCGCGCGACCGTCTCGACGCTGATAGAACAGATGGCGCTCGCCGGAAAACGTCTGGCTGTGGAGGTTAACGAGGACATCGTGCCGCGTAGCCAACATGGTGATTTTACCCTCAGCGAGGGCGACCGGGTGGAGGTGGTCCAGGCTATTGGTGGCGGCTGATTCCTGAGCTCTTTCCCACATGCAGTGCCCCTCAATACATTCGAAGACGCAAGGAAGGTTATGAGTGAATCCCAATCGAATACGTTGCCTGAAGACAATCCGTTGCGCATTGCCGGCCAGACGTTCGCTTCCCGGCTCCTGGTGGGTACCGGAAAGTACCGGGACCTGACCGAAACCGGACAGGCCATCGAAGCCAGTGGAGCAGACATTGTTACCGTGGCCGTGCGACGGGCCAACCTTGGCCAGAACCCGGACGAACCCAACCTGCTGGATGTGATCTCGCCGGCCCGATACACCATCTTGCCCAATACCGCCGGCTGCTACACCGCAAAAGACGCCGTTCGTACCTGCAAACTGGCCCGTGAACTGCTGGATGGCCATGACCTGGTCAAACTGGAAGTGCTGGGGGAAGAGAAAACCCTGTATCCGGACATGACGGAAACCCTGCTGGCGGCCGAAGCGCTGGTGAACGATGGCTTCAAGGTCATGGTCTATTGCTCCGATGATCCATTGCTGGCCAAGCGGCTGGAAGAAATGGGGTGTGTCGCTATCATGCCGCTGGGCGCCCCCATTGGCTCGGGGCTGGGTATCCAGAACCGTTACAATATTCGCCTGATCGTCGAGAATGCCCGGGTGCCGGTGCTGGTGGATGCGGGCGTGGGAACGGCCTCGGATGCGACCATTGCCATGGAACTGGGGTGTGATGGGGTATTGATGAATACCGCTATTGCCCAGGCCAAAGATCCCGTCCGGATGGCCCGTGCCATGCGCTATGCCATTGATGCAGGACGGGAAGCTTACCTTGCCGGGCGCATGCCCAAGAAACTCTATGCCAGTGCATCGTCGCCCATTGATGGCACCTTTTTCTGATCTGGTGCACAATTCCCCTCATAAGAATTTCTGGGCCGGCTGCTGAGTCGGCTCGGCCAACGAACAACAGAGCACTGCAGTCCTGTCATGACCGACCAAAAAACCAGTCGCCGCGAGGCGATTCTTCACGCCCTGGTGGAGTTGCTAGAAAACGACCCGGGCGCCCGCATTACCACCGCTGGCCTGGCCAAATCCGTTGGCGTTACCGAGGCCGCGCTGTACCGGCACTTTCCCAGCAAGCGAAAGATGTTCGAGGCGTTGATCGAATTCGCGGAAGAGGCAGTGTTTACCCGTTGCCAGACGATTCTGCAGGAGCAGGACGATGTTGCCGTGCGTCTGCAGCAGCTGGTGCATCTGGTCCTGGTGTTTGCCGAGCGGAATCCGGGCCTGTGCTGCGTGCTGACCGGTGATGCCCTGATGGGCGAGAACGAGGCCCTACGCAAACGGGCATCCCAGTTCTTCGAGCGCCTCGAAACCCAGGTCCGGCAGGTTCTGAAGGAAGGCGAGATTCGCCAGGGCATTCGGCCCCGGACCAGTCCGGCACGGGGTGCCGAGTTCGTGCTGGTGTTTGTCGAAGGTAAAATCCAGCGCTTTATCCGCTCATCCTTCAGCCGCCTACCATCGGCTGATCTGGACGAGAGCTGGGGCCTGATGGTCGACAGTGTCTGGGAACAACCGGCCTACGCGTAACCGGACGCGGATCTTAGCAATTCGCGCGCGCCCTGCCAGATGTCAGGGGCGGAGATCAGGATATCCCGTCCCCACAGGTCTGCCGGGTAGCCGTCCGGAACGTCGCTGAAATGCCCTGCGGTTGCTCCCGCCTCCAGCGCGATCAGGCGGGCAGCGGCAAAGTCCCAGGGGCTGACGTTTTCGTAGTAGATATCCAGTCGGCCACACGCCACCCAGCAGATATCCAGTGCCGCTGAGCCAATCCGGCGCAGATCCCGACACTGGTGAATCATCGCATCCAGCCGTTTGACCAATGGCTCAAGGTTGTCCTTGGTGTAGGGAAAGCCAGTGGCAAACAGAGACTGGCGCAGTTCGGTCGCGCCACTGTGCTGTATAACTTTGCCGTTCAGTGTCGCGCCATCGCCGCGTGTACCCCGGAAGGTCTCGCCAGCGAAGGGCGCATGCACCACACCCGCCTGAACCCGCCCCATTTCCGCATAGGCTATCGACACCCCCACCTGGGGGTGTCCGTAGGCGTAGTTAACAGTGCCGTCAATGGGGTCGACGATCCACAGCGGCGTGTCCAGATGCTCGGCCTGGCTCAGGTCCGGCATGGTTTCCTCGGACAGAATCCTGTGCCCGGGAAAACGTTTCCGGATGGCGTCGGTGATAAGCTGATCCGCCAGCACATCCGCGTGGGTCACCAGTTCCGTTTGTGCCTTGTAATCCGTGCGCAGGGTATTCTGTTCCCGTTCACGAACAATCAGCTCACCCGCTTCCCGGGCGATGGTTTCGGCGAAATCGGTGATCTCGGTGACGGATGTCGGGTTGGTCACGGTGCCCCCAGAATGCAGTCAAATTGAGGGCACCAGTCTAGCACGGGCGGGTCAGAGGCTGCCCAGCCAGTGCTCCATTTTGTCCATGGCCATGACGATGCGCGGGCAGGCTTTCTGGACGAATTCATCGTTCAGCTCGTAATCGCCAAACTCGGACGCTGCCATGGTCAGTGCCTGTGCGCCGTCAAAGTCGACGAACGCCAGCCGGGCCCCCAGATGATCGGGCACGAAGCCGAAATCACTGGCGGGCAGAGTCGCCACGCCGGTGCTTTCAAGCAGCGCCTGACAAAAGGCCTGGCTGGTCTTGATGTCCCGTTTGGCGAGGATCTCCCGGAAGCTGGAAAAGTTCGGGAACAGGTAGAAGGCACCCTCGGGTTTCTGAACCTCGGCGCCCATGTCAGAGAGTCTTCGATGCACATACTCCCCGATCACCTTGAGCACCCGTCGCGACTGAACCAGGTATTCCTCGATGTCATCGCCGCCCTCGAACGCCGGAATGGCGGCGTACTGGATAGGGGCGCTGGTGGAGGTGAACGTCTCGCTGGCAATAATGGCCATGGCGTCCAGCAGTGGCCGCAGCTCGGGCGGGAAGATGAAGGTGCCCAGGCGCCAGCCACCAGCCCCTGCCCACTTGCTCAGGCCGGTGCTGATGATGGTGCCCTCGGGGTAATAGCGGGCGATGGATTTGTGTTTGCCCTCGAAATGCACCTCACCGTAGATTTCGTCCGACAGCAGAATCAGCCGGTACTTGCGGGCTACGTTGGCAATCGCCAGTAGCTGTTCTTCCGTGTAGGTGCAGCCCGTGGGATTGGACGGGTAATTGAGAATCAGGATGCGGGGGCGTGTGGGGTCATCCCGGCAGATGATATCCAGTTCTTCAGCGGTCAGTTGCCAGTTGTTCTCGGCGTGGGTTGGCAGCCAGTGCACGGAGCGGCCAATGATCCGCGCTTGCGGGGCATAGGAGACCCAGCTTGGCCGGGGAATGAGCAGGTCACCGTAGTAGGCCAGCTGCAGGATGAACAGCAGCTCCTTGGAGCCCGGGCCAATGAGTACGTCCTCCCAGCTACTGCTGAGTTTGGCTTTCCGGTTGATGTATCCGGAAATCGCTTGGCGTAGGCCCTTCAGTCCTTTAACTGGCAGGTAGTCCTTTTCCTGTGCGTGGTCCTGCAGTGCCCTGACTACCCGTTCGGGTACCGGGAAGGGCGACTGCCCCAGGCCCAGCTTGATGATGTCCTTGCCCTCCGCCTTCAGGTGGTTGCTCAGTTCATTGATGCGAAGGGTGGAAGACGGCTGAATGCCCCGGACATTCAGGTTAATGGCATAGCGATGTTCGGTGTGGATATCCATATTCCCAGCCTGTGGTGAAAAAGTGACCGAATCAGTATATGAAACCAAGCGCCGCTTGTTAGCAAGGCCGGGGTACGTGGTTGCCGTATTTCGAGTGAGACTTTGGTCGGTATCCAAGGGCTGACACTCGTCATGACGGGTTGCTTGATGAATTGTCAAAAAGTGTTAAATGGCTCCGGGTGATAAACACGGTGCTGGCCTATAGTGGGTGGTCCGCAGTATCTAACAATCACAATATGCGGAGGTATCATGAGACACTCCATGGCCGAAACCCAACCCAAAGGGAACCCGGGGATTGGGCCGGGCCTGCCATTGGGCCGGGTTCTGATTGTTGATGATCACTCGTTGTTTTCCCAGGGGCTGGGTGGCCTGATGAAACAGGCCGGCCTGACGGGTGCGGTATCTACAGCCAGCTCCGTCGACGAGGCGGTAAACGTTTTATCAAGCCAGGCTGTCGACTTGGTGTTGCTGGATGTTTCCCTACAGGGGGAAACCGGCCTGATGTTGTTGCCACGGGTTGTGGCTCGTGGGCTGGATGTACCGGTGGTGGTCATTTCCAGTTCCGAGGATGAAACCACGGTCCGGGCTGCCAGGGCGGCCGGAGCGCGAGGGTTTGTGCCCAAGTCGGCGGGCCGAACGGCACTGGTCGCCATGTGCCGGAGTATCAGTCAGGGAGCCGATTATTTCCCGGGCCGTGCTCGGACGACGGATCAGGTCCATGGTCTTACGCCTCGTCAGACGCAAGTGTTGTTTTTGCTGGCGCAGGGGTTTCCGAACAAGCGAATTTGCCAGAGCCTGAATCTGACCGAGCACACGGTTAAAACCCACCTGAAGGCCATCTTTACCCTCATGGGCGTTCACAACCGAACCGAGTGTGTTAATCAGGCACGGCAGATGGGTTGGATCTGAGGGGCACGTCACCCGCCGCATCGGCGGTCGCCGCCGTTTCGTCAGGGGGTGGTGCGACCGCCAGTTCCACCCAGAAGCTGCTGCCCTGGGTAGGGTATGAACGAACGCCGCAGCGCCCTCCCATCATCTGTGTCAGCTGTTGCACAATGGCCAGTCCGAGACCCAGTCCGGCGGGGTGGTCCGGCCCATGTTCGCCACGGATGTAGGGTTTGAATACGTCCGGTTTGATTCGGTCATCCAGCCCGCCGCCATCATCGCTGATCTCTATCCGCACCGTATCGCCGCGCTGATTGGCAGAGACACGTATATTACGGCCCCCGCTGTGATCAATGGCATTGAATACCAGATTCTGCAGGACCCGCAGCAGCAGATCCGGATCGGCATGGACCCTCAGGTTGGCCGGGATGGTGTCCTGCTCCAGGGTTATTCGGTGGATCGCTGCCTGATCCACGGTCAGGTCGATCAGTTGTCCGATCAGCGGGGTAAGTGTGAAACCTTCGTTCTGGGGACAAACCATGCCTTCATGCAGCCTGGAAACGTCGAGCACGTTGCTCAGCAGCTGGCGGAAATGCCCCACAGTGCGCTGAAGCCGCTGGATCAGGGACAGGTGAGTGGCCGACAGTCGGGCCTGTGAGAGATTGTCCAGCATCAATGCGATGACATTCAGCGGCTGCCGCAGGTCGTGGCTGGCCACGGAAATCAATCGTCCCTTTTGCTCGCTCTCTTCTTTTGCACTCTGGTGCAGTAACTCGATCAGCTTCTGGTCGAGGAAGTGGGCGCGGTGCCGATATTCGCTCAGCCAGGAACCCACCATGCCAATGGTGTTGGCGGTCAGGATGAAAAACAGGTTGACCAGCAGGGGCGTGACGGGATGCCCGGTGGCTAACTCCGCGGCAACATAGGCGGCGATGATGAGGGCCGAGGCAATGGACACCGCGAAAAACGGCAGGCCCATGGCGAAGTAGCCGAACATCAGTATCAGCAGCATACCCTCGTAGGGCAGGGGAAAGTCCCGGACCCGGGCCGCGGCAATAATGGCCACAACGCTCAGCCCGCCGATGAGATAGGCCAGGGTGTAAAGATGTTCGAACAGGATGTTGGCCGGCTTCTGGCAGAAGGACAGCCACCAGACCACCGTAATCGTTGGCAGTGTCAGCCACAGCCGGATAGCGATAGTGACGCTTGCCAGCTCGGCAGGAAGGAGCAACAGATCGGCGAGGATGAAGGACGAGAACAGCATCAGGCCAGCGGCAGACACCAGCCTGGCCCGGTCACGAACCACGGAAGCGCGGAACTCCTGATACCGGGGTTCCAGTTCCTGACTGAAGTGCAGGCGGCGGAAGCCCGCTGCCTGCTGAGATCGAATAACCTGCGTGTCCACGTGTGCCTGCCCTGTCCCTGGCCTTGTCAGTGTACGCTGGCCGTCGAACCTTGGGCGGGAGTGGGTGCACATTCTGATCAATTACTGCTCAAAATCTGGAGCCTGGCCCAGGTCTGAAGCTTCTGGTCCGGGAAGTGACGCTGAATCAGTTCCTCGGTCTGGCTGGCCTCATCTTCCGGGGCGAGGCCAGAGGTCTCCAGTTGAGACAGTGCGATCTTGAACTGGTCAAAGCGCTTTTCAAACGCATCCCGTTCGTTCAGGTAAGAGGTCACTTCGGCGGCAGCGACCGGCGACATGCCGCGCTCCAGCAGTTGCTGACCTGCGGATTCCGCGGACACCGAGCTTTCGATGATGTCCATGCGCTGCAGATTTTCCTGCTGGCTTGCCAGCATTTCCTGTTCGGTGACACGCAGGGGTTCCGGTAACTGGTTCCGGTGCCAGGTGGCGAGCGCCGCTTTGGCTTCGGTACCGAGGTCCTCGCGGCTGGCGAGGTCGATCGTTGCCAGGGTGTATTCGCCATACGCTTCCTCCAGGCCAAAGAAGGCCTGACGAACATCCGGACTGAAAATGGATTGCCTCAGTTGCCTGAGTTCGGCAAACGCCTGCTGCAGCATCTCCCGTTGGTAGGCAGGATCACTCTGTCGTGATGGGTCGAGCGGCCTTTGCTGCATCAGTACCGCCTGTTCTTTGAAATGCAGGTACTGATCCAGTATTGCCATCGCCTGCCTGGCGGCTGATTCCGGCAAGTTGTTGTAGGCAAGTGCACGGACCTGTTCCAGGGCAACCTCCGGCGGCACCTCTCCGACGGTACTCATGAAGTAGTCGAAAAAATCCCGGGTTTCGAGATCGACGATCAGTTCGCCGTTGTGGTCAGCCTTCAGGGCGCCATCGATTTCGGTACCCTCAAGAGAGGTGGCGAAGGGCCTGGGCCCCAGGGATGCCGGGGTGCGTGCTGCCACCACGTCGGCAAACTTGTCGGGATTCCCCAGCCAGGCTTCCAGCGTTTCCGGCGCTGACTTGGCTGGGGTGGTCGCCGGTTGGGGAACCTCACGGGTGACGCCCGGTTCGAACGGAACTTCGGTACGGGTCTCCGACAGGTGGAACCACATGGCACTGCCAGCCACCAGGGCTGACAGTGCGATGCCGGAGAGCCATCGACGGTTTAACAACGGACGATGTCTCATGCCTACCTCGAATTACAGGCCGCGGTTTTTCAGACGATTAGCCTGGTTGCGGTACAGGGAGACCGGGTTTACCCAGATCGAACGATTGCCCAGGATATGGTTGATGGCATCCACGTGGTTCATGTCGTAATGGGTGCCGATGACACGGCCCATCATGGTTGCGCAGACGCCAACCAGACCATCGCTGGGCTCACTGCCGAAAGCCTTGGAGGTGATGCCAAGGAACGGGTCGGAAACGTCCAGAATGTTGGTCCAGATGCCCCGGCCGGTCCAGGAGAAGAACTTGATCTTGTTGCCGTTGATCCAGACGTCTTCGGACGTGCCGGAGCAAGAGGATTTGTTCACGCCTTTCCAGCCAAGAGCGTCGTTCAGCGCGGTGGTACCTCGTGTGGTCAGGGTTTCCAGCGCAGCAACACCATCCTGCGGGTTATTGGCGTCGGACAGCTCGTTCACAATGTCGCCCAGGGCGCGGGCAATGGCATCCGCGCCACCCTCCACATAACTGCCAGGTGGAATGATGCCGCGAATTACGTCGGCTACCTTGGAACCCTTGTTCACCCCGTTGATGGAGGTGATGGAGGCGATCTTGTGAGGAATCAGCGAGGCGGTGACCCGGGAGGTGGGCGCGCCCTGGCTGTGTGCCATCAGGTTGACCTTGGAGTAGCCAAGACTGTTGACGAAACTGGCCAGTTGCTGGCCGCGCTTCTCACTGCTGTTGACGAACGAGACGCTGGCGTTATGCACGGTGGCACCGCTGCGTCTCAGGTTCCAGGGAATGGTGTGGAAATAGTTGATCAGGCCGCCGATGGTGTCGAATCCGGTAACGCCGTGGACAAGCACGATGGGGTAGCGGGTGTTGGTATAGCTTGCGTGTGAAAAGAATGAGGCTGACAGCAATACGAGCCCCAGCGTAATCGCTGCGGTCATACGGGAACGCATAATTGACTCCTGTTGTTTTTGTAACGGCTGCCCATGCAGCCATCGGTCTTTAATGCGGGATCAAGTATTCGCCGATGGGGGAGAGGCGGGTATCGCCCATTTGGGGGAGGGCTCAGGAAAAGCGGTGGGGGTCCAGTTCCATGTGCAGGATGCGCTGGCCGAGCATGATGACCCGACCGGTGTAGCGCTCTTCGCCGGTGGAGGTAAAGTCGAACAGGAAACGGCGCCAGACCCGGATACGACCGTTGTCGTCCCGCTTGAACCACAAGCCACGCAGGTAGACGGCATCGTCCAGCAGCATCACATCCATACTCTTGCAGTATCGATGTGCGGCTTGCAGGACAAAATCCTTGATGGCCTTGGCCCGCCACCAGTACCAGACGGCAAAGCCGGCCAGGAAAAGCCAGAATAGGGAACCCAGAGTCACGACGTTGGCTTGCTCTCAGTAATGCATGGGAGGATGCGATAACAGCCTAACTTATTGGCCAGAGGGTAGAAAGGTGCTTGTCCTTTTCTGAATGCTGAAAAAAAGCCCGGTGCACTTTGCAGTGACCGGGCTTTTAGTTCGACCTTGATCAGTGAGCCGTTTTGCTGTGGTCCCGGGCCAGCAGTATGTAGAACGCTGGCAGCACGAAGATGGTGAACAGGGTACCTATGCCAAGGCCCGCGCTGATGGTAAGGCCGATGGCAAACCGGCTCTCCGCTCCGGGGCCGATGGCGATCAGCAGCGGGATCATGGCGAAGATCAGCGCCAGTGAGGTCATGATGATCGGACGCAGCCGGATGGCTGCCGCTTCCACCACGGCCTTGGTTTTGCTGAGGCCCTGCTCAATCTGCAGCTTGTTGGCGAACTCAACGATCAGGATGCCGTTCTTGGAAACCACCCCGATCAGGGTGATCAAACCTACCTGGCTGTAGATGTTCATGCTGGTAAAGCCGAGCACGATAAAGGCCATGGCGCCCGCCACCGACATGGGGACCGACACCAGGATGATGAACGGATCACGCCAGCTTTCGAACTGGGCGGCCAGCACCAGGTAGATGACCAGCAGTGACAGGAAGAAGGTCACCACCAGGGCGCTGCCCTGATTCGCCAACTGGCGGCTCTGGCCGGTGTAATCGTAAGTGAAGCCCTGGGGCAGAACTTCCGCTGCGGTGCTTTCCATGAACGCCATGGCGTCACCGGCTGCCACGCCCGGCATAACCACGCCTTCGAGGGTGACCGAGTTCTGCTGGTTCAGCTGGGTTCGGCTCGAGGGTTCGATGTCCCGGTTGAAGCTGACCACGCTGCCGAGCGGAACCAGTTCGCCCGAATCGGCTCGTACGTAGTAGTCGTTCAGGGCCTGTTCGTCCAGACGGAAGCTTTGCTCCACCTGAGGAATCACCTGATAAGAGCGACCTTCCATGCTGAAGCGGTTGATGTAGCCGCCGCCAAGCATGCTGGAAAGTACCTGACCGACATCCTGCATGGACAGGCCAAGGTCCGCGACCCGGTCCCGGTCCACATGAATACGGGTGACGGGACGGTCGAAGTTGATCGACTTGCGCAGGAACATGAAGTTGCCACTGCCCATCGCCTCGCCGAGCATTTCACTGGCCACCTGATCGAGCTGGGCATAATCGTTGCCGGTGGTGATCACGAACTGGAACGGCAGGCCGCCGCCCGCACCCGGCAGGGAGGGGCGCGGGAACACGGCCGTCTGCAGCCCCGTTACTTTCTTAAGTTCGGCATCCAGCATGGGCTGAACCTCGAACTGCGAGACCTCTCGTTGACTCCAGGGCTCGAGCTTGTAACCACCGAACACGGCATTCGGTCCGGTAAAGCCGATGATCATGAAGTCCTCGCTGTACCCCGGTAGCTTGGACATACGATCCTGCATCTCATCACCGTGTTCCTGCAAGTAATCCAGGGTTGCTGTCTGAGGACCGAGGCCCTGATAGAACAAAATGCTCTGGTCTTCGGTGGGGGCCAGTTCACTCTTGCTCATCATCGCCATGAAGTAGATCGATGCCAGGACGACCAGGGCGAAGAACACCACCACCGACTTGGTTTCCATCATGGAACCAAGCGCTTTCTTGTAGCCGTTGGCGAGGCCGTTGAAGGAGCGTTCGACTACCTGCTCGAACTTGCCGGATTCGCCGTGAGGCTTGAGCACCTTGCCGGACAGCATGGGTGAGAGAGTCAGCGCTACGATACCGGAAATGACCACCGCACCGGCGAGGGTAAAGGCAAACTCGGTGAACAGGGAACCGACGAGGCCGCCCATGAAACCAATCGGGGCATAGACCGCCACCAGGGTGGTGGTCATTGCAATAATGGGAACGGCCATTTCCCGTGCGCCCTGAATCGCTGCATCGAAGCGGGAGGCTCCCTGCTCGATGTGCCGGTGCACGTTTTCCACCATGATGATGGCGTCGTCCACCACCAGCCCGATGGCCAGCACCATGGATAGCAGAGTCAGCAGGTTCAGGGAGAAACCAAGCAGCAACATGACGAAGGCGCCCCCGATCAGCGACAGGGGAACCGCCACAGAGGGAACGATGGCCGCCCGGATTGAACCCAGGCACAGAAACACCACCACCAACACAATAACCATGGCTTCCAGCAGCGTCTTGATTACCTCGTTGATGGAGTCGTCAATAAACTCGGAGGCATCGTAAGACAGGCGTACTTTCAGGCCTGAAGGCAGCTGGCTCTCAATGTCCGGCAGGGTATCTTTCACCAGTCCGGCGACGGTCAGTGGGTTGGCGCCGGGGGCCAGTTCGATAGCCACGTACGTAGCGGGCTGGCCCTTATAAAGCGCGAGCTGATCATAGGATTCCGAGCCCAGTTCCACCCGGGCAATGTCCTGCAGGCGGATCTGGGTGCCGCCGGACTGCTTCACTACCAGCTGGCGGAACTGATCCGGATCGGCGACATCGGTGTCGCTGGTCAGGGCGATTTCCGTGTACTTGCCTTTGGTGTTGCCGACGCCTGCCTGGTAGTTGTTGGCCCGCAGTTTGGCGGCCACTTCCGGTGGGGTCATGTCCACCGCGGCCAACCGCTCCGGATCCAGCCAGACTCGCAGCGCGTACTTGCGGCCGATCAGGTCGGCCTTGCCCACGCCGGACAGTGCCTGCAAGCGGGGCTGAACCACCCGGGTGAGGTAATCGGTGATCTGCGGTACGGCCAGCTCTTCGCTGTAAAAGGCGATGTACATCAGGGCCGTGGAATTGCCAGTGGTGGAGGTGATCACCGGATCCTGGGCTTCGGCAGGCAGCACGTTGCGCTGACTGGCCACCTTGGCCTGGATTTCCGCCAGCGCATCGTTGGCATCGTAGTTCAGCACCATATTTGCTTCGATGGTGGAAACGCCCTGGGAGCTGGTCGAGGTCAGGTAATCAATGCCACTGGCCTCGGCAATGGCCTGCTGCAGCGGTGTAGTGATGAATCCCTTGACCAGATCCGAGCTGGCGCCAGGATAGGCGGTGGTCACCGTCACTGTAGTGCTTTCCAGCTCCGGGTACTGGCGGATTTCCATTTCCAATGCGGCCCGGGCACCGAGCAGCAGGATCAACAGGCTGACCACCGTCGACAATACTGGACGGTGGATAAATATGTCGGTGAATTTCATCAGTCAGTGGCCTCCGTGGCGGCATCCGCCTCCTGCTGAATTTCCACCGACTGGCCGGCGCGCAGGCGGAGCAGACCCTTGGACACCACAGTCTCGCCTTCTTCCAGGCCGGACAGAACCGCGACACGGCCTTCTCGGGTCTCACCGGTGTCCACGGTCCGACGGTTCACCACCAGAGTGCCCTCGCCGTTTTCCTCCACCACAAAGACAAAGTCACCGTAGGTGTTGTAGGACACCGCAGTACGAGGCACGGTAATCACTTCGTCGTCTTTCGGCTGGCGGGTCATCACGGTGGCGAACATGCCCGGGCGCAGCTGGTTGCCGTCGTTGCTCAGGGTGGCGCGGATACGCACTGTACGGGTTTCCGGGTTCACCGAGGTGTTAATGGCGCTGACTTCACCGGCAAACTGCTGGTCCGGTACCGCTGCTACGGTGGCAACCACCGGGTAGCCGGTGGCCACTTCCGGCAGGTTCTTTTCAGACAGTGTGTAATCCACGTAGATCGGGGCCAGCATGTTGACCTCGACAATCGGCGTGCCGGTGGCGATGTATTCGCCCTGGTCCACCATGCGAATGCCGAGGGTGCCGTCGAACGGAGCGCGAATCACCTTCTTGCTCAGCGTGGCCTCGGCTTCGTTAACCCTGGCCCGGGCTGCGTCAAAGTTGGCCTTGGCTTCGTCATACTGGGACTGGGATACTGCCCGCTTGGGTAGCAGGTCCGACACGCGCTTGAATTCCTGAGCGGCCAGCTCCGCCTCTGCACGACGGGTTCTCAGCGCCGCTTCATCGATGTCGGTGTTCAGTCGGATCAGGACGTCGCCCTGTTTGACGGAGTCGCCGGATTCAAAATTGATGGACTGAATAACACCCGGCACCTCGTTGGCCACCTGAACACCATTCACCGCCTCGATGCTGCCAACGGCTTTGATGGCCGGAGTCCAGAATTCCTTTGTCGCGTCAACCGCGGAAATCTGAACCGGCGGCTGCGGCTTGCTCATCATCTCCTTGAACTGGCCGAACTGGTAAAACTTGTAGCCAAAGATGCCACCGAGAACGGCACCGAGAAAAATGAGTACGATCACGAAGCGGGAAGCTGTGCGCATAATGACGGGTCCTGAAAAACGGAGTTCAGTCTGGTTAAGAGTTCAGGCCAATCAACAGACCGGCGCTGTCACGGCCTGGTAACCGCAACCACCTCAAGGTCTTTGCTGACTGGCATCTGCCCTGAAAAGGGTAGCATCCTACAAAACGGGCCTGGTTTTGTCACTCGATTGCCCGCCCCATTACGTACAGACCAGTACGGATGGATTGGTTGTGCGATTGGCTTTGTGCTGGAACCGTGGCATCTTCAAGTGACACAATAAGCATCTGTTTGTTTCCAAGGGATTGACCATGCACTGGATTCTGGGCATCGCACTGACGGCCGCCGCCTTCGTTATCCTCAAGAAGTGGGGGGCGCTCAGCCCGGAGAAGAAAAAGGACGCTGTCTGGAAAATCGCGTTGGTGGCTGGTGGGGCGCTGCTGCTGTTTATGGTGCTGACCGGCAGGGTGCACGTGTTAACTGCCGCCGTCGCAGCACTTATTCCCTTATTGCGCAAACTGCCGGGGTTGCTGTCGCTGGTGCCCCGCGTCAAAGAACATCTGGGGCCGGGTAGTCATGGCCCCAGGCAGGGCCGGCAACAGGGTCCGGTTGACCGTTCGATGATGACCCGGTCGGAGGCTTGCGAGGTTCTTGGCGTCGCCCCTGGTTGTGGCGAGGACGAGATCGTTGCTGCCCACCGCCGGCTGATACAGAAGCTCCACCCGGACCGCGGCGGAAACGACTATTTAGCGGCCAAGATCAACGAGGCCCGGGACGTGCTTCTGCATGAACTTCATGCCTGACCGTCAGGGCAGGATATCTACTTTCACTTCGTAGCTCATGGACTGGGCCTGATTGCCATTCACACTGTACGTTATGCCGGATTGCCGATTGCTCGTTTGGGTTGATGTGCTGCCCAGTGACACCCATTGGCCGGGCTCTACCCGCCGCATGGTAACCACCGCTTCGGTGTCGTAGCCCGGTAGGGCCGCGGGGTCTTCCTCGAACGACATAATGTTCAACTCAATCGCCTGGTCGGAAATCATCTGCGGGCTGACCAGGAAACCGCTGCGGGTCTCAACCCGTTCCAGTATGGCCGCCGGGTTGCGCCCGCCCTGAATGGAGAAGGGCAGGGTACGGACCTGGCCGGAGGTGATGTGGGCGGACTGACCGTCCTGCACAAT
Organism: Marinobacter suaedae; assembly: GCF_030519635.1. Lineage (NCBI taxonomy): Bacteria > Pseudomonadati > Pseudomonadota > Gammaproteobacteria > Pseudomonadales > Marinobacteraceae > Marinobacter > Marinobacter suaedae. Next base: position 1,052,652 of record NZ_JAUMIS010000001.1, on the reverse strand, counting down.
CAGGCTTCGCTGACGGGAGCTGCTGGTGCTGATGACCTTGCGTTCGGCATTCAGTGTCAGCTGGTTGGAGGAGCCGGAGACTCCCGCGCCGGAGCGTTTACCGCCAATATCCTCCCTGGATCGAACCGTCACTCTCAGTTGAACCGGCGCCACGTCCAGCACGGTGACCAGTGTGCCAACTTCCTCCAGAATCTGCCTGTCCCCCCGAACCACGAGCCGCTGCCCCCTTGCGGTGACGGTCATGGATGTGTCCTGGTAGAGATCACGGATCTGGCTTGCGATGTCTTCAGCAGCGCGATTCTGTACGTCGTAGATTCGTGTGTCTGTTTGCGCCTGAGCCGTGTTTCCCGTCAGGGAGAGTGCGAGCAGCAGGGCGGTGGCCAGGGTCAGAATCGAAGGCCGGTTCCATAGGCGAACGTTTTGAACATCAGTCATGAGCGGTCCCGTCTTTGGTCGACGAATTCGGATCTTTGGGCTTTCGGGGTTGCCAAGCCCGAAATGCAGGGTATATATTGATCAGCATGAAGACGACACACGCTACCTGTCAATTGAACGTTCTGAGCGCTTTCGGTGAAAACCTGAAGGCGGCAGGCGCTGCTGTGTTTTCTTGGTGGTTTGGTTATGGCTTTTATTTTAGCCAGAGCCCGGGCCGCCCGTAAGATCTTCATCAAACGAACAACGAGGAAGGCAGCCCGGCAGACAAACCAGGCTGCCACCGGATTCAAAAAGCCCCGACTGGTAGCCCAGCCGGGGCTTTTTTGATTCTGACACAGGGAAATGGGACCACTGACATGAACATGCCGCCAAGCACCGAGGTACTGAACGAGGTAGCGTTTGAAGCCATGAAAGGACGGCGCACGGAAACTGCACTGCCGACACCGGAAGCCCTGCGGGCGGCCATGCCACTGGAAGCTGGCGTGGCGCAACGGATTGCGAAGCATCGGTCGGCGATTCGAAACATCCTTCGGGGCGATGATCACCGTACCTTGCTGGTGGTCGGGCCTTGCTCCATTCACGACGAAGTGGCGGCGCTGGAATACGGTGAAAAGCTCAAGCGCCTGGCGGACGAGGTAAGTGACCGCTTCCTTATCGTGATGCGGGCCTACCTGGAAAAGCCCCGTACCAGTGTTGGCTGGAAAGGTCTGCTGTACGATCCTGAGCGCACCGGCAGCGGTGATATACACAGTGGTCTGGTGCGGTCCCGCCGGCTGCTGTGTAACCTGTCTGCCATGGGCTTACCACTCGCCACCGAAGCACTGAGTCCCTTCGCTATGGATTACCTGGGTGATCTGGTGAGCTGGACGGCCATCGGTGCCCGCACCACAGAATCCCAGGTACACCGTGAAATGGTCAGCGGCTTGCCAATGCCCGTGGGCTTCAAGAACGGAACCGATGGCGGGGTCAGTGTTGCCATCAACGCCATGAAATCGGCGGCGCATCCCCATCATCATATGGGCGTATCCGCCACCGGTGCGCCAGCCATGATCAGCACCAGTGGCAACCCGGACACCCATCTGGTGTTGCGGGGCGGTCGGGGCATCACCAACTACGATGCTGACAGTATTGCTGCGGCTGCGGCCAATCTTGCCGAACACGAACTGCTGACGTCGGTCATGGTCGATTGCAGTCATGACAACGCCTGCAAGCAGGCCGAGCGTCAGGTGGATATTGCCCGGCAGGTGATGGACCAGCAGCGTAACGGACTGCGCCATATTCGGGGTTTGATGCTGGAAAGCTTCCTCGAGCCAGGCCGCCAGAACGATGGCGAGGACCTGATCTACGGCTGCTCGATTACCGATCCGTGTCTGGGCTGGGCGCAGACGGAGTCTCTGATCCGCTCACTGTAGCCAGCAGGAGCTGCCCGGCAAGCAGCAGGAGCACGCCACCCATGAGGCGGTCGAGCCAGTGGCCGAAGCGCGTGAACTGCTGTCGCACCCTGGGCATGGTGAAGCAAACCGCCACCAGGGAAAACCACAGGCCTGTGGCCAGCGCCATGTATAGACCGTAGCCGGCCTGCATCAGCACCGGGGTATCCGGACTGATCACCACGGAAAACAGGGATACAAAAAACAGGGTCGCTTTGGGGTTGAGGGTGTTGGTCAGGAACCCCAGCCGAAACGCCGCGAAGCCGGTCTGTCCGCGTCCCGTTGCGCTTTCCAGTTGCACATCGCCAGCCCTGGCCTTCAGGCATTGAAGGGCGATCCAGGTGAGGTAGAGGGCGCCGACGACCTTGAGCACATTAAACAACCATACCGACTGTTGTATCAGCAGCCCTATTCCCAGCAGCGAATAGCTTACGTGCACCAGAATGCCCAAGCCAATTCCCGCAGCCGTTAGCAGGGCGTTGCTGCGGCTCTGGCTCAGCGCCTGCCTCAGCATCACGGCAAAATCCGGCCCCGGGCTGGCCACTGCCAGCAAGTGCACCACGGCTACCGTCACGAATTCCGCCCAATAGTTTTGCACGCCGTTTCCATCTCCTCTGGCCGTCGTTTTAGCAGGGCGACAGCTTAAGCCAATTCGCCGGGCGTGTCCGCCCCGGATCTCCGGATGGGTTGCAACGGCTTCTATACTGAAAAGACACCCGGGTTGCCGACCAGCATCCCGTTACCGGATCACCGGCAAGGAGAGTATTGGATGGAAAAGCGTGATGTGGATGTCGCGATTATTGGCTCGGGCACGGCTGGCCTGGTGGCCTACCAGCGTGTGCGAAAGGTAACCGACCGGGTGGTGATGATCGAGGCGGACCAGTACGGTACTACCTGCGCCCGGGTGGGGTGTATGCCCAGCAAGCTGTTGATCGCCGCCGCTGATAGCGCGCATCAGATGGCGAATGCCTCGCTCTTTGGTGTCACGGCCGGACAGGTTCGCATCGACGGGCAAGCGGTTATGAGCCGGGTTCGCCGGGAGCGGGATCAGTTTGTGGAGGGCGTGATCCGCTCGGTCGAGAAGCTGCCGAAGGAGCATCGGGTGCTGGGCCATGCCCGGTTCGTGGATCCACATCGGTTGATGGTGGAACGTGACCGTACGTCTGATCTGGAAATCCAGGCCGAGCGGATCATTATCGCCACCGGGTCCCGGTCAGCGGTTCCCAAAATGCTCGAGGAAGCCCGGGACCGTCTGGTGATCAATGACAATATCTTTGAATGGCAGGATTTGCCGGACTCCGTCGCGGTGTTTGGCCCGGGCGTGATCGGGCTGGAACTGGGCCAGGCGTTAAGCCGGCTTGGGGTTCGGGTGCGCATGTTTGGCATCGGTGGCGCGGTCGGACCGATCCGGGATGATGCGATCCGGGACTACGCCCTGGAAACCTTCAATCAAGAATTTCCTCTCGACCCCGATGCGGACGTAAAACACCTGGAACGCACAGGCGATGGGGTCGCCATCACTTACCGGCATCCGGAACAGGGCCAGATTACCGAAACCTTTGACTACGTGCTGGCGGCTACCGGGCGGCAGCCCAATGTGGATGGGTTGGATATCCAGAACGCTGGTGTTGATCTGGAGGACAGCGGGGTACCAAGTTTTGATCGCTACACCATGCGGTGTGGCGACAGTCATATCTTCATCGCCGGCGATGCCAACCAGCTGAAGCCGCTGTTGCACGAGGCCGCTGATGAAGGACGTATTGCCGGGGACAATGCCGCTGCCTATCCGGAGGTGCGCGCCGGGCTCCGCCGCACGCCGCTGGCGATTGTGTTTACCGATCCCCAGATTGCCTCCGTGGGGCTGACGCTGGATGAGGTGGATGAGGAGTGCAAAGGCTGTTTTGCGGTAGGGGAAGTGTCGTTTGAAGACCAGGGCCGGAGCCTGATCATGGGCAAGAACTGGGGCTTGCTGCGGGTGTACGCCCGGCAGGGAACCGGACAGTTTCTGGGCGCTGAGCTGTTTGCACCGGCGGCCGAGCATATGGCCCATCTGCTGGCGTGGTCCGTGCAACGGCGATTAACGGTCAGTGAGATGCTCGAGATGCCGTTCTACCATCCGGTGGTGGAGGAGGGTTTAAGGACCGCTTTGAAGCAGCTGAACCGCAACCTGAGTATCGGACAGGAGCCGGCAGAAGGTTGCATGGAGTGTGGTCCCGGCGTCTGATGATTCTGATAAAAGTACCAATAAATCTATTTAAAGCGCGTTTGCAATAGGGTTAAGCTATTCTTTGGATTGGCTAACTTCACTGGCTCAACAAGCCTTGGGTCCGTAATGTGAGGGTCATTGATTCAGCGGAAAACAGAAGGAGCCAACCATGACCAAGAATTTCATCGGATTGGATACGGACAAAACAGCCGGTTTGACAGAGGCCCTGAACGATCTGCTGGCGAACTATCAGATCTTCTATATGAACGTGCGCGGTTATCACTGGAACATCAAAGGGGATAACTTCTTCGAACTGCACGTGAAGTTTGAAGAGCTCTACACCGATTTGCTGCTGAAGATCGATGAGATCGCAGAGCGGGTGTTGACGCTCGGGCACACACCGGCCCACGCTTACAGTGATTACATCCAGGCGTCAGCCGTTCCCGAGCGCAAAGACGTGTCGAACGGCAAGGAGGCGGTCGGCTACATCGCAGAGAGTTTTGCGACGCTGATTGCCAAACAACGCGATCTGCTCAGTCTTGCCGGCGAGGCGGAAGATGAAGGTACCGTCGCTCTGATGAGTGATTACATTTCCCAGCAGGAAAAAACCGTGTGGATGTATCGCAGTTATCTAGGCCAGTAATACCTACGATCCAATGATCTAACAAAAAGGCGGCCATGGGGCCGCCTTTTTTTACGTTGATTGCGGGAGGAGATCACACTGCCCGTTTCAGCGGCGGTGTTTCCTGGTGCAGGAACCATTTCTCCGTTACCACCTTGCGAGTGAACCAGTGTGAGCGCATCAGCGCGCTGGCCAGGGGCATTTTGACCCAGTCCGGTACTTGCCAGACAGGTTCCATGTCGGTGGCCCGGGTGCCAAACCGCTCGGCGATGGCGTCGCCGTAAACCTGCAGGGACGCCGCCGAGTAGTCCGAGGCATCGCGTATGACGTCAGCGGCCATCATGGCGGACTCAATGGCAGGGCGGATGCCCTCACCGCTCTGGGTGTAGGCCAGTCCGGCGGAATCACCAATCAGCATAATGCCGTCGTCCACCAGCGGGCGTTCGGCGTGGGCGTACAGAAGGTAGGCGTGGCCTTTAAAGCGGCCGGGGAGGTCGTTCGGTATGCGTCCGGAGGCTTTCATTTCTTCAACAAAACTTTCCAGGTGGTCGGTCAGCTTCTGGTTATCCTCCCGGCCCAGTCCGATGTTCAGGTAGTTGCCCTTACGGAATACCCAGGCGTAGCCCTTGAGGTCTTTACAAAACCAGAGTTCCGGCGTGTCGCCCCGGGCCTGGCACTTCTCGGCCTGCTCGTGGGTCATTTCGAACTCGACTTCTTTGGCGGCGACGATGGTCTCATGGCTGCCGGGGCCCTCACCCAGCAAACGGGCGACCGGGCAGAAATGACCGCCGGCACCAATCAGCAGGGGCGCTTCCCAGGAGTTGTTGATCACCCAATTGCCAGACTGGCGTTCAATCGATTTGACCGGTGTGCCAAGTGCTTTCGGAGCCGCCACCCGGTCGAGCAGGTACGCATCGAATTCACACCGCCGGATGCCGTAGCTGACCACTTTGTGGTGGTCATTTTCCACCGCCGGTTGCCCCATCATGCCAATGCGGAATCGTTGGATAGGCTGCAGGGTCCGGCCCTTCCGGTAATCGTTCAGGTCGATGTCCAGGGATTCAAAGACCGCCGGGGTGACCCAGCCGGCACAGGTCTTGTCCCGGGGAAAAGTCTGTTTGTCGATGATCAGCACCCGCTTGCCGGTGTTTTTCAACCGATGGGCAAGGGTGGAGCCCGCGGGGCCCGCACCCACGATGATCAGGTCGTAGTACTCCATCAGACATCCTCCGGCGCGGCAGGCGAGCTGTAAATGTCACACCGGTTTTGCGGCAGCTGATTGTTGTCACCGTGGGTAAACACCACCTGAAACAATTGCAGGGAACCCGCCCGGAAGGCGGCGATGGAGCCGGCCAGGTACATCTGCCAGGCCCGGGTGAAATGGGCGTCGTACATGTCAGTGACCCGGGCCTGATTCTCGGTAAAGCGTTCCATCCAGTGCCTAAGCGTCTGGGCGTAATGCAACCGAAGGTTCTCCACATCCAGTACGGAGAAATCCGAGTGTTCGCAAATGGACATGAACTCGCCGATGCTCGGCGGGTAGGCGCCGGGAAAGATGCGTTTCTCGATCCAGGCGTTCATCAGCATGGGGCGGTTTCGGCCGATGCTGTGCAGCAGTGCCAGCCCCCCCGGCTTCAGGCTGCGTTTGATCAGCTCGGCCAGGGCGGGAAAGTTGTCCTTACCAACGTGTTCCAGCATGCCGATGGAGACGAAGGCATCGTATTCGCCCGCAATGTTCCGGTAATCGTCCTCGACGTAGGTCACCAGATGATCCAGTCCCTGCCGGCGCGATTCCTCGCGGGCATAAGCCAGTTGCGCCCTGGAGATGTTATAGGAGTACACCTTCACGCCATAGTGGCGGGCCATGTAACGAGCCAGACCACCCCAGCCGCAACCGGCCTCCACGACGGTCATGCCGGGTTTCAGGCGCAGTTTCCGGCATACATGTTCCAGCTTGGCCAGCTGAGCCTGTTCCAGTGTCAGGTCCGGTTTCTCGTAGTAGGCGCAGGTGTACTGCATGGCGGCCTGGTCCAGCCAAAGGCGGTAAAACTCGTTGCCCAGGTCGTAGTGGTGATGAATGTTTTCCTTGGCTTCACTGATGCCGGTGGAGCGCGGGTTGTGGTTGCGCCACACGGCATCCAGCCAGCGTGGCCACTGTTGTTTGGCCCGGTGTACCGAACGGTACAGGGCTTCCATTAATTCGGGCAAATCGCCTTCCACGTCCAGTCGGCCTGCGCTGTACAGGTCGCCAAATGCCAGGTTGGGATTGGCCACCAGGGAGTAGAGGGCTTTGGGATCTTTTAAATGGATGACGAACTGGGCCTCGGCCTTCTCGGGCTCGATCACATCGCCATTCCACAGCCGGAAGCGGATGGGCGGCGAGCCCGCCATACGCATGAGCTTGGCAACCAGCCAGCGTTCGTACGTATGGGGCTGGCGATCAGCGTTGCTCGCCTCGGTGGGCAGGGTCAGCACGTGGGTCTTGCCTGTCGATCTCGTCTGCTCGGTTTTCTGAGCGGTATTCTCGGTCATAAATCCATTTCTCCCTTCCTGATCTCAACGCCGTGCTGGCGGAGGACACTGCGTAAGGGCTTGTCCCGACTACGGGTCTGAGAATCGCCATGTCTAAGTTAAGTATAGAAAAAGGTCCAGTTTTGTCAGGTTGGAAGAGGCCAGAAAGGAATGCCGGTAGTGCAAGGGCAGGGTGCTCAAGGCCAAAAAAAACCGGGCTCCAGGAGCCCGGTTCCGGTTGGCGTCAGTAGGTCGAACTCATCCCGAACCATTCAGGGAAGATCACGATCAGTGCCAGGACCAGTATCTGTATGGCAATAAACGGAATAATGCCCCGGTAGATGTCCACCGTTCGTACTTCCGGTGGGGCCACCCCTTTCAGGTAGAACAGCGAGAACCCGAAGGGTGGGGTCAGGAAGCTGGTTTGCAGGTTCATGGCAATCAGGATGGCGAACCACAGCATGTTGATGCCCATGGCTTCGGCCACCGGTGCCAGGATTGGCACGATGATGAAGGAAATCTCCACGAAGTCGATGAAGAAACCCAGCACCAGGATGACCAGCATGGCCAGGATGATGAAGCCCCACTGCTCGCCCGGCAGCGCGTGCAGCCAGTCTTCCAGGATGTAGTCACCACCGGTGTAGCTGAACACCATGGAGAAAGCCGTCGCCCCGATCAGGATGGCGAACACCATCGCTGTGACCTTCACCGTATCCTTGGCACTGTCCCACACCATCTTGAACGAAAACTGGCGGTAGATGATCGCCAGGATGATCGCACCAACGCCGCCCAGGGCCGAAGACTCGGTCGGCGTGGCGATGCCGCTGAAGATGGAACCCAGCACCACAATGATCAGTGCCAGAGGCGGAATGATCGCCAGCAGGGCAGAGACGATTTCCTGCTTGCGGGAGCGGGTGGGGTCTTCGGGCATGGCCGGCGCGGTTTCCGGCTTGAGCCGGGTAAGGATCAGGATGTAGATGATGTACAGGCCGATCAGCACCACGCCGGGCCAGACGGCCGCCTTGAACAGGTCGCCCACGGGCAGGCCCAGCACATCCCCCAGAATGATCAGGATGATGGATGGCGGCACGATTTGCCCCAGAGTGCCGGAGGCGCAGATGGTGCCTGTGCTCAGGCGCTTGTCGTATTTGTGAGCCAGCATTACCGGCAGGGAAATCAGGCCCATGGCGACGACACTGGCGCCGACCACACCGGTGGATGCCGCCAGCAGGGCTCCTACCAGGATGGTGGAGATGGCCAGGCCACCGGGGAGCCCGCCAAATAACCGGCCCATGGAGGTCAGCAGCTGTTCAGCCAGTCGGGTACGCTGCAGCACCACGCCCATGAAAATGAACAGGGGCACGGCCATCAGTACGGTGTTCTGCATGACGCTCATGATGCGGAAGGGCATGAAGGCAAACAGATCCATGCCCTCGGCGAAGACACCAAAGAACAGGGCCACGCCGCCAAAGGTAAAGGCTACCGGGAAGCCCAGCATCAGCATGACCAGGGCCACGCCGAACATGATGATTCCGATCATGCCAGGCCTCCTGCGCTGTGCTCGACTTCGTAGCTTTTCTCACCGGACATAACCCGCAGAGCGAGGGTGATCATGCCCAGGCCGGCGGTGGCGATGAAAAAGGCAGAAAAAGGAATAACCGCTTTGATGATGAAGCGATGCGGCAGGCCACCGGGGTCGCCACTGCTTTCGCCCATCTTGTAGGAGTCCAGGGCGAACTCGTAACCGTAGGTGCCGATCAGGTAAGCAAAGGGCAGCACAAAAATGACGGCGCCGATCAGGTTGACCCAGGCCTTGGCCTTGTTACCCCATCTGGCGTAGAACACGTCCACCCGAACATGGCCGTCGGCCCGCAGGGCGTAGGGGATACCCAACAGGAAGACAACCGAATACAGGTGCCACTCCATTTCCTGCATTCCGATGGAAACCGAGTTAAACAGGTATCGGGCGACCACATCGTAAAACACGTTGGCCGTCATCAGGATCATGGCAATACAGGCAATCCACCCACAGAATGTGGATAAACGGCCGAGGCCTTCGTCGAGTTTAATTATCCACCGCATCAAAAACCCTCCGCCTCGCGGTTTGGTGCGTTTTGCTATCTGGTCGTCGTCGATCGACTCCCCATAAACAACAAAACCGGGATCACTCGGCGAGCGATCCCGGCTCCTTGATGGCCTTAATCTTACTCGACTTCAGCCATGGTGTTGAGGTATGCGCGCTCGGAAATATCCGTGTAAGCGCGGGACTTCTCCAAATATTCCTCCTGGGAGGCAACAATCCGGGAAGCCAGTTCGTCACCTTCAGCCGCTTCTTTCAGAAGCTTCTGGTTAGCCTTGTACATGGCTTCAAACACCTCTTCCGGGAACTGCTTGACCTGCAGCTCCGGATGCTCTTCTTTGATGGTGGCCCAGGCCTTGGCATTTTCATGCTGGGATTGGATCAGCATGTCGTAGGCGGCGGTACGCATGGAGATACGCAGGATCTCCTGCAGGTCAGCCGGCAGCTTTTCCCAGGTCTTCTTGTTCACCAGGAATTGCAGTTCGGTGGCAGGCTCGTGCCAGCCTGTGTAGTAGTAGTCGGCGATTTGCTGGAAGCCCAGACGCAGGTCCAGAGCCGGACCTACCCATTCAACGGCGTCGATGGTGTTACGCTCGAGCGCGGTGTACAGCTCGCCCGGGGCGATGTTGGTGGGGCTGACGCCCACTTCGGCGAAGACTTCGCCGGCAAAGCCCGGAATACGCATTTTCAGGCCCTGCAGGTCGTCAACGGAGTTGATTTCCTTGCGGAACCAGCCGCCCATCTGGATGCCGGTGTTACCACCCGGGAAGGACATCAGGTTATGGGGCTCATACACTTCCTGCATCAGCTCCATGCCATCGCCGTAGTAGAACCAGGCGTACTGCTCCTGTGCGGTCATGCCGAATGGCATGCTAGTAAAGAACAGGGTGTTGGGCACCTTGCCTTTCCAGTAGTAGGACGCCGAGTGGCCCATGTCGTACTGACCGGCCTTGACCATGTCGAAGACGCCGAACGGAGCCTTGTGCTTGTTGGAGGAATCGATGCGGATGCGCAAGCGGCCATCGGACATCTTTTCGGCCATCTCGGCCATGTTCTTGGTGGCTTCGCCGAAAATCGGGAAGTTCGGGCCCCAGGTTTCTGCCAGACGCAGAGTGAATTTTTCCTGTGCGAGGGCCTGCGTGGACGCGAACACAGTGCTCACGGCCAGCACGGCCGCGGAAAGAACAGAACGAATCTTCATTGCTCTTCTTACCTCTTCTCGTTTTATTTATAAGCCCATTCCGTTGGGAAAGAGCCAGCGCTTGTCGGGCCTTCAAGTTAGCAATTGTAGTAGGAAAACTGAATCAAAAGAGGGCGGTTTACGACCTTGGTCTTAGGCGGCTACAGGTCATCAGCGCTACCGATCTGGCGGGCAAGGCGCATGGCCTCGTGCTCTTCCAGGGCCTTGAGGTCTTCCAGCAGGGCTTTGGCCTCGGGGATTTCTGCCTTGCCGATCAAGGTGTCATACAGTTCCATAACCTGGTCATGAAAATCAAAGACTTCCCGTTCGATGTCGGAGAAGCCCAGCTCGGCGTAGTGGGTATCAATGGTCCGGTGGGATTCAATGGGCTTGTGATTCGCGTAATCGTACAGCCGGGTATGCATGGCCTTGGGGTCGGCCTGTTTCTCGAATTCAGCCACTGCCTGTTCCAGCTTGGCTTCATGGGTGCTGATGTAATCCAGCAGGGCGCGGGCTCGTTCATCCGTGGCTTTCTCGGCCGATGCCTGAAGGCTTCTTGCCAGGTGGGCATGCAGCTGGCGCGTCCAGTCAATCAGCTCCTCATAGGTTTTTATTTCCATGGTGGGCTCCTACAGCGGGTGTTGTCCGGGCAACGGGGTGACCATTGGCGATGACAGACAGTCTAGACAACAATCGGAACGACTGCGTTTGAGGCACGTCATTCCGTCAGGACGGATGCCGTCGGCTTCTCGCTTCGGCGTCGCCAGCGGCGGAAAGCTGAAAGGGCGGGTTTTTCAATGGTGTAGTGCACCAGTGCTGCCAGCGTAAGGGCCGTGGTCAACGCCAGCACCACCCCCAGCCAGCCGGGCAGTCCGGACGCGTAGCTCAGGTCCATAACGCCATAGCCGATGTTCTGGTGCAGCAGATAGAGGCTGTAGGAGAGACTGCCCAGCCAGAGCAGCGGACGGTTGGCCAGCCAGTTGGCCCACCCGAATACGGCCAGGGTAAACAGCCCGAGGCAGAGCAGGACAAAGATGTTATAGGGCGATTTGTAGGCAACCAGCCCATGGCCGATACTCATCAACAGCAGGAGCGTGTCCCAATGGCTGCCCGAACCGTGACGGTAGCGGCGGTAGATCAGCATGCCGGTGACAAACAGCGGAGCGTATTTGACGAACAGCAGGTCTTTGATCAGGAGTTCCAGTGGCTCGGGAATCTGTTTCCACCAGATTACGCCAGCGTAGCTGATGGCGACCCAGAGCGTCAGCAGGGTTCTGAGTTGATGCCAGCTGCGCAGGCCGAAGAACAACAGTGCCATCCAGCCGTAGAAGGTTACCTCGATCACCAGGCTCCAGTAGGCGCCATCTACATGTTCGGCCCCCAGGTATTCGTGCATCAGGGTGGTGTTCAGCAGTGCGGTGCCAAAGCTGACGGCCCGATCTTCAGGACCCAGCCACTGGACCGACAGGTAGGTGAGTGCAATGCCAGCCCACAGGGCCGGTAACAGTCGAAACGCGCGTGCCAGGCCAAACCAGCGAGCGTGGCTGGTCTTTTCAAGGGTCATGAAAATAACGAAGCCACTGATAATGAAAAACACGTGGACCCCGTAACGGCCAAAGCTTAGCAGCCATTCGCTGTTGTCTGATAAATTGAAGGAATGGCCGTAGAGCGTGTGGTAATAGGGCAGGTAGTGAAACAGCACCACCGCCAGTGCGGCCAGCCCCCGCAGGGCATCAAGGCTGGCAAGTCGTTGAGTGAATGCGGTCATAAATAATTCCCGGGGCCTGTGGCTATAATAGCCGGCTTTGGTGACAGGCCCTAACCTTGGCCGATGTTATTGTCCGCAGCTGTCGGCGTGGCCCGGTTTCCACGCCAATTCATACAAGGAGGTGTAGCCATGAGTATCACACTGGGCGTGATCGAGGGGTTCTACGGGCCGCTCTGGAGTTGGAAGGATCGGCGCCATCTGGTACAGGCCCTGGCACCCCATGGCTATGGGTTTTATCTGTACGCTCCCAAGGCGGATCCGTTCCTGCGCCGGCGCTGGCAGGAACCCCATCCGCCAGAAGCCCGGGCGGAGCTGAAACATTTTGCCCGGACCTGTCGGGAACAGGGCGTCCGCTTTGGCGTTGGGTTGAGCCCCTATGAGATCTTCAATCACTTCGACGATGCTGCCCGGGAGGCACTGGCCCAGAAACTGATCTGGCTGGAGCACATCGGTATCGAAGAACTCGCCATTTTGTTCGACGACATGCGCGCTGACACGCCAGACCTGGCCCAGACCCAGGCGGATATTGTTCACTGGGTGCGGGACCAGGTGTCGGTTCAGCGCCTCAGCGTGTGCCCCAGCTATTACTCGGACGACCCGGTACTGGACCGGGTATTCGGGGACCGGCCTTCGGATTACCTTCATAACTTCGGCCGCCTGTTGGACCATGACATCGATGTGTTCTGGACCGGCGAAGAAGTCTGTTCCCGGGAGATTACGCCGGGCCATCTTCGCAAGGTGGGTGACCTGCTCGGGCGCAAGCCGGTGCTGTGGGACAACTACCCGGTCAACGATGGCGATCGGATGTCCCGTCATCTGCACCTGCGTGGTTTTACCGGCCGGCCGGCGGCCAACGCGGCCTACCTTCATGGCCACGGCATCAATCCGGCCTTGCAGCCCACACTGAGCCAGATACCGGCCATCACCCTGGCGGAATCCTATCGTCTGGGGCCCGACTACCAGTACGTGCATTCCTTCCGCCACGCAGCACGGGAAGTGCTGGGCCTGGAGCTGGCAGATCAGATTCACGCCGACTTGCTGGTGCTGCAGGATGCTGGCCTGGGTCGAATCAGCGATGAGAAAAAGCGATCGCTGAAGACCCGCTACGAGGGATTCGAGCATCCGGCGGCCAGAGAGGTGGTGCGTTGGCTGAACGGTGATTACCAGGTTACCGACGAAATGGTCCAGACCCAGTAATCACATCAAACGGCGTTGGTTTGCCGGTGATTTCAAGCACCGAGGAGGCGTTGCCATGAGTCAGGTGACTGTCGAATGTGTGCAAGGGAATATTGCGGATCAGCCGGACATGGATGCCATCGTGAATGCGGCGAATGCCCAGCTCATGCCCGGTGCCGGGGTGGCGGGTGCGATTCACTCCGCTGCCGGACCGGGACTGGCGCAGGAGTGCCGCCCACTGGCGCCGATCCGGTGTGGGCAGGCGGTGATCAGTTCGGCCCATGCACTGCCCAACCGTCACGTCATCCATTGCCTGGGGCCTGTGTATGGTGTGGATGAGCCATCGGACCAATTATTGGCCTCCTGCTACCGGGAGGCGCTGATGCTGGCGGAGCAGAACAGCCTGTCCTCGGTGGCTTTCCCGGCCATTTCCACCGGCGTGTTTGGTTATCCGCTGCGGGAGGCCGCCGAGGTCACGGCGCAGGCCATCGCTGATACGCTTCCCCGCCTGAAGAGCGTCAAACAGGTTCGGCTGGTACTGTTCAGATCAGGTGATTACCGCACCTTTCGACACGCGTTTTCCCAGGCGGGACTGGTGCCTGCCGGCTAGATTCCGAATCAATCGCACTCGGTATCAGCACTGCGGTTGAATCGTGCCCGCATGGCCTTTTTTTCCCGCTCCGAATCACGGAACTCCGGCGGCAGGGGGTGGATGAGATACAGGTAGTCGCCTTTCCTGCCGTGTTCCTTCATATCTGGCTCCGTTCCATTTTCAGCACGGAACACCGGCGAAATAACGGCGACTGACACATCCGGAGCCATGGCTTCGAGCAGGCCGACGGTGCCAAGGCGGTCCTCACTGTGAAACGTGCCGGTGACATGCAGTACCTGATGCCCGGGGTGTTGCTCCCGGGCCTGACGGATTTGCATGGCCATGGTGTTGTCGCGAAGGAGCTGCGCGCGATAGGTGTTCTGCATGCGGGCACTCATCTCGCCAGAGGACTCCCCGTGGCTGTGGCCTATCGCCTCCAGGAATTTCTCACGGTAGCCCTCCGTGTCGGCGAAAGGTGTCTCCGGTAGTTGCATGCGGGCCTCTGAGGACAGGGTTTGCAGATAGTCGGCGCCTCTCCTGCCCACGCAGCGAACCACATCGGCTGGCGCGTTGGCCGCGACAACCGGGATGCTGTGTTGACGTGCGAACTCAACCAGCGGGCGATAGGACGCCCGGTAGTTTGGCCAGGCATCGGTATCTTCGATCATCTCTGTTTCGCCGGTTCCCCCCCTCAGGTAACGATCGACATCGGCCTGGTGATCCAGGTTGAACTGCTCCATGGTCAACACCTGTTCCGGCCGCTGGCTGTGCAACGCCACCTGCAGGCGGGATTGCAGCAGGTGGGCTCCCTGGTGGCCGTGGTACTCGCCAACCACGACGACGTCGGTGTCTTTCAGTTGCTGCGCCAGTTGTTCGATCGACAGCGCAGTTGCGGTAGACGCATCGAACACACTGGCATCGTAGAGCGTGTCGTGCGGGAGAGCCGGGTTTGAAGAGGTTTTCATGGTTGAGCAGCCAAGTGTGCCGAGCAGGTGAGCGATCAGAAACAGGGCGGAGAAGGATGTTTTCATACAGGCAGTATACGGCAACCCGTCAAAATGAGACTTTGGCAAGAAAAAGTTTCGTGAAATCATCCGGGTATCGGATAAGCTGATGTCATTCAGTTTGCTGGAAAGGGGCAGCGATGCAGCCGTTGAGGATTCTTGATCGACTCAAGTTTGTAATAGAACGCCAACTGGTCAAAGGCGCTGGCTTTCAACTAATGGTGGTCGCCCTGTTTATCGCCCTGATATCGCTGGTGGGCGGCTTGCTGGTCCTGCCTGTTGGAGGGGCGTTCGATAGCGTAGGCTCGGCCATCTGGTGGGCGTTCCTTCGTCTCACCGACCCGGGTTATCTGGGCGATGACGTCGGCAATTGGCAGCGGGTTGTTTCGACTCTGCTGACCATCAGCGGCTATGTGGTGTTTATGGGCACCCTGGTGGCCATTCTCACCCGCTGGTTGATCGCCAAGATGGCCGATCTGGAACGTGGCCTGACACCGGTGACACTGAAGAACCATCTGGTGGTTCTGGGAATGAGCCGCCAGAGCCTGCCGCTGGTGTCCGAGTTGCTGGCCTCCTCCGGTCGCATGAAGCGTTTTCTCGAAAAACACGAAACCCAGCGGCTTAATCTTGTGGTGCTGTCGGAAGAAGCTTCGGCAGATCAGTTGATCGAACTTCGAAACCAGCCGGGCATCGGTCGCCGTGTGCGTAGGGTGATCCTGCGCTCGGGCACAGCGATCCAGCCCGAGGCCCTGAACCGGGTGGCCTGTCTGGATGCGTCGGTGGTGATTCTGCCCAGCGCGCCCAATGATTCTGTCAGCCATCTGGTGACTTCTGACGTTGAAACGGTCAAGGCGTTATTGTCGATAGCAGCGTTGGCACGCCAGTCCCGCTCCCCCTTGCCCTTCGTGGTGGCGGAAATCCAGGATATCCGCAAACGGGCTGTGATTGAGCGGGCCTACCCGGGTGCTGCGGAAGTGGTTGCCGGTGATGCCACCATCAGCCGTTTGATGGCTCAGAACCTTCTTCACCCGGGCCTTTCCGAGGTCTACAACGAGCTCCTGACCGCTGGAAGCGGTAACGAAAT
This sequence comes from Marinobacter suaedae, assembly GCF_030519635.1. Lineage (NCBI taxonomy): Bacteria > Pseudomonadati > Pseudomonadota > Gammaproteobacteria > Pseudomonadales > Marinobacteraceae > Marinobacter > Marinobacter suaedae. The sequence continues at coordinate 1,036,564 of NZ_JAUMIS010000001.1, read as the reverse complement.
ATTCGTTCGAGGGGGCGAGTCGATGGCCGGCCTTACTCTGGCTGAGATTGCTGCCGCCAGGCCAAGCGCCATTGTGCTTGGTGTACTCAAGCATAACCACCACGAATGGCATGTTCAGCTTGTAGCATCCTCGGATACCCGCGTCGACACTGACGACCGTGTCATCCTGATGGCCCGGGACTATGCGGACACCGAGGCCAGTCCAGAACGCCAACGTATGGCGGCTGTCCGGCTGCAGGAACCCCGAGCGGTGACGCTGGAGCGAAGCTCTGAACCCCGACGCATCCTGGTTCTCGGGTGGAATCGACGGGTTCCCAGCCTGGTGTCAGAGCTGGCCAGTTATCCGTGTGCTGGCTTTCATTTGACCTGTGTGTCGGTGGTTCCAGCTGAGGAAAGGGAGCTGGCTATTCGGAGATACAGCGGGACACCGCCAGTGATCTGTCGGCATATCGAGGCCGATTACATGCTCGAAGGGGAGCTGCGGCAGTTGGAGCCATCGATATACGACTCTGTGATTCTGCTGAGCAGTGATCGCCTGCCTTCCGGGGAAGAGGCGGACGCCAGAGCCATGGTCGGTTATCTGCAGCTGGAAGATGTTCTTTCGGCGTCGGCGCACAGACCTCAGGTGATTTTGGAGCTCAGTGATCCCGCCAACCGACACCTTCTGGATGGCAGCCCCGCGGAAATGCTGGTGAGCCCGGTGATATTGTCCCATGTGCTGGCCCAGGTGGCGCTGCGTCGGGAGCTCAGGGTTGTTCTGGATGAACTCTATACGGCCGGAGGGGCCGAGATCCAGTTCCGGGACCCGGCCGATTACCCGTTGCCGGACAGTGTCGATTTTCACCATCTGGAGAAAATGCTGGCCGAGGGTGGGGAAATCGCTCTTGGCGTGTTTCGGGCTCGGCCCGATGAACAAGGCCGCCACCTGATTCTCAATCCGCCGAGGCAGCATTTTCTGGATCTTCAGGAGGCCGACAAACTCGTGGTCCTGTGCCTAACTGAATGATCTTTTTGAACCCTTGGTCCTTTCGAATGACTCCGCCTGTTCATTCCGTGAGCACTGCTATGCGGTGATGGTTTGCCATTCACCAAAAAAATGCTGGAAATAGATCATATAAATTTCAATTATAAAAATGAAACCACTAAAGTAGCCCCATCGCCATCGGGGTACGTAGAAACCGACCCGTTGGCAGGAGCAGCATCTGCTTCTCCAGACCTTATCGGTACATCATCTAGAAAGGATCGAAACCATGCCGTTTGCACAAGATGTAGACCACATCGCTTCCCTGGTTCAGCAGAACCCGACCTGGAACGCCATCAACCCGAAGCACGCCGCTCGTATGCGCGCCCAGAACAAGTTCAAGACTGGTCTGGACATCGCCAAGTACACCGCCAAGATCATGCGCGAAGACATGGCAGCCTACGACAAGGACACTTCCCAGTACACCCAGTCTCTGGGATGCTGGCACGGCTTCATCGGTCAGCAGAAGCTGATCTCCATCAAGAAGCATTTCGGCAGCACCAAGCGTCGTTACCTGTACCTGTCCGGTTGGATGGTAGCCGCCCTGCGTTCAGAATTCGGTCCCCTGCCTGACCAGTCCATGCACGAGAAGACTGCCGTTTCTGGCCTGATCGAAGAGCTGTACACCTTCCTGCGTCAGGCTGACGCCTGGGAACTGAACCACCTGTTCCGCGCTCTGGACGAAGCTGAGCAAGCCGGTGACGACGCCAAGGCCAAGGAAATCGAAGCTCAGATCGACAACCACGAAACCCACGTTGTGCCGATCATTGCCGACATCGACGCTGGTTTCGGTAACGCCGAAGCGACTTACCTGCTGGCCAAGCAAATGATCGAAGCCGGTGCCTGCTGCATCCAGCTGGAGAACCAGGTTTCTGACGAGAAGCAGTGTGGCCACCAGGACGGTAAAGTAACCGTTCCTCACGCTGACTTCCTGGCCAAGATCAACGCTGTTCGTCTGGCGTTCCTGGAGCTGGGTGTGGACGACGGTGTTATCGTTGCTCGTACCGACTCCCTGGGTGCTGGCCTGACCAAGCAGATCGCTGTAACCAACGAGCCGGGCGACCTGGGCGACCAGTACAACAGCTTTATCGACGGCGACGTTATTGAAAGCGCTGACGACATTGCCAACGGCGACGTTGTTATCAAGCAAAACGGCAAGCTGGTTAAGCCGAAGCGTCTGCCTTCTGGCCTGTTCCAGTTCAAGCCGGGCTCTGGTGAAGACCGTGTTGTTATGGACTGTATCGCCAGCCTGCAGAACGGCGCTGACCTGCTGTGGATCGAGACTGAGAAGCCTCACGTTGGCCAGATCGCCAGCATGGTTAACCGCATCCGTGAAGTGGTGCCCGATGCCAAGCTGGTGTACAACAACAGCCCGTCCTTCAACTGGACCCTGAACTTCCGTCAGCAGGTATTCGACGCATGGCAGGAAGAAGGCAAGGACGTATCTGCTTACGACCGCGCCAAGCTGATGAGCGAAGAGTACGACAACACCGAACTGGGCCAGCTGGCCGACGAGTGGTGTCAGAACTTCCAGCGTGACGGATCTCGCGAAGCGGGTATCTTCCACCACCTGATCACTCTGCCGACTTACCACACTGCGGCCCTGTCTACCGACAACCTGGCCAAGGGCTACTTCGGTGACGAAGGCATGCTGGCCTACGTTGCAGGCGTACAGCGTAAGGAAATCCGTCAGGGTATCGCCACCGTTAAGCACCAGGACATGGCTGGTTCCAACATCGGTGACGACCACAAAGAGTTCTTCGCTGGTGAAGCGGCTCTGAAGGCTGGTGGTAAAGACAACACCATGAACCAGTTCGGCTAATCGACGGTTCTGAGTTGTCGCTTCCGGAGTGATCCGGAGGCCCCAAAAAGCCCCATCGTTTGATGGGGCTTTTTTTGTGCTTGTAAGGGCCAGAATAGTGTGGGCGTCAACTGTGCTTCGAATTTCGGGTGCTCACTCTGGAAATCCTGGAGTTTCGGTCTCACAACGAAACAATGATCCAGCAGGACGATGCCCCAATGTGTTTCCTCATGTTTGATCCTGACAAGTGGTTTCGAGGCGGGCGCTTCGACAGGGGTGGTCCATACTGAGAAGGCAGTTTTGCTCGTCGGAAGTGCTTATAGCGAGGGCAACGCCAGTGAGGATTTCCCGGGTTTGCCCAGACTCTGTGCGAAACAACGAAAACTTACTTCGTGAGACAACGATGACTACCCAGCACATTGGAAAAGCAGTTGAGAACGTCGAAACCTACATGAGGACCAGAACCGGACCAGAGCCCGATGTTTGTGCCACGGCAGTGGTTGAGGATGGGCTCAAGTGCCGTATTCAATCGCCAGACGGCAGATTTGTTTATACCGACATGCCCGAAGAGGTCGGTGGTACTGCCACCTGTAATTCGCCGGGATGGTTGATGCGGGCTGCAATTGCCAGCTGTGATGCTACGTTGTTGGCGATGAGAGCTGCCCGATGTGGGATTGATCTGGATTCGATAGCCGTGAGAGTTGATGCCATGTCTGACGGTCGTGGAATGTTTCTGGATGAGGGGATATCTCCGGGGTCTTCTGAAATGCGAGTCAGTTTTGATATTCGAGCTAAAAATGCCCCTCGGGAAGAAATTCAGGAGCTGGTTGACTGGGTGATTGCTCATGCCCCTGTCGGCAAGGATATTTCGCAAGCAGTGGATATATCCTATTCGCTCAAGACTGAATGAGTCCGTTGTCTGGCATAAACAGCGGCAAAATGTGGTTGCATTCCCTGTCGCTGATATCAACAGCTGCGCTATTGCTAGCAATGGATTTTCGTTGGTGTAGGATTGGTCGCTGTCGTCGCTGGCCCATTCCATTTTGAATCCATCTAACATAGGTTTGGCCAGTCAGATGTCGTTTTCGGCCATACCTATCATCTGACCCTCAGATCTCCAAGCAGTGTTAACATGCCGCTCACGCTGCCTGGCTTTATTTGTCATGATCGTCCCGGTGCTCTCGGGCCCATGCTGGCCTGGAAAGGGTCGGTCGTTCCCCATATCCTGCCTCATGTACTGTTGGCTGGCCTGTTTGCCGCAGCCGTACAGCGTAAGGAAATCCGTCAGGGTATCGCCACCGTTAAGCACCGGGACATGGCTGGTTCCAACATCGGTGACGACCACAAAGAGTTCTTCGCTGGTGAAGCGGCTCTGAAGGCTGGTGGTAAAGACAACACCATGAACCAGTTCGGCTAATCGACGGTTCTGGGTTGTCGCTTCCGGAGTGATCGGGAAGCCCCCGAAAAGCCCCATCGTTTGATGGGGCTTTTTTTGTGTCTGGGAGGTTGAGGGCTGCGTCAGAGACCGGTGCGCGTAAAAATTTGTGAGACGTCACAGGGCCCTTGGAGCGCAAAACACTACAAAACTCTCGAATTTTGTGCCCTGGTTCTCCCGTCATATGTCCCGTTTTGTGGAAGATGTAGGCATGCAGGCGAGAGGGAGTAGGGCTTAGATGTTTATCGCTTAACGAAAACTTCCGATCTGTTTAAACACCACTCTGGGCCTTATTAGTGTGGGTATTCATCTGATTTATTGACTGAACTTGGAGTAACCATGGAAGAAAAATACACATTGCCACAAGAGCGTTCCGTTCCAGTGAGTTTTCATTTCTTTTCCCTGCTGGGGACCCTACTTCTGGGCTTTGGCATGTTTGCGTTTTTTATGCCTGTTAAAGACATTCAGCCGGTATTTGGTGGTTATGCTGAAATGGCTGATCAGTATGCTCTTCACCTGATCCTGTCAGGGAGCGCGTTTTATGTGCTCAACGCCATTCTGATCGCGAAGCGCACGATGAAGGCGAAGAGGCAGCGGTGATCGGATAACTCCTTCTATACTACCCCTTCATGATTGATGGCCCGGACCTATGAAAACCCTTCTCGGCAGGCAATCCCAGAAATCGGAACAGGCACTGAGGGCGATTGCCCACATGCCGACCAAGAGTTTGCCTGTGTTGATGGATAGTGACTTTGCGCGAACGCTTACCGATGCGGACTTCATGCGGATCGCTGTGATGCTTGCGCAAAAGAGTTATGACGAAGGAGGTTGCCCGATTGGCGCAGTCATCGTTGATAAGGATACCAACCAGATTCTGGGTAAGGGGCACAATACCCTTGTCCAGGAAGGGCACCCGTACAATCATGGGGAAACCTCTGCTATTCGGGATGCGGGACGCATCGATTTCAGCAACACCACGATATTCAGTACGTTGAGCCCCTGTGATGTGTGCGCGACACTCATTCATATGCGCGGATTCCATCGGGCTGTGGTCGGCGATGTGACGAATGCTTCTGGCACGGAAGCGCTGCTACGGGAAAAAGGCGTTCAGGTGGATATTCTGGAAGATCAGGCTGGCATCGATCTTTACGCGCGCTTTCGCGCCGAAAAGCCGGAGCAGGATCTGGAGGACTGGCGCGGTTTGAGCGCTCTGAAAAACCGGTAGTGCGGAGTGGTTACCTGTAACCGGGCCGCTTACAGGCCCGGTTTGTGGTTAACCTTGGGGCGAACCGGAAGGACTTCCAGAAGCCCGGCAATCAACACAATCACGCCGCCAATCACTTCGGCCGGATGCAGGGTTTCTCCCGCCAGAACGGCTGCGGACAATGCACCAAAAAGCACCTCTGACATCAACAGGATGCACACTCGAGCCGGCTCCAGCCGGGCCGTTGCCCACATCAATGCCACCAGATTAAGACCCCACCAGAGCCCCCCTGTGACCAGTGCCAGCCCGGCAATAGCTGGAGCCTCGGTGCTGGTTAGGGTTGGAACCGGCTCCAGTATCGGGGCCAGAACCAGCGCTGTTATGGCCGCACCCACGGCAAAGATAAAGGTCGCGGGCATGGCCTCAATGTTGGATTTCACGCGAATGCCGGTGGTCGAGAATGACCACAGGATGCCGGCGATCAGCGCCATCCACTCACCAATACCCTGGGGTAAGGGTAGTCCTCCGTCAGCCCCGAGCATTATCAACAGACCCATCAGGCCCAACACGATGGCAACAATCCGTAGCCGGGGTGTTGGCCAGCCCATTACATAGCGGCCGATCAGTGTGCTCCAGACCGGACTCAGGAACCAGAGCAGGATAATGATTGCGACCCGCCCATACATGAAGCCCACGGAGTAGAGGGCAAAGGCGGCTCCCCCCGCAGCAATGGAGACAAGGGCGATGGGATGAGTTTGCCTCAGCTGACGACGGTGCCGAATCGCAATGGGTAACAGCAGTAGAACGGTTGCCACCGTAATGGCGGCGGTGCCCCAGGCACCGGTCAGCCCCATGTCACCGAGGGCTCGAACCGGTAACCAGTAGATACCCCAGAGTACGCCGGTAAACAGGACGATGGCGGAGGCAAGTAGGGTGTGGTGATCATCGTTCATAAGACAGGCCTCGCAATTCAGGGGAGCCAGACGGTGGTCTTCCACAGGCCGCAGGCCGGCTAACGATGACAGCTCGGACGGTGTCCCGGAGAGGAAAACCTTTTCTAACGCGTGAGCACGCGAGCGGCGTTATTTTGCTTATCTTTTTAGTCTATGCAATTCATTTGATCTACCCCGAGGGGTTAGCTAATCTAACTTCTAATGAGTCAGCCGCTACCCTCCCTCAACGCGCTCCGCGCCTTTGAAACCACCTGTCGCCACTTGAGTTTTGCTCAAGCGGCCGAGGAACTCCATGTGACCCCGGCTGCTGTGAAGCAGCTCGTCCGGAAGCTGGAAGAGCACCTGGGTATTGCACTGGTGGAACGTAGTGGCCGTGGACTGAAGGTAACACCGGCAGGTCGGGCAGGGCTGGAGGCTCTGGCCGCTGGCTTCCAGCAGATTGAGGATGCGGTTGGTCAGATTCGTGGATACAGGCAGCCCCGGCGACTGATTATTTCGGCCGAACCCTCTTTTGCCACTGCCTGGCTGGTGCCCCGGCTTGAACGTTTTCGGGCGCTGCACGCCGATGTGGATGTGCTGATTGACTCGTCGTTGCGCCTCGCGGACCTGGAGGCGGGCGTGGCTGATGTGGCGATACGTTTCGGAGCGGCGCCGCAGAAGGGCATGGTGGCCCATCGGCTATTTGACGAAACACTCTGCGCGTTTTGTAGCCCGTCATTGACCAGGGGGCCGGATGGCTTGAAACAGTTAACAGACCTGTCCCGTGCCACATTGATTCACTGGGATACCTCGGCCCTGACCTGGGCGACGGCGACCCGGGACTGCGTCAGTTGGCAGTCCTGGCTCAGCCAACTGGGTGTTGAACGTATTGATGCGCGCCGGGGAATCAGTTTCAGCGACTATAACCTGGCCGTCCAGGCCGCCATCGCGGGGCAGGGAGTGGTGCTTGGCAGCCTGCCGATTATGCGAGACCTGGTGTCTGCAGGTCTTCTGGTTCGGCCCTTTACGGACGTGGTGGAAACGAGTATCGGCTACGATATCATCGCCTCGGAGAGAGCCGCCCGAACAATGCTTGTTCAAAGTTTCATTGCCTGGATCAAGGCAGAAACCGCCAGGTGAGTGTGGCCTGCGATCCGAAGGTCCCATTAGCGTGCAGGAGAGATGATGGTAACGACCGAAGAACTCAGGGAATTTTTCCGTAACGAGTTTCCTCAGGCGGACTTTGTGATCGAGTCTGTGGGCAACAAATCGGCCACGGTCCGCAAGCAGATTAACTTCGATCATCTCCGGCCCGGCGGCACTGTGTCCGGTCCGGTTCTGATGGCCATGGCGGATGTGGCCCTGTACGTGGCGATTCTGGGCGAGATAGGCCTGGTGGCACTGGCGGTGACCACAAACCTGAATGTCAATTTCCTCCGTAGGCCGGCCGCAGATCGTGACATTATTGCGGAATGCCGGTTGATCAAGGTGGGGAAGGCGCTCGCCGTCGGCGATGTGCTGATCTATTCCGACGGCTTGAGTGAGCCCGTTGCTCAGGCGACGGGCACCTATTCCATACCGCCGAACCGCCCTGGCTAGGGCTCTTTTACCCTTCTGGAGAGCTTTCAGTCACGGGTCCCGAGCCACGCCTCGGAGGCGTTCCTGAATTGTTCGATGCGCTCCCTCGAGATCGGGTGGCTCGACAGCATCACCTCGAGCAGGAAGGTGCTCTCATCGGTTTCTTCTTCGGTGAGATCCTCTTCCGTCAGACGGGCCATGATGTTGGCGAACAGCATCGGATCCAGGTCGTGACTGAGCAGGGTTTCCAGCGCATAGTCATCGGCCTGCTGCTCCATGTCCCTTGAATACGACAGACTCATCAGGAAGGCGGGAAGCGCCAGGGTGGGGTCGGAGAACGCTGACAGGTCTCCGGTCATCATCACCATCAGCCAGAACAACAGCGATGACTGCACCATCCCCTGCATGCCATGGCGATGCTCGATATGGCCGATCTCATGGGCCACTATGGCCACCAGCTCGTCGTCCTGTTCAGCCAGGGCGATCAGGTCGTCGGTAAACACCAGCGTGCCATCGGGCAGCGCGAGGGCATTGGCACCAAGCAATGGCGCATCACGGAATTCAACGGCAAGCTCCTGACCTCCTGCCGTGCCCAGATACGGCGCGAAGTGCTGGAGCAGGGCCTGTTTGCGCGGTTGTGACAGGGTCGAGGGTTCGAACCAGGTGTCGTCCAGCGACTGCAGCGCGGTTTCGCCGACTGTTTGTGCCACCTTGTCTGGCAGACTGTAGGCGATGGTTTTGGAGGCCAGAGGGACGCCGTAGGTGAGCGTCAGGCCGGCGACAGCGACGGTCACCACTGCCGCAATCAGAATCAGTCCGAGGTTGCGTTCAAGGCGGTGCACCAGTCGCGAAAAAACGCTGCCGGAGGATTGCCGGCTAAGCTGGTCGACACCGTCGTTGTCGGTGGTTTCGAAAACACCATCGTCCGGGAGGTGAAGGTAGCGTGGCGTGTTACCCACTCTTGGGGAGATGGTCAGGTCCTGCCAGGTAAGAATCCGCTGTTCAATGTCGGTTTTCAGCTCTACCACTCCGTCGCCAGAGCACAGGACTGCGCTCTGGCGACGGGAGTTCTGGCCGGTGTAGTACTGGCCCTCAATCGCCAGCTCAGACAGCGGAGAAGGCGACATCAAAGGCGTCTCCCAGTTCCTGGCCTACGGCGCTGGTCCGGTTCTGTTCAGCGGCGTTGAAGTGATCGAGGTCGCCGGCAATCCACATCGCTGAACAGTTGGCGCGGTAGCGTGCCATCCGGACCTTCGCCCAGGGCGTGAACAGGCCCAGCGTCAGCACGATCAGGATAACGTTGCTGGCATAGATCCAGACCATCTTGCCCGGACTCAACTCAGATTCGAACTGATGGTCGGCCAGAGTGGTGGAACCCAGGAAAAGATTGGTCACACCGGCCATGAAATAGCCAATCAGAGCGATGTAGCCTGCGACGGCAACCAGCGTTGCCAGGATTTCCTGACCAACCTGCATCAGTCCGAATGCTGCAGCAGCAAAACCGAGAACCATCAGCAGGGCCATGCCGAAGAACCGGTAATAGGCCTTGGTGGTGGCCTGGAGTTCAAAGGCGGTTGTGCCATAACGGCTGTTATCGGCGATGAACTGGTGAGTCTTCTTCAGCACCAGCGGGGTCAGCAGAAGCAGGCAGACCAGATTCAGCAGCGGCCACACGAAAGTGACCATGAACGCCTGGCCATAGCTACCCACAAAATCGAAACGAATGTTCCGGTAGGCGCTGTTGATGGCATTGAAACGCAGGGAGCGAATCATGATCCAGGGCGTTGCGACCAGGAATACCGCAACGAACAGGATGGCTGCTTCCGGAACGAGGTTAGTGATGGCCACATAGGCAATCAGGACTGCCAGGGCAATCAGGCGTCCCTTCAAAATGGTGATCGGGCTGGCCAGGTACTGAAAGCTCGCACCATCCAACTGGGTGTTGCCATAAAAGTACTGATTGTTGCGAACGGTGGCCCAGGCGGAATAAATACCGAGGGTGAGGATGGTCAGCAGTATGTTGACGATCCAGATGCCGAAGTATTCGCCACCCTTACCGGTGAACTCCAGGCCCGCACGGCGACGGTCATCGTCTCCCGGTTGTTCCCGACCTGCATTGGGGGTGGCCGGAGGTGGAGTATCTGCGGTTGCTGGGGCGTTGGCTTCAGAATCGACCACCGGCTTGGCTGCCGCTCTCGGTTGGGCTGAAATCCGGACGTTGGCGCCTGCGCGGGTCAGCTTCTGGTAATAGATCTCAGCGTCCTGATGGTTTAGGTCAGACTTGATGACCGGTGTGGCGGTGGGCAGAAACAGGCGTTCAATGCGAGCCTCGGTGGCTCTGAACAGCTCCTGCAGGTTGGCTTTAACCTGGTTTTCCTCAAAGCCGTCCAGAATCTGGCCGGAAAACAGGATCTGGTAGCGATCAACGGACATGTCGGTTCCTTTCGGTGGTGCTGTGGATGGACCGAAATTAACAGACTTTTCCGATGGTTAAGTGTCAAATTGTGCAATTTTACGGGAAACTGTGACGGGGCACTGAAAACGGGCGCTGTTAAAGCGGTGCAGAGAAGATCAGGGATCTGCGTGATGGCCCTGGTTGTACTTTTCCATCAGGCGGTAAAAGGATACCCGGGAGATTTTCAGAATTCGTGCCGCGGCAGAGATGTTGTGGTGGGCTAACGCCAGACTGCAAGACAGCGCTTGCCGGTCGGCTCGGGCACGAAACTCTTCCAGACTGAGATTGGTGCTCGCCATCTGGGTGGCATCAGTACCCCCTTCATCCAAGCCCAAATCCTCGGGTTCAATGGTGCCCTTATCGCACAGCAGCGAGGCTTGGCGCAGCCGGTTCTGCAGTTCCCGGAAGTTGCCAGGCCAATTGTGTTTGACCAGGCACTCGATGGCGGCCAAGCTCAGCTGCTTGGGCTTCTGACGGTTCGCCGTTGCTGCCAGCAGAGCGCTGGCAATGGCGGGAATATCCTCCCGGCGATCCCGCAGCGGGGGCATGCGAATCTCCAGCCCCCCGAGCCGGTAGTAGACATCGCTGCGGAATTGACCGCTGTCTACCAGAGCTCGCAGTGGACGGGTCGCGGTGGTGATGATTCGGCAGTTGATGGGAATCGGCGTTGTGCTGCCAACCCGCTCAATCTGACCCTCCTGCAAGAATCCCAGGAGGGCCGACTGCTGGTTGTCGTCCAGTTCATCGATAGACGACAGCACCAGCGATCCGCCATTGGCCTGCTCAATACGACCCGGTTGGATGGTTTCCACGTCGTCTTGCGAGGAGTAGCTTTCAACGCCAAACAGTTCGCTCCGGGCGAGGGTGTCTGGCAGTGCGGCACAGTTGACGTTGATGAGCGGGCCGGCCGCACGGGGGGAGGTCTGGTGAAGAAACCGGGCCGCCGCGTATTTGCCTGATCCGCTTTCCCCGGTAATCAGCACGGGATCAGGCGTTACCGCAAACCGTCTCAGTAAACCGCGTATTTTTCGAATGGTTTCCGAATCGCCCTCCATCGCGAGGGCGTGGTAGTTGTCTCCGACCGGATCTGGTGCGGATGCACGAATGGATGCCATGCCCCATAAATGACCGAGCACCGTATTGAGCCGGTCCACATGCACGGGTGTGGTGTGGAAATCGGAACAGTAGCGGGCGATCAGCTGGGCCGCGGGCATGCCGCTAACGGGGCGGTGGGCGACAATGCCTACCCATACATCAAGGCTCAGTGCTTCCAGCCACTGTTCCGCTGCCAGAGCCGCCTCGGGAGGAAGGTTGGTGAGATCGAGAATGCCAACACGGGTATCCTCAGGTACCGACATCATGATCGGAACAGGGTCCTGCAAGCTATAGCCTGTGATGTGCCAGTGGGCGTCCAATGCCCGGCGCAGCGTAGTACTTCCGTTTGCCGCTGACAGCCAGACAAGCGGTCTCTTTTCCGACATGCCAAACCTCCAAAGTTTGACCCATGGGGAAACGGGACTGCCAACTGAACAGAATATGCCCAATTCACCTGGTGGGGCGATGCGCTGGAAGGTGAGCTTCCAGATCCCGGGCTTCGATCCTGTCGCACCCCGGATTTGTGACGGGAGTCACATTGTGTGCCAATCTTTCAATGTGGCTTTGTTTCAACTGGTTGGCAAGGCCGATCCAAAACGCCGTTCGTAAAGTCGTAAAGAATCTTGACGTTTTACTGCTGACGTTTGTGAACCGGACCTTCTGCTATGCTGGGGAAAACCGAAGGAGTCTGGTGATCTATGGGTGAGATGAACGCGATCGATGCGGTGGAAACCTGGCGCAACACGTTACTGGCCGATCTTGAACGCTCCCGGCAGCGCACGCGGGCGCTGATTACCTCACTGCCTGATGAAAAACTGGATGTTCCGTACCATCCCGGAGTGAACCCACCGCTGTGGGAGATGGGACATTCCGCGTTCTTTTACGAAGTGTTCGTGTTCAACCTGCTCGACGGCACACCCAGTGTTGACCCTTCCATGGATGATTTGTGGGATTCCTTTCACATCGAGCACCGGGACCGCTGGAATCGGGAGTTTTTCCCGGGGCGGGAACAAACTCTTGCCTACTTTGACACGATTTACTACCGGGTGGCCGAGCGCATCCGTTCAACGCCGCTGGATAACCAGGCCTTGTACCTGAACCGATATTCGGTGTTCCACCAGAACATGCATATCGAATCCATGACCTGGTGTCGCCAGACGGTTGGTTATCCTGCGACTCCGGACGCGACGTTTGAGCGTCCTGCGCCAGGCGCTCCGGTCCCCGGCGATGCTGAGATTCCCGCCGGACGCTGGGTGATTGGCATGCCAGATGCCTCGCCCCGATACCCAATGGAAGACTTTGCTTTTGACAACGAGAAGCCGAGGTTCGAAGTCGAAATGGACGCCTTTGCGATCGCCCGGCAACCGGTGTCCAGCGGGGAGTATCTGGCCTTTGTGGAAGATGGCGGTTACCGCAAGCCCGGCTTGTGGTCGTTTGGCGGTCGCAAGTGGCTTGAGACCGAGGTGGACGTTGCACTGGTCCATGGCAGCACCGAACCCATGCCACGGGCACCATTGCACCCGCTGTACTGGCGCTGGCACGACAACGCCTGGCAGGAGCGGGTGTTTGACCGCTGGCAACCGCTGAACCTGGATGCGCCTGCGAAGCACCTGACTTACTGGGAAGCGGAGGCCTACTGCCAATGGGCGGGCAGGCGCCTGCCAACGGAATTCGAATGGGAAGTGGCCGCCCTGGCCAATCGACCGGGTGAGACCTTCCGCCGTTTTCCGTGGGGCAACGAGTATCCCGATAAGCATCTGGCGGATCTGGACGCCCTTTGCATGGGGCAAAACCCGGTGTTTGATTATCCGGAATCCGACAGTCCATTCGGTTGCAGACAGATGATCGGTAGTGTCTGGGAGTGGACCAGCAACCAGTTTCTGCCTTACGACGGCTTCAAGGTGGATATGTATCCGTTCATGTCCACCTTGCAGTTCGGGGATCACAAGGTGAGCCGGGGAGGCAGTTGCGCTACCTCTTCGTGCCTGATTCGTGGCACCTATCGGCAGGCCTATTTGCCGCTGCGCAACGACGTCTACACCGGCTTCCGAACCTGCGCCCGGTAACCGGGCGTCAGCTTTCTTTCTGTTCCTGGCGCGTGATGATGTGGCTGCCCAGAGCCACGCCCGTTTCGCTCATGGTCAGGTAGGCGTCATTGGCACCGGCTTCACGAATCGCCTTGGCTTCGTCGTCGTACATGGTGTGCGCCACAATGTAGCCCCGGAAGCCGAGTTTTCTGAGCATGCGGGCGGCGACCAGCTTGGCTTCGATATCCCCGAGCGCGAGGATCACCGAGTGCACGGATGGCATGTGCAGCCCACTCCAGAAGGAGGCATCTTCCGCATCGGCAAAGACCACATTGCGACCCCGCTTCTGATGCTTCTGCGCTTTTGCCGGGTCCGAGTCCAGCCCCATCAGTTCGGTCTCGTGCCTGGCTATCCAGTCATAAGCGGCGGTGCCGGTCCGGCCCATTCCCATGATCAGGACCCGGGTGGTGCCCAGAGAAATCGGCTGTTCATCCGGATGATGCTGTTTGCCTTCAAACGGGGTGAGCCGGTTGCCATAACGCTCGAAGATCGGGTGAGCAAACCGGTTCAGTGGCGCAGAGATGGCAAACGAAATGGACACCGAGATCGCCAGTGGGACCAGCCATTCGGGCAGAGCCACGCTGGCGACGATCAAACCGAATTCGCTGTAGTTGGTCAGCGCCAGTGACGAGAGAAACGCACTGCGCGCTCGTAGCCGGAAGGCGAGTAGCAGGAAAAAGAACAGTATCCCTTTGAGGGGCAGCACCAGCCCAGCAATCACCGCGAACATCAGGGAATCGGCATCCGGTAGTCCGCCGATACCAATTTGCAGGAAAAAGCCCACCAGGAACATCTCTTTCACGCTCCACAGCGACTTGGACAGCTCCTGAGAACGGGGGTGTTTGGCCAGCATGGCCCCGAACACCAGGGCGCCAAGTTCGGAGCTCAGACCCACCATGTCAAATCCGTAGCCACCAAGGACCAGGGCCAGCAACAGGCCCAGCAGCACCAGCAATTCGTCGTGACCACTGGCGTCGAGCAAGCGGAACAGCACCGGTCGCAACAGGGGCAGGCCAAACACAATCAACGCCCACTGGGATGGTGTCTGGCCGGCAGCGAAACTCATCACCGCCAGGGCAATCAGATCCTGCATGATCAGGATGCCGATGGCGACCCGACCATGAAACGCCCTCAGTTCGCGCTTTGATTCCAGAACCTTGGCCGCCAGCACCGTGGAGGAGAACGACAGGGCGATGGCCAGCAGCAGGGCGGTGGACCAGGACAGGTCCATCAGCAGGTACAGCCCCGGAGTGAAAACCGTGCAGGTAATTGCGAAGTGCAGCAGGCTGCCACCAATGACTTCCGGGCTGAAAATGGACCGGAGCTTGAGCTTGAGACCGACAGTAAAGAGCAGTAGCAGAACGCCAATGTGAGCGAATTCTTCCAGTGCGTGTGTGGACTCGATTGTCAGGTCGGTGACCGAGCCAAGTCCACTCAGCAGGAAGCCGGCAGCCAGATAGCCTACCAGAGGAGGGAGTCCGACGGTTTTCACCATCAGGCCAAGAACAAAGGCAAAGGATATCCAGAGAGCTTCAGGCATTGGCGGATTCTTTCTGTAATCACGGGGTTACGAGTGCAAGGCTATCCTTTTTCGCGCCCCCGTTGTAGTCGATTAACGTGGAATCCGCCGGAATTTATTCCGGAGCGTCGGTTAATCCGACGCGTCGGCCAGTTCCCTGAAAAGCTCTGCGGAGCGTTCGGGTGCTTCGATCATTGGTGCGTGGCCAATGTCTTCCATGATTTCCAGCCGGGCGTTGTCGATCAGTGACACGAACAGATCGCCGTTACGGTAGTTGATGACCCGATCCTCTTTACCCCACACCACGAGGGTCGGGGCCTGTATACCTTGGATGCGCTGGCGGAACTCGTTCTGGAAGCCACTGTCACGGATGGCTTCGAAAATCACTTCGTTGATTTCCCGGTTAGCGATCTTTTTTTCTTCCACCACACCGAGCACTGGCCAGGGGATGAACGGCTTTTCCTCGAGGGCAAAGTCGATCAGACGCTCAAAGTCGCCCTGTTTGCTTGGAATCAGCGGGTTGTCACCGGCGACAACCAGGTCCACCAGTTCCGATTCGTATTCCATGATGCCTGCCGGGTTGAGCAGCATGGCGGACTTGATGCGGTCCGGGTAACGGGACGAATACAGGGCGGTGATGGCGCCACCCATGGAGTTGCCCATCATGTGGTACTGGTTCAGGGCCAGGGCGTCGAGAATGCGGGCCAGATGTTCCGTCTGCTGGGCCAGGCTGTAACCCAGGTCCATCGGCTTGCTGCTGTCACCGTGGCCGGGCAGGTCGATGGCGTAAACGTTGAAGTCGTCGGTCAGCTCCCTGGCCAGGCGGGTCCAGTTGTCCTTGTCGGCGCCGAAACCGTGAACCATCACCACGGTGTCGCCATCGGTTGGTTCCTTGTTAGCCAGATAGGCTATTTGCCAGTCCCCGACCTCCACGGTCTTGACCTGCAGCCCGGCACCGGAACGCTCCAGGCCAATCGCAGTCTCGTACATGCTGTGCCGGGAGCAGGCGCTCAGCCACAGCATGGAGAGTATTAACAGGGCAACCTTGAAGCCGGTTTTTCGGGGCATAAGAACAACTCCTGATCAATCACGAGACGGCGATGCCGGTGTGATCACAGACTGTATCCCATAAAAAAGCCCGGTCAATGACCGGGCTTTGATTTCGTGTGCTGTATCAGGCCTGCTCACGGGCGATGGCCCGATATGCAATGTCCTTGCGGTAGAACACGCCGTCCCAGCAAATGGATTCGGCGAGCTTGTAGGCCCGCTGCTGGGCTTCGGTGACGGTGTTGCCCAGTGCGGTGGCGCACAGTACCCGTCCGCCGGCGGTCACGACCTGTTCGCCGTCCAGCTTGGTGCCTGCATGGAACACCTTTTCGCCTTCGGTTTCGGCCTGTGGCAGGCCGCTGATGGCGTCACCCTTGTTGTAGCTGCCGGGGTAGCCGCCGGCGGCCAGAACAATGCCTACAGAGGCGCGCTCGTCCCAGTCGGAGCTGCACTGGTCCAGCTTGCCATCAATCGCAGCGTTGCACAGATCGACCAGGTCGGAGCGCATACGCAGCATGATGGGCTGGGTTTCCGGGTCACCAAAACGGCAGTTGAATTCGATCACCTTTGGCGCACCGGACGCGTCGATCATCAGGCCGGCGTACAGGAACCCCTTGTAGGGATGCCCTTCGGCGGCCATGCCACGCACGGTAGGGTAGATCACGTCGTCCATGATCCGCTTATGGATGTCGGCGGTGACCACAGGCGCAGGAGAGTAGGCACCCATGCCTCCGGTATTGGGGCCGGTATCGCCATCACCGACACGTTTGTGGTCCTGGGAGGTCGCCATGGGCAGGACATTCTCGCCATCCACCATAACGATGAAACTGGCTTCCTCGCCGTCGAGGAATTCCTCGATCACCACGCGGCTGCCAGCGTCACCAAAGCTATTGCCCGACAGCATGTCGCGAATGGCGTCTTCAGCTTCTTCCAGGGTCATCGCCACGATAACGCCTTTGCCGGCGGCCAGGCCGTCGGCCTTGACGACAATCGGGGCGCCTTGTTCACGGACGTAGGCCAGCGCCTGGTCCACATCGGTGAAGTTAGCGTAAGCTGCGGTGGGAATGCTGTGTCTTGCCAGGAAGTCCTTGGTGAAGGCCTTGGAACCTTCCAGCTGTGCCGCGCCCGCACTTGGGCCGAACACTCGCAGGCCTCGCTCTTCAAATTTGTCGACGATGCCGGCAACCAGTGGCGCTTCCGGGCCCACAATGGTCAGGCCAACGTTGTTGGCTGCAGCGAAGTTGGCCAGGCCGTCCAGGTCCATCACGTCGATGGCCACGTTTTCCAGACCCGGTTCACGAGCGGTGCCGGCATTCCCGGGCGCTACAAAGACGCGTTCGGCGTCCGGGCACTGGGCGGCTTTCCAGGCCAGGGCGTGTTCACGACCGCCGCTGCCAATAACAAGTACGTTCATGCTCATAATCCTTTTGCGAAATCCGAATCAGTGGCGGAAATGGCGCATGCCGGTGAATACCATGGCAATGCCGTGCTCATTGGCCGCATCGATCACTTCCTGGTCGCGCATGGAGCCACCCGGCTGGATGACCGCGGTAATGCCCGCTTCGGCGGCGGCATCAATGCCATCGCGGAACGGGAAGAAGGCATCGGAGGACATCACGGAGCCTTTCACTTCCAGGCCCTCATCGGCGGCCTTGATGCCGGCGATGCGGGCACTGTAGACGCGGCTCATCTGGCCTGCGCCAATGCCAATGGTGCGGCCGGCCTTGGCATACACGATGGCGTTGGACTTGACGTACTTGGCCACTTCCCAGGCAAACAGCAGGTCGTTCAGCTCTTCTTCGGACGGCTGGCGCTCGGTGACCACCTTGACGTCTTCCATGGCCACCATGCCCAGATCCCGATCCTGAACCAGCAGGCCGCCGGTCACTCGCTTGTAGTCCATGCTCTGGATACGCTCGCCATTGAACTCGCCGCAGGCCAGCAAGCGCACGTTTTTCTTGGCTGACACCAGTTCGGCGGCTTCAGCGCTGACGGTTGGCGCAATGATCACTTCGACGAACTGACGCTCGATGATGGCGCTGGCCGTTTCGGCGTCCAGCTCCCGGTTAAAGGCAATGATGCCGCCGAACGCGGAAGTGGGGTCGGTGGCGAAGGCCAGGTCGTAGGCCTGACGGATATCCGCGCCAATGGCGACACCACAGGGGTTGGCGTGCTTGACGATGACACAGGCAGGATCGGCAAATGGCTTGACGCACTCCAGCGCGGCGTCGGTATCGGCCACGTTGTTGTAGGAAAGCTCTTTGCCCTGCAGCTGCTTGGCGGTCGCAACACAGGCTTCCTTAGGGTTGCGTTCGGCGTAAAAAGCCGCCCGCTGGTGCGGGTTCTCGCCGTAACGCATGTCCTGCACTTTCACGAACTGAGTGTTGAAGGTGCGGGGGAAATCGGGAGTCTCGTTGTCGGCCGTACGTCCGCCCAGGTAGTTGGCAATGGCGCCATCGTAACCGGCGGTGTGCTCGAACGCCTTCACGGCCAGATCAAAACGGGTGCGATAGGTCAGTTCACCGCCGTTGTCTTTCAGCTCTTTCAGCACGCTGCTGTAGTCGGACGCGTTTACCACGATAGCAACGTCGTTGTGGTTCTTGGCGGCAGCACGGACCATGGTTGGCCCGCCGATGTCGATGTTCTCGATGGCCGTAGGAAGGTCACAGTCCGGGTTGGCCACCGTTTCTTCGAACGGGTACAGGTTGACCACGACCATGTCGATGGCGTTGATACCGTGTTCGGCCATCACACTGTCGTCGGTGCCGCGCCGGCCCAGGATGCCACCGTGAATCTTCGGATGCAGGGTTTTGACCCGGCCGTCCATCATCTCGGGGAAGCCTGTGTAGTCGGAAACTTCGGTGACCGGAACGTTGTTTTCTTTCAGGAGGCGGAAGGTGCCGCCGGTGGAAAGCAGTTCGACGCCGAGTTCGGTGAGGGCGCGGCCGAAGTCGACGATGCCGGTTTTGTCACTCACGCTGATCAGTGCGCGACGGATCGGGGTGTTAACCTGATTTGCCATGTGTCACTTTCTTTTTGCTGCGGGATGAACGAATAAGGGCCTCGCGAAGTGTGTCCGGGAGGCCCTTATTAAAACGGGTGTCGGGATTATAGCAGACCGTACTGCTTGAGTTTCTTCCGCAGAGTGCCGCGGTTCAATCCCAGCATCACTGACGCCTTGGTCTGGTTGTTACGGGTGTACTTCATCACCTGCTCCAGCAGGGGCGCTTCCACTTCGGACAACACCAGCTGGTAGACGTCGGTTACCGGTGCGCCGTCCAGCTGCGCGAAGTAGTTTTTCAGCGCAACTTCGACGCTGTCACGCAGGGTGACATGGTTGCCGCCGCCATTCAGCGTTTTCAGCTGATGGATATCATCGTTAACCTGAGTGTTCAGGTTTTCAGAAGCCAAAGTCTCAGCGGTCATGCTGCGAATACCTCTCCATTTCGTAAATCTTCAAAGTACTGTTGAATACTGTCTCTCTGCTCCAGCGCGCAATCGATCGCGTTGAAGCGTCTGCGAAACTGTTCGCCCTGCTCGTGGGTCTGCAGGTACCAGCCCACATGCTTTCTGGCAATCCGCACGCCCATGGTTTCGCCATAGAAACCGTGCAATGCATCCAGATGCTCCGCCAGGATCTGCTCCACTTCGTCCATCGGTGGTGCGGGCAGGTGCTTTCCGGTTTCCAGGAAATGCAGGATTTCCCGGAAGATCCAGGGCCTGCCCTGTGCTGCCCGGCCGATCAGCAGGCCATCGGCACCGGTGTACTGGAGTACGTGCCGGGCTTTTTCCGGGGAGTCGATATCGCCGTTGGCAAACACCGGAATATCGACCTGGGCTTTCACCTCGGCAATGGTGTCGTACTCCGCGTCACCGTTGTATTTGTCGGCACGGGTGCGACCGTGGATCGCCAGGGCCTGAATGCCTGCCTCTTCCGCCATGCGGGCAATTGTTGGCGCATTGCGATGATCGTGATTCCAGCCGGTGCGCATTTTCAGCGTGACCGGAATATCAACCGCATTGACGACGGCGGTCAGGATTTCTCCGACCAGTTTTTCATCCCTCATCAGTGCAGAGCCTGCTGCCTTGTTACACACCTTCTTTGCAGGGCAGCCCATATTGATGTCGATTATCTGGGCGCCGAGCTCGGCGTTCTTCCTGGCTGCGGTGGCGAGCATCTCCGGATCGCCACCCGCGATCTGAACCGACCGTGGCTCCGGTTCGCCCGTATGATTCAGACGAAACTTGGACTTGCGGGTATGCCAGAGTTTGCTGTCCGCTATGACCATCTCGGAGACCGCTAGGCCTGCTCCCATCCTCCGGCACAGAAGCCGGAAGGGACGGTCGGTCACACCGGCCATCGGTGCAACAATGAGCGGATTGGGCAAGGTGTACGGCCCGATTTTTGCCGTCGGCAGCATGATCTGAGTCCGTGTCACAGCGGGTTAAGCAAATTTCGGATATTTAATGGTTGTTCAATTAGTGATCGACCAAGAACCGAAGGGCGCTAATGATACCGTCGGGGCCGGCCTGATTGAAGGGGCCTGACGGTGAAAAAGGTGATTATTTTTCGTGCTTTTTGTTTGACTTTTGTTCTTCTGAGCGGCGGCCCGTATTTACTTGCGGGTAAATACTTGCTAGCCGCTCAGGGTGTGTGGGGGCGGAAGATAATGTTGTAGTTGACCGCATCTTTGCCCGGGTCGCGAATGGAAATGGCAATGCGAACCGGTGTGTTGGTCGGCATGGCTTCCAGACTTCGGCCTTCGCCTGCCAGGTATTCTTCGGGTGTAAAGATGCTCTGGGCCACCACATCGCCGTTCAGGTTGGAGAAAGTGAGGGCGATGGCCGGGAACGGCTGTTCAAACTTGGCCCGGTTGATGATAACTGCGTCCACCAGCAGCTGGGTCCTGTTTTCCGGATTGGTTTTGACCACCAGTTTCCGGCTCTGAATGGCGCCCACATTGACCAGCGGTTCGAGTTCGCATCCTGCCAGTTCGCAGCCTTTTTCGTAGAAGGGGCGTAATTCGGGAATGGCGGACAGGCGATCGAACTGGAACCAGGTGACCTGGGCGACCAGGACGCCGAGCAGTGCCAGAACCACAAGACTCCAGAGGAAGGTGCGCAGCCGTCCGCCGCCACTGCTGGGCACCGAGACCGGCTCACGGCGCAGGTCACTGAATGGGACGGAGGCGGACATGGGTTCGCCAAGACGGTCTTCCTGGTCGGTGGCACGGAAGGTCGTGGTGTCGTCCATCAAATCAAAACCGGATTCGGTTGGCGGTGCGGTCGGAGCTGGCGTTTGCTCGTTGGCAGGCGGCTCCGTGGGCGTGTCCTCGGGCGCAGATGTCCTGGCAGGCTCAGGGGCAATGGGTTCCGGTGCTGGCTTCGGGGGTACCTCGGCCCGGGCGGCGGGTTCCCTTTTGGTGGGCTTTCGAGGGGCTTCCGGTTCGGCATCGCCGAGCTCGTTGAGCATCGCCTCGGCCCAGCTTTCATCGATATTTTCGTTCGAGTCTTCGTGGTCGATGTCTGTGAAGGTGCTGGAAGGTTTTTCGTCGATGGTGCGGAAGCTGTCGCTCAGTTCATCGTCGGAAAAGCTCAGCGTGCTTCCGGTGTAATGGCCTTCGGTGGCGTCTTCGTCCGGGTTGTCGGCGAAGACAAATTCTTCTTCCGTGGAAAATTTTCCAGGCTGCTCCGCTTTTGGCGCTTCGGTCTGTGGCTTGCTCACCGAGCCCTCTGGCACTACCTGATGCTCAATGGCGTTGAACACCGACATGCAGTTTCCGCAACGAACCTTGCCCCTGGCAACGCTGAGTTGGTCCTCGGTTACCCGGAATCGTGTCTCGCATTTGGGGCACTGGGTTTGCAGACTGCTCTGGCTCATTCTTCCGTCCTGAAAGGCACTTAACTACAAAATTGGCAGTTTAGAGGTTCTCGTGCCTTGCGTCACCCGTCGTGGCGGCGTCCTGTGAGGCGTATCCATTCTTCCCGCTGCTCGGGCTCGTCCATGATGAACCAGGGCTCATAAGCTTCCATGACCTCACGGGCCTGATTCGACAAAATGCCAGACAGCACCAGTTGGCCGCCGGGCTTGGTGAGTTTGGCTAGATGGGAGGCCAGGCCAATAAGCGGCTGGGCCAGAATATTGGCCAGCATAAGGTCGGCCTGGGTATCGGGCTCGTTTTCCGGCAAATACAGGTCCAGACGACTGTCTTCTACGCTGTTGCGCCGGGCGTTGTCGCGACTGGCCTCCAGGGCCTGGGGATCGGTATCCACTCCAACGACATGGTCCGCGCCCAGCAGCAGGGCGGCCAAGCCCAGAATGCCAGAACCGCAGCCGTAGTCGGTCACTTGCTTGCCCAGCACATCCTGGCCGTCCAGCCATTCCAGGCACAGGGCGGTGGTCGGATGAGTGCCGGTGCCGAAGGCCAGGCCCGGGTCCAGCATCAGGTTGGCCGCCTCAGGATCGGGTGGTTGATGCCAGCTTGGCACAATCCACAGTCGCTGACCGAACTGCAGAGGCTGAAAATCATCCATCCAGGCGCGTTCCCAGTCCTGGTCCTTGATCAGGCTGACCTCGATATCCGGCAAGCTCTGCTGGGTGGCCTGATGCCAGGCATCCCGGACGTCCGCACACAACTGATCGATGTCCCGGTCAGACTGGAACAGCCCCTTGACGACCGTCTGGCTCCACAGCGGGGTGGTGCCGGGATCCGGTTCGTAAAGGGGCTGGTCGGCGGCGTCCTCCATGGAGACGGCGTCAGCGCCCATCTCCATGAGCACGTCTTCAAGCTGGTCCGCGTCCTCCGGGGTCGCAGGGATCTGGAGTTGTATCCAGGGCATAGTGGGTCCTGCTGTTGGCGATGGGGCGATTATTCCCGCATCAGTTTTTCCAGGTGGTGAATGGTAAAGTCTACCTGCTTGAAGCCACCGTCGCGTACCAGTCGGCGGTGTAGCGGCTGATTGGTCTTAATGCCTTCCACCACCAGTTCGTCCAGCGCGTTCTTCATACGGCGACGGGCGATTTCCCGGTCGTCTCCCCAGGTAATGAGTTTAGCAATCAGGGAGTCGTAGTAGGGCGGTACTGTGTAGCCGCTGTACAGATGCGAATCGACCCGCACGCCATAGCCGCCGGGGGCGTGGTAGTGCTTGACCTTGCCGGGGCTGGGCACGAAGGACTTCGGGTCTTCGGCGTTGATCCGGCACTCCATGGCATGGCCGGAGATGCGGATGTCCTCCTGGCTGTACTGCAGGGGCAAACCACTGGCGATACGCAGCTGTTCGCGCACGATATCCACGCCGGTGACCATCTCGGACACCGGGTGCTCCACCTGAACCCGGGTGTTCATTTCAATGAAGTAGAACTCGCCATCCTGGTACAGGAATTCAAAGGTACCTGCACCGACGTAACCAATTTCCTTGCACGCATCCACGCAGGCCTTAAGGGTGCGGGCCCGGGATTCCTGGTTGATGTTGGGGGCCGGGGCCTCCTCAATCACCTTCTGGTTCCGGCGCTGCATGGAGCAGTCCCGGTCACCCAGGTGAATGCAGTTGCCGTGCATGTCGGCGAGCACCTGCACCTCCACGTGGCGGGGATGCTCCAGGAATTTTTCCAGGTACACGGTGGGGTCACCGAAGGCGTTTCGGGCCTCACTCTGGGTAATCTGGATGGACTTGAGCAGGGTTGCCTCGGAGTGCACTACCTGCATGCCCCGACCACCGCCACCGGCGGCGGCCTTGATCATGATCGGATAACCAATTTCACGGGCGATGCGCAGGGTGCGCTCGTGGTCATCGGTGATCGGGCCGTCAGAGCCGGGAACGGTGGGTACGCCGGCCTTGATCATGGCGTTGATGGCCGACACCTTGTTGCCCATCAGGCGAATGGTTTCAGCCTTCGGGCCGATGAAGCGGAAACCGCTCTTCTCAACCTGTTCGGCAAAGTCGGCGTTTTCCGCCAGGAACCCGTAACCGGGATGGATACCAACGGAGTCCGTCACTTCCGCCGCACTGATGATGGACGGAATGTTCAGGTAGCTGTCCAGCGGATTGTTCGGGCCGATACAGACCGATTCGTCTGCCAGCCGGACATGCATCAGGTCGCGGTCAACCTGGGAGTGTACGGCAACGGTCTTGATGCCCAGTTCCTTGCAGGCTCGCAGGATGCGCAGGGCAATTTCACCCCGGTTGGCGATCAGAACTTTTTCTAGCATAGCCATGGGAAAGGTTCACCGAATTCAGGAAATGACAACCAGTGGCTGGTCGTATTCAACCGGCTGGCCGTTTTCGACCAGGATGTCCGTGATGGTACCGCTCTTGTCGGCTTCAATCTGGTTCATCATTTTCATTGCTTCCACAATGCAGATGACCTCGCCGGCTTTCACAGTCTGGCCCACTTCCACAAACGGGGTGGCGGTGGGGGACGGTGCCCGGTAGAAGGTACCCACCATCGGCGATTTCACGCTGTGGCCGCTGGGTTGGGCCGGCGCCTCAGCTTCCTGGCTTGACGACGGTGCCGGCGCAGGGTCCGGAGCAGCAAACTGCTGGGGCGCAGCCGGCGCGTAATGGCTTACGTACTGGGTGCCGCCAGTCTGTTCGCGACGGCGGGAGATGCGAACGGAGTCATCTCCCTCGTGAATCTCCAGCTCCTCGACATCGGACTCTTCGAGCAGCTCAATCAGTTTTTTTACTTTACGAATATCCATGGTTATTCCGATCCCGTTATATCTGTTCTATCAGTGAAGTCGTTTCAGGGCAGCCTGCAAGGCCAGATCGTAGCCTTGGCTGCCCAGGCCGCAGATAACGCCGTCTGCGATATCTGAAAAATACGAGTGGTGGCGAAAGGCTTCCCGTGCATGAACATTGGATAAATGCACCTCAATGAAAGGAATACCAGACGCCAGCAAGGCGTCGCGCAGGGCGACGCTGGTATGGGTGAAGGCGGCCGGGTTGATGATGATGTAATCCACCCCTTCCGCCTTGGCCTCATGAATTCGGTCAATCAGTTCGTACTCGGCGTTGGATTGCAGGTGAAGCAGATGGTGTCCCTGCGCCGAGGCGGCTTCTCGCAGGCGATTGTCAATGTCGCCCAGGGTCTCATGTCCATAAACCTCCGGCTCGCGGGTGCCGAGCATGTTCAGATTCGGGCCATGGAGTACAAGGATAGTCGACATGGAGTGAGGCGCCTTAGTAAGTTTTGCAGGATCACGGAATTTCGCGACATTTTCCTGTAATGGTGAGCAGTTTTTCGGCTCAGATCAATGCTTTTTGGCGGTTTTCGAATGGGCAATTGGTCGTAGCCCGAAGCGAACCAGACCGGGTGCGGCCGGATCTGGTTAGCCCCAGCGGTGCCTATTGTCGGCAAGTGCCGGCCCGGCATCCATACGACGTTGGTTTCATAGCTGTGGGGGGCGCCGGACGCAGGGAGGTGAGCCCGGCCGCGGAATGGTCAGTCTTCGGCGAGGGTGACGCAGTTACGACCCTGATCCTTGGAAGCGTAAAGGGCCTGGTCGGCCCGCTCGCACAACGCCTGAGAGTTTTCTTCTCGCCATTGGGCTATGCCACAGCTGAAGGTCACGTTGAACTCCCGTTCACCGGCCGGCTGATGCAGTTCGGAAAAGCGTTCCCGGATTTCGTTGAGGATGTTGCGGGCATCGCTGGGCCGGGTATCCGGCAGGATGATGGCAAATTCCTCGCCACCGTAACGGCCGATGTGGTCGGTTTTGCGCAGTCGCTGCTTAAGGAACATCGAAAGGCTGCGCAGGACCCGATCACCAATCGGGTGGCCGAAGGTGTCGTTGATCTTCTTGAAGTAATCGATGTCGATCATGGCAAAGCACAGGGTGTGTTGTTTCTGCTTGGCCTTGCTGATTTCCTGATCCAGCAGTTGCAGGGTGTGGGTGTGATTGAACAGGCCGGTCAGGCTGTCTCGAATCATCAGCGCCAGCAGTGAGCGTGCGCGGCGGCCCCGGTTATGGATGGTGGCGATCAGGTGCTTGGGATCGATCGGCTTGGTCAGGAAGTCGTCGCCGCCGAGGCTCATGGCATGTAACTGCTTGCTGACGTCGTCCTCGGCGGACAGGTAAATAATCGGTACGCTGTGCAGCTTGTCCTGCTGGCGGATCACCCGGGCGATTTCCATGCCGGTGCAGCCCGGCATATACATGTCCAGGATGATGATCTCGGGGGAGAACTCCTCCAGGGCATGCATGATCTGCATCGGGTCGGTAATAACGTGCGGATTCATGCCGGCTTTGGTCAGCACCGTTTCCATGTATTTGGCCTGGGCCCGGGAGTCATCCAGCACCAGCACCCGATAGGGCTCTGTCGTATTGCCGTAGGTATAGGTTTCGATTTTCTCGATCAGCTGGCCCGGGTCGACGGCGGGATAGAAGAACTCTTCACCGCCACAGCGGGAAGCCCGCAGGCGGGTCTCGATACTGCCGTCCTCGTCGCTGACAAAAATGACTGGAATGGGCGTCTCGTGACGCTCCTGAAGGTGCTCGATGGTGGGCAGTCCCGCATTGGCCTCGCCGCCAAAGTT
Organism: Marinobacter suaedae; assembly: GCF_030519635.1. Taxonomy (NCBI): domain Bacteria; kingdom Pseudomonadati; phylum Pseudomonadota; class Gammaproteobacteria; order Pseudomonadales; family Marinobacteraceae; genus Marinobacter; species Marinobacter suaedae. Next base: position 1,009,850 of record NZ_JAUMIS010000001.1, on the reverse strand, counting down.
TACATCCATCAGGATGGTTTCCGGTTTATGCAGCCCGCAGGCTTCGATCAGTTTTTCGGGATCGGTAAAGGCGGCCGCCCGGAAACCGAAGAATTCCAGCTGGCGTACCAGCCGGCCCGACAGATCTTCGCTGGCCAGCGCAATGTAGACCGGGGTGCGCCGGAACTGACGGGGGGGCTGGGTGTTGCCGTGATCGGTGCGACGAAGTGTGCTGCGGGAGAGGTTTTCAATGGCGTCATGGAGCGTCTGGCTCAGGGTGTCGTCGAGGGTTGTCTCCTCGGGCCAGGTCCGGATCAGATCGAGGATTCGGGTGCCGGACTCGGCATGGTTCGCCATTTCGAAGCGCTGTGCATACCGCACCAGCTTGTCGGTGGCTGCGAAGAAGTCCGAACGATGGGCGCCGGATCCTTTCAGGTCCGAGTGAATTTTCTGCCAGGTATCCAGAACAACCCTTGCCTGTGTTGTCACACGTCGCGCGAAATGCTGCCTGAGTTTTTCTTTCTGGCTCTCGTCGTTCATTGTGTTCCGGCCTATTTCTTTTTTATTAGGTCCTTGTCCACTCCCACTCGGACAATTTTCCCCGTCAGTCCTTTGTTCAGAGTCTATAGTGTTTACTTATGTGGGCGCAGGTTGTTCTGTGTAAATCTTTGTCAACCGCCCGGAGTAAGTCACATTTCTGCCGGTCGGCTGGCCCTCAATCAGCCAGAGTATTCATGAATGGTGGTTAACCGGGCTCCCAGTCATCAAACGCAGCGTGGGGCTGTTTCCCTGCGCGTCATCCTTCTGCTATTTACTGGCGCCTTGCTGCTGCTGGTACTTGCTGTTGGCTTTGTGTCCAGCTTCGGCTACTTCCGTTCCTATGTGTCGGAGCAGTTAGCTGAGCATGCCCAGGATGGCGCCACAGCCGTTGGGTTGTCGCTTTCCAACGCCATCGACGGTCGGGATCCGGTGGCTTCAGCGTCACTGATCGACGCTGTGTTTGACAGTGGCCACTACCAGTCGGTGCGCTACCTGGATCTCAACGGTGAGGAAATCGCCGGTCGCGTCCTGCCTATGTCAGAAATGCCCACGCCAGGCTGGTTCCAGTCACTGGCAGACCTGGATCTGACGCCGGGACAGGCCGAGGTGGTGCAGGGCTGGAGCCGGCTGGGCACGGTGGAGGTGGTCAGTAACCCGCAAAGGGCCTACCAGGACTTGTGGCGCATCACCCTGGGGTTGGTCATCGGAACCCTGGTGATTGGCGGCCTCGGCCTGTTGGTATTGTTTTTACTGCTTACCCGTGCGCTCAGGCCTTTGCGTGCACTGGAACAGCATGCCAAGGCCCTGAGTCAGAGGAATTTCCGAAATCGGGTCACTGCCCAGTCTACCCGCGAGCTTAATCAGGTGACCTCGGCCATGAACCAGATGACGGACGACCTCGGTCGGTTGTTCGATGGACAGGGCAAGCTGATCGCCCATTTGCGCCGGGTCAATAACGAAGACCCCATCACCGGGTTGTCCAGCCAGCGGGCTTTTGATCAGCGCCTGAAAACCGAAGTGGAATCGGAGGAACGCTCGGCTCCGGGTGTCCTGGTGTTGCTGCAGTTGGCGGGTTTTTCGGAGTATAACCAGACCTTTGGCCGTAACGAGGCCAATCGCCTGCTGTCATCCATGGCGAAGTCCATCGGTGCCTTTGTGGCCGCGCACGCGGGTTCCTTTGCCGGCCGGCGCAACGGTGCCGAGTTCTCGATCTACATACCCGGTGTACTGCCTGCCGATGCGAAAATCTGGTGTGGTGAGCTGCTCAGGCAACTGGACGGACTCTATGCCGATCTCGCCACGCCCATGGACGTGGCGGTTCATGCCGGGGTGGCACCGACCGGAGTAGAGCGGGGCATTCGCGAGATGCTGGCCTCGGCGGATGAGGCGCTGCGGGCGGCGCAGGAGCGAGGCGACACCGGTTGTGTGCTGTCCGGGCCAGACAGCGAAGGGCACCACAATCTGGAGACCTGGCGGGCCATCATCAGTCAGGCCATTCGTGAGCAGAGTCTGGTCCTGTGGATGCAGCCAATGATCAGCGAAGGTCAGGCGGAGCCCGTGTATTACCAGGTATTCTCCCGCCTCGACGGGCCTGAGGTCGCCCTGAAGGCCAGTGCCTTCGTGCCCCTGGCAGAGCGTTTCGGCCTGATCGCCGATATTGACCGTCAGGTGGTCGGGAAGGTGCTCACCCATCTGGCGAGGGAGCCGGGGCGCGGTCTGGCTATTTCGCTGGGCGGCGCGTCCGTGGCGAGTGAGGCTTTTCGGGATAACTTACTGTCGATGCTGTCAGACGCCGGTGAAGAGCGCGTCAACCTGTGGGTGGGTATCTCCGAGCATACCATTCACCATCACCGCACCGAGGCGGGCATTCTGGTGAAGGCACTGGTTCGCCTCGGTGTGCCGGTGCTGGTGGACCGCTTCGGTGTGGGCGGCGTGCCCTTCAGTTACCTGAGGAACCTGCCCGTGCAGGCGTTGCGCATCGACAACACCTTCGTCCACGATATCGACACCCATGACGATAATCGCTTCTATGTGGAATCGGTGCTCTCCATTGCCCATAGCCGTGGTGTGAAAGTGTTTGCCACCGGTGTGGAAACTGCCGCAGAGTACTCGGTACTCACTGAATTGGGTATCGACGGAGCCATGGGTTACCATCTGGGACGACCGTTTGTTGCCGACAACTAATCGATAGGGGAATCGCAGTTTATGCCGGGCAAAATCAGACAGTATTTCAGGGACAAGAAAAACGACGTTCAGGATTACGCCGGCGGAGGCAGCGTGTTCGGAAAATTCGTCATGATTGTCCTGGTGGTGTATCTGCTGGTGACCATTGTCCTGGGCATGTTCTGGAGCAGTGAGCCGGATACCTTCTCGGTGCGCGAGCACACCCGGTCTCTGGCCAACAGCATGGATCGCGAACCGATCACCGGTTTCGCTACCACGGCCACCCTGATCCGCATCGCAGAAACGCTTCTGGATAAACCCGGCGGCTACATTTATAACGATATTTTCCCCCCCGGGCTCTGGCTCGATAACATGCCGAATTGGGAATACGGTGCCCTGGTGCAGTTGCGTGATTTTTCGCGGGCCATGCGCAAGGACATTAGCCGGTCCCAGAGCCAGTCCGCGGAAGACCGCGACCTGAGCATTGCCGAGCCCCAGTTCCACTTCAATGCTGGTAGCTGGGCGATTCCCTCGACAGAAGCCGAGTACCGTCGTGGTATCCGGGCGCTCAAACGCTACCTGAATCGCCTGTCCGATCCCCAGCAGGCGGATGCCCAGTTCTTCGCCCGGGCGGATAACCTGAGCAACTGGCTGGCGGACCTGGAAACCCGTCTGGGCAGCCTGTCACGCACCCTGGGTGAGAGCATCGGTAAGGCCTCGGTGTCCGATGCCGTAGCCAATGTGTCCGATGAGAATCCGCTGGAAGAGGAAGTGGGTGGCATGTCGGTACAAACCCCCTGGACCGAGATCGACGATGTGTTCTACGAAGCCCGCGGCAGTGCCTGGGCGTTGTTGCACATCTTCCGGGCTATAGAGGTGGACTTTCGTAAGGTCCTGCGAGACAAGAATGCCATGGCGAGCGTAAAGCAGGTAATCATCGAGTTGGAGGGCGCCAACAGCTCCATGTGGAGCCCGGTCGTGCTGAATGGCAGTGGCTTCGGCGTGCTGGCGAATCATTCCCTGACCATGGCGGCCTACCTATCCCGGGCCAACGCAGCGATCAGTGATATGCGTGACTTGCTGTCCCGGGGCTGACGAAGCGAATAAACAGGTATGAAAAAACCGGGCAGATGCCCGGTTTTTTTGTGCCGAGTGCGGCCCGATCAGCCGTTGTAGGCCTTGATTGAGTCCTCAATGGCCTTCTTGGCAGCGGCGGCGTTGTCCCAGCCCTGCACCTTGACCCACTTGCCCGGCTCAAGGGTTTTGTAGTTTTCGAAGAAGTGCTGGATCTGGTTGCGCAGCAGTTCCGGCAGATCGTCGATTTCCTTGATGTCGTGGTAGGTGGTGGTCAGCTTGTCGTGAGGAACGGCAACCAGCTTGGCGTCGCCACCGGCTTCGTCTTCCATGTTCAGAACGCCGACCGGACGGCAGCGGATCACGGAACCGGCCTGAACCGGGTACGGAGTAACAACCAGTACGTCGAGCGGGTCGCCGTCGTCGGCCAGGGTGTGCGGGATGAAGCCGTAGTTGGCCGGGTAGAACATCGGCGTGGCCATGAAACGGTCGACCAGCAGGGCGCCCATGTCCTTGTCCAGCTCGTACTTGACGGGGGAGCTGTTGGCCGGGATTTCAATGGCAACGTAGATATCTTCAGGCGGGTTCTTGCCTGCAGGGATGTTTGCGAATTGCATAGTTAATCCTTCCTGGCGTGTAAGTCTTGAATGTGACTGCTGTAAAATTGAGGCCGGTAATTATACGGCAGTCTCAGGAAGTTCGAAACCAAACCGTCGGGCGCAGCCCTAAAGCCTGAGCTGCTTGGCTATCAGTTCCTTCATAATTTCGGTGGTGCCGCCGCCAATGGACAGGATCTTGGCATCCCGGTACAGGCGCTCGACCACCGATTCCCGCATGTAACCCATGCCGCCGAATACCTGCACAGCCTCCCGGGTGACGTTTTCGCACACCTCGACCGCAAAGTTCTTGGCCATGGCCACCTGCTTGATCGGGTTCTTGCCGGCCTGCATCAAAGCAGCGCAGCGATAGGTGTATTCCCGGGCCACATCGATCTGTGTTGCCATATCCACCAGCTTGTGGCGGGTGACCTGGAAGCCGCTCAGGTTTCGGCCAAAAGCCTGGCGCTGGCCGGCATAGTCCAGGGCTGCTTCGTAGGCCAGCTGGGCGGTCATGTACGCCATCACCGACAGGCTCAGGCGTTCGGCCAGAAAGTTGCTCATGATGGCGATGAAGCCGGTATTCTCGGCACCGATCAGCCGGTCCGCGGGTACCCGGCAATCCTCGAAAAACAGTTCTGCCGTATCGCTTGCCCACCATCCCATCTTGCGCAGCTTCTTTCCGGTAGAAAAGCCCGGGGTGTCTCGGTCGATCAACAACAGGCTGATACCGCCGTGACCCGGCTCGCCAGTGCGTACAGCCACGGTGTAGTGGTCAGCCCGCAAGCCGCTGGTGATGAAGGTTTTGCTGCCATTGACGACGAAGTGATCGCCATCCCGCACGGCTCGGGTTTTCAGATTGGCCACGTCTGATCCTCCGCCAGGTTCGGTGATGGCCAGCGCGGCGATTTTTTCACCCCGGAGTACGGGCGGAACCACCTGTTCACGAACGCCAGGCTGGGCCCATTTAACGACCGGTGGCAGGGCAATGTCCAGGGAGCCGAGGCTGGCCACCAGGCCACCGGAGGTGGAGCGCATCAGTTCCTCCGAAACGGCTACTCGCAGAAAAAGATCATTCTCACCGCTCCCGCCAAATTCTTCCGGATAGCCAATGCCCAGCAGGCCTGCATTGCCGGCCCTCTGGTAAAGCTCGCGGGGAAATTCCCCGGCCTCTTCCCACTCATCGATGTAGGGCAGTACTTCGGTGGCGATGAATTTTCGAGTGCTCAGGCGAGCTTGCTCATGGAGCTCGTTGAAGTATTCGGCCACGGTGACGGTCCCTCGTTGATGTGTTTATGCAGGGAGTGTTGCTTAAAGTGATGAGCCAAGCAAGCGCTTGGTCTGGTGTTTGGGGCCAAAAAAACCGGCGCACCAGCCGGCTTTTTGAACATAGATGGAGTTAGCTCTCAACCGTGATGGTCTTTACTCCCTCGGTGGTGCCGAGCAACAGCAGGTCGGCGGGTCGAAGGGCGAACAGGCCGTTGGTGACCACGCCAACGATGTTGTTGATCTTTTCTTCCATGTCCAGCGGGCGGGACAGATCCATGTTGTGGACATCGATGATGATGTTGCCGTTGTCGGTGACGACGCCTTCCCGGTACACCGGGTCGCCGCCGAGTTTGACGATTTCACGCCCGACATGGCTGCGAGCCATGGGGATGACTTCCACCGGGAGTGGGAAAGCGCCGAGGACGCCTACCATTTTGGATTCGTCGGCGATGCAGATGAAGGTTTTGGCGACGGCCGCCACGATTTTTTCACGGGTCAGGGCGGCGCCGCCGCCCTTGATCAGTTCCAGGCGTTCGTTGGCTTCGTCGGCGCCATCCACGTAAAACTCCAGCGTGCCGGCACTGTTCAGGTCGTAGACCGGAATGCCGTGGCTTTTCAGGCGTTCTGCTGTGGCCTCGGAGCTGGCAACGGCGCCATCAAAATCGGTTTTGTGTTCCGCCAGAAGATCGATAAAAAAGTTTGCGGTGCTGCCAGTGCCCACGCCAACAATACTGTCGCTGTCCAGCTTGGGGGCAATGTAATCCACGGCGGCCTGGGCCACGGCTTTCTTCAGTTCGTCCTGGGTCATTTTGAACTCCGGCGGCAATTCAATGTGAGTTTGGCGACATTATAGCCGTTCGGGGCGCCCAGCTTATAGACGGCTGTGGTGCAAACTTTCTACACTGTGCGTTTTTACAATCACTTACGCCGAACCGGAACTGTTATGCCGCAACGCTATATCAAGAAGATTCTCGATGCGCGGGTTTATGATGTTGCCAACGAGACACCCCTGACGGAAGCTCGTAGTTTGTCCAAGCGCTTTGCGAACAATATTTTTCTCAAGCGCGAAGACCTTCAGCCGGTGTTTTCTTTCAAGATTCGCGGCGCCTACAACCGGATTGCCCAGTTGTCAGAGGAGCAGAAGGCGCGGGGGGTGATCTGTGCCTCGGCTGGTAACCATGCCCAGGGCGTGGCGCTGGCGGCCAAGAAACTGGGCATCAAGGCGGTGATTGTGATGCCCCAGACCACGCCGGAAATCAAGGTGCGGTCGGTACGTGATCATGGCGCCAAGGTGGTGCTCAAGGGCGACGCTTTCGATGAGGCCGCAGCCCACGCCCAGGAGCTGTTGCAAAAACACGGCTACACCTATATCCCGCCCTACGATGATCCCGATGTGATTGCCGGGCAGGGCACTGTGGCCATGGAGATCATGTGGCAGTTCAGCAAGCCAATTCACGCGATCTTTATCTGTGTCGGTGGTGGCGGTCTGATTGCAGGCATGGCGGCCTACATCAAGTATCTGCGTCCCGAGGTGAAAGTCATCGGTGTGGAGCCGGAGGATTCCAACTGCCTGCAAGCGGCCATGCAGGCGGGCGAACGGGTGGTGCTGGACGAAGTGGGCATCTTCGCCGACGGCGTGGCGGTGAAGCAGATCGGCGAATACCCGTGGGAGATCTGCAAGGATCACGTGGATGAAGTTATCACCGTGTCCACAGATGAAATCTGCGCAGCCATCAAGGACGTGTTTGAGGACACCCGCTCCATTGCCGAACCTGCCGGAGCGTTGGGTGTCGCCGGTATCAAGAAATACATCGAGCGTGAACAGATCGAAGGCGAGAATCTGATTGCCACTCTCAGTGGTGCCAACATGAACTTTGATCGCCTGCGGTACGTGTCCGAGCGCACCGAGGTGGGCGAGAAGCGCGAGGCCATTCTGGCGGTCACCATTCCGGAAAAGCCGGGAGCGTTCAAAACGTTTATCAACGCGCTGCACAAGCGCAACATCACCGAGTTCAACTACCGTTATTCGGACTCTGCGGAAGCAACCATCTTTGTTGGCGTGCAGATTGAGGCGGGTGGCCATGGTCGTGAGGAACTGGTTCATGACCTGCGGGAAACGGGCTACGGCGTTATTGACCTCACCGATAGTGACCTAGCCAAGCAGCACATCCGCCATATGGTGGGCGGCCATGCGCCGAATATTGGCGAAGAGCAGGTATTCCAGTTCGAGTTTCCCGAGCGCCCGGGCGCGCTGATGAAATTCCTCAGTTCTCTGGGTACCCGCTGGAACATCTCCATGTTCCATTACCGCAATCACGGAGCGGCCTACAGTCGAGTGCTGCTGGGTGCTCAGGTGGCGGCTGATGAAGTGTCCGATTTCGAGAAGATGCTCGACAAGGTTGGATTCCGCTACGAAAACATGACCGATAACGATGCCTACCGGCTGTTCCTGGGCGCTGGCAACGGTAAGGGGTAAGTGGCGTCAGGCGGGGCAGGGGGGTAGTCAAAAAATTACCGCTCTGTAACCCGCCAAGAATTGCCAATGTGAAGATACGTGTTAATCTTTGTTTTAATTCTGAGAAGTTTCTGTAGCTTACTGTTTTTCAGATAATTCTAATCACAAAAATCTGAAGGAAGCACGCACCATGGGCGCCAAGCCTGACATCATCAAGGCCATTGTGCTGATCTTTGCCGTAGGGCTGGTTATCAGTGGCTTCACATCCATCGAGTTTTCCGAAAAGGCATCAACCGCGCAGGCGGGCCTGGGACCAGTGACACTTCAGTCTGTCGAGGATCGCCTGAATCGGTAACGTTGTTGGTCGGTGACCACGCCGTGCAGGGGAATGTCCCAGGGTTCGATGGGCAGTCGGTCAACGCGCTGGAACTCGTGAGCCAATCCAATCAGCTTCGGAGCCATTGCCGGTCGTAAGCGGCTGAAGGCAAAGGTCCGGTCGTAGAACCCTCCACCCATGCCAAGGCGGCCGCCTTTGGCATCGAATCCCACCAGTGGAAACAGAACCGCATCCAGGGCCCAGACGGGCCGGGTCATCTGCGGCTGAAACGTCGGTTCCGGTATGCCAAACCGGTTCGGAAACAGTTTCGTCTGTTCATCAAATCGCATGAAACTCAGTTTGCCATCGTGAATCGGATGCAAAACTGGCAGGTAAAACTGTCCCTGCCTCCGGTGAGCCATTTGCATGAATATGCGCGGGTCTATCTCGCCATCGTTGGGCAGATATATCGCAATGTGTTTTGCCCGAATCAGGTCGGGATGGGTCAGCAGGTTAAGGGCCAAGTTGTTGGCGGCATCCCGCTGGGCGTTGGCGGTCAGGGAGCGTCGCTGACGGCGCAAAGACTTGCGCAACTGGGCGCGGTTTGGCTTGTCCGGATGATCGTCAAACGGTTGGGGCGTGGTGAGGTGAGTCAAAATAAAGCTTCCGGGGCTGCTCTGATTCGGTTGCCCCTGAATGCAAGGTTCAGGGATTGGCTGATTGTGACGCTTCAAAGTGTCTTCAGGATCGGTTTTCCAGTCGTTGTTTGTGATTTGTTTCATAAATTTGAAACATAAATCGGAGCGTGATCCCGCTAAAAGCTCCTGATCAATAGTGTGAGCTATTTTTAGTTTAATAGAACACGGTAGAGAATAAGAAAGAAGTACGTTAGAGAGGAATATATGTTTGCAAGTATTCGCATGACATTCGGCTTTAACGCTGCATTAAAAGCTCTTGGCATTGATCCGGCGAAGATTGATTTATCGTTCCGAAGGTGCGTTCAAAGCATGGCACTTGAGGAAGGATACAATGCAAAGGAGGCGGCTACCTTCATGTTCTATCAGCTGCCCTTGGGGAGAGTTCCCCTGGATACTGAGTTAAAGATGTTGGCTTGGGTCTCTCAAGGGAAAATGGGATCGGACGTTATTGAGAAAGCCCAGCGCGCCGAAATTCAAGTCATGCTCCCATTGGAGGAAGTTGGGCATTTGGATCTAAGCCGTTAGAAGTTCCGTTTGCTGTGGCTACCAGATCCCAAAACTCAACTGTTAGGTTTCTTGAGGCGACTTGTTGTGCACGAGAGAGGTGCTGGCGCTGAGATCTACCGCTGGCTTTGACGCACTGAACCCTACCTTTTGTGCCAGTTCAGTGTTGAGTGCAGGCCGTAAATAACCGCTTTTGATTAACTGGTTGAAAAATAAGCTTCCCGGGCTGCCGTTGTCGGATGTGGCCCTTGAACCCAAAGTTCAAGGTCGGTGGCCGCTGTGACATATTAGGCTTTCCCCTTGTGGGGACGTGCTCACAATGCCCTGAAGTAGCCACCTGGGTAGTGCGCATCGGCTCGAGGACGTATCCGACCCGTCGAACAGCCCAGGAAGTTGGGATCATTATACGGGTAGCCCCCGGGCTTGATGCAATAGCTGTTTCGGGAAGCCTCGATGCACACAAACTATTGGCGGTTATTCGGAAGGCTTGCCGAGCGCGCTGTCGAGTTTGCTGTCCATGGACTCGAGAATGGATTTGGTAGCCCCGGACATGCTGTCCTGTTCAAGCAGCTCGTGGGTGATGTTGAGCGCCGCCATGACCGCAATGCGCTCGGTACCGAATACCTTGCCGCTGGCGCGGATTTCACGCATTTTCTTGTCCAGATGCTTGGCAGCCCGGGTCAGCGCGTCTTGTTCTTCTTCCGGGCAGGCGACGAGGTATTCCTTGTCGAGAATTTTGACCTCAACGGTGGTGGGTTCCTGAGACATCAGTGGTGCTCCAGCGCCCGCAGGCGGCCAATCATGGCTTCGATCTTGTTCTTGGCAAGATCATTCTTCTGCATCAGTTGGGCTCGCTCCCGATTCCAGTCGTCCTGAAGCTGTCGCAGGGCAGCGTTGTCTTGCTCCAGTTTCTGGCAGTGTTCAATCAGCTTGTCCAGCTTGTCCGCTAATGCTTGTACATCGGACTGTTCCATTATACGTCCAGCATTGTTGTTGAGGATGCAACTAACTATAAGTTGGTACGCTAAGTCGGTCAATTTACAGGAAGGTTAAAGACTTGGCGCCGTGACTCCCGTCACTCGCCAGGTGCACTTCCCAGTGTGATCGAGCGGCTTCGAAACCAGGCTCCAAGCGCCGGAATGAGCCCAACCAGCCCCGCGACCACCGGAACGGCAGCCAGCAGCATCCATTCGGACGTGTTCAGTGGGCGCAGGCGAATCTGCAGGCCGTATTGGCTCTGTAACCAGGGGCCAAGGGCTGACGCCAGCAGGGCGCTGAGCGCCAGGGCGAGGGCGCAGGCAACAAGACCCAGCACGACGCACTCGAAAACCTGGAGTGCGGCAATGAGGCGGGGGGATGCTCCGGTGGCCCTCAGAATCGAGATTTCATGGGCGCGCTGCGCCTGAATCGAGAGCAGAACGGCCACCAGTCCGATAAAGCTGGTGATAATTACCAGTCCGGTGATGGCCAGGAGCACGTTTTCGAACTGCCCCATCAGTCGCCAAAGCTCGCTGAGTGCCACGCCCGGCAGGATGGCCGATAGAGGCTCCCGGTTGAACTGGTTGATGTCGCGCTGAACCTGGAATGTCAGCAGGCGCTGTTTCAGGCCCGCGTATGCTGCCGAGAGGTTCGAGGGAGTCAGGTCCCGCTCGGATGCCTGATCCGGCGTGAGGGTGCGCCCCGGGATGGCGACGCCGGACTCCCACCCCACATGCATGGCTTCGATGCCGGCCAGGCTGACGTAGACTGCCTGGTCCACTGGCGTTCCGGTGCTTTCCAGAATGCCGGACACTGTGAACGGTGTTTGTTCGTGGTTGGAGAAACTGGTTCGTCCGGCGCCATGGGACAGCACGATGCTATCCCCGGTGGCGTGTCCGAATTCCCGGGCGACCCGGGCGCCCAGAACCACTTCGAACACGCCCTCAAACCAGCGCCCCTCGCCAAGCTCCAGAGCGGTGCCCTGGCCGTACTGGAAATGCTCCAGGAAGCGGGCGTCGGTGCCCACAACGCGGTAGCCCCGATAGGAATCTCCAAGAGAAATGGGGATCAGCCAGTCAATGCGGGCGTCGTCCTCAAGGCTCTGGAAGGTGTCCCAACTCACATTGTTGGTGGGGTCGCCGATATGGAACACGGTGTACAGCAACAGGTTCAGTTGGCCGCTTCGCGCACCGATAATGAGATCCGTGCCGCTGACGGTGCTGGTGAAGGAGTGCCGGACTTCGGTGCGCAAATACTGGATGCCCAGCAGCAGCGAGATGCTCAGGGTCAGTGTCAGACACACCAGTGCCAGTACCCGGCGCCGATGCCACAGGCTGGCCAGGGCCAGCGATAGCGTCAGGCGAATGTTCATGCGTGGCCTCCGGACAGCTCTACCCGATGGTGAAAATGGCTGGCGAGCCGATGGTCGTGGCTGACAAACAGGACCGAGGTGTTGCGTTTGTCGGCCAGGTTCAGAAGCAATTCCAGGAAACGGTCGCGGTTGTCGGTGTCCAGGGCCGATGTGGGCTCGTCGGCCAGGATGACACCCGGAGCGCCAATCAGGGCCCGTGCGGCCGCGACCCGTTGCTGCTGGCCAATGCTGAGCTGGGTGACCTTTCGGTGCCACAGGCCTTCGGGAATGGCTAGGGCTGAAAGTAATCGGTGCGCCTCTTCGTCCGTGTTTGGCGCTGTGGCCTTGCTGCGCAGCTTCGAGAGCGAGCAGGGCAATGTGACGTTGGCCAGCACGGTCAGGTAAGGCACCAGATTGAACTGCTGGAAAATCACTCCCAGGTGGTTGGCCCGAAAACGGTCCCGGGCACTGGCCGGCAAAGCGGATAGCTCGGTTCCCAGTATCGTGACGCTGCCAGTGACGGGCGCCAGCATGCCGGACAACAGGCTCAGAAAGGTGCTCTTTCCAGCGCCGCTTGGTCCATGCAGAAACAGATGCTCGCCAGCCAGCAGGTGGATGTCAGGGAACGCCAGAGGCTTTTGTCGGGGCTGCCACTGGAATTCCAGTGATCGGGTCTGAATGGCCAGGATTTCCGTGTCACTTGCCGGTTGAGGGTCTGGCTGTGTCCTGATCTTCATGTTCGAGCGTGTTCGCCTCGTATATGATAGGGACGATCGTGTTATCGAGTTGTCCTTCGCATTGTGGAGATTGCCGTGTTTTTATTCCGGATGCCAAAAAACCAGACGTTTATCATTGTGGCCTTGTTGCTGGCTTTTGGTCTTGGGCTGCCGTCGGCAAGCCGCGCCGAAGTCCCGGAAATTGACTGGCTGGAACTGATGCCCGCCGAGGATCTGGCATTGCTGGAAAATCTGCCAGAGGTAGAGCACGAGGGCGATGGCCCGGCATTGCTGCCGGATGAGATCATGACTGGCCGGGTCGTGCCGGAGATGAATAACACCGAAGGGCGTATTCCCGGTTTCGTCGTACCCCTGAAAACCACCAACGACATGAAGATCCTCGAGTTCTTCCTGGTTCCGTACTATGGCGCCTGTATTCATGTGCCGCCACCCCCGCCCAACCAGATCATCCACGTTCGTTACCCGGAGGGGTTCAAGCTGCAAGCCCTGTACGATGCCGTCTGGGTGGAAGGCAAACTGGTGATCGACCGCACTGAAAACGATCTGGGTACCTCCGCTTACTCCATCGAAGCTGAGTCCGTCACCCTCTACCAGCAGTAAATCAGGGGTTCAGTTCAGGCGGATGCTCTGCTGAGGATCGGTCAGCACCGTGCCCCCTTGCCCTGTGGGCGTTACCCACATGACATCCAGTTCTTCCAGCCCCGGATACTGCTTGAGCAGCGGCGTTGTCAGTTCCGGGGCGTTACCCGTACCCGGGCAGTCGAGTGTCTGGCTGACCTGGATGTCACTGTGTTCACCATCGTGATACTGGTGCCCGGCGTATGAGTCTACATCCGGCTCAGATGCCTTCAGGGTGCAGGTACCACTCGGGGTGTTGAGCAATGGGGTGGCGCTCAGCCACTCCGTTACCACGCGGACAACCGTTTTCTCTTCCTCGGTGTGGGCGGTGTGCTCAAAGCCGAGCAGATTGCCTGCCGGCGACGAGAACACAATGTCCACCTGCGAGTTTTCAATGACGAATTGAAGCGTGCCATGCCCATGAACATGGGGCGCTTCGGAGGCTGCCATCGCCGTGCCAGAGCCGAGGATGGTGGTCACGCAAAAAGTGGCTAGAAAACGGGATGGTGCTGGTCGTTTCATCGATGGATCTCGGTTGCTTTTGCAATGTTATAACATTTTGCATGGGGCGGAGATAAACGCAAGCGGTTCGTGTTTTAAAGGCCCGTGAATGCTAGGATAGAGCCACCATTCAACAACACAGGATTGTCTTGGTTCATGTCAGAAACCGATACTTCCGGTGCCGCCCGCGCGGCCGAATTTGAGCGCTGGGCAAACGTATTTACGGCGCACCAGGCCTTCAGTCATCCCTCCGAGTTGCACGGAGCCCTGTGCGGTCGCCTGGCCACAGGCTCGCGAATCCAGGAGGCAGACTGGCTGGCGATGGTCTGCGAGCACATGGGCTTGCCGGAACAGGCCGTCGAGGATTCCGAAGACCTCGCACCGTTCATGAACAAGGCTTACCAGCAGGCGCTGGCGCTGCTGAGCTCCGCGGACATGAGTTTCCACCCCCTGCTGCCAGACGACGACTACGCCATTGAACAGCGGCTTGAAGCGCTGATTGCCTGGGTGCGGGGTTTCCTCGAAGGTATGGCGCTTACCGCCGGCGCCTCCCTGGGGGAGGCACCGGATGAAATTCGTGAGCTGATCGAGGATATGGTGGCGATCAGCCAGTTGGCCGAAGACGAAGAAGCCGACGAGGAAAGCGAGCAGCAATTGCTGGAAATCACCGAGTACGTCCGGTTGGGCGCGCTGGCGGTGTTCACCGAGTTCAACGCGCCGCCGAAACCGGAGTCCGGTTCCCCGACCCTGCACTGATCCCCGTTCATCATCACTGGAGACCCTATGTCATCCATTGTTCCCGTCAAGGAGTTTGCCGCGCGCCGTCGTAAGCTGATGGACGTTATGGCGCCGGACAGCATTGCCATTTTGCCCGCCGCGCCTGAGCGGGTGCGCAACCGGGACGTCCTGCATCCGTATCGGCAGGACAGCGATTTCTTCTACCTGACCGGGTTTGACGAACCTGACGCGGTGCTGGTGCTGATTCCGGGGCGTGAGCACGGCGAGTCCGTCCTGTTCTGCAAGGAGCGGAACCCGGAAAAGGAATTGTGGGATGGTTTCCTCGCTGGCCCCGAAGGCGCCATCGAGCGCTTTGGTATGGACGATGCGTTTCCGATTTCCGATATCGATGACATCCTGCCGGGCATGCTGGAAGGCAGGAGCCGGATCTATTATCCGCTGGGCAAGGATCATCAGTTCGACACCCGGGTGATGGACTGGGTGAAGAGCCTGCGGGCGAAAGTACGGACCGGGGCCCATCCTCCCGGTGAGTTTGTGTCCCTGGAGCACTTCCTGCACGACCTGCGTCTGTTCAAGAGCGCCAACGAGATCAAGGTAATGGCCAAGGCGGGAGAAATCAGTGCCGAGGCCCACTGTCGTGCCATGAAACGGGCCCGCAAGGGTGGTTTCGAATATCACCTGGAAGCTGAGCTGATCCATACGTTCATGGAACATGGCGCCCGTTCCACCGCCTATCCTTCGATCGTCGGCGGTGGTCCCAACGCCTGCATCCTGCATTACATTGAAAACCGCGCGCCCCTGAAAGAGGGTGACCTGGTGCTGATTGATGCCGGTTGCGAATACCAGTGCTATGCCTCGGATATTACCCGCACTTTTCCGGTCAGCGGCAAGTTCAGTCCGGAACAGCGGGCACTCTACGAGGTGGTGCTGGCAGCCCAGTACGAGGCCATCGATGCGGTGCGCCCCGGAAACCACTGGAACCACTCACACGAAGCCGCCTTGCGGGTGCTGACCCAGGGCCTGATTGACCTGGGCCTGCTCAGCGGAACGGTGGAGGAAGCCATTGCCGGGGAAGCCTACAAGCCCTTCTTTATGCACCGTACAGGCCACTGGCTGGGCATGGACGTTCACGACGTGGGCGACTACAAAGTGGGTGATGCCTGGCGCCAGCTCGAGCCGGGGATGGTGCTGACGGTCGAGCCTGGTCTGTATATTGCGCCGGACAATACCGATGTGGATGAGAAATGGCGTGGTATCGGGATTCGGATTGAAGACGATGTGGTGGTGACTAAGGATGGGTGCCGTGTTCTGACCGACGGGGTACCCAAAACCATCACCGAGATTGAAGCACTGATGGCGGACTGACCCTGTGGACCGTTTGGATACGGACGTAATCATTGCCGGTGGTGGCCTCGCGGGGGCAACCCTGGCCCTCGCCCTGTCTCGGGTGCTGCCGTCTCTGAAGGTGACGGTGGTGGAAGCCTTCCCGTTATCCACCGATGCCCTGCCAGAGGATTACCAGCCCAGTTACGATGCCCGTTCCACGGCACTGGCCTGGGGCTCTCGCCTGATTTTCGAGGAGCTTGGGCTGTGGGACCGCTTATCCGAACACGCTACACCGATTCGGCGGATTCATGTGTCTGACCGGGGCCGATTCGGTGCCACCCGCCTGAGCGCAGAGGATC
Source organism: Marinobacter suaedae (assembly GCF_030519635.1). Classification (NCBI taxonomy): domain Bacteria; kingdom Pseudomonadati; phylum Pseudomonadota; class Gammaproteobacteria; order Pseudomonadales; family Marinobacteraceae; genus Marinobacter; species Marinobacter suaedae. Next base: position 993,648 of record NZ_JAUMIS010000001.1, on the reverse strand, counting down.
ATGGCCAGCCGGCGCTGGGCTACGTGGCTGACAACCGCTGGATGGGCTTGAGCCTGATGCGTGAATTGCAGGCCACAGCTGTCCAGTGGAAAGCGCCGGCAGAAGTGCTGGGAATGACACCGCAGCCGTATGGCGTTTCCGTGGCGGTGAAAACCGGCGACAAGGTGGCTCAGATGTCGGCGCAGTGTCTGGTGGTAGCCGATGGCGGGCGTTCCGGCCTGAGGGAATCTCTGGGCTTCCAGGCACGGCACGAAGACTATGGACAGAACGCACTGATCGCCAACGTGTCCACCAGTGACAGTCACCAGTTCACCGCCTTTGAGCGATTTACCGACGCCGGCCCCATGGCGTTGTTACCCGGTGGCGCACCCGATCGTCCCGGTAATCAATCCGCGCTGGTCTGGACACTCACCGACCAGGCATTGCAAGCGCTTATTAAGCTGGATAGCGAATGTCGATGCCAGCGGTTGCAGGATCGGTTCGGCTGGCGCCTCGGGCGATTCACCCGGATGGGCGAGCTCAGCCACTACCCCCTCAAGCTGACCACCGTGGCAGAACCCGTTCGGCCCGGCGTGGCCCTGGTGGGCAATGCAGCCCATACCCTGCACCCAGTCGCGGGACAGGGATTCAACCTGGCCCTGCGAGGCCTGATGACGCTGGTGGAACAATTCCGCTCGGCGATTCAGCAGGGGCGTTCGCTGGGCGATCTGGGCGTACTCGGCGGCTATCAGCAGGCGCACCACCAGGACTGGCAGCAAACCGTTCGTTTTTCCGATTCGTTGATTCGTATCTTCGGGCAGGCTCCCGCTCCGCTGGCAGCTGCCCGGGATGCCGGACTTGTGGGGCTGGATCTTTTGCCGGGGGCCAAACGCTGGTTTGCCCGGCGCGCCATGGGCATAGGAGGGCGAAAACCTTTGATCAGCGGCCAGGGTGCTTTTGCGGAAGGGGAGTCTGCAGGGAATGAGTGAGACCCGGAGCCTGGATATTGTGGTGGTCGGCGGCGGGATGATCGGTTCCGCGTTGGCGCTCGGGCTGTCACGGCAGGGGTGGCAGGTAGGGATGGTGGAAACCAGCGAGCGTAAATTCCTGATCAGTCCCCCTGAGCCGGCAAGCGGCGTCGAGGGGTTTGAGCCCCGGGTGAGTGCTATTTCGGCCGCCAGCCAGAGATTACTGGAAAACCTGGGTGTTTGGTCGACGGTGCAGTCGACCCGGCATTGCGGCTACCGGCAGATGACGGTCTGGGACGGCGATGGTACCGGACGGATCAACTTTGATGCCGCGGAACTGCATGCGCCGGCCCTCGGCACGATTGTCGAAAATCGCCATGTCGTCAGTGCCCTGTTCAGGGCGCTGGAAAACAGCACGGTTGAGATAGTGGATGGCACTTCGGTGACCGCGTTTTCCCAGCAGGGAGACGTTCGTCGCCTTACCCTGGCGGATGGAAGCTGCCTTGAGTCAAAACTGGTGGTGGCGGCCGATGGCGGCAATTCCAGGCTGCGCCAATGGGCCGGGCTGCCGACCCGCGAATGGGATTACGGGCAGGAAGCCATCGTCTGCACGGTCCGGACCACCCAAAGCCATCGATTTACGGCCTGGCAGCGCTTCTCGCCGACGGGGCCGCTGGCGTTCCTGCCCCTGCTGACGGAATCCGGGGACGATCACTACTGCTCTATCGTCTGGTCCCAGGATACGGCCGAGGCCCGCCGTCTGATGGCCCTCGATGATGGCGCATTCCGTGCCGAGCTCGAGGACGCCATTGAACGGGAGTTGGGTGCCGTGGAGGATATTTCCCGGCGCTTCAGTTTTCCCCTGCGTCAACGCCATGCGAAAGACTACGTGGCTGTCGGGGTGGTGCTGGTTGGCGATGCCGCCCACACTATCCATCCGTTGGCTGGCCAGGGTGCTAATCTTGGTTACAGCGATGTCCGGGTTTTGCTGGAGGAACTGTCCGGCGCCAGAAGGGCTGGCCTGAGCCCGGACGAGGCTCTGGTTCTGGCGCGTTATCAGCGCCGCCGGAAGGCCGACAATCTGGCCATGATGACCGCTATGGAAGGCTTCAAACAATTATTTGCGCGGGATGAGCTGCCCCTGCGCTGGCTGCGAAACGCCGGGATGCGGTGGTTGGACACACTGGGTCCGATCAAACATCGGATTGCGGCTGAGGCCATGGGACTGAGTCGCTAGCACACTTAACCCCTCTGCTGTTAAGGATGTTCAACTATGGCTGCAAGCAGTCTGCTCGTACTGATTGATGACATCGCCACGGTGCTTGACGATGTCGCCCTGATGACCAAAACAGCTACCAAGAAAACCGCCGGGGTGCTGGGCGACGACCTGGCCCTTAACGCCCAGCAGGTCGCGGGGGTGAAACCGGCCCGTGAGCTGCCGGTGGTATGGGCGGTGGCCAAGGGCTCCATGAAGAACAAGGCGATCCTGGTGCCGGCAGCACTGGCGATCAGTTTCTTCGTGCCCTGGTTGGTGACGCCTCTGTTGATGCTTGGTGGCGCTTTCCTGTGCTTCGAGGGCTTCGAGAAAATTGCGCACAAGTTTCTTCATCGGGAAGAGGATGCGGCCCACAAGAAGGATCTTCACGAGGCGCTGAAAAATCCCGAAGTCGACATGAGGGCTCTGGAGCAGGACAAAGTCAAAGGCGCCATCCGGACGGATTTCATCCTGTCCGCCGAGATCATTGCCATTACCCTGGGTACTGTCACCGATCAGACGATCGGCATGCAGTTCGCGGTGCTGACGGTGGTGGCCATCATGATTACCGTTGGCGTTTACGGCTTGGTGGCTGGCATCGTGAAGCTGGATGATGGTGGTCTTTATTTGAGTCAGAAAGAGGGCGCATTCACCCAGGCAATAGGTCGAGGCATCCTCTGGCTGGCACCCTACATGATGAAAACCCTCTCCATCCTCGGCACCATCGCCATGTTCCTGGTAGGCGGTGGCATTCTGACCCACGGTTTGCCGCCGGTGTATGACGCCATTCACCACTTCGCCGAAGGGTTTGGTGGCCTACTGGGCGCCATTCTTCCGACCTTGGGGGATGGGCTGTTTGGTCTGATTGCCGGGGCGATTCTGGTGGCCGTGATTACCCCGCTGCAGAAACTCTGGGCAGCGCGCTCGGCCTGAACTAGAGACAGGCGTCGAACAGTCGGCTGACCAGCACCGGTACTGCGGTTTCAACGCGCAGAATTCGCCGGCCCAGATGAACAGCCTGGCAGCCGGCTTCTTCCAGTTTTCCGACTTCGTAGGGGGTGAAGCCCCCTTCGGGCCCCACGCAGAGGACAGCGGCCTCCGGCAGGTGTGTCGGGCAGGGTACTTCGGTGCCCGGGTGGGCCACGAGGGCTCGTTTGCCAGCCAGCAGGGCGGGTAATTCATCCTCCACAAAGGGTTTGAAGAGCTTGCGGATATGCACCCGCGGCATGACCGTGTCCTTGGCCTGTTCCAGCCCTAATGTGAGGTTGTCCAGAAGGCTCTGTTCGGACAGCCAGGGGGTTTGCCAGAAGCTCTTTTCCACCTTGTAGCTGTTGATCAGCCAGAGGTCTTTCACACCCAGGCTGGCGCAGGTTTGCAACACCCGTCGAAACATCTTGGGCCGGGGCATGGCGAGAACCAGGGTCAGCGGCAAGGGTGGGGGCGGCGATTGGTCCAGGGTGACGGTCAGTTCGGCTTCGGTGTCCGACAGGCGGATCACTTCACCGGTGCCCATGGCGCCGTCTACCCTTCCAACCGCTATCTGGTCACCGGCTTTGACCTTGATCACCGAGTGCAGGTGAGCAAGGCGACGACCGGTCAGTTTCACCCGATCAGACGCCGTGAAATCCTCGTCAAACAGTAATGCCAGGTTCATTGACCGCTGGACTCATCCGGCTGCGGTTCGTTGACCTCGCGTTTGGCGAGCCGCCCAAAGAGAATACCGAACTCGAACAGTATCCACATGGGCACGGCCAGCAGCGTCTGGGAAATGATGTCGGGCGGGGTCAGCAGCATGCCGATGATGAAGCAGCCGACAACCACGTAGGGACGCTTGGCCGCGAGGCTTTCCGGCGTGGTGGCGCCCGTGAGAATCAACAGCACGGTGGCCACCGGTATTTCAAACGCCACCCCGAAGGCAAAGAACATTTTCAGGACGAAATTGAGATAACTGCTGATATCGGGTAGCTCCACAATTCCGTCGGGCCCGATCGCCGTGAAGAATCCGAACACCAGAGGGAACACCACGTAGTAGGCAAACGCGGCTCCGGCGTAGAACAGGATGACCGAGGTAAACAGCAACGGGAAGGCCAGCCGCTTTTCGTGGGCATAGAGACCGGGTGCCACGAAACTCCAGATCTGATAGAGGATGAACGGAATGGCGACGAATACCGACAGAACCAGTGCCAGTTTCAGCGGTGCGAAGAAGGGCGAGGTGACATCCGTGGCAATCATGGTCTGGCCGACCGGCAGCAATTCCCTCAGAGGGTCGGAGATCCACAGGTAGAGGGGGTTGGCAAACGGGTAGATCGCTGCAAAACAAATCACCACGGCGAGCGTCATTTTCAGGAGGCGGCCGCGCAACTCCAGCAGGTGCTCAACGAGTGGCATTTCCGATTGTTCAGGGGGGTGCTTGCCCTCTGGCTTGGCTGTCATGAATGCTTATCCGACGATCCTGACTTCCGGCCCGCAGAAGGTTCTTTGGCCGGCTCTGAAGGTTTGCTGGTGTCCGGGGATGGCGTCCCTTGGCTCGCGGGTGGTGCTAGCGGGTTTTCCGGTGTTTCGCCACTGGTCCGGCGGGTTGCCGGTGCTGAGCTGGGGGCTTCGATCTCACTGTCCGGCAGGATCATGTGTTCGTATTGTTTGGCCTCATTCAGGGCATCGCGCACCGTTTTCTGCACATCGCCAAGACCCACATCGCCCGCCTTGCGAAGTTCTTCGCGCAGTTCATCCGCCTTCAGCTGCCGGTCCAGTTCCGATGTGAACTGGCCGACCATGCGGCGCGCAGCACCGACCCATCGTCCGGCGGCTCGTGCCGCAGTGGGCAGGCGCTCGGGACCCAGAATGAGCAGGGCAATGACCGCGCAAATGATCAGCTCGAGAAAGCCAATATCGAACATTCAGCGTGGTCTCAGCTGTGGGACTGGTCCCGTGGCTTTTCTTCCGCTTTGGCCTGCTGCTGCGGCTGGGCGCTCTCTTCGATGGCGTCCTTCTCGGAAGGTTTGCTCTCTTCGTCATTCATGGACTTCTTGAATCCACGAATGGCGCCACCGAGATCGCTTCCGATGTTGCGCAGTTTCTTGGTTCCGAACAGCAGGATAACGATGCCAAGTACGATAAGGAGTTGCCAGATACTGATACCCATCACGGGACCCTCGCTTTTTGGTTTCTGCTTTTTATTATGGCACGTTATCAGATAGATGGGCTGATAACACGCATGTAATTACTGACTTTTCCGCGCGGCCTTTTCTTCCAGTCCCGACAGGTCAAAGCGTCGGGCCAGTTCTTCGAGAATATCCTGTGGCCCGAGGCCGAGGTTGGACAGCATGACCAGGCTGTGGAACCACAGGTCTGCAGTTTCATAAACCAGCTCCGAGGTGTCGCCGGACTGCTCGGCGTCCTTGGCGGCCAGCAGGGTTTCTGTACACTCTTCGCCCACCTTCTCAAGGATCTTGTTCAGACCCTTGGCGTGCAGGCTGGCTACATAGGAAGTGTCCGGGTTGGCAGCCTTGCGTTGCTCCAGCACCTCAGCCAGTCGTTCCAGTACGTCACTCAACGTCTGTGCTCCTTATAATTTACCGTAAATGGCATCGGGATCCTTGATCACCGGCTCCACGCTGATCCACTGGTCGCCTTCAAGGGTGCGATAAAAACAGCTCTTACGACCAGTGTGACAGGCGATGCCGCCTTTCTGTTCCACTTTCAGCAGGATGACGTCTTCGTCGCAGTCCAGCCGGATGTCTTTTACCAGCTGCTGGTGGCCGGAACTCTCGCCTTTGCGCCAGAGCCTGGCCCGGGAACGGGACCAGTAGATCGCCTGGCCTTCCTCTGCGGTCAGGCGCAGGGATTCGCGGTTCATCCAGGCCATCATCAGGATGTCACCGGTTTCGGCGTCCTGGGCAATGGCCGGGACCAGTCCGTCGTCGTTCCAGCGGATCGCGTCCAGCCAGTCAGTGGTGTTGACGTTATCGGGTGAATCTTTCATTTCCATGAATCCTGAGCCAATGAGTTAGCGGCTGCCACGCAGAATGACCAATCCTGCTGCCGCCAGCAGGCCCCAGCTCCAGGGCGGTGCCTGTTCTACCCAGATGCGGGCTTCGGGCAGGGAAACCAGGACCGCGGCGGCAACCAGCGCGGAGGCTGTCAACCCCCGTCGCCATCGGCGATCGGTGCGCTTTTGCTGTTCCCGGAGTAGCTCCAGTGTAGCCTGATTCTGTTGCTCGGTGGGCCCCGCCTGGCGCAGCTGAAGCAGCGCGTCGTGCACCAGTTGCGGCATTTCCGGCGATTGCTCCAGCCAGGACGGCAGGTGGCTCTGCAGGGATTTGAACAGGCCGGATGGACCAATGCGTTTACGCATCCAGTCTTCCAGGAAAGGCTGTGCGGTACTCCACAGGTCCAGGTCCGGATACAGCTGGCGACCCAGGCCTTCCACGTTCAGCAGGGTTTTCTGCAGCAGTACCAGCTGGGGCTGCACTTCCATGTTGAACCGGCGGGCGGTCTGGAACAGGCGCAACAGGAAATGTCCGAAGGAGATGTCCTTCAGCGGCCGTTCAAAGATGGGTTCGCACACGGTGCGGATGGCGGCTTCAAACTCGTTTACCCGGGTATCCGGCGGTACCCAGCCGGATTGAATGTGCAGTTGCGCCACCTGACGGTAATCCCGACGGAAGAAGGCCAGCAGGTTGCGGGCAAGGTAGCTCTGGTCGTCCGGTGCCAGGGTGCCCACGATGCCGAAATCGATGGCGATGTACTTGGGATCTGCCGGATTGGTGGTGTCCACGAAAATATTGCCCGGATGCATGTCGGCGTGGAAGAAACTGTCCCGGAAGACCTGGGTAAAGAAGATTTCTACGCCTTTTTCCGCCAGTACTTTCATGTCGACACCCGCCGCCTTCAGGGCAGGCACATCGGCAATGGGAATGCCGTGGATGCGCTCCATGACCAGCACAGATTTGCGGGTGTAATCCCAGTCGATGGCCGGGATATAGATCAGTGACGAATTCTCGAAATTGCGCCGTAACTGGCTGGCGTTGGCGGCCTCGCGCTGCAGATCCAGTTCGTCGTGGATAGTGCTGTCGTAATCGGCGACCACATCGACCGGATGCAGCCGTTTGCCTTCGGACCAGTATTTTTCCAGCAGCCCTGCCATCAGGTACATGAGCGCCAGATCCTGGCGGATCACCTTTTCGATACCGGGGCGCAGAACCTTCACCACGACCCGCTGGCCGGAGGGCAGGGTGGCACCGTGCACCTGGGCGACCGAAGCCGAGGCGAGCGGGTCCGCCGTGAACTCAAGAAACAGCTCCGACACCGGCGCACCGAGGGAGGATTCGATAATCTCCCGGGCGACGTCACTGGAGAACGGCGGAACCCGGTCTTGCAAGTGTTTCAGGGACTCGGCCATGTCGTCCGGCAAAAGATCGCGCCGGGTGGAGAGAATCTGTCCGAACTTGACGAACACCGGCCCGAGCTCTTCCAGCGCCAGACGAAGACGGTCGCCACGGCTCAGTTTGGGCTTGGGGAACAGGTGCCAGGGCGCCAGAAGAAACACAATCTTGAGCGGTGCAGGAAGTTCCGCCAGGGGCAAAAACGTATCCAGCCGGTAGCGGCAGAATACCCAGGCAATTCGGAACAGGCGTTGCAGGCGGGTCACGGGTTCTCCGGTTCGTCGGTGTCGGCTCGGTTCTCGAGGTGGTTCAGTCTTGCTTCCAGGCGTTCGGTGCGCAGGTGCAACTGGTCGATGTCCCCGAAGGTGGCTTCCAGTTCACGTCGTCCGGGCAGGCTGCGGCTTTCCTCGTGCAGGTATTCTTCAATATTGGCGTTCAGTGCGCTGACGGCGTTTTGGCTCCAGCTGACGGCACTGCGAATGCGTGTGCCCAGAAAGTGAGCCGGTACATCGCCCAGATACCGGGCCATGGCCGCTTCCCAGTCCGGATTTAGCTGGTGGATGGCGCGCTGAATCTGATGGGCCAGCCCCATGTCGCCATCGACGCCAAGCCGGCCATCGCCGAACACCTTGTCGTCACCAATGGCCAAAGCGGCGAACGCAATGGGCTTGCCGCTGATGCTCAGGGCCGGCTGCTCTGCCGGCTGGCTGCTCACACTCACGCGTTCCCCAACACGAGACAGGGAATAAGTCAGGGGCACGGGGGCGGTGACATGAATGTTCACCGGCGCTGTTAGGGCATCCAGCAGCCCCTGTCGGCCAGCCGGGTCCAGCTCCAGGGTGTGGTTCAGTCCGCCCTCAATGATGGCCGTTATGGCACTGAGCAGAGTAGGGCCGGGAAACATCAGGGCTTGATTCCCACGTGCAGGGCAACGATGCCGCCGGTCATGTTGTAATACTTGCAGTTCACCAGGCCGGCGGTTTCCATCATGCCTTTCAGGGTGTCCTGGTCCGGGTGCATGCGGATGGACTCCGCCAGGTACTTGTAGCTTTCGCTGTCGCCGGCAATCATCTGGCCCATCAGCGGCAGGGCATTGAACGAGTAGGCGTCGTACACCTTGCTCAACAGCGGATTACTGGGCTTGGAAAACTCCAGGATCATCAGCTTGCCGCCAGGCTTGAGCACCCGGGCCATGTCCCGCAGGGCCTGGTCCTTGTCGGTGACGTTACGCAGGCCAAAGGCGATCGACACGGCGTTGAAGGTGTTGTCCGGGAATGGCAGGTGCTCTGCGTCGGCCTGAACATACTCGATGTTGCCGGCGTAACCCCGATCGGTAAGGCGGCTGCGCCCGACCTGCAGCATGGAGGCGTTGATGTCTGCCAGCACCACCTTGCCGGTGGAGCCCACCAGATCGGAGAACTTCATGGTCAGGTCGCCGGTGCCTCCGGCAATGTCCAGTACCTGGTGGCCCGGGCGAACTCCGGACAGTTCGATGGTAAAGCGCTTCCACAGCCGGTGGATGCCCATGGACATCAGGTCATTCATGAGATCGTACTTGCCGGCAACGCTGTGGAAGACCTCGGCAACGCGGCCCGCTTTCTGGTTCTTGGGCACATTGCTGTAGCCAAAGTGGGTGAGGTCGTTCGGTTCCTCGGAGGTCTGGGCCTGATTGCCTTGCGGTTGCTGCTCACTCATGAAAACTATCCTGTCAGATTTCCAAACCCCGTATTCTAACGGCTGAGGGGGTGGCTACAAGCTTAAACCGGCCTTACACTTACATTCCCCCTATTTTGCGAGAGAAATTCGACCTATGTCCGTTATCGACGTTCATCGTCCGCACGCCCTGGATCGGGAACACGCCCGAGAAGTGGCGGAAACCCTGGCGCAGGATTTGTCCCAGCAGTTTGACGTCAATTACCGGTGGGACGGCGATGTGATGGAGTTCAAGCGCAGTGGTGTGAAAGGGCACCTGAACATCAGCCCGTCGGACCTGCACGTGCACCTGGAACTCGGCATGCTGTTGCGACCGTTCAAGCACAAGATCGAACAGGAGATTAACTCCCAGCTCGATCAGATTATTCAGGTCTGATTCTTTACCAGGCTTCTGCTCTCACAGGTCGCCCGGTAGCGTGAACGGGTCCGGGTGACCCTGCAGGATATTCTCCATCACCCGGGTTTCCCGCCTCACCAGTCGCCGTATCAGGATTTCGACGTTGTCCATCTGCCGAAAGGCGCTGTATCCCCGATGCAGGAAACTGTGAAGGTCCTCCAGACCGGCCATCTCGGCAGGCGTCTTGCCGATTGAGAGCAGCCAGCCGAGGGTGCGATTGCGCACATAGCGTTCCAGCTGCAGGCCAACGTCTTCAACCAGGTCAATCTGGCGCTCCCTCAGTTCCGGTTGCCGGCTCAGGCGGTAGGCCTCGCAATACGCTTCTGCGGATAGGTCAGTTGCCAGCATGTCGTGGGCTGTCAGGTACTCAGTCAATTCCAGGTCCAGTTGCTGGGTGACAAGGTTGAGTTCCACTAGACCGGCGAGGGTATCGAGCTGGCGTTCCGGTAGCCATTTCACCATCTTGGGAAACACCCGGTCGATGTTGTCATCCCGCTGAGTCATGGAGGTGGGGGCGTAGAGGTCGGTCAGCAGAAATTCCAGGCCGATGTGGTAGCCCGGGTGTTCGTAGAGGTCCTGATGAGTGGCTTTCAGGCGCTGGGCCTGCCAGTCGGTGACGCGGTAGGTGTCGTCCAGCAACGGGTGTTGCTTCTTGTGCTGGCGGAAGTCGTGATAATCGATCAGCAGCCGCTGAAGACGGCGGGCGCCATCCGATGAAACCTCGGTGTCGACAAGGCGCTGACGATACATGTGCTTCTGCTCCGTTACTTCCTTCCTTTAAACGACGCCAGTGTAACGAAGCAGGGCGCCGGAGGCACCTTATGCCTGGCTGGCGGCCGGCAGGGTGTCGAAGCCGGGTATCCAGTCCTTGCTGTCCAGCGTGATGAAGTGACTGGGTGCTTCGGTTTCCACAATCCTCATGGTGGTGGGACTCTTGCGGGCGCTGGCCAGCATGGCATTGCGGTCCAGGATGCGGTCTACGGCGGGGATCAGGAAGGTGCCATGACGTACATGGCTGTAGACACTGGTGTCTGTGCGTGCCATCCAGTCCATGATGTTTTCAATGTTGCGGACGATGGTCAGGTGGTCCTTGGTGGCCGAGAACAGGCTGCTGAGCAGCTGTTTCTTGCGCGGGTTCATCTTGCCGAAGAAGGTCTGGCCATAAGCCGATGAGGGTGCGCTGTTGATCAAACGAACCACCCAGGGCCACATGCCATGACTGACGGGTTCGAGCAGGGTGGTGACCAGCGCGTGCAGCTTGCCTTCCGGCAGTACCGGAGCTTCCAGCACCACCTCGACCTCATCGTAGAGTTCCGGCCACTGTTTGATCGCTTCCAGTATCACTGCGCCGCCACGGGAATGGCCGTGGATGCGAATGTTCCGGGTGGAGGGTAGGTTGGCCAGGGCCTGGTTGAGAATGGCGGCATCGTATTCGATGGTGCCTTCCAGTCGCTTGATGGGCACCGACCAGTCCGGTTTTTCCGGCGTTACGCCATTGACCGGTATATGGTAATTGCTGCAGGTCAGCAGGATCAGTTCGGTGGTGGGACCTTCGTAGGCTTGGGTGAAGTAGCAGTGGTTTTCAAGGAAGCCATGTACGCCAATGACTGTCTGTTCCGCCCGGCCGCTGTGATTGCGGACGGACACAGCCCCTTTGCCAACGCGGAAAACTTTGCCGGAAAACATTTCCGAGTAGGCGCTGTCGATCGGCTTGATCAGTTTGCGAACATGGCTCGCTTTCATAATCAGTGCTCCTGTCCAGCCTGCGAGTCGGTCTGTTATTGGTGTTGGAACCTGCTGGTGGCCCTGTTGTACTCCGAACCGGTCACACTGTTATTGACGCTGGGAACCTTACTTACGCTGCACCCCAGCCAATCGATGACTCTTTTCGGCAGTGATTACCTTCTCACTGTAGCCTGTTTTCCGTAAAGAATTTAACGGTTATTAACGTGTAGCGTTCTGTAAGCTTGTGCATCAGCAGCTTATGGAGCCGTTGTACTATGTCTGGCGTCTGGCACAATGCAGTGTCCGTAACGCACTCGCTATCTTTCACTTGTCCGGGGAATTCCAGGTTTGAGCCACAAGCATTCGCATTTGATGCAGCCTGCCGATTCGGCCTGGTTGGCCCTGGAACGACCTGAAAATCCGATGACCATCACCGTCATGATGCGGGTTGATGGTTTGACTGCCCCCAGGCTACGCGAGTTCCTGAGAGTGTACTGGATGGCGTGGGAGCGCTTCCGTTATCGGCCGGTCAAACGCTCATCGGTCTGGCACTGGGAAGCTGACCCGGTATTTGACCTGAAGCACCATCTGGATGTGGTGATCGATCGTTTTACCCCGGATCAACTGCAAGACTGGGTTTCCGCCCGACTCAATCAGCCGCTGACCCTGTATCGTCCCCTCTGGAAATTCTGGCTGGCCCCCAGGGCCGAGGGCGGCGCGGTTCTGCTACTGCGCATGCATCACTGTTACGCCGATGGGATCTCCTTGCTTGGTCTCTTCAACAGCCTGTGTCCTCCCTCGCCACTTCAGCACCCGGCCATTTATGGCGCGCCGGAAATGCCGGAGCTGGGGCGTTGGGCCGATGCCGCCAAAGCCTGGTTGGATCGGCTGGTGGCCGGGGAGAAAACAGCGGTGTCGAGCGAACAGGTCGGGGCCGGGGTAGCGGGGCAGACAAGTCAGTACCAGCAGGCCGCACGTCTGCTGGAAAGAACCGCCCAGCAGGGGCTCAAGCTGGTGCATGAAGTCAGCGAGTTCCTGGCAGAGCCGGAGGATACCCCGTCGGATCTGCGGCGCGACCTGCTTGGCCGTCGCCATTGCCGATGGTCCGAGCCCTTGCCACTGGATCACTTCCGGTCGGTGGCCAGGGCCACCAATGTCACCATTAACGATGTGTTGCTCAGTTGCGTGGCCGCTGCCGTGCGTTCCCGGCTGGGGCTGACAGAGGAAGAGCTGGATGATGCCACCCTGCACGCAGCCGTGCCGGTGGATATTCGCGACCGTTTGCCGGAGGAGTTGCAGCCGGAACCCGGCATGCTGGGGAATTATTTTGGCACCGTGTTCGTGCCGCTGCCGGTGGATGGTGAAAGCGCCCTGGAGCGGCTGTTCCGGATCAAGCATGAAACCCGGCGCCTGAAGAAAAGCTGGCAACCGGGCATTGCTTGGGGGCTGGCCGCCAGCGCCTCGGTGATTCCGGAGCCCTGGCGCGACCCTGTTGCCGAGGTGTTCTACCGCAAAGCCAGCGCGGTGGTATCCAATGTGCCTGGTACGCCGGAACCCCGTTATATCGCCGGCTGTCGGATCAGGGAACAGATGTTCTGGGTGCCACAGGCCGGCAGCATCGGCTTGGGGGTGAGTATCATCAGTTACGCCGGGCAGGTGCAATTTGGCGTCGTGGCGGATGAGGCAGTGCTGAGTGACCCGGATGATTTCCTTGAAGACTGCCTGCGAGAGCTTGACCAGTATTCCACATTCGTTGCCTCTCAACGCAACCGCTAGTCTCGCGCTTCACTAAAGACTGTAAAAATGTTTACATTTTGTTGGCGGTCTTTGCATTAGACTGACCGGCAACGCAGCACGGCCTTTCCTCGCCCCGCCCCGAAAAATTTATTAAAACCATCGGCGCTGGATGCCTGCATCAAAAACAACAATGTCCGGAGTATCCCCGTGGAATCCAGTCCACTTATCTCGATTGGCTTGCCCGTTTCCCTGTTCATCATCATGGTCGGTATTGGACTGACTCTGACCCTGCGGGATTTTGGCCAGGTGACCCGCAACCCGAAAAGCATTCTGGTGGGCACTGCCGCCCAGATCCTGGTGATGCCGCTGGCGGCTTTTGCCATTGCCCAGATGTTGGGTCTGGCCCCGGCCCTGGCAGTGGGGCTGGTGATTATTGCCGCCTGCCCGGGCGGGACTACCTCCAACCTGTTTGCACTGCTGGCCCGGGCCAATATCGCTCTGTCGATACTGCTGACGGTCTCGGCCAGCCTGATTACCATCCTGACCCTGCCGCTGTTCACCAACTTTGCGTTGCAGACCTACATGGGAGAGGGCGCCGACATTACCCTCCCAGCGGGTAAGACCATTGCCATGCTGGTGGTGATCGTCCTGCTGCCAGTGGCCCTCGGAATGATTATACGCACCCGGGCACCGCAGGCGGCCCAGAAAGCCGAGAGCATTGTCAGTATCTTTGGGGGTGTGGTGTTGCTGGCGTTGATCGTGGTGATTCTCTGGGGTGCCAGGGATCGACTGCCGACCCTGATCTCCCAGGCCGGTCCTGCCGCTTTCCTGCTCAATCTGGCGGGCCTGATCGTGGGGCTTGGACTGAGCCGCCTCGCCGGTTTGTCCCAGCGGGAGTCCCTGGCGGTGGCCATCGAGCTGGGTATCAAGAACGGTACGATCGCGCTGATGGTGACCCTGACCCTGCTGGAATCCAGCGACATGTCGGTGCCCGCTGTGATCTACAGCATCATGATGTACGGTTTCGGGGCAGTATTGATCGGTCTGGGCCGGAAGCTGGTGCCTGCGCACCAGTAGGAGTAGGCCGGCTCCCGGGGGTGGGAGCCGGCAGGCAGGGTTATTCCGAAGGTTTGACCAGGATCTTGATGTCCTTTTCAGGCTTTCCGAGCCGCTCAAAGGCCGATTCAATGTCATCCAGCCCTACGGTATCTGAGATCAGGCTGCTGGCTTCCAGTTCGCCCTCGGCGAGGTGGTGCAGGGTCGCACCAAACTCCTCCGGTGTATAGAAACTGGCAAAGCGCAGATCCAGCTCTTTCAGGATCGGGAAGGCCGGCACCATGTTGTCTGGCTCCATGCACAATCCCACAACCACCACTCTTGCACCGTAGGGCGCACCGGCACAGACGTTCTGGATCAGACCGGGAATGCCAACGCATTCGAAAATCAGTGATGGCCGCAGGTCCGCGCCGCCGAACAGCGGCGAGAATGGTCCCGCCTGGTCGGCGGAACTGGCTTTGGCCGCTTCCTGCCAGCTCTCATAGGGTGATTGTTCAGCCGGGTTGACTACCACATCGGCACCCACTTGCTTGGCAAGTTCGCGGCGCGCTGCAGAGAAGTCCGACGCCACAATCGGGCCGATGTTCTTCATCTTCAGTACGGCAATCACCGCCAGGCCAATAGGGCCGCAGCCGATGACCAGGGGAACGTGGTTCTGGGTGGGTTCGCCTCGATTCACTGCGTGCAGGGCGACCGCCATGGGCTCGGTCAGGGAGGCAATGTCCGGGTCCAGGCCGTTCGGCACTTTCATGGTCAGCCGGCTGTCCAGTAGCAGGCGCTCTGAAAAACCGCCGGGCAGATTGGGCGTGCCGGAGCCAATAAACGCCATGCCCTCTTCGCGCATCAGGAATGGTAAAGACACTACCCGGTCGCCGGGCTTGAACGAGGTTCCTGGGGCATTGCTCTCAAGGACTTCACCGACAAATTCGTGGCCCAGGGATATGGGCTGGCTGATGTCCACCAGTGGCTGGCCAATGATCTGGCGTGTGGCTTCGGCCATGTCGTTGGCGTGGTGGACGCAGTGCAGGTCAGTGCCGCAGATGCCGCACACCATGGACTTGACCAGCAGTTCGTTTTCTTTCGGGGTGGGCTCCGGTACGTCCGCAACTTTCAGTTTACTGTTTTCTACGACGGCTCCGCGCATGGTCGGTCTCCTGTCTGATTTCCGGTTTGGCCGCACGGCTACCGCGTAATCGTGCGTGCCAGTTGATTTGTTGATTTACTGTAGTTCACCGATTTCTCTAAGCCATGCTTCCGATCGCTTGAGACCTTCTTGCAGTTTCACCTTGGGCTCGAACCCTAAATGCTTGCGGGCGTTTGTCATGGTGTAGCCTCCCTTGCGGGAGAACATCAGCATGGTATCCGGCGTCACTTCATCTTTGCGCCGGATCTTCTTATTCAGCCACCAGATGCTGGACGTCAGTTTCAAAGCCGCTGCCAGCGGAAGGCTGGGTGGTGCGCCTTTGCGACCGGCCCAGGCCCAGTGGTTGGAGAAGAACTCCCGGCAGGTGATGGGCTCGTCGCCCCACAGGATGAATATACGCCCGCTGCCGTTTGGCAAGCCAGCCGCCAGTACCGTGCCATCCACCAGATCATCGATATAGACCGGGGTGTGAATGCCTTTGCCCTGATCAGGCAGGATCAGTTGCCCGGCCTTGGCCATTTTAAGAGGCTCCAGCAGCCATGGGCGCGAGCCTGGGCCGTAGACATCTCCGGGGCGGATGATGGTGCAGTCGATTTCTCCGGCGGCATGAGCCGCCAGCACCGCGTGTTCGGAGGCTCCCTTTGCTACGCCGTAGCGGTACTGTTCGCCAATAACCACAGGCGCGGTTTCATCGGCTCCGGGTGGGTAGTCGTAACCCATGGCGGCAATCGACGAGAAATGAACGAAGCGCTTGGCGCCGCCGCGGATGGCGACATCCAGGGCATTGCGAACACCGGCCAGGGATACCCGAGTGTAGTCGTCCCAGTCCGCTGCCAAAGAAACCATGGCGGCGGTATTGATGAACAGATCGCAGCCCTGAGCGTGATCCTGCCAGGTGTCGGGTTCGGTCAGGTCACCGGGCACCACATTTCGGGATTCGTCCGAATGCAGGTCCATGCCGGCAACCTCGCAACCCAGCCCTTTGTAGCGGTCATAAAGTTTGCGGCCGATAAAACCGTTGGCGCCGGTGATGAAGACTTTTTTTGGTAGTTCAGGGGTTTGTCCGTCTTTGCCTTTCGGCACAGATGTTTCTGTCATAGCAGTGGATTCTTATTTTTTAAGAGATGTTGGGGCCACCAATGAACAGCATTGGGGCCCCGTACTTTTGTGTGAGGATCAGCGCAGGTTCCGGCGCAGGATCTTGCCAACGTTGGACTTGGGGATTTCGTCCAACACGACGACTTCCTTGGGTACCTTGTAGGCCGCCAGGTTGGCCCGGCAGTGCTCGATAATGGCGTCTTCGTCCAGCTCGCCCTTACCGGACGGTGAGACGAAGAGCTTGACCCGTTCTCCGGTTTTTTCATCAGGAGCGCCAACCACGGCGGCTTCAGCAACGCTGTCCATCTCGCACACCACGCCTTCCACTTCGTTCGGGTAGACGTTGAAGCCCGACACGATGAGCATGTCTTTCTTGCGGTCGACGATCTCGAATTTGCCGTCCTCGTGCATCACTGCAACGTCGCCGGTGCGGAAGTATCCGTCCGGTGTGAAGACCTCAGCGGTTGCCTGTTCCCGGTTCCAATACCCCTTCATGACCTGTGGGCCCTTGGCGCAAATCTCACCGGGCTCGCCCGGAGGGAGCGGTTGGTCGTCCGGGCCGAGGATCTTCACGTCGGTGGAGGGTACCGGGTAGCCCACAGTTCCGGTGAACTCGTTGTTGCTCATCAGGTTCAGGGTCAGGATCGGAGCCGTCTCGGACAGACCAAAGCCTTCGATAATGTGGGAGCCGGTCACCGCGTGCCAGCGCTCGGAGGTGCTCGGGAAAATCTTGGAACCACCGCCGAAGGCCACCTTGTAGCGGGAAAAATCGACGTTCTTGAATTCCGGATGCATGGTCATGCCGGCAAACAGGGTATTCACGCCGCCAATCACCGTGAAACCTGCATTCTTGATGGCACCAATGTAGGCATCCATGTCGCGCGGATTCGGAATCAGAATGGCCTTGGCCCCGATGGCAGCGTACGCCACGTAAATCATCAGTCCGAAGATGTGGTACATCGGCAGCGATAGCACCACGCACTCCTTGCCGGGTTCGTTGGCATCCGGAACGAAGGCTTTGAACTGCAACGTGTTGGCCACCAGGTTGCGGTGGGTCAGGGTGGCGCCCTTGGAGGGGCCGGTCGTCCCGCCGGTGTACTGCAGGAAAAGTACGTCCTCGCCGTGGAGCTCAACGATATCGGGCTTTTCGCCATCGTGGCGAGCCAGTAACTCGGTCAGCGCGACGTGCTCACCCAGATTCTCCGCCACGGGCGGCGCAGGGATGTCGTGACCGGAACCATCCCCGGGGCCAACGGTGATTACGTTGCGAATCGAAGTCTTGTCGCGGATATCGGCCAGGGCCGGAGTAGACCCGGTGTATATGATGATATGTTCTGCGCCGGAGTCGTTGAGCTGGTGTTCCAGTTCCCTTGGCGTGTAAAGGGGATTCACGTTGACCTGGATAGCACCGGTTTTGAGGATCGCCAGTAACGAAATCGGGTAGGCGAACAGGTTGGGCAGCATCACCGCAACACGGTCGCCCTTGGCGATGCCGAGCTCTTTCTGCATCGCTGTGGCAAGCGTGTCTGAAACTGCATCCAGCTGCTGGTAGGTCAGCGTGAGGCCAAAGCACTCAAGTGCAATGTGATCGGGGAATTTTTCCACCGCCTGTTTGAACAGCGCCTGCACGGAACTGAATTCGTCAGGGTTGATGGTATGGGGGACATTATCTGGGTAGTGCTGGAGCCAGGGTTGTTGTTGCATTGTGCTCGTTTCTCCAATTCAGCAACCAGTTCTCGTTTCCGCCCTCATTGCTACGTGGGTGTTAGGCCGCAGCATCAGAGCGCCCTTCAGCGATGCCATGCAACCAGTTTGCGGGGCTGCTGGCAATAGGATAAAGATAGGATGAGGGGGCAGATAGTGCCCCCTGCTGGCAGGCTTCCTCAGCGGGACATCTTGTCCGCATGGTTGGCGCTGGCGGTAGTGATGTAGCTGGAGGGGTCCAGACCGCGCTCTTTGATGCACTCTTCAATCAGCAGCATGATTGAGCTGGCATCGAGGATGCTATGGTACTCGCCGTTGTCATCGAAGTTCACGTTGGCGCCTTCGACAATCATCACGGTTTCGGTGACTTCGGTGTTGTCCTCCGGCACGCTGAAGGTATGGATGCTGCCGCCCGGTTCAAACAGGTAGCTGCCTGCAGTCTGCGGCTGGTCCGGGTGTTCCACATAGTTCCAACGGCCGGACAGGGTCCAGAAATGCACGGAACCGGTGTGGTAATGGGTCGGCAGTTTTACGCCCGGGTGGAAGAACACGCGCAGTGCCCAGATGCCCTTGGTCGGATCCAGATACAGCGGCTGAACATCCAGCCCTGGCACCAGGATATCTTTGTAGACGGGGGCGTCGTTGGAGTTGATTGTCAGAAGAGTATCATTGTCCTGAACAGTCACGGGAAGCATAGGTTCGCTCCTGTTGGTGGTTGTCGTTTTGTTATTAACGTTCAGTTTCCATGTTGGCTCATGGCGACACGCTTGGTTTTAGCTTTTCACGACATTTTTCTCGTAAATTGTACCAAGGGTAAAATAAAGGCAGGGTTCTGGGCGGGGCGAGTCAGTACTCAGTGAGACGCCAGCAACTGCGCACGAATCACCTTCGGTGACTGCCCAAACCATCGCGAGCAGGCACGATTGAACGAGCTCTGCTGACCGTAACCCAGCAGGCCTGCAACCTGGTTCATGCTCATACTCCGTTCCCGCAAGTAGTCTTCGGCCAGCTCCCTGCGAACATCGTCCACCAGTTCTTCGAATACGATGTCTTCCTTCTTGAGCCGGCGTTGCAGCGTGCGTTCGCTGACCGCCAGGTGGCGAGCAATCAGGGTAATGGTGCAGCGCCGTTCCAGAGGCAGAAGCGAAATGACCAGGGATCGGACGTTCTCACGGAGCGTGGATCGTTGCTGGGCCAGCTTCTGCCGGACAAACTCCTCCATGGCGTTGAGCAGTGCTGGGTCGCTCTGCCGGATGGGGCGGGTGAGATCGATATTGGCGATGGCAATGGCATTGACCGGTTCCCCGAAGCTGACGGGACCGGCGAAAATGGTCCGGTAGCGGGCCGTGGGGCTGATGAGTTTATGGCGAAAGCGCACGTGGCGAGGGACGAAATCCCTCCCGATCAGGACCCTGAGCACCTGGATCGCCAGCACCAGGCTCATCTCGACGGTCTGTGCCCGTTGCTGCCCCTCGGTCAGCGCAATATCGAACTGCAGACTACGCGCCTTGGTCTCTTCCTGGGGCTGTAAGCGCAGGAGGACGGCCGGACTGTGGTAACCGATGTACTGGATAACATGGTTCAGGGCTTCTTCGACTGTGGACGAGTTCTGGGCAATCACGGCGATGGGGCCAAGTACGGTCATGCCCTGTTTGAGACCGACCCTCAGACCAAAGTCCGGGCAGCCAAACTCCTCGGCCGCCTGCTCCATCATCTGGATCAGGTTGAGGTAGGGCATCATTTGTTTGGGGTCGTCGATCATCTCTTCGCGCAGATGAAAACCGGCAAGGAAAGGTTCCGGGTCGGCGCCCAGCTCGCGGATAACGTCCGGCACGGCCGTCATGGCACGGACTCGTATCAGCGGTGCATCGGTCATGACTTCCTCGCTCATAAACAACCATCGGTAGGGCTAGAGGATGGCAGTGTGCAGGTTAACGGCAACCGTTCGTGACTGCACGTCTTCGTTTATTCATTGTCTACATTGCATGATCGGATTCAATACGCGGCGGGAGGAGGCTTTATGTTCGGAAAAAACGAGATCTTCCGTATGGTTGGCAAGTGCATGCCGGCCGGCAGCGGCTACACTTAACCCGTGACACGACAAAAGCAAAAGGGGAGAGTGACCATGAGTGGCCAGGATACCAGACTGACCAATCACGAGGTGACCATCTGTCTGGCCGGTGGGGCTGTCTTGGGGCCGTTTAACGCGACCTGGACCCGCAATGAGGGCGGCGACGTCCGGGAACTTGTGCGCGAATACGACGCCTACCTTCAAGGGGAAAAACAGCATCGTTTCAAGTTTCATCTGCACGACACCTACACCAACACGGTACACACGCTGATCCTGGAGTTCGGCAACGTAACCGGCATTTGCGATCATGTCCGACTGAATTCACACACCGACTGACGCTGACGATCATGATTTTCGAGGGACAAACAGGGACCGACAGTCAGGAGTACAGGAATCATGAGCCAATTTCGGATAGAAACCGATAGCCTGGGTGATGTTCAGGTGCCCGTGGACGCACTCTGGGGTGCGCAGACCCAGCGTGCCGTCGAGAACTTCCCGGTCAGCGGCCTGGCCATGCCGGCAGGCTTCATCGCGGCCGTGGCGCACATCAAATGGGCGGCGGCCGAAGCCAACGCCAGTTTGGGGCTGCTGGAAAACGAGCAGCGGGATGCCATTGTGTCCGCCTGCCAGACGCTGATCGAGGGGGAGTACGCGGACCAGTTCCCGGTGGACCGGTACCAGACGGGGTCCGGTACCAGCACCAATATGAACGTGAACGAGGTGGTGGCGGCCATCATCCGTCAACAGCAGGGGATGAACATCCATCCCAACGATCACGTCAACATGAGCCAGAGCTCGAACGATGTCATCCCGACCGCCATCCACATCAGCGCTGCCACGGCGGTACAGGAGCGTCTGATTCCGGCCCTGACCCATTTATGTGGGGCCATTTACGGACAGGAATCCCGGTTAGCGGAGCAGGTAAAAACCGGTCGCACCCACCTGATGGATGCCATGCCGGTGACGCTCGGGCAGGAGCTGCGCACCTGGCGCGAACAGATCTTGGCGTGCAAGGCACGGCTTGAAACGGCAATGGACGAGTTGCTGGCGGTGCCCCAGGGCGGGACAGCGGTGGGGACGGGCGTCAATGCCGGCCCCGAATTTGCCGGGCAGTTCATCCGTTTCCTGAAAGCCAACACCGGTTATTCCTTCCGCGAGCTGGAGCACAAGTTTGTTGGCCAGAGTGCGGTGGACGCGCCCGTGGCCCTGTCGGGCCAGTTGCGAGGCGTGGCCATCGTGCTGACCAAGATCGCCAATGATCTCCGCTGGATGAACAGCGGGCCGATCCACGGTCTGGCGGAAATCAGCCTGCCTGCGCTGCAACCGGGTAGCAGCATCATGCCGGGCAAAGTGAACCCGGTGATCCCGGAATCGGTCGCCATGGCGGCGGCCCAGGTCATGGGGCTGGACAGTACGGTAGCCATTGCCGGTCAGTCCGGGAATTTCCAGCTCAATGTCATGCTGCCTCTGGTTGCGGCCAACCTGCTGGACATGATTGCTCTGCTCAGTAACGCCTCCAACTTACTGGCTGATAAGGCCATCCACGGGTTCACCGTCAATGCGAAAAATCTCAACGAAGGCGTTGGCCGGAATCCGGTGCTGGTGACCGCGCTTAACCCGGAAATCGGCTACAGTCTGGCGGCTGATATTGCCAAGGAAGCCTACGCCTCTGGCCGGCCAGTAATCGATGTGGCCGAAGAACGCAGCGGCCTGAGCCGGGAGCGGCTCGAACAATTGATGGACCCGTTGAAGCTGACCCACCAGGAGGTTACCTGAGGCGCTGATGGACCAGGCTGATGGAGAGCTTTCCCTGTTGAAAATACTGCTGGAATTGTTTGTGATGCTGGTGCTGGCAAACGGAGCACCGGTTGTTGCCGCACGCCTGTTCAGGCGTAAATGGGCGGCGCCGGTGGACGGTGGCCGGCTCTGGTCTGATGGCCGCCGGGTTCTGGGTAAGAGCAAGACGTGGCGTGGCCTGGCCGCGGGCTCCCTCAGTTGCGCCCTGTTCTCGTGGGCCGTGGGTCTGGGGTTTATGTTCGGCCTGTTATTCGGCGCGCTTGGACTGCTGGGGGATCTGCTGAGCAGCTTTACCAAGCGGCGAATGGGGCTCGATTCAAGCGCCCGGGCGGTTGGGCTGGATCAGGTGCCGGAGTCCCTGTTGCCCATGATATTGGCGGTATTCTGGGGGCTGGCCACCTGGTGGGGGCTGGTGGTTCTGGTGCTCATCTTCACCGTGGCGAACATCCTGTTTTCACCCCTGCTTTACCAGCTGGGGATTCGGCGCCATCCCCACTGACCGGCTTGATTGCGTCGGGCTAACGGGGGCCTCGCGTCAGGGTGTGAAGGGTAATTTCCGGAGGGCAGTTGAGCCGTACATTGACCACCGATGTACCGGCCCCCGGCGAGGTATACCCCAGCATGCCATTTACCCGCCAGAGCCCCCGGCCAAGACGGCGTGGAATGTCGGAATCCAGGGTGACGGGAATACCACCGGGCAGGCAGATCTGACCACCATGGGTATGCCCGCACAGGAAGATGTCGTGGCCCGCGTGGGCGGCCTCGCGCCAGATTTCCGGGGTATGGCTGAGCAGAATGCTGGTGCCTTCCGGGGGGATCTTGTCGCCGGCCTGCTGCAGGTTATGCACCTTGTAATAGTGGGCATCATCCACGCCCGCCAGGTAGATTTGGTGGCCGCTGCGTTCAAGGGGAACCATTTCGTTCATCAACAGGGTATAGCCCATGTCCTCCAGACCGGGCAGCATGCGTACGCTGTCGTGGTTGCCAAGTACCGCATAGGCATCCCCCTTTATGGCATCCCGCAGTTTGGCCATTCCGGCCAGGGCATCGTCGACCGGGCCCCAGGTCTGCCGACGGTAGTCGCCGGTCAGCACACACAGGTCGTACTCCAGCGGGGTAATTTTGTCGATGACCGCCTGGAGGTTGGCTTCGTCCATGTCCACGTGCAGATCGGTCAGGTGGAGAATACGATATCCCTCGAACGCCTCTGGCAGTGCTGGCAGGGAGAATCCGTTATGCACCGTTTGCAGTTGTCGGCTGTTATTCTGGCCGCGCTGGTGCAGCCCGACCAGCTTAAGGCAGAAACGTATAAACCCCGGTGCGTTGGTGATATTTTCCAGATGGAATGACCAGCGTTCCCGGTCAAAGATGCGTGACTCCGCTTCCTGCTCGATGCCCAGCCGCTGGCGGGCGTGAACAGGGCCAAGTCGCAAACTCAGGCGATAACTCAGGAGTTCGTCATGATTCTTGGGAGTGGGAGCCCGTGCCGTCATACTTCTTTCCTTGATATGCCGTGCGGGACTGCGTGACTGCGTTGCAGCAAACCCTTTATGTCATTATGGTTGCCATCCCGCGGTAATCAACCGGCGGTTCCATTTGTTCATGTTTGCACCGTCATCGTGAGCCGCAGTCAGACTCGCAGCGTACTAGCGACATTCCCGGGTGTTTTATGCCCCCGGCTTAATACATTCCGATCATTGAGGATTTCAACGTGACATCATGCGATATTCCGGGCCTCAAGGTGCCCCGCAGCCGTTTCCCGGATCCGGAACAGGATCTTTCGCAGCAAGGCAGTGAAGCGAGGCTGGTGCTGGCGGGTGGCTGTTTCTGGTGTGTTGAAGCGGTATATCTCGCTATCAATGGTGTGACCCGTGTCGAATCCGGGTATGCGGGAGGCAGCGCCGAGACCGCGAATTACCAGGCGGTGGGTTCTGGTACCAGTGGCCACGCGGAGGTGGTTGACGTTCACTACGATCCGTCCAAAGTCAGTTTTGGCGAGTTGCTGAAAGTATTTTTCTCGGTTGCACACGACCCCACCCAGCTCAACCGTCAGGGCAACGACCGGGGCACCCAGTACCGTTCTGCGGTGTTTTACGAGACCGATGAGCAGAAACAGGTTACCGAGGCGTACATTCGGCAGCTCGATGCGGCCGGGGTCTATCCGGAGCCTATCGTTACCCGCCTAGAACCGCTGGACGCCTTCTATCCGGCGGAGGAGTACCACCAGAATTTTGCTGCCCGTAATCCTTACCAGCCCTACGTGATGGCCGCTGCAGCGCCGAAGGTTGAGAAGCTGGTGGCTAACTACCCTGATCGGCTGAAACCGGAATACGTGCAGTCTGATAATGACCAATGAGACGAACACACAGCCTGAGGAGGTAACCATGGCCGTGTCTGCAGCAGGTTTCGACCTGACGCCGCTGACAGCGGACGAGATTGAGAAGAAAGCCGCCGATCTGACTCCCGAGGAGCGGGAAGTTCTGCTGGATCACGGTACCGAGCATCCGTTCTGTGGAACGCTGCTGGACAACAAGAAAGAGGGGGCCTACCACTGCCGCCTTTGCGATTTGCCGTTGTTCAGCTCCGATTCCAAGTTTGATTCCGGTACTGGCTGGCCGAGTTTCTTTCAGCCCTACGACCCGGAACACATCCGGTACCTGGAAGACACCAGCCTGGGACGCGTGCGCACGGAAATTCGCTGTGTGCGTTGCGACAGTCACCTGGGCCACGTGTTCCCGGATGGCCCGCCCCCGACCGGCAAACGCTACTGCCTGAATTCCATTGCCATGGTGTTCAACGAAAAGGCCTGAAGGCCGGAAGGAAAGAACGGGGCGCAGGCCCCGTTTTTTTATTCGCCGCCGGTGACCGTGGCCACATAGCGGGCGACGGCTTCGATTTGTTCCGCCGACAGTGACTCACCGAAGGCGGGCATCACTCCGACGCCACTGCGAACTGCGTTTTGCACCTGTTCCATAGACGGCGCAAGGTCATCCAGATTGGGGCCGATGGTGCCCGCCGACCCCGCATCCGACAGCGTGTGGCAAACGGTGCAGGAAGGCTTGGCTTCCTGGGTGAAGATCTTTTTTCCCTGTTCAAGCTGCTCGTCGGCAACTCCATTCATGGTCACAAGGGCGCCAATAAGCAGCCCGACTGCGTGTTTGATCATGAAGAGATATCCCTGATTGGTTGGGTAAGAGCGGACCGGCAGGACGCCGGCCCGGTATGGTTAACTGACGACAAGGGTAACCCCGTGGTCACTCCAGCCATTGTGGCCATAGCCGCGTTCATTATCGGTGCGGCCTTCGGGCTGGCTGTTGCCCTCGACGTCCGTGGCCTTGCTGACAATCCGGTACTCACCGGGTGACAGGTCCGCCGCCAGTACAAATGGCCGCCACGCGAACGGGCCAAGATCCGGCCCCAGGAATCTCGCCTGCTGCCAGTTCTCGCCGCCGTCCAGTGACACCTCCACCTTGTCGAGGTCCACCGTGCCACCCAGCGCCACACCGTAAATCATGGTGCGTCCCTTGCCGGCGCTTTCCAGCGGGGAGGTGACCCAGGACTTCACGTTCATTTCCCACATGGAGGGCTGGTCAGGGGAGCCTTTGACGCCCACATCCCGCACCCGGTAACTGGAGGCCTGAATCTTCACGTTTGTCTGCGCCTCGGTGAGGGCCACCTTTTTCACGTATTTGACGTTGTTCACGCCGTAGAACCCGGGGATGACCATGCGTAGCGGGCCTCCGTGGGTCAGGGGCAGGTCTTCGTCGTTCATGCCCCAGGCCAGCAGAGCCTGTTCCATGGCGCGCATGGGAACGGACCGCTCGACCGTGGCCTGCATTGGATCCAGGCCTTCGGGCAGTTCCTCACCTCCGGTGCTGGTGATGTATTCGGCCCCGTCGGCCGGGCCACCCATGGCTTCCACCACATCTTTCAGTGGCACGCCGGTCCAGGCGATACAGCCAGCGGCACCGACGGACCACTGGGTCCCTCCGGCACCGTGGGGAAAGAAGGCCCGGCCATTGCCGGAGCATTGCAGCACCGAGGCAACGGTTGTCACGCCGAGTTTTTTCAGTTCGCCAATGGTGATGGAGCCCGGGTTTTTCACACCTTCAACCTGGATTTCCCAGGCATCCCGGTCGGCGACAATGGCCTCGGGTGGGGTGGGCAGGTTGTTGCGGATGAACAGTCGGTCGCTCGGGGTAATCACTCCCTGACCAATGGCGTCCCGCTGGGTTTCCATGGTGTTGGCGCTGTGGACGATCAGCGCATTGCGTTCTTTCCAGGCCGCGTAATCGGGCAGTGATTTTGGCTCTTCAGCGCGGGCCAGCGGTGTGAACCCCAGAAGGGTTACGGCTGCCATAGCGCTGGCACTGCCAAGCAGGATCTGGCGGCGGCGGGGGTTTTCCAGCCCGGGTGTTGCCGGGGCTTGTCGGGGCATGATGTCCCTGTTCATGTTCCGTCTCCTTGGGCCTTTTTTTGTTGGACGGTGGGATGGCACCACGACCTATCGTGGTGGGTAATATCCTTATTACCTTTATAGAAGTTGGTGAAAAAATGTCCAGTTTGTAGGCGGGTTATCCCCGTCAGGAGCGAGTGGGTATAATCCGGCCAACTGTCCGGGCAGCCAATTCCGGACGCGGTACTCGATGGTGCGGATGTAATGATTCGATTGAAACTCAACCCGCTGACGGAGTCGGCGACACTGTTGCGCCGGGCAGGCGTAGTGCTGGGCTCCGTTGGCCTGACGGCTTTGTATTCGTTACTTGTTCTGTTGCGAGCGCTGGTCGGCAAACTTCACCGTCCCATTGTGGACAAGTATTGCCGGGAATGGTCGGCCGCCCTGTTGCGTCTGGTGAGGGCCAATCTGGCGGTGCGGGGTGAGGTGCCTGATTTCAACGATGGCCGGCGCTACATCATCATGTCTACACACGCCAGTCATTACGACATTCCCGTGGCCTTCGTGTCTTTGCCTGGCTCCATCCGGATGCTGGCAAAGAAAGAGCTTTACGCCATTCCCCTGCTGGGGCAGGCGATGCGGGCAGGGGAGTTCCCGTCGGTAGACCGGTCCAACCGCGCCCGGGCCCTGAAGGATCTGGACAAGGCGCGGGAGATGATGGAAAGCGGCATCGTTTTGTGGGCGGCGCCCGAGGGCACCCGCTCTCCGGATGGGCAGCTACTTCCGTTCAAGAAGGGCTGTTTCCATCTCGCCCTGGATACTCAGGCGGTTATTGTGCCGGTCGCCATTCGTGGCATCCACCGGGTGTTGCCGGCCAGAACCATGCAGATCAACATCGGGCAGTCGGTGGAGGTTCAGGTGGGGGAGCCGCTGGATACCGCGGGCAAAACCAAGGAGGAACTTCCGGAGGTAATGGCAGAGGTGCGCCACCGGATTGAGACTCTTCTGGGGGATGGCGAAGCCCACTGACCGTGGGCTCCGCCTGGTAGTGGGTTACGCCGTTGCGGCGGATACCACGGTGGAGAGCAGGTAGCCTGTATAAGCCACGTAGACCAGCAAAAGGATGGCGCCATTGGGCCGGCTGATGGCCTTCTTGCCGCTGATCAGGCCGTAGCCCATCAATAGCAAGCCAACGGTCAGCGCCAACATCAGCGTCCAGTCTCGATAAAGCACTTCCGGGTCTACCTGCAGGGGCTCAATAGCCGCTGCCAGACCAACCACGGCCAGGGTGTTGAAAATGCCGGAACCGAGGATGTTGCCGAGAATCAGGTCGTGCTCGTTCTTGCGTACCGCGGCGATCGCCGAGGCGAGTTCCGGCAGCGAGGTGCCGATCGCCACGATGGTCAGGCCAATGATCAGATCACTGACGCCCAGCGTCTGAGCAATCGTCACGGCGCCCCAGACCAGCAGGCGGGAACTGACGACCAGCAGAACCAGGCCAATCAACAGCCACACGATGGCGCTGTTCATGGACATGGCCGGGACCTCGGCGTCGTCGCCCGCACCGGTCATTGGGTCAGCCTTGTTGCGCAGGCCCTGAAAAATCGACCAGCCCATGACTGCCGCAAACACCGCAAGCAGCACCCAGCCATCCAGGCGAGACAATTCACCATCGATCAGCTGTGCGCCGGCAATGAGGGTCAGTACCACCAGCAGCGGCAGTTCCTTGCGGATCACCTGGGAATGCACGGCAATGGGCGCGATCACAGCGGTCAGGCCCACAATCAGGGCAATGTTGGTGATATTGGAACCATAGCCGTTACCTAGGGCCAGGCCCGGATTGCCATCGGCGGCGGCCATGGCCGATACCGCCAGTTCCGGGGCCGAAGTGCCGAAACCAATGATTACCATCCCGATCAGCAGGGCAGGCATGCCCAGGTGCTTGGCCGTCGCGGCGGCCCCATCGACGAATTTGTCTGCGCTCCAGACCAGCAGAACCAGCCCGGAAGCAACCGCGGCAATCGCCATTAACATAGAAAGACCTCAGTGAATGAATTTTCCCAGCATGAAAACCCCGGCGTACCCCAGTGTGTAGGCCGCTAGAAGGTGGGCAAGATACCGCATGTAGGCACCGAAGGTCAGCCCCGGGATTTTGCTCATGGCCACAATACCGGCGGCTGAGCCGATGATCAGTAGCGAGCCGCCCACACCAACGGCGTAGGTGAGCCCCATCCATTCACCCGGGGTCATGGTAATGCCGGCCTTCAGCAGCGCTGCAGTCAGTGGCACGTTATCAATCACCGCCGAGAAAATGCCCATCAGGTAGTTGGCATACAGGGGCGGTAGTACATCATAGATCGCGACGAACGAGTTCAGCGCATGAATCTCCTTGAGCATGCCCACCAGTAGCAGGATGCCAAGGAAAAACAGCAACGTTTCAAACTCGATGATACGGATGTATTCCAGAATTGGGTCCAGATCCGAATCGTCGCTCATGAAGCGGGACACCAGGAACATCACCGACAGTCCAAACAGGAACGTGAGTACCGGCGGAATGCCCAGCAGCGCATTGCCGGCAATGGTGCCCAGAATCGTCAACAGGAACAGGGCGCTGATGGTGGCATCAACGGGGCGGATCTGGGTTTTGTGGGCTTTCAGAGTAACGGTGCCATCCAGCCCGCGGGACAGGAATATGGCGAGCAGGAAAACCGTTATGGCCGCCGGCAGGGACAGGGTCAGCAAGGTGAGGATTTCGACCTTGTCGGCCAGGAAAATCATCAGCGTCGTTACATCGCCGGTAATCAAGGCAACGCCACCGGAGTTCACGGCAAACACCACCAGGGTGGTGAACTGCAGGCGTTTCTTGCGAGGTAGGTCCAGAGACAGGATCAGTGTGCACGAGACGAGCGTGGCGGTGATGTTGTCGGCAAGAGAAGAAAACAGGAAGCAAAACAGCCCCGTCAGGAACAGGAGTTTTCGCTCGCTAACCTGGCCGGGCATGATCAGATACACCAGATTCTCGATCATGCCTTTCTTGTTCAGGTAGGCCACAAAAGTCATTGCGGCGACCAGGAACAGCCAGAGCCCGGCAATTTCGGCAATACTTTCCGAGAGTCCGGCGGCAATGGCATCCGTTTCCAGAGCGCTGTCACTGGCGCTGAACAACAGGATCCAGCTCAGTGTGCCGAAAAATAGTGTGACCTTGGCTTTGTTGATATGAAGCTTTTCTTCAAATATGACGCCAAGTAGCGCCAGGACCGCCAGGGCGATCAACACGATTTCAAATGCAGGCATCGGGCGAGTATCCAGTCCGGAATTCTTAATGGGCGGTCGCTGTCGGGCCGCACGCGAACGCGGGCGAAGTGTAGCGCCGTGACCCACACTAAACCAGTGTGCGTACCACCCGACTGCTGATTCAAGGGCCAGATTGGACTGGTGAAGCACGGGTTCGCGAATCACATTTTATTCTTGCAGCGAAAATCAGGATAATTGCGCCCGCGTATAAAACAGGAAGCAAACGGCCGCGCTTTTACCTCGCATAAGACCGGCTTCCAACAGGCTTCCCTGCTGATCGTGGGGGAGCACGACAGGCTCATTACAAGCTAGGGTATAAACCAATGGCCGCTAGACAGGCAGACGTAGTGCTGGTCGGTGGTGGTGTCATGAGCGCCACCCTCGGCATGATGCTTAGACAGCTTGATCCCTCTCTGGACATCGTCATGGTGGAGCGTCTCGACCACGTTGCCCATGAAAGCACCGATGGCTGGAACAACGCAGGCACCGGGCACGCCGGCTACTGCGAACTGAACTACACGCCGGAAACCGGCGATGGCGACGTGGCCATCGATCGTGCACTGAAGATCAACGCGCAGTTCGAAGTGTCGCTCCAGTTCTGGTCGTACCTGGTTGAGCAGGGCATGCTGCCCGAGCCAAACAAGTTTATTAACCGCACGCCTCACCAGAGCTTTGTCTGGGGCGAGGATGGGGTTAAGTTCCTCAAGCGCCGTTTCGAGCGCCTGAGCAAGCATCACCTGTTCCGGGACATGAAGTACACCGAATCCCTCGACGAGCTGGGCGAGTGGATGCCACTGGTGGTAAAAAACCGTCAGGCCGGAGAGCCGATTGCGGCCACCCGTGTAGAGTATGGCGCGGATGTGGATTTCGGTTCCCTGACCCGCAGCATGGTGGACTATCTGCAGAGCCAGCCCAATTTCGAACTGATGCTGAGCAGTCCGGTTCATTATCTGGATCAGCGGGACAACGGACGCTGGAAAGTCCGTGTGCGCAATCAGAAGACCGGTGAGCTGACCAAGCTGGAAGCCGGGTTTGTGTTTCTGGGGGCTGGCGGTGGTGCGCTGCCGTTGCTGCAGAAGTCCGGCATCAAAGAGGCTCGCGGCTATGGTGGTTTCCCGGTCAGTGGTCAGTGGCTGGTGTGCCAGAAACCAGACATCGTGAAACAGCACGACTCCAAGGTGTACGGCAAAGCCCCCATCGGGGCTCCGCCCATGTCGGTGCCGCATCTGGATACCCGCATCATCAACGGCGAGCCAGCCTTGTTGTTCGGCCCGTTTGCCGGTTTCACCACCCGATTCCTGAAACAGGGTTCGATGTTTGACCTGTTTGGGTCGGTACGGGCGGCGAACCTGCGCCCGATGTTGTCGGTAAGCAAGAACAACATGGATCTGACACGGTACCTGATCGGCGAAGTGTTTCAGTCCCACAGTGATCGTGTGGCCTCCCTGCGCAACTTCTTCCCCGACGCCAGCGAAGACGACTGGGAACTGAAAATGGCGGGCCAGCGCGTGCAGATCATCAAGCAGGATGAAGACGGCCGGGGCAAGCTGGAGTTCGGTACCGAAATCGTGGCGGCCAAAGACGGTACTCTGGCGGCGCTGCTGGGTGCATCTCCAGGCGCCTCAACAGCGGCCAACGCAATGATCGATGTGCTGGAACGTTGCTTCCCGGAAAAGATCAAGTCGCCCGAGTGGCAGCAGCGGATGAAAACCCTGGTGCCTTCCTACGGCGAGTCGCTGGTGGATGATGAGCCACTGTTGACTAAAGTCAGGGAGCGGACCCTGTCTACCCTGAAACTGGTCTGATATTCCCAATCGATCTAACAGTCGCGAAAGCACCGTGAACTCTGGCCTGACGGCCGGTGGTCCCGGTGCTTTTTCTTTTTCTGGGGAGTCTCGGGTTTGCTATTTACTAACAAGGAGTTACGGTTGTAGTACAGCAAATAGCAAAGGAGGGAGCTAATGAGTGAGCACGAGTACAACCCCGAAAAGGGGTATGTGGCACTGCTGGGATGGAGTCTCAACGCGGTTGAGGCGGCCGACAAGTTTGACCGCCGTTACGTAGTGGTCGCCCCGGATTGGGCTGAGGCATACTGCAAAGAACACGACATTCCCTATGTGCCTTGGAATTTCGAGCGTCTGAACGACCGCTCCGTGGAAATCGCTCAGACCCTCCAGGATATGGGTGTGGATGTTGCCATTCCCCTGTTCGAAGAAACCGTCGAGTGGGCCGGGGCCATTAACTCGGTGCTGATGGACAAGCCCCGCCTGTTCGGCCAGGCCATGCTGCTGCGGGACAAGGCGCTGATGAAGCGGCGGGCCCAGCTAGGGGGCATCCGTGTGGGTATCTTCGAAGAGGCACACGACAAGGACGACGTGATTCGCTTCCTCAAGCGGGTTAACCAGACCCTGCTCAAGCTGGATGGCGACCCGAACGATCCGATTCACCTGAAGGCCTTCGACAAGGCCGGTTGTCTCGGCCACCGGGTCATCCGTACGCCGGATGAAATCGACAGCATCCCCGAGGAGGAATTTCCGGTTCTGATGGAATCCCACCTGGATGGCTGGGAATTTGCCGTCGAGGCCTGGATTCACAATGGCAAGATTGCCTTCCTGAACATTTCGGAGTACGTCACGCTGGGTTATTCCGTGTTCGTGCCAGCCACTCCGGACCTCGAAAAGTACCGGGAACAGATCCGGGGCGAGATCGAAAAGCTGATCAAGACCTTTGATATCGACTTTGGCCTGATTCACCCGGAGTACTTCGTCACCAGCGACGGCACCATGTACTTCGGTGAGGTGGCCTATCGCCCGCCTGGGTTCAAGGTGTTCGAGCTGCTTGAGCGTGCCTACGGCTTCAACGCCTACCAGGCCATGATCATGTGCTTTGATCCGAAGACCACCGAGGAAGAAGTCAAAGCCTTCTTCCCGAAAGAAGTGGAAGATGCCAAGGGTTATGCTGGCTGCTTCGGTGTGTATCCACGCCGTCGTGTGGTCAGCCGCCTCGAAATGCCGGAAGAAACCGAAAATCACGACTATTTCGAGTCCCACGAGCTGACGCCACCGATGGAAGAAACCGTTACCAAGCGAACCGCTTTCGGTACGCATTGGGGACTGGTGTATTTCTTCGGCGATGATCCCTATGTGATGCGGGATTTGCTGAAGCATCAGGAAGAACTCGATTTCTATGTATAATCAGCGAGCGCGGCAACCGTTTGTGAGGTTGCCGCACGGACTGAGGAATAGATTTGAGTGATCATCATTCCGCTGGTGAATCGCCAGCGGTCAACCTCGATAAACTGGTACAACGGCTGGACGACGCGATTGAATCGCTGGAACAGAGTCGGCCGTTTGCCAAAGCGGGCAAGCTTCCTCGCCTGCTTGATATCGCTCGCCGGGTTCTGCTCCAGCCCGATGGCTGCCGGATCATTGAAGAACGCTCTGAGCGCCTGGAAAATGCCGGTCTTTATCAGGGCACGGACTGGGCGAACCCCAAAATTCTGTTGCCCTCACTGACCCCGCAGTCACTCGGCAGTACCAACGCCGATACAGTGGTCATCGAAGTCATCAGTGAGCTGCGCTTTCTGGCGATTGCCCGGGAGCTTTACCTGCATCCCACCGTCTCTGCAGAGCAGGCACGTCATCACCTGACTCAGGTGCTGGCGGTTAACCTGGGACTTCTCTTTGGGCTGATGGGCGAGGCCGAGCGCAAGCAAGGGCGGCTGGCTGTCGTGAGCCAGTCCGCGGTCCAGTACCTGGCCGAGCACATCGGCTATGAGCACGTGCTCGATAGTTTGATTGAAGAAATCTGGCGGATTCTCCAGCAACGGCCGATTCAGGTGGAGGATGTTCGCCGGATGATTACCCAGATAGCCCTTTGTCGGGCAGATCCAGACGTAGATCTGGGTGGTGCGGGACGAGGCGCCGATCGGCTGATCTCCAGCCTGTACGGGCCAACCCGTGCCAGCAGTGAAGATCCGGGCACCGTTGTCTACGAGCAGCGGCTGGCCACCCTGGATGCCCAGGCCTTACAGAACGAGGCCACCGGCTTTGCCCGATCCATGCACGACACAGGCCTGGTGTCGCCTTATCACGCCACCTTTTTGCGTTTTGCCCTGGAGCACCAGACCTCGGTGCTACCGGAGGCGCTGGGCCTTTCCAGTACCGGCAAGGACTGCCTGATCTGCTATCAGGAACTGGTGTACGCGCTGATCCGGGACGGGGTCTTCCCGGAAACCGCCCAGGGCATTTACGGGCTCGCCCTGATGCTGGAGCGGGGCATTTTGTACCAGCCACCGGTGGCGCCGGGATTGTGGCGTCAGCTCAATCTGACCTTGTGCGAACCTGCCAAGGAGCGTCTGCAACTGGCCTTTGGTTATCAGCCAGCGCCCAGCGTCTGGTTGATTCAGGGCGTGCTGAACATGCTCGGTCAGCCCCTGGGGGTGGGGCAGGGAAACAACCCGACCTGCCAGTCGGCCCGGGCGCTGTCCATGTGGGCCTACAACGACCCGGACTACCTGTTGCAGATGGTGGCCTGGGCGGCCCGCGACAACGAGGTCATCATTCATTTCGAAGGTCGCCCGGTCTCCTCGGCCCACAGCCTGGGTGGCGTGGCCTCGGAAGTGACCCTGGATCTGGACCCCGTTTCATTGATTGTGGTTCCCCACCTGGACCGGATCTATGCCGAAATGGGTCGGATGGTGGCGGATCGGCAAGGCGATCCCCACCAGTGGGTGAATCCCGAATTCCACGGCTGGGCTTCCGGCCGGGGCTTTGCCATCAACGTGGATGTGGCGACCGGAAAACTGCATGACCTGGAAGGTTTTATCCGGCATTTCTACGCCAGCTATCATCCGTTCTACAACGGCAATCAGCCGCTGGTGCATCCGCAGCCAGCGGGCGTTGCCGTGACCGACCGGGCGGCCCGGTTTGTCGGCTGGCATGCGATCACTATCCTCCGCGTAGCGCTGGACCCTGAAGGCGAGATGCGGGTGTATTTCTTCAACCCCAACAACGACAGCGGCCAGCACTGGGGTAACGATGTCGAGGTGAGCACGGCTGGCCATGGCGAGCACTTCGGTGAATCGTCGTTACCTTTCGAGCAATTCACTTCCCGCCTGTACATCTTCCATTACGATCCCCTGGAACGGGGGGAGCCCGCCAATGTTACCGACGAGGAACTGCAGCGGGTCGTCGGTCGGGTCTACCGCACCTGGGGTGCTGACCGGTTGCCGTCGGAGGAATTGCAGGCAGAACCACCCAGGGGCTCGTAGCGCTTCCATCCGGTGTCCGGGGCATCCAAACCGCCGTGCTGGCGTACACTTGGATAAGCCAATGCCGGCCAGGCCATGCTGCCTGACCGGCGATACACCGTTGATGGGAGGGAGCCATGGAGAGCGAACGCACAATCTCGGAATCCGATGGGGCGAGGCTGTTTGTCCGGGCGTTGGAAACCGAGGGCGTCGAGTACATTTTTGCGGTTCCGGGTGAAGAGAACCTCGCCCTGCTCGAAGCCCTGCGCACGTCTGATATTCAGCTGATCCTCAATCGCCACGAGCAGGCTGCGGGGTTCATGGCGGCCACCTACGGTCGGCTGACCGGTAAGGTGGGCGTCTGTCTGTCGACGCTCGGTCCCGGCGCCACCAACCTGGTGACGGCTGCCGCCTATGCGCAGTTGGGTGGGATGCCGATGATGATGGTGACCGGGCAAAAGCCAATCAAATCGTCAAAACAGGGGTTGTTCCAGATCCTGGATGTGGTGGATTTGATGCGACCGCTCACCAAATACACCCGTCAGATCAGCAACGCCAACACCATTCCCGCCAAAGTTCGTGAAGCCTTCCGTCTGGCAGCGGAAGAGCGGCCCGGGGCCGTGCACCTGGAGCTGCCCGAGGATATCGCCGCCGAACGTCCCCATGACGACAACCATATCTTTGCCGCCAGTGACGCCCGCCGGCCGACCGCCAGTACCAAGAGCCTGGATATCGCCTGCGATATGCTGCGCGAAGCCCGCCACCCGTTGATCATGATCGGTGCCGGTGCCAATCGGAAGCGGGTCTCCCGGGCGCTGCTGCATCTGGTGAACTCCACCGACATCCCGTTTTTTACCACCCAGATGGGCAAGGGCGTCATCGATGAGCGCCACCCCCGCTATCTGGGGAATGCGGCGCTGTCCTCAGGGGACTTCGTGCACTGTGCCATCGACGAGGCCGATCTGGTGATCAACGTGGGGCATGACCTGGTCGAGAAACCCCCGTTTTTCATGCACCCCGGCGGCAAGAAGGTTATTCACGTTAATTTCTCCGGCGCCAATGTCGATGCGGTGTACTTTCCCCAGCACGAGGTCGTGGGCGACATCGCCAACAGTGTCGAATATCTGGCCGAACATTGTGGTCGTTGTGGCGGGCACGACTTCAGCCGGCTTATGAGGGTCAAGTCGGCCGTGGACGAGCATTTGATGGACAAGGCCGGCGACGACAGTTTCCCGCTGTTGCCACAACGCATTGTCAGCGATGTGCGGCAGGCCGTGCCGGAGGACGGCATCATTGCCCTGGACAACGGCATGTACAAGCTGTGGTTCGCCCGCAATTACCCAGCCTATGATAACAACACGGTGCTGCTGGATAACGCCCTGGCGTCTATGGGTGCCGGGCTGCCCAGCGCCATGATGGCGGCCATGCTGTATCCGGATCGCCGGGTGGTGGCTGTCTGTGGCGATGGCGGGTTCATGATGAACAGCCAGGAAATGGAAACGGCGGTGCGCCTTGGGC
The DNA here is from genome assembly GCF_030519635.1 of Marinobacter suaedae. Taxonomy (NCBI): domain Bacteria; kingdom Pseudomonadati; phylum Pseudomonadota; class Gammaproteobacteria; order Pseudomonadales; family Marinobacteraceae; genus Marinobacter; species Marinobacter suaedae. The sequence goes on along the minus strand of NZ_JAUMIS010000001.1, from coordinate 957,161 downwards.
TGAACCTGGTGGTGCTGATCATCAACGACAGCGCCTACGGCATGATCAAGTGGAAACAGGCCCAGGAGGGGTTCGAAACCTTTGGGCTGGATTACGGCAATCCGGATTTCGTCGCCTATGCCCGGTCATATGGAGCCTCGGGCGAGCGCGTAGAGCGGGCCGAAGACCTGTTGCCCCGGTTGCGGGCCGCGTTGAGTGCCGGCGGTGTCCGGTTACTGGAAGTGCCCGTGGACTACCGCGAGAACCGCCGGGTGTTTGACGAGGAATTGCCAAGCCTGACATGCCGTCTCTAGGCAGGGTATGATGCGCCCGAACGAAAGATGTGAGGATTGTTATCATGGGAATTGCTCTGCTTCGGAGTCTGGCTGTTTCACTCGTGCTTGTTGTCACTGCTGGTTGCAGTGGGCCGGAAACGCCGCAGGAAGTGGCCGAAGCCTTCTGGCAGTCAGTGGCTGAAAACGACGTGGATTCGATGGCGGAGCTGTCGACATTGGATAAAACCAAGGACTTTGATGGTTTTGACCGGGACTGGACGGACGTGGCGCCGGCGTTCGGTCGGGTGGTGATCGACGATGTCGAGGCCACGATCGTGACGCGCCTGCCGTCTGAAGATGGTCCGGACGCTGATCCCCAGGAGCTGGTGACCTACCTGGTCCGTCAGCAGGAGGGCTGGCAGGTGGATTACAGGCGCACCCGTGAGGCGATAATGAATCCGTCGCCATTCGGGCAGCTGATGGGCGAGCTCGGCAAGCTCCGGGACAAGCTGGAGGCCAGCTTTGCCTCGTCCTCCAACGATCTGGAGGCCAGCATGAATGAGTTTGCCTCCGAGTTTGAAGCCTACACCCGGGATCTTGAACAGCAGGCCGAGGAAGCCATGGAAGACTTCGGTGAGAGTCTGCAGAACGCAATGGAAGACCTGGCCGACTCCATCAACGAGGCACTGGAAGATAACGACCAGATGCCGCGGGACGACAAGGTCCTGCTTGAGGAAGCCGCAGTGGACCTGGAGGGCAACAGCGAGTCCCTGGATGATCCGTCCATGGATTCCCTGGCCGAAGCCAGTCGGGCAATGGCCCGCACCGGCGAGCGCTTCAGTCGCCTGAGCGAAGAAACCTTTGAGCGCTATCGGGAAGACTGGAATGAGGCGCTGACAGAGATCCGGGCCGAAACCGATTCGTTTTTCGTGGATCTGCGCCAGCGCACACAGGCGGGTAGTTAGGATATACCCGTTTCGGGTTCACCTGCTCAGAAGAACAGGGTGAACCCGGAGGACAGTTCGATGTTGTGAGTCAGTTGCGACTCACGAATCAGGTCGCTCTTGAACATGTGGTCCCGGAAGTCCACGTGCACGGTCAGCCAGTCGAGCAGGACCACACGGAAACCGGTGCCGAGGGTGGTGGTGAAATTGCTTTCGCCACCGAACTCGGTATTCCCAACCCCGCCGACCAGGTAGAACGCTGAGTTGAACGTCAGCGAATCACTGAAGAACACCTCGCCCGGGAAGATGTTGTACCCCACCAGGAAGTCGTAATAGCTGTATTCCCGGTCATCGTCCGTCAGCAGGCGGACATCCGCACCGCTCAGCTCCTCGAAGGACGTCAGTCCCGCTTCGGTGAAGCCGTAATTGAACTGCAGGAAGAAGTCTTCCGTGGCATGGAATGCCGCGCTCACGCCCACAAGCGGTTCGGAGCTGAAGTTGTCGATGGTCATCATGCCGGCAAAGGCGCCGACCTCGAAAAACTCTGCGTCGATATCCGCTTCGCGAATGCTGCGAGGCTCCACTTCCGGCGCGATGACCTGGACCGGTGCGGGTTTGGCGCTGTCATCAGCGTCCTGTGCCGTGGCCAGCTGCGGCGCGGCGAGGGCGCCTGCCAGGAGCAGGGCGGAGGTCGCGGAGCGGGCCGTCAGGCTGGCACTTAGAAAAACGTGTTCAGACCGAATTTCCATTCACTTAAACCTGTGCTTTCTGAATTTGATGAAACCGAATACATGCGGTACTCGGCACGTACGAGGAAGTTCCGGCCAATGTAGTAACTGAGGCCGCCGCCAACGTTGAACCCATCGGCATCACCCAGATCGCTCAGCAGGACTTTCTGCCGCGCATCGAAGGAAAATGTGGAGATGCCGGTTACCGCGTAGGGCGTGATGTCCCACTGATTCATGGGCTCGAAGATCAGGTTGGCGCTGTAATAATCACTGGTCACCGACCGGTTGTAGATCTTGCCGGCTTCCAGTTCCGCACCAACCCAGGTCAGTGGGCGGTAACCAACGGTCAAACTGAAACTGGTGGATTCCTCAAACAGGCCGGTGGTGAAGCCCACCCGCCAGCTCGATTCCAGATACTCGCCGTGGCTGACCTCGGGCAGGTCGGCGGGCAGTCCCGTCGGCTGCAGGGTACGGCCCAGCTGGGCGGCCTTGGTCCAGCCTTCTTCGCCTTCCGCAGAGCGAACCTTGTACCAGTTCGTTTTGCGCTTGATCAGCTCAACCTGTTCACCCTTCTCGATCACGTGGAACACCGGGTAGCCCCGGCCGGGCGCGGTGTGCAGCTCGATAAACGGATCCACCACTTCCAGCACGGCGGCCTCGTTTTCAAACCCGGTTTGTGCCGTGACCGGGGCAACGGGGGTGGCCAGCATCAGCCCGACGAGAAGATGACGGGAAAATGTCCGGACAGGCGTCAGCCTAAGAGTCATGTCTGTGATTGCTTTCATAATGTCGAAGCTGGCTTCAGTGCTGAAGGTAATCAAATGTTAATAATTGTAAACACATGTTTTTGCTAACAAAAGTGAGATATGGGTCGGAACTGTGGCGATTGGGCAGGCGTTCGGCAATAGAGGACTCTGCGTTTCGGGAAGACAGTCACAGAATGAAAAATTGACGCGAAATATGTCTCCTTAGCGTCAAGGAAGATGTGATAGCGTATTTTGCAGAATTTTACGAATGAAACGATTCCAACAAAGTCGATGGCTCAAAGAAGAAGTCGGACCGCAAGAGTCCCTGGGCAGAATCGGTATCTCAAAGGTTATTTCCCGGAATATTCAATGCTATTGACCGGTGCCGCCCGGACGCGGGCTGTCATGGGAGCAGGATGGTGAGTTTACAAATGCAGGGGTCTGCGAGCAGACCGAAAAAAATGACTAAAAGCGGGTTGATCGCGCTCCTGGCGCTGGCCCTGTGTACCTTGTTGGGTGGCCAGGCAAGCGCCAGTGAGGCCGAATCGTCCGTCGTGGACGGTGAGCAGGCGGCCAAGCCGGCTGCACCGCTTGAACAGATTCTGGAAACGCCGATGTCCGTGCGCGAGAGCCGCGAGCGCGCCCAGCGTGCCGTTAATGACCTGTCGCGGGAAATTCAGGATCTGAAGCAGTCTGTGGTGACCCTGAACAAGGATCTCCGCGTGCTTGAGGAAGATCTGCTGTTCCCGGCCAATACCCGGTTTCACGTGTTCCTGTCTTTGGACGTGGGCGAGTTTTTCCGTCTTGAAGGTGTGGAATTGCGCCTGAATAACGAAACCGTGGCCTCCTACCTTTACAGCGAAGAAGAGCGTACCGCGCTGGCCAAGGGCGGCATGCACCGTTTGCACCTGGGTAACGTCAGTGCCGGGGAGCATACGCTGTCTGCGTTCTTCATCGGGCAGGGTCCGAATGGTCGCGAATACAAGCGTGGCAGCAGCCTGCGTTTCACCAAAGGGCAGGGGCCGAAGTACGTGGAGTTGAGCATCGCCGACTCCGAGGCCCGTCAGCAGCCTGAATTTGCCATTCGGGAGTGGTAAGTGATGAAGCTAGTGCGCGCCGCTCAACAGTCCTTCAGGCAAGCCATTGCCGGCATCGTGATTGGTTCCATGTGCCTGCCGGCCAGTGTGGCTGCGCCGGTGACCAGTGTGCAGGACCTGAAATACGGCGCCATCCTGTTTGAGTTCTACCAGCAGAACTATTTCGAGGCGCTGGTGGAATACGCCTGGGCCGAAGAGCACGGTGGCATCGTCAACCACGGTACCTACCCGGAATTGCTGAAGGGCGGGATCAGCCTGTCCTACGGCCTGGACTCCCAGGCTGAAAACATTTTTAACCGTGTCGCCCGCGAGAACCTGGACGAAGAAACCCGTAACCGGGCCTGGTTCTACCTGGGCAAGATGCAGTACCTGCGTGGCGATGTGGACGATGCGGCCCGTAACCTGGCGCGCGTCCAGGGTGGTCTGCCGGCTGCCGTGGACGATGAGTATCGTTACCTGGCCGCGCTGGTAAACGTGAAGCTGGGTTACTTCTCGGCGGGTGAATCGGTCGCCGATACCATCGACGATGACAGCCCCTTTGCGCCTTACTTTTACTTCAACCTGGCGATTGCCTATGGCGGCCAGCAGGAAACCGGGCGTGCGATCTCGGCGCTTGAAAAGGTCATCGAACTGAACGATGACACGGAAGAGCTGCGTCGCCTGTCAGACCGGGCGCGCATGGCGCTGTCCTACCTGTACGCCGGTCAGAATGACCAGGCCAATGCCAGTCTGCAGCTGTCGCTGATCAGCACCAGTGGCGCCTACTCCAACCGGGGCCTGCTGGGCGCCAGCTGGATGGCCATTAACGACGGTGCGTTCCGGGATGCGCTGGGCCCTCTGGATGTGCTGACCGACCGTTCCATCGCCCTGCCGGAAGTGCAGGAAGCCATTCTGCTCCAGCCTCACGTCTATGAGCAGATGGGCCTGAATGGTCGCGCAGCCCAGGGTTTCATCGACGCCGATCAGAAGTTCCGCGATGCTCTCGAATGGCTGCAAAAAGCCCGTACTTCCCTGAAGGGGGCGGACGTGCTGGAGCTGTTCGTCCGCAATCTGGATCAGGTACTGGGCGAGAGCGACTGGTTTGGTTCCGCGCCGTCGGTGTCGGTGAACCATCTGTCGCCCTTTCTGGTGGATCTGATGTCAGACCACGCCTTCCAGTCCGTCCTGAAGGACCTCCGGGACCTGTACGCCATTCGCAACAATCTGGAGCGCTGGCAGGAACGTCGTGACGACTTCGAAGTGATTCTGGCCGCCCGTGACGGCAGCCTCGACGGCGAAAGCCATAAGCAGGGTGTGGCCCGTCTGACCCGTTATCTGGAAGAGGCCCGCCAGAGCTACCAGAACCTGGCCAGCCGGGTCAGCGGCCAGCCAGAGGTGGCGAAGGAAAAACTGCAGTGGCAGATGGAAGACCTGGCGTTTGATATCGCCCGCGGTGAGCAGATGCTGGAAGCCCTCCGCAGCGCCCATTCAGTGTCAGAAGGTGACCAGTTCAGCATGGCGGTCAGCCGCATGATGTCCCAGGTGGATGAGCAGATGACTCAGACCGATGGCCTGATTGCCCACCTTGAGGATGTGATGCTGAACCTGGTGGGCACCGAGCTGGATATCCACGAAGAGCGCCTGAAGCAATACCAGGTGGAGGCGCAGTTGGCCAAGGTGCGTATTCTGGACCGCTCCCTGCAGTACCTGGATGGCCCGGCGGAAAGCGACGATACCGATGCTGAGCCTGCCGTGTCTGCCCAGTCCGAAGAGGAGGGTGACCATGCGATCTAAGGTACTTCTCCTGAGTCTTCTGGTGGGCGGCTGCGCAAGCTTTAACGACGGCACCACCATCGGCAAGCTGCAGAAGGACTATGAACCGCTGGCGGATATTCCCCTGCCACGGGTGATGCACGAAGACGTGCGCGAAGAATACCGGGACCTTCTGAAAACCATCGAGGACCAGAAGCTCCGTGAGCTGATTGAGCGCCGCATTGCCAGTGTGTACATGCTCGAGGGCGACTACAACCAGCTGCTGGGTGTGCTGCCGGGCGAGAACGGTTATTTCCCGGACGCGATTGCCGCGTACAACGAACTCCTCAAGCGCTACCCGGATTCCAGGCAGAACGCGGAAGCCATGTACCAGCTGGCCAAGGCCTACGACCTGGATGGCCGGGACCAGGAAGCCAAGACGGTTCTGGAACAGTTCATCGAGGATCATCCCCATTCCGGCCGGCTGGCCGAAGTGTACTTCCGAAAAGGGGATATCCACTTCCGTCATGAAGAGTACGAGCAGGCGGAAAAAGCCTACAAGGCGGTGGTCGCGCTGGGGCAGGAGTCCACGTTCCTGAACAACTCCTACTACCTGCTGGGCTGGGCGCAGTACAAATTGTCGGACTACGACAACAGCCTGATGAACTTCTCCAAGGTGCTGGACCGGCTGGTGCCGGAAGACGGCAAGGTGGAGAAACTGGATAACGTGAACCGCTCGCTGGTGGATGACACCCTGCGGATCATGAGCGTGGGGCTGGCCTACGCCGGTGGTGCGGCGAAGATCGACAGCATGTTCGCCAATCGTCCGGAGGCGGCCAAGTACACCTGGATCCTGTATTCCAGCCTGGGTAAGCACTACCTGGAAAAAGAGCGGTATGAAGATTCCGCCCAGTCGTTCCGCGCCTTTGTTATGCAAAACCCGGATTCCGAACGGGCGCCGGAAATGCATGCGGACATGATCCGTGCCTACGTGGACGGCGAGTTCAACCAGCAGGTGCTGCCGGAAAAAGAGAGCTACGTGCGCAACTACGGCATCCGTTCCGAGTTCTGGAACACCAAGCCGGCGGACGTGAAGGCCAAGGTCATTCCCAATCTCAAGATCTACATCGACGAACTGGCGCGCCATTACCACGCGACCGGTCAGCGTCTGAAGCGTGAGCTGGCGGACGGTGCGATAGCGGCGGCCAAGAGTGTAGCTGCCGAGGGTGAAAAGCGCACCAGCTTCCTGAAAGCGTCGGAGTTCTATGGCGAGTACGAGCAGACCTTCCCGAACGATCCGCGCATCCCGGAAATGGTCTACATGCGGGCCGAAGCCGCCTTCGACGGGGAAGACTACCCGACGGCCATCACCCATTACGAGCGCAGTGCTTACGAGTTCAAGCATCCCAAGTACGGCCCCGACGCCGGCTACGCGGCCATCATCGCCTACCAGAGAGAGGCGGATCGCCTGAAAGCGACGGTGGGCGAGAGTTCCGAGCAGCTTCGCCAGTGGCGCAGCAAGGGCGTCGACAGCCAGTTGCAGTTCGTCCAGACCTACCGGGATGACGAGCGTTCCGGTTCGGTGCTGGCCAAGACCTCGGAAGAACTCTTCGCCCTCGGTCGTTACGAGAAGGCCCTGGAAGTGGCCACCTCCATTGTCAGCCGTGCCGGCGATGTGGACCGCGAGCTGAACCGCACCGCCTGGGGGGTGATTGCCCACAGCCAGTACGAGCTGGGTCGCCTGGCCGAGGCCGAGGATGGTTACCGCAACCAGTTGCGCTACATCGACACCACGGACAAGCAATACGCCGAAGTCACCGAGCGCATGGCGGTCACCATCTACAAGCAGGGCGAGCAGAAACTGGCGGCCGGCGACATGGCCGGTGCCGTCGACGAGTTCCTTCGAATCAAGGCGGTGGCGCCGAACACTGAGGTTCGGGTGATTGCCCAGTTCGATGCCGCCACCCACCTGCTGACCCTGGAAAACTGGGACCCGGCGCTGGCTGAAATGAAGGAGCTGCGCAAGCTGTTCCCGAACCACAAGCTGGCAACCGATCTGCCCAACAAGATTGCCTGGGCCTACGAACAGGATGAGCAGTGGCTGAACGCGGCCCGTGAATACGAATGGATCTATCGCAACGACAAGCGAGCAGATATCCGTCGCGATGCCCTGTTCCTGTCGGCCGAACTGTACGAGAAGTCCGGCGAAGACGAGCAGGCGCTGGCGTACTTCAAGAAATGGGCCTTCGACTACGAAGAGCCGTTCGATACCCGAATGGAAGCCCGCTATCACGTGGCCTACCTGTATAAGCGCATGGATGACCTGAATCGTCATCTGTACTGGCTGCGCCGGGTCATCGATGGCCACAACAAGGCACCGGAAGACTGGCAAACTGGCCGCTCCGCGTGGCTGGCGGCCTGGGCCAACAACGAGTACGGCGACTACTGGCGCATCGAGTTTGACCGGGTTCGCCTGCGTCATCCCCTGCAGAAAAGCATTCCGCGCAAGAACGAAAAGCTGAAGAACGCGCTGGACCGTTACAACAAGGCTGCCGAATACGCGGTACAGGGGCAGACCAGCCGGGCGACGTTCAATATTGCGGATCTCTACGGCCAGTTTGCCCGGGAGTTGATGGACGCGCCGCGGCCCAAGGGTCTGAGCGAGCTGGAAGCCATGCAGTACGAGCTGATCCTGGAAGAGCAGGCGATCCCCTTCGAGGATCTGGCGATCGAGGTCCACCAGGCCAACATCGACCGCTCCTGGGGCGGGCAATTCAATCCCTGGATCGAGCGGAGCTTTGGCGCCATGGCCAAGCTGAATCCTGCTCGATTCGACAAGCAAGAAGTACAGGTGGCGTATGGCGATGGTATTCGTTAAGCCCTTGCGCACAGGCGCACTCATGTCGGTGATCCTGCTGTCCGGTTGTGCTGGGCTCGGCACCATGACCGGCCCCAAGCCGACCCAGGAAGCGCCGGAGAAAACCGTGGTGGAAACCGCCCCGGTGGCCGTGCCCGAGGTTCAGGGCGAGGCTCCCAGCCACCAGTACCTGCCGCGGCAGGCCTATGACGTGGCCGGCAACAAAATTGACTATGAATCGGAACCCAACCCCTACATCCAGGCGTCCGTTCCGGTAGCACCGGAAGCGGTGGCCCGGTTCCAGGCGGCCAGCAAGCTGATGGCGGAGGAACAGAACCGCATGGCTCGCAAGGCCTTCGAAGCCATCACCCGGGATTACCCGGAGTTGTCTGGCCCCTGGGTCAAGCTGGGTGAGTTGGCGGAAATTGGCGAACGCCTGGAGCGGGCGGAGAAGTCCTACCGCACGGCGATCGAGGTGAACCCGGAGAACGTCAACGCCTATCTGTCGCTGGCCTTGCTCCAGCGTCGCAACGGCGACTTCGAGGCATCGCGGGACACCTACGTGTCGGCGTTGAAACTGTGGAAGGATTTTCCCGAGGCGCACCTGAACCTGGCGATTCTGTACGACCTGTACATGAACCAGCCGGTGAATGCTCAGCCGCACTTCGAGGCCTACGAGTTCCTGGTGAAGGGAGACCACCCGCAGGTGGCGGACTGGCTGATCGAGATTCGTCGCCGCACGGGCATTGAAACCAGCTTCATCGATATTCCGCCGCCCAAGCAGGAACCGGCCGCCGAAGGCAGTGATGGCGAACCGGTCGCAGCGGATGCGGCACCCAATGAAGAACCTGTGGAAGAGAAAGGGTAGGAGAGCACTATGGCCAACGTCCGTTTTCGTTTCCTCGCTTTCACTGCCGCACTGGCCGCCTCAGCAGGCGTCTGGGGACAGGAAGGTATTGACCTGGAGAGCACCTTTGTCGGGGACAAAGAGCAGCCGTCGGTCAGTTATTTCATTCCATGGAAGCCACCGGAAGGACCCGAGCGGCTCTACCGATCAATCACTTCGGTCTCAGGCCGGGTGTTTGAGGTAGTGGACCGGGACATTCACTCAAGAACCATGAAGTTCTACGACGAACTTTCACTGGAAGCGCCAGACGGCTCGACCAAGTAAACCAATAACCAAACCGAATAACTCGTTTTAGCGACGTGTGTGGAGTAGCAAGATGAATTTTTACACAAGCATTGTTTCTTTCTTCCAGGAAGGTGGCGCGTTCATGTTCCCGATCGCGCTGGTGCTGATGATCGGCCTGGCCATTGCCGTTGAGCGCTGGTTCTTCCTCAAGCGCGCTTACATGGCCAACAAGAGTGCCTATGGTGAGCTGCTGCCCCTGATGAAGGAACACAAGTTCGACGAGGCTGAAAAAGTGGCCCAGGACAACAGCTCCGCCATTGGCCGCCTGATCGCCGTGGCTATCGACACCATGCGTTCCTCGCCCCGTCGTGACGACATCCACGCCGCCATGCAGGAAGGTGTGATGGAAAACATCCCCCGTCTGTCCAAGCGCACCAACTACCTGTCGATCCTGGCCAACGTATCCACCCTGCTGGGTCTGCTGGGCACCATCATCGGTCTGATCGCTGCGTTTACCGCGGTTGCCAACGCCGATCCGGCGGACAAGGCCACGCTGCTGTCCCAGTCCATCTCGGTCGCCATGAACACCACGGCCTTTGGTCTGATCGCCGCGATTCCGCTGCTGCTGATCCACTCTCTGCTGCAGAACAAGACCCTGGAAATCGTCGAGAGCATCGAAATGGCCGGCGTGAAGGCACTGAACACCATCGTCCGTAACAACCGGAACCTCGTTAACACCCGTGAAAGCGACGCCTGATCGCAGCAGGTAATTCGTTATGTTTTCCAAACGAAGAGAAATGGAAGAGGCGGATATCGACATCACGGCGTTCATGAACCTCATGATCGTACTGGTGCCGGTTCTGCTGATGAGTATGGTGTTCAACCATATCTCCATTCTAGAGCTCAACCTGCCGGACCTGACCGGGGCGCAGACCGCCAGTGCCGAAGAAAACCGGCAACTGGAAGTGGTGATTCGCGAATCGGGCATCGAGGTGTACTACCCCAGCGGCAACCTGGTGAAAACCATTGCCAAGAAGGAAGCCACCGACGAGAAGGACGCCCGTCACGACTTCAATCAGCTGTCGGAAGTCCTGCAGGAAATCAAACGCCGCCTCAACGCCAAGAACATCGCCAAGAAAGACGTTCTGTTGATGTCTGAGCCGGGCGTGAGCTATCAGTCCCTGGTCTCCACCATGGATACTGTTCGTTCCGCCAAGACCGTCGTCGTGGCTGAGGCCGTTGAAGTCGAGCTGTTCCCGGACATCTCCCTGGGTGATGCCCCGAAGAAGGGAGGTAAGTCATGAGCCAGCGACTGACATCCTTTGGCCTGCGGGGTAACCGCGAACTGTTTCCAAAGCCGGCCAAGCTGAACCTGGTGTCCCTGATGGACATCTTCACCATCCTGGTGTTCTTCCTGCTGCTGAACTCCGGCAGCAACGAGATCCTGAAGGTGAACGACGTCGAACTGCCGGACTCCACGGCGGAAGAGCGTCCGAAGGAAACCACCGTGGTCACCATCACCGAGGAGGACATCCTGGTGGACGGTCGCCCGGTTGCGACCATCGAGGAGGTGGTTGCGTCTAACGGACTGATCGACGGGTTGATGGAAGAACTGCGCTTCCAGGCCGCTAAGCGCACCGAGCTGACCGAGCGTGAGAAATCACTCGGCCGGGCGGTGACCATTCTGGGTGACCAGGAAATTCCGTACGAGCTCCTGAAGCGGGTGATGCTGACCTGTGCCAAGGCAGATTACCGGGATCTCTCCATGGCTGTGTCCCGGGTTTCCGGTTCCAGCGGCGCCTGACGGAGGGAAAGAATGACAGCAATAACAGCACAACCGTACGACTTCGAGCTGCCCTGGGACGCAACTGGTGAAGAAGACAGCCGCTTCAAACGCATACTCAAGCGCGCATTGCTGCTGCTTCTCCTGCTCCTGGTCGTGTTTCCCTGGCTGCCTCTTCCGGAAATCGAGCGGGAGGAAAAAGAGCGCGTGCCGCCGAGCCTGGCCAAGGTGTTGATCGAGCAGCGCAAGGTGGCTCCGCCACCGCCGCCGCCCGAACCGGTCAAGCAGGAAGAAGCCAAGCCTGAAGCCCAGAAAAAAGAAGCAGCTCCGAAACCGGCCCCGGCCAAAGAAGTGAAAAAGGCCCGGGAAAAGGTTTCCAAAATGGGCGTCGCCGCGTTCTCCAATGAACTGGCGTCCCTGCGCAGCTCACTGGATGTGGCCAAGTTGCAGGCCAAGAACACCAACGTGAAGACCGGGGCAGCCGCCAAGGCCGCACGTTCAGTTCTGGGTGCATCCTCGGCCACCAAGACCAGTGGCGGCGTGAGCAGCTCGGTGATGAACGACTCCGGCAGCGGTACCCAGCTGGCGGCACACAGTTCAACCGCAGTTGAAAGCCCGATCGGCGGAGGCACCGGTGCCGGAGGCGGCGGTACGGGCGGAGGTTCCAAGAGCTCCACCGTGGCTGGTGGTCGCGACATGGAATCCATCCGTCGTGTATTCGAGCAACACAAAGGTGCGATTTACGCGCTGTATAACCGTGCATTGCGTAGCGATCCGAGCCTGAAAGGCAAGTTCGTGTTCCACATCGTGATCGAACCCAGTGGCAGCATCTCCAGCATCAAGCTGGTGGAAAGTCAGCTGGGCGACAAGAAGCTGGAGCTGAAACTGCTGGCCCGTATCCAGATGATTTCCTTCGGTCCGGAGGATGTCGCGGCAACGCCGGTGAATTACAAGTTTGACTTTATGCCTGGATAACGGAACCGAAAGACCAGGCTGAGCGTCTGGTCTTTACGTTCCCGGTAGTGCGGGTAGTAGGGGATGAGAATCATGAAGACAATTCAACGTAAGGTCAGCAGCCTGATGCTGGCCGGGCTGGTATCGGTAAGCCTGAGCGGTTGCTTTGAGGGCGAGCTGAGCAGTAATGACCAGGATATCCTTGCGGATCAGCCTTTCGCCTATGTGGTGAGAGACTATCCGGAGATGGGAGAAGTGTCTTCGGCCAATGAGCGACCGCCCCTCGACCCGCGCGCACCCTATGCTTTCGAGCCGGGTGCCCAGCTGATGGTCCGTGACCGCATCGCGCTCAGCTCGGAAGAGCGCGATGTGCTTACCCGTTACTTCGGCAGCAGTGGTTATGACGTCAAAGACCTGGACGTATCGCCGGATGGCGAGCGCATGGTCTTTGCCGCCCATGGCCCGGCCGGTAACGCCGCCCACAGCAGCTGGAATATCTACGAATACACCTTCGCCACCGGAAAGGTCCGTCGAATCCTTGCGGACGACGATCTGGCGAACCTGGGCCATGACACCAACCCGGCCTACACCAACGAAGGCACCATTATTTTCTCGTCCTCCCGGCAACATGCCCGGGGTGACTGGCGCCTGCTGGATCTTCGCGAATACCTGGAAGACTTCAACGAACCGGCGTCCCTGCTGCACTCGGTCAAGCCCGATGGCAGCGACCTGATTCAGATTACCTTCGGTGCATACCACGATATCGAGCCAAGCACGATGAATGACGGACAGATCGTCTTCATTCGTTTTGGCCGCATCTACGAAACCCTCGAAGACTGCACCACCGCCGACATTGACGACCCGGACTTCAACCAGCAGACCAACGGTAACGGCTTTGGTCAGGGCAATGGCAGCAGCTTCCCGTCCGGTCTGGAAGAGCCCAAAGAGTGGAACGAACAGGATAAGTGCGTACTGTCTCTGGAGGGTGATACCGGTGAGCGTGTCTTTGTTGAAGACGTGCTCAGTCTCTACCGCATTACCCCGAGCGGCGGTAATGTGCACCGCTATTTCGGTAGCCTCAATGAAGAGTTCAGCGATGCCTCGTTCATCCACTACATGGATCCGATCCCGCTGGATGACGGCAACCTGCTGACGGTGATGCGCCACGTCTACAACCCGATTTACGGCGGTGATGTGGTCACCATCAACAGCCAGAATTTCTTCGCGGTCGGCCAGCCGGTTGCCGACAGCGTAGTGGGCGAGGCAGAAGAGTCCATGACGCCGGGGGTGGTCAACTTCTACCCCAACCAGGTGTCTCCGTCCGGCTGGTACAGTGCCGTGGCTCCTTACGGTGATGGTTCTGGTCGACTGCTGGCCAGCTGGTCCCAGTGTCTGACCAAGCAAGATGCGATCACTGACGTGTGTGAAGGCTCGTCCACCGTAGACAACCTCAGTGCGCCCCAGTACGGCATCTGGATGCTGGATCCGAACCAGAACACCCGCTTGCCGGTGGTCCGCAGCTACAAGCGTGCCCTGTACACCGACGTGGTTATCGCGGATGAAAATGAACTGGCCCGCCCCTACACCGGCGACAAGCACAATCTGAATCTGGAAGAAAACACCGCCGTGTTCAGTATTCGCAGCATCTACGATCTGGACGGTGCGGACATGGCCGAGCAGTTCGATGGGGGTATCGAAACCCGTCGTGATCCTTCATTGACCCGTCCGGACGATCGTTCCGAGCGCTTCATCCGCGTACTGGGCAAGCGTGAGATTCCGCCTGAACTGGAACAGGCCATCCTTGCCGACGAGACCTACAACCCGAACGACGGTGTTCGTGAGAATCTGTACCTGTGGCCTCTGTTGGGTACTGACAATAAGCGTGCCCTGTACGATGTGCTGTCTTACTCCATGGTAGAGCCAGACGGCTCAGCGATGGTCAAGGTGCCGGCGGATACCAGCTTTACCTTCGAAGTGGTCAACAAGTATGGCAAGCGGGTGAACCTGATTGCCGAAGACAACTACAACTACAACTATCTGATCCAGCATCCCCAGTCCCTGCTGTTGGAAAATGGCCAGGTGTTGAAGTGCTACGGCTGTCACGACCCCGAGATCGACATTCCACACGCACGGACCGATGTCGAACTGGCATCCGCCAACCCGGGTGCACCGGGCGACGCCATGCCGTTCCCGAACGCTAACCCGCAGATCCTGGCGGCGAACTGGAAGGACACCATGGCCGAGGCGCTGGTAAATTCCCTGGGTACTCTGGTCTCTACGGGAGCGGACACCCAGCGGTATGAAGATTACTGGAGCAATCCGCCCGATGACTCCCTGGCGTTCCAGAACACCTATGCAGAGCTGGATACTCCGGCACCGGTGAATGACCCGTCGTGCTTGACCGATTGGACACCGGACTGCAAGGCCACCATCAACTATCTGGAACACATCCAGCCGATCTGGGAGGTGTGCCGCACCAATCCGAACGACGGTTCCGTCAACTCTTGCCAGAACTGCCACCGGGCCGCAGAAACTAAATCCTGCGCAGCAGGTGGTGGCTCCAGTGGCGCCAGCAACGGACTTCGGCTTGGTCGCAACAATGCTTCCTGGGATCCGCGCTTTATCGAATCCTATGTTGAACTGTTCGAGGCAGACTACTACCTGCGGGAAACCTCAACCGGAGACTGGGTCGAGGTGGACGAGACCAACCTGGCCACGGAATGTCCGGAAGGTGTGGATGGGGATTTGACCATACTGCCGGAGCCGGGCATTTGCTTTACCCGTCGTCTGATGAGTGCCCGCGGCGCCATCGCCAGCGCCCGCTTCTTCAGCCTGTTCGATAACGATCCGGATGACGATGCGTACGAAGTGGAAACCTCAGAAACCGCCGCAATCCGTCAGAGCCACAAAGGCATGCTGACCGATGCCGAACTGCGTCTGATTGCCGAGTGGCTGGATTCCGGGGCCCACATGTACAATGACCCGGACAAATTCGAGTTCCCGACGCCGTAAGATCAGGAAGGAAAGACACAGTGAACGTTGCGACGGAGCAGGCAGATACCATCAATCTGGACTCCCTGAATCTCCCCAGCTTTGACCTTCAGCGTCAGGGCTGGGAAATTCCCCCCCGGGAAGAATGGCGAGTAGAAGGCAAATTCCGGCAGACCTTTCTGCGGAAGAAAACCAGCACCCTGTTCCGGCGTTTCAACGGGCATTACCTCGCCATCACGACCCACCGCCGCAAGAAAGAACTGCCTGAGACGGTTCTGGACCTGACATTTGTGGAGCCACAGCCCCGGGAAGTGAAGAACTACCAGCTCAAACTGTGGTTCGCGGCCGCCTGCCTGCTGACGATTCCCGCTGCCATCTACTCGCTGGTGCCGTCATCGCCAGTCTGGTTGCTGGCGCCGGTCGTACTGGCGCTCGTGCTGATGTTGCTGGCGTGGCGCTGGCGGAACCACTACTTTGAGTTCACCGCGCTGAACAGCGATGTGGTCCTGTTCAGGGTGGATGCGCTCACCAATGATGAGGCGCACGTCACCGCGTTTGTCGATGCATTGTGCAAAGGCATTCTCCGGGGACAGAATCAGTTGCCCGAAGGCAAGGGGCGCATTCCGCTGGCCGTCGCAGAAATGCGCCGGCTATCCAGGGAAGGCCTCATCTCTCACGACGACTACGAAGCCATCAAGCAAAGGTGGTTTCGGCTTTAAGCCGTTTGCTGTGCTTCCCTGAGTCATTCAGGCAGAATCCAGAAGGCGTGATCCCGGGCTTCCGTTTTGTTCCCGGGCGCCGGTAACCCTCGAATTTCTGCCTGAAGCGATGCCATGCCCCAGCCTTCAACTGACATTGTGCCAGCAGACTGGCCAACCTGGAGCACACCCGAACCCCGGGTGATCCGCCCGCTGCCCGGCGGGCTGACCAACCGCAGTTACTTGCTGGCTGCTGGCGACCGTCGGCTGGTACTGCGCCTCAATGCCCGTGACAGCGCCGCTCTCGATATCGACCGTGCAGCAGAAGCCGAGGCGCTGGGCCGTGCCAACAGAGCCGAGCTGTGTGCGCCTGTGGTTCATAACGATCCGCAGCATCGTTACCTGGTCACTGAATTTATCGAAGGCGACACCTGCCAGCCGGATGACCCCAGGCACCTGGACTTGCTGGCCGACCTCACCGCAGACATCCATGCCTTGCCTGCCGTTCGGGCACATCTCCAGTGCCAGGACAAAGCCGACACTTACTGGCAGGCTATCGATCCTGCTGCCGCTGTTTATGGTGACCTGCTCAGCCTCGGAGACAGGGTGAGTGATCATCTTGCTGCTGCCGAAGCACTCTGCGTGCGACGGACCCTTTGTCACAATGATCTGGTTGCCGGGAATCTGGTACTGAGTCGGGGGGAGACGCTGCGGGCCATCGACTGGGAATACGCCGCCATGGGGGATCCCTTCTTCGATATTGCGTTGATTGTCGAAGAACACTGCCTGGATGAAAACCAGCAATCCCGGTTTCTGGAAGGCTATTTACGGCGGCCGGTGACGGCCCCTGATCTGGAGCGGCTTCAGCATGGGCGGGTGGTATACCGATACCTGAGCCTGCTGTGGTATGCCGTTCGTCTCACTCGCTATGGGCAGCATCAGCCCGAAACCGAAGCGATCGTCTCGGAAGGTATTACAGCCCTGAACGGATTCCTTCAGGACAGCCGTCGCTGATCCCGGGCTGCCTTGCTGGTCTCACAGACCCATTAGGCCGGAAATAACCATCCACAGAGTTCCGCCGGTAAACAGAATACCGAGCAGGGCAAACAGGCCATCGTCGGCCACCAGGGCGATACCGAAAAGCGTCAGCGCCAGTCCGCCGCCATTGGCGCTGAAGGGCACCAGTTCCATGGCCGGCAAGGCAGCCGCAACCAGCATGCAGATCAGTGCCGTCAGATAGCGGCCGGGCCCGCGCACCAGCCATGTCAGTCGCTGGCTGGTCCAGCGATCAATGAAGCGAGCCGGCTTTTCAATCCAGTCCAGACCCTTTGTCAGTTTATGTCGCTCAATTTGGCGCCGGGATAGATGGGAGGGAATCCAGATGCTCTGTTGTTGAAACGGCAGTTGACCGAGCGTCAGCAGTACCAGAAGCCCGAGCAGGGTAGGGACACCGGGCAGGTCGCCAACCAGTGGCGCCAAGGTCAGCAGGCCAGCGATCAACACCACTGGCCCGAACGACCGCTGCCCCACGGCATCCAGCACATCGCCGATGGAAACCTGTTGCTGGCCCCGGGTGTTTGCCCGGAGAAGATTCAGCACGTCAGTCAGGCTGGCTGGCGATTGGCTCCGGGGCATGGGGCGACATTCCTCGTTGCTCAGGCATGCATGGAAGCTTAGCGGTACTTGCACACGGGATCATTGTGCTTGAGAAAGTACCGAAAAGGTACGTGAAGAACGTCCGCGAGCCTCAGGTCAGACGCTGCCCCAGCATGGACGTGTAAGCATCGATACCCAGGAAGGGTGTGTGCTTGAGGTCGCGCATTTTCAGGCCGGCCTGTTCCATGTAGTGCTGGTAGTCATAGACCGGGTGAATGGCCGCGCCGGTGGTCGCCCAGAAAATGAGGATGGCGGTGTACCAGTAGGCGTTCTTGAACAGTTTGGCCAATGGGTTGCCCTGGGGGTAGGCGAAGTCGCTGATGACGATGTAGCCGTCTTTCCGAGCTAGCTTTTTGAGGTGTTCGAGTACCTCCGGAATCATCTCCCGCGGGAACAGGTTAAAAAAGAAGTTGCCGGTCACCATGTCGTACTCGCCAAATTCTTCCACCTTGAATATGTCGGCGTGGATGATGCGTATGTCCAGGTTCTTGCCTGTTTTTTCCACGGCTTTACGGAACTTGTTGAGCATGGCTTCGGACAGGTCCACCACGGTGACCCTGGCGCCCCGCTCGGCAGCGTAGATCGCCTCTTTGCCATGCCCGACGCCTGCGAACAGGACTTTGTCACCCGGCTTCAGCCAAGGGGCATCCAGCATGCTGCACTTGCACTTGTAGATGGAATTACCCGCAAAGACCCAGCTCAACGCATCGTAGACCGGGCCCATTAACCAGTACTTGTCCTTCGCCATTTTGTTACCGCACTTTTTATTGTTTCAGGGAACTCGTTTTCAGGCTGTCAGGCAGGTGTTGTGTCTGCCACCTCTTCATCGGCCATACTGCTGGCTTTCGCATCTTTTGGAATCGTCACTTTGCGGTCTTCAAGGCCGTATCGGTTTAACCCGGCCACGTGAATTTCGGTGAAGTAGCGCTTCCAGTCGATGAGCGCGGCATCCACCGGGAACAGAGCCTTGTCAGCCTCGCCCATACGCGCGGCCAGCGCCATCAGCCGGTCGCTGCTGAAGATGTAGGTTGGGCTGGTGTAGGTGCTGTAGATTTTCGTCAGTTTGAGGGTGGTCTCCACGGCCTCGAGTGTCTTCGATTTGTTATCGGCGGTACGCAGGCGCAACCGATCTGTGAGCGTGAACAATCCGCGCAGCACCTGAATCAGGGCCACGAACAGATGCTTGTTCACCAGTTTCATGTTCTTTCTGGGACCCTTGCGGGTGAGGCGCGGGTACTTGTGCCAGTTGCCCTTCACTTCGCCACAGATGGTGGGTACGTAGTCTCGGACAATCAGGGGATTCTGGGTGCCGCTGCAGCTCTGGTAGATGCGGGATTGCCCGGGCTCCAGTAGCGCTTCGGCAACGCTCAGAATAGTCGCATTGGCCACCAGGTCGGCTGGAATGATATCGACAACCCCGGCTTTGCGGCCCGGGAACAGGGACACCTTGCCCCGTGCATAGGCCAGCAAGATGGCGTCGGTCACTTTAACGCCCTCAATCCAGCCGGGCTTTGGGCCTTGCAGGCAGCTTTCGATGACGGACGGCCGAACGATGGTAAGGGTTTTACCCTTCAAACGATTGAGGAGAATCTGTTCGCCGAGCCATTTGGTGAACGTGTAAGTGTCGCCCCAGCCGTACCGGTGGGCTTCGTGCTGGCCAAGTTCTGTCAGGGCTTCGGCAAGGGCCTCCGGATCCTGGATGCGGCGCTTCAAGTTATTGCATTTGTGTCGCAGCGTCACCAGGGTACTTTCCACGGCGAAATGGCCATTGGCATCACGGGGGATCAGTCCTGAGGTGGGTGCGGCGACTTTTTCTGCGATGTTGCCGCGGTTGTAGCCGTTTACATAGCAGGTGGAAATCTGGATAACCGGAATCTGCCCGGCATCCTCGGCAAAATCCGCGAGGTTATGCAGGCACATGGCATTGATGGTGATGGCGGTGTCCAGCGCTTCGCGGAAATTCACGGATGCGGCTGAATTGATAATCACGTCGACGGATTGGGCCAGCGCCTGATAGGTATCGTCTTCCAGGCCTAAGCGGTGCTGGGTGATCTCTCCGCCCAGGCACTCGATGCGTTGATCCAGAAATTCGTGCAGGCGTGCCGGGTCGGTCTCGCGCAGGCGGTCGAAAACGGACGAAGTGGCCACCTCGGCGTGAAAGCGGGCCTTGGCGCAGGGGTATTTGTGATTGCCTCGAATCAGCAGCACCAACCCGCCAAGATCAGGCACGTCCCGAATCAGCTTCTCGAGTATGACTTTGCCCAGAAAACCGGTAGTCCCCGTCAACAGAATACGCTTGCCTGCCAGCGCCTTGCGGGTGAGGGAATTCTGTGGGGGTTGCTGTGATGACTCGCTCGAAGGTGCTGTCATGAGAGGCTGCCCAATCCTTTTTGGCTGCGATAATCAATGAGAGCCTTCGAGAGTACCGGTTTGTGATCGACAAAAGCCGGCAGGAACTCTCAATTCTTGCTATGGCGCGTCATTCGATGGTGGCGGTGTGACCATCGTCAGGTTTTCGGACCGACGCTCTTGTCCCAACTTCCGCAATCCGCGCTGAGATCGTAGACTCGATAACCTCATGAACGGACAACGGAAGTCTCATGCGCGATAAATACAAATACATTGGGCCTCTTTACGATTTCCTTAGCAGCATCTATGGCGGTGAAGCCATCCACAACTGCAAGCGGGCGATGCTGACACCCGAGTACGTCCAGCCGGGCGACAAGGTTCTGATCGCCGGTGTCGGGCATGGGAAGGACGCCATCCGAGCGGCCGAAATCGGCGCCGACGTAACCGTGGTGGATATTTCGGAAACCATGCTTAAGAAGCTGGAGGCTGCGTTTGCCAAGCATCCCGATGACCTCAAGGTGCGGGTGGTACACGCTGACATCCTGAAGTTTGAGGAGTTCGAGCGTTATGACATGGTCATCGCCAATTTCTTCCTCAATGTGTTTGGTGAAGACTTCATGCGCAAACTGCTCAGTCACCTGGTGCGCTGCGTGAAGCCGGGTGGCAGCTTCGTGATCGGTGATTTCTCTTATCCCAGTGGCAACCTGTTGGCGCGGGCTGCGCAGAAGCTGTACTGGTACACCGCCGCTGTCATCTTCTACTTTGCCTCAGACAACGCGGTGCACGAGATCTACAACTACCCGGTGCTGATGGAAGCCGAGGGGCTGGGTATCAAGGACACCCGGCGTTTCAGTTACCTCGGCATGAACTGCTACACCTCTGTCCTCGGGTATAAACCGGCTTAACTTAAGCGTTGCCAAGCGGTCTGATCGTCCGGCTGATAAACCTCAACGCCATTCCCATCCAGGCGGGCCAGGTACAGCCATTGATTATCCACGAGGTTTCTCACCACCTCGTGGCTTTTTATAACCCGCTCAATGAATTCCCTCGGGGCCTCAATCACCACTGTGAGTCGAAGCGGTTCGTGCCGGAAACGTTCACCGTCGTGTACCGATTGCCAGGCAAGGCCAATACGTAAATCACCCCCGTTACCCTCGAACACACCGAGGCGGCCACCCACCACGTTGTGCAGGGTTTTGTTGCCGCTGCCATAGCGATGGTTGTCCACCGTGGAGGCGTAATACTGCATGTTGATCCAGTGGGTGACGATCATCGGAGCGGTCATGATTTGCTCCAGCAACTTGCCTTCCGGGTCGTTGTGGTGGTTGTAGTCGTGCAGGAAACTGCGGCCATCCAATGACAGCCCCCGGGTGCGGGACCGGGGGGCCACCACGAACGCAGCGTTGTTCGCCAGGCCCCACTCGGGGCGTGTTTGCGCCCAATCAATGGCGCGCAGCCTGATCGCCTTTTTCAGCTTGTCGGGTTTTTCCTGCAGGTGTGACAGGCCAAGGGCGGGCGATCGTTCCCGGCGTGCGCCTTCGCCCGCCTGTCCAAGCCGCTGGGCCAGCGTATCCAGAGCACCACTCAGTTCCCCCGGCACGTCGCCGGTATCGAACATTGTCACCTCATCGGTGGTGGTGTTGTGCAACGCGGCGATAAACCAGGTTGTGCCGGGTATGTTGATCCCTTGCGCCCGGAGCGCGCGGCGCACCTCCGTGTCGTTCAGCAAACCGGCCAGTGCCCGGGCATTGACCTCGCCGGTCTGGCCGCAGCAGGCTCCGCAATCCAGGCCCGCACGCTGCGGGTTGTTTTCCGTCTGGCTGCCATGGCCAACCAGCAACACCAGGGGCGCGAAGTCCTGGGTCAGATTCATGCCCTTGAGCACACGGGTGGCGATGTCTGCCTGGGCTTCCAGGTCGCTGCCCAGGGCGGTGACCAGACTCGGACGGGCGCTCTGGTCAGCACTCAGCGCTAGTCCGTCCCTTTTTCTGGCGCCGCTCACCGCGGGCGCGCTGCGCTTGACCAGTTTCCCCACATAGCCAAGCCCGAGGGTTTCCACCAGCGTAAAAGCGGAGGCCGGGACCGACGTGAACGCGCGCCAGTTCAGGCGGTTTTTCAGCGATTGCTGGCGCTGGTGAGCGATCTGCTCATCAGCGGCGGAATCGCCGGAGGTGTCGGTGATCTCCAGCGCCGGTGCCAGCAATCCCGGCAACTGGGGGCGCCGGGCCTCGGTGCCGAGGGGGCGGTAGCTGATGGGCAACCCGAAGAAACCGGCGAAGCCAAACGTCTGGATATGGTCGGATTGTGCTTCCAGGTGTCGGCGAAACACCTCGGACCGGACATCGATACAGAACACCGCCTGAACGTCCGGTGAGGTCTGTGGGGTTGATGCCGGGCGATGGTTCGCGAGGTCGCGGAACAGCGATTGCTGGTAACTGATCTCGTGGGCCCGTTGCCAGAGTTGTCGCCAAGTCCGTTCGGGGCGGTCTTCCGCCTGAAAGTGCTCGCGCCAGGCGCTTTGCCAGCGATTGAACACCGAACCGGGGTGGCGTTTGCCGTCGTCAATCAGGCTTTCCCAGCTCAGGCGGATCGCGAGCAGGTCCACCAGGGTCTGATCATCGTTGCCCTCCAGCCGCGCCTGCCAGCGTCGGTAGGCGCATCCGGCGGCCCAGCCACTGATTCGCAGGATCACCGCCTGCAGGTAGGGCTGCCACTGCTCAGGGTCAGGTACCAGTTGTTCCAGTGCCTGCTGGATCAGGGTTTCAGCGTCTTCAGGCAGTTGCCGTGCTTTGTGGGGAATGTCCGATGCTTTCATCAGCAGGGCGACACTGTGGTCATTGCCCAGGGTTTTGCGCCAGGCGCTGTAGAGCTCGGCGGTTTGATCGGGGTGCCAGTCGGCTTGTTCCCGGTCGAAATAGGCCGCGCAAAACTGTGCGATCTGGAGGGTGATGGTGTCGCACCAGGCGGGCTCATGGAGCAGGTTCCGTTGTCGATCCAGGGCATCACATAGCAAGGGTGCCGGTGTTGGCTCCCGTTCCTGATCATCCAGCGCGGCAATCAACTGCCCGGCGCTCACGGACGCAGAGTGTTCCTCAATCGCCCGGGCCAGGTGGGCGCGTTCAATCGTACCGGCTTGCCAGCGCTCACGGTAGTAAGTCAGTGACATCGCCATCGGTGCTCCGGCCAACCGGTCCAGCGTTTCCGCAGTCTGACTGAAGGGGGCAGACACGTGTTGCCAGTACGGATTGACGGCAATCATCCGGTCCAGCGGCCAGGTTGGCGCAATGCTGTCGCAGGCGCTGTGAATGGCTTCGCGTACCTCGGCCTGAATGCTGGTTTGTGCCACGGCGGATGCGCTCATTTGACGGCTCCCAGTTGTGCAGGATGACGGTTAACCGAGGTTTTAGCCTGCGCCGGGCTCAGGCGCGCCGGCCACAGCTTGAACGTCAGGCGGGTGAAGCTTTCATCCAGATAGAACCCACAGTAGGCCCACGGATAAAACCGTTCGGCGAACTTGCCCCGGGGGAAACAGCGCAGCCATATCTGGGTCACGTACAGGCCCCCGATCATGGCGAGCACCCAGGCGGTGAGCAGGATGGAAGGTTCTGAGGAGGCCGGGGCCAGTTCGGCAAACAGCAGGTGCCAGACCATGTAAAGCTGGGTCAGTCCTACGACCCGGAAGGTGCCCAGCAGCAGGTGGGGGGTGCCTTTTCCATGTTCCAGCCAGAGCAAGGGAGCCAGTCCAAAGGTAACGATCAGCAGCGCGGCCATGGGTATGTGCATGGTCGGCAACACCACTTGCCAGAGCAGCAGGGTGCTGGCAATCAACACGGCTGTGATCAGGGGGGCTGCCAGCAGCCAGGGCAGGGACGAGGTTTGCCCCATCCCGCTGAACAGATCCTTGCGACGTGCTTCGTTCACCGTATCGCCGGAGCTCAGGAAGGCGTAGGCCTTGTACAGGGAGTGGGCAAGCAGGTGCAGCAGTGCCAGTTCATAGAGCCCAAGACCGATTTCCATCAGCATGAAGCCCATCTGGGCACAGGTCGACCAGGCCAGCCGAACCTTGATACTGATACGGGTCATCACCACCAGGCCGGCGAGCAGCGCAGTCAATCCACCGACGACAACGAGCATGGCCTGTGCCATCGGCGCCAGGATGATGAGGTCCGCCAGACGAATCAGTACGAAGCCACCGATGTTTACTACACCCGCGTGGAGCAGCGCTGACACAGGTGTTGGTGCTTCCATCACCTGAATCAGCCAGCCGTGCAGGGGCAACTGGGCGGACTTGAGAATGGCGGCCAGTGCGAACAGGACGGCGGCAGCATGCAGCCCCGCCGGCAGGGTCTGCATGGAGGCCGCGTGGGCATTCAGGCCATCGAGCGTGAGCGTGCCGGTGCTTTGGTAAATTAGCCCCAGTGCGACCAGCAGTGACAGGTCCGCCAGTCGGCTGACAATGAACTTTTTGTGGGCAACGATTTGCGCGGCCTTGCGCTCCCGGTAAAAGGTGAGCAGGTAGTGCAGGCCCACACTGGTACCGCACCAGGCAATAGCGATCACCGCCAGGTGGTTGCTGGTAACCAGAACCCCCGCACAGGCCAGGGTAAACAACAGCGCTCGCACGAACAGGGGCTGGCGGGGCTCACCGTGAAGGTAGCGATAAGAAAACCGGGTGATTACCCAGCCCAGCAAGGCAACCAGAACGGTCATCACCAGACCCGGGGCATCCTGCGTGCCTGAAAGTCGGCCACCTGACTCCAGTAACCCCCAGCCACCGCTGACCAATGCGGCAGCCAGTCCAAGCTGGGCGGTGTTCCGGGCAATGCGCCAGACGCCTCGGGAGGATAAGAACGCAAGTAAACATCCAACTGTGTAGATGCCGGCGAGCAGCCAACCGCTCGATAGGTGTTCCATGGTGTCTGTGTGCCTCGGTGGGATTGGGGATTAACTGTCTATATTTTGTTGCTTGTTGGTTGTTTTTTAAAATATATATAAATGGATGAAACGTTCTTAAAAAGAGAACTGAAAGATGAGAAGTCTGAACTTTCACCATCTGTACTACTTCCGGATGGTTGCCAAAGAGGGAAATCTGACGCGAGCCGCCAAACAGCTGCACGTTTCCCAGTCGGCACTGTCCTCACAGATCCGGAAGCTGGAAGAGCGGCTGGGCCGTGACCTGTTCATCCGGGATGGCCGTGCGCTCCGTCTGACGGAAACGGGCCATCTGGTGCTTGCCTATGCAGACACCATCTTCAACCTGGGCGGCGAAATGCTGGCCACGGTGGAGAGTGGCAAGCTCGAACGCGTCCAGCGTTTGCGCATCGGGGCTGTCGCCACACTGTCGCGGAACTTTCAGGAAAATTTTCTGCGCCCGGTGGTGGGCGAGGCGCAGATCAAGCTGGTGATTCATTCGGCCAGCCAGGAAGAACTTCTGGAACAGTTGAAGGTGCACAAGCTGGATCTGATTCTCTCCAACCGCCCGGTTGCCACCGACTCGGTGACGCCCTGGCGCTGCCAGCGCATTGCCCAGCGCAACGTCTGCCTGGTAGGGCCGGCGGGTCCGGAAGGCGAGGAATTCCGGTTCCCGGAGGATCTGAGCAAGGTTAACCTGCTGGTGCCCGGCCCCAGCAGCAATATCCGTAGCCAGTTCGACATGCTGTGCCAGCAACTGGGGGTGGAGGTCGAACCCTACGCAGAGGTGGACGACATGGCCATGCTTCGTCTGCTGGCGCGGGATTCCGGCGGCGTCGCCGTGGTTCCGGAGGTGGTGGTTCAGGACGAACTGAAGAACGGCACCTTGCAAAAATACGCGGTACTTGAGGGTGTGATGGAAAACTTCTACGCCATCACCACCAAGCGACATTTTGATATCCCCGTGCTGAAAACCCTCCTGGATCGCTGGAAAGACCCCGTCGGCGCGGCCCCCGCCAACTTGTGATCCCCGCAGGATGATCTAAATTAAGCGGAGACATCATCAGTAAGAATGCAGCCTGGCGGCGGGCGGGTTTCGGTGAGCCGCCGAGCCTCTCTCTCGCCCGATTCCTTCCATAGAGCCCTGAGCTGTTATCAGATCCGCTCTTGTCGTTGGGGAGTTCCTCCGGTTTTACCTGGCCAGACGCTGCACGGGGAGGACTCGTGAGTGAAGGCGTAAAAATCAACACCAGCATCATCGTTGTGGCGTTCTTGTTGTTCGCCTCATTCTTTGTGTACATGGTGGTCAATAAGCAAGTTCCGGGCAGCCTGAAAGTAACCACCAAGGGCGGCAATGCCTTCGAGCTTGCCTTTACCGAGCAGGAATACGAGCTAACCACACTGATTGACAAGGTGATGGAAGACGAGAAGCGCGCGGCCATTGTTCGGGCGACGCTGAGGGAGAACTACGACCTCTACAACGTCAAAAGCATCGAGTTTGTCGACTACCTCCGCCGCCTTTCCCCGCAGGATGACGTGTCCGAAGAAATTATCGGCCTGCTGGTTGATGGCGCGGGTCCCTTTGACCATCAGTTCCATACCTACCGGAATATCCACACGCTAAGTGCTGCCCTGGAAATCATCAAACTGGACCCTGAATCACCGGCCGCTGTTCGTCTGAGGGATGCGGCGGTCAATCAGGAGGGGATTTTCAGGCAGATTGGCCTGCCAGTTGAGATCGCAGTGGTGCCCGCATCACGGCTGTCCGATAACCATGCCTCGATCTGCTCGCCGGGCAAGCACAAGTACATCGGCCATGATCTGGTGCTGGCTAATAAGGAAATGGCGGAGAGGATGGTGTCGGTGTACGCGCGAAATCCATTCATTTGTTTCCAGGATGGTGAAGAGGTTAATGCTCCCCTGATCACCATAAATACCAATACCGCTGAGAAGCTCTACGGAGAGGGTGACGAGACGGGCCAGATCAAATCGGCGCTCATGTTCGTGGTGCCGTTGGGGTATCAGGTCAAGGCAATCGTTAATGACAGCACAACAAGCGTGTCCATGGTTTTTCATGGCACTGGAGGTGACCAATGAAAACAATGATTCTGTTAGCCAGCTTCTTCTTCGCATCCGCGGCTGCAGCGGATTGCATGTACAACGGCGAGTCCTACCCAACAGGTACGGTCATTGGGCCCCTGGTGTGCCAGCCCGATGGAACCTGGCAGCGGCGGTAAGGTCGTCGCTGTAAACCGCGTTTTCGGAACAATCATCGCTGCGAAAACGCTGGGCACGTAACGCCTCAGGAGGAGGCATGCGCTATCGACTCAGCCGCGACAGCAACTTCAACAAACAGCTCAAGCGGCTCATCCAGTCCGTCCACGAAGACATTGCTTTGTCACTTCTGCATGCCACCCGGGATCCGGAAACCGGTGTGCATGAAGCCCGTAAACGCACCAAAGAAATCCGGGCACTGCTCCGACTGTTTCGGCCCTGGCTTGGCAAGGCCACGTACGCCGATTGGCGTGTTCGTTATCGCAAACTGGCGAAGAAACTTGGGGACACCCGCGATGCCGATGTGCGCCTGACGACCTGGCGGTTTTTGGTCGAAGAAAACCCCGAGCTGCAGGCCAAGTCGTTCAGGAACGTCACTCGAATTCTGAACAAAGACAAAAAACGTGCTCGAAGAAACCTTGGCGATGAACATTTCTTTCTGAGGTTGGCCCAGGAGGTGGAGGCAGAGCGAACCGCTTCCCGCAGCTGGAACCTGCCCAGCGCCCCGAAAGAACTCTCCCCAGTACTCCTGCGACTCCTCAAGAAAGCCCGGTGCGCTGAGAAGCAGGCGCGTAAATCCGACGACATCGAAGACTTTCATAGGTTTCGGAAATGTTCGAAAGACCTGTTTTACTGCTCCCGGGCGCTGAGGCCGGTGATGGGTAAGGAACTCAAGAAATGGGTGCGAGAACTCAGGGATGTCACGGAAGTGCAGGGGCAGGCCAACGATCAGTCGGTGTTGCTGGATTATCTGAAAACGCATCGAGATGAGATAGCTCTGGATACAAAAAATTGGAGAACTGCAAAGCGCTGTGTTCTGCAAACACAAAGAAATCTTCAAAGAGTGGCCCACAAACGAGCGCAGAAACTGTTCTCGGAGTTGATTGAGTTTTGACAGATCTAAGTTGTTTCCTGAGTTCAGCGGGGTGCGCCTTGAGCAACTGCGCCCCAGCACAATAGGGGCTGTGATCCGAATCACTGTTTTTCCTTGACTTTCGTTGGCCTTCATACGAACTTGTACACGTGCTTATGACGGCTAGAAATAATAATAGAAGGCGCTAAACGCCTGAAAAAAATAAAAAAAGGTTTGTTGTAGATTTATGACCCCGCAAGCGATTTTCGATCGATACGAAGAAATTCGTTGGCGCCTGCCCCTTTCTGGCCTGCTGTCCTCTCCATTGCCAAAGTTACCCGAACACGTTAACGATCTGGGTGAAATATCAGCCCGATTTGATGCTTTTCTGTTTGATGCGTTTGGGGTATTGAACGTTGGTGAACAAGCCATTGAGGGCGCCGCTTCACGATTCCGGTCGCTGCAAGCGATGGGGAAGGACCTGTACATCCTGACCAACTCGGCCAGCTACGAGAAAGATTCCCTGGTGGCCAAGTTTCGCCGTCTTGGCTTTGAGGTTGAGGCGGGGAACATCATCAGCAGTCGGGAAGTGATGATTCACTCCCTGGTTGCCGCCGATATCTTTTCCGGCTCTGATATTAATTCGTGGGGAGTGATCAACGTCTGTAATCTCGCGGACTTCCCGAAAAATCTTCAGTACGAATCCATTTCCGGCGAGGGCGATGCGGAAGCGGTGTCCAGCAACGAACCGTTCCTGCAAGCCGATGGCTATATCTTCTTAAGTGCGGCGCAATGGAGTGACGCAGCTCAGGCCGAATTGCTCGCCCATCTCAAGCAAAATCCAAAGCCGGTGTATGTGGGTAATCCAGATCTTGTAGCCCCAAGAGAGGGCCGTTTTTCCCTGGAACCGGGATATTACGCCCATGAGCTGCTGGACCAGACCCAATGTCCGGTGGAATTCTTTGGCAAACCCTTTGGCAACACCTTCAGTTATGCCATCGAAAGGATAAGGAAAAACAACGCGCTTTTGCCGTTGGATCGAATTCTTATGCTGGGGGATACCCTGCATACGGATATTCTCGGGGGACAGGCCTCCGGAATTAAAACTGCCCTGGTAACGGATCATGGCAGTTATGCCGGGCAAGATGTGGATACCTACATTTCTAAATCGGAGATCGTGCCGGACTACATCCTGCCTTCTATATAACGACCAATAACAACGGAATGAGAAGGAACACGCGATGAGCAAAATAAAAACAATTGCCAGAGCCGTAGCACTTGCCGGGGTTGCGGCAACGTTCAGCACCGCAGTAAGCGCCGCTTGCTCCAATCAAGGCTCGCTGGATGCGCGCTACTGCGATGCGGACAACGACCTGATTGCGGATATCCCTACTGATTCCAGCCAGTGGCTGGATCCGGAAACCCTGATTTTTGCCTACACTCCGGTTGAAGACCCGGCAGTGTATAAAGAAGCCTGGGCAGACTTCCTGACGTATCTGGAAGAGCAAACCGGCAAAGAAGTTGTTTTCTTCCCGGTCCAGTCCAACGCGGCTGAAATCGAAGCCATGCGCTCTGGCCGACTGCACATCGCGGGCTTTAATACTGGCTCCAACCCTCTGGCGGTCAACTGTGCAGGCTATCGTCCGTTCACCATGATGGCCGGTGACGATGGCAGTTACGGATATGAGATGGAAATCCTGACCTATCCGGGCTCCGGCATCGAAACCATCGAGGACATCAAAGGCAAGAAAATGGCCTTTACCTCACCGACCTCCAACTCTGGCTTCAAGGCTCCGTCTGCCATCCTGAAGGCTGACTACGACATGCTGCCTGAGCGTGACTTTGAGCCGGTGTACTCCGGTAAGCACGACAACTCCATTCTGGGCGTTGCCAACCAGGACTATCCGGCCGCCGCCGTTGCTAACTCTGTACTGGGGCGCATGCTGTCCCGGGATGTGGTCACTGATGACCAGCTGGTGTCCATCTATAAATCTCAGACGTTCCCGACCACCAGCTATGGCGTGGCACATAACCTGAAGCCGGAACTGCAGGAGAAAATCCAGCAGGCATTCCTCAACTTCCCATGGGAAGGCACCACGTTGGAAGAGGAGTTCTCCCGTAACGGCGAAGCTCAGTTCGTTCCCATTACCTACAAGGAACACTGGGATGTGATTCGCAAGATCGACGCCGCGAACGACGTTTCCTACTCCTGCTCTTAAAAATAAAGAGCTACCAAGAGGTCGACGGGCAGCGGATGTTCCGCTGCCCGGTTTTTCCACTGTTAAGCCTGTTTGTTAGGGAATGAATTCGTGCTCGAACTTGAGAAGTTGTCCAAAGCCTATACGTCTGGTGATTACGCTCTGAAGGACGTCAGTTTCACCATTGAGAAAGGGCAGGTCGTCGCGCTGATTGGACCATCCGGCGCAGGCAAATCGACCTTGATCCGCTGTATCAACCGTTTGGTGGACCCCACCTCCGGCACCGCCAGTTTAAACGGGACGAACATCACCGCGATGCCCACACGAAAGCTGCGCCAGGTGCGCCGCCAGATGGGCATGATTTTCCAGGATTACGCCCTGGTGGAACGCCTGACTGTGATGGAAAACATCCTGTCCGGTCGACTGGGTTATGTCGGGTTCTGGCGGAGCCTGTTCCGTAAGTTTGGTCCGGAAGCCGAGAACGATGCGTTCGGTTTGCTGGAGAAAGTAGGCTTGCCCGGCTACGAAGATAAGCGAGCCGATGCCCTGTCTGGCGGTCAGCGCCAGCGGGTCGGTATCGCCCGTGCCCTGATCCAGAACCCCAGTCTGTTGCTGGTGGACGAACCCACCGCGTCTCTCGATCCGAAAACCGCCCGCCAGGTGATGCGCCTGATTCAGGATCTGTGTCACGAGCGCAACCTTGCTGCCATCATCAACATTCACGACGTGGCCCTGGCCCAGCAGTTTGTGGAACGGGTGATTGGCCTGAAAGCAGGGCAGGTGGCCTATGACGGACCGCCCGAAGGCCTGACACCGGAAGTGCTTACCGAAATCTACGGTGAAGAAGACTGGTCCGCCACCGTCCGGAAAGATGGCGACGAAGGCGTATCCGAAGCAGAGACCCCAGAAGCATACGCGGTGGAGAAGGAATGACTGATACCGTTCAATTGAAAAGGTGGCGTCGCCCACCGATGATCAAGCGAACCTGGCTTCGGGCGCTGGTCTGGGTCGGTGTGCCGCTCTATGTGGTGTTGTCTCTTGGCAGCATGGAAGTGAACTGGGCGCGGGTGATCGATGGTCTACCCAGAGCCAAGGAGTTCATTCTGTCGTTCTCGTCGCCGGATTTTACGACTCGCTGGAATGATATCTACGAGGGCATTTATGAAAGCCTGGTGATGGCTTTTGCCTCAACGGTGGTGGGCATTCTGATCTCCGTTCCCATTGGCCTGGGCGCAGCAAAGAACCTGGCTCCAACGCCGGTTTATCTGGTTTGCCGTGGCATCATTGCGCTCTCGCGGGCCTTGCAGGAAATCATTGTTGCCATTCTGATGGTGGCCATTTTTGGCTTCGGGCCGTTTGCCGGTTTCCTGACTCTCGCGTTCGCGACGATCGGCTTCTTCGCCAAGTTGCTGGCGGAAAGAATAGAGGATGTCAGCAAGTCCCAGTCGGAAGCCATTCGCGCGACCGGCGCAAGTTGGTCGCAGTGGGTGTTGTACGGCATCCATCCGCAGGTTTTTCCAAGATTCATCGGGCTGTCGATGTACCGGCTGGATATCAACTTCCGGGAATCGGCCGTACTGGGCATTGTCGGGGCCGGTGGTATCGGGGCAACCCTGAATACCGCATTTGACCGCTACGAGTTCGACACGGCGGCGGCGATCATCCTGATCATCATCGCGCTGGTCTTGATGGCGGAATACACCTCCAGTTGGCTACGAGTTAAGGTGCAGTAAACATGGCGGTAAAGTTTTTAAGTGATGACACCAAGAAATGGCAGCACCATGACCTGAAAACCAGCCTGATGATCTGGTCGGGCTGGCTGGCCGGGCTGGTACTGTTTGTACTCTGCTGGCAGATCATCTCGGAGGCCACCACCTGGTTCTTCGTGTTCGATGCGCCGCGTATTGCCGAGGATATATTCACGCGGGCGATGCCGCCGCGCTGGGAATACATCAACGAACTCTGGGAGCCGCTGTGGGATACCTTCAATATCGCCACCATCGGCACCGGGATCGCGATCCTGTTTGGTGTTCCCATGGCCTTCCTGACGGCCAATAACACCACCCCATCGCGTTACATCATTCGCCCGATATGCATGGTGTTCATCGTTGCATCCCGTTCGATCAATTCCCTGATCTGGGCTCTGCTGACGGTCGCCATTCTGGGGCCTGGTGTGCTGGCAGGTGTGGTTGCCATCTCGCTTCGTTCCATTGGTTTCTTTGCAAAGTTGATCTATGAAGCCATTGAAGAAATCGACACCACGCCAGTAGAGGCTATCAGGGCAACGGGCGCCTCGCCCTTGCAGGTGATGGCTTATGCGGTGTGGCCTCAGGTGAAAGCGATTTTCGTTGGGGTGGCTGTGTTCCGGTGGGATGTGAATATTCGTCACTCCACCGTACTGGGCCTGGTGGGTGCGGGCGGTATTGGCCTGCAGCTGTCTTCCTCCCTCAACACCCTGGCCTGGCCGCAGGTGTCTCTCATCATCCTGGCCATCTTGCTCACCGTGATCTTCTCCGAGGCCATCTCGGCGCGGATTCGGGCGCATATTATGAACAAGTAAGTTCAGAGGCCTCAGCAAGGCTGGAGTAAGTTGGTCTTGCCGAGTAAAGGAAACAAAAAAGCCCCCGAGACCGGGGGCTTTTTCTTGTTTGGTGGAGAAAGCGACGTCAGAGTTTGATATCGAAGCTAAAATACTTCGCCATCAGCTCGTCGTAGACACCGTTGTTCTTCAGCTTGTCGAGAGCAGCGTTAACCTGTTCCGCTAGCTTTCTGTCGCGCTTGCGCATGGCCACGCCCACACCCTCACCAAAAATCCGTGCCGGTTCCTTGATGAAGTCGCCGCTCTGCACGACCTTGGTGTCGTCCTCAGCCCATTGAATACCGACAGGAGCGTCGAGCATAACGGCGTCGAGGCGCTCGCCAATCAGGTCGAGGTACATGTCGTCTGTCGTGGTGTAGCGAACAACTTCTGCGTCCGGAAGAATTTCCGCCACATAGCGTTCCTGGTTGGTTCCGCGCTGAACGCCGATACGAGTGTTGCTGGTATTGCTTAGATCAAACTCCGACGAAGCCCGGGTGAAGAACGCTGAGGGGGTAGCGTAGTAGGGCTCAGAGAACAGCACAGCGTTGCGACGCTCTGCGGTTATGGTCATGGAAGAAATAATGAGGTCGTACTTTCGAGCAAGCAGTCCCGGAATGATGCCGTCCCATGCCTGTACTACCCACTCGCAGTCCTGACCAGTGACTTCCTGGCACATGGCATTGCCCAGATCGACTTCAAATCCTGTCAGCACACCGTCTGGACCGCGCACGCCAAAAGGTGCGTAGGGAACGTCCATTCCAACTCGTAGCGGTTTTGCATCCCGCGCCAGTGCGAATGGGGTGGAAAGGGTGAGAGCAAAAAAAGTCAGAAGCAGAGTTCTCATGGATTATGTTTCCTGAATAGGGTACGAATAATTCCAATCCTATCTACATCGAGCGGGCTTCTGTTAGTCGAAAAAACCGATATTTGTGGGGAACGAGCAGGGCTTTGTGATGGATTATCTAATCACGGAGAGGTAGATGGGGTGCTCACACATCGAGTGAATGGTAGCGGCCGAATTTGGGAGTGTTTTCGTAATTAACGGCGCCGTACTGACGCTACCTGCGCCGGCGTCAGGCTCTGGTAGGCGCCCTGGGGCAGTTGGGCCGGCAGGGTGATACCGCCAATACGTTCGCGGTGCAGGCTGGTGACCCGGTTGCCAACGGCATGGAACATTCGCTTTACCTGGTGGTAGCGTCCTTCAAAGATGGTCACTCGCGCCTCGCAGGGGGCTAGCTGTTCTATTGCCGCGGGCGAGGTTGTGAGACCTTCCCAGGAAAACCATATGCCCTCCGCAAACCGTTGTTCTGTCTCCTTGCTAATGGGCTGGAGGGTTTTTACCCGGTAGACCTTGGGTATCTTGACGGCGGGTTCTGTCAGCCGTCGAGACCAGTTGCCGTCGTTGGTCATAATGAGCAGGCCGGTAGAGGCCCGGTCCAGGCGCCCGGCAATGTGAAGGTGGGGGCGTAGCTCCCCGGGTACCAGTTCCATCACCGTTGGATGTGTTTTGTCCTTTGTGGCACTGAGGTATCCGGCGGGTTTGTTCAGCATCAGATAGTGGGCGGCAACCGCCCGCTGTATGACTTGATCACCGACAACCACACTCTCGAAACGTGACACCTCCCTAGCGGCATCCGTGCAGACCTCGCCGTCCACATAGACCTGCCCGGCGGCGATGGTCCTTATGGCTTGCTGTCGACTGACGCCATTCTGGTTGCTGAGGATTCGTGAGAGTTTCAAGAGATTCCAGGCTGATTCGAGTTGCTGCTAAGCGCGATGCTAACAGACCGCTGTCCTCAATAACGAAAAAAGCCCCCGAAGTCGGGGGCTTTTTGGCGTTTGGTGGAGACGGCGGGAATTGAACCCGCGTCCGCCAGCACTAGGCCTTGAGATCTACATGCTTAGTGTCCTTCTATTGATTTAACCTCAAGCGACCCGAAGGCCAGGGTGCAAGAGGCGATCCCTTTAATCTTAGCCGCCAGCCAGTGGGATCTGACTAACGGAGCATCCTGTTAGCGATGACGTCCCGGGATGTTGCTACTAGGTTACAGGCATCCTAGCCGGGACGACTGGCAGGCCCTTAGGCCGCCAGTGCGTAGTTTTCGTCGTTTGCGACTATTTAATTGCAGCTTTTGATTTACGAGATTGGCTGCCATCTCGACATGCACCCAAGGGTTCGTCACCAGCGTCGAAGCCATGTCGTCCCCTTATGTCTCAGTATATGTGGCCGGTTTGTTGTACTTCAAGGGTTGTTTTTGTCTGGCCCGTGTTTGGCGGTCGGTAGTTGTACCCATCGGACCACAAAACATTGGGAAAAACGAGCCACCCGAAACACTGTTCAGCGGGTTCGGGTGGCTTGATGGCGGGGCGTTTACGCCACATGGGGCAGTTGGTTCATTTCCGGAATGGATCGGGCGATCCTACCGGCCAGGTGGCGGGCCGATGCGTAGGAACTCCAGGCCAGTATGCGGATGAAGTTTTTTTCGTTGCCGGCGATGGCCAGGATGTCGGTGACCATGTTGTCGTCAATCGTCCAGGGGGCCTTGGCCAGCAGCAAGGCGAACCTGGCGATTCGCTTGTCTTTCCCTGCCAAGCCCTCGATTTCCCTTTCCGCCCAGTGGCGCCCCATGGGCATGGGCTTGCCATCCCATGCTCGCAGGTTAGCGTGGACGCGCTGTTTCACCTCAGGAGAAATGAGCGCGGTTGCCTCCTCTTCGCTCATCGCCGCCCAGCGAGCCACCGCCTGGGCAACTCTCGGGTTCCCGTTGGCCCAGTTAAGGTCCGAAGGCATCGTGGCTGCAGGCAAGAAGTGTAGGCTGGTGCCTTTGCTCAGTGGTCTGTGGTGGTTGGGCTTGAGCTCGTTCCCAAACACTTTCAGTGCCGCCTTCCTGAGTGCTGTGGCGCCAAAGGGCACCTTGACCGGCGATCCGGCCATCACAATATGGCTGAAGCGGTTGATGTCGCTCATGGCCGTGATGGAACCGATAACCTCCGGCAACTGTTGGGTCGAGAACGGCATGGGTGGGACCGCGTCGTCGGCTCGGACCATGGCTTTGACCCAGGCCAGCCTTGCTTTCAGTTGAGGATCTTCGATGGCCTCTTCGTCCTGGTCGAAGATCTTCATGGCATCGTCCGAGCGTTCCCCGGCATGAACCAGGCTTATCAGCATCTCGCCGCAGTAAGGGCAGTCGTTGATACTGGACAGTACTGCCGCGATGGCTTCCTTGGTGGTGCGGTCCAGTTCATCGGTCACCAGGATGGCTTCCCGGCCGATGACCCATGCCGCGGCAAACAGGTTCGTGACTTTGGAACGAGCGGTCAGGGATCCGTTGATGAAGAAATCCCGATTGACCTGCTCATACATCTCTTTAAGCGCTCCCGTCGCTTTATCGTAGGGCACGGCATGCACGTAGCGCATGGTCTG
The DNA here is from genome assembly GCF_030519635.1 of Marinobacter suaedae. Classification (NCBI taxonomy): domain Bacteria; kingdom Pseudomonadati; phylum Pseudomonadota; class Gammaproteobacteria; order Pseudomonadales; family Marinobacteraceae; genus Marinobacter; species Marinobacter suaedae. The sequence continues at coordinate 921,000 of NZ_JAUMIS010000001.1, read as the reverse complement.
GATGGAAAGCTTGTCGAACAAGCGCAGACGAGTGGTTTCCGGTAATAAAGCCATGACTCTTCTCCTTCACTCGATGGTTTTCAGAGAACCTTCCAGAGGGGTTAGCTCTGGAAGGCTTGTCCTGGGGGTTCCTGGCCCATCGCAAGGGAGCCGGTAAACAGGTGCTGCCGCTTCTCTTGCAGTGGGTGGAAGTGAGACGCCATGACATCCCTCAGCAGGCTCTCGATGCCGAAGTCACGCAGGTAGCCAGGGCCACCACAGGCTTCGACGGCTTTGCGTGCGGTTTCCTTGCAGGCTTCCGCCGCAATGGTTTTGCGTTTGACGATTTCGTTCACCGTGTCCAGGTCGGCGGTGAAGTTAAAGTCATCAACAATGCGGATCATGTCCTTCACCGTGATGTCCGCGGTGGTAAGTGCGTTCTCCATTTCACCCAGCAGGTAAGGGGTGACCGGGTCCTGGCTTTGCTTGCAGCGTTCCCTGGCTTTTTCGGCCGCCTTTTTCGCGATGCCGCAGTACACCGACATGATCAGGGGCAGGGCGACGGGAAGAACGACGGACCACATGGCGTGGTATTCGCCGCGGGGCCGGCGGGCCGCGATGGTTTCTTCGGGGACAAACACGTCTTTCATGACGACGGAGTTGGAACCCGAGCCGCGCATACCCATGGGGCGCCAGTTATCCAGGATTTGTACGCCTTCAGCCTTGGTGGACACCGGGAAGTGGAACACCATCCAGCCGTCTTCCGGGTCTTCATAGGGCGCGGAGGTCACAAAGACGTCACCGCCGGGGGACCCACTGGCGAAGTGCTTGGTGGCGGACATCAGGTAGCCGCCCTCGGTCTTGGTCAGCGTGCCATTGGAGGCCAGCCAGTCACCGGCACCGGTGGAAATCAGCGCCAGCTCGTTGGCGGCAACTTTTTCCAACAACGCTTTCCCAGGGCGACCCTGGGTGTGGTTGTAGCGGTTCGCCGCCACAATGTGTTGATGCATGGACAGCGACAGGGTGGTGGCGGGGTGCAGGCCCGCCAGCTGCTGCAGTAGCTGGCACATGTCTGAGTAGCTGGCACCGCCGCCACCCAGATCCTCCGGCACCATGGCCGAGAAGATGTTGTGCTGCTTGAGCAGCTGGTAATTCTCGACCGAGAAACGGTCGCTGTTATCGGCCTCCTGGCCGTTGGCGGCATAAATGCTGGTGATGCCTTCGAGACGATCAAAAAGTTGGGTTGACTGTTTCATTGTCATTCTCCTGTTACGGTTGTTTGTGTTTTTCTTATTAGGCGGCCGTTTGTTGGGCCGGGTTCTGGTGGTCGGTAATGCCGGTAAACCGACCTTGTTCGAATACCAGTGGGGCCTGGTCAGAGTGTTGGAAGTGCCTGACCTTGCCCACCAGCATGAGGTGGTCACCGACGGGCATCCGCCGGTAGGTTTCGCAATCCAGAATCGCGATCGCATCGGTGATGGCCGGTGCGAATTGGTTTTCGGGGTGCGAGTAATCGATGTTGCTGAACTTGTCGGCGCCGCGGGTGGCAAACAATGTGGCGATCGCCGCCTGGTCGGCGCTCAGGAAGGACAGCGTGAATCCTTTGCAGTGGTAGTAGCTGCTATAGTTTGGAGAGCGATCATCAATGCAGATGCTGACCAGCGCCGGGCTCAGTGACAGCGAGCAGAAGCTGTTGATGGTCATTCCGGTGTAATGCCCGCTTTCGTGCTGCATGGTGACAACAGCTACCCCGGTGGGGTAGCGGCCCAGCGTGCTGCGATACTGTTTGGTATCGGTTGGGTTGGTGGTGTTGATGGTTGAGTGGCACATGACAAGAACCTCGGTGTGTTTCATTTGTCAGTGTCACTATATGAGTCGGGTGTTGGCCGAGATACTTCACGAACGGTAGTAACCCACTACAAAAATGGTAGTAACCCACTACTGTTTTGATACTTGCCTAAGCACCGGTCCGGCACCCTGTCAGGAGGGCAGCGGTATTATGAGTAGCAGCCAATTTTGTCCCCTTTCCAAAGCGATGGAGATTCTGGGTGAGCGCTGGACGTTGTTGCTGGTTCGGGAGCTCGTTCTGGGCTCAACTCGATTCAGCCAGCTTCAGCGGGGGCTTCGGATGATGTCGCCCACGATGCTTACTCGCCGCCTGAATACCCTGGTGGAAGAGGGGCTGGTGATTAAGAAGAAAATACCGGGCCAGAAAGGGTACGAGTACTTCCCCTCAGAGTGTTGCTCGGAGCTCATGCCGGTGATTGACCACCTTTCCCAGTGGGGCATGCGCTGGGCCCGGGGGCAGATGACTGAAGAGGATTACGACCTGGACCTGCTCATGCTGCATTTGCCCCGGCATATCGATGTCCACAAGCTGGTCGGGCGAGAAACCATTATCCGTTTTAACTTCGATGATGTGGATGCTTTCCCGAACTGGTGGTTGGTGGTGGAAGGTGAGGAAGTGGATGTGTGTGTCCACGACCCGGGTAAAGAGGTGGACGTCTATCTCAATACCAGTCTTAAAACCATGATCGAAATTTGGCTTGGGGACACCACCTATCGGCAAGCCATTGCAGATGAAAGGTTTAAGGCTTTGGGGGCTTCATCTTTGGCTAGAAACGTCGAAAACTGGATGCCCGTTGGCCCCTATGCGGGGATTCGTCCTGCTAATGCGGCGAGCCCCTAGTTGAATTCCGGTTTAAGCGTCGTAGCGGGCAGGTAAATCCTGCCCGGAGAATTATCCCGCCTGCCTGTTTATCAGGCCCTCCCGGCCAGCCAGAGCTGCATGGCTGAGCGCTTTAAAACTCTCCTGGAAATGAGCGATCACTTCGTCCGGATCGGCGTGGATGTTCTTGTCCAGTGTCACCCCAAACTGAACCGTACCGGCGTAGCTGAATACGCTCAGCCCGATGCCAATGGTGCCGCTTTGGGGGACCCAGAACATGGGCTGGGTGATCTTGCCGCCGGCGAAATACAGCGGTTCTTTGGGGCCGGGTACATTGGTCAGCACGGCAGACGCCTTGTTGCTGAGCAGGTCCAGGGCCCGGCGTTCGAGGATGTCTGGCCCGCGGCCAAACAGGTCCAGCAGGCTGTAGGTGACCTGCGCCTGGTAGGAATGTTTGAGGCGGTTCATGTTCTCGCGAACCTGGTTGAAACACATGATGGGGTCCTGTATCTCAACCGGCAGTGGCACGATGACCAGTCCAAATTTATTGCCAAGGGTCTGGATGGGCTGATCCAGGGGGCGAAGATTAAAGGGCACGGCGACGCGCAGCCCGCACTCGGGTATGGGTTCTTTCCGGGCCTTGAAGTGCCGCTGCAGGGCGCACGTGACAGTGCTCATCAGAACATCGTTGATGGTGCCCCCCAGCACCTTGGCGCAGGCTTTGACTTCGGCCAGATCCAGCGGTTCGGCCCAGGCCACCTGTTTGCGGCCACTCAGGGGTTGCCGTAATCCGGTGGCGGGTTCAAACGGGGCGAGCCCGAGCTTGAGCAGATCAGTGGCGATGCCTCCTGCGGCTGATGCCAGCTTCATCGGATAGTTGGGTTCCTTGCGGATTTCGCTAAGAAATAACCGAGTCTGTTCCGCGGCCATCAGTGCACTGTCCACCGCTCTGTGTAGGGTTTTCTGTAATCCGGATCCGGCAGAGGGTGCTGGTGTTTTTCTGCTGGCGGAGCGCCGTAGCCGGGGCTCGGGTGTTGTGTCCGCCAGGGAGAGCATGACCCGCACCAGAGATATGCCATCGGCGATGCAGTGATGAACCCTCAGCAAGACCGCACTGCCGGATTCATAGTTGTCAATGTAATGCATTTGCCAAAGCGGTCGACGAAAATCGAGTGCACTGCTGTTGAGATCACTGACCAGGGTCTGCAATTCGGTTTTGCCGGCATGGCCGGGGAGGGCGATCTGGTGCAGATGGTTGTCGATGTGGAACAGAGGGTCTTCCTGCCAGTAGGCCCGCTCGCCCTTGTCGATCACCCTCTGGCGAAATCGATCAAAACACAACAGGCGTTGCTCGATCGTGTGCTTCAGGCGGTTGATGGAAATCTGCCGGTCCAGCGCCAGAACCCCGCAGATCATCATGGGGTTTTCCGGTGAATCCATGCGCAACCAGGCACGATCTACGGAGGTCATGGGGGTTCTTGTTATTGACATAAACACTCCCTTTGCCGGGTATTCCATGGCCCGAGTATAGAGCCCGAAAAACCGGCCGCAAAGAGAATGAGTATGCGACACACTGGCCGGTGTCGCAGTTGATGTGGGTCACGCTCCGGTCGGAAAATCCGCGTTTAAGCGTTGGCGTCGCGCATGATGCGCTGCTTCTGGCGATTCCAGTCGCGCTCTTTCTCGGTGGCGCGCTTGTCGTGCTGCTTCTTGCCTTTCACAAGGGCAATTTCGCATTTGACCTTGTTTTTCTTCCAGTACAAAGCCAGCGGGATGCAGGTGTGTCCGGTCTGGTTGACCTGGCCGACAATCTTGGCAATTTCCTTGGCGTGGAGCAGCAGTTTGCGAGTGCGGGTCGGGTCGGCAATCACGTGAGTCGACGCCGTGCTCAGCGGCGTGATGTGCGCACCCAGCAGCCAGGCTTCCCCGTCTTTCAGAAGCACGTAGGCGTCCACAAGCTGGGCCTTTCCGGCGCGCAGGGATTTCACTTCCCAGCCAAGAAGGGCAAGACCCGCCTCGAAGCGTTCTTCAATGTGGTATTCGTGTTTCGCCTTTTTGTTCAGGGCGATGGTTGAGCTCGGAGTTCCGGGCTTTTTCTTACTCATGAATCAGTTAATCCGGGTTCAGACAAATGACTGAATGGGCCGGCACGGAGCCGGCAAAGGGCGCATTGTAGCTCAGGAGTGCCAGACCGGTCACGAATTCGCCGATATTGTCTGCCGGTGGTCGTGCGTTCGTGAATCCTTCCGTTACAATGAACAGTAAGATTGGATCAGGGACACGAATGCCTACGCCGTATCAGACATCTATTGGGTCCTTTACCCGTAAATCGACGTTCTTCTGGGCTGGGGTTGGCGCCACCGTTGGTTTGGCGAATCTCTGGCAGTTTCCGTATCTGGCCAGCCTCCACGGCGGCGGTCTTTTCATTCTTATCTACCTGGGGTGCCTGCTTCTGGTAACCCTCCCCATCATGGTGACCGAATCCACCGTAGGACGTTATGCCCGCCATGGCATTGTGCTGGCGATGGACGGATTTGTCCGCAGTGCCAAGGTGTCCCGCGCCTGGGTTCTGGCGGGGCGGCTGTCGGTGATCGCTGCTTTCCTCGTGCTCTCGTTTACCGCGGTATTTGGGGCTATCGCCCTGGCGTATGTCTTCTTCGGTGCCCTGGGACGCTTCAGCGGAGCGGATGAGATAGAGGCTGGTTGGGTGCTTTCCCACCTCGTCTCCGATCCGGAAGAATACCGACTGTTTATGGCCTGGCACGCCCTGTTCATGATGCTGGTGATCTGGGTCTCGGTGCAGGGCGTGGTAAGAGGTGTTGAGCGGACACTGCGAGTGGTCGTGCCCTTCACCCTGTTGCTGATGCTGGGGTTGTTTGCCCTGTCTGCCTGGCATGGCCGGGTGGATAGCGCGGTTAGCCAGATCCTCGCCATGCATCCGGAAGACGTTACCTTTGAGAGTGTACGTGCCGCCCTGTTTCAAGCCTTCTTCACCCTGGGGCTAGGCATGGGGGTGTGGACCATCTTTGGCGCCTATACCGCGGTTGGAACCAGCCTCAAGCGATCCCTGCTGGCGGTGGTGTTGATCGATACGCTGGTCGCGATTGTCGCGGGAATGATGATGTTCTCCGTGGCTGCCGACGGGGGTGGGCTTCTGGACGGTGAGCGGGGCTTTGGCTTGCTGTTTATTTCCCTGCCGGTGACGCTCGGGCAGCTTCCGGCCAGTCAGTTCGTGATCTCCGGCGTTTTCCTGATGGTGGTGCTCATTGTCTGGACCACCTCACTGGCGTTGATGGAGCCTATTGTCGGCTGGTTCCGGGAGTGGACGGGGGCCCCGAGGGGGTGGTCGGCCCTTCTGATTGGCGCGCTGGCCTGGTTTGCCGGCCTGGGGACCTTGCTGTCCTTCAATATCTGGGCCGGAGAGCGATTGGCCGGCGGTACGCTGTTCCGTTGGGTAGAGTTGTTGACCGGCGGCTTGCTGATTCCGACCGTCGCCATCCTCATCTCCGTGTTTTTCGGCTGGAAGCTCACCCGCAGTTTGTCCCGGCGGATTCTCGGTGAGGGGCCAGGCCTGTTCCTGGCGACCTGGTATTGGGTGATGCGCCTGGTGGTGCCGGTAGTTGTTCTGTTTATTGGTGTTCAGTACATGGTGTCGTCACTTGCTTACCTGTGCGACTCGGGTAGTGAAGGGCTTTGGTGCGGTCAGCCCTCAGTGCTCACTGAAATCGAGGGCCAAAGACTGGACGACACGCCGGGCGACAACGACGCTGTGCAAAGCGGTCCGATCCTGCGCCCGCCGTCTGAAGATGAGCTGGACACACCGGCTCGGAAATCCCCACAGGAGCCGGCATCTGATCGTCGCGCTCCCAAACAGGACGAGATCCTTTATCATAGCGTCTGAATTTGACGCATCTGTTCGATGTGTCTTTAGATGCACAGCGTGTTTTAGCAGGATAATCGGAGCTCATGCCCCATCAGATCGATAAGTCAGCCCTGGTCATGCACTCAGCGGAGCGGATGTTTCACCTCGTCAATGACGTGGCCCGGTATCCCGAATTTTTGCCCTGGTGCGCCAATACTGAGATTCATGAACAGAGTTCGGATGCCATTACCGCTTCGATGCAAATCGAGAAGGCTGGGGTTCGTCATACCCTGACCACTCGAAATGAGCTGCTGATGCCCGAGCGCATTGACATGAACCTGGTGGACGGGCCATTCCAGAATCTTACCGGTCGGTGGCATTTCCGGCCGCTGGCAGATAACGCCTGTAAAGTGATCCTTACGCTGGAATTTGAGTTCTCCGGCTCTTTGTCACGCATGGCGTTTGGGACGGTGTTCAATCAGGCGGCCAACACCATGGTGGATGCGTTCTGCAAACGAGCGGATGAAGTTTACCGGGGGGCGGTGTGATGCTGAACGTAGAAGTGGCCTACGCCCGGCCGGACCGACAGGAAATCGTGAAGGTAAACGTTCCGGAGGGTACGACGGTTCTGGAGGCGGTCGAGCTATCCGGCATTGCCACCCTCTTTCCCGAGGTGAATCCCCGGGAAACGGATATGGGCATATTCGGCAAGGTCGTTAAAGATCCTTCGGCGCATACGTTGCGGGAAGGCGATCGCGTAGAGCTTTACCGCCCGCTGATTATCGATCCCAAGCAGGCAAGACTGAATCGGGCAAAGAAGAAAGGGTAATCCGGGCCGGCTCAGTACGCCGGCGTCTCGGCAAGAAGTTCGGTTTCGTAACGAGCGAGCTGGTTGTCGCTGTTGTAATGCACCACGACCTGTTGCTTGCGGATATCGCCACCCTCGCGCTGGAAGGTATACACAAAGTATTCTCTGGACATGTCAGTGGGATTGATCAGCAGGGGGGTTCCGAGCACCGCATGAACCTGCCGTCTCGGCATGCCTTCACTCAATTGGCTAATCTCTTCCTCGGTCACAATGTTGCCCTGCTGGACATTGATCTTGTACACGCCAGGAAAGCTGCAGCCAGCCATCATGAAGATGAGAATAAATGAGATTAGCTTTTGCATCGCCGGAGCAAATCCTCTATTTTTGAAAACGCCTGCCACAAGCGGGCATGGGCGCTATACCGTTATTTAAAGCGGCTTCATCATACCGGAAGCCGGGAAGTACACCAAAGAGTGAAATGTAACATGTCATCCGAGAACGCCGAATTACGTAAGGTCGGTCTGAAAGTCACTCTGCCGCGGGTGAAGATCCTGAACATTCTTGAGACCGCGGACGAGCATCATCTGAGTGCCGAAGACGTCTACAAGAAACTGCTCGAGCAAGGGGATGACGTTGGACTGGCGACGGTATACCGGGTTCTGACTCAGTTCGAAGCCGCCGGGCTTGTGTTGCGCCACAATTTCGAGGGTGGTCATGCCGTGTTTGAGATGGCTGGCGACGATCATCACGATCACATGGTGTGTACCCAGACCGGTGAGGTCATTGAGTTTGTCGACGAAGTGATTGAAGAGCGCCAGAAGAAAATCGCTCAGGAGCATGGCTATGAAATTGTTGATCACAGCCTGATCCTGTACGTGAAGCCCATCAAGTCTCAATAATGCCGAACAAAAAAGGGCGGATTGTGTTCCGCCCGTAAAAGCTCTCGAAGTCGAGAGGGGATGTGTTCGGTGCGCCGTCGCGGCCAGGCCCTGTCAGTGATGCGTCGCCTGCCCCTTTGAAACCATTTCCTTTGCGTGTGCCAGCGTCTGATCGGTCATATCCACGCCGCCGAGCATTCGGGCTACTTCGCTGATGCGCCCCTGATCATCCAGTGTTTCGATCCTGGAGAAGGTGGTGTCCTGTTCGGTGAACTTGCTGACGAACAGATGCTGGTGGCATTGCGCGGCCACTTGCGGAAGGTGCGTGACGCAAAGGATCTGTCCGTTCTCACCCAATTTGCGCAGCAATCGGCCGACCACTTCAGCGGTGCCACCGCCAATCCCCACATCCACTTCATCGAATACCAGGGTGGGCGTGGTTGAGGTCTGTGCGACCACCACCTGAATGGCGAGGCTGATGCGGGAAAGCTCACCGCCCGACGCCACCTTGGACAGCGCGCGCGCCGGCTGTCCGGGATTGGCGCTGACCAGGAATTCAATGTCCTGCTGACCATGAGGTGTTGGCTCGCCGTCGGCGCTGCGGTTCAGGTGAGTGACGAACTGCACCGAGGGCATGCTCAACTGGGCCAGTTCTTCAGCGATTCGCTGATCCAGTTCAACGGAGGCGCGCTGGCGGGCATCGGTCAGTTGCTTGGCAAGAGCATCGTAGGCTTGTCGATGTTCGCCCAACTCCGCCTCCAGCTGCTCCAGGCTGCCAGCGCCGCCGTCCAGCTCGGCCAGTTCTGCAGACAGTTTCTGATGGAATTCCGGCAGTTCTTCTGGCCCGATCCGATGTTTGCGTGCCATCTGGTAGATAGCGCTGAGTCGTTCTTCCACGTCGGCCAGCCGGGCGGGGTCGGCTTCGTAATCGTCGACGAACCGGCGCAGGTTGTCGCCCGCTTCGCTGATCTGGATTTGTGCCTCGTTCAGCATCTGGATGGTGTCAGCCAGAGCCGGTACGTCGGTCGGTAGTTGTTCCAGTTGCTGTAGCGCCTGGCGAACAAGGCTTGCGGCACTGTTGTCTTCTTCAGTGCACAGCTGGGCTGCCTGATGGCTGTTATGCAGCACGGCATCCGCCTGGCTGAGTTGGGCCTGTTCCTGCTCAAGTTGTGCCTGCTCGTCTTCTTGCAGGTCGAGCCGGTCCAGCTCTTCAACCTGATATCTCAACAGCTGCAGCTTGGCTTCGGTTTTATCGGCATTTTGCTGGCGCTCGGTCAGGCGCTGGCGGGTCTGGTTCCAGATTTTCCAGGCAGCCTGAACCTCTGTCGCGAGGGTTTCAGCGCTGGCGAACTCGTCCAGTAACTTGCGGTGGGTGTCTTTGCGCAGCAGTGACTGGTGCTGGTGCTGGCTGTGGATATCCATCAGCAATCCGCCCAGCTCCTTGAGGTGCGCGAGGGGGCAGGGTTGTCCGTTAATGTAGGCGCGGGACCGGCCGTCCTTACTGATTACCCGGCGGAGGATGCAGTCGCTGTCGTCGTCGAGTTCATGGCTTTCCAGCCACTGAGTGGCTTCAGGAATGCTGGATACATCGAAACTGGCGGTGATGTCGGCACGTTTGGCCCCGTGACGCACGGCGCCGGCATCGGCTCTGCCGCCCATAGCCAGGCCCAGTGCATCCAGCACAATGGACTTGCCGGCACCGGTTTCACCGGTCAGCGCGGTCATTCCCTGCTTGAATTGCAGTTCCACGCGTTCAGCGATGGCGTAGTTCGAGACGGTGAGCTGTGTGAGCATGTGCGTTGCCTCCGTGTCCTTTTCTGGGAGTCTTGCCCCCGGCGCGACAGTTCTCAATCAAAAAGTACTGTATGCGAATACAGTGACTGTGAATATATACAGGGTTTTTCCTGTTTGCAAACCGGTCCGTATAAAAAGTGAGTGAATGATCGTCAGGGGTGGTTGAAACCTGTCAACTGGGCCCCATATCCGTTCGCAAATACTCAGTTCCGGCTTGCGTTGGCCGGGAACCACATGCAATTGGCCAGTCCGGACTGGCCGCCGGATATTCAGCAGGAGTCAACATGAGCACTGAGGAGAAGCGCAACGAGCAGGTCGCTGAGGAACTGAATGAAGCGACAGAAGCTGCCGCCGAAGAGGCGCTGGAGCAGGATGCGGTTGAAGAAGAGGGCGCAGGTTCTGAACTGGAGGCGCTGAAGGCCCAGGTAAAGGATGCCCAGGATCAGGTTCTTCGGGCGCAGGCGGAGATGCAGAATGTTCGCCGCCGTGCCGAAATCGATGTTGAGAAGGCGCACAAATTCGCGCTGGAGAAGTTTGTTAAGGAGTTGTTGCCGGTTGCGGATAGCCTCGAAAAGGCCGTTGAAAGCACAGAAGGCACTGAGAAGGCCGGTGAGGTCGTGGCCTCCATCCGCGAAGGGATGGAAATGACCCTGAACCTTTTCCTGAACAGCCTTGGAAAATTCAACGTTGAGCAGGTAAATCCGGTGGGCGAACCGTTTGATCCCCAGCAGCATGAGGCGATGTCCATGGTGCCGGCGGCGGACGCCGAGCCGAACAGTGTGGTGGCAGTGGTTCAGAAAGGGTACTTGCTGAACGGTCGAGTGGTGCGCCCGGCCATGGTGGTGGTCGCGAAAGCGGATAGTGCGCCAAAAATCGACGAGCAGGCTTGAAAAGTCGATTAAAGCGCCAATATAGCCAGATAACGGTTAAAGCCGGAGCCTTGAACCTCCGGGAATGTGCAAAAGAATTGGAGTGAATCAATGAGCAAAATTATCGGTATTGATCTGGGAACGACCAACTCCTGCGTTGCCATCATGGATGGTGACAAGGTCAAAGTGATTGAGAACGCCGAGGGCGATCGCACCACCCCGTCCATCATCGCTTATACCGATGATGGTGAGACTCTGGTTGGCCAGTCTGCAAAGCGTCAGGCGGTTACCAACCCGGACAACACGCTGTATGCCATCAAGCGCCTGATCGGTCGTCGCTTTGAAGATGACGTGGTTCAGAAAGACATCAAGATGGTGCCTTACAAGATCGCCAAGGCCGACAATGGCGACGCTTGGGTTGAGGTGAAAGGCCAGAAAATGGCGCCGCCGCAGGTGTCTGCGGAAGTGCTGAAGAAGATGAAGAAAACCGCCGAGGACTACCTGGGTGAGAAAGTGACGGAAGCGGTTATCACCGTTCCGGCTTACTTCAACGACAGCCAGCGCCAGGCCACCAAGGACGCCGGTAAGATCGCCGGTCTGGAAGTGAAGCGGATCATCAACGAGCCGACCGCCGCTGCCCTGGCTTATGGTCTGGACAAGAAGAGTGGCGACCGCACTGTGGCCGTTTATGACCTGGGTGGTGGTACTTTCGACCTGTCCATCATTGAAATCGCCGACGTGGATGGCGAGCACCAGTTCGAAGTACTGGCGACCAACGGTGACACCTTCCTGGGTGGTGAAGACTTTGACCTTAAGGTTATCGAATACCTGGCCGACCAGTTCAAGAAAGACAGTGGTATCGACCTGCGCGGCGACTCTCTGGCCATGCAGCGTCTGAAGGAAGCCGGTGAGAAGGCCAAGATCGAGCTGTCCAGCAGCCAGCAGACCGACGTGAACCTGCCGTACATCACTGCAGATGCGAGCGGTCCGAAGCACATGAACGTGAAGCTGACCCGCGCCAAACTGGAATCACTGGTTGAGGATCTGGTCGACCGTTCTCTTGAGCCGTGTAAAGTGGCTCTGAAAGACGCCGGCATGAGTGCCAGTGAAGTAGACGAAGTGATTCTGGTGGGCGGTCAGACCCGTATGCCGCTGGTTCAGGAGAAGGTGAAGAACTTCTTCGGTAAGGAAGCACGCAAAGACGTGAACCCGGATGAAGCGGTTGCCATGGGTGCGGCCATCCAGGCAGCGGTACTGTCTGGTGATGTGAAAGACGTTCTGCTGCTGGACGTGACTCCGCTGACCCTGGGTATCGAAACCATGGGTGGCGTAGCGACTCCGCTGATCGACAAGAACACCACCATCCCGACCAAGAAGTCTCAGACTTTCTCAACTGCGGATGACAACCAGACTGCCGTAACCATCCACGTGGTTCAGGGTGAGCGCAAGCAGGCGAGCCAGAACAAGTCTCTGGGCCGGTTCGACCTGGCGGACATCCCGCCGGCGCCGCGCGGTGTGCCGCAGATCGAAGTCACCTTTGACATCGATGCCAACGGCATCCTGAACGTGTCCGCGAAGGACAAGGCGACTGGCAAGGAACAGTCCATTGTCATCAAGGCTTCTTCCGGTCTGAGCGATGACGAGATCGATAAGATGGTCAACGACGCCGAGGCCAATGCCGAGGAAGATCGCAAGTTCGAGGAGCTGGTGCAGGCTCGTAACCAGGGCGATGCCATGGTTCACGCGGTACGCAAGACCCTGACCGAAGCTGGTGACAAGGTGTCCGACAGCGAGAAAGAGTCTATCGAAGCGGCTATCAAGGATCTGGAGCAGGCTCTGGAAGGTTCCGACAAAGAGGATATCGAAGCCAAGACCCAGAAACTGACGGAAGTATCCTCTGAGCTCGCTCAGAAGATGTATGCCGATCAGGCTGAGCAGGCTGGCGGTCAGGAAGAGGCCCAGGCTCAGTCAGGCGACGACGCTGTCGACGCCGAATTTGAAGAAGTTAAAGACGACGATAAGCGGTAATCTGATCGATATCAGATGGTTGGAAAACGCGGGGTAAGCCCCGCGTTTTCCGCGTTTACAAACAAGGTTTTCAAGCATGGCCAAACGCGATTATTACGAAGTTCTCGGTGTGTCCCGGGATGCGGACGACAAGGAAATCAAGCGGGCGTATCGCAAGCTCGCGATGAAACATCACCCCGACCGTAATCCGGGCGACTCGGAGTCCGAGAACAAGTTCAAAGAGGCCAGCGAAGCCTACGAAGTGCTCGCCGATGATTCCAAGCGGGCAGCCTACGACCAGTTTGGTCATGCCGGCGTGGATGGCCAGGCCGGAGGTGGCTTCGGTGGCGGAGGCGCGAATTTCTCCGACATCTTTGGCGATGTGTTCGGTGATATTTTTGGCGGCGGTGGTGGTCGCGGTCGAAATACCCGTGGCAGCGATCTGCGCTACACCCTGGAGTTGGATCTGGAAGAAGCGGTCAAGGGCAAGACCGTCGAGATCACCATCCCGGGTCATAAAGAATGCGAGACGTGCGATGGCAGTGGGGCTGAAAAAGGCTCCAAACCCGAGACCTGTGGAACCTGTAAAGGTATGGGGCAGGTGCGCATGCAGCAGGGCTTCTTTGCGGTCCAGCAGGCGTGCCCAACGTGCCGTGGTTCCGGGCAGATCATCAAGAATCCGTGCAAGGTGTGTCATGGTCAGGGCCGCGTGCAGGAAGAAAAGACGCTTTCTGTTAAAGTGCCGCCCGGCGTGGATACCGGTGATCGAATTCGCCTGTCCGGTGAAGGAGAGATGGGCGTTGATGGTGGTCCTCCCGGCGATCTGTACGTTCAGGTTGCGGTTCGCGAGCACTCGATCTTTACCCGCGACGGCAGAAACCTTTACTGTGAAGTGCCCATCAGCATCGTGGATGCCGCGCTTGGTGGAGAGCTGGAAGTGCCAACGCTGGATGGCCGCGTAAAGTTGAAGATTCCGGCAGAAACCCAGACCGGCAAGCTGTTCCGCCTCCGAAACAAAGGGGTGACACCGGTTCGCGGTGGGGCCGCAGGCGACCTGTTGTGTCGTGTGATCGTGGAGACCCCGGTCAAACTGACCAAGCGCCAGAAAGACCTGCTGGAAGAGTTTCAGCAGACGCTGGATGATGCCGACGGAAAGAATCACGCTCCCAGGAAGACCTCTTGGTTCGAGGGTGTGAAGAGCTTCTTCGACGAAATGAAATTCTGACAGGACAACCGGGAGTCGTCCGATTATGAGGGTAGGAATCATCGGCGCCGCCGGGCGCATGGGGAAAGTGCTCATTGAAGCGGTCGACGGAACCGACGGCCTTGAACTGGGTGCGGCAATTGTCGAGCCGGGTAGTACTCTGGTGGGTGCGGATGCCGGTGAGGTGGCCGGTATTGGCCGGCTTGGCGTGACGTTGGCAGGAAGCCTGGGTGATGCCCGGGATGATTTCGATGTGTTGATCGACTTCACCTTCCCGGACCTGACCCTCGCCAATGCCGAGTTCTGCAAGAAGAACGGCAAAAAGCTCGTCATCGGTACCACCGGGATGTCCGAGGCTGAAAAGGAGCAATTGGCCAAGGCAGCTGAAACGGTTCCGATGGTGTTTGCCCCCAACATGAGTGTGGGTGTGAACGTGGCCCTGAACCTGCTCCGCACCGCCGCTCAGGCACTGGGTGATGACTACGATGTGGAAATCATCGAGGCCCATCACCGTCATAAGAAGGACGCGCCGTCAGGCACCGCTCTTCGTATGGGTGAGGTGGTTGCCGATGCTCTGGGTCGGGATTTGAAGGAGTGTGCGGTCTACGGCCGTGAAGGCTTTACCGGTGAGCGCAGTCGCAAGGAGATCGGGTTCGAAACTATTCGTGCCGGTGACGTAGTCGGTGACCATACGGTTTTGTTTGCCACCGAGGGTGAACGCATCGAGATCACCCACAAGGCCAGCAGCCGGATGACCTTCGCCAAGGGCGCAATGCGCGCTGCCCTGTGGCTGAAGGATAAGCCTGCCGGCTTGTTTGATATGCAGGATGTGCTATCCCTTAAGTCTTGAGTAGTCAGTGTTAGTCGACGTGATCTTGTGTATCAGCGTGGACACTGCAGTAAAGATTTTTTACAATATGGCGATTTAGCTGCACCAAGGCGTAGTTAGAAAAATATCCGGGCACCAACTGCCCGGAGAGCAAAAAGCGGGACGGAGTTCTGACTCCCTCTCGCTTTTTTGCAACCTGAATACGCGCTTGCGTTCCTGCTAGTGACGAAATGATACGCCACTCGATGAGGATACAAGCCTTGAGTACTCCCGCAATCCTTGCACTCGAAGACGGAAGCCTGTTCTACGGTACGGCAATTGGTGCCGACGGAGAAACCAGTGGTGAGGTGGTTTTCAACACCGCCATGACCGGTTACCAGGAAATCCTGACCGATCCCTCTTATTCCCGCCAGATTGTCACTCTTACATACCCCCACATCGGAAACACCGGAATCAACAAAGAAGACGTTGAGTCAGACCGTATCCATGCCGCGGGCCTGATTATCCGTGATCTGCCGTTGGTGGCCAGCAACTGGCGCAGCGAAGAATCTCTGGATGGGTATTTGCGGGTTAACGACATTGTTGGTATCGCCGATATCGACACTCGACGCCTGACTCGCATTCTGCGGGACAAGGGCTCCCAGAACGGGGCCATCGTTGCCGGCGCTGACGCCAGCGCTGAGCGCGCCCTGGAGCTGGCCAAGGCTTTCCCCGGATTGAAGGGTATGGACCTGGCCAAAGAAGTGACCGCTGATTCGGTTTCCCAGTGGAGTGAAAGCGAGTGGTCGCTGACCGATGGCTACGGTCAGCGGGAAGAGGCTCGCTTCAAGGTCGTGGCCTGGGATTATGGCGTGAAGTACAACATCCTTCGGATGCTCGCCTCCCGCGGCTGTGATATCACCGTGGTGCCGGCGACAACGCCTGCTTCCGAGGTGCTGGCCATGAATCCGGACGGCGTGTTTCTGTCCAATGGTCCAGGGGATCCCGAGCCCTGTGACTACGCGATTACGGCAATCAAGGCCGTGCTGGAGACCGATATCCCGGTGTTCGGTATCTGTCTGGGGCATCAGTTGCTTGCACTGGCCAGTGGTGCCAAGACGATGAAGATGGGACACGGCCACCACGGTGCCAACCATCCGGTGCAGAACCTTGCGGATGGCACAGTGATGATTACCAGCCAGAACCACGGGTTCGCCGTGGATGAGTCTTCATTGCCGGACAACCTTGAGGCGACCCACAAGTCGCTGTTTGATGGCACCTTGCAGGGCATCCGCCGTACTGACAAGCCGGCGTTCAGCTTCCAGGGGCACCCTGAAGCTAGCCCGGGCCCACACGATGTGGCGCCGCTCTTCGACCAGTTTATCCGGTTGATGGAAGATCGCTCTGCCTGAGGGCAGGTTCCGGGCCGCGCGGTCCGGACGAGACCGGCGCCATGCATTGCGCTACACGAATTACCAAGTTGCTGACAGGTATACCAAGACATGCCGAAACGTACTGACATCCAGAGCATTCTGATTCTGGGCGCGGGCCCCATCGTCATTGGGCAGGCGTGCGAGTTTGACTACTCCGGTGCCCAGGCCTGTAAGGCCCTCCGTGAAGAGGGCTATCGGGTTATCCTGGTGAACTCCAACCCGGCCACCATCATGACCGATCCGGTGATGGCTGACGCCACCTACATTGAGCCGATCACCTGGAAAACTGTCGAAAAGATCATTGAGAAGGAAAAGCCGGATGCGCTGCTGCCCACCATGGGCGGACAGACCGCACTGAACTGCGCTCTCGACCTTGAGAAGCATGGGGTGCTTGAGAAGCACGGCGTGGAAATGATCGGTGCCAACGCGGACACCATCGACAAGGCGGAAGACCGGGATCGCTTCGACAAGGCCATGAAAAAGATTGGTCTGGAGTGCCCGCGGGCCGAGATCGCCCACTCCATGGAAGAGGCGTGGAAAGTGGCAGAGGAAATCGGCTTTCCCTGCATCATCCGGCCGTCCTTCACCATGGGTGGCTCGGGTGGTGGTATTGCCTACAACCGGGATGAGTTCGAAGAGATCTGTCTCCGTGGCCTTGACCTCTCGCCGACCAAAGAGCTGCTGATCGACGAGTCGCTGATTGGCTGGAAAGAGTACGAGATGGAGGTTGTCCGCGATAAGAACGACAACTGCATCATTGTCTGTGCCATCGAAAACTTCGACCCGATGGGCGTGCACACAGGGGACTCCATCACCGTAGCGCCTGCACAGACCCTGACGGACAAGGAATACCAGATCATGCGGAACGCCTCGCTGGCGGTTCTGCGTGAGATTGGCGTCGAAACCGGTGGCTCCAACGTCCAGTTCGGTATCAATCCGGACACCGGGCGTATGGTCGTGATCGAGATGAACCCACGGGTGTCCCGTTCGTCCGCGTTGGCGTCCAAGGCCACCGGCTTCCCGATCGCCAAGGTAGCCGCCAAGCTCGCCATCGGTTACACGCTGGACGAGCTGCGCAACGAGATTACCGGTGGTGTTACCCCGGCCTCCTTCGAGCCGAGCATCGACTACGTGGTCACCAAGATTCCGCGCTTCACCTTCGAGAAGTTTCCGCAGGCCGATGCCCGCCTGACCACCCAGATGAAGTCTGTGGGCGAGGTCATGGCCATTGGTCGGACCTTCCAGGAGTCCGTTCAGAAGGCCCTGCGTGGCCTTGAGGTGGGTGCTGACGGTTTCGATGAGAAGCTTGAAGAGCTGACGTCCCAGAATGCTGAGGAAACTCTGATCCGGGAAATGAACGTGCCCGGTGCCGAGCGAATCTGGTACTTGGGGGATGCGTTCCGTTCGGGATTGACCGTGGACGACGTGTTCGCTCACACCAAGATTGACCGCTGGTTCCTGATCCAGATTGAGGATCTGATCAAGGAAGAGCAGGCGCTCAAGTCGGCTGGCAAGGCGGATATCGATCACGCCACCCTGTTCCGCCTGAAGCGCAAGGGGTTCTCCGATGCCCGCCTGGCCAAATTGCTGGGTATTTCCGAGGTGAGCCTGCGCAAACTTCGTCACGACCTGAATGTGCGTCCGGTCTACAAGCGGGTGGATACCTGTGCCGCCGAGTTTGCCTCTGACACGGCCTACATGTACTCGACCTATGAGGAAGAGTGCGAGGCGGATGTGTCTGATCGCGAGAAGATTGTGGTTATTGGTGGCGGGCCAAACCGGATCGGTCAGGGGATTGAGTTTGATTACTGCTGTGTGCACGCGGCGCTGGCCATGCGGGAAGATGGTTACGAAACCATCATGATTAACTGCAACCCGGAAACCGTGTCCACAGATTACGACACTTCCGACCGGCTGTATTTCGAACCCATCACCCTGGAAGACGTGCTGGAGATCATTCACGTCGAGAAGCCGAAGGGCGTGATCGTACAGTACGGTGGCCAGACTCCGCTGAAACTGGCTCGTGGCCTGGAAGCAGCTGGCGTACCGATCATCGGCACCAGCCCGGACGCCATCGACCGTGCCGAGGATCGTGAGCGGTTCCAGCAGATGATCAGCCGACTGGGCCTGAAGCAGCCGAAGAACGCCACCGTGCGCAGCCACGAAGAAGGTGTGCTCGCGGCGCGGGAAATTGGTTATCCGCTGGTGGTTCGTCCGTCCTACGTGCTGGGTGGTCGGGCGATGGAAATCGTCTACACCGAAGAAGAGCTGACCCGTTACATGCGCGATGCGGTGCTGGTGTCCAACGACAGCCCGGTTCTGCTGGATCACTTCCTGAATGCTGCCATTGAGGTAGATATCGATGCCATCTGCGACGGCAAGGATGTGGTTATCGGTGGTATCATGCAGCATATCGAGCAGGCGGGTGTCCACTCCGGTGACTCCGCCTGTTCGCTGCCTCCCTACACCCTGCCCAAAGATG
Organism: Marinobacter suaedae; assembly: GCF_030519635.1. Lineage (NCBI taxonomy): Bacteria > Pseudomonadati > Pseudomonadota > Gammaproteobacteria > Pseudomonadales > Marinobacteraceae > Marinobacter > Marinobacter suaedae. The sequence continues at coordinate 902,208 of NZ_JAUMIS010000001.1, read as the reverse complement.
TGCAGGATGAAATGCGTGAGGCAGTGAAAAAGATGGCAGTTGAGCTTGAAGTGGTTGGCCTGATGAACGTACAGCTGGCCTGGCAGGACAACGAAATCTATGTGATTGAGGTGAATCCGCGGGCGTCCCGTACGGTACCGTTTGTCTCGAAGGCGATTGGTACCTCTCTGGCCAAAGTGGCTGCCCGGGTTATGGCGGGCACGTCTCTGGCAGAGCAGGGTTTCACCCAGGAAATCGTACCTGACCACTACTCTGTCAAAGAGTCTGTTTTCCCATTCAATAAATTCCCTGCAGTAGATCCGATCCTTGGGCCGGAAATGAAGTCTACGGGTGAGGTTATGGGGGTTGGTGACAGCTTCGATGAGGCCTTTGCCAAGGCTGCATTGGGTGTAGGTGCTGTATTGCCGGAAACAGGTACGGCCTTCATGTCTGTCCGTGATATGGACAAGCCGGGCGTAGCTAATGTGGCGCGAGATCTTCTTGACGCTGGCTTTAAGCTGATTGCGACGACTGGCACTGCCAAGGCTCTGAGGGAAGCGGGTATTGAAGTGCAGCGGGTGAACAAGGTCCGTGAGGGGCGCCCGCACATTGTGGATGCGATCAAAAACGGCGAGGTTCAGCTGATTATCAACACCACTGAAGGTCGCAAGGCGATTTCGGACTCTGCGCAAATTCGCCAGTCCGCGCTGCAGGCCAAAGTGACTTATACAACAACACTGGCAGGTGGCGATGCGCTGAGTCGGGCGATTAAATTTGGCCCGGAGCGTACTGTTCGTCGTCTCCAGGATTTGCACGCAGGAAAGTAAGACTATGTCTGACAGAGTACCTATGACGAAGGCGGGTGAAGCCGCCCTTCGCGACGAACTCCAGAAACTGAAGTCAGAGGATCGGCCGCGAGTTATCGCGGCTATCGCCGATGCGCGTGAGCACGGTGACCTGAAGGAGAACGCGGAATACCACGCCGCCCGTGAGCAGCAGAGCTTTATCGAAGGTCGTATTCAGGAGATCGAAGGCAAGCTGTCCGCGGCTCAGGTGATTGATGTGGCCAGCATGGAGAACACCGGCAAGGTGATCTTCGGCACTACTGTGCAGCTGCTGAACATGGACACTGATGAGCAGGTCACTTACCAGATCGTTGGTGAGGATGAGGCTGACATCAAAGCGGGCAAGATTTCCATTTCATCACCGATTGCCCGCGCCCTGGTTGGTAAGAGTGAAGGGGATGTCGTGGCTATTCGCGTACCGTCTGGCACGGTGGAATACGAAATCGAGGAAGTCGAATACGTCTGATCCCTGACGGCGCCCACAAAAAAGCCGGCATTTGATGTGCCGGCTTTTTTATTTTCGGAACCCGTGGCGTCAGTTTTGGTGGCGAACCAGATTAGACAGCTTCGGATTTGGCTTTTTGGCCCGCCGCAGGATGACAGCGATCTTGCCGATGGTTTGCACCAGCTCGGCACCGGAGGATTCGCAGAGGGCGTTCACTGCTTCCAGACGCGCTTCCCGGTCATTGCTGGCCACCTTGATTTTGATCAGTTCGTGATCGTTCAGGGCACGTTCCAGCTCTTCCTGCAGGCCCTCGGTCAGGCCTTTGTCGCCAACGATAATGACGGGCTTCAGGTGGTGGGCTATGCCCCGGTAGGCCCGGCGCTGTTCCGGTGAAAGACTCATGATGTAATCTCTTTATCGGTGTGATTAACGAAAGGTCAGCGGCTTGTTCGCTGGTATCGTCCTATAATCCGCTGATTGTAACAAATCGCTGGGCGGTAGAAATGGCCGTTAACCCTTACGGTTAAACCATCAGGACGGATTGTCTGAGACTTCGGATCGGTGCAGTACCGCATCTGGCGGTTTCCAGGCGGAAGGAACATTTCGAATGGGGCTGGGTCAAACCGTTCCGTTGAAGGCCCTTCAGCGGAGCTCAAGGCATTGAAGAATTACGCTGATTGCCAGGAGATCGCCGGGCAGATGTTGTAATTTCCAATTTGGTGCCCAATATGTGTGGTAGAGCCGCCGTTTATCACCTCAAGGCACTGACCGAGAGGGAATCCATGCGGGGTGTGGCCGGCAGTTTTTCTGCCGACTGGTGGCTTTGTAAAGGTTTTAAGCGCTGACCTGGTGACCTTTACGATCTGTTTACGGGCGGATAGGCCGTTTCTGGTGGATGGACGTAGAATTGGTGTAAGGTGGCGAAAAAGGGAGCGGCGCGTGACAACCGTTCTTTCATTCACAGGTGACGATCCTTGAACGATATGGCAAAAAATCTGGTTCTCTGGCTAATCATAGCCGCCGTGCTGATGATGGTGTTTCAGAATTTCTCACCAACCACCAGCGGGCAACAAGTCAATTATTCCCAGTTTGTTGAAATGGTCCAGCAAGGCCGGGTCAACTCTGTGACCATCGACGGTCTTGATATTCAGGGTCGTCTGGGTGATGGCTCGCAATTTCAGACCATCCGGCCTCAGGTGGCTGACAATAAACTGATGGACGATCTGCTGGCCAACAACGTCGAAGTGGTCGGCAAGGAGCCTGAGCGTCAGAGCCTGTGGACTCAGTTGCTGGTCGCGGCGTTCCCGATACTGATCATCATTGCGCTCTTTGTTTTCTTTATGCGGCAGATGCAGGGCGGCGGTGGCGGCAAAGGCCCCATGTCGTTCGGCAAGAGCAAAGCGCGATTGATGAGCGAAGATCAGATCAAGACTACCTTCGCGGACGTGGCCGGTGTTGATGAGGCCAAGGAGGACGTCAAGGAATTGGTGGACTTCCTGAGGGATCCGAGCAAGTTCCAGCGTCTGGGTGGCACAATACCCAAGGGCGTGCTGATGGTTGGTCCTCCGGGTACCGGTAAAACCCTGCTGGCCAAGGCGATTGCCGGTGAGGCTAAAGTGCCTTTCTTCTCGATCTCCGGTTCTGACTTCGTAGAGATGTTCGTGGGTGTGGGTGCATCCCGTGTTCGCGACATGTTCGAACAGGCCAAGAAGCAGAGTCCCTGCATCATCTTTATTGATGAGATTGATGCGGTCGGTCGTCACCGGGGCGCTGGCATGGGTGGTGGTCACGATGAGCGTGAGCAGACCCTCAACCAGTTGCTGGTAGAAATGGACGGCTTCGAGGGTAATGAAGGCGTTATCGTGATTGCCGCTACTAACCGTCCCGATGTTCTCGACCCCGCGCTGTTGCGTCCGGGCCGTTTCGATCGTCAGGTTGTGGTCGGCTTGCCGGACATTATTGGTCGGGAGCAGATTCTTAAAGTACACATGAAGAAAGTACCGTTGGCCGAGGGTGTTGAACCCGTCTACATTGCTCGCGGTACACCGGGCTTCTCCGGTGCGGATCTGGCGAACCTGGTGAACGAGGCGGCGCTGTTTGCGGCCCGTCGAAACCAGCGTCTGGTTTCCATGGAGGAGTTTGAACTCGCCAAGGACAAGATCATGATGGGCGCCGAGCGCCGGTCAATGGTCATGAGCGAGAAGGAAAAGCGAAACACCGCGTACCACGAGGCTGGGCACGCCATCGTCGGGCGGCTGATGCCCGAGCACGATCCGGTTTACAAAGTCAGCATCATTCCTCGCGGCCGGGCCCTGGGTGTGACCATGTTCTTGCCGGAAGAGGACAAGTACAGTCACTCCAAGCGTTATCTGATCAGCTCTATCTGTAGTCTGTTTGGTGGTCGTATTGCGGAAGAGCTGACCCTTGGTTTTGATGGTGTCACCACCGGTGCTTCGAATGACATCGAACGGGCTACCAGCCTCGCCCGCAACATGGTGACCAAGTGGGGCTTGTCGGAAAAGCTGGGGCCTCTCCAGTACGATTCGGACAGCGAAGAGCCGTTCCTTGGTCGTACGGCCGGACAGTCTCATTCCGTGCACTCTCAGGAAACCGCACGGCGCATTGATGACGAGGTTCGCGAAATCATCGATACCTGTTACGAGAAGGCCCGTCACTTGCTGGTTGATAATCGTGACAAGCTCGATTTGATGGCAGACGCCCTGATGAAGTACGAAACCATCGACCGTTTCCAGATTGACGACATCATGGAAGGACGAGTGCCACGCCCGCCCAAAGGCTGGGGTGATAACGGTCCGACTGGCGGTGTGCAGGCTGAAGAGCCGAAGCCTGCTGAGTCGAAGAAGGATGACGACGACGGGCGCCAGCCCGGGGTCGGGCGTCCGGCAGGTGAGCACTGATCGGTCGGTAGCTGCCGACCATCCAGTAGCGCACGGATATAGGCGCCGCCCGGAAACGGGCGGCGTCTGTTTTTTGTTGCTTCTGCAATCAGATCGGGTGGACTTTATATGGAAATGAATTTTGCCGGACGAGTTCTGGATATGTCCCGGTGTCATGTCATGGGCGTGTTGAACGTTACCCCGGATTCGTTTTCCGATGGCGGGCGTTTCAATCGCCCGGATGCGGCGCTGGTGCGGGCCCGTCAAATGGTGTCGGAAGGTGCCGGCTTTATCGACGTGGGTGGTGAGTCCACTCGTCCTGGTGCCGCCCCGGTATCCGTTCAGGAAGAGATGGACCGGGTGTGTCCGGTGGTCGAAAAGATTGCCAGCGAGCTCGACGCGGTGGTCTCGGTGGATACCAGTTCCCCCGAGGTCATGACCGAAGCGGTGCGCCTCGGGGCGGGCTTGTTGAATGATGTACGCGCTTTGCGGCGGGATGGTGCGCTTGACGCTGCTGCCCGGGCCGGCGTTCCGGTGTGTTTGATGCACATTCAGGGGGAGCCGGACACCATGCAGCTGCGCCCGGAATACCGGAATGTGCGACGAGAGGTGAGCGCTTTTTTGACAGAGCGGGTCCGGGCGGCTGAGTTGGCCGGTGTGAAGCCGGAGAATATCGTTTTGGACCCTGGATTTGGTTTCGGCAAAACGCTGGATCACAACCTTCAGCTTCTGGCAGCTCTGGAGCAGTTTCATTTGCTGGGCCATCCTTTGCTGGTAGGCATGTCCCGTAAATCCATGCTCGGCGCCATTACTGGTCGTGAGGTGGGCGAGCGTTTGTCGGCCAGTCTCGCGGCCGCAACAATATCCGCCATGAAGGGGGTCAGCATCGTCCGGGTGCACGATGTGAGAGAGACAGTCGATGCCGTGAAAGTGGTCACGGCGATGAGGGAGGCGCATTAATGTCAGAAAGAAAGTATTTCGGTACCGATGGGATTCGCGGACGGGTTGGTGAATCACCGATTACGCCTGAGTTCATGCTCAAGCTGGGCTGGGCGGCGGGTATGGCCTTCAAGCGGGCTGGTCAGCGTAACAGTGTGTTGATTGGCAAGGACACCCGGTTGTCGGGCTACATGTTCGAGTCGGCCCTGGAGGCTGGTCTTTCAGCGGCCGGGGTCGATGTGAAGCTTCTGGGGCCGATGCCCACGCCGGCTATTGCCTATCTTACCCGCACCTTTCGAGCCTCTGCCGGCATCGTGATCAGTGCCTCTCACAATCCCCATCACGACAACGGAATCAAGTTCTTCTCTGCCCTGGGTACGAAACTGGATGATCGCCTGGAAGCAGAGATCGAGCAGTGGCTGGACAAGCCCTTGGTGGTGGGTCCTTCCGAGGAGCTTGGCAAAGCATCGCGAATTGAAGATGCGCCCGGGCGTTACGTGGAGTTCTGCAAGAGCACGGTGCCCAATGAGTTCACCCTTGATGGCATGAACATCGTTCTGGATTGTGCCCATGGGGCGACCTATCACGTGGCACCCAAGGTGTTCCGGGAGTTGGGGGCCAAAGTGTCGGTCATCGGAGCGTCGCCCGATGGGCTGAATATCAATCTCAGTGTGGGGTCCACCAGTCTCGACGCCCTTAAGCACTTCGTTGTCGAAAAGGGAGCGGACCTCGGGATTGCCTTTGACGGCGACGGTGACCGGGTGTTGATGGTGGACAGTGACGGATCTGAGGTCGATGGCGATGAGTTGCTGTACATCATTGCATCCCAGCGATTTGCTGAGGGCAGCCTCAAAGGTGGTGTGGTTGGTACCTTGATGACCAATCTCGGTGTTGAATTGGCCCTTAAAGAGCAAGGCATCGAATTCGAGCGCGCCAAGGTGGGGGATCGTTACGTCATGGAGCGCCTGGCGGCCCGCAACTGGGTGCTCGGTGGCGAAGGGTCCGGACATATGGTGATTCGCGACTGCACCAGCACGGGTGATGGCATTGTTTCGGCGCTGCAGGCGCTTTTGTCCATCCGTAAGTCGGGTAAGAGGCTGTCGGAGCTTCGTCAGGGCATGAGCAAGCTCCCTCAGACCATGATCAACGTGCGCGTGGCAGAACGTTTCGATCCCCTTTCCCGCGAAGATATTGTTTCTGCAGTGCGTGAGGCGGAAGCGAAGTTGGGTGAAGCCGGGCGAATTCTGCTCAGGGCGTCGGGAACCGAGCCGCTAATCCGGGTGATGGCCGAGGGGCAGGACGCCGAGCAGATCGAACAGGTCGCCCGTAATCTGGCCAAAGTCGTCGAAGGATCCTGCGACTGAAATTCTGATTTTGGTCGGTTGTCTGGAGAGGGGGAGTCCTGTATAGTTCGGCCTCCCTCAGGGTTGGGAGCTGTCATGCGTCGGAAGATCGTAGCCGGAAATTGGAAGATGAACGGGTCGAAAGACCTGGTAACTACTCTGGTTGGCTCGGTCCGCTCAGAGGTCGCGTCTCTTGATAATGGTGTGGAGGTTGTTATTATCCCTCCCGCAATCTATGTCCGGGACGTTGCTGACAAAGCCGGTGGTGAGCTCAGTGTTGGTGTCCAGAATATCGGGCAATGGCCATCTGGCGCGTACACCGGCGAGATATCCGCCGGAATGGCAGTGGATCAGGGGTGTCAGTTTGCATTGGTCGGCCACTCTGAACGGCGCCAACTGTTTGGTGAGACCGACGAGTTGGTTGCAGAGAAAGTGTCTTTGCTCTTGAAGGGCGGGCTTCGCGCAGTTGTTTGTGTCGGGGAGACCCTTGAGCAGCGGGAAGCTGGCCGGGCGGTTGATGTTGTTGCTGGTCAGGTTCGTAAGGGGCTTGCGACCGTGACCGGTGATCAGTGGTCGCAGATTGTGGTTGCCTACGAGCCCGTTTGGGCGATCGGTACTGGCAAGACGGCAACTGCAGAAGACGCTCAGGCAATGCATGCCGAAATTCGGAAAGTGCTTGCCGATATGGGGGCGCCGGCAGAATCAGTGTCGGTGCTTTACGGCGGAAGTGTAAAAGCGGATAATGCTGCCGCGCTTTTCGCCCAGCCGGATATTGATGGCGGTCTTATTGGTGGGGCGTCATTGGTTGAAAATGATTTTATAAGCATTTGCCGGGCTATGCCGGCGGGTGCCAAAGGCTAAGTTCGCGAGAGTTATTATGGACTGGATGGAAACACTGGTAGTCGTTGTGCACGTAGTGATTGCCATCGCGCTGGTAGGTCTGGTGCTGATTCAGCAGGGCAAAGGCGCGGATGCCGGTGCGGCATTTGGTGGCGGTGCATCCCAGACTGTGTTTGGTAGTCAGGGCAGTGGTAGTTTTCTGACCCGTCTGACCACCATGCTGGCCATCGTGTTTTTTGTGACCAGCTTTTCGCTGGCCGTGTTCGCCAAGCAGCGTGCAGAAGTAGCCGGTGAGGCCGGTATTCCGGTCGTTGAGGAGTCTTCTGACGAAACCGCTCCTTCGGCCCGGCCTGCGGAAGACGAGTCCGGCGTCGAAGTTGATCTTGAGGGCGAGGAGTCAGGACTCCCCGAACTCGAGTAAAAGAATTGCCCAGGTGGTGAAACTGGTAGACACGCTATCTTGAGGGGGTAGTGGCGAAAGCCGTGCCGGTTCGAGTCCGGCCCTGGGCACCATATAGTAAAAGGCGGCTTGGAGTATCCAGGCCGTTTTTTTTGGTCAGTCCTTGACCAGTCCGTTGGGCGTCTCTATACTCCGGCGGATATTGGAACCGGTGGGCGTTTTAACGCTTTCGGGTTTCTGGCAGGCCAGGTGTCTGTCAGCAGGAAGTGGTTTATCGGTTTGCTTCCTGTGAGTACTTGCAACAAAAGGCCCCAACCAAGGGGCTTTTTGATTAAGGGGCCTGGCGCATCGGGCCCTGATGCATAAAAAGGGCTGATTAACAGCCCTTTTTTTGTTTGTGGGGCACAGAAACTGAATACGGAGAAGGCACAAGGTGTCAGCCAAGCTGCAACAACTCGAAGAACTCCTGCGACCTGTGGTCGAGGGGATGGGGTATGACTACTGGGGTATTGAGTTTCGCTCCCAGGGGCGTCATTCCACCCTGCGCGTCTTTATTGACAATGTCGAGAGTGGCATTTCTGTTGAAGATTGCGAAAAAGTCAGCCGCCAGATCAGCGGTGTCATGGATGTGGAAGATCCCATCCAGACCGAGTACACCCTTGAGGTGTCTTCTCCGGGAATGGACCGGCCACTATTCCGCCTTGAGCAATATCAGGCCTATGTAGGGCATAAGGTGGAGCTCCGGTTGCGCATGGCTTTTGAGGGTCGCCGGAAATTCCTGGGGCTCATCAAGGGGGTCGAAGGCGAGGACGTGGTGATCGTGGTGGATGACCACGAATACCTGTTGCCGTTCGAAAGCATCGAACGTGCGAATATCGTTCCGGTATTTGAGTGAATTCCAACGAAAAGAATTTGTTAGACGTACGGTTTATCTAGAGGGCAGGGCAATCCAATGAGTAAAGAGATCTTGCTGGTTGTTGAATCCGTCTCGAACGAAAAAGGTGTCGAGAAGGATGTGATTTTTGAAGCGATCGAGCTCGCGCTCGCCACTGCTGCTAAAAAGCGGTACGAGGACGAGGAAGCGGATATTCGGGTTGCCATTGATCGTCGCACCGGTGAATACGAAACCTTCCGCCGCTGGCTGGTGGTGGACAATGACGCGGTTCCCGCACTGGGCACCGAGCTCACGCTGCAGGAAGCCGAAGAAATTGACACGGCACTGCAGCCGGGTGATATCCACGAGGAAAAAATCGAGTCTGTCGCCTTTGGCCGGATCGGCGCCCAGGCGGCCAAGCAGATTATTTTCCAGAAGGTCCGTGAAGCTGAGCGCACCAAAATTGTCGACAGCTACCGTGACCGTATTGGTGAGCTGGTTTCCGGCACCGTGAAGAAAGTGACGCGGGACAATGTCATTGTCGATCTGGGAGCCAATGCCGAAGCGTTGCTGCCCCGTGAACACCTGATTCCGCGGGAAACGTTCCGCATGGGTGACCGTGTGCGTGCGTTGCTGCTGGAAATCCGCACGGATCACCGTGGCCCTCAGTTGATCCTGAGCCGCACGGCCCCACAGATGCTGATCGAGTTGTTCCGCATCGAAGTGCCTGAAATTGCGGAAGAGTTGATTGAGATTCGTGGCGCGGCCCGTGATCCGGGTTCCCGTGCGAAAATTGCTGTAAAGACGAACGACCGTCGCATAGATCCTGTTGGTGCCTGCGTCGGTATGCGCGGTTCCCGCGTCCAAGCCGTATCTAACGAGCTGGGTGGCGAGCGTGTGGACATCGTTCTGTGGGATGACAATCCGGCACAACTGGTGATCAACGCCATGGCGCCCGCAGAGGTCGCGTCCATCGTGATGGATGAGGATCGCAACACCATGGACGTCGCTGTGGCAGAAGACAATCTGGCACAGGCCATCGGTCGAAACGGCCAGAACGTGCGTCTGGCCACTGATCTGACCGGCTGGACCCTGAACGTCATGACCGAAGAAGAAGCGGGCGAACGTCAGGAGCAGGAATACAGCCGTCTGGTTGAGCACTTCACTTCCAATCTGGATGTGGATGATGAGTTCGCCGGTGTGCTGATCGAAGAAGGCTTCACCTCCATTGAAGAGGTGGCCTATGTGCCCATGGAGGAAATGCTGGCCATCGAGGGCTTCGATGAGGAGACCGTCACGGAACTCCGTCGTCGCGCCAAGGATGTGCTGCTGAACCAGGCACTGGCCAGCGAAGAAGCGCTTGAAGGCGCAGAGCCGGCCGAAGATTTGTTGGAAATGGATGGCATGGACCGTGCCCTGGCGTTCAAGCTGGCGGGCAAGGGTGTGCGCACCATGGAGGATCTGGCAGAACAGTCTGTTGACGACCTGCTTGAGATCGAAGGTATGGATGAAGAGCGTGCCGGGCAGTTGATCATGACCGCACGTGCCCCCTGGTTTGAAGACCAGGCTTAATTCGGGAGGAGGACCAGTATGGCAGAAGTAACGGTTAAACAACTGGCCGATGATATAGGCGCTCCCGTGGATCGTCTGCTGAAGCAGATTGTTGAGGCGGGTCTCAAGGCTCGCGCTGAAACCGATTCTGTGACCAGTGACGAGAAGCAGCAGTTGCTGGCCTACTTGAGAAAAACTCACGGTGAGGCTGAAGCCGAGCCGCGCAAAATTACGCTTAAGCGTAAAACAACGACTACTCTGAAGGCGGGCAAGACCAAGACCGTCAACGTAGAGGTGCGCAAGCGCCGGACGTATATCAAGCGAGCAGAGCTCCAGCCCGAAGCAGAGACGCCGGAAGCACAGGCTCAGGTGCCTGAAGAGGCGGTGGTAGAGCAAGCACCGAAGGCCGCTGCCGAGCAGGTGCAGGAAACCGAAAAGACACAGGCTGAGCCAACGGTTGAAGCCAAGGCAGAGCCTGAAGTAGAGCAAGAACCCGCCCCGACCGAAGAAGCGGAGCAGGTGCCGGAACCCTCAGAGATTCCGATGCCGCCGCCCGAGGATGAGGGCAAGGATCGCAAGCACAGCAAGAAGAAAAAAGAAAAAGGCCGTGAACGCGGGGACGACATGGACGAAGGCAAGCCGAAGAAGAAGTCGGCTGGCCATCGTGGGCCGCGCAGCCGTCCGGTGGAGGAACCTCTGGTCATTTCAGAGGACGAAGAATCTTCCACCCTTCGTAAACCGCTGCGGGCGAAAAAGAAACCCAAAGATAAGCGTCACGGCTTCGAAAAGCCGACCAAGCCTATGGTCAGAGAAGTTGAAATTCCAGAAACAATTACCGTCGGTGACCTTGCCCAGCGCATGGCCGTAAAGGCGGCGGATGTCATCAAGACACTCATGGGAATGGGTGTGATGGCTACCATCAACCAAGCACTGGACCAGGAAACTGCGGTTCTGGTAACTGAGGAGCTGGGCCACAAGGCCAAGCTCGTCAGCGAAGATGCATACGAAGAAGAAGTGCTCAGCGAGCTTGCTGTTGAAGGCAAGGAGACGATTAAACGAGCGCCGGTGGTCAGTGTCATGGGTCACGTTGACCATGGTAAGACCTCGCTGCTTGACTACATTCGTCGCACCAAGGTCGCTTCCGGCGAATCCGGCGGCATTACCCAGCACATCGGTGCTTACCACGTAGAAACCGATCACGGTATGGTTTCTTTCCTGGATACTCCGGGCCACGCGGCGTTCACCGCCATGCGGGCGCGTGGTGCTCAGTGCACCGATATCGTGGTTCTGGTTGTCGCGGCGGATGACGGCGTCATGCCGCAGACCAAGGAAGCGGTGGATCACGCTCGTTCTGCCGGTGTGCCTATCGTTGTTGCCATCAACAAGATGGACAAGGAAGAAGCCGATCCTGACCGCGTGAAGAACGAACTGGCGAGTATGGAAGTCATTCCGGAAGACTGGGGCGGTGACGTTCAGTTCGTTCCGGTGTCTGCGCACACTGGCGCCGGTATTGATGATCTGCTCGAAGCGCTGATCCTTCAGTCAGAAATGCTGGAGCTTGAGGCGTCTCCGGACGCCCCGGCCAAGGGCGTTGTGGTTGAATCCAGTCTTGAGCGTGGCCGTGGTTCCGTTGCCACTGTGCTGGTGCAGAACGGCACCTTGCGCCAGGGTGACATGGTTGTTGCCGGTCCTTACTTCGGTAAAGTCCGGGCGATGACCGACGAAGCTGGAAAGCAGGTTAAAGAAGCCGGACCGGCTATTCCGGTCGAAATCCTGGGCCTGAACGGTACCCCGGACGCCGGCGATGAGTTCCTGGCGGTTGTTGACGAGAAGAAGGCCAAAGAACTGGCCGAATTCCGTCAGTCCCGTGAGCGTGAGCAGCGATTGCAGCGCCAGCAGGCAGCGAAGCTGGAGAACCTGTTCGAGAACATGGGCAAGGATGAGGTCAAGACTCTCAACGTTGTGCTCAAGACCGATGTGCGTGGTTCTCTGGAAGCAATCAGCAAGGCCTTGCAGGATCTGGGCAATGACGAAGTGCAGGTCAAGATCGTGTCTTCCGGCGTGGGCGGTATCGCCGAGACCGATGTGTCCCTGGCAATGGCATCCAGTGCGGTCATTTTCGGCTTCAACGTGCGGGCGGATACTGCGGCCAAGCGTCTGGTAGAGCAGGAAGGCCTGGATTTGCGTTACTACAGCATCATCTACAACCTGATCGATGATGTGAAAGCAGCGCTGACTGGCATGCTGGCGCCGGAATTCCGCGAAGACATCGTTGGTATCGCCGACGTTCGTGACGTGTTCCGTTCGCCGAAGTTTGGCCAGGTGGCTGGCTGTATGGTGACTGAGGGGACCGTCTACCGGAACAAGCCGATCCGTGTACTGCGGGACAACGTGGTTATCTTTGAGGGTGAGCTGGAATCCCTGCGTCGCTTCAAGGATGACGTGCCGGAAGTCCGTAATGGCATGGAGTGTGGTATTGGCGTTAAGGGTTACGATGTGAAAGTCGGTGACCAGATCGAGGTCTTCGATCGCGTCAGGGTAGAGCGTGAGCTCAAATCTTCGGGGGCTTGATGGCACGCGAATTCAGTCGTGTAGATCGCATCGGCGATCAGATGCAGCGGGAGTTGGCCACGCTGATCCAGCGGGAAGTTAAAGATCCGCGGGTAGGCATGGTCACCGTGAATGCCGTAAAGGTCAGCCGTGACCTTGGCTATGCGGATGTCTATATCTCGCTGCTGTCGGCCGAGGAGTTGTCAGAGAACTCCCCGGAAGTGAAGGAATCCATCGCCGTCTTAAACAAGGCGGCCGGGTTCCTGCGGGGTCAGGTTGGCCGCGCCATGAAGTTGCGGGTTGTCCCGCAACTGCGCTTCCATTTTGATACCCTGCAAGGTTACAGCCGACGGCTCGATTCCCTGATCCGCAAAGCGGTCGGCGACGAACCTGCGGTCAAGCGGGATAACAGTGACCCGAAAGATCCGGAGTCGAGCGATTGAGCCGAAGACGCAAAGGTCGTGATGTCAACGGAATTCTGGTGATCGACAAGCCGCAGGGCGTCACCTCCAACGGTATTCTCCAACAGGTCAAGCGTTTGATGGGTGCTGCCAAGGCAGGGCACACAGGCGCTCTCGATCCTCTGGCCACGGGTGTGTTGCCGCTGTGCTTTGGCGAAGCTACCAAGTTTTCGCAGTTGATGCTGGACAGTGACAAGGCCTACATCACCACCGCCCATCTGGGCGTAAGTACGGAAACGGGCGACAGTGAAGGCGCTGTGGTTGAGGAAAAGCCGGTGCCGTCTGGTCTGACGCCAGAAGTCCTTGAGCCGATACTTGATCGTTTTCGGGGCGCTATTGAGCAGGTGCCGTCGATGTATTCCGCTCTCAAGCACAAAGGTCGTCCCCTGTACGAGTATGCCCGGGAGGGTATTGAGATCGAACGGCCCGCGCGACCCGTAACGATTTATGAATTGAGGCTATTGGCTGTTCGCGACAATGAGCTGGATCTGGCGGTGACCTGTACGAAAGGTACGTACATTCGCTCACTCGTCGAGGATATCGGCGAGGCGCTGGGCTGTGGTGCTCACGTTACCGCGCTGCGGAGAACCATGGCATCGGGTTATACCCTGGAAAATGCTCATGAAATCCAGCAGCTTGAGAACCTCCGGGCTGAGGGAGAGAGTCTGGATGGTCTTTTGTTGCCGCCAGATTCGGCGCTGGCCATGTTTCCGGAGGTTCGCTTGCCGGAACCGGCATCAGTGTCGATATTGAACGGACAACCAGTTAGAATACCGGGCTCATCCCTGAGCGGGTATGTGCGCTTGTATGGTGCCGACCGTTTTCTGGGGGTGGCCGAAGCATTGCCGGACGGCGAGGAGTGTGAGTTAGCGCCCCGTCGGCTGGTAAAGAATAGCGGGAAATTTTAACGTCCGCTGAAGTAGCCGGGCTGTAGAGGTGCGCGGTTCGGCTGTATTCGAAAGCACCGCAAACAATGAGGTGAATTATGGCTCTTTCTGCCGAAGAGAAAGCTCAGATCGTAAAGGATTATCAGCAAGGTGATGGCGATACCGGCTCTCCTGAAGTTCAGGTAGCTCTGCTGAGCGCCAACATCAACAAGCTGCAGGATCACTTCAAGGCCAACAAGCAGGATCACCATTCCCGCCGTGGCCTGATTCGCATGGTAAACCAGCGTCGTAAGCTGCTGGACTACCTGAAGCGTAAGAACGCTGACCGTTACCTGGAGCTGATCAAGCGTCTTGGTCTGCGTCGTTAATAGGGTCTTTTTGACCTTCAGGGCGTTGACGGCTTGCGCCGTTGAGCCCGAACAACCGGCGGAATCCTCACGGGTTCTGCCGGTTGTGTATTTCTCTTCAAGAAAGCCGCAGTGAACGTGTCAATCATCGAGGGAGCCCATCTGTCGTAACCGAAAGCCGAAACTGATAGCAGGTTGTTGAAAGCCCGGGTGTTCGCCAAAGAAATCTCCGGGGTTTTGCAACAGCCTGTTAGCTTTCAGACAGAGTGTTTTTTGGATGCCTTGGCACTGAACTGCAATCGACATGACCGATTCCCGCGGGCATCGGTTCAATGAATTGGAAACACATTGCCAGGAGCGATTTGTGAACCTGAATCTAACCCCTACCAAGAAAACGTTTGAACTGGGTGGCAAGACCGTCACTCTGGAAACCGGTCGTATTGCCCGTCAGGCAACCGGCGCCGTTCTGGTCTCCATCGACGATGTGTCCGTACTGGGCACCGTTGTTGGCGCTAAAGAGCCAAAGCCGGGCCAGGGCTTCTTCCCACTGACCGTTAACTACACCGAGAAGACCTACGCCGTGGGCAAAATCCCCGGTGGTTTTTTCAAGCGTGAAGGTCGTCCTTCCGAAAAGGAAACCCTGACCTCTCGCCTAATCGATCGTCCGATCCGTCCTCTGTTCCCGAATGGCTACATGAACGAAGTTCAGGTTGTCCTGACCGTGATGTCTGCCAACAAGACCCAGGATCCGGACATTGCTGCCATGCTGGCTGCCTCCGCGGCTCTGGCTATCTCCGGCATTCCGTTTGACGGCCCGATCGGCGCAGCTCGTGTTGCCTTCACCAACGAGCGTGGCTACTTCCTGAACCCGACCTTCGAGGAACTGGAAACCTCCCTGCTGGACATGGTTGTTGCCGGTACTGACGAAGCGGTTCTTATGGTTGAGTCCGAAGCCAAGGGCCTGACCGAAGACCAGATGCTGGGAGCCGTTCTGTATGGTCACCAGGAAATGCAGACTGCCATTACCGCCATTAAAGAGTTTGCTGCTGAAATCGGCAAGCCGCGCTGGGAGTGGCAGCCAGAGCAGGAAAATACCGAACTGCTGAATGCCATCAAGGGCGAGTTTGCTGGCCAGATCGAAGAAGCCTACACCATCCGTGACAAGATGGAGCGTTATGCGCGTCTGGGCGAGATCAAGACTGCTGCGGTTGAGAAACTGGCCGGGGAAGAAGAAGGCCAGCCGTCCGAAGAGGAAGTGAAGAAGTACTTCGGCAAGATCGAGAAGTCGGTTGTTCGCAACCAGGTTATTGACGGCAAGCCGCGTATCGATGGTCGTGACAACAAGACCGTTCGTCCGATCGAGATCGAAGTTGGCGTCCTGCCGAGCACTCACGGTTCTGCCCTGTTTACCCGCGGTGAGACCCAGGCCATCGTAACTGCGACTCTGGGTACTGCCCGTGATATGCAGATCATCGATGCGCTGGAAGGCGAGCGTAAGGATCCGTTCCTGTTCCACTACAACTTCCCTCCGTACTCCGTTGGTGAAGCCGGTCGTATGGGCAGCCCGGGCCGTCGTGAGATCGGTCACGGTCGTCTGGCCAAGCGTGGTGTTGCGGCCGTTATGCCGACCATCGACGAGTTCCCGTACACCATCCGTGCGGTATCCGAGATCACCGAATCCAACGGTTCCAGCTCCATGGCTTCCGTATGTGGCTCCAGCCTGGCACTGATGGACGCGGGTGTACCGCTGAAGGCGCCGGTTGCCGGTATCGCCATGGGTCTGGTCAAGGAAGGCGATAAGTTCGCGGTTCTGACCGATATCCTGGGTGACGAAGATCACCTGGGCGACATGGACTTCAAAGTAGCCGGTACCAAAGATGGTGTGACCGCACTGCAGATGGATATCAAGATCAACGGTATCACCGACGAGATCATGGAAATCGCTCTGGAGCAGGCTCACGAAGCGCGTCTGCACATCCTGGGAGAGATGAACAAGGTTATTGCCGAGTCCCGTCCGGAACTGTCTGACCGTGCACCGAGCATTACCGCTATCAAGATCAACCCGGACAAGATCCGCGACGTGATCGGCAAGGGTGGGGCCACCATCCGTGCTATCTGTGAAGAGACCGGTGCTTCCATCGATCTGGACGATGACGGAAATGTGAAAATCTACGCCGACGACCAGGCTTCTGCCCAGGCCGCGGTCAAGCGGGTTACTGAAATCACCGCTGAAATCGAAGTGGGTGCCATCTACAGTGGTCGCGTTGAGCGCATTGTGGACTTCGGTGCCTTCGTTAACATCCTGCCTGGCAAGGATGGTCTGGTGCACATTTCCCAGATCTCTGACCGTCGCATCGAGAACGTGACTGACGAGCTGAGCGAAGGCCAGGAAGTTCTGGTTAAGGTGCTGGATGTGGACAACCGCGGTCGCGTCAAGCTGTCCATGAAAGAAGTGAAGGAAGGCGAGCAGCCGACCGACTTCTCCGCCTGATAGCTGGCGGCTGAAGGAAAAACCCGCACTCCTCAGGGAGATGCGGGTTTTTTTATGGCTCCTGAGCGGCGGATACCTGGGTTTGCTCGGCGCCGGCCTCGTCGAAAAAGCTCAGCGCGGTGATCCGATGTTCAGGAAGAATGAACGTCGCAGCGTGCGGGGTGTCGGTAGCGATCAGTCGTTTGGGCTGGGCTGCTGCTTCGAAAAGCGCCTTGCCATGATGGAACGGGATCACCTCATCCCGAAGGCTGTGAATCACCAGCAGGGGAACCGGGCTGATATCCCTGACTCGGTCCACGCCTTCGTAATCGTCCGGAATGGTCCAGCTCAGGGGAATTTGAAGTGGCCAGGTCAGCCAGAAGCTGCTGAGTTTTTCCCTTGCGATACCGCGAAACCCGGAAAATGCGCCGTCGATGATCACCCCGTCGATGCCCGGCTCTTTGCCTCGCTTGATCCATTCACTCGCCAGTGCGACCCCCAGCGCTCCGCCAAGGCTCTGGCCCAGCAGGAAAAGAGGTCCTGTGCGGACTTCGTCCCGTGTGTTCAGCCAGTTCAGGCCGGTTTCTGCGTCGTGCAGGGCGCCTTCAATGTCTGGTGCACCCGTTGACTTACCATAGCCCCGATAATCCAGGGCAAAGACGTTATAGCCCTGCTCCGGCAACCAGGACACGTTCAGGATGTGGCTGCTGATATTCTGGGCATTGCCATGGAGAAAATACACAGTGCCTTTGGGAGGTGCCTCAGAGGGTTCTGCGGGTAGCCACCAGCCATGCAGGGTTTCCCTGTCACGGGTGTCCAGATAAACGTCCTCGTAGGTCAGGTTAAGGCGTCCCGGTGTGACGTAGGTGATGTCGTCGGGGTAGAAAAATGCACTACTGCAACCCGTCATCAGTCCCAGGCCGGCCAGAACCACGGCAAGCCAGGTTTTCAGGGTTGCCTCCCGAACCATCAGAAGTATGCGTGAACGCCGGCTTGCCATATGCTCTGGTACCTGTCGTAGTGGTCTTCCCGGGTCAATTCGGTGTACAGGCTCAGACCCCTTTGGAAATGCCAGCCGGCCCTGGCGTAGGCCTGATCCTGGCGATGCTGGTCACTGACAATCCACGCCTTTGTCTTCAGGCCCGCGAGCAGGCTCAGGCGAGGCGCCTGGTACAGCAGGCCCACGTCAACCCCGGGTGCGACGTCATAACCACGGCGAAGGTCGTCGTCCACCTCAAGGTCGGCGGTGGCCAGAGCAAAAGCTTGCAGATGGTCCTCAAGTTTCCAGCTTCCACCGGCCCCACCATCCAGGTAGGCAGTAAATACTCGCTTACTGCCGGTGTCAGTACGGCGCCCACCGAACCCAACCTGCCAGGAAAGCGGTTCGAAAAACGCATCCCTGGGGCTGAGGGATCGGATTTCGACGCCGATTAATTCCTCAACCTGCCATTCATCATTATCAGTGTAGTAGCGGGTATCCAATCCTAGAAACTGGAGTTGCGCACCTTCCCGATAACCTGCCGGAGGGTCAAGGAGGTCGTGATAGGCAGGGCGCAGGCTAAGGCGGATAAACTCGCGATGGTCGATCTGTCCAGCGCCCAGGCTGGCGCGAAAGGTGTTGTGGCCCTCGTCATCCCTTACAGCAGGCTGGGGCGGCGAGGGTAATGCCACTGCGTCATCCACCTTGCTGCGCTCTTTCAGGAGTTGGTGGGACAGGGGCGCCGCATAGTCCCGGGGCCAGTCTTCCGCTTCGCTCTGGTAGCGCACGTAATCGTAGGTGGCATCCAGGAGTCGGGCCCGTTCTTCATCAGACAGTCCCGCAAGCTCTTCGGATTCCGCGCTGATGTCGCCAGTGGCAATGGCAGCGGCCAGGTCCTGATGTGCCTCGGGCAGTATGTTCAGACTGTAAGCCACTTCGGTAGCGGCCGAGGGGCGGTAGTGAATATCGCGGACCAGATCCTTGTCCAGCACCCATCGCACGGTATCGGATGGAATCGCGTGTGTGGATACTTCGCCCAACAACCGGGTGCCCGGCCGCGCTACATCGATAAGGGCTAACAAACGATAAGCACAGTTCTCATCGAAGAAGTAGTAATCGAAGTTGCGATCCTGAATTTCCCAGGCGTGTGCCAGCAACTGATCCACCTCAGTTTCCGACAGATTGAGCCGATATTCCCACAAGTCTCGATGTTCGATATCGGAATACAGGCGAATCTTCTCGTAGTAGGGCTGAACGCTGGTAATCCCCGGATACCCGCCAAAGATGCCCTTGTAGGCAAACAGGAGTTCACTGTCGTGGGCGGCGGCATCGGCCGCATAGGAGATGGTGCTTGCCAGCAACAGATTGGTGGTGGCGTCCGTGCTTGGGGGATCGAGGCGCAGGAAGGTGTGGCCGAACATGGACGAGGGGCTGTTCAGGTAGGAGGCCGCAAATACCAGTGTCACACTCGCGGTATTGAGTTCGTTAGCCCATTCCCGATAGGCCGGGCAGGTAACCCGAGGCAAGGAGAGATCGAGCGTGTCTGCCAGCCAGGTGGTGCGGGCCGGGAACCGGCATTGGGCATGACCATCGCCATTACCGGGTTGCTGGATGGCGTCCAGTGTGGCAGTTAACTCTGATTCCGGGGAGTGTTTCCCCTGTTCGCTCAGAAAAAAGGCCGGATCGTCCGCCTGGCTCGTATAGCCGCCGCCAAATTTGTCGGGGTGGTAGTGACCCAGCGTCAGCCACGCAGGGTCCAGATACAGCTTGTTGCTATCAGCAAGTGTCGATTGGGCCTGTGCAAGCGGGAACTGAGCCAGCCAGCACACTACAAGCCCCAGGCGGAACAGATTGCCCATGGGTTTTAATACTTCCGGATTTTAGCGTGATGGAATACAGAAAGGCTTTGCCATCCGTGGCGCTCGGGCATTCCTTAGATCATCGACATTAAGCCGAGACGTACTTGCTCAGGGTCTTGTCCTTTTCCAGTACGGCAACGATGGCGTCAACCGCTTCACCGGACGTGGTGTCTGAGTTGGGGAAGATGGTGGCGAAGTTATCCTGCAGCACCTTGCGGAAGGCGTCTCGATCGGCCGGATCTACACCAAGCAGGACCGCCATTGTGTCGAGATTTTCACCACTGCCGCGGGACATGTCGCGGGCGACCTTGTCGATGTTGTTGTCCATGAACAACGCCATGGATTGTACAGACTGATCGGTGTCGCAACCCAGCGTGCCGGTGGTCATACCCAGCGTCTGGTTACCGAAAGTGCCGTTGGTGGTCGCCGCTAGAATGTGCGGGGCCGCCCCGGACTGGCCCTTCCAGATCATGGCGCCAACGCCACAGCCCGGCTGAGCAAATGCGAGAGACGAAGCACCCAGAAGAACTGCACCTGCAATCAGTTTTTTCATTATCCACTCCTTTGTGTGGTTGCGCGGTCAACGCATGGAGGCCCGGAATCGGGCGCTGCATTGCGGAAACGGCCCTGACTGGTTTGTGCGGAGACAGGATTACCGTTCGTCTGAGTATAGTTCAAAACCCGAAAGTGCAAGCGGAAAGCGGTGTGAGTAATTGATTTCTCCTGAAAAAATCGGGGAGGGGAGTTTGTGTCGTGTTTAAAAACACAAAAGCCGGCGCATGGAACCATGCGCCGGCTTCAGGATACTGATGATTCATTCATCAGCCGCCGAGATAGGCATTTTGCACTTCCGGGTTGGCCAAAAGGTTCTTGCCGGTGTCGTGCAGGCGGATCTTGCCGGTTTCGAGCACATAGCCACGGTCCGCCAGGTTGAGCGCCTGGTGAGCGTTCTGTTCGACCAGGAAGACGGTGATCCCCTCGTCGCGCAGGTGGCCGATGATCTCGAAAATCTGCTTGATCACGATCGGGGCAAGGCCCAGCGAGGGCTCGTCCAGGATGATCATGCGCGGCTTGCTCATCAGGGCGCGGCCGATGGCCAGCATCTGTTGCTCACCGCCGGACATGGTGCCTGCGCGCTGGCTCTCCCGTTCCTTCAGGCGCGGGAACAGTTCGTACACATGATCCTGGCTCTTGCGAATCTCCGCCTTGGTGTTGAAGAAGCCCCCCATGTGAAGGTTTTCTTCCACCGTCAGGCCCGAGAAGATGCGGCGGCCTTCAGGCACGATGGCAATGCCGGAACGCATGATCTGCGAGGTGGGCTCATGGGTAATATCCCGGCCTTCCAGGATCACCCGGCCGGATGTGGCCTGGGGGGTGCCGCAAACCGTCATCAGCAGGGTGGTCTTACCGGCGCCGTTGGCACCAATCAGGGAGACAATCTCACCTTTGTTGACCTCAACCGAGACGCCATGCAGCGCCTCGATCTTACCGTAGTGGGTATGGACATTTTCTAGTACTAGCATTGGATTTCCTCAGGCCTCACCCAGGTAAGCTTTGATCACGTCGTCGTTCTGGCGGATCTCGTCCGGAGTTCCGCTGGCAAGAGGACGACCCTGGTTGATTACGTTGATGCGGTCGGAAATATCCATGACCAGACTCATATCGTGCTCAATCAACAGCACGGAAACGCAGTAATCTTCTTTCAAGCTTACAATCAGCTGGTTGAGATCCTTGGTTTCCGCCGGATTGAGACCTGCTGCCGGCTCGTCGAGCATCAGCAGGTTGGGCTCGGTCACCATGCAGCGGGCGATTTCCAGCCGGCGCTGCTGGCCATACGCGAGGTTGCCGGCTTCCCGGTTAGCGAGTTCCAGAAGGCCTACGCGGTCCAGCCAGTAAGCAGCACGGTCCAGGGCCTTTTGCTCCCGGTCCCGGTAGCCCGGCGTTTTCAGCAGGCCGGCAATCAGGTTGGTATTCAGGTGCCGGTGCTGGGCAACCAGCAGGTTCTCCACTACCGTCATCTGGTTGAACAGGCGCACGTGCTGGAAGGTTCGCACCATGCCCAACCGTGAAATCTGGTAATCCGGCTTTCCTTGCACTTCCTCGCCCTGGAAGCTGATGGTGCCTCCGGTGGGCTTGTAGAAACCGCTGATGCAGTTAAATACCGTGGTTTTACCGGCCCCGTTGGGGCCGATGACGGAAACAATTTCCCGTTCTTTTACGTCCAGAGACACTTGATCTACAGCCAGCAGGCCGCCAAAGCGCATGGACAGATTCTTTACGTCTAGCATCGTCCGTTAATCCTGCTTGTTGAGTTCAATGTGAATGCGGCGCATGGGCATGAGTCCCTGCGGACGCCAAACCATCATCAGTACCATGGCGGCACCGAACACCAGCATGCGGTATTCGGAGAATTCACGGGCCAGTTCAGGGAGGATGGTCACGGCAATTGCGGCCAGTACCACACCGATCTGTGAACCCATGCCGCCCAGTACCACGATCGCCAGGATGATGGCGGACTCGAGGAATACGAACGATTCCGGGCTGATAAAGCCTTGCTTGGAGGCGAACACGGTACCGGCGAAACCGGCAAAGAAAGCGCCGATGGTGAACGCGGACAGCTTGACAGCGGTGCGGCTCAGGCCCAGAGAGCGGGCAGCGATTTCGTCTTCCCGAAGGGCTTCCCAGGCACGGCCCACGGGCATGCGCATGAAGCGGCGGATGACGAGAGCCGTGAAGACCGCCAGCACCAGGGCAATCAGGTACAGAAAGATTACTTTGTGCTCGCCACTGTAGGCAATACCGAAGGTCTCGTGGAAGGAGGTGTTGCCCTCTTCCTTCACTCGGCGACCGAACTCCATGCCGAACAGTGTGGGATCCGGAATGCCGCCAATACCGTTCGGGCCGCCAGTCAGGCTGGTCCAGTTGTTCAGCAGGATCCGGATGATTTCACCAAAACCCAGGGTCACGATCGCCAGATAATCCCCGCGGAGTCGCAGGACCGGGAATCCGAGCACCAGCCCGAACAGCGCGGCCAGCAGGGCACCCAGGGGCAGCGACACCCAGAAGGAAATGCCGGTGTACTGGGACAGCAATGCGAAGGTATAGGCGCCCACTGCGTAGAAGGCCACGTACCCAAGGTCCAGCAGGCCGGCGAGGCCCACAACCACGTTCAGGCCCAGGGCCAGCATCACATAGATGAGTACCAGGGTAGCCAGGTCAACGGCGCCTCGTGAGACAAAGAACGGCCAGAACAGGGCAAGAACCACGATGCCGGTCAGCACCCAGGACTCGATCTTGGCGCGCTTGTTCTCCGCCATCGGCTCCTTTTGAGTGCCGGAACTCAGGCCGGACATTACGCCCTGGAGGCTCCCCATGATGTTGTCGCGGAACAGCTGGAACAGGAATACCACGACGGCGGCCAGAAACACGCTGACAATGGTAAAGGTGTCGGCGCCGGTCAGGGTTACGTTAATGCCCTGGGCTTCGAGGTTCAGACCAAGAATGGGATAGGCAATGATCAGCGTGATCACCGCGCAAAACAGCGCGTGTTTGAAATTTTGAGCAGGCATCAGATTTTCTCAACCTCCGGTTTGCCAAGCAGGCCGGTGGGCTTGAACAGCAAAATCAGGATCAGCAGGCCAAAGGAGACCACGTCCTTGTACTCGCCACTGAGGTAGCCGGAGGTCATGCTCTCGGCAACACCCAGAATCAGACCGCCGAGCATGGCGCCAGGAATACTGCCGATGCCGCCCAGCACCGCTGCAGTGAAGGCTTTAAGGCCGGCAATAAAACCGAACAGCGGGTCGATAGAGCCGTAGTACATGCCCAGCAGGAGACCCGCGACCGCTGCCAGCGCCGCACCAATAACGAAGGTGGCGGAAATGATGCGGTTGGTATCAATGCCCAGCAGGTTGGCCATGCCCAGATCCTGGGAGACGGCGCGACAGGCCCGACCAATGCGGGAGCGGGAAATGAACAGAGACAACGCGGTCATACAGATCAGCGTGGTGATGAAGATCGTAATCTGCATGTAGGACAGAGACATCTGGAAAGAGCCTTCGGAACCGAAGGTGAAACCGCCCTGAATCAGCGATGGGAAGCCGATGTTCCGGGAACCCTGTGCCAGGTGTACGTAGTTCTGCAGGAAGATCGACATACCGATGGCCGAGATCAGTGGTATGAGTCGGTGCCGGCCACGCACAGGGCGATAGGCGACCCGTTCAACGGCCCAGCCCATGGAACTCGATACAATCATTGCGCACACCAGCGCAACAATCAGTATCAGGGGTAGCCAGGCGATACCCAGTGTCGCCAGCCCGGTGATCGCGATCAGCGCGGTGTAGGCGCCGATCATGTAGATCTCACCGTGGGCGAAGTTAATCATTCCGATGATTCCGTAAACCATCGTGTAGCCGATGGCAATCAGGGCGTAGGTGCTTCCGATCGTTAGCCCATTTATAAGTTGTTGAAAGAAATACAAGAGGTCTTGCATGGTTTTTGGAACTCTCTGAATGCCCGCTCTCTGCTAAATTTCGCCCCCGGTACGGAACATCCGGCCGGGGGCGGAAAAAAGCTTGATAGCCAAGAAAAACACCTTCTCCCGGGGCATGGCGAGAAGGTGCTCTTTGGATTACCGTTAGTTAACGGTTCCGGCTTAGTTTACCGGAGTTTTGCTGCCGTCTGAATGCCATTCGTAAACAACAAACTCAAAAGACTGCAGGTCACCGGCTTCGTCGTACTGAACGGTACCGATCGGCGTTTCGAAGCTGCCGCTGCGCAGAGCCTGGGCCACTTCAAACGGATCGGTGGACTCAGCCTGCTTGATGCCGTCGACGACCAGCTGGACTGCTGCGTACGAGGTCAGTACGAACGGGCCGGACGGATCTTCACCCTTGTCCTGGAACGCCTTCACCAGCGCCTGGTTCTCAGCCTTCTTGTCGAAGCTCGGTGGCAGGGTCACCAGCAGGCCTTCAGCGGCTTCGCCGGCAATGGTGTTGATGTCCTTGTTACCGACACCTTCAGGACCCATGAAGCGGGCGTCGAGGCCAGCCTGACCGGCCTGGCGCAGAATCAGGCCAAGCTCCGGGTGGTAACCGCCGTAGTAAACGAAGTCCACGTCGGCCTGCTTCATCTTGGTGACCAGGGAGGAGAAGTCCTTGTCGCCGGCAGTGATGCCTTCGAACATGGCGATCTCGACGCCTTTGGCTTCCAGCGTGTCGCGAACGGCGGTCGCAATACCTTCACCATACTGCTGCTTGTCGTGAACGATGGCAACGCGCTCAGGGTTCAGGCTGGCCAGGTAGTTGGCGGCAACCGGGCCCTGCATGCTGTCCAGGCCGATGGTGCGGAACACCAGCTCATAGCCGCGCTCGGTGATGTCCGGGCTGGTGGAAGCCGGGGTAACCATCAGGATGCCTTCGTCTTCGTAGATGTCAGACGCGGGCTGGGTGGAGCTTGAGCACAGGTGGCCGACAACGAACTGAACGCCATCATTCACCATGCTGTTGGCCACGGTTACGGCCTGCTTCGGGTCGCACACGTCGTCGTATTCAACGGCAACCAGCTGCTCGCCCATCACGCCGCCGTTGGCGTTGATTTGCTCGATCGCCATGCGGGCACCGGAGAACTGCATGTCACCATACTGGGCAACCGGACCGGTCATCGGGCCGGCGATACCGATCTGGATTTCTGCAGCGGCGTTGCCCGCGGCCATCAGGGCAACGGAAGTGCTTACAGCAGTCACTAGCTTTTTAACTGACGTTTTCATTGGATCCTTCCTGTTTCTTTTCAGGGTTATTCTTTTGTTCTCAGCGAGTTAAACAAACACCACAGCTGCGGGCTTGTCAAGGCACCGGCCACTGCAGCAGTGGCGGGGATGCCCGGCCGAGAAAAAGTCACGTTTTTTTACGATGTCTGAATCAGGTGTCCGAGCTTTCTTCCTTATCCGGAAAGACCAGTGTGCGGAAGCTGTCATGCTCCCGCAGCTGCTCGAAACTCAGGTCGACCGAGGCATCGTCTCTGTAAGCTTCGGAAATGTCTATTGCTTTTTGTAACGTGGCCACGGCGTCTTCCCAGCGGCCAATTTCGGCATTGGCGCAGGCCAGCTGATACAGGGCGTGGCCGTTGTCCGGATCCAGCTTCAGGGCGCGTTGACACAGGCTGATGGCCCACAGGGGTTCCTGCATTTCCAGAACAGCATCGGCCTTGTAGCTGAGTGCTTCCACATCGTCCGGGCGCAGATCCAGAATCTGGTCGTAGGCAGAAATCTTGTTCTGGTGGGAGGTTTCCTGACTGGCTTTCAGCCACAGGGAGTGAATTTCATTGGTACGTTCAATCTCGAACTGGTTCTGGTTAATAATGTCAGACTTCTGCTGGAGCTGTTCTTCGATGTCCTTGAGGCGCTTTTCGTAGACCACGACCAGTTCGTTCACCCGCTTTTCTGCCAGGCTGGTGAGCTGAGCCCGCATGTCGCGGATGGAGTTCCAGCCGATGACAACCAGAATCGAACTGGCGCCGGCAATCAGGTAGAAGAAGTAGGTGACCGTGTCGGTGGCGTAAGACATAGTCTTGTCCGCCACAGACAGTTCCTTGTCCACCACCTTTTCGATCAGTTCGGCGCGGGTGGTTTGCATTTCCTTGCGCAGGGCCTTGGTTTCTTCAAGCAGGTAAAGCTCGATAAAGGGCGTGTACATGGGCTCTTCGAGGTCCGCCAGTGCGGCGGCAATATCCTCTTCCATGATGTCTTTTTTCCCCGGTGGTGCGGTGTCTGTGCCCTGTGCGTGGATCTGAGCGCTGAATGCCAGCATCAGTGTGATCATCGCCGCGATCCGGGCCAGCGGGCGTCCGAAACGCAGGCGGGACGCAACGGATTGGGAAGAAAGGGAATGCAGGAGGAGCTGTCGGCAGATCATGAATAGCGTTCCACGTTTACGGGTTGCTTTACAGGTTTTTGAAAAAGTTGCTGACCTTAGCATAGTGGCGGTTGGAAAAAAGGGCTGCATCTTGTAATCAGCCGGGGGTCAGATGGTTAGGGCAATTAGCGACTTGCATTTGGTGGTGTAGAGCCCTCTAATAATTAGTGGTATAAATAAACCGATATTTCCCGGATGAAAGTGTTTGACCATCGGAACGAGGCCAAAGCAGATGGCGAGTAGCAAGACCGTGTACTCGAAGTCGCCCTCAGCCTCCGGTCCATATCAATCAGGGGCGCTTGCCCCAGATCGGAGCGATTCTGTGAACAATTACGAGCAGGTGCTGGTAGCGCTTAGGCGTGTTATCCGGGCGACGGATCTTCACTCCAAGCGGCTGAGCAAGCACAACGGGCTGACTGGCCCTCAACTTTTGATTATGCGGACCATACGTGACCTCGGCGAAGTGACGATCGGAACCATCGCCGACAAGGTGAGTTTGAGCCAGGCTACCGTGACCACGATTCTGGATCGGCTGGAGCACCGCAAGCTGGTGTACCGGGTTCGCAGTACCCAGGATAAGCGCAAAGTGCATGCCCATCTGACCGAGGACGGGGCCGACCTGCTTGCCAAGGCGCCAAACCCGCTCCAGGAAGAGTTCATCAAGAAGTTTCAGAGCCTGGACGAGTGGGAGCAGACCATGATTCTGGCGTCGTTGCAGCGAGTGGCGAACATGATGGACGCCGATGAGATCGACGCCTCACCCGTGCTGCACGTCGGGCCGGTACTGCGGGAGGACGGCTGGAAATCGGAGTCCAAATCCTGAGGGCGGGTATCGTACCTGACGGTTACTCTGGCAGTTTCGCAGTGACTTCGATCGATTCATACCACGCCGCCACGTCGGCAATCTGCTGATCGGTCAGGTCCCGGGCGACGACTGTCATCATTTCATGTTCCCGTTTGCCGCTGCGGAAGGCTTTCAGCTGATTCTGTATATAGATCTGACTTTCGCCCGCGAGGTTGGGCGCGATGGGAATGGTCGCGATGCCGTCCAGGCCGTGGCAGGTTTTGCATTGCGCTGCGAGTTTACGTCCGGCCTCGGGATCGGCCGAATAGACCGGAAGGGACACGGCGGATAGCAGTAACGCTGGCACCAGCGCCCGTTCAAGGGCTGTTCTGAATGCTTTCGACATGCAGAGTCTCCGGTTTGCCGGAGAGCGTTCTGCTCTCCGGCACTGGGCAGGCATGACTCAGGAGCCTGAGCCGGTGTAGGCGATTCGATAAACGGCGCCGGCCAGGTCGTCGGAGACCAACAGTGACCCGTCTTTAAGTTGGGCTACATCGACCGGGCGACCCAGGTATTCGCCGTTTTCATCCAGCCAGCCCTCGGCGAAGGGAACGGTTTCCCCGGCAATATTGCCGTCCGCATCAACCGGGGTAAACATGACCCGGGCGCCGATGGGGGTGGTGCGGTTCCAGGAGCCGTGTTGGGCTGAAAAGATCCCGCCCTGGTATTTCTTCGGAAACATGTTGCCCCGGTAGAAAATCATACCCAGGTCGGCAGCGTGGGCGACGGTTTCGGACACCGGGAATACCACGTCGCCCGGCACTTCCTCATCCTTGTATTCGTTGGTGCGAACGTCACCGCCGCCGTACCATGGGAAGCCAAAATTCTGGCCCATGGCAGTCTGGCGGTTGATCTCACCCGGTGGGATGTCGTCACCCATACCATCGACTTGGTTGTCGGTAAACCACAGCTCGCCTGTGGTCGGGTTGAAGTCGTGGCCCACCGAATTCCGGACGCCGCGGGTGTACACTTCCCGTTCGGTGCCGTCCTGGTTGACCCGGATGATGCCGCCTATACCCACCTCATTGAACGTCTCCATATGCTCCTTCGGTGGGACGTTGTAGGGTTGGCCCAGGGAGATATAGAGTTTGCCATCGGGACCGACATCGCAGACCCGGGCGGTGTGGTTGTAACTGACAAACTCCTCGGGAATCAATTCGCCACCGGGAATCACTTCCGAAGCCACAACGTCCCCGCCCTCATAGAAAAATTCGGCGGCCGGGTAGGCCAGTACCCGGTTCTGCTCGGCGATATAAAGAACTCCGTCCGGTGAGAAGCAGGGGCCGTTGGGGACCGACTTTGCAAGCGATGGTGCAAAGTTCTTTACATCATCCGCAACCCGGTCTTTGTCCCGGTCGGTGACAGCCCAGACCTCAGTTTTCCGGGTTCCGACAAAGGTGACAACGCCCTGGGGGCCGACGGCCATGTGGCGGGCATCGGGCACCAGCGCATACAGGGTAATTTCGAAGCCCTTGGGCAGGGTGATTTTTTCCAGGGTTTTCCGGATGGCGTCAGCGCTGTCGCTCTGCTGGTCAATGACTGTAAATTCGGCCTTCCCGGTAGTCTTGAAACTTCCCAACTTTTTAAGCGTTTCATCAGACTGGGCATGGGCGAACGAGATGGCTGCAACGCTCGCAGCCAGGCACATCACAGGGGCTTTCTTGTTCATTGTTTTCCGCTCCTTGGTCCACGAATCGGGGCGGAGAATCGGAACGTTCTCCGCTGATTGCTTTTTGAACACTGGTTCAGTGGCAGTAAAGACAGCGGCCCAGTGAGCGTCAAGGAGGCCGCTCACTGGTAGGACCAGTTTCTCAGTGAACGCTTGAGCCCTTGCGGGGTTTGTTGGCGAAGCAGACCTGGAACACGTCATTGTAATGCCTGGCAAAATTCACCGTCAGGCCTTCCTTGAGGTAGTCCGGCAGCTCTTCAAAGTCTCCCCGGTTCGCCTCCGGCAGGATCAGGTTGGTGATTTTCTGGCGCCGGGCGGCAATCACCTTTTCCCGAATGCCTCCCACCGGTAGCACTTGCCCCGTTAGCGTCAGTTCGCCGGTCATGGCGATGTTCTGCTGCGGCGGCTCCTTGCGAGCGATGGACAGCAGGGCTGTGGCCATGGTGATGCCGGCGCTTGGGCCGTCCTTGGGGGTAGCCCCCTCCGGTACGTGCAGGTGCACAAAGGACTCGTCGAAAAACATCGGATCCCCCTTGAACTGCTTTAGGTTCGAGGAGATAAAGCTGTAGGCAATTTCTGCCGATTCCCGCATCACATCCCCGAGCTGGCCGGTCAGCTTGAAGCCGCGCTGGCTGGCGTGAATTCGTGATGCTTCGATGCTCAGTGTGGCGCCGCCCATGGCGGTCCAGGCCAGACCAGTGACCACGCCGGTACCCTTCAGGGCTTTTTCTTTCTTGAACGCTGGCTGGCCAAGGTACTCCGGCAGGCTAGAGACGCCAACCCGCACCGGGGTGTCGGGATCTTCAAGCAGCTTCACAATACCCTTGCGAATGATCTTGTGCAGCAGTTTCTCCAGATTCCGAACGCCGGCTTCCCGCGCGTAGCCTTCGATCACCTGTTTGATGGCAGCATCGGTGATGTTGATCTGCTTTTTCAGCAGGCCTGCCCGTTTCAGCAGTCGTGGCAGCAAGTGGTGCTTGGCAATTGCCAGCTTTTCTTCGGTGATGTAACCGGACAGCCGAATGACGTCCATCCGGTCCAGCAGAGGCCGGGGAATGGTGTCCAGTTGGTTGGCGGTGCAGATAAACAGAACCTTCGACAGGTCCATGCGAACGTCCAGGTAATGATCCAGGAAGTCGCTGTTCTGTTCCGGGTCCAGGGTTTCCAGCAGGGCGGAGGCCGGATCGCCCTGGTAGGAGGCGCCGATCTTGTCGATTTCATCCAGCATGATCACCGGATTGGATACACCGCTGTCTTTCAGTGCCTGGACGAACTTGCCCGGCATGGCGCCAATGTAGGTGCGACGGTGCCCCTTGATTTCCGCCTCGTCGCGCATGCCGCCGACGCTGAACCGGTAAAATTTCCGGCCGAGCGCGTCGGCCACCGAGTGGCCGATGGAGGTTTTGCCGACGCCTGGCGGGCCCACCAGTAACAGGATGGAGCCACTGATCTCGCCCTTGAAAGTACCTTCCGCCAGGAATTCGATAATCCGGGCTTTCACATCTTCCAGACCGTCGTGGTCCCGATCAAGAACGCGGCGTGCTTCTGGCAGGTCAAAGTGGTCTTCGGAATGCACGCCCCAGGGGACCTGGGTCAGCCAGTCCAGATAGTTGCGGGTCACACCGTATTCCGGGGACCCCTGTTCCAGCACCTGCAGTTTCTGCACTTCCTCCGCGAAGCGCTCCCTCACCTGTTCCGGCGGGTTCAGTTCCGACATGCGCTCTTCAAAGCGTTCGATGTCGGCAGTCTTGTCGTCCTTGGCCATGCCCAGTTCACGCTGGATGACTTTCAGCTGTTCCTTCAGGAAGAACTCCCGCTGATGTTTCTGGACCTTGGCGTTGACCTCTTCACTGATTTCCGACTGCAGGCGTGCAACCTCCTGCTCCTTGCGCATCAGCAGCAGGACTTTCTCCATGCGCCGGACCAGTGGCAGAGTGTTCAGGACATCCTGCAGTTCATGGCCGGGTGCGCTGGTCATCGAGGCTCCGAAGTCGGCCAGAGGGGAACTGTCATCGGGGCCGAAGCGGGACAGGTACTGTTTGACCTCTTCGCCGTACAGCGGATTGCTGCGCAGCAACTCCTTGATGGCGCTGATAATGGCCAGGGTATAGGCCTTCAGTTCATCGGCATCTTCCTCCGGTTCGGAGGGGTATTCCACTTCCACCAGGTAGGGTGGTTTCCGGCGCAGCCACTGGACAATGCGAAAACGCTGCAGGCCCTGGGCAATAAACTGAACCTTGCCGTTTTCCTGCTGGGCGTGGTGGACGCGAACCGCGCAGCCAAAGGTTTCCAGTTCATCGCTGGCGGGGATGTCGTCTTCCACTTCCTGATGGTCGACAAAGCAAATGCCCAGTACCCGATGGTCGGTTTCGCCAACCCGCTTGAGGGTTTCCTGCCAGGGGTTCTGGTTCACCATGATCGGTTGCACCTGGGCAGGGAAGAAGGGACGGTTGGAGACCGGCAGGACGTACATGCGCCGGGGCATCATCTGCTGCGACAGTGCCAGGCCCTTGCTATGCTCATCCTTGCCGATGTATTCGGTGATGTCTTCTTCGAGTTCCTCGATTTTGTCTTTGCGGTTTTCGTCATTCATGCTGTGCGATATCCGTCCGGAAAGCGTGAAATCGGGGCCAGTGCGTCTGCGTTTTTGCCCGGGATGCCAAGTTATAGTCTATGTAACGACGGTTGTGGTGATTTCAAGGCACGGCCTGCTGCGCTGGCTGCTTGATTTCTGGTCATCTGCCCCCACGTTCTGTGGCAGATTTGACGATTCATTGATTGATAACAGGTGCAATGCATGAGCGAGTCCCCGTACATATTTGACGCCACCATGGAAAATTTTCAGCAGCAGGTCATGGATGCCTCATCGGAAACGCCGATTCTGGTGGACGTATGGGCCGACTGGTGTGCGCCGTGCAAACAGTTGATGCCGATCCTGGAAAAACTGGCGAATGAATACCAGGGGCAGTTCCTGGTGGCGAAAGTAAACGCTGACGAACAGCAGCAGTTGACTGCCAGTCTTGGTGTTCGCAGCCTGCCCACGGTAATTCTGGTAAAGGACGGGCAGGCCGTGGATGGCTTCAATGGTGCGTTGCCCGAAGGTGAGGTTCGCAAGATCCTCGACAAGCACGTGGAAGCACCGGCAGAAGACCCTTACGAAGCGGCGCACAAGCGTTGGGAGCAGGGGGATGTGGAGGGCGCACTGGCCATCCTGACGGAGATGAATCAGCAAGATCCGGATAACCTCAAGGTGCTGATCGACATTGCCCAGCTGAAAGCCGAGCTGGGGGATGTGGATACGGCCGAGCAGGTGCTGGATAGTCTGCCGCCCGAAGAGAAACTCCAGTCCCAGGCCAAGCAGCTGGCGGCGCGCATCAAGTTTATCCGTCAGGCCGGGCAGTTACCGCCGGTGGCCGAGCTGGAGCATATTCTGGCAAACGATCCTAAGAATCCGGAAGCCCTTCACCAGCTGGCTCTGCAGCACGTAATCAAGGAAGAAAATGGCGAGGCCATGGCGCTGTTGATTCGCTTGATGCAGGCGGATGCCAATTACAAAGAGGGCGTCGCCAAAACCACCCTGATCGAGCTGTTCGATAAGCTGGGTAACAGCAACCCTGACGTGCGAACCTATCGCCGTAAACTGTACACCCTGATGCACTGATAGATTCCGGAGAGATGCATTCGCCGGGAACCAATGCCATCGCGCAGCCTTCAAAACACAAGATAGGGCGATGGTGGACGGTTCATCATGGGGCGAAACTGGTGGCTCGTAGTCTGGATGGCGCTTCTGCTGGAGGTGCTGACTGGTTGTGCGAGCCCTCAATACGCCGCTGAGCCGACGGTCGCGGTTTCCCGTGACTGTGATCGCCACTTTACCCTGTGGCGTAACTGGGTCGTCAGCGATGATCGTTTTGATGCTCAGGAGTGGTCTCCTCCCGGCTTTCCCTATTTACGAGTCGACCGTTTTCTCGCCAGCTTTGATCTGACAGAGCTTACACCCGCGCAGCGTCGTGATTGGTTGGGGCGCGCTTACGATAAGGCGGATATTGCCTGGCAGTTTGAGGTTCAGGGTGGTCCGGATGCGTCCTCGCAGTGGCTGGACGATCTGAGGAGCTGTGCTCTCCAGGCGGTATCGAAGCTGGGGGCGGAGTCGGATCTGTGGTTGAAACTGGCCGAATCGGTGCAGGTCCCTGATAGCTACAGCACTCCCGCCCAGGTTCTTGGGGTGTATCCGCTGGTGAAACCCGTCGTTCGTTGGCGGGCCGGTGTGACCATGGGGGAGCTGGTTGATCAGTACGGTCACTACAAAGCCTTGGCCGGCTGGCGAACCTATGTGCCGGACCTGACTGACGTCGTTGGGCGTTCTGAGGTCGAAACTTACCCGTTAGATTCTCTCGGCGTGCCAGTTCTGGGCGAATCGTTGCGTTTGATGCTGTTTCAGCGTCATGCGCCTGCATGGCGAATTGAGACGCGGGACAGTCACGATGTGCCGGGAATTCCTGCTCGAGGTTTGAATGGGCAGCTGCAGTTTCGGCCAGAGCCGGTGGTGTTTACTCATCTCAGCTTTGCCCGAATGAGAGGGCGGATTCTGCCCCAACTGGTCTATGTGCTCTGGTTTTCGGGCCGGCCATCAGAGCACTGGTTGGATATCTACGCCGGAGAGCTCGATGGCTTTATCTGGAGGGTCACTTTGGGCCCGAGGGGGCAGCCGCTGGCGTATGACACCATTCATCCCTGCGGCTGCTACCACCAGTGGCTGTTGCCAGAAGGTGGGCTGGTGAAAAGCGTTGGTGTTGATTATGAGGCAGAGCAAATCTGGTTGCTCGGGTCCCTTCCACTGGGTGGAAAGGAAGCGCCTTTGTTGTCTCTTTCTGCGGGTGACCATCAGCTCGTTGGTGCCTCAGGGTTCCACCCGACTGATCTTGGCGCGGAAATCCACAGCTATCGCCTGGAGTCGTTGGACGGACTTCGCGGGCTGTCGAATGCGGGCGGTCGCCTGTATGGCGACGATGGTTTGATTGCCGGAACCGAGCGACTTGAACGTTTCTTGCTGTGGCCGACAGGGGTGCCGTCTGCTGGGGGAATGCGCCAGTGGGGGCGGCATGCCGTATCTTTTGTAGGGCGACGGCATTTTGATGATCCTCATCTGCTGGATCGGTACTTCCTGCCGCCTCCTTAGCCGCTCATCTGAAAGGTAGTTGATTGCTCATGCTGAAGTTGCCTGAACAGCCGGATCAATGTGAGCTTTGCCGGCGCCCGGTCGTTAAGCTCACCCGTCATCACCTGATCCCCAAACACCTTCACCGTAAGAAGAGATTCCAGAAGTTGTTCAGCAAGGAGGAACTGATTACCCGCACCCTGTGGGTCTGCCGCCCCTGCCATAACGCCATTCATAAGGCATGCTCCGAATACGAGCTGGGGCTGCATTTCAATACCCGGGAGAAGTTGTTGGAGCTGGAAGAGCTTCGGGTGTTTGTGGAATGGTTGCGGGATAAGCCGGAGGGATTTGTGCCTAAGTTTCGGTAGCAATTGCATTGCAAGTTGATGTGCCATTTGGACGTTTTGTCTAGCTTTTGATCTAAATATCTAATTTAACAACATTTTTAATTTCTTGGGCGCAGGTTGGGTTAGTCTCTGGCTGCTATTAAAGGTAATGGCTCAATTGTAATTCATTAAAAGGGGGCGCCAATCCGCTCCCCGGTAAGGAGTAGTAAATGAAGGAGTTCAAACGCTCTGCCTTGGTTGCAGCAGTGCTTGGTGGCGGTCTTGCTCTGTCAGGCTGCGGTGGTTCTGGTTCTTCCTCTTCCTCAAACACCGGTGAAGTTGGTGGTGGAACAGATGGCGGAACATCTACGACTCAAGCGACAACCGGAACATTTCTTGATAGTGCGGTTGAGGGACTGCGTTATGTAACGCCAACCAAAACTGGCCTGACAAATGCCAATGGTGAGTTTGAGTACGAAGAAGGCGAGATTGTATTCTTCTTACTTGGTAACTCCCTTATTGGAAGTGCTTTTGCTTCTGACGTTATGACTCCGCTGGATATGGTTAATGAAGCTAGCCATGAGGAGAAACTGTCTAACGTTCTTCGTTTTCTTCAGTCTCTGGATGAGGACGGAAACCCTGATAACGGTATCAAGATTTCTGAAACGGTTCGAAACCAGGCTGAAATTTCAGGCGTTGAAGTAGATTTCGATAAGTCAACTTCAGAGTTTGAAGCTCAGACCTCGGTCGATAATGTACTTAGCGCTGATAACAAAACGCTTGTTACTGCGGATACAGCATTCGCCCACTTCAAGCAAACGCTGGCCCAAGCATCTGATAAAACGATCGACCTGAAAGGTACATGGAACACCAGGACGACATTTGAGCGGGATGGTCAGAAGTGT
Source organism: Marinobacter suaedae (assembly GCF_030519635.1). NCBI lineage: Bacteria > Pseudomonadati > Pseudomonadota > Gammaproteobacteria > Pseudomonadales > Marinobacteraceae > Marinobacter > Marinobacter suaedae. The sequence continues at coordinate 866,729 of NZ_JAUMIS010000001.1, read as the reverse complement.
GCAACAACCGCGACTACGACCGTCATCTTTGATGAGGAAGGTTACACCGAGACTGGTAATGAGTTGAGCTCAAGCTTAACTATCGATGGGGTAAGTTGTAGCACGAATACTGCTGAAAACTCCGGATCAAAAGTTCTCTATGCATCCGCTCCAGATGACTTGCCTGCTAAGGGCTGTGATCAGGGCGTATGCGACTATTCGGAGCTAAACAAGGTTTTCGATAATTGGGAAGCAGGCAGCTGGGTTGACGCCCCGGATCCCAATGCTCAAGAGCAGGAGTTTTCAGTCGTCAAGGTGAAGTACGATGCTGGTACAGGCACAATTATCCGCACCAAGACGGACAAGCAAAGGGTGAGAGACGCTAGCAGTGGTGAGGTGTATGCCACTAATGTTTGGGGAACATTCACCACGGTTTATACGCCAAAAGAAGCGGCGGACTACACTAAAAGCATGATTGGTACTTGGGATGTGACCTTCTCAAACCTGGAGTGTCCAGACGTAACTGCCACACAGACATTGGTGTACAGTGAGACCGGTATTCAGGTGTCTGGTCAGGAGCTGAATCTCAATAATGGCGTTTGTGAGCTTGAAAGCGTAAGTGGAACTTTTGCCTACAACGATCCAGAGCTGCCGGAAGATTTCTGTGGTCCGGTTTGTTCTTATGAGGATTTGAACAAGTCCTACTTCGATCAGAGTGAAGAGGTTCGGTTGTCTCACGTGCGCGGTACTGACGTGATTAACCGTACCAAAGGTTACTCTCATCGCCAGATCTGGAGAAAAGTGAACTGATTTAACTTTGCAGGATCAGGAGCAATTTATTCGTCTGCTCTTGGCTCAGTCTGAATCACTTCATCCTGACTGAAAAAAACCCCGCCATCGGCGGGGGTTTTTTGTACAGGAGTTCCAGTCAATCAGCCGTTGCCCTTCTTCATTTCCTCATACTCATCCTCGAAGAAGAATTTCTCCTCTCCGAACGCCGGCTCCAGTTCGTGCAGCCAGGTGGCGGTGTCTGAGTACTTGGCGAAGAACGGGCGCTGGAACCAGTCCGGGTTCCGGCCTTGCAGGAAGCGCAGGACGAACACTTTCTCGCCGTTGATTTCGGTAATGCCCTGGACTTCTACCTTGCCCGGGCCCGCGCTCATCGAGGGGCCTCGAGCGGTGCGGGCCAGGCCGCTGACCTGCTTCATGGCCTCGCGGTAGATGTGATAGGCCTCGGCCAGGGGCACCTCGAAGTAGTTCTTGGCGCCGGTATCCCGCTCGACAAACATGTAGTAGGGGATGATGCCCAGTTGGACTTCTTTCTTCCACAGCTTGGCCCAGTCGTCGGCGTTGTCGTTGACGTGCTTGATCAGTGGGCCCTGAGCACGGATTTCGGCACCGGTGGCACGGATGCGGCGAATGGCTTCTTCGGCGATGTCGGTGCTGATTTCCTGCCAGTGGTTGTAGTGGGCCATGATGGCCACGTGCTTGCCGCCGTCCACGAGGCGGGCCAGCAGGTCCATCAATTCATCCGAATCCTTGTCAGTCACAAAGCGGTACGGCCAGAAGGTGAGGGCCTTGGTGCCGATTCGGATGCTCTGGATGTGGTCAAACTCCGGATCCAGCAGCGGTTCCAGGTACTGCACCAGGTTCTTGGTTTTCATCACCATGGGGTCGCCACCGGTCACCAGCAAATCGGTGACTTCGGTGTGCTCCTTCAGGTAGCCGTGCAACTTCTCGGCTTCGGTGCTGGCCATTTTCAGGTCTTTGTCGCCCACGAACTGTGCCCAGCGGAAGCAGAAGGTGCAGTAGGAGTGACAGGTCTGGCCCTGGGCCGGGAAAAACAGCACGGTCTCCCGGTACTTGTGCTGAACGCCATCCAGAACTTCACCATCCAGGGTCGGCATGTTCATTTCCATCTGGCCGGCCGGGTGCGGGTTCAGTTCGTCGCGGATTTCCTTGGCAACTGCCTGAATCTCTTTCTTGTCGGCACCGCTGCGGTGCAGCTCGGCCATGCGCTCGTAGTGTTCGTCTTTGAGCATGCCCTTCTGAGGGAAGACCAGCTGGTAGATCGGGTCGTTGGGCACCTTGTTCCAGTTGATCAGTTCGTTGATCACGTACTCGTTGACCCGGAATGGCAGCACGCTGGCGACAACCTTCATTTCGAACAGGGTGTCTTCCGGGAGGCTCTGGATCGCCTCGATTTTGTCGAGCTGGCGGTCTGTGTAGACCTTAAAGCGCCTCTCTTCGAACTCGGTAGTAGGAATCCGGTTCGGGAAGGTGACGATGGAGTTCATAGATCGCCCTCAGGGTTAAGTGTCATTGGAGCGGGAGCGCGGGATGGTGTGGCGCCCCCGTGGAAAAGTGGGCAGCGAGTATACAAAAGTTGGATTTTGTTTTCAGGTCTAATTAAAAAAATCTTTGTCACTAAAGAGTTGGTTTCTGTGAGTGAAGGGTAAGCCATCGAAAGAGCGAGGTTTTTAGCAAAGCTGGTGGGCATTCGTTCGTAATTTTTGTTTAGAGTTTGAACTAATTGTGTAACCGGCGCTGGACTAAGACATTGGTCTGAGTCCGGTTGCTTGAGGGGGGTAAAGTCGTCATTCTTCCGTAAGTAATCTAAACAAAAGCAATTTAGCTGCGGAAGGTTTGCTCAAATAAGCGCATTTTTGTTCATCCTGATGTAAAAATTACTACATTTTGTGGGGCGCTTTGCCTCTTCGTGGGATCTCTCGCTGGCATTTGTGGCGAGTGGGCCATTCTGTAAAGGATGCGCGGCAGGAAAAGTGGCAAAGCTGTTCTATGCTTGTTGAGAGCTTTGTGTTCGCAAAATGGCGCGGATGAGTACGCTAAAACAAGAGCATAGCAACACCCTGTAATCCAACGCAGCTATTCAAACAGGTCGTGCGCCGAGTCGGAAATGGGCGCCAGCATCTTCTTTATATAGTCTTAGGGGGAGGGTTTGATGTACCAGGACGATGATCCCATCGAAACCAGTGAATGGCTGGATGCGCTTGAGTCGCTGATTGAGAATGAGGGCGTTGATCGCGCCAAGTTTATTCTTGAGCGGTTATCGGAGCGCGCCAGTCGGGACGGCACCGAGTTGCCGTACTCTATCAACACGCCCTTCAGAAACACGATTCCTGTTACCCAGGAAGCCCGGATGCCCGGCGATCTGTTCATGGAGCGCCGCATCCGTTCGTTGATCCGGTGGAACGCCATGGCCATGGTGTTGCGGGCGAACCAGCGCCCGGGCGAACTTGGGGGGCATGTATCGTCGTTCTCCTCCGCAGCGACCCTGTACGATGTGGGTTTCAACTACTTCTTCCACGGCGGTGACGACGAGCGCGAATCGGATCTGGTGTATTTCCAGGGGCACTCGTCGCCCGGCATCTATGCCCGTTCCTTCCTGGAAGGGCGTTTTGAAGAAGAGCAGCTGGATAAATACCGTGAAGAAGTGGATGGCAACGGGCTGTCTTCCTATCCGCACCCCTGGCTGATGCCGGACTACTGGCAATTCCCCACCGTCTCCATGGGGCTTGGGCCAATCCAGGCCATCTATCAGGCCCACGTTATGAAGTACCTGCACAGCCGGGAACTCATTGATATGGGTGACCGTAAAGTCTGGTGTTTCGTGGGCGATGGTGAGTGTGACGAACCAGAAACCCTGGGCTCCATTTCGATGGCGGGACGGGAGAACCTCGGCAACCTGATCTTCGTGGTCAACTGCAACCTGCAGCGCCTGGACGGGCCGGTACGGGGTAACGGCAAGATCATCCAGGAGCTCGAAGGTATCTTCCGTGGTGCTGGCTGGAACGTTCTCAAAGTGGTCTGGGGCCGCATGTGGGATCCACTGTTCGAGAAGGACAAGGACGGCATCATGCAGCGGGTCATGGACGAAGTGGTCGATGGTGACCTGCAGAACTTCAAGAGTAACGGCCCGGCCTACACCCGCAAGCACTTCTTCGGTAAGTATCCGGAACTGTCCAAGCTGGTCGAGACTCTGTCGGACGAGGACATCGGGAAGCTCAATCGCGGCGGTCACGATCCGTACAAAATCTACGCGGCCTACCACAAGGCGGTGAACGATCATGGCAACCGTCCGACCGTTATTCTTGCCCACACCATCAAGGGCTATGGCTTCGGCACGGCTGGTGAAGCGCAGAATACGGCGCACTCCCTGAAGAAACTCGACATGGACCAGCTGAAAGCCTTCCGTGATCGTTTTGGCGTGCCGATTAAAGATGAAGATCTTAAAAAGGTGCCTTACTACCGTCCGGCGCCGGACAGCCCTGAAATGGTCTACATGAAGAAGCGGCGTCAGGAACTGGGTGGCTTCTATCCCAAGCGGCGCAAAGACTGCCAGCCGCTGGATGCGCCGCCGCTGGATACGTTCAAGGCACTGCTGGAAGGTTCCGGCGACCGGAAGATTTCCACCACCATGGCCTTCGTGCGCCTGCTGACCGCGCTGACCAAGGACAAGCGCATCGGCAAGCGTGTGGTCCCCATCGTGCCGGATGAGGCTCGGACCTTTGGTATGGAAGGCATGTTCCGTCAGCTCGGTATTTACACGTCCGAGGGTCAGAAATACGTCCCGGAAGACCGTGACCAGATCATGTACTACCGGGAAGACAAGAAAGGCCAGATCCTTGAAGAGGGCATCAACGAAGATGGCTCCATGGCGGCCTGGATGGCGGCGGCCACTTCTTACAGCACCAACAACTTTGCGCTGGTGCCGTTCTACATCTTCTACTCCATGTTCGGCTTCCAGCGGGTTGGCGATCTGGCGTGGGCTTCTGGTGATATCCAGGCCCGGGGCTTCCTGGTGGGTGGCACGGCAGGCCGCACCACACTGAACGGCGAGGGGCTGCAGCACCAGGATGGGCACAGTCACATCCTGGCGCAAACCATCCCGAGCTGTAAGTCCTACGATCCGGCCTACGGATATGAGCTGGCGGTTGTGGTTCAGCACGGTATCAAGGAGATGTTCGAGGATAACCAGAACGTCTTCTATTACCTGACCATTGAGAACGAGAATTACGAGCAGCCGGCCATGCCGAAAGGCAAGAAGGTCGAAGAGGGCATCATCAAGGGGATGTACCAGCTTGAGTCGGTCGAGACCAAGGGCCGTAAGAAATCACCGCGTGTCCAGTTGCTGGGCGCCGGTTCCATCCTGAACGAAGTCCGGGCGGCGGCTGAACTGCTGAAAGAAGACTTTGGTGTGGCCAGTGATGTCTGGAGCGTGACCAGCTTCAACGAGCTGGCGCGGGATGGTCTGCACATCGAGCGCTGGAACCGGCTGCATCCGGACGATACGCCCAAGAAGCCGTTCATCACCCAGTGCCTGGAGAAGCAGGACGGTCCGGTCGTGTCCTCCACCGACTACATGAAGCTGCTGTCTGAACAGGTTCGTGCCTACATTCCGAAGACCTATCTGACCCTGGGCACGGATGGCTTCGGCCGCAGTGATACCCGGGAGCGGCTGCGTAGCCACTTTGAAGTGGATCGCTACCATGTGGCCGTGACCGCGCTTGCAGCCCTGGCCCGGGACGGCGACATCAAACAGGATGTGGTCCTTGAAGCGATGCGTAAGTACGGAATCGATCGTAATAAAACGAACCCGGTGCTGAGCTAAGGAGTCCGCCATGAGTGAACAGGAAATCAAGGTTCCCGATCTCGGCGGAGCGGATGAGGTCGAGGTTATTGAAGTTCTCGTCAGCGAGGGTGACTCGGTTGAAGCCGAAGACCCGATCCTGGCCGTCGAGTCGGACAAGGCATCGGTAGAGTTGCCAGCGCCTGCAGCCGGTAAAATCACGGGCATTTCCGTGAAAGTCGGCGATAAGGTGAAGGAAGGGGATGTGGTTGGCACCCTGGATGCGTCTGGTGGTGGTGACGACGATTCTTCTGACACCGAAAGCGCCGATTCGGGCGATGCCAGTGCCTCCGCGGGTGGTGACGAAGCATCAAACGTTTCGGAGGATACTAAAGAAGAGGCGCCAAAGCCGGCCAAGTCTTCTGGTGGTTCCCGCAAGGAAACCGTCAAGGTGCCCTCGCTGGACGGCTTTGAAGATGTTCCCGTTATTGAGATCAACGTGTCGGAAGGTGACACGATTGAAGCCGAGGACCCGCTGGTCACGGTGGAATCTGACAAAGCCACGATGGAGATCCCGTCGCCCTTTGGGGGCAAGGTTGGCAAGATCCTCGTCTCGGAGGGCGACAAGCTGTCCGAAGGGGATGATCTGCTGGAGATGACCATTGAGGAAGAGGGGGCTGAAGCCGGCTCTTCCGAAGAGGCAGAACCGGCATCCAAGTCCGAGTCGAAATCAGAGTCCAGGGCGTCTGAGTCGAGTGGGGGTGAGTCGAAGGCCGATGCTGTCGAGCCGCAGGGTTCGACTTATGAGCCGCCATCGCCCGGTGCCAAGGTCCACGCAGGACCCGCAGTCCGAAAACTGGCCCGGGAGTTGGGGGCGGATCTCGCCCGGGTGAAGGGCTCGGGACCCAGGAGTCGAATCCTGAAAGACGACGTTCACGCCTACGTGAAGAGCCAGCTTCAGCAGGTCCAGCAGGGCGGTGGTGTTGCTACCGGTTCCGGCATACCGAGTGTGAAACTGCCGGACTTCAGCCAGTTTGGCGATATCGAGCGGGAGCCTATGTCCCGCATGATGTCCGCAACCGCAACGAACATGCAGAGAAGCTGGCTGAACGTTCCGCACGTTACCCAGTTCGACGAAGCGGACATCACCGATATGGAGTCGTTCCGCAAGGCCCAGAAGGCCGCAGGCGAAAAGCGTGGCGTGAAAATGACCCCGCTGCCATTCCTGCTCAAGGCCTGTGCCGTTGCGCTGGCGGAACTGCCCCAGTTCAATGTGTCGCTGGACATGGACAAGAAGGAAGTGGTCCGCAAGAAGTACATCCACATTGGTATTGCCGTGGATACGCCTCACGGGCTGATGGTTCCTGTCATCCGTGACGTGGATCAGAAGGGCTTGTGGGAGTTGGCGGCCGAAAGTGCCGAGCTGGCCCAGAAGGCGCGGGACAAGCAGCTTAAACCGAAGGAAATGCAGGGTGCCTGCTTTACCATTACCAGCCTGGGCGGTATTGGCGGCACGGCATTCACGCCGATCGTCAATACACCAGAGGTGGCTATTCTTGGGGTGTCCAAGGCGGCTATGAAACCGGTGTGGGACGGTGGCGATTTCCAGCCGCGGCTAATGCTGCCGTTGTCCCTGTCCTACGACCACCGTGCGGTGAACGGGGCCGATGCGGCGCGCTTCACCAGCGTGTTGTCTCAGTTGCTCAGTGATATCCGCACGCTGCTTCTCTAGGCGCGGGTGAGGAGCGGGGCTGACGCCGCGCTCCCAAATTAAAAAGGCCGGTGAGCTGTTGGCTCCCGGCCTTTTTTGTGCCCTCTGGCATATCAGTTTGCAAAGAACATCCAGTCGAAATAGTCGTGCATGGCTTGCAGCGCATCCTCTTCCCAGGATTGTGTCAGCTCAAACAGCAGGTCGGAATCTTTAGCTTGTTTCATGGTGTCACCTCTCTGAATCTGTCGCTGAGGGCGAAATCCTTCCGCTCTCTGCCTGTTGTAATGCATTCGCCATGCCAGAGAAGGTGATTAGAGTAAGGTATTGAAATGAAGTGCGTTTTTCGAGGGGTGGGTTTGAGTGGTGGGCTGGCCAGACCAGCGAGTGCACCGGTCTGGAGCCAAAAGGCCCCGGCATAGTGCCGGGGCAAATCCTGAGGTAACTTCTAAAGGGGGTTTAGAAGTTGTACTGCGCAGCGAACAAGACGCGGCTTGCGTCGCCATCGCTGCCGTCAACGTTTTCACGGCTCAGGAGTTGGTATTCAACGCCCATCATGACGTTGTTTACCGGGGTCCACTGATAGTTAGCCATAACAGCTGAGTTGGTTTCGCTCTGTCCGCCAACACCGTTGAGTCCATCTGCTTCAGCATCGTCCCAGTCTACTGTGGCCATGCCGTAGCCAATGTTGACACTGCGACCGCCGCCGAGGCTGATGCCGGTGCCGACAGACGCGCCATAGCCAGAGATGGTTTCCACGTCACCGCTGGCGTCAACATAGGCACTGGCAGCGCCAAAGTTTTCGCCTGAACGGTACAGGTAGCTGTTTGCACCGTCAGAGTAGGAGACGGTGCCCTGAATGGTGAACATGTCTGACAGGGCGAGTTTGGCCGCGCCGAAGGTCGCAAAACCAAATGCAGACTCATCTAGTGTGCCAGTATCGTAACCGACCTGGTGCGCTAGAACGGCGGCAGAGTAGGAGAAGCCTCCGGCACTGTCCTCAAGGCGTGCCGTGATTGCCGGCATGCTGTCTTTCTTTCCGGGGTCCGTAGCGATTGGCACCTCGTTGCCTTCGTCGTCAACAGTAGTGCTATTTACCAGGAGGGAAGCGTTGGGCTGCTCCAGAGAGAAAGACAGCGGGCCTGTCGTGTAACGAGCCTGGGCAACACGGCCCTGCAGACCAGCGAGGCCCGGCAGTGAGTCGAAGTCCAGAGTCGAAGTATTGCCCACGAAGCTGTTGAAGTTGGACCAGGTCTGCCCCATCAAAACGCCGTTGTATTCGCCGAAGCCATGGCGCAGACGAAGCGTGCCGCCACGGAAGTCACCTTCAACGGTAATGTTGACGCCTTCCGGAGTGGTGGTTTTTACCCCAATTCGGGTTTGTACTGCGTCAGCACCAAAAACGCCGGTCGGTTCGTCGGCATCGGTGGTGTTGATAGCGCTGTATGCGCCTGAGCGCGTTGAAATGCCTACTTCTTCGTCAATATCGTAACTGGCATTGAGGCGTGCATAGCCGTATACCGACATGTCGTATTCGCCGGCGCTGAAGTTCGCTGCGCTAGCCTGTCCAGCAACACCCAGCACTACCACTGCTGTTGTCGCCTTTATAGCGGTTCTTAGCTTGTTGCTCTGCATGTTTTTATCTCCACTGGTTTTATTGTTGTTGGACCCCACGACAAGGTATTGCCACTGAGGCTGTCATTCAAATGAAATCGGGCATTGTTTAGACCAATGTCTAAGTATTAACCGTAAGAAAATGAATCTGACCGGCTTGTTACATGGATATATGATGGGATATGGCGAAACAGACAGAACACCTCAAAAAGACCACCTTCGCCTTCCTGGACATTGAAACCACGGGCGGAAGTTCTGCGCGGGACCGCATCACCGAAATCGGCATCCGGTTCTGGCGGCAGGGGGAGCAGGTGGGCGAGTGGCAGACCTTGCTCAATCCGGACGTTCGAATTTCTGCCTTTATCGAACACTTCACCGGCATCACCAACGAGATGGTTGCCGATGCCCCCCGGTTCGAGGACATCGCCGATGAACTGGAATCGCAGCTGGAGGGCACGGTATTCGTCGCCCACAACGCGCGCTTTGACTACGGCTTTATAAAGCAGGAGTTCCGCCGGCTGGGGCGACTGTTTACGGCGAGAGTGCTGTGCACGGTGAAGTTGTCCCGGCGGCTGTACCCGGAGTTCCGTCGCCACAACATGGACTCGCTGATCGAGCGGCACGGTTTGGGTCAGGTGCAGCGTCACAGGGCCATGGGCGACGTCGAAGCCATGCTGTCGTTTTTCCTCCATGCCCGGGTGGAAAAGGGTGATGAGGTTTTGGAGCGCGCTATCGGTGACCTGCTGCAAACCCCCAGTGTGCCTTCTCATCTGCCCCCGGATATCCTGCATGAACTGCCGACCGGTCCCGGGGTATATCGTTTCTACGGGGAAAACGACGCCTTGCTCTACGTGGGCAAGAGCACCCACATTGCCCAGCGGGTGGCGTCGCACTTTTCCGGAGATCACAACTCCAGTCGTGGTGTTCGGATGTCGGAGAGTCTCCGGCGGGTGGAGTGGACGGAAACCGCTGGCGAACTGGGGGCGCTGTTGCTGGAGCTGAAACAGATCAAGAGCCTGAATCCGCTCTACAATCGTCGCTCCCGGGCTGCCAAGCGACTGGTCACCATTGAGCTGGTGGAGAATGAGCAGGGTTTCCTGCAGGCGCACCTGGTGCGTGAACTGGAGCCGCATCGACTGGGCGAGTATTTCGGACTGTTCCGCAGCAAGCGGGATGCCGAAAAGGCGCTCAGTGGCATCGCGGCAAAGAACGAGCTGTGCAACACACTGCTGGGCCTGGAACCCGGCCACGATGGCCCCTGTTTTCAGCGTACTCTGGGGCGCTGCAAGGGGGCCTGCGAGGGCGGTGAGGATCGCACCCGTTACAACCTGCGAATGCAGATTGCGTTTCACGGGCTGCGGCTGAAAACCTGGCCCTGGGAGGGGCCGGTCAGTGTGGTGGAGCACAACCAGTTTACTGGCCAGACCGACTACCTGGTGATCTACAACTGGATCCATGTAACCACGGTGCACGAGGAGCAGGATCTGCAGGACCTGGCCCTTGGCGGAGCGTCGGTTACCTTTGATCTGGATTCCTACAAGTTACTGGTAAAAGCGCTTCTCGGGCGCGATGGTCATGACCGCAGGATTATCGAGTTGCCTGCCCTGAAACGCCCCGATGTGGTTATGCCATGAGTGTCCTATAGTTAGGTGAATATCCGGAAAGGTACCTACTTGTGACTTGCGTCACTTTCACTATGGTTATGCTTCCATCCGTGTATCCCGAGAGAAACAGTAATGAATAAAGAAAGCTTAACTCGAGAACTTTTTAATGAGGTCATGGTTCCCAACTACGCTCCTGGCTCCATAATTCCAGTGCGTGGCGAGGGCTCCCGGATCTGGGATCAGGAAGGACGGGAATTCATCGATCTGCAGGGCGGTATTGCGGTTACCTGCCTCGGCCACACTCACCCGGGGCTGATTGGTGCACTGCAGGAGCAGGCCGGCAAGCTATGGCATTTGTCCAATGTCATGACCAATGAGCCGGCGCTGCGCCTGGCCAAGACTCTGTGTGACCAGACCTTCGCAGAGCGCGTATTCTTTGCCAACTCCGGCGCCGAAGCCAACGAGGCTGCCCTGAAACTGGCTCGTCGTTATGCCTGGGAGCACTACGGCGAGCAGAAGAACGAGATCATCGCGTTCAAAAAATCCTTCCACGGCCGCACCCTGTTCACCGTAAGTGTGGGTGGCCAGCCCAAGTATCGTGAAGGCTTTGAGCCGGCACCTGGTGGTGTGGTTCATGCCGATTTCAACGACCTGGAATCTGTGAAGCAGCTGATCTCCAAGGACAAGACCTGCGCGGTGATCGTTGAGCCGATCCAGGGTGAAGGCGGCGTTATTCCGGCTGACCCCGAGTTCCTGAAAGGTCTGCGTGAGCTGTGTGATGAGAACCAAGCCCTGCTGGTCTTCGACGAAGTTCAGACTGGCGTAGGCCGTACCGGCCACCTGTTCGCCTACCAGATGTACGATGTGGTTCCGGACATCCTGTCCAGCGCCAAGAGCCTGGGCGGCGGCTTCCCGATTGCGGCCATGCTGACCACCGCCAAAGTGGCTGCCAGTCTGGGTGTTGGCACCCACGGTAGCACCTACGGTGGTAACGCACTGGCGTGTGCCGTTGGCCAGAAGGTCATCGACACCGTTAGCCAGCCGGAGATCCTGAAAGGCGTTGTCGCCCGTTCCGAGCGCCTGCAAAAAGGCATGATGGAAATCGGTGAGCGTTACGGCGTGTTCAGCGAGGTTCGTGGTGCGGGCATGCTGCTCGGCTGCGTACTGACCGACGCGTGGAAAGGCCGTGCCAAGGACTTCCTCAACGCTGGCCTCGATGAAGGCGTAATGATTCTGGTTGCGGGTATGGACGTGGTCCGTCTGGCACCGTCGCTGATCATCCCGGAAGCAGATATTGATGAGGCATTGGAGCGCTTCGAAACCGCCGTCAAGAAGCTGACTGCGGCCTAAGGAGTCTTTATGTGGCTTGTCCGTCCGGCGCAGCTGGATGACTTGAAGCAGATCCTTACGATAGCGGGCACCCAGGGTGCCCGTCTATCGTCTACGCTGCCGAAAGAATCCGATAGCCTTGCGCGTAAAATTGAATTGTCGGTGGCCTCGTTCGAGGGCTCATTGCCCGAAGACCAGGCTCCCCGATTTCTGTTTGTTCTGGAAAACACCGACGACGGTACCATCGGCGGTGTGGCAGGTATCGATGCCCGTGCCGGCAGCGGCGAGCCGTTCTACAGCTACCGCAAGGATGCCCTGATTCATGCCTCTCACGAACTGGGTGTATCCCGGCGGGTCGAGGTGCTGTATCCCTCCCATTCGCTGACTGACCAGACCCTGTTGTGTTCGTTCGTGATCCGTCCGGAGTTGCGCGGCACCGAGGCTTTTGAGCTTCTGTCCCGGGCCCGGATTCTGTTCATCGCGGAACACCGTGACCTGTTCACCTCCCGTGTGGTGGTGGAAATTCAGGGCGTGCAGAGCGACGACGGCAGTGTGCCGTTCTGGGATAGCCTGGGCCGTCATTTCTTCAATATGACGTTCGAAGACGCTGACCGGTATTCCGCCTCACTCAGCAAGACGTTCCTTGCCGAGATGATGCCTCATAACCCGATCTACGTGAGCCTGTTGTCTGATTCGGCACGGGAGGCGCTGGGCCAACCCCACGACGTCACCTCCGGCAATTACGAGCTGTTGCGCAGGGAAGGGTTCCAGGCGGGATGTTACCTCGACATCTTTGACGCCGGCCCGGTTCTGGAAGCTCGCACCGACAGCCTCCATACCCTGGTCACCAGTCACCGGAAAATCCTGCACGGACGTCATGACGATGATGGCGAAAACTGCCTGGTTGCCGCTGGTGAAGGTGCTGACTTCCGGTGTGTTCTGGCAGGCATTGAAGACACCCTTGAGGATGAGCTGAAAGTGCCTGTGAAAACCTGGAATCTGCTGGGCAAGAGCGCCGGCGAAGCAGTGAGGGTTGCGCCGTTATGACTATGATTACCAGGAAGGAGACCGCGACATGCTGGTGATCCGTCCATTGCAGCAGGAAGACCTCGAAGACCTGTACGAAATGGCTCAAAAGGCCGGTAAGGGCCTGACCACACTGCCGGCCGATCGGGAGCTGCTGCAGCGCAAGATCGACATGGCCCGTGAAAGTTTCCGGCAGCGGTGCGCGCCGGAGGCGGCCCTGTACCTGTTCGCCATGGAAGACGTGGAAACCAAGAAAGCCGTTGGTATCAGCGGTATCCAGGCCCGTGTTGGTCTGGATGAAGTGTTTTACAACTACCGTCTCAGCGTCACGGTGAACGCGTCCAGCGAGCTGGGCGTCCATGTGCGTACGCCCACGCTGCACCTGTCCAACGACATGACGGACGTGAGTGAAATTTGCTCGCTTTTGCTGTCCAAGGACTATCAGGGTGGTGGTAACGGCCTGTTGTTATCCCGTTCGCGGTTTATGTACCTGGACGAGTTCCGCGGCCACTTCTCGGAGAAAGTGTTTGCGGAAATGCGGGGGGTATCCGACGAAGAGGGTAACAGCCCCCTGTGGGACGCATTGGGCAGCAAGTTCTTCGATATGGAGTTCAGCAAGGCCGATGTGTTGTCCGGTCTGGGCAACAAGGCGTTTATTGCCGAGCTGATGCCCAAGTACCCGATCTACCTGCCGATGCTGCCGAGTTCCGCCCGTGCGGTGATTGGCCGGGTGCACGACAACACCGCCCCCGCGCTGAAGATGCTCCAGGCGGAAGGGTTCAACTTCAACGGGCTGGTGGACATCTTCGACGGCGGTCCGGTGGTGGAAGCGTTCATTCCGAGCATTCGTACCGTCCGGGATTCGGCCAATCGCCATGTCATGGTGACGCGCAAGCCGGTGGAACTGGACGTGCCAGTTGACGAGAAAGTGATGGTGTCCAACCGGTCGTTCCGGGATTTCCGGGTGACCACAGTGCCGGCCACGTGCGTGGGGCCGGATACGGTCAAGTTACCGCCAGAGGTGGCCGAAGCGCTGCAGGTAGAGTCCGGTGATTCCGTGCGCGTGACATCATTGAAAGACAGAGGCTCCCGGTCCCTGAGTGGTACCCGGGGCGCAAGGCAGGGCCGACGACTGGGGGCATAGTCACCGCGTTAGCAGTGATGTTCCGGTCGTCAGGAGAGTGCCCTGACGTTACAAGAATTCTGATTTTGGAGGTGCGTTTTCATGGCAAACCTGACAGGTGAGCTTTACATCGATGGTCTCTGGTTGCAGGGCCACGGGGCTCCGTTTGAGTCTATTCAGCCGGTCACCGGCGAAACCGTCTGGGACGGCAACAGCGCCAATCTGGAAGATGTGGATGCCGCCGTGCGCGAAGCACGCAAAGCCTTCCTGGGCTGGCGTCGAAAGAGCTTTGAAGAGCGCCAGGCCATTGTCGAGGCGTTCCGCGATCAGCTGGAGGCCCATAAGGAAGAACTGGCCCATCAGATTGGCCTGGAAACCGGCAAGCCGCTGTGGGAATCCCGCACTGAAGTTGCGGCGATGATTGGCAAGGTGGCGATTTCCGTCAAGGCGTATCACGATCGCACTGGCCATACGGAAAACGAAGCGCCGGGTGGCCGCGCCATCCTGCGTCACCGTCCGCACGGCGTGGTCGCGGTGTTTGGCCCCTACAACTTCCCGGGACACCTGCCGAACGGGCACATTGTTCCGGCGTTGCTGGCGGGTAACACCGTGGTGTTCAAGCCCAGCGAGCAGACGCCGGGCGTAGCTGAAATGACCATCAAACTGTGGGAAAAGGCCGGCATTCCGGAAGGCGTGATTAACCTGGTTCAGGGTGCCATGGAAACCGGTAAGTCGCTGGCGGGGCATCCGATGATCGATGGCCTGTTCTTTACCGGCAGCTCCAACGTTGGCCACATTCTGCATAAGCAGTTTGGCGGTCAGCCGGAGAAAATCCTGGCCCTGGAAATGGGTGGTAATAACCCGCTGATCGTGCAGCACGTGTCTGATATCGATGGCGCGGTTCATCACACCCTGCAGTCGGCCTTTCTGTCCGCCGGACAGCGCTGCACCTGTGCCCGCCGCCTGATGGTGCCCAAGGGAACCAAGGGCGATGAATTCCTGGATCGCCTGATCGAGCTGGCCGGCCGTATTCGCGTGGGTGAGTTCGATGCAGACCCTCAGCCGTACATGGGGTCGGTGGTGTCTCCGGAGGCCGCACAGACGATCCTTCAGGCCCAGGCCAGCATGCTGGAAAAAGGGTGCAAATCTCTGCTTGAGGTTAAATTGCTCAAAGAAGGTACCGGACTGCTCAGTCCGGGTATCGTCGACGCCACGGGCGTTGAACTGCCGGATCAGGAGTATTTCGGCCCGCTGCTGACGGTATACCGCTACAAGAGCTTCGATGAAGCCCTGGAGCTGGCCAATAACACCCGTTATGGCCTGTCCGCTGGTCTGCTGAGTGACGACCGCAAACTCTACGACCGTATGGTGGAAGAGATCCGTGCCGGTATCGTGAACTGGAACCGTCCGACCAACGGCGCCAGCAGCGCAGCACCGTTTGGTGGTGTGGGTGCCAGCGGTAACCACCGCCCGAGTGCCTACTATGCAGCCGACTACTGCGCATGGCCGATGGCCTCGGTAGAAGCGACCAAGACCGAAATGCCAGAGGCGTTGTCGCCCGGCCTGAACTTCGACAAGTAACAGGGGATTACCAGCAATGGTAAAGCACGCAGTAGAAGCGAACTTTGACGGCCTTGTGGGACCTACTCACAACTACGCCGGGTTGTCCTGGGGTAACGTGGCGTCCAAGTCCAACGAGTCGGCGGTGTCCAACCCCAAGGAAGCCGCGCTTCAGGGGCTGGCAAAAATGAAGGCGCTGGCGGACCGTGGTTTCGTGCAGGGCATTCTGCCGCCGCACGAGCGGCCCCACATCCCGACCCTGCGTGGCCTGGGCTTTGAGGGATCGGACCAGAAAATACTGGAAGACGCGGCGAAGCAGTGCCCGACCATTCTGGCGGCGGTTTCCTCAGCCTCCACCATGTGGACGGCGAATGCGGCCACGGTGTCGCCGAGTGCCGACACCAAAGACCGTCGCGTACACTTCACGCCGGCAAACCTGAGCGCCAAGTTCCACCGCTCGATCGAGCATGTGGTGACGGGCCGCGCACTGAAGTCCATCTTTGCCGATGACGCCTACTTTGCCCATCATCCGGCGCTGCCGTCGGTCAGTCACTTCGGTGACGAAGGTGCGGCCAACCATACCCGCCTGTGCGGGGGCTATGGTGAGCCGGGTGTGGAGCTGTTTGTCTACGGTCAGGTGGCGTTCAATGAACAGGCTCCGGCGCCGAAGAAGTTCCCGGCCCGCCAGACCCTGGAGGCCTCTCAGGCGATTGCCCGCCTGCACGGCCTGTCTGACGCCCACGCGGTGTTTGCCCAGCAGAATCCGGAGGCCATTGACGCTGGCGTCTTCCACAACGACGTCATCGCGGTGGGTAACGGCAACACGCTGTTCTATCACGACATGGCGTTCCTGGATGAGCAGAAAGTTCTCGATGATATCCGGGCCCGTCTGAAGGGTACCGAGCTTCAGGCCGTCAAGGTCAGCAGTGCGGAGGTGCCCATTCAGGATGCGGTGGCGTCCTACCTGTTCAACAGTCAGCTGCTGAACACGCCGGATGGCATGATGCTGGCCGTGCCCGGCGAGTGCCGCGAGGTCAAGTCGGTGAGCAACTACCTGGACCAGCTGGTTCAGTCCGGTGGCCCGATCACGGCGGTAGAAGTATTCGACGTCAAGCAGTCCATGCGCAATGGCGGTGGGCCGGCGTGTCTGCGTCTGCGTGTGGTGCTGAATGACGACGAACTGAAAGCCATGCATCAGGGGGTCTTGCTGACGGACGCCTTGTACGAGCGCCTGACCGCCTGGGTGAATGCTCACTATCGTGATCAACTGACTCGTGAGGACCTGGCGGATCCGATGCTGCTGGACGAGGTTCGCAAAGCGCTGGACGAGCTGACCGGTATCCTGGGGCTCGGTTCCATCTACGACTTCCAGCTCTGAGACGCCTCTGCCTGATCAGGGAGATCCTGTCGGGAGCCCGATAAGTGAAGAGGCGAGGGAAGGGGGACGCGGTTTGCGCCAACCCTTGCCTCGCCTCTTCGTTTTTCATGCCGCCCCCCTGGGGCCGATTCGCTAGGGATCAGAGCAGCCTGTTCAATCTCAAATCCAACGGGCTCCGTCCTTCCTCTGCCTGCGTTTCAGCGCAGCGTCTCCATCAGGCGGTAGTACCACATGCCGATGGCCAGAAACTGATTGCCCAGCCATTCACTGCCGGGAATCCGGATATGGCTGCACGCCGCAAAGGTATCGAAGTCCTGCAGGTGTCCGTCGACGGCTTTGGCCATCACTTCAGACACGATGTGTGATGTGGCGATGCCGTGACCGGAATAGCCCTGGGCGTAGAACACATTCTCTGACAGCTTGCCGAGCTGCGGGATCCGGTTGATAACGATGCCCATCATGCCGCTCCAGGCAAAATCAATGTCGACGCCTTTCAGTCGAGGGAAGGTGCGTTCCAGTGCCGGGCGCAGTTCCGCTTCGATGTCGCGGCTTTCGCGTCCGCTGTAATTGGCGCCACCACCGAACAGCAGACGCTTGTCCGCCGTCAGGCGGTAGTAGTCGAGCACGAAACGGCAGTCGTACACCGCCAGGTCTTTCGGATTGATCGCCTGGGCGACTTCGTCAGACAGCGGCGCTGTCGCGACGATGCCACCGGCGGCCGGGAAGATCTTCCCGCTCATTTTTCGCCGTTCCAGACGGTGATAGGCGTTGCCCGCCAACACCACACGGTTTGCCGTGATCCGACCTCCGTCGGTAACAACCACCGGCTTTTCACCATGCTCAATGTCGATGACTTTGGACTGTTCAAAGATTTGCGCACCCAGCTGAACCGCAGCCCGTGCTTCGCCCAGCACCAGGTTAAGTGAGTGCACGTGCATGTTTTTGCGGTTGTAGAGCGCGCCATGGTAGATGTCGGTTTCCAGGTAATCCGGAATATCTTCGCGCTCCAGCAGCGTGACCTCGTCACCCATTCCTCGCTTGAGGGCTTCCTCATAACTGGCCTGCAGCTCTTTCATGTGCGACGGCTTATAGGCCGCATGCAGGTGGCCGTGTTTCAGGTCGCAGTCGATATCATATTTCGCAACCCGGTTGCGGATAATGTCGTGCCCGCGCCAGCGCAGCTGCCAGACAAAATCCTCAGCCTCACTGCCCAGCGTCTTGCGCATCTGTTTGCGCATGGCTTCGTCGCCGGACAGCGAGCCGGTAATCTGGCCGCCATTGCGCCCGGTGGCGCCCCAGCCAATGCGGTTCGCCTCGACCAGAGCCACTTTGTAGCCACGCTCGGAGAGCTCAAGTGCGGTGTTTACACCAGTAAAGCCACCGCCGACGATGGCAACATCCACCTGGATATCGCCGGTCAATGGTGGGTAGTTGGAATCTTCTTTGATGGTCGCCGTGTAATAGGCGCCCGTTCTTGGTTCACTCATGCGCGCTTCTTATTCTGACTGTCGGGTAATGGATAAAGGCAGGGAGGCAGCAGCGGTGAATCGGGGGCAGGGGTCACGAAACCCTGCTCCCGATCCGCTGTGGTTCAGAGCTTGAACCAGGTGGCCTTCACTTCGCTGTATTTTTCGAAGGCGTGCAGCGACTTGTCACGGCCGTTACCGGACTGCTTGTAGCCACCGAACGGTGCCGTCATGTCGCCAAGGTCGTATTCGTTGACCCAGACGGAGCCTGCGCGCAGTTTGCGGGCAACCCGATGCGCACGTGACAGATTGTTGGTCCACAGGCCGGCAGCCAGCCCGTAAATGGAGTCGTTGGCAATCTGCAGCGCCTCGTCTTCATCCTTGAAGCGAATGACCGACAGAACCGGTCCGAAGATCTCTTCCCGGGCAATGGTCATGTCGTTGTTCACGTTTTCGAACACGGTCGGTTCGACAAACAGGCCGCCTTCCACCGGCATGACCTGCTGGCCGCCGACGGTCATCTTTGCGCCTTCCTTCTGACCGATCTGGATGAAGCTCAGTACGCGCTCCATCTGCGCGTTATCGACAATCGCGCCGACATTCGTGTTCGGGTCCAGCGGGTGCCCCGGGCGCCATTTCGCCACCAGTGCGCGCACCTTCTCCATGAACTCGTCGGCCACGCTTTCTTCCACCAGCAAGCGGGAACCGGCGGTGCAGACTTCGCCGGCGTTGAAGCAGATGCCACCGGCGGCACCGGCTGCTGCGGCATCCAGGTCCGCATCGGCGAAGACAATGTTGGCCGACTTGCCGCCTGCTTCGGTCCATACCCGTTTCATGTTGGACTCGCCGGCATAGATCATCAGCTGCTTGGCAATGGCGGTTGAACCGGTAAAGGCAAGGGTGTCGACGTCCATATGCAAGGCCAGTGCTTTACCGGCCGTGTGCCCGAAACCGGGCAGAACGTTGAACACACCGTCCGGAATACCAGCTTCGGTTGCCAGCTGCGCCAGGCGCAGGGCGGTCAGCGGCGATTTTTCCGAAGGCTTCAGAATGAAGGAGTTACCCATGGCCAGCGCGGGCGCAAACTTCCAGGTCGCCATAATCATCGGGAAGTTCCAGGGTACGATGGCCGCTACCACGCCAACGGCCTCGCGGGTAATCATGCCCAGCTGGTCGTGCGGGGTCGGTGCGATTTCGTCGTACAGCTTGTCGATGGCTTCCGCAGTCCAGCGCAGGGCGCGCACGGTGGCGTTAACGTCCACAGCGCGGGAGTCGCCAATGGGCTTGCCCATGTCCAGCGTTTCCAGCAGCGCCAGCTCGTCGGCGTTGGCCGCGATCAGATCGGCCCACTTGAGCAACACCGATTTGCGCTTGGCTGGCGCCAGTTCGCTCCAGACACCACGGTTGAACGCGTCACGCGCGGCTTCCACAGCGACGTTCACATCCGCTTCCTGGCAGGATGCAACCTTGGCCAGTACGCGATTGTCGATTGGGGAGACGGTATCAAAGGTTTCGCCGCCCAGCGCATCAACATAATGGCCATTTATATAGGCGCGACCCTCGGGTTCGAGGCTTGCCGCTAGGGATTGCCAGTGTTCGAAGGTGTGCTTTTCTGCCATGTCATGCCTCGACTGTTGCATTGTTTAAATAAGAGCAGTCGCCAACATACTGCAATTCGGGGGGTTGTTTCAATATATTGAACATAATTCAACATTAAGCTGAAAATGACCGCTTATCTCACAATAAAATTCAGTTTTTTTGACGTTTAGGTCGGGGTTAGGGTTGATGTTTATTTTATTTAACATACACTCGGGTCAAATCGTTCAAAAAAAAGAACACGGCATGTAAAAACACAGCAGGTGCACGAAATGAGTATGACTTCAGCCCCCTCCATGGACTCTTTCTGGATGCCGTTCACGGCAAACCGTCAATTCAAAGCCAATCCCCGGATGTTCGAGTCTGCCGAAGGTATGTACTACAAAACGCCGGACGGGCGTTCCGTACTCGACAGCACCGCCGGTCTCTGGTGTGTGAACGCCGGGCATGGTCGCACGCAGATCTCGGAAGCCGTCAGTCGTCAGGTTCAGAATCTGGACTTTGCACCGACGTTCCAGCTCTGCCATCCGATGGCCTTTGAACTGGCTGAGCGTCTGACCAAGTTGTCGCCGGAAGGCATGGATCATGTCTTCTTCTGTAACTCCGGTTCCGAGTCGGTGGATACTGCGCTGAAAATTGCTCTGGCGTATCACCGGGCAAAAGGGGATTCCGGTCGGACGCGTCTTATCGGTCGGGAAAAGGGGTATCACGGCACCGGCTTCGGTGGCATCTCCGTGGGCGGTCTGGTGAACAACCGTCGGGCGTTTGGCTCACTGCTGACTGGCGTGGATCATCTGAAGCATGCCTGGACTCCGGGCACTGAGTTCACCAAAGGCCAGCCAGAGGTGGGAGCCAACCTGGCCGATGAGCTGGAAGGCATCATTGCCCTGCACGGCGCGGAAACCATCGCCGCGGTTATTGTTGAGCCGATTGCCGGTTCCGGCGGTGTGTGGATTCCACCCAAGGGCTATCTGCAGCGTCTGCGCGACATCACCCGCAAGCACGGCATCCTGCTGATCTTTGATGAAGTCATCACTGGCTTTGGTCGCATCGGCGGCGCCTTCGCCTCCACCCATTTCGACATCACGCCGGACCTGATGACCTCGGCCAAAGGCCTCACCAACGGAGCGATTCCGATGGGCGCGGTGTTTGTCAGTAACGACATTCATGATGCGTTTATGACCGGCCCGGAAGAAGCCATTGAGTTGTTCCACGGCTACACCTATTCCGCGCATCCGGTTGCCTGCGCAGCAGCGCTGGCCACCCTCGATATTTATGAGCGGGAAAACCTGTTCAACAAGGCTTATGAGCTGGGCGAGTACTGGCAGGAACAGTTGCACAGTCTGAAAGAGTTTGATGTGGTCAAGGACATCCGCAATTACGGCCTGGTCGGTGGCATTGAATTCCACACCGGCGACAAACCGGGGCAGCGTGGCTACGACGTATTCGAACACTGCTTCTGGAAAGGCAACGTGATGGTTCGCTACACCATGGACATTCTTGCCATGTCGCCTCCGCTCATCGTCGAGAAAGAGCATATCGATGAAGCCATTACGGCCCTGCGAAATGGCATCAAGGCGCTGTATTGATCACCCGAATTTTTTAACCAGTAAAAGAGAGTGAGAATCCGGAATCGTCCGGACATCAGGAGAATTATGAAAACGATCAACCACTTTATTAACGGAGAGCTGACGTCCGCCAGTGAACGGCACGCGCCGGTATTCAATCCAGCCCTGGGCGCACAGACTGCGAACGTATCACTGGCCTCTGCCGGTGAAGTTGAGCAGGCCATCGCGTCGGCGAAAGCCGCGTTCCCGGCCTGGTCCAATACCAGCCCGCTGGTTCGCTCGCGCATCCTGTTCCGCTTCAAGATGATGCTGGAAGAGCGCATCGATGAACTGGCCAAGATCGTCACCGCCGAGCATGGCAAGGTCTTTGAAGATGCCAAGGGCGAAATTATCCGCGGTATGGAAGTGGTTGAGTTTGCCTGTGGTGCACCGTCGATTCTGAAAGGTGAAATCACCGAACAGGTCGGTACCGGTGTCGATGCCTACTCGGTAAATCAGGCTCTGGGTGTTGTGGCGGGTATTACGCCATTCAACTTCCCGGCCATGGTGCCGATGTGGATGTGGCCGGTGGCGATTGCCTGCGGTAACACTTTTGTCCTGAAGCCGTCTGAAAAGAACCCGACAGCGGCACTGGTCGTCGCCGAGTGGCTGAAAGAAGCCGGTCTGCCCGACGGTGTGTTCAACGTGGTTAACGGCGACAAGGAAGCGGTGGACGTTCTCCTGAGCCATCAGGATATTGAAGCGGTTTCCTTCGTTGGCTCCACGC
Source organism: Marinobacter suaedae (assembly GCF_030519635.1). NCBI lineage: Bacteria > Pseudomonadati > Pseudomonadota > Gammaproteobacteria > Pseudomonadales > Marinobacteraceae > Marinobacter > Marinobacter suaedae. The sequence goes on along the minus strand of NZ_JAUMIS010000001.1, from coordinate 844,422 downwards.
CGATTGCCGAATACATCTACAGCACTGCAAGCAGCCACGGCAAGCGTGTGCAGGCTCTGGGTGGTGCGAAAAACCACATGATCGTGATGCCGGATGCCGACATCGACGCGGCCGTTAACGCACTGACCGGGGCCGCCTACGGTTCGGCGGGTGAACGCTGCATGGCCATTTCCGTGGCCGTAGCGGTGGGTGATATTGCCGACGAGCTGGTCGACAAGCTGGCGGCGAAAGCCCGTGGCCTGAAGATCGGCAACGGTGAAAACCACGGCCTGGATATGGGCCCGCTGATCAGCAAAGAGCACTATGAGAAGGTTAAGGGCTATGTTGACGCCGGTGTGGAGCAGGGCGCCACACTCGTTGTCGATGGCCGTAATCTGGTCGTTGACGGCTGTGAGGAAGGTTACTTCCTGGGTGGTTGCCTGTTCGATAACGTTACCCCGGACATGACCATCTATCAGGAAGAGATTTTCGGCCCGGTTCTGTGTGTGGTGCGTGTGGATGACTACGCGACGGCCGCAAAGCTGATTAACGATCACGAATACGGCAACGGCACCTCCATCTTTACCCGCAGCGGTTCCGTGGCGCGCAAGTTCACCCACGACATTCAGGTGGGCATGGTTGGTGTGAACGTGCCGATTCCGGTCCCCATGGCGTTCCACTCCTTCGGTGGCTGGAAGCGTTCACTCTTCGGTGGTCATCACATGCATGGTCCGGAAGGCGTGAAATTCTATACCCGCCGCAAGGCCGTGACAGCACGCTGGCCGGAAGGCGATATCGGTACCGCAGAATTCGTGATGCCGACTATGAAATAAGATGAAAAGGTCACCCCTGACAGGGTCGGGGGTGACCTTTTCTGCGTTTCATCATCAGACTCTCCGTTAGCCATAAAGAACAGGACTGGTTATGAGCCTAATCTCTGGCATCGTCGATGTCGCAACCACTGGCATCGATGCTGAAAACTTCCTGCCGGACGCCGGCAAAATTCTCTCCGGAAAACCCGAGCAGAATGTCTGGAACTGTTTCTCGTCAGGCGATGAGAAGTTCCACGTCGGCACCTGGGACTCTCAGGCCGGCGAATGGACCGTCAGCTACAGCGAAAACGAATTCTGTCTGATTCTGGAAGGCGAATCCGTCATTTCCGACAAAGACGGCCATCAGAAAACCGTGAAGGCAGGGGATCAGTTTGTCATGCCTGCCGGGTTCGAGGGCACCTGGTCAGTGCCTTCGTACTGCAAGAAAATCTATGTCGTTTACGAGGCCTGATTGACTATGACACAACGCACCGAACATACGGGCTCCTATTACGCCGCCACACGTAACGACAAGACCGATCGTCCGGCGCTAAACGAAGCCATCGAAGCCGATGTCTGTATTGTCGGCGGCGGATTTACCGGGATTTCATCGGCCCTGCACCTGGCGGAAGCCGGTTTCAAAGTCGTGGTTCTGGAAGCGGCACGTATCGGCTTTGGAGCCAGCGGTCGCAATGGTGGTCAGCTGGTTAACAGCTACAGTCGTGACATCGACACCATCGAAAACAACTATGGCGCAGAGCTTGGCAAGGCGCTGGGTGACATGGCGTTTGAAGGCGGCAACATCATCCGCGAACGCATCGAAAAATATAACATTCAGTGCGACTACAAGCCGGGTGGCATTTTCGCCGCGTTCAACAAGCGCCAGATGCATGAACTGAGCGAACAGAAAAAACTCTGGGAGCGCTTCGGTCACAGCAACCTGGAACTGCTGGATGCCGACGGCATTCGCAAGCACATTGCCAGTGATGCCTACCTCGGCGGCCTGCTTGATCATACCGGCGGGCATATTCATCCGCTGAACCTGTTGCTGGGCGAAGTGGCTGCGTTTGAAAGCCTGGGTGGCCAAGTGTTCGAAGATTCCAAAGTGGTCGACCTGGTGCGCAGCGAACGTCCTGTGGTCAAGACCGAGACCGGCCAGGTAACTGCCGACTATGTTCTGCTGGCTGGCAACGCCTACATGGGTGGGCTGGTTCCGGAGCTTGACGCCAAGGCCATGCCCTGTGGCACCCAGATCGTCACCACCGAAGTGCTTGACGAGTCGGTGGCGAAGTCACTCATTCCGGGCGGCCACTGTGTCGAAGACTGCAACTACAAGCTCGATTACTACCGTGTCACCGGGGATAACCGACTGCTGTACGGTGGCGGTGTGACCTACGGTGGAGGCGATCCGGCGTCGATCGAGCGCTTTGTGCGTGGACATCTGGAAAAAACCTTCCCGCAGCTCAAAGGCGTGAAGTTTGACTATGCCTGGGGTGGCGACTTCCTGCTGACCATGAGCCGCTTGCCGCAGTTTGGCCGTCTGACACCCAAGATCTTCTACGCGCAGGGATACTCCGGACACGGTGTGACCACCACGCATCTGGCCGGTCGTCTCGTTGCAGAAGCTCTGAAAGGCCAGGCTGAGCGATTCGATGCCTTCGGGCAGCTGAAGCACTTCCCGTTCCCTGGCGGGCGTCTGTTCCGGGCTCCTTATACCGCGATTGGTGCAGTTTATTACGGGCTGCGCGACAAGCTCGGTATTTAAGGTGGAGTGCAGGTTGTGACAGCTGTAGTGCGCGCAATTCAAGACTCAGATTGGACTGCCATTGATAAGATTCAATGGCAGTCTTACCCCGACGACCTGCATGAAGATATTGCGGTTCTGCGTCATAAGCAGCAGCTGTCACCCGACACTTGCTGGGTGGTCGTGGATGGTGGCGGCGAGGTTCAGGGCTATCTGCTCGCCCATCGCTGGCGAAGCACAACGGAGGTGCCAGCGCTCGACCAGCCATTGCCAGCCGTTGGCGGTAATGTTATGTATATCCACGACATGGCACTCGCACCGAGCGCCCGAGGGAGGAGGCTTTCAAGGTTGCTTTGGCAGGCATTAATAGAACAGGTTCGACGAGAAAACCTGACAACCCTTGCTCTGGTGGCCGTGAACGATTCCCAGGATTACTGGCAGCACCGGGGGTTTGAAATCACGACCCCTGTGGCGGCGGAAAAAGGCTATGGAGCCCGCGCTGTACAGATGATCATGACACTCTAAATCAGGGCTTTGGCCCTGATTTTTTTTGTCTGAACCCAGGCGATGGCACGGACACCATCGTTTTCATAAAAAAAGAGAAACGCAGGGACGTACTCGCCAACAGCAACGATCTATAAATTATTAAAAAAAGGAACGTAAAAGCATGTTGAAACAGAAACTCACCACACTGGCCACCACGTCACTGCTCGGCGTAACGATGGCTGGCAACGCCATGGCAGCGGGTAACGTTAATTTTTACAACTGGTCCGATTACATCGCTGAGGAAACCCTGCCCGGGTTTACCGAGAAAACCGGAATCAATGTCAAGTACGATGTATTTGACAGCAACGAGGTTCTGGAGGCGAAGCTGCTGGCCGGTTCATCCGGTTATGATGTGGTTGTGCCTTCTGCGTCGTTCATGGGCAAACAGATCACCGCTGGCGCGTATCAGAAGCTGGATAAGAGCAAGCTCACCAACTGGGATAATCTCAACCCGGTGATCATGAAAGTGATCGAAACCATCGATCCGGGCAACCAGTACTCCGTCCCTTACCTGTGGGGTACCACCGGTATCGGTTATAACCCTGAAAAGGTGGCCGAGGTGCTGGGCGAAGATGCACCGACCGACTCATGGGATCTTGTGTTCAAGCCGGAGAACCTGGCCAAGCTCAACAGCTGTGGTGTTGCGTTCCTGGACGCGCCGGCGGAAGTTATTCCCGCCGCGCTGCACTACCTGGGGCTGGATCCGAACTCCGAAAACCCGAAAGACTATGAGAAATCCGAAGCATTGCTGAGCGAGCTGGCGCCGCACATTACGTACTTCCACAGCTCTCGCTTCATTTCCGATCTCGCGAATGGTGACATCTGTGTTGCCGTGGGCTGGAGTGGTGACATTCTTCAGGCTGCCACGCGTGCAGAAGAGGCGGCTAACGGTGTTGAAGTGGCGTACACCATTCCGAAAGAAGGCGCAGGCATGTGGTTCGATATGCTGACCATCCCGGCGGATGCCTCCAACGTAGACGAAGCTCACCAGCTGATTAACTACCTGATGGATGCCGAAGTCATTGCCGGCGTTTCCAACTACGTCTGGTACGCCAACGGCAACAGCGCTTCCACGCCGCTGATCGATGAGGAAGTGACGGGTGACCCGAGCATTTACCCAACCCCGGAAGTCGAAGCAAAGCTTTACACGTTCAAGGTTTTGCCGCGCAAGATCGATCGCATCGTGACGCGCTCCTGGCAGACCATTAAATCTGGTAACTGATCAGGTTTAAGTTCTGACAAAAAAGCCGGTAGCACAGACGTGTTACCGGCTTTCTTATTTCTGGGGGTTAGCTGATCAGTCCGCTCGCGAAACGACTCAGCGTGTTGAGGGGCTTATGCAGCCACGGCAGTTTCTTCTCATGGCACAGCCAGTCTTCCAGCGCGAACAGTCGTCCGAGGGTGTGATAACCCAGCCAGGGCATCGGTTCGGCTTCCCAGTTTTTTAGTTGGCTGGGGTTACCCCGAATCACCCAGGGCTGTTCAGTAAAGACGCTGCCGGTCTCTGTGATCAGCTCGGCCAGCGTCTGTCCAAACAGGTGTGAGGCACCAACGCCTTCACCACCATAGCCGCCGGCATAGGCAATGCCGCTGTCTTTATCGAATCCTGCGAAAGGTCGGAAGCCTCTGCTCATGGCCAGCGAGCCGGCCCAGCGGTACTGGATGTCCTGTTCGGTCAGGCTGGGGAACAAACGCTGGAGGAAGGTGGTCGGTGCACGGAAAGCCGGGTCGTTCTGTGTGAATTCAAACCGTGCTTTGGCACCAAACTGATAGCCACCTCGCGCGCCAAACACCATGTGACCACCCTGGCTTCGCTGGCCATAGGTAATGCTCCGGCACAGGTCACTGAAGGCGAGTCCCGGTTTCTTGACGGTCTGCTGCCATTCGTGGTCCGACAGGCTCCGGGTCGCAATCACATTGGAGTAAACCGGCAATCGCTTTCTGGACAGCGGGTGCCAGGCAGGAGGAAAGGCTTCGCTGGCCAGCACAATGTGGCCACACCGAAGGGGTTGGGAGTTCACCGTCACACGTCGGTTCGATACTTCTTCAACCCGTGCCCGTTCAACAATCTGAACGCCCATCTCCCTCAGGGTGGAAGCCAATCCCAGGCAGAGTTTCACCGGGTTGATCGTGGCACAGTGGGGTGAGTACAGGCCGCCATAGAGATCGGGCATGTGCAGAAGGTTTTCTGCGTCCGGTTTGGCTAGCCAGTGGAAGGCTGACTCCGGCTGTCCGCTGGCCTGAATCGCTTTCAGCCAGGCATGGGCCGAGTGGGCTTGTTCGGGGTAGCGTGCGGCGGCGTACAGTACGCCGGCGTGGTTGAAGTCGCAATCGATCTGATGGGCATCACAGACAGCGCGAACGCTCTCAACAATGCCATACAGGAGCTGTTGGCTTTGCTGCCGCTGACTGTCCGGTAGGCTGCCAAGCCAGTCCTCCTGGCCGGCCATGCCGCCAATCAGCCAGCCACCATTGCGCCCGGAGGCACCATAGCCCACGTAGTGCTGTTCAAAAATGGCGATGCGCCACGTCGGACGCAGTTGCTTGAGAAAGTAGGCGGTCCAGAGACCGGTGAAGCCGTCACCGACGATGGCGGCATCTAGAGACTGCAGGTCGGGGCAGGGGGCTGCGGACTCGGGTTCCGGCAGCCCCTGCCACCAGAGAAGGTTCTGGGGAACCGCTGTTGACTCAGGCATAACCCAGGAGCAGATCGTACTCCATCTGAGTGACCTGTTGTTCAAACAGGTGCAGGTCGTGCCATTTGCAGGTTTTATAGACCTTCACAAAGGATTCGCCGAACCAGTCCGCGACGCGTACGTCTTTTTCCATGTTGCGCAAGGCATCACGAAGGTTGTCGGCCACGTGCGGATGTGTCTGATCGTAGGCATTGCCGGTGACCGGTTCGGGCGGTTCCATCCGATGGCGGATACCTTCGGCCACACCGGCAATCAACGCTGTTGCCACCAGGTAGGGGTTGGCGTCGGCGCCTGCCATGCGATGTTCAATGCGGGTGGCTGCTTTGCCGCCGGAGGGGATGCGCAACGCGACCGTGCGGTTATCGTAGCCCCAGTTTTTGGCGGTCGGCGCGAAGGCACCCGGTGCCAGGCGCCGGTAGCTGTTGATGTTCGGGGCCATGAACGCCTGGGTGCTGTCGGCCATGCTCAACAGGCCTGCGACCAGATGACGCATGGTCGGATTGTTCACCGGGTTGTCCGCGGCCAGGATGTTCTTCCCATCCTGCATCAGGCTCAGGTGCATGTGCAGGCCGTTGCCCGATTCTTCGATATAGGGTTTTGCCATAAAGGTGGCTTCCATTCCGTGCCGCTTGGCAACATGACGGATAACCCGCTTGAGCAGAATGGCATGATCAACAGACCGTACGATGTTGTCCGAGTGGTGCAGATTCACCTCGAACTGACCGGGTGCGTACTCGGCAATTACGGTGTCAGCCGGAATGTCCTGGGCCCGGGCCGTCTGGATGACATCCTGGATAAAGGCATCGTACTCGTTCAGATCGTCAATGGAGTAAACTTGACAGGAGCCCATACGGCGACCGGTCTTCGACGATGCCGGTGGCTGTAACCGGCCGTCGGCATCCCGGTCGATATCCACCAGGTAAAATTCCAGTTCGGCGGCAAAGCCCACCTGATAGTTCAGTTCGTCAAAACGTTCCAGGGCGTTACAGAGAATCTGGCGGGGGTCGCTGAAGAACGGTTCATCGTTGTCATCAACCATGGTGCACAGTGCCTGCGCACGACTGCCGTCCTCAATCCAGGGAACGATGGCCAGGGTTTCCGGAATCAGGCAGCATTTCTGATCGCGATCGCCAACGTTCACGCCCAGGCCTGCCTCTTCCACGGTGGTTCCGGTGGCGTCCAGAGACATCACGGAGCCGGGCAGATAGAAGCCCTTGGTGGCTACCTTTTCCAGCAGATTGCGTTCGATTCGCTTTCCGCGCAGAACCCCATTGAGGTCACTGATCAGCAGCTCGATGGTGGTGACCTTCGGATAACGTTTTAAAAAAGCAGAGACTTCATTCTCAGTCATAGAGTTCGGCCCGTGTTATTCCGCAGCCTGGCTGCGCATGCTTGCGTTACAAGTGATCTATATATTGAACATAAGTTAACGCCATTTCTGGGTGAGTTCAAACAAAACCCACACCTTTCGATCAATATAATGCACAAAATGGGGACTGGTCGCCCAATAATGGGGCAGGCGAATTCAGTATTCTGCACGTGTAACCGTTTTTTCAACAAAAAGACGAAATTGGTGTTTAAAATAATTTATGGTTGTGTATGCTGAGGGTGTTCAAGATTTGAGTGCAGCCTACAATGATGAATTTAAATCGAAAACCGCTGGTTGGGGTCGTCAGCGACACCCAGACGATTGATCCGCATGTGTTTCACACCGCGGGCGACAAATATCTCAGCGCACTGGCGCAGGCGTCTGGCGTGGTGCCGGTCATTCTGCCTTCCTTATTGCCAGATGTTCAGGTCACCGATTATCTTAGCCGCCTGGATGGCATCTTCCTGACCGGCTCCTATTCAATGGCCGAGCCCTCCCTGTACGGCGAATCCCGAATCGACCTTCCTTACCGCTACGACACCCGTCGAGATGCGTTGGCGAAGGCGCTGATCGACGCAGTGATTGCGTCGGATCTGCCCCTGTTCGGTGTCTGCCGTGGTTTCCAGGATATTAATGTGGCGTTGGGCGGGTCCTTGCACCAGGCAGTGCAGGACGTTGACGGGCTGAACGATCACCGGGAAGACAAGTCGCTTTCTCTTCCAGAGCAGTATGCCGCCGCACATCAGGTCGACGTTGTGTCCGGCGGCCTGCTGGAGCGCATCGTCGACCGTCCGTCCATGAACGTGAATTCGCTTCACTCCCAGGGCATTAACCGCCTGGGAGCTGGTCTGTCCGTGGAGGCGAATGCCCCGGATGGACTCATTGAAGCCCTTTCCATCGACGCCCTGTCCTTTGGCCTGGCCGTGCAGTGGCATCCGGAATGGAAAGTCATGGAAAACCAAGAACAAAAGCTAATCTTCGAGGCCTTTGGCGATGCGTGTCGTGCGCGACAGTCAAAGTAGGATGTATGGAAGAACTTAAGAAGTGGTTAACCGAGCACAAGATTACTGAGATCGAATGCATCACGCCGGACCAGACCGGAATCGCCCGCGGCAAGATCATGCCGACGGACAAGTTCCTGGCGGAAGGCGGTATTCGTCTGCCCGAGAGTATTTTGCTGCAGACCGCGACGGGTGATTATCCCGACGATGACGTTTTCTACAGACTGCTCGATCCACGTGACATTGATATGTTGCTGCGCCCGGACGGTGTTCCCTTTACCATTCCCTGGGCCGCAGAACCCTCTGCGCAGATCATTCATGATTGCCACGACTCCATGGGTAACCTGATGGAGCTCTCACCGCGGGCGGTCCTGAAGAAGATTCTCAATCTGTATGAAGAGAAAGGCTGGCAGCCGATTGTTGCGCCGGAAGTGGAGTTTTATCTGACCAAGCGCTGCACGGATCCGGATATCCCTCTGGAGCCTCCCTACGGCCGCAGTGGTCGCCAGGAGAGCGGGCGTCAGAGCTTTAGCATCGATGCCGCCAACGAGTTTGATCCGATCGTTGAAGATATCTATGACTGGGCCGAGGACATGGGCCTGGACATTGACACCCTGATTCATGAAGAAGGGGCCGCCCAGCTGGAGTTCAACTTCCGCCACGGCGATGCACTGAAGCTGGCCGACCAGGTGTTTATCTTCAAGCGTCTGGTTCGCGAAGCCGCCCTGAAGCACAAGATGAATGCCACCTTTATGGCCAAACCGGTTTCCGGTGAGCCTGGCAGTTCCATGCACGTGCACCAGTCGCTGGTCGATGCGAAATCCGGCCACAACCTGTTCTCCAATAAGGACGGCACCGCATCGACACTGTTCCATCACTACATCGGTGGCCTTCAGGCCTATATTCCGAGCGTCATGCCGATGCTGGCACCGAACGTGAACAGCTATCGCCGTTACCTGCCGGGTGCCGATGGCAACTCACCGGTGAATATCGAGTGGGCTGAAGAGAACCGCACGGTTGGCCTGCGGGTACCCGATGCGCCGCCTGCCGCGCGTCGTGTCGAAAACCGCCTGCCGGGCTCCGACGTCAACCCGTACCTGGCGCTGGCAGCGAACCTGCTGTGTGGCTACCTGGGCATGATCAACGAAGTGAAGCCCAGAACGCCGGCGACCGGTCGCATGGGCAATGAAGCCGACGATACCATGCCATGGAACCTCGAGGCTGCCCTGGAGAACATGAGCAATTGCGAAGAAATCCGCGAGATCCTCGGTAACGACTTCGTCGATGGTTACGTGGCCACCCGTTGGGCGGAATACGAAGGGTTCAAGAAAGTGATCAGTTCCTGGGAGCGTCAGTACCTGCTCTCCACCGTCTGATCCATGACCCGGATGCGGTTGAACGCATCCGGGCGTTAGCGGTTATTAACGATAAAAAAGGCAGGGGATGTGGCACCGCTGCCGGAAGCGAATTAGTTCGACCCAACTCGTTGCGCCGAACTATCGACTGGGAAAAACAAGCACATCAGTGCCCAGACAGTAAAAAACCAATAAAGGTGAGATGCACAATGAAAGCAGTAATGAAGCCCATTCTCGGGTTAGCTGTCGCAAGCACCGTCGCCTCAGCTGCCATAGCTGACGATCGCGTTGTTCGCGTCTACAACTGGTCCGACTACATCGCCGAAGACACCATCGAAAAATTTGAAGCCGCCACCGGCATCAAAGTGACCTACGACGTCTTTGACTCCAACGAAGTACTGGAAGCCAAGGTCCTGTCCGGTCAGTCCGGCTACGATGTTGTGGTACCCACATCCGACTACCTGGCTCGCCACGTTATTGCTGGCGCCTACCAGAAGCTCGACAAGTCCAAGATCCCCAACTGGGACAACCTGAGCGACGAGCTGCTGGCCAACCTGGAAAACTACGACAAGGGCAACCAGTACGGTGTTCCTTACCAGTGGGGTACCACCGGTATCGGTTACAACGTTGCCAAGGTTGAAGAAGCCCTGGGTGAAGATGCACCGACCGACAGCTGGGACCTGTTCTTCAACCCGGAGTACGCGTCAAAGCTGGCCGACTGTGGCATCGCTGTCCTCGACTCGCCGGGTGAAGTCCTGCCTCTGGCCCTGTCCTACCTGGGGCTGGACCCCAACTCAAAGGATCGTGCGGATTACGACAAAGCCGGCGAGCTGATGAAGTCCATCAAGCCGAGCATCACTTACTTCCACAGCTCTCGCTACATCTCTGACCTGGCCAATGGCGACATCTGTCTGGCCATCGGCTGGAGCGGTGACGTGTTCCAGGCCATGGCACGTGCAGAAGAAGCCGAAAATGGTGTTGAAATCGCTTACTACATTCCGAAGGAAGGTACGGCGATGTGGTCCGACATGATGGCGATTCCGAAAGACGCCAACAATGTCGACGAGGCACACGAGTTCATCAACTTCGTTCTGGACGCCCAGATCGGCGCCGACATTACCAACTATGTCTGGTACGGCTCCCCGAACGAAGCGGCCAAGGAGTTCATCGACCCGGAAATCCTGGCCAATCCAGGTATTTACCCGGCCGAAGGTACCAAGCTGTTCACGTTTGAAGTTCTGCCAGAGAAAATCAATCGTTACATGACGCGTACCTGGACTTCGGTCAAATCTGACTAAGCATCTGTGCCGGGCACATCAGTGCCCGGCGTTCACTGTGGTGTTTTTTGAAAAGATTTTGTTATGACTTCTGATGAACTTGCTCGAAAAGACGGCCGTAAGCACGACGAAATTCTGCTGAGTATCCGTAACCTCAACAAATACTACGGCAACGTACTTGCAGTTGATGACACCAATCTGGATATCCGTCAGGGCGAAATCTTTGCTCTGCTGGGGGCATCCGGTTCCGGTAAATCCACGCTGCTGAGAATGCTGGCCGGATTCGAAGTGCCCTCGTCCGGTTCGATTATGCTGCACGGCAACGACATTGCCCATCTGCCGCCAAATGAACGTCCGTTCAACATGATGTTCCAGTCCTATGCACTGTTCCCGCATATGTCCGTGGAGAAGAACATTGCCTACGGTCTGAAGCACGACGGCATGTCGAAAGACGAAATCCACGATCGTGTGCAGAGCATGCTCAAGCTGGTTCATATGGAAAAGTATGCCAGCCGCAAACCTCATCAGCTTTCCGGCGGTCAGCGTCAGCGTGTTGCGCTGGTTCGCTCACTGGCCAAACACCCGAAATTACTCCTGCTTGATGAGCCTATGGGGGCTCTCGACAAGAAGCTGCGGACTGAAATGCAGCTCGAAGTGGTCGACATCATTGAACGGGTCGGCGTGACCTGTGTGATGGTCACCCACGACCAGGAAGAAGCCATGACCATGGCAGACCGCATTGCCATCATGGACGAAGGCCAGATTCAGCAGATTGGTTCACCGGTGGATATCTATGAAAGCCCGATGAACCGCATGGTGGCTGAATTCATCGGCTCGGTGAACGTATTTGAATCCGAAATCGTCGACGACCAGGAAAACTACATGGTCCTGCGTTCTCCGGATGTCGAGAGCGACATCTTCGTGGGCCGGGGTGTGTCGTCCGCCGTTGACGATAAGAGCATGTTGTTCGCCCTGCGTCCCGAGAAGACGTTCATCAGCATGGATCGTCCGGACAAGGATAAGAATGTGACCCGCGGTGTGGTCGAGGACATCGCCTACCTGGGCGGGCACACGGTTTACTACGTCAAACTGCCATCTGGAAAAATCGTCCATTGCTTCCTGGCCAATACCGAACGTCGTGCTGAACGTCCGGATTGGGAGCAGGACGTCTGGGTTTACTGGCAGGACGACGCTGGCATGGTGATGCGCTCATGAATACGTATCCGACGCTGAAAAAGTTTGTGCCTCAGGGTAGGTATACCCTGATGGCCGCGCCGTTCCTCTGGCTCGGCATATTCTTCCTGCTGCCGTTCCTGTTCGTCGCCAAGATTTCCGTCGCCGAAGGCGCGCTGGCAATCCCGCCATACACCGCCTTGATCGAATGGCTCGACGGTGTACTGAACATCCGCGTCAGCTTCTACAACTTTCAGTGGCTGCTGGACGATCCGCTGTACATCCAGGCCTACTGGAATTCCATCAAGATGGCGTTCTGGTCGACGGTCTACTGCCTGCTGATCGGTTATCCGATGGCCTATGCCATCGCCAAGGCGCCGAAGGACAAGCAGACGGTATTGCTGTTGCTGGTGCTGCTGCCGAGCTGGACGTCCTTCCTGATCCGGGTCTATGCCTGGATGGGCTTGCTGAAGAACAACGGCCTCATCAACAACGCACTGATGTGGCTGGGGGTGATTAACGAGCCGATTCAGATGTTGAACACCAACTTCGCCGTCTACATCGGCGTGGTCTATTCCTACCTGCCGTTTATGGTGCTGCCTCTGTACGCAAACCTGGTGAAGCACGATAACAGCCTGCTGGAAGCGGCCGCCGATCTCGGTGCTGGCCACATCAAACGCTTTTTCACCGTCACCTTCCCGTTGTCGATGAACGGTGTGATTGCGGGCTCGATGCTGGTCTTTATTCCTGTGGTGGGTGAGTACGTGATCCCTGAACTGCTTGGCGGTACTGAAACCATCATGATCGGTAAGGTGTTGTGGCAGGAATTCTTCAACAATCGTGACTGGCCGGTGGCGTCTGCCTTGGCTTTGATCATGGTCTTGATCCTGCTGGTTCCGATCGGCCTGTTCCACCGCATTCAGAACAAAGAGGGGGGCTTGTAATGCCACAGCGATTCAGTTTTTCCCGCTTGATGTTCTGGGTTGGTATCGCGTTTCTTTATGTGCCGATGCTCGTGCTGGTGGTGTACTCGTTTAACGAAAGCCGGCTGGTGACCGTATGGGCAGGCTTTTCGGGCAAATGGTACGTCGAACTGTTCCAGGATCAGCAGATCATGACGGCGGTCTGGCGATCCCTGCAGATCGCCTTCCTGTCGGCCTCGGCGGCGGTTGTACTGGCCATCCTGGGCTCGCTGATCATGGTTCGGCACCGCAATTTCAAAGGGCGTACGCTGTTCTCGGGCATGATCACCGCGCCGCTGGTAATGCCCGATGTCATCATCGGTCTGTCCATGTTGCTGCTGTTTGTGGCCATGGGGCAGATGATCGGCTGGCCGGAAAACCGGGGCATGCTGACCGTCTGGATTGCGCACACCACCTTCTGTCTGGCCTACTCCACGGTGGTGATCAGTTCACGCCTGCGTGAAATGGATCGCTCCCTTGAGGAGGCCTCGCTGGATCTGGGTGCCAATCAGATTCGTACCTTTTTCCAGGTGACCCTGCCGATCATTGCGCCGGCCATCGTTTCCGCCTGGCTGCTGTCGTTCACGCTGTCTCTGGACGATGTGGTCATCGCCAGCTTTGTGACCGGTCCTGGCGCGACGACCCTGCCGATCGAAGTGTTCAGTTCGGTTCGCCTGGGTGTCACACCGAAGATCAATGCGTTGGCCACATTGATCATTGCCGCTGTCTCGCTAGTGGCCATCGGAAGTTGGTACCTCACCAAACGGATGAATGATCGAGTCAGTGCTCAGTTAGCCACGTCCTGATTTCAATTGACGGGGCAGTCAGTCAGGGTATATCCATGTCTGAATCCTTTGACCAATACGGAAACGGAGATCTGGCGTTCACGCGCCAGAGCAACTACGGAACTACGATAGAAGCCATGTACGCCGGCGCCACCAGCTTTATGCGCCGGCGGTACTCTCGGGATCTCACCGACGTCGACGTTGCCGTCGTCGGTGTTCCCTACGATCTGGCCACCTCCAACCGACCCGGCGCCCGGTTCGGGCCCCGTGGGGTCCGTGCGGCGTCCACCCAGCTGTCCTGGGCTCGCCCCTGGCCCTGGAGCAAGGACCCGTTCCGCACCCTCAACGTGGTCGACTACGGCGACTGTGTGTTCGACCCCGGTCGTCCAGACCGCATCGTGGAAGAGGTCATGGCGTGGTATCAGCCGATCCTGGACGCGGGCGTGACGCCCCTGAGCATCGGGGGGGACCACTTCGTGACCTATCCGATCATCCGGGCGCTGTCTGAAAAGCACGGGCCGCTCTCGCTGATCCACTTCGACGCCCACTGCGACACCTGGGCCGACGAAGACGGGCGGATCGATCATGGCACCATGTTCTATCACGCCGCGAAGCAGGGGCTGGTGTCGCCGGAGGATTCCGTTCAGATCGGCATGCGTACCGTGAATGAACGCAACCCGGGCTTCAACGTGTTTGATGCCATGTGGCTGCATGAAAACGGCGTTGATGCGGCGATTGAACAGATCCGGTCCATCGTCGGCGACCGGCCTGCCTATCTGACGTTCGACATCGACTTCCTCGATCCTTCCTGCGCGCCGGGCACCGGTACGCCGGTATGCGGTGGCTTTGATACGCTTGCGGCGATCAAGCTGCTGAAGGGATTGAAAGGGTTGAATCTGATCGGCTGCGATGTGGTGGAAGTGGCACCGCCGTACGACCACGCCGAGGTCACGGCTCTGGCCGGTGCGACGGTGGCTACCAACCTGGTGTGTCTGCTGGCATCGGCTAAAGATCCGGAGTTCAGCTAGGAAGGCTGGCGCAGAGTCAAACCTGTGTGAGCAGGTGAGTGACGGATTGAAAGCCCCGGATGAATAGCGTCCGGGGTTTTTTCGTTTTGATGTTGTGTAAATCGATATTTAAAAAGCTGAGCGCGCTTTGATGCTGGGATTAGGTGCGACTGCGGTGCTGATTAAGGATAAAGCGCAACCAACAACATAAGCAAAGTGTCATAGGGGCTCGGCCTCGCTACGAGGCCGAGAAGGTGAACCACCTTCACGGCTTTAGCCTGAAAACCTGGGAAGCCAGTCCTAGGCCCTCACAATTAACAGCAATCCAGTGACCAGCAACACACTATATACGGCCTTCCGAAACCGTGTTTCGTCAAGGCGGTGGTGGAAAAACTCTCCTGCCAGAACACCAACTACCAGCAAAGGCAGGTACCACACTAGCCGACCAAAACTGCTGATCAGGCTGCCATCAAACAGGTAAAGCACACTCAGGGTCAGATTCAGAGTAAACCAAACCGCTAGCAAGGTAGCGCGGGTGCGGCTTTTGTCTTGCTGAATACCGGTCAAAGCATAGACAAGCAGTGGGCCGCCGGAGGCGAACAGACCATGGGTAATTCCAGCGCCGAAGGTGAGAATGCGGCTGGTCGTCCGGCCGTGAAGCTCGGCCACATGGCCACTGAACAGTCGCCAGAGTTCCTTACCGGCAAACCACACTACCAGTGCGCCAAATAGCGCCTTGAGCAGGCTGGTCCCGAGCCAGGGCGTGAGCACATATCCGGTAAAAGTACCGGCTACCATCAATGGAAGAATCAGGGCTGTGAGAAGGTGCCAGTCGATGTGCTGGCGGTGTTTCCAGGTCAGATAGCCGCTCATGAACACGTTCAGGGGCACCAGTACTGGCAGCATTTCCGGAATAGGCAGAACTATGGCACCCAGGGACAGGGCGATGACAATAGAGCCGAACCCGGTTATGGCCTCAATGGTGTAGGCAAGCAATATGGCCAGGCCAAGCCAGAGCCATGGGTCATTCATGTGGCGGGTTCCCGTGTGAGGTCGTGGTTGCTGGTGCTGTACGGTCTGCAATGTCACCTGCGAATTTTCGGCGCACGACTCTAAGGTACAGCGATGGGGCAATGCGCCACAGAAGGCTGCCGAAACGGGATATTCGATCCGGCAGTAGCCAGCGCTTGCGACTGGCAAGGGCCACGGCGATTAATTGCGCAATATCATCCGCACTGGCCATGGTGCCAACGGTGGAGCGGGCATGAGTCGCCCTGTTGCCATCGGCCCCCAGGGCACTCTGCTCTATGGGCGTATCCAGAAAGCTGGGGTAGACCATGAGCAGATGAATGCCTTTGTGCTCCAGCTCCAGCCGAAGCACCTCAAAGAACTGGGTCAGGGCACTTTTGGCCGCGCAATATCCGGCCCGACCCGGCACCGGCATCCAGCCAGCCATGGAGCCTATGCAGATAATCTGACCTTTACTACGTTCCAGCAGCGGCAAGGCCAGCTGCGTCAGTTCCACTGGCCCCTGCCAGTCGACGGCCATTACTTTGCGGAATACATCTGGCTTTGTGCTGATAGCCGGGGAGCGGTGAGTAATGCCTGCGTTGTTTACCAGCAGGTCGAGGCGACCGAATGCAGCCTCCGTCTCCCGTACCAGGCGCTCAAGATCCGGTGTGTTGGTGACATCCACGGTAACAATATGCACTCGGGAGTCGTCGCCCAGTTCCGCCTGCCTTCGCAGCAAAGCATCAGCGTTGATATCCGCCAGCACGAGGCAGTGTCCGGCCTGGAACCAGTGTTGGGCCATGGCCCAACCCAGGCCGCTGGCGGCGCCGGTGATCAGAGTAACGGTCATAGATCGCCCTTCTTTCTCGCTTGTTCGATGAAGAACTCGAAGGTCTCAGCAGAGGTTTTTTCCAGTCGATAGCCGAACTCCTCCTTCAGCCGGCGGTTGCTCAAAACCGGTCGGTAACGGAGGAAGTTGACCTGCTCCGGACTTACCGGTTTACCCAGCCATTTGGCCACCTGCAATGCGCCTTTCACCACACTCGCAGGTATGGTCAGTAAGGACTTGTCCAGCCTGCGGGCGATCTCCTGAATGGTAAGGGCACCATCACCGGCCATGTTGTACCGGCCAACCCTGTCATCCCGTATGCCCTGCTCCATGGCTCCGATGACATCCTGGTCCCAGATAAACACGAACGGCGAGTTACTGCCTCGGATGGCCAACAGGCGCGGTGCCATAAACAGGCCGGTGATCTGGTTGCGGGTTTCTGCCCCCAGCACCGTGCCGGGTCGGAAGACCAGTTGCTGTAGTTCCGGGTGTTCGTCCAGGTATTTCCGCAGCAGTTCCTCCACCTGGCGCTTGTGGTCCGAGTAGGCAAACTCAGGGTTGCCCCGCAGAGGATCATCCTCATCGATCCAGGCCGGGTTGTCCGGGTGGTAACCGTAAGCGGCACCGGAGCTCGTGACGGTGATGTGCTTCACCTTGGCGGCGACACACGCCTGCAGTACGTTGCGGGTACCGTTTACGTCAATATCGTAGTCACGCTGTCGGTCTGGCGATGCCTGGAGTATCGACGCAAGGTGGATCACATGGGTAATCCGGTTTTCCGTCAGAGTGTGCACGAGCTTGTTGTCCCGCACATCCAGCACTTCCAGCGGGAAATTCAGGTCATCCCTTGTTCTTATATCGGTGCCAAGGACGAAATAATCCTTGGCGAGCCGCTTGCCCAGCTGGTGGCCAATGTAGCCGGCAGCGCCGGTAATGAGTATCCGTTTTTCTGTGGTCATGGGGTCAGGAGTATTGCTCAATTGGATTAGGGAGAGGTCGCCGGGCCCAGATCTGTGACAGGGTTAGGCCGGACACCAGGTGCCAGACGCCCCAGAAGGCAGTGATCAGCATCATGCCACCGGCATCAGGGAAGAAGGTAAACAGGATAACCAGCCCGAGTCCTGAGTTCTGGATGCCCACCTCCATGGTCACCGCACGCTGGTCCGGAACTGACAGCTTCATCAGCCGCGCCATGGCATAGCCTAGCCCCAGAGCCAGCAGGTTGTGCCCTACGACGAGCCAGAAGAAGCTATGGAAACGGGCCAGGAACAGCTCCATATTGTTCAGGAAGGCAATAGCCACGAACACCATGAAGATCAGCAGCGAGAGAACGCGCAGTGGCTTCTCGCTGCGCATGGCCAGTTTGGGAAACCGTCCGCCCGTGATCATGCCCAGTACCAGCGGCAAGGCCAGCACCAGTAACACCAGCAGCAGGATATTGCCCGGCTCCAGGGTAATTTCTTGAAGGTAGGCCCGGGTATGAGGGTTAAGCCAGCCGTAAAGGGCAAAGTTGAAGGGAGTCATCACCGTAGCCGCCAGACTGGAGACTGCCGACATACTCACTGACACCGCCACATTGCCCCTACCCAGCCAGGTCATGATGTTCGAAAAGCTGCCGCCGGGGCAGGAGGCCACCAGAATCATACCCAGTGCCAGGTCCGGGTCGATGCGGAAGAACCAGGTGAACATGCAGGTGGCCATGGGCAACAGGAAGAACTGGGCGAACAGTCCGGCCACTGGTGCACGAGGTATGGTGAGTACCCGCCGGAAGTCTGCCGGCTTCAAGGTCATGGACACCCCGAACATCATCAGCGCAAGAATGAGGTTCAAAAGAACCAGGCTGGTGGGGTCAAACTGCACCGTCATGGACGATTGCATACGACGTTACCCCTTACTGCTAGGTTCGAGGTCTGCAATGTGCCTGGCCAGGCTGTCCAAATAGGCGTCTTTGTTCACATAGTAGGCCATACGGGCCAGTTTGATGTAGTTGTAGCCACCGTCCAGCCGCTCCCCGGCACGGGTTTTCTTTTTCTGGCACAGGTCGGCGGCAGCAGCAGAGCCCCGCTGTTGTTCCCGGATGAACAGGGAAGCCAGCCGGGCCTGCTGGTTGCGGCCTTCCCAGCCCAGGCCGGTGGCCTCGACCATCCCCATGATGAACAGGTTGTCGTAATCCGGGTGCATCATGTTCTGGTACAGTTGGGGCGCGTCTTCGTGCTCAGGCCAGTTCAGGTGCTTCCGGTCGATGAACGGATAGTCCAGTAGATAACCGGTAGCCATCAGGATCAGGTCATAGTCTCCGGACTCGCCGTCGCGAAAGTGCACTGTATGGCCTTCGATCCGGTCGATGGACCTGCGAGGCTGGATGTCGCCATGACCGAGGTGGTGAAGAATCAGGGAGTTGATCACCGGGTGCGACTCGTACATAAGATATTCCGGGTCCGGTAAGCCGTAGTCGGATGGCTTGCCGATCACCATGCGCATCAGCCGGGCATCGAGCTTTTGTTTAATGGGGCGGGGCAGTTTCAACTTGCTACCGAGGGTATCGACCGGTCGACCGTTGATGAACTTGGGCAGGAAGTAGTAGCCCCGGCGCAGGCTCAAGTCCACCGAGCGGGCATGGTGCACGGCGTCCACCGCAATGTCCGCCCCGGAGTTGCCGCAGCCGATGATGAGCACGCGTTTGTTCTTGAAGACCTCCGGGCTTCGGTAATCGGCGGAATGCATCACCTCGCCGGCAAAGTCGCCAGGGAGTGTCGGCATGTTAGGGGTGTGCAGGGTCCCGTTGGCAATCATCACACCATCAAAGTTGCGGGTCTGTTGTTGCCCGTCATGTTCAGTAGTGATTGCCCACTGATCTCCGTCCGGTTCAACCCTGACCACCCGGGTATTGAACTCGTAGTGTTCCCGCAGGCCAAAATGATCCACGAAGTCCCGGAAATACGCTTTCAGCTCAATATGGCTTGGGTACTGGGCTACGGAATCCTTCATGGGGAACTCTGCGAATTCCGTCATCCGTTTTGATGAGATCAGATGGGCGGTATCGTACATGGTGCTGTGGGGGTTATCGATGTCCCACAGGCCACCCACGTCGCGGTGGAGTTCGAATCCGGTAAAGGGGATATTCTGCTTCTGAAGGTTGCGAGCACAGGCCAAGCCCATGGGGCCGGCGCCGATTACTGCGTACATAATGGTATTCCTGCTTTTATTGCTAAGTTGCTGCATCTTACGATTTCAAGCGCTGCTTTTTCTGACAAGAAGGGACACAAGTCATGACAATTCGAGCCATGACATGACGCTGCCGGAGCCGATTGCCTACAACTTGCTACTGTGCCAAAAGGTATGTCTGGCTTTGCAAGACAGGTTTTACATGCCGGAGTACGGAGTACGTAATCCATATATTCGGTACTTGGAGAAAGCTGAGGGGGAAAGTGCCGAGGGGAGGGCGCGAGGGGTAACCCCCTAATTTTTATCTATTTCTTCCTTCAATCATCTCGGGCTGTGAATGGTCGTCTTTGTCGGAGAGGAGCCGTCGGCGCAACTTGGCAGGAGAGGTGCCGGTCCAGCGTCTGAATGCCTTGGCGAATGAACTTTCGCCCGAGAAGCCCAGCGCGTCTGCAATATCAACAAGCCGCTCATGCCTCTGAAGACGCTCCAGAGCCAACCGGTGCAGCGTACTGTCACGCAAGGATTTGAACGAACAACCTTCCTCCGCCAATTTGCGGTTGAGGTGTCGGCCACTCAAGTTCATCTCCGCCGCAATACGATCCTTTCCCCAGCGTGGATGCCGCTCAATGAGTCGCTGAGTCTCAGCGCTCAAACCCTGGCACCCCAGTTCAGCCAATGTGCGGTCAGTAAGATGTCGAAGGTAGTTGTGCAGGTTATTGTTGGCCTGAACCAGAGGCAGGGCAAGCTGCTCTTCAGAAAAAACCAGTGAATTGTTTGCTGACTGGAAATAGGTCTTCACGCCCAACAGGCTGCTGTAGCTCTCTCTGGATGCCAGTGGCGAGTGCATGAAATGAAATTCGCTCACCTCAAATTTATCTCCACTGGCCCAGCGGCCCAGATTGAGAATCGCCGCCAGGGCCGCCTCCACTCGCTCTGCCTGACGCCTGGCAAGACGGGGCTGATAATGAATCGCGGCCTTGCCATCGTTTTTACGCACAAATATAAAGTCACCCCCTCCACCAACGATTGGAGCAACCACAGTCAGTTGTTGCAGCGCCTCTCCCAGTGTGGTGCAGGTCATCAGCAGAAGCCCCGCACTGTCAAGGTGACCAGGTTGCAGTTCGAGCCCGATACGAAGCCCGAACAATGGATCGTTGCTGGTTTTGCAACAGACATCCCAAAGCTGATCCAGTAACGCCAACGGAAGGCGATTATTCTGGTCAACCATTTGCTGGAGGGTTGGGGGAATTGCAAGGCCTGTACGTTCTGCGTATTGCGACAGCGCTTTGGCGTAAAGATTGTTGACTGTATTCATATTGCCATTCGTGGCTCGAATTTCCGCCTTACTGTCCTATTTAAACCGTCTTTGGGAAGGTCTGTTATTTATACTGGCCAATGCGATCGAACATAACAACAAGCCGGATACGTGTCCAGAACGACGGGAGAACGTGGTGGCAGCAGCGAGTGGTGGCGCACTGCTAGCGCTGATGATGCATCAGAAACCTCAAGGCTGATCAGTGTGCTCAATGGCGCCAGCTACACTGTCGGCATTATGAGTGCTATGAATGGCACCTCCAATCATCGTGTACACCAATAATGAGCAAAGCGACCTATAACAACAACGGAGAAACCTGCCAATGACAAGAAAAGCAGAACAATAGCACCACTGGATCAAATTGCCGCTGGCTGTAGCTGTTGCAGCGGGAGTATCCGGGCAGGCACCTATTCCTTCAATCAGGCAGACTGGGAACCCGTGCGGCCGGGCGACTGTGGCACTTTCTTTTCTACCAGCGATTTCGCCGCTGACGACTGTGGCCCCCGTACTTCTTGCAGGCCAATTGCCAGACTCGCAAGCGCAGGGCTTTATCGCTCCTCGACTGGGGAATAAAGAAGCGGATTCCAAGGATCAATTTGGCGTAGCGTTACGTTGGTAGGTGCCTGAACTGAATGATTCTGAAGTCGGTTTTTATTGCATCATCGGGTGCGGCTTGTGCGCGCACCCTTGAGAGACGGCGAGGGTCATGTGTATGCCAAGCGTGACCTATCCATATAGGAAGCTCCCGGCAAGCGGCGGTCATTGATCACTGCGATGGGCGTGGAGAACTCGGGTGCGTTGCTGAAGCGTTTTCCGACCTTAAGTGTTTCCGTCCGCCTCAAAAAGTGTTCGAGGCGGACAGCGCTGGTGAGCGCGCTGAAAGCACGCCCACGTCCTCAGACCAGATCTTTCGCCCGATGGTAGAGCATCCCGACAGCCAGCAGCGGCGAGCGGAATCTCCGGCCGCCAGGGAAGCGCATGTGATGGATGCTTTCAAACGTCAGCATCCGGTCGGACTCACCCGCGATGTGCTCGGCAATCACTCGCGCCGCCATATGCGTCGCATTGATGCCATGGCCGGAATAGGCCTGGGCAAAGTAGACGTTTTCCATCAGGCGGCCGATCTGCGGCATACGATTGGCGCCGATGCCGATCATGCCTCCCCACTGGTAGTCGACCTTGATGTCCTTGAGATAGGGAAAGACCTTGTCCATGTTCGGTTTCAGGGCGCCGACAATGGAGGCGGGATCGCGGCCGGAATAGTTGCACAGGCCGCCGAAGATCAGGCGGTTGTCGGCACTGAGGCGGTAGTAGTCTAGAGCCACCCGCTGGTCGCAGACGGCCATGTTCTGCGGCAGGAGTTTCCGCGCCAGATCTTCGGGCAATTGCTCGGTGGCAATCACGTAGCTGCCGGCCGGCAGGACCCGACCTTCAAGCTTGGGGTTGAGGCCCGCGACGTGGGCGTTGCCGCAGATAATCAGTTTGTCGCAGCGAACCGAGCCACTGGCCGTTTTCACGTGAACGGTTGGGCCGTACTCAATCTCGGTGACGGCCGACTGTTCAAATAACTGAGCACCGCAGTCCATGGCCGCTTTTGCTTCGCCAAGAACCAGGTTCAATGGATGCAGGTGGCCGCTGCCCATGTCCACCATGCCGCCGACATAGTTGTCGGAGCCGACAATGGTATGCAGCTCTTCCTTTTGAACCATGCGAACTTCGTGCGCATAGCCCATGCTTTCGAGCCAGGCCTTGTCTTCTTCCAGAGCCCTCAGTTGGCGGGGCTTGTGGGCAACATCGCAGTAGCCCATGACCAGATCACAGTTGATGTCGTAGCGTTTGATGCGTTCGCGCACAATGTCGACGGCTTCCAGTCCCATCTTCTTGATGGAATCAACGCCGGAGCGTCCGATCTGGTTTTCAAACTTGTCGACGTCCTCGCCAATGCCCCGGATCATCTGCCCGCCGTTCCGCCCGGTGGCGCCCCAGCCGATCTGGTAGGCTTCGAGCAGGACAACCTTGTGGCCGCGCTCCGCCAGTTCCAGGGCGGTATTCACGCCGCTGAATCCGCCGCCGATGACGCAGATTTCTGTCTGAATGTCCTCCGCCAGGCTGGAGAGGTTCAGGTTCAGATTTTTACTGGCGGCATAGTAGGAGTCGGGATAGGTGGGGCGATGGGTCTTTGGGTTCAGCATCATCTCTCGGCCGATTTTTACTGCAGGGACTGGTGAATATTTTGAACGATCTTAACAAAGCTATGTGGGATAACAAGGCATAATTGTTAATTATTATTGACAACTGTTCTTGATTTTGGTCAATTGAAGTCGTGCTGACCGTTAGAAAATCACTTCACGAATTGGGAAAGGAGCAAGCCGTTGGATGATGTAGGTAGCCAGCTGCGCGCCGTGCGCCAAGCCGCTGGGCTTTCACAACGAGAGCTGGCCAAACGAGCTGGTGTCACCAACTCAATGATCTCCATGATCGAAAAGAACAAGGTCTCACCGAGCGTCGGCTCGCTGAAAAAAGTCCTGTCAGGCATCCCCATTTCGTTACTCGATTTCTTCATGACCGAGGAAGCCGAACATCCCTCGGCGCCCGTGGTGTATCGCCGGGATGAGATGCAGTCTATTGATGCCGAAGACGGCATTCTCTGGAAGCTTGTCGGCAACAACTTTCCAAACCGAAAAATGGCCTTCATGGAAGAGCGCTATCCGCCGGGCTCCGATACCGGACGAGAGCTGTTTGAGCACGAGGGAGAGGAAGCCGGACTGATCATCTCCGGAAAGCTGGAGCTGACCATTGACGGCCAGGATTACGTATTGGAGCCCGGCGACGGTTACTACTTCGAAACCACCCGACCACATCGCTTCCGCAACCCGTTCGAAGAAACCTGTGTGCTGGTGTCTGCGTTAACGCCACCCAAGCTCTGATATCTCTCGGCGGGGGTTCGTTGAATCATCCCCGGTAGCCCGGATCTGTTCGGCGCGAACTTTCCGCAATTCGGGCCTGTTCCGGATTAAGCCTCGCTAGGCGGCGATCGACGACGTCAGCATATCGATCGTGTGGCGGATCAGCTGCTCGGCGGGAAAGTCCGGATTGCCTTCGCCGATTTCCGACTGGCAGAGAAGAATGACCCCGTGGAGGGCGCCGCGCAGATACAGGGCGGTCTGGAGGGGGTTGGTGATGCGCTCCCGGTTGATCGTGCCGTCCTCAAGCCCCAGTTCAATGGCTCCCGCCATAAGCTCCATCAGATCGGATTCGGAGCAGAGCATTGCTTCAGCCTGGTTCTCGTCGGCATCTGCCATGGCGGTTGACGCCGTCGTCAGCGCCGAGAAATAGTCCGATTCCTCCAGATAGAAGCGATAGTAGGACTCTCCAATCGCCCGAACCTGATCCAAGCCGTTATCGGCGGTCTGTCTCGCCTCTTCAAATCGCCGGAACAGGCTGTGCCCGGCCCTGACCATGATGCCCCGCTGTATTGCCGCCTTGTCCTTGAAGTACACATACAACAACGCCCGGCTCAGGCTCGCTGTGCGGGCGATATCGTCCATAGACGTGCGTTCGTACCCCTTTTCAGAAAACACGAGTTCTGCCGCGTCCAGAATGGCGTCGTAGCGGGCCTGCTTTTCTCGTTCCCGGCGGGTTTTCAGGGTATCGGTCATGGAATGCGTCCGTTTTACTGCGATTGTTCGGAATTTTAGTTGAATAGATTAAATACTGAACGTTGACAAAGTGTCAATAAGTGACATCATGTCCGAATATTCATTCGGGTGTCCGACGGAGAGGGCATTCGCCACCGAACAGAGCAGGGATGAAAGGACGAGCCATGAAACCACGAGCCAAACTTTACGCTGCAACCCTTCTGATTGTGTTTCCGTGGATACTCGCCGGCTGCAAGGCTGGTGATGTCAGTGCGGGATCGACGCCCGAGGCGGTAACGGTGCGGGTCGCGGAAGTGACCGGGGGTGAGTCCACGGGTGTGCCCCTGAGGTTTTCCGGCATTGTTCGGGCCAGTCAGCGGGCAACGCTGACCTTCCAAGTCAGTGGGCGGCTGGAAGAGCAGGCGGTGGAGCTGGGGCAGAAAGTGGCGGCGGGCGATGTGCTGGCCCGAGTCTATAGTCCGGCATTGGCGCCTGCGCGGGACTCCGCAAAGGCCCGGTTGGCGGAGCTGAATACGCAGTACGAACAGGCGCGTCGGGAGTGGTTGCGTTCAAATCGCCTGCATGAGCGGGGCGTGGTTTCCGAACAGAGCCTCGAACAGATTGCCGCCCGCCGGGATGCCCTGAAAGCGAGCGTGGCAACGGCCAAAGCCTCGCTCGCAGAAGCCACGCAGCTGTTGGAAGAAAGCACTCTGCGGGCCCCGTTTGCCGGCCGGGTGGAAGCGTTGCTGGTGGAGCGGGACGAATTTGTGGCGGCCGGCCAACCGGTGATGCGGCTGTCCTCACCCCAAGGCAGGGAAGTCGAGGTCCGGGTGCCTGCCTATTTGCTGGATCACGTTGCCCTTGGGCAGGCGTTATCCATCTGGTCCGTACAGGATCGAAGCCTGCCGGTGCTCACCGGTTCGGTACTGGAAATCGCCCAGGCCGGAGCCATTCGCGGTGAACTCCACCCGATACTGGTCAGCCTGCCGGTCGATTCCCTGGAGCCGGGTGAGCCGGTGGAAGTGGGCATTACGCCCGAGGGTACTGCCGCTGCATCCGTACCGTTGGTGGCGGTGACCCGAACGGCAGAGGGCACGGGGGTGTTCCGGATTCGTGATGGCCAGGCTCTTCGGGTTCCGGTCACCGTGGATCGGATTCTGGGCGAGCGTGCCCTGGTCAGTTCCGACGCTCTGGTTCCGGGCGACCAGGTGGTCTACGCCGGCATGACCCGTCTGACCGACGGGGATCGGGTGGAGGTGCACTGATGGTCCGTTACCTTCTCCGCTGCCAGCGCCTGCTGGGCATGGTGGTCACCATGCTCTGCCTGCTGGGAATTGCAGCGTACGTCACCATGCCCCGGCAAGAAGATCCCTCATTCCCTTACCGGGCCGGTATGGTCACGGTCAGCTACCCCGGCGCCAGCGCCGATGCGGTCGAGCGTCTGGTCATGCGTCCCCTGGCGGATGAACTTCGTCAGGTCGAAGAGGTCGACTTTGCCCAGGGTACCGCCCGCACCGGCGTTGCCCTTGTCCGGGTGCGTCTGCATGACGACATCTACGAAACCGATGCCGCCTGGGACCGGGTGCGCCTTGCCATGGATCGTGCCCGTCAGGACTTCCCCGATGACGTCGGCCAGATGTCCCTGGATGACCGGCTCATTGATATCCCGGCCATCGTGCTGGCGGTTGGTGGCTCGCCCTCGGTGACAGAGCTGTCCTCAGTTGCTGAACGTCTGAAACAGGAATTGCTGGACATTCAGGGCGTGTCCCGGATCGAACTGGATGGCGATGCGGACGAGCAGATTACCCTGGCGCTGGATGACGCCGCCCTGTATCGGCTGGGTATCTCACCCACACGGGTGATGGACACCCTGGCGCGACGGAACCAGACCATTCCGGGTGGTTTTGTGGTGGTGGACGGCCGCCGCCTGTCGGTACTGCCGAACAGCGAATTTGCCGATATCGAGGCCATTCGGGCCACGCCTATCGAACTGCCGGACGGCTCCCAGGTGCCCCTGGCTGCCGCCGCCGAAGTCTGGCGTGGGCCGGTTGAGCCCCGGCAGCCGGAAACCTGGTTCGACGGTGAGCGAGTGGTGCTGGTAAACCTCATCATGGAGGAGGGCAGTACCGATGCCATCCGCTTTGGTGAGCGGGTCCGTGAGCGACTGGACCTGATCCGGTCAGAGTTTGAGCCTTACGACATTCGGGAAATGTTTTTCCAGCCGGACAAGGTGGAAGACCGCCTGGATAACCTGGCCTGGAGCCTGCTGTTCTCGGTGATGATCATCGTGACCGTGGTGTTCCTTGGTATGGGCATTCGTATGGGGCTGCTGGTGGCGTCCATTCTGCCCATGGTGGCCATGATCAGCGTCGGGCTGTACGACCTGGGAGGCGGGGTTCTGCATCAGATTGCGGTGATCGGCATGGTCATCTCGCTGGGCATTCTCATCGACAACGCCATTGTCATCGTAGAGAACATTCAGGGGCATCTGGAAGCTGGCATGGCACGCCTGGATGCCCTTAAGACCGCTATTGCGGAACTGGCCGGACCGCTGGGCGCGTCTACCGCCACCACGCTGGCAGCCTTTGCGCCCTTGTTGCTAGCGACCGGGGGCACCGCCGACTTTACCCGGGGTATCCCGGTTATGATCATGCTGACCCTTTCGGTGAGCTACCTGCTGGCTATTTCCGCGGTTCCCCTGCTGGCGGTGCGCTTCCTGAAGCCCAGAGCGCAGACTGGCAAGGATCGGTTAGCCGGGCTGGCGGTGTTTCTTGGCCAGCTGGTGGCTCGTTACCCCGGCCGGCTGATCGCCGTAGGTGGTCTGCTGGTTGTCGTGAGCATGGCCATGGCGCCGTTTATGGCGAAACAGTTTTTCCCGAATGCCGATCGGCCTCGGGTGATTGTCGAAATGTACATGCCCGAGGGGACGGACCAGGAGCGCACGGCCGAGGCTGCGGCCAAGCTTGAGCGTGCTATCCGGACCCAGCCGGATGCCCTGGAAGTGCATCGGTTTGTTGGCTTTTCAGGCCCTGCGTTCTATTACAATCTGCAGCGTGCGCCCCAGGCACCGAACCGGGCGAGACTGGTTGTGCGCACCCCGGCCCTGGAAGATACCGCGGAAATGATGGAATGGGTAAGAGCCTTCGTGAAGGAGGACATGCCCGAACTGGATGTGAGTGTCAGCATACTGGGGCAGGGGCCTCCCCGGGCGGCACCGGTCGAGATCCGGCTCTACCATCCGGATGACGCGGTTCGCACCCGGGCGGTGGAGCAGGTGTTTTCGATCCTTCGGAATGTGGAAGGCACGGCGGACGTCCGCAATGACATCGATCTGGGTGTGCCCAGTATCGCGATCAATGTGGATGATGCCTCGGCAGCCCGTTACGGGCTGACCCGTGCCGATGTAGCCCAGAGCCTGTACGGGCAGAGTTTCGGGGTGGTCGCTGAGCGTTACCGGCAGGAAGACGATCCGATCCCGCTGGTCCTCCGGTCCCGTGAAGGCACGGCGTTACCCTTGTCCCGCCTGTTGTCTGTGAACATCTACAACGACCGTGGCGATGCGGTGCCCTTGTCGGCCATTGCGTCGGTGGACACCACCTGGGAGCCAGCGGTGAGCTACCTGCGAGACGGCGTGCGGACCAATACGGTCACCGCCAACCTGCTGACCGGTTACAGTTTCAGTCAGGCACTGGATGGCCTCAACCAGGGGCTGGAGAGCAATCCGTTGCCCGGCGGGACACGGATGGAACTGGGTGGCGATGCAGAAGGATCCGGCGATGCCAACACCGCACTGCTCACTGCCGCACCCATTGGCGTGCTTCTGCTGCTGTTCTTCCTGCTGCTGC
Source organism: Marinobacter suaedae (assembly GCF_030519635.1). Classification (NCBI taxonomy): domain Bacteria; kingdom Pseudomonadati; phylum Pseudomonadota; class Gammaproteobacteria; order Pseudomonadales; family Marinobacteraceae; genus Marinobacter; species Marinobacter suaedae. Next base: position 815,913 of record NZ_JAUMIS010000001.1, on the reverse strand, counting down.
AGTTCAACTCGTTCCGCCGGGTGGGCATTATTCTGCTGACGGTGCCACTGGCTGCCGTGGGCATTATTCCCGGGCTGGTGCTGTCCGGCTCGCCCTTTGGCTTCCAGTCGATGCTGGGGGTGATTGCCCTGGTGGGCATCGTGGTGAACAACGCCATTGTCTTGCTGGATGTGATGGACCGGAAACTGACGGAAGGTAAGGGGATTCGGGATGCGGTGCGCATCGCCGTCGAGCAGAGAACCCGGCCGATATTGCTGACCACGGCGACGACCGTTGCCGGACTCTTGCCGCTGGCCTTCTCCAGTTCAACTCTCTGGCCGCCCATGGCCTGGGCCATTATCTCCGGCCTGCTGGCGTCCACCATGCTCACGCTGCTGATGATCCCTGCCTTGTGCAGCAAGGTCATCAGCACCCGTGTACCAGAGCCGGTGAACGCTCCGGCCTGATCGTCTGTCTGATCAGGCTTGCTCGTTACCGAGGGGCCTGATCAGCAGTCCTACCCGTTGGCCAACCGGCACCTTGCGGTTCGGGAAGACGATGGATTCCGGAATGTCGCCTACCCGGTAGCTGGTTTCGTTGTCTTCCCAGATCACCTCGCCGGTGGCGTACTCGGTGAAGTTGGCGACATCGTCCGGAATGTGGAACTGGAAGCTGTCGCCGGTGTTCAGAATTTCAAAGACCACCTTGAATACCGTCATCCGGTCGCTGTCCTGGGCGGGTGCCGGCTGGCCCCGGAAACGGCGGCGCAGGGCATCCCGGATGCCGGTGAAGCGGTTCACGTCGTTCTCGCCGAACGGGCGGACCTTGCCCAGTTCGATAGTGAAACTCTCGGCACCCAGCTGGGAGGATGTGAAGGATGAGAACGTGGTGCCCTCTTTGTGTTGCAGCAGCAGGGTGTCCACGTCGGCTTCCAGCAGGAAGTCGCACTGGTCCTTGGGCGCGTTGCGGCCTTCCACAAACGGATACAGGGCGAACTTCTCCCTTTGGGACGGCCGGATTGCGGTGTGCAGGTCGTAGTGGTTCAGGGCGCCCTCATGGCGGCTGGCGAAATCCCGGCAGAAGTCTTCGAGCTGTTTGGCCCGGGCCGCCTCGGGTAGACCCTGGTACTCCGGTTTGCCGTGGGCGCCATGGAACAGCCGGTTCATGTTCGCTTCGGTAAATCGATCACCCTGGACCATGGCTGGCGGGTTGCCCAGTATCAGCAGCAGCGGGCAGGCCACCTGCCATTCGCCGTTCAGCAACTCACTGACCAGACCGTTCAGTACTTCAATCGGAGCGGTTTCGTTACCGTGTACACCTGCGGAGATGATCAGGGCTTCATTGTTGGGGTTTGGTCTGTCCGCTGGCGGGATGACTTCCAGAACGCCCAGTGCCTTGCGGTTAATCCGGGTGCCGTCGGCCAGTTGCGTATGGGTTTCCGTAATGTCTTTCGAGGCGTGCTCAAGGGTATGCGCGAGCCAGTCTGAGGCCGTGTCGAAAAGGGTGTGATCAATCGTCATGGTGCGTCCCCGTCATGATCGATAGGAGAGCAGGGTGTTGCTTGCCTGGGATTCAGTCCGAAATGGTTCAGGAGTTGGGTTCAGAGACCCGAAGACAGGTAGATGGTTCCCGGGGGGCAACACCCTGCCAGCCCGGGAACCATACCGAACGGCTGCTCCCTCAGGAGCTGCCGGCCGGGCGCTGGTGCCGCAGGAGGTGGTTTTCCAGCTTGCGGAAGAGGAATACCAGCAGGAACGTCAGTGCCATGTAGATCAGCGCCACCGCAATAAAGGCATCAAACGGCGCGTAGAAGCGCGAGTAGATGTTTCTCGCTGCGCCGGTCAGGTCGACGATGGTCACCACACTGGCAATCGCACTGGAATGCAGCATGAAGATGACCTCGTTGGAGTAGGCCTGAACCGCTCGACGTGCCGCGCTCGGCAGGATGATGCGGCGCATGCGCATGAACCAGTTCATGCCATAAGCCTTGGCTGCTTCGATCTCACCGTTTGGTGTAGCCACGATGGCGCCCCGAATGATCTCGGTGGTGTAGGCTGCGGTGTTCAGGACAAAGGCCAGCAGAGCCGGGTAGAACGGTTCTTTGAAAATATCCCACCAGAAGGTGTCCTGGATGCCGGGAATCTGCGCGATGCCGTAGTAAATGATGTACAGCTGGATCAGCAGTGGTGTGCCCCGGAATACATAGGTAAAGATCCACACCGGGCCGGACACAAAATGGTTTTTGCTGGTCCGCATGATGGCCAGCGGGATGGCCAGAATCAGGCCGATCACCAGGGACAGAAAGACCAGTTGAACCGTACTCACCAGACCATCCCAGTATTCCATCATGGTCATGGCGGTGAAAATTTCGTTTTGATTCAGCCACTCGGTAATAAATTCAGGCATGTCTTATCCCCCCTTAACCACGCCGGCATTCGCCCGCTTGTCGAGCCACTTGATGAACAGCTCGGAGCCGGCTGTCAGCAGCAAGTACATCGCCGCTACGGGAATAAAGAAGTGGAACGGCATGCGCTCGGCCTTGGCCGCTTCCTCGGCAACCCGGACCATGTCAGTCAGGCCAATGATGGATACCAGTGCCGTGGTTTTCAGCAGTACCTGCCAGTTGTTGCCCAGGCCGGGGAGGGCGTGGCGCAGCATCTGCGGGAACATGATCCGCCGGAAGGTGTGCCAGTTGGAAAATCCGTACGCCTTGGCCGCTTCAATCTGACCTTTTTCCACCGCCAGGAACGCGCCCCGGAAGGTTTCGGTCATGTATGCGCCAAAGATCAGGCCAATGGTCACGACGCCTGAAATGAACGGATTGAACTGGAAGAAGAAATCAATCTCGTACTTGTCCCAGAGAAAATCCGACAGGTTGTTCACTGCCACCTGGCCGCCGTAATAGAACAGCAGCATCATGACCAGGTCAGGTACACCTCGGATGAGGGTTGTGTACGCCGTTGCGATGCCTCTGGCTACCCGGTTGTTAGACAGCTTGGAGGACGCACCTATCAAGCCAATGAATAACGCCAGGGCTAGGGAGAGGAAGGCCAGTTCAACGGTAACAATGGCCCCTTCAAAGAGAGCCGGGCCATAGCCTTTCAGATCGAGCATGGAATAGTCCGGTAGGTCAGGGGTGGCCTAGGCGGCCACCCCCGGAGGTTTACATCTTGATGTCGTAGCTGAAGTACTTCTGCATGATGGTGTCGTAGGTACCATCGTTTTTCAGCTTCTTCAGGGCGGCGTTTACTTTGCCGGCCAGGTCTTTGTCACGCTGACGCATGGCAACGCCGACACCTTCGCCCAGCTTCACAGGCTCACCAACTTCTTTGAAGCCTTCTTTGCTCAGGATGGTCTGTTCACCAACCGGGTAGTCAACGAAGACTACGTCCAGACGCTGACCTTCGAGGTCCAGCACCATGTCGTCGGCGGTGGTGTAACGCTTGATGGTTACCACGTCAGCCATTTCTTCGGTCACGTAAGTGTCCATGGTAGTGCCGCGCTGAACACCAACGGTCTTGCCCTTCATGGCTTCCATGTCGGTTACGTCGGTGTTGAAGTCGGTACGGCCGAACCAGCCACCCGGGGTGTTGTAGTACGGCTCGGAGAACAGAACACGCTCAGCACGCTCAGGGGTGATGGACATGGAGGACATGATGGCGTCGAACTTACGAGCCAGCAGTCCCGGGATCATGCCGTCCCAAGCCTGGATAACAAATTCGCAGTCGGCCTTCATCTGTTCGCACATGGCTTCAGCCAGTTCTACTTCAAAGCCGGTCAGTTCGCCGTTCTCATCTTTGTATTCGAACGGTGCGTAAGGCACGTCAAATGCGATGCGAACTTCTTTCCAGTCTTTTGCCTGAACGGTGCCGGCCGCCATGGCCAGGGCACAACTTGCTGCAACAAACAGTTTTTTCATGTGTCACTTCTCCTAGTGGTCTGCCTTTTCGGCTTATTTCTTATGAAAATTTCACACTAAAGCTCGTGATCAAGATAGCACCGGGAATCAGAACTTGGGAGCAAGGAATTGCTTCATCCGTTCGGAATCCGGGTTATCAAACACCTTGTCAGGGGTGCCTTGTTCCTCGATCTTGCCTTGGTGTAAATACAGGACCTGCGTTGACACATCCCTTGCAAACGCCATCTCGTGGGTAACCACGATCATGGTCCGGCCTTCCTCGGCCAGGCTCTGCATGACCTTAAGGACTTCACCAACCAGCTCAGGGTCCAGGGCAGAAGTCGGCTCATCGAACAGCATGACTTCCGGCTCCATGGCCAGAGCACGGGCAATCGCTGCACGCTGCTGCTGACCGCCAGACATCTGGGCGGGGTAGTAGTCCTTACGCTCATAGATGCCTACCTTTTGCAGGTAAGCCTCTGCGCGTTCGATCGCCTCTTTCTTGGGAACCTTCAGCACGTTAACCGGTGCTTCAATGATGTTCTCCAGAACCGTCATGTGGGACCAGAGGTTGAAGCTCTGGAACACCATGGACAGTTTTGAGCGAATCTGTTCCACCTGCCGGTTATCCGCCGGTACACGCTCGCCGCGACGATTCTCGGTGAACCGGATAGGGTCACCGTGGACAATAATGTCGCCGGAAGTGGGGGTTTCAAGAAGGTTGATGCACCGCAGGAAAGTACTCTTTCCGGAACCCGAACTTCCAATAAGGGAGACAACGTCTCCTTTGCGGGTTTCCAGGGACACGCCCTTCAAGACTTCAAGTTCGCCGAAGGTTTTGTGGATATCCCTGCAGATCAAAGGCGCTTGGTCCGCCATGGGTAGCTCCTGAAGCTGTCATTTAAAGCCGCATGTTTTACGGATTGAGTTGATAGAAATCAAGACCTGAAATGCAGGGTTTTGTTTCAGAACCCCGCTGTAAGGCCCGTCCCTACAGGCTTCGTCATTCGGGCCAATCCCGCGCCACAATTGGCTCACAGGCTTGTCAAGTGCTGCTGATCGGGCGATGTTTTCATGGCTGGCATCCGGATGACTTCCCGCCCTTCCATCTCCAGCTTCTTCATAGCATTGCTCACAAAACGTACATGAGCAACGGCTGCTTTTTGAGCAGCATTGGCTTTTCCCGCCAGAATGGCGTTATAGAGTTGCTTGTGCTGGCGGATGATCTGTCCGCGCATTTCCTGGCGCGGGTTGAGATTCACTACGGACGCATGGACTGTCATCAGCATCATGTTCTTCAGGCTGCTCAGCACGTGCACAAGCACCGGGTTGTGGGAGGCTTCGACGATGGCCTGGTGAAAATTGTGGTCGGGCCGGGCGTTGCTGAGCGGGTCGGTTTCTTCCAGCGCCCGAAAGGCCTTGGAAATGCGGTGTTTGTCCAGACTGGTCGCCCGCTGCGCCGCCAGATAGGCCGCTTGTCCCTCCAGCTGTTCCCGGACTTCCAGCAAGTCGTATAGGGTGCGTGGGTGCCCTTCATATAGATGCATCAGGGGGCTCTGCTCGTTCAGTTCCTCCGGTTCCGGAACCATGCTGGCAACAAAGGAACCCTTGCCGTGCCGGGTTTCGATAACGCCACGCCCCTGCAATTCGTGCAGGGCTTCCCGAATCACTGAGCGGGACACTCCCAGTCGCGACGACAATTGCCGTTCGGAAGGGATTTTTTGTCCCGGAGCCAGCCCTCCATCAAGGATGAGTCGTTCCAGTCGGTATGAAATTTCCTGGGAAATAGCCATGAATGATTCCATGATTGCGTGCTGGTCTGACCAGTGAGGCGGCACATAGTCAGCCGGTGTTGTTGTTCTGTTTCCGGGCCAGAGCGCTGTAAATATGGCTGATTTAAGGGAATTCGTCCATTTTCCTGATTGGAAAAACTGGTCTGACCAGTTCCCTGTTTACTGGACTAAAACCGAATTGGTGACGAATATCTTGTTAATGTCGGCAGTTGCGATGCATCGCGCCGGCGTTGATCCGACATAGATAAAAACAACGCTAACGGAGATGTGGCAATGAAACCCAACACAATAACGTGGACCACGTGTGATCAGGCAGAGGCACCGCCTCGCCGAAGCTTTCTGAAAACCGCGGCCCTCGGGCTGTCCATGGCTGGTGCTTTAATGCTGGGGAGTGGTCAGGCTCAGGCCGCCACCACCTGGAAAATCCAGTCCGTCTGGGACGCCGGCACCGTCGGGTATGATCTGTTCGAAGAGTGGTGTCAGAGCATTGAAGAAAAATCCGGCGGTGAGCTGATTTTCAAACCCTTCCCGGCCAAGGCTGTTGCGGCGGATAACAACGCGCTTTTCGACGCGGTTCGTAACGGCGTATTGCAGGGCATGAACCCGTTTACCCTGTACTGGTCCGGTAAAATCCCCGCGTCTGTCTTCCTGTCATCTTATCCGGCCGGTCCGGACCAGCCCCACCAGTGGGACACCATGTTCTATTCCATGGGCATGCTGGAAAAAACCCGGGAAATCTACGAGAAGTTCGGTCTGTTTTACGTCGGACCGATCCAGCACGACGCTAACATTATTCACTCCAAGCAGCCGGTTAACAGCCTTGCAGACCTGAAAGGCATGAAAATCCGTGTGCCGGGCGGCATGGTTGCCGAAGTGTTCCAGCAGTTCGGTGTGTCCACCGTGAGCCTGCCGGGTTCCGACATTTTCCCGGCGCTGGAAAAGGGCACCATTGATGCGGCCGACTATGTGGGACCGGCGGTGAACTGGGAACTGGGCTTCTCCCAGGTGACTGATTACATCCTGTTCGGACCTCCCGGTGTGATGTCCATCTACCAGCCGGTTGACCTGATGGACCTGACCGTGAACCTGCGGGCCTGGAACGCGCTGGATCCGAAGTTACAGCAACTGGTGGAAGACGAAGTACGTAACTACTCCCAGAAGCACTACCTGACCATCCAGAAGCGCAATATCGAGGCGATGGAGAAGTTCAAGGAATCCGGCGATACCGTCAGCCGCCTGAGTCAGGAAGACCTGCAGGAGTTCCGTCGTGCTGCCATCCCGATCTGGTACAAGTGGGCCAACAAGGATGAGGATGCCCGTGCGATCTTCGACATGCAGCTGGAATACATGATGAACGACACCGTCGGGTATATCGACGAGTCTGATCTTGAGGGTGTAGAGGGTAAATAACCCTTTGGATCAACAACAAAAATCGATAGGGAAGGAGCGGCGCTGCTCCGGAAGGATGCAGCCCACCTTCCCTCTTTTGTGGCTGAGGTAGCAACAACATGTCAGATCTTGAAGGCTTCGGATTTGTGTTGCCACATTGGTTTTACTGGGGCTGGCTGGCGGTGATGCCCCTGATCATGATGGCCTGGGACAAATGGAGCAGTAATCACGGTGGCGGGGAGAGCGCACCGGAAAAAACGCCAGCGGAAATTCAGGCAGAGGAGGACGATCCTCTGCTGTCACTTCATTTCGAGGGCAACTGGTTTACCAAGACCGTTGACTGGATTTGCGAAAAATCCGGTGTGTTCGTGTCCTTCTGGACCATCAACGCGGTGGTGTTTTATTTCTTCGAAGTGGTGATGCGCTACCTGTTCAACATGCCGACCATCTGGGTGCATGAGGCCAGCTTCCTGTTGCTGGGGATGCAGTATCTGCTGGCGGGTGGTTTTGCCTTGTTGCACGGTGCTCACGTTCGGGTGGATGTTCTTTACAACCTGCTGCCGGTGCGTGGCCGGGTGGGCATGGACATCTTCACCTCGCTGTTCTTCTTTATGTTTGCCCTGATCCTTCTTATTACCTCATGGACGTTCTTCCAGAATTCCTACTCCATGAACGAAACGACCGTTGAGACCTGGGGCATCCAGTACTGGCCGGTTAAGGGCATGATGGTACTCGGTTCTCTGCTGCTCTTGCTGGCGGGGATTTCGAAACTGATCAAGGACATCGTTCTTTTCATTCGACTGGGCCAGGAGCGCAACGCATGAGCAGTGATATCGCAACCGCGCCGGGCAGCAACCTCTGGGGGAAGCTGGGTACCTGGCTAATGATTCTGGGCACAGCGGCACTGGCTTTCGTGCTCTGTGTGGAACTGATCAACATTCTTTTCTACGACCCGTTCAGTGACGAGAAATTCCTGTTCAAGCTGGCGGGCAGTTTGTCTGACGTCCAGATAGGACCGCTGACTTATCTGATGTTTGGTTCACTGGCCGTGGCCTTGATGATGGGGCTGCCACTGGCGTTTGTGACCGGCGGCCTTGGGGTCATGTTCATCTATCTGGTTGGCGATTCGCTGATGCTGAACATCGTGCCCAGCCGGATCTTCCCGATGATGACCAACTCGGACCTGGCGGCGATTCCGTTGTTCATTTTCATGGCGTCCATGCTCGAGCGGGCTGGCCTGATCGAGGAAATGTTCAGTGTGGTCTACAAGTGGATGGGTGGCCTGAGCGGCGGTCTGGCGACAGCAACTATCCTGGCCTCCACCATTCTAGCTGCCATGGTTGGGGTGATTGGTGCGGCCGTGGTTACCATGGGGATTATCGCCCTGCCGGCGATGCTCAAGCGAGGGTACGACCACAAGATTGCACTCGGTTCGATCATGGCAGGGGGCACCCTTGGGATCCTGATTCCACCGTCTATTCTGGCCATCCTGTACGCCGTGGTGGCCCAGCAATCGGTGGGCGAACTTTACCTTGGTTCTGTACTGCCTGGCCTGCTGTTGTCCGGCCTCTACATCACTTATGTGCTGGTCCGCAGTTGGCTCAACCCCAAGTTGGGGCCGCCGGTTCCTGTTGAAGAGCGGATCTCACTGAAGGAAAAGCTGATTCTGCTGCGTGGACTGATTGCGCCGTTGATTCTGGTGGGGCTGGTTCTGGGGCTGCTGTTCGGGGGTATCGCCACGCCGGTTGAGGCCGCGGGTATCGGCTCATTTGGCGCTATTGTCGTGGCGCTGATGCATGGCAAGTTCTCCATCAGCGGCCTGCGCGAGGCCTCCGTGACTACCGCCAAGGCTTCCGCCATGGTGCTGTGGATCATGTTCGGTGCCTCGGTGTTTGTCGGTTTCTATATCCTCCAGGGCGGGCAGCAGTTCGTCACCGACGCCATTCTCGGCACCGGGCTCTCGGCCTACGGCATCCTGTTCCTGCTGATGGTGTTGCTGGTGATTCTGGGCATGTTCCTGGATTGGGTTGGCATTTTGCTACTGGCTGTACCTATCTTTATTCCGATCGTCGAGGCTCTGGAATTCCCGGGGCTGATGGGCTTTCCGCCGGTGAGCGGTGAGGATGTGGTGCTCTGGTTCGGTGTGCTCTATTTGGTGAATATGCAGATGTCGTTCCTTAGTCCACCCTTTGGCTATGCGCTGTTTTATATTCGCGGCGTGTGTCCGCCGGAAATCTCCATGGGTACAATCTTCAAGTCTTCCCTGGTGTTCCTGGCGATCCAGGCCTTCGGGTTGTTTATGTGCATCCTGATTCCGGGCATCGTTACCTGGCTGCCCAATCAGGTATATGGCTGATTTTTAAGAGGAGTATTTCACTATGTTGACGGTTAAACGGTTGGATCTGGACGACGCCCGGATCCTGATTGAGGGCGCGGCTAACAAGGCCAGGGAAATTGGCGTGCCCATGTGCATTGCGGTGGTGGACGAATCCGGCAACCTGATTGCCTTCGAGCGGATGGACGGCGGCAAGGTCACCAGTATTACCATTGCCCAGGACAAGGCGTTCACAGCAGCAGCAGCACGCAAAGCCACCCACGAATACAACCAGGTGAATGTGCCGGGCAGTCTCGCGTTCGGTATCCACACCGAAGTGGGTGGCCGTATCAGCTCGGTGGGCGGTGGTTTGCCGGTGGCTGTTGGTGGCGAAGTGGTTGGCGGTATCGGCATCAGTTCCGGTACGCCCCAGCAGGACATGGATTGTGCCCAGGCGGGTATCGACCATTTTGAAACCAAACGCGCTTGATGCCTGTCATACCGGAATGCCCGGGGCTAGTCCCCGGGCATTCCGGTGACGTCCCCCGGCCTTATTCAATGCTACACAATCCCCGAGAATGTTATGACTACCAAGCCGACAGTCAGCAAAGCTCAGCTGGCGGAGCAGTTCAGGTCGTTTATTGACCCGCGCTTCGTCATTACCGACGAAGAAACCAAAAAGCCCTATGAATGCGACGGCATGTCGATGTACTGCGAGATGCCGTTGCTGGTGGTGTTGCCGGAAACGGTGGAACAGGTTCAGCGGGTGATGCGCATCTGTAACGAGCATCAGGTGCCCGTGGTGGCCCGTGGTGCCGGCACTGGCCTGAGTGCGGGTGCTATGCCTCATAAAGAGGGCGTGGTGCTGTCGCTGGCCAAGTTCAACCGCATCATGGAAATCGACCCGCTGGCCCGGACGGCGCGCCTGCAGCCGGGTGTGCGCAATCTCGCCATCAGCGAGGAAGCTGCCCAGTATGGCCTGTATTACGGCCCCGATCCTTCTTCGCAAATTGCCTGCACCATCGGCGGCAACGTGGCGGAGAACTCCGGTGGGGTGCATTGCCTGAAGTATGGGCTGACGGTACATAACCTCCTGAGTGTTGAAATGGTCACGGCTGAGGGCGATGTCGTTACCGTTGGCAGTGATGGTCTGGATGCCTGCGGCATGGATCTGCTGGCACTGGTGACCGGTTCCGAAGGCTTGCTGGGGGTAGTTACGGAGGTGAAGGTCAAGCTGCTTCCCAAGCCGGAAGTGGCCCGGGTGGTGATGGCTGGTTTCGACAGTGTGCAAAACGGTGGGGATGCAGTCGGCGGTGTGATTTCCCATGGCATTATTCCAGGCGGGCTGGAAATGATGGATAGCCATGCCATCGTGGCGGCGGATGATTTTGCCAAGGCTGGTTATCCCCGTGAGGCCAAGGCGCTCTTGCTGTGTGAGGTGGACGGCACCGAAGAGGAAGTGGACGAGCACATCGCCCAGGCCGAAGAGGTGTTCCGCAAGTTTGGCGCGACCACCGTGCGCACTTCCCGGAGTGAAGAGGAGCGGGCGCTGCTGTGGAAGGGACGGAAATCTGCGTTCCCTGCGGTGGGCCGGATATCCCCGGACTACTACTGCATGGACGGCACCATCCCTCGCCGCGAGCTGGCCAATGTATTGACCCGAATGGAAGAAATGTCGGAAGAGTTCGGCCTGCGCGTGGCCAACGTGTTCCATGCCGGCGATGGCAATCTGCATCCGCTCATTCTGTTCGATGCCAACGTGCCCGGCGAGTTTGAACGTACCGAGGCATTTGGCAGCAGCATCCTCAAGCTGTGCGTGGATGTGGGCGGTTGCATCACCGGGGAACACGGGGTCGGCGTCGAGAAAATTCGCCAGATGGCGATTCAGTTCAGTGACGAGGAGCTGCAACAGTTCCACGACGTGAAGGCCGCTTTCGACCCCGCCGGTATTCTGAACCCGGGCAAGGGAGTACCCGCCCTGAGGTTCTGCCAGGAATACCGTTCACTCGAACACAAACAACACAAGCAGGAACAGACGGAAGCCGCCCATGGCTGATATTTCCAAGCAGTTGCAAGATGAGGTTCTCAAGGCCCGGGACAGCGGGCACAAGCTTAACATCGTTGGAGGCAATACCAAGGCCTTCATGGGGCGCGACGCCGACCCGGATGCCGGAACGCTCAACGTGTGCGAGCACACTGGTATCGTCGAATATCATCCGGTGGAGCTGGTGTTGACGGTTCGGGCCGGCACCACCATCCGAGAAATTGAAGCCGCCCTGGCAGAGCACGGGCAGGCCCTTCACTTCGAACCGCCGCATCTGGGGGAGGGGGCCACCATTGGCGGAACTTTCGCCGCCAACCTGTCGGGCCCGGCGCGTCCCTGGGCGGGATCCGTCCGGGACCAGGTGTTGGGTGTCCGGCTGATCAACGGCAAAGGCGAACATCTGCGTTTCGGTGGCCAGGTGATGAAGAACGTGGCGGGGTACGATGTGTCCCGGCTGCAGGCTGGCGCTTTGGGCACCCTTGGGGTGATGACGGAGATCAGCCTGAAAGTGATGCCAAAACCGGCAGCCACGATGACCCTGGTGCAGGAGATGTCTTTGGAAGGCGCGATTCCCTACATGAACCAGCGTGCGGCGGAGCCAAAGCCGATTACCGGGGCCTGCTGGGTGGATGGCAAGGTGTACCTGCGATTGTCGGGGGCCCGCTCGGCGGTCGAGGCAACGGCGAACAAGTGGCCGGGCGCGATCCTGGAGGATGATGGGGCGTTTTGGCGTTCGATTCAGGACTTCCAGCACGAGTTCTTTGCCGGAAATGATGTCCCGTTGTGGCGTTTTTCAGTCGGCTCGATTGCCGATAACCCGGGCGTGGAAGGCTCCTGGCTGATCGACTGGGCGGGTTCCCAGCGCTGGTTCCGCGGTGATGCCGAGCAGAGCGGCCTTGAGCCCATGGCTCGCGCAGCCGGGGGACAGGTGAGCCTTTTCCGGGGCGGAGACCGTTCCGGAGAAGTGATGCACCATCAGCCCGAGGCGTTGAAGGGTATTCAGCGCCGGGTAAAAAATGCGTTCGATCCGGACAATATCTTTAACCCCGGACGTCTATACAGCTGGTTGTAAGAGCAGGAGTACGATGCAAACTAATCTCGTTCAACAATTCGCCAATACTCCCGAAGGCCAGGAGGCCGAGTCCATCCTGCGTGCCTGTGTGCACTGTGGATTCTGCACCGCAACCTGCCCGACGTATCAGGAGCTGAACGATGAGCGTGACGGTCCCAGGGGCCGAATCTACCTCATGAAGATGTTCCTCGAGGGGGAGGAGGTTACCGAGAAAACCCGGGAGCACCTGGATCGGTGCCTGACGTGCCGAAGCTGTGAAACCACCTGTCCGTCGGGCGTTCAATACGGCCGGCTGGTGGATATCAGCCGAGGGTTGATGGAAAAAGAACTGCCTCGTTCCAGCACAGATAAGTGGATGCGCTGGGCGCTCGGCAGGGTGATTCCCAACCGGCAACTGTTTGGTGCGTTGCTCCGGCTCGGGCAGTTTTTCAGCCCGATCCTGCCGGGGAAGCTGCGTACCAAAGTGCCGCCGAAGAAACAGGCGAGCCCCTGGCCGGCCACCAGCCACGATCGCAAGGTTTTGGCGCTGGCCGGTTGCGCCCAGCCGGCGGCCACGCCCAACACCAACGCGGCAGCCGCACGGGTGCTCGACAAGCTGGGTATCACCATGGTGGAAGCGCCGGAGGCTGGTTGCTGCGGGGCAGTGAATTATCACCTGTCCGAACATGAACTGGGGCTGGAGCGCATGCGCCAGAACATTGATGCCTGGTGGCCGGCCATCGAGGCCGGGGCAGAAGCCATCGTTATGACGGCCTCCGGATGCGGTGCCATGGTTCAGGACTACGGACACCTGCTCAAGGATGATCCTGTCTACAAAGACAAGGCGAAGAAAGTCAGCGAACTGTGCACCGACATCGGTGCTTTCCTGCTCAAGCAGGACCTGGACAAGCTCAAGATTCGCCAGAACCCCGGCAAGGTTGCCTTCCATTGTCCTTGTACGCTTCAGCACGCCATGAAGCAGAGTGGTGTGGTGGAACAGGTGCTGACCAAGGCTGGCGTTGATCTGGCCCAGACCAGGGACAAACACCTGTGCTGCGGATCGGCTGGCACTTATTCCGTCCTGCAGCCAGAGATGAGCCAGCAATTGCTGAGCAACAAGCTGGATGCCCTGACCGTGGATAATCCGGACCGTATCGTAACCGCCAACATTGGTTGCCAGATGCATCTGGAAACCAAAGCCAAGGTGCCGGTTCAGCACTGGATTGAATTGCTGGATCAGTAAGGTCGGGCGGGCTTATGTCTACAATGTCGTAAATAAAAAAAGCCGGAGGTTTTTCTCCGGCTTTTTTACTTTCAATTGATTACAGGTCGCTGAAAAACGCCGAATAGGTCAGCGGCGTCATTACCTTTCCGAAGGCCGCTTTTACTCCAGCCTTTATTTCGTCCTCAGTAGGAGCAACAGTGCCATCGGGTGCTAACCATTCGACCGTGATGTTCGAAGATTGCCGATACCAGTCCATAATCGTATCAAGGTTATTGCCAGTTTTGGTCAAAAGCTCCAAATAAGCGTACTTGAACTTGTTGAGTATCTCCGGTTCAGCCTCGTTAGCGTTGATAATATTTTCACTGATACTTGCGGGGTCCTCGACGACTGGCGGGGCTCCTTCACCCAGCAGCGTATGTGTCTGACCTTCCTTGGCCCAGAATGCGGGATACTGAGATACCTGATCAATAATCAAGTGTATTGCTTCGTGGCGGTAGACATCGTTGGAAAAGTCCGGAGAAATCTTGATCCCGCTGCTGGATGATCTTCCGATGCGATCGTTGCCGGAGGCGCATATCTGAATCTTGTCGTAAATCGGGGTTATCTCGCTCAGGGAGGAATCTCCCCCTGAGTTTTCTGCAATGAACGTATTTATATCAGACAGCACTTTGGCAGAGTCTTCTTCATTGACCAGTGCGTTATAAATAAATACTTGCTGTTGCGCTGCGGTTCCATCCTGAATCCCGGGGAAATAGGTGGAAAGCTGGTCTGTGGTCAGGCCAAGCTGGCTTGCTTCCAGGGCAAACCGGCCGATATCACTGAAACTTACGACCCGTTTCATTGCCCGAAAATCGTCCCAGTCCATACCAAATTGCGGCAGGACCCGATCCATCGCATCCTGGGCCTTACTGGCCGCTGTTCTGTACTCTTCGTTGGTGTGGGTCGTGAGATTGGAGAAAACTATGAAGTTGTCAGACTCGAAATAGTAATCGCTCGCGAAACACCCTTCTTCCAAGTCTTTCGCTTGTTGATCCGCATCGGGGTTCTGGTAAAACTTGTTGGTCTCAGAAGAGAATTTAAAATCCCCATCGACCAGCTCCACGGTATCGGTTCCGCCGCCTCCTCCGCCGGAGCCGCCGCCTCCACCTCCAGAACCACCGCTGCCGCCGCCCCCACAGGCTGACAGAGCAACGGAAACCGCAAGCGCACCACTAACACTCCAGATAATTCTGTTCATCGACATTCCCTATCGTTGGTATGGATACTGAACTTACATTTCTCTTATTGGGCCGGCCGGTGTTCAACATCCTGCTGGTCGGGCCACAGTTTGATAATTCGCACTTCTGCAAATTAATACTTAAAAAGTAGTCCTAAATGGTCGAGTGCTCAAATGCTGCCGGTGCCACAACGAGTTTTGCCGGGTTCGTTATACTGGGCTGGTACGAAAAGAAACCACAGGGAGTGGATAGTTATGCCAAGGATATTGGCAAGCTTCGTTTTTGCCGGCATTTACAGTGCGTCGGTACAGGCGGAGGTTTATTCATGGACAGACCGCGAGGGGGTAGCGCATTTCTCAGATCAGCCTCCTGATACGGAGGTCCATCAAAAACTCAGGATGGGCTCCCCCTCAATTGTGCCCATGTCTGAAAACCTTGAGCAGGAACGGCGCGTCCGCGGTATTCGGGAGGATGTTCGCAATCTGATTTCCGCCCGGTCGCAAGCGGCGCCTACCAGCGACGGTGATCTTTCAAAAGCCCGGGCAAGGCGCCAACAGGCTTGTGAACAATACCGGCGCCGTTTGAGCAACATACAGTCCGAGCTCCGGGCCGGTTATACGAACACCAGAGGAAACACCTTGCGGCGGCAGCGGCGTGAGCTGAGCCAGCAGCTCAGCCGCGACTGTATTCTGCGTTAGCAGACGAAACCTAGGTTTGTATTCTGCCGCCATCAGGGAATGTCGACCCAGTGCATCCCCGGCGGGTGAAAACCCAAGTTTGGAGGTCCTTCATGGAATACATTGTACCGGTGAGCAGTGCCATCATGGCCATTGTCTGGGTGGTCTATTTCCAGCTGTTCTTTTTTCAGTACAAGCGCAATAACCGGCCCTATCTGGTGATTCATCATGCCCAGAATGAGAGCCCGGATTCCCTGTGTCTTCTGGTGAACATGGGTAAGGAACCCGTGCACGTGCAGTGTGTCCAGGCGTTGATTACCAAGGAATCGGGAGACAAAGAGCTGATCCCCGTCACGGAGTATGAGCGAGTCAATGCGGAGGATCGCAATATCCAGAGCAGCATCCGGCAGGGCCCCATCCAGCCCGGTGGCTTTCTGGTGCTGGGCAAGTTTCGCAATATCATTCTCGGGCGGCGCAGTGAAGAACCCGATGCCGGCGCCCTGATGGAGAGCGTACAGGCGCTTGAGATTCGTGCGGCCATGATTCACGGGCCCAGCAAGTATCCCATCGGTGTCCGGCGCCGTTTCCATCTTCGGCAGCGCAACGGCACCTGCGTGTATCCGCAGAACATCCACTCGGAACAACTGGTGCGTCGACGGGACCAAAAGGAGGTGGTTCAATGGGTGGAGCAGGAATTGAATCCAAAGCATGTCGGCAGTTCGGAATCCGATAGCTCGGATCAGTCTTCCCGTTCCACCAATGCCGAAGGAGAGTCCCGATCATGACCCAGTTACCGCCGCTGACCGACGCGCTTCTGACCCTGGAGCAGGGCGTAGCCCTGCTGACGCTGGATCGCCATGATGTGCGCAACGCCTTGACGGGCACGCATCTGATTGACGATCTCGTAGCGACTGCCGAATGGGTGAACGGCTGCGAAAAGGTCTCGGTGCTGGTGATCACCGGGGCTGGCTCTGCGTTCTGCGCCGGTGGAAACATCCGGGACATGGCTGAGCGGAGCGGGGATTTTGCCGGAGACGTAGCCGAATGCGCCGAGCGCTATCGCAGAGGCATTCAGCGAATTCCACTGGCTATGCAGGCGGTGGAAGTGCCTGTTATCGCGGCGGTGAACGGGCCAGCGATTGGTGCCGGTTTCGATCTTGCGAACATGGCAGACATCCGGATTGCCTCCGGCAAAGCCAGGTTTGGTGAAACCTTTCTGAACCTGGGCATCATTCCCGGCGATGGTGGCGCCTGGTTCCTTCAACGCCTGATCGGCTACCAGAGGGCTGCCGAGCTGACGTTCAGTGGTCGTATTGTAGAGGCCGCCGAAGCGAAAGACTTGGGTATCGTGATGGAAGTGGTGTCTCCGGAAGAGCTCATGCCCAGGGCCCTCAAGCTGGCAGCCGATATAGCGGGGCAACCGCCCAAAGCTATCCGCCTGACCAAGCGTCTGATGAAAATGGCCCAGCGTATGGAGCTGAAAGACTTTCTGGATGTCTGTGCCTGCTTTCAGGGAATGAGCCACAACGAGCCGGAGCACATGGAGGCAGTGGAGCGCATGCTCGCGGCGATGGGCCGGAAGTGAAGTTTCGATTCTGGCTTTTGGTGGGACTGATATGGCCGTTTATGGCTAATTTAAGCCACGCCGACAAGCCTTCAGGTAACAGAATACTCGTGGTCGGTGGCGACCATAATTACCCCCCGTACGAATTTATCAATGAGGAGGGCCAGCCCGATGGTTACAACACCGAGCTGACCCGTGCCATTGCTGAGGTCATGGGGATTGAAATTGAGGTTCGCCTTGGGCCCTGGGAGGAAATGCGCGCGCGCCTTGATAAAGGTGAGATCGACGTGCTCCAGGGCATGGTTCTCTCTGAGCGCAGGCTGGACAGTTATGATTTCTCGCCTCCTCACGCTGTCATCAATGAATCCGTGTTCGCACGCAAGGGCGATGATCCGATTGAGGCACTGCCCGAGCTCGCCGGTAAATCGGTGATCGTACAAGCGGGCGGCATCATGCAGGATTACCTGGCCCAGAACGTGCCGGAAGCCAGAACCGTCACAGTGGAAACCCACGCAGATGCTTTGCGTCTGCTTGCCTCAGGGCAACACGACTATGCGCTGGTAGCGAATCTCCCGGGCCTGTACCTGGAGCGTGAACTGGAACTCTCCAATATCTATGCGGCGGGCAAACCCTTCGCCGCGCTGGACTATGGTTATGCGGTGCCCAAGGGCGACCGGGCCCTGCTGGCCCAGTTCAGTGAGGGGCTGGCCATTTTGAAGAACACAGGCCGCCAGCAGGCCATCTATGATAAGTGGCTGGGACCTCTTGAGCAGCCAGGTATGGACTGGAAGAAAGTTGGTCTGGCGGCGGGTGTGCTGTCCGCCCTACTCATGCTGGTGCTGGGCGGCAGCATCGTCTGGAACCGGATGTTGAAGAGGGAGGTGGCGCGTCGCACTGCCGAGCTTGAACTGCAGCAGCAACGATTGATTCAGGCTGATAAGATGGCGTCCCTTGGAGTTCTGGTATCCGGAGTGGCTCACGAAATCAACAATCCGTGCGGTTTGCTGCTGCTGAACTTGCCGGTGCTGAAAGAAAGCTTTGATGATCTGGAGGAGGTTCTGGACCAGTACTACGATGCCCACGGGGACTTTTACGTAGCTGGTCTGGCTTACAGCCGGATGCGGGAAGAAATTCCCATGATGCTGGATGATATGTTGGCAGGCACCCAGCGTATTCGGGGGATTGTGGATGATTTGCGGGATTTTGCCCGTCAGGGTACGTCCAGCCTGGACGAATCCGTTGATCTTAATGAGGTCGTTGCGACCTCTGTTCGACTACTGGATAACACCATTCGCCGCTCTACCGATCACTTTGAAGTGGACTATGGAAAGGACCTGCCAGAGTTTTCGGGCAACAGCCAGCGAATTGAGCAGGTCATTGTGAACCTTATTGTGAACGCATGCCAGGCACTGGAATCGCCGGAAAAAGGGATTCGGGTAATAACACGTTTCTTGCCAAAGCCTGGGGAACTTCGGCTGGAGGTTGCCGATCAGGGCAAGGGAATAGATCCGGATCATCTGTCTGCGATCTTTGATCCATTTTTTACCACCAAGCGCGAGCAAGGGGGAACCGGATTGGGTCTGTCGATATCAGCCAATATCCTCGAAGACCACGGCGGTCGGCTGGAATATGAGTCGGAACCGGGCAAGGGCACACGGGCGATTCTCTCGCTGCCGGTAAAACCATGAGCGCTTCAGTCACTCCCGCCAACCGCAATCCGGGATTCGGCATCCTGATGGTGGATGACGAGGCGTCTTTTCTGCGCAGTCTGAGTATGGTGCTGGAGCGGCGGGGCGGCTACAACCACTTGTATCGCTGCCAGGACAGTCGGGATGCTCTGGCGATGATTGCCCGGGAGCCTATCGGCCTCGTGTTGCTTGATCTGACCATGCCCCATGTTCCGGGGGAGGAACTGCTGAAGCAAATCACCGAGCAGCATCCGGGTGTGGGGGTGATTATCATCAGTGGACTAAACCAGGTCGAAAAGGCGGTGCATTGCATTCGCCTCGGCGCGTTCGACTATTTTGTCAAAACGACCGAAGAAGACCGGCTGATTGAGGGGGTGCGCCGCGCTGTCGAGATGCAGGAAATGCGCCTTGAGAATCAGGCGATGCGCAGAAAGTTCCTGACCGATACCCTGGAGCGCCCCGAGGTATTTTCCCCCATCATTACCCGGGACAAAGGCATGCGCTCGGTGTTCCAGTACCTTGAGTCGGTGGCGCCCAGTGGCCAGCCCGTGCTGGTTTCCGGAGAAAGTGGCGTAGGCAAGGAACTGATCGCCCATGCCATTCATGAGCTCAGTAACCGGCCGGGCAGGCTGGTGTGCGTTAACGTGGCGGGACTGGACGACAACGTGTTCGCCGATACCCTGTTTGGCCACAGTCGTGGAGCATTTACCGGGGCCGACCAGGCCAGGGTGGGCATGGTGGAGCAGGCTGGTGAAGGCACCCTGTTTCTGGATGAGATCGGGGACCTTAGCATGGCCTCTCAGGTCAAGCTGCTGAGATTATTACAGGAAGGGGAATACTATCCCCTGGGGAGCGATAAACCCAAGCGTATCCGTGCCCGGGTGGTTGTTGCCACACACCGTGACTTGGAGCAAAAACAGCTTGCTGGTGAGTTCCGGAAAGACCTCTACTACCGCTTGAGAATCCATCAGGTTGAGATTCCGTCCCTGCGCGAGAGGAAGGGCGACATTCCCTTATTGCTGGATCACTTCCTGGCCGAGGCGGCGACGGAACTG
Source organism: Marinobacter suaedae (assembly GCF_030519635.1). Classification (NCBI taxonomy): domain Bacteria; kingdom Pseudomonadati; phylum Pseudomonadota; class Gammaproteobacteria; order Pseudomonadales; family Marinobacteraceae; genus Marinobacter; species Marinobacter suaedae. Next base: position 796,019 of record NZ_JAUMIS010000001.1, on the reverse strand, counting down.
AGCAAGAGTAAGCCGACAGTGCCCAAGGAATTGGCGGTGCTGCTGGATAACTACAGTTTTCCCGGCAATGTCCGGGAATTGCGGGCCTTGGCGTACGATGCCATGAGTCAGCATCGAACCGGGGTCTTGTCGATGGATAGCTTCCGGCGTGCCCTCGACCAGAATTCTATCAGTCGCGATGTAACGAGCGAGCCGAGCATCGCCTTTTTCAGCCCGGACCAACCGCTACCAACCCTGCAGGAAATGGCCGATATGCTGGTGGACGAGGCCATGCGAAGATCGCAGGGCAACCAGTCGATCGCTTCCAGCTTGCTTGGTATTTCACAGCCTGCATTGAGCAAGAGGCTCAAGAAAAAGGCAGACGACTCATCGTCATAACCCTGTGTTTAGCTGGCCAGCGCTGAAAAAAAGAGCCCTTTCGTCATCCCTGAGCCGTGGCTCGCATCGCCACGGAAGCCCCTATAACTAAAGTAAGGTTATAACTGATCGAATACTTTAGTCCTAAAGATCTGTTATTTCTGACTTATTTTCATGGTTGGCTGGTTTTTTCTTAATCTCTATTCTTTTGGTTATACCCTAGTAGAGTTCCGACCAAAAAATAACCTGAGTGGATTTTTTCAGTATTTTCAATCTTCTATTGTGATTTTTGTTGAGTTGGCATTGGGTTTGCTGAACCACAGCCTGTTTTTTAGTAGCAAAATAGGTAATCGCAATGGAACAGACCATGCAAACACAGTCTAGCGCTGGCTTCTGGAGTGGTATGGCTCTCTGGAAGAAAATTCTGATCGGGATGGTTCTTGGCTGTATCGTCGGCGCTGTCATGGGGCCGGACGCAGAAGTTCTGAAGCCCATCGGAACCCTTTTTATCAACGCTATCAAAATGCTGATTGTGCCGCTGGTGTTCTGCTCACTGATCGTCGGTGTCACCTCCATGAAAGACACCCGCAAGATGGGGCGCATTGGCCTCAAGTCTGTGGTGCTCTACCTCGGTACGACCGCAGTGGCCATCAGCATCGGACTTGGCCTGGGTGCCGTTGTTGCACCGGGCGCTGGGGTGAACATGGTGGTTGACGCAGCCGCCCCTGCCGCCAAGGATGCGCCGTCACTGGTTCAGACCCTGCTGAACATGATTCCGAAAAACCCCGTGGACGCGCTGGCGGCCGGTAACATCCTGCAGATCATCGTGTTTGCCCTGGGCCTTGGTATTTCCCTGAACCTGGTGGGGGAGAAAGCCGAGCCGACCATCAAGGTATTTGAGGGCCTGGTCGAAGGTATGTACAAACTCACCGAGCTGGTGATGAAGCTTGCACCGTACGGTGTTTTCGGCCTGATGGCCTGGGTTGCCGGCAAGTACGGCATGGACATCCTGATGCCTCTGATCAAGGTGGTGGGCGCTGTTTACCTGGGCGCGCTGGTACACGTTGTGGTGTTTTACTCCCTTATGGTCAGCACCGTTGGCCGACTGAACCCGATGCAGTACCTGAAAGGCCTGGTTAACCCGGCGGCGGTGGCATTTACCACTACCAGCAGCTCCGGCACCCTGCCGGCGACGATCAAGGCCGCCCGTGAGGAAATGGGTGTGTCCAAGGGAATTTCCAGCTTCGTACTGCCACTGGGTGCGACTATCAATATGGATGGTACCGCCCTGTACCAGGGTGTGTGTGCGCTTTTCATCGCCCAGGCGTTCGGTGTTGACCTGGCCTTTACCGACTATCTGTTGATCATCGCCACCTCTACCCTGGCGTCTGTCGGTACTGCCGGCGTTCCGGGCGCAGGCCTTATCATGCTGTCACTGGTTCTGACCACCGTCGGCCTGCCGATGGAAGGCCTCGCCATTGTGGCCGGTATTGACCGTATCCTGGATATGGCGCGCACCACTGTAAACGTGTGTGGCGACATGATGGTGTCGGTGCTGGTGGGCAAGAGTGAGAACGAGCTGGACGAGGCGGTTTACAATAAGACCGCAGCGCAATCCGGGGAAGTTCTGGCCTGAATCCGGCTCTCACACCAGCCGCAACAAACCCCGGTTTTCCGGGGTTTGTTGCGTTAAGGCCCTCTGAAGTCTGAAGGGCGAACCCGGTTCCGGTCAGAACCGGCGTATACGCCTATCAGCAGGGGCTTGAACCGGGATGTGACGAAGTGAGAACCAAAATTTGAGAGGTTGATCGTCAACGCTGACGGTTTTTTTGACTAACCTGATAGCAAATTAGGCCTGTTAAGCGGGCACTTGAGCGCCAGGGATGGAAGCAATAATGGGTAGATTCGGAACCACGGCAGGGCTGCTGTTGGCAGTGTTGCTTTTTGCGGCAAAGGCCAGTGCCATACAGTTGCCGGATCAATCCAGTCCCCCCTTCACTGACCAGTATGGATGGCTCTCCCCCGAACTCACCGACCTGACCCCGCAATGGGTATCCTTGCTGCAAGATTGGGGGGTTCTGTCCGCTGACATTGAAACGCCATCGGAAGAAGAAATAAACGCAGCGACCAAAAAGGTGTTGGCGCTGAGGGCCGAATTGCGGTCCGAACGAAATGGGCCGTCGCCAGACGAGATATTGTCCAGGGCGATAAAGCAGCATCGCCTACCCGAACTGGTTAACGAACTCACACCGGAATACGCCGGTTTTTCTCGCCTTCGGAAGGCGATCTCCGCCGAGATGCGCCGTCAGACAGTGCCACTGCCGGAGTTCGGGTTGCTGACCGGGTTAAGCCTCGGGCAGTCACACCCAGAGGTGGCGGTCTTTCGAACCTACCTGGCAAATATTCTCGACCATGCCTTGCCACCTGGAATGGCGGAGCGACCCGTATGGGACCCTTCGTTGGTTCTGCTTCTGAAAACCTACCAGAAACAGCATGGTCTTGAAGTCAGTGGTCGCCTGGATGAACGGACACTGCGCCACCTGCAGTTCAGAGGTAACCCTCTTCCGGCGATGCGTTACAGCCTTCGGCAGTGGCTGCAGTTGCCAAAACGCATGCCTGATCGAACTGTGCTGGTGAACATACCGCATTTCGAATTGCTATTTATAGAGGCGGGTCGGGTCGAGTTGGTCATGCCCGTCATCGTCGGGAAGCCGGACAGCCCAACACCAACGCTCAACAGCCGCTTTGGCAGTGTGACTTTCAATCCCAGTTGGACACCACCGGTCAGCATACTGAAGACAGAGTTGTTGCCCTTACTGCAAAAAGACCCATTTGCTCTCAAGAAGCGCGGGTTTGAATTGTTTCCGCGCGATGCCAGTAACGTTACTTCGCCTCTGGGCTGGGAAGATTTCTGGCAGCATGAAGATACCCGGATCCTTGGCCGTTACGTGCTCAGACAGATACCTGGTAACAACAACCCCTTGGGAAGGGTTCGTTTCAACCTGCAACAGACTCAGGCCATTTACTTACACGATACGCCGCAGAAGCAACTTTTTGGTGAATCCCGGCGGGCACTCAGCCATGGGTGTGTCAGGGTGGCCGATGCCGGGTCTCTTGTCGATGCGATATTTAAACAACCTGGGAGATACCGGGGGCTTTCCTTTCAAAAACGGCCTGATTGGCACGAGGCCCTTGAAAGCGATGTTTCCGTCCATTTTGTGTATATGCCAGTTTGGGTAGACACCTCGGGAAGTGTGGTGGTGGCAAGCGACATATACGGGAAAGCATCTTAGTTAGATTGTGATCTGCGTCACAATTTGTAGTTGTTTTAGATTGTAACAAAAAGATACATGCCCTAGGTTTAAGTTGAGGTTGGCGTTTGGCGTCAGTGGTACTCAGGGATGTGGCTCGAGCCTGAATTCGAGCATCTTGTATCTAGCTTTACATTTTGAGGGACCAAAAAATGAAAGAATTTCTGAAGGCTCTGTGGAAGGATGAGGATGGCTTGACTGCGGTTGAGTATGCGATTGCAGGTGGGCTGGTTGTTGGTGGCATGGTTGGTGCCTTCAACACCCTGGGAGGCAATGCAACAGACAAAATTGATTTTCTCGCTCGGGCTGTAAACGGAAGTACCAGCTGATTAGATCACTAGGCACCAGTCCGGGGCCTACCTCGGACTGGTGCGTGCTCAGAGGAGCTTTCGTTGGAAAATTTTGTGTTCGCATTCGTCTTTCTGGTTTTCGGTCTGGCTGTGGCGAGTGATCTTCTGAAAGAAAAAATCCCGAATGCCATGACCGTTGTGGCTTTTTTGGTAGGGATAGCATTCCAGAGCTATTCGTCGGGTATTTCTGGAATGCTAAGTGGTCTGGGGAGCGCACTTTGTGCCCTGGTTATATTTGGGGCGCTTTTCCGCTTCAGGTGGGTAGGCGGAGGCGATGTCAAACTGATGATGGCTGTATGCAGTTTTTACGATCCTGTCCAGGCATTGATGATTTCCGCGTTCGGGATTGCTTTCGGGGCTGTTACCTCGCCTCTGATCGCAATCCTTCGGATGGGGTGGCAGCCCCTGTTGATTACTCTCAAACGTTACCGGATGATGGCGGCTTTTCGCACCTATATTGCGCCCGAGAGTTCTGAAATCGCAGGCGTGAGGGTGCCCTACGCGCCGGCGCTGGCGCTGGGATGGCTGTTTTATGTATTACAGATCGGGTAAGCAGGCCCGATGCACAAGGGAAGTCAGAAGTTTGCTCCAAATTAATGGTGTGTATTTTTGACTAGGTTTTATTGCTCCAACTGGAAGGAGCTTGCCGTTGAAGTCAATTCATCTAGAAGAATCGAAGGTTACTGAGCCAGTTGGCGCCCCGCCTGCGGTGTCCCTTCCTACGCCTCATAGTGTTTTCGAAACCGGTCTGCCCGGCCCGTTGCTTAGGGGTCTTTTGCTCAAGCACCTGTTAAAGCGCGAAGTGGCCTCCATCAAATTGCTGGCCGAGTTGATGGGGCTCAGCGGCAACGTAATTGCGGAGCTGGTCGCAGAGGCCAAAGCCAACAGCCTGGTTGAAAATCGCAACAGCGAGCAGGGTCAAATGCGGGTGGCGCTCAGTGCTGCGGGCCGGCAACAGGCGCGTCAGGCCCTTGAGCTGAGCGGCTATGTTGGTAAGGCGCCTGTTCCTCTCGAGGAATACCGTCGCATTTGTATCCACCAATCCAGTCGGCGTCAGGCTGTCAGCCGTCAACGCCTGCTGGAAGTCTTTGATACCACGGTGGTGCAGCCCGATTTAATCGATCAGATCGGTCCTGCCATAAATTCCCGGCGCGCGGTGTTGATCTATGGTGCCGCTGGCACGGGAAAGAGCTTTATCTGTCGCCAGCTGAATCGTCTCTTCGGTGACGAGGTCATGATTCCCCATGCCGTAGAGATGGGTGGGGAAATCGTGCAGATTTTCGATCCTCAGATACACCAGAGAATTGATAGCGCTTTTCGAGACGACGATCTTTTTGCTCAAATCAGTGATCCCCGCTGGTATCGCTGCCATCGCCCCCTGGTGGTCGTGGGTGGGGAGCTTGAGCTCTCTATGCTCGACATCAGTCATGACCCAAAAGCAAGGCTTCACAAGGCGCCCATTGGCCTTCTGGCCAATAACGGCGTGCTTTTGATTGACGATCTTGGCCGACAGAAAATCAGTGCCAAGGAGGTGTTTAATCGGTGGATTGTGCCTTTAGAAGAGGCTCGTGATTTTCTGTCGTTACCCAGTGGGGCGCATTTTGAGGTGCCCTTCGAGCAGAACCTCTTGTTTTCCACAAACCTCAGCCCCCAGGACATCTTTGATCCCGCCTTCCTTCGGCGCCTGGGTTACAAGATTGAATTCAAAGCAATAGATGATGAAGCGTTTGTTGCAATCTGGCAGCAGCAATGCCGTGTTATGGGCCTCAACGACAAACATCATCTTGGCCGGTGGTTGGTTCAGCAGTGTTACCCCACGAATCAGTTAGACATGCTTCCGTCTCATCCTCGGGACCTGCTTTCCATCGTGTCAGATCAAATTCGGTTTAACGAACTATCCAGCATTATTGAACCAGAGCTGCTTGAGCGAGCCTGGAATATCTATTTCGTGGAAGCCAGTCGCTGTCCGTTTCCGGCTGCTGTGGCCACATTCAATGAGGAGGGCGGATCATTATGAATTCTCGATCAATAGGCTTCACCGTATTGTCGGTGCTGTTCGCGGGTATAGCCGTATTCATGGCAAAAAACTGGCTCGATAACAATCGGCCGAAAGACGTCAAGGTTGAGGAGGTGCAGGCGATCGCCATGTCTGTGTCTGTGCCGGCGGGAACGGTTCTGGAGCAGAGGCATCTCTCTGTGCGCAGTTTTCCCCGGTCTATGGCGCCGAAGAATGTGAGTCAGAGCATGGAGACGGTTGTTGGTAAAGTAGCCAGGCACCCGATGCTGGAAGGGGATTTCGTTCGCCCTGAAAAGTTGGCGGAAAAGGGGGAAGGAAGCGTTCTGGCCAGTCTGATTGAATCCAACATGCGTGCGGTCACCATCCGGGTTGACGATGTTGTGGGGGTTGCCGGTTTTCTTCTTCCGGGTAATCGAGTCGATGTGTTGATGACTCGCAGTTCCCGGGAGAACGCATCTACGGATGTCGTTCTCAGTAATCTTAAGGTGCTGGCCGTCGATCAGGTGACCGGAACCGATGCCAACAAGCCTATCTTGGTGCGGGCTGTCACTCTGGAGGTGTCCCTGGAGCAAGCCGAGGTGCTGATGAACGCCAGAAGTCGGGGCAGTATTCAGCTCGCTCTGAGGAATCCAAACGACAAGAGCGCGGTAGAGTTGGCTGAGGCGAAACCGGAACCGGAACCTGTGGTTGCGGCTGTGGAGCCTCGCCGGCTGGCGCCCAGTTACGAGAAGCGAAAGATTGAAGTAATTCGTGGTGTTTCGATGCAAACTGTCACTGTGGACTGAGGATGTGCACCAAACTTTAGGAAGAAGTAACTATGAATAACTCATTGTGGAGAAGTTCAAAGAATCAGCTTGCGCGATTCTTCCAAGCGGCTGTGATGGTTGTGGTTGCGGGGTTGTATTTCACCCCCACCTGGGCTGGTGGCGGTTCAGGGCTGGGGGTTTCGGTCAACCTTATTCCCATCTACAAGTCCCGAACCATTCCGATTCAAAGTACACCTGCCCGTGTGTCTGTGGGTAATCCGGATATCGCAGACATTCTGGTGACCGAACGCTCTGAGCTTTACGTTGTGGGAAAGAGATTGGGAAGCACTAACATCCTGGTTTGGGATAAAAACGATCGCCTGGTTGATTCTATCGATATAGAAGTCACCCACGATCTGAATGGACTGAAAGACAAACTTTATCGCTTCCTGCCGGACGAAAACATCAGTGTGCTCAGTTCCCAGGGGCATCTGGTTCTGTCAGGTCAGGTATCCAGCCCGGAGCGTATGGAAGCAGCAAAGCGCCTTGCTGATGGTTATGCACTCGCAGCCGGTGGAGAAGACGCTAACAGCGAAGTTCTCAATATGATGTCTGTAGGCGGTGGCCAGCAGGTGATGCTGGAAGTCACCGTGGCTGAGGTTCAGCGGGAGCTCGCCCACAGGCTCAACAGTGACTTTGCCTTGGTCGGCCAGGACGGCAACTTCCTGGGAGGGCTTATTGGTGGGGATGGCCTGATTAGTGAATTCGGAATCTTCGGCTCATACGTGACCAACAGTTTTCTCTACGATTTTGCTATCGATGCAGCCAAGGAACAGGGGCTTGCTCGCGTTCTGGCCGAGCCCAACATCACAGCCTTGAGTGGTCAACAGGCTGACTTTTTGTCTGGTGGCGAGTTCCCCGTGCCGGTGCCGGATGATGACGGAATAAAGATTTCTTACAAGGAATTCGGTGTTGGTGTGTCATTCGTTCCCACAATTCTTGGGGATGGAAATATTAATCTGAACCTCGATGTGCTGGTCAGTGAGCTGAGTAATGCGAATGCGGTAGGGATCGCGCCCACGGGGACAACTGCAACCATTATTACTCCGTCAATTGTGAAGCGAAGCGCTCGGACTACGGTTGAGCTTGCTGACGGGCAGACTATTGCTATTGCCGGCTTGCTCAGCAATCGCGTTCGTGAGTCTGTGAATCAATTACCTGGATTGGGCGATGTGCCTATTCTTGGACAGTTGTTCCGCAGTGAGGAATACCTGAATGGGGAAACCGAGCTGGTTATTCTTGTTACTCCTCGACTGGCCCAGCCGATTACCCGCGAAGGCTTGCAGTTGCCGACGGATGGCTTTGTGCCGCCCACTGATCTGGAGTTTTATCTGCTCGGCCGAATGTTTAAACGCGAAACTGAGGGAGATTCGGGGCAGCGTAGCACTGGTGGGGCATCATCCTCGGCGGTGCAACCCGGCATGCGAGCGGCTGAAATGGCTGGTACAGGCAATAAATACGGACATGCGCTGTAAATTGCGCTCAGGAGGAACTTAAATGAACAAGCCTATTGTATTGTCTTGTATCGCTGTCTTTCTAACCGCTTGCAGCAACAACAATGTTCTGGAGAAAGTTGAACTTGGTGGCACGATTGCTGAGGTGAAGCAGCGCCAAATTCTGGATCCCGGAGCGGAGTACCGGAATGCCGGAAAAGTTCACACGTTGAACGGAAACGTCACCTCCCGAGTCATAACGAACTATGAAAAATCCACGTATCCGCCAGCATCTGCTCGTGGGAAAACGCTGGCGATCGGTGAAGACTAGAAAGCGTCCGATCACGCCGTATTAGGGTCTCTACTCCAAGGAAAGGGAGAAAGGATGATCGTCGAACAATGCCATCGTTATCCTGACACCAAAAGACAGCGTGGTGCTGTTGCTATTCTGGTGACGGTTTCTCTGGCGGCCATTTTAGCTGTTGGTGCGTTGACGCTGGACGGTGGGTATTTATTCCTTAACAAGGCTCGGCTACAGAATGCCGTTGATGCGACGGCGCTCCATGCGGCGAAGGAGCGTGACCTGGGAGCAGATCACGCTGCGGTACGTCGGGAAGTCGTGACGATGTTGACTAACGTACTCGCCTCCGATGACTACGAGGCGTTAAGAGATGAGATTGATCTGGCCGGGGCGACGTTTGATGGGACCGATGTTACCGATCAACTCAAGGTGGAATTTTCCCTCCAGCCAGACCCTTTCATTCCAACCGGCGACCTGGCGGCTGACTATGTCCGGGTGCGTTTGCAAAATATTGGGCAACCTGCCTTTCTCGCAGGTATTGCGGGTTTTAATGAGCTTCCCGTTCGCGCTTCCGCGGTGGCCGGTCCCAGTACGCCCTTGCTCAGCTGCTCCAATAACCTTTTGCCGATGGTGGTGTGCCAGGGAGGGGACCCCAGTACCCCTTCCGGATATCCCAATAACACCATCATGCAGATGAAGATCAGCAGCAACACAGATAGTGCAATCGGAGATGGAAATTTTCAGCTGGCCAGGCTTCCGGGCTTAACTGGTGGGGCGGATATCCGGAATGCCATGGCTGGCGCGGCAGTAGGGGCGGAAACCTGCTTCGGACCGGGAACGGTCAACGAAGATATTGAAACCGAGCCGGGAAATACTGTGGGCCCCGTTGCAACGGGTATGAATACCCGTCTGGGTCGCTATGCCAATGGCACCGTTAATCCGACGGATCATCCACCGGACAAAGATGTGTGTGTGGGCGCACCGCTTGATGTTGTCGATGGACAAGTGGTCTACGAGGAGAGTGGTGCGCTCGTTGATAACGCCGATTCTCCTTCCCTGTACCGCTATGCGGATTACGCAGATGCCTACTCGAATAGTCTAAGTGGAGAGGGATATTCCTGTCCCCATAATCCGGCCCAATCGTGGAGGGAGGACGGAAATAGTGCTCGGCGGGAATTTACGATACTGGTTGGGCAGTGTGATGGCGAAGCTAACGGACAGAATAATCTTGCGTTCGAAGGTATGGCCTGTTTTTTCCTGATGCAGGAGGTCATCCAGAAAGGAAATGAAGCTTTTGTGATTGGAGAGTTTATTGAGGATTGCAGTGGCACTGGCCCGGCAGTCGTTGATGCGGTTGATCAGAATGGGCCCTATACAATCGTTTTGTATCGTGACCCGGGAAGTAATGACTCATGACGGCGACTATTCAACATTCCATGAGGCGTCAACGTGGTTTGGCCGCGATCGAAGCGACTCTGGTTTTGCCGTTGCTGTTCTTGCTGTTCTTTGCCTTTGCGGAGTTGGGGCGGGCGTTCTATCAGTATCATGAGTTGTACGGTGCCGCCCGAAACGCGTCTCGATACCTCATTAATGTGGCGCGACCTGGCAGTCTTGGCGATGTGGTGGTGACCGATGCTGTTCGATCGGCAGCCACTCGATTGATTGTCTATGGCTCGACTGCCCAGCCAGCTGATGGCGCCGAGTCAATTTTACCTGGACTGAATGAGGACGATGTTCAAATTGGCGTGGATCCGGTCTCAGAGCAAGTTACTGTACAGGTCAATTACGACTGGACGCCTATCTTCGGGAATTCAATACCAGCCTTCTACGGTAACCCAATATCCTTGTCATGGAATATGGACGTTAACCTCTCGATGAGGGTGCTATGAAGAAGATATACGCTCTAAAAAAGCAGGGCGGAGTATATGCCGTCGAGTTTGCGATCGTGGCGTCGGTCGTTTTGGTGATGATCTTCGCGGCATTTGAAACAGGGCGCTTAATGTTTACTTTCAATACCCTTGAAGAGGTTTCCCGGCGGGCAGCGCGTTTGGCGGTGGTGTGCCAGCCTGACCTCGAAGTTGTCCCCGAAGCGCCCGATGGCCTGAAAGCACTCGCACTTGATGGCATGGATGAGCTTGTGACCGGCCTCACACTGAATAACCTTAATATCCGCTACCTCGCAGAAAACGGGGCGGTTGCGAATACGGCAATGCAGATTGACCTTGTTTCTGCGAGTGTTGAGAACTACCAGCATCAACTGATTATTCCGGGCTTTTTCATCACCCTGAATGCTCCTGGTTTTACGACAACCTTGCCAAGAGAGAGCCTTGGGGCGACCCGTTTCGGCATGACGGTGTGTGCATGAGCAGTTATAAGGAGAGAACTGTGAACGACCTGATCGTACAGCCTTTGCAAAGCAAGGCCGAGAATCAAATCAAACCTCGGGTTCCTCTGGCCGTTCCTGTTTCTGTCCTTGTTATTGCGATACAGCCGGAAGCTGCGCGGGAGACGGCCAGAGAGCTTGAATCGATTCCAAACCTCACCGTGACCCATGCTGGATTTAAACACCTGAATCCGGCACAGCTTCAAGATCATCAGACGGTTCTTCTGCATATGCCTGACGATTCGGCTCATGCCTTGCACCTTGTGCAAGAGCTGGCACCACAGGTAAAGAACTGTATTGTGATCGGCAATAATGTCACACCGGAGCTCACCCGCAGCGCGTTGCGAGCGGGCGTAATCGATTTCGTATCAGGCAAGCCGGAAGATCTGGATGACCTGATTCAGGCCCTTTACAGCATTGCTGACCATCTCGTGACGGAAGTGAAGCTGGCGCCACTGCAAGTGGTCATTAATGCCAAGGGCGGCTCGGGGGCAAGCTTTTTAAGTATGTCGCTGGCAGACCAGTTATCCTTGATGACCGGCGGTAAGGCGGCGTTGGCAGACGGCGACCACCTTAATGCCAGTCAGTCAGCAATGCTTAAAGGAGCCCCCGAGTATCATTTTCAGGATGCCCTGCGCGAGGCCTCCTCACTGGATGATTCGGCAATCAAAGGGCTGATGAGCCAGTTTTCCGGTATTGCGCTCCTGCCAGCAGCGCCGTTTGGGATGCTGCGGCCGAATCATTTCGACTTCTCTCAGCTTCCAACCTTACTTTTCAAATTGCGTACTTCCTTTGAGTCCGTTGTCTTTGATCTCTCCCGCGGGGCAGAACACTGGTCAGTACCTGTCCTGCAGCAGGCGGATAATATTTTCATCGTCGTTCAGGACAACGTGGTTTGTCTGCGAGACGCTGCCAATCTGATTCGCTACGCAGTGCGTGAGCTGGACATTCCGAAAGAGCGAATGCAGGTCGTCGTGAACCGATACCTCAAGAATCCCAACAGTCTGAAGTTGGAGGAGATCGAGAAGGCGCTCGGGACGGATCAGATCGTAACGGTACGGAATGACTACAAGCTGGCCAGTCTGGCTATGGAGCAAGGGAAAACCCTGTCTGTGATTGCCCCCAACAAGCGGATTACCAAGCAAATCAAGGAAATCGCCCAGCAGGCACAGTTCGGGAAAGACCAGCAGCCCCAAAAATCTATTTGGCGTCGGTGGTTCGGTTGAGCCTTACCGTCACTTAACGCGCGATCCGAGCCGGAGAACGAGACATGGAAGTATTCGCAGGAGGGAGTCTGATGGGGACAATGGAAAATGTCGGTAGCGACTACGCAAGACACGTGCTTACCGATCAGGAGCAGGCGGTCAAGCTCGAATTATTCGAAAAACTCATGCCTTTGTTGGATGTTTCCCGATTATCCGATGTGGAAGAGTCCAGTGCCAGGGACCAGATCACCAAGACATGTCACCAGTTACTGGATGCCGATCCCCGTCCGGTTAATCGTGTTGCCCGTGAGAAAATAATCAAGCAAATCAATGACGAGTTGCTTGGGCTTGGCCCTCTGGAGGCTTTGCTGGCGGACGATAGCATTTCAGATATTCTGGTCAACGGCTTCGACAATGTGTACGTCGAGCGATTTGGCCGACTTCAGCGGCTCCCGCTCCGGTTCAATGATAATCAGCATTTACTCGGCATTATCGACAAAATCGTGTCCAGCGTCGGGCGGCGTGTCGATGAATCCAGCCCCATGGTGGATGCCCGCTTGAAGGATGGGTCCCGGGTCAACGCAATCATTGGTCCTCTGGCCTTAGACGGGCCTGCGCTATCCATTCGCCGGTTTACCGTAGACAAACTGAGAGCGGAGCAATTGATTGAAAGAGGCTCCATGTCTGATGCGATGGGCCAGTTACTTCATGCGGCTGTGGTTGGGAAGTTGAATGTTCTGGTTTCCGGCGGCACCGGCAGCGGGAAGACCACGCTTCTTAATATCCTGTCTGGCTACATTCCCTCTGATGAGCGAATAATCACGGTAGAAGACTCTGCTGAATTACAGCTCCAGCAGCCACATGTGGTTCGCCTCGAAACCCGTCCACCCAATATTGAGGGCAGGGGGGAAATCAACGCCAGGGATCTGGTAAAGAACTGTTTGCGGATGCGCCCGAACCGGGTGGTTGTTGGGGAAGTTCGGGGTGGGGAGGCGCTCGATATGCTCACCGCCATGAATACGGGTCATGAAGGTTCCCTGACCACATTGCATGCCAACACCCCCCGCGATGCACTCAGCCGACTTGAGAATATGGTGTGTATGACGGGTATGGATATCCCGGTGAAAAATATTCGTACTCAAATTGCTTCGGCGATTGACCTGGTGGTCCAGCTGCAGCGGCACGAAGACGGTCGAAGGCGCGTTGTCAGCATTTCAGAAATATGTGGCATGGAGGGAGAGGTTATTACGCTTTCGGAAATCTTCGCTTTTAAGAGAAAGGGCAGGGATGAGCATGGCAATGTGTTGGGGGAGTACGGCGCCACTGGTGTGATTCCGCATTTTCATGAAAAGCTTTCGAGCTGTGGTGTCGAAATCCCCATTGGTATGTTCGAGTCGAAAATGGACTTCGGCTTTTAAGGGAGGCCCACAAAATGTCTGTGGATTTGATGATTCTGCTTAGTGTGTTCGTGGCCGTCATTCTGCTGTCACAGGCACTGATGCTGCCGGTTTATCGTCCCCAGCGTGGTGACACTCGATACATCAAAGAGCGCCTTGAGGCCATTCGCGAGGAGCGTGGCGGAAAAGAGGCAGAAATATCGGTATTCCGAAAGAATAAGCTGGAAAAGGCCAGTGCCTGGGGGCGTCAGCTGGAAGCACTCCCGTTTATCGCAAATATCACCCTGCGTCTGGAACAGTCCGGCTCGGACGATTTGGCCTATAGATACATTGCCAAGGCCCTACTGTTGGCAGCTTTGGCGGCTGTGGGTGTTTTCTTCTGGAAGAACTCGATTGGGCTTTCCGCGATTGCGTTCGTTGTCATTCCCGCTGCCTTTTATGTCAGCCTTAACAAACGCTTTGCCAAGCGCATAGACAAAATTGAAGAACAGTTTCCCGAGGCGCTCGGAATAATCGGGCGAAGTCTGCAGGCAGGTCATGCCTTTCCAGATGCGGTAAAAATGACTTATGAGGAACTTGAGGGCCCTATTTCTGAAGAGTTTTATAAGATTTTCAATGACATAAATTACCGGAAAAGCGTCAAGGCCGCGTTGCTGTTCTTTGTTGAACGGGTGCCGACAGTGTCCGCCATGGCCTTCTCCAGTGCGGTGATCGTTCAAAAGGAAACCGGTGGAAATCTGGCTGAGAATGTTAAAAACCTGTCTAAAATCATTCGCCAGCGGTTTGCCTTCAAGCGGAAAGTCAAAACCCTCTCAGCTGAGGGGCGGATGTCAGCCTGGGTTCTGGTTCTGATGCCCATCGCGTTGTTTGCGTTCCTTTACTTCACCAGCCCTGACTATGCGCAGGAACTCACCGGCACGGAGCAGGGAAGAGAGCTTTTGCTTTACGGGTTTCTGGGAATGGGGGCCGGTGTATTCTGGTTGGGTAGATTGATTCGCTTGGATGTATGACCTATGGATTTTCTAGTTGGCTTAATCAATGACTTTACTCAGAACGAAACCTATTCTGCGTTCGGCATTTATGTGATCGCGGGTGTTGCTGGGCTAAGTCTTGCTATCGCGGTTCAGTATTTTGTCTCGGGTGTTTACTCTCCGCGAAGTAAGCGGGTTGGCGCTCTGGTGAGTCAGGGTGAGTCATACCAGCAAGAGCTGAAGGGACGGCTTGAAGGCAGTCTCACGTTTAATCACAAGAAAACGTTTCTCGGATCGTTTGCGATCGGTGGCGATGAGGTCAAGCGTACCCTGATCCAGGCTGGCTTCCATAATGATTCAGCGCTGGCCATCTACAACGGAGTGAGAATTGTTTTAGTGTTGTTCAGTCTGGTGGCGGTGTACGTCTTTTTGCGGGCGTTTCCTGACCTGTCAAAAGCCGTCACGATGTATGTTGTTGCTGGGTTCCTCGGTATTGCCTTTCTGCTTCCAAGTTTGGTCCTTGATCGAATTGCTTCGAATCGAAAGAGCCTGATGCGCAGAGGGTTTCCTGACGCGCTGGATCTCCTTGTGGTTTGCTGTGAGTCCGGATTGACGCTGATGGGAGCGTTGCAGCGGGTGGCCAGTGAAATAAAGCTGAGTCATTTCGAACTTGCCCATGAGCTTGACCTGGTCTGCAAAAAGGTTCGTGGAGGTATTAGTCTTGAAAGGTCTCTGGCGGAGTTTTCCGAGCGGACAGGGCTGGAGGACATCCGCGGCTTGAACGGAGCCATTACCCAGAGTATTCGCTTGGGTACGGGAATTGCGGAGACACTAAAAATCTACGCGGAAGAGCTCAGGGATAAGCGCCAGCAGGCGGCAGAGGAGAAGGCTGCAAAACTGGGTGTAAAAATGATTTTTCCCACCATTTTCTGTATCTGGCCATCATTTTTCATCGTTGCGGTCGGGCCCTCAATCCTGAAAGTCGCGCAAGTATGGGATAAGGCGTTCTAAGCTGCTCTTTATCAAACAAAAAAGTCGTAGGAGTTCAGGCCAATGAAGTTTAAGGCGCAAATTTTTCGAAGTGTTGCCGTTGCGGTGATGTCTGCTCAGCTTTTATTAGTGGGCTGCGCGAGCACAGGGAAAACAGTTGGCAATCTGAGTGAGCCGGAAGATTCCGAGCAACTGCGCTTGCGGGCCGACACGGCTTATGAAGCAGGAAATTACAACCTGGCACTGAAACACTACATCAAGGTACTGGCCCAGGCGCCCGAAAGTGCGGAAGTGCTGTATCGGGTTGGCTTTATTCAGGAGCAAAAGGAGTCCTTCCGGGAGGCGGAGCAAGCCTACTCTGATGCTTTGGAGCTTCAGCCCGAATATATCCCTGCACGTCTGGGTAAGGCTCTGATTATGTTGCGAAAAGGGCAGGTCCACAGAGCATTTTCAGACCTCGAAGCGATTCGTGAACAGGATCAGGAACGGTTGGCTGCCAAGCTGTTTCCGGCAAACGAGAAAAACTCCCCTGAGGGGGTTGAGTCAAAAAAAACGCCTGCATATCGTTCCAGTTTAAATCGCCTTGAAAAAGGCGGTGCGGGGCTGAGACAGTACAATGCGGCCGAGACCAGTGACGCAGATTCTGCTGAGACGGCGGTGGTACCACATGCAGACATTCAGAAGGTGAAAATCAGGGGCGCAGAGCAGGATGGTCCGCTCTTAGCTCTGGATGAGCACTCACCGCTGGCATGCTACAGCGCACTGGGTATCATTTTTGACCTCTGGGACAGATATGGCGAGGCCCGTGATCATTATAGTTTGGTCCTTGTTGTCAATCGTGATGATGCCAAAACACTAAACAATATGGGGTATTCGCATTATTTGGAGGGTGACCTGATATTGGCTGAGCATTACTTCCAGCGGTCTGTGCGTGCGAAGCCAGAGTTCAAGCGGGCATGGTCAAATCTGGCGTTACTTTATGCTCGCCTTGGTAAGCATCAGCAGGCCGAGCGGACATTGAGGAGGGTGGCCGACACCCCTGATGCGATGAACGATATAGGTTATTTCGCCTTGCTCCAGGGGCAGACTGATGTCGCAAAGCGGTACCTCCAGCGAGCGATAGACAGCTCTCCCACTTATTTTGGTCTCGCCCAGGATAATCTGCGTTATGCACAACAAGGTTGGGGCGACGGCAACTAATCGGAAGTGCTCACTTTGACTTTGGCAATTTGCTTGAGCGTAACGCAAACATTTTTTGTTTAGCTGTTGTGGTACTAGCGTGCAGATAAACTACCGGATATACCCCGCCTCATTCGGGATTTTGGCGACCAGCGTGGTGGTGGTCGTATTGTTTGGAGGCTTCTTATCTTCGGACTTTGACTTATATGCCATTCAGCGTTTCCTCTTCGTGGGGATATTAGCCGGTCTCACTCTAGTTTCGCTTCCTCGTCTAATTTGTAATTTCCAGTCGTTAAATGGCTATAGAAATGCCCTGGGGTTTTGCTGCCTTTTGTTGGCCGCAATGAGCATTTCCGGGACGAGTGGCGGAGCGCTTTATGGCTGGGTTGAACCGGTTATGTTTGGCGGTTTTTTTATTCTTCCGATTCTCTTGGCGGCCTGGCTTGGAGGTGCAGGGATGACAAATGTTCAGTCCCTGGCAGAGAGCTTCCTTTACCCTTTGGTTGTTGGGTGTCTGATGTATGGTTATGTGGCTTTAATCATCTATGCGGGCAAAATGCAGGAAGGTGAATTCAGAGTAATCGATTACCTGCCTTGGGGCTTTAACAATATCCGTTACTGGAGTCATATCGCCTCCTGGGCGCTTCCTCTTCTACCCTTGGCTGTGTTTGTTGGTCCTTTGAAACGCTCGGGGCTATGGCGCCTCTGTGTGCTGATAGCGGGCGGTCTCTGGTGGTGGGTTCTTATATTATCTTCTGCGAGAGGTAGTATGGTAGGTCTTGTTGCCAGTGTGTTTTTTTCAGTGGTGTTAATGGGGCAGTCCGCTTTCCCGTGGTTGAAAGAGTTGCTTCGTCACCTTTCTCTAGGGCTATTGTTCTGGCTGATCCTTTCTATCGGGCTTCCAGTGTTTATGGCTGGTGATGCTGGGAGCTTGGATGTAGATATAAATACGGGTGATTCGGGTAGAATCCCTATGTTTATAGAAGCCTTTGCCATGAGCATGGTCCATGCGCCCTTTGGAATGGGTGCCCAATCTTGGTTGACTCACGAGTTATTGACCGACAGTTATCAGAATGCAACCAAGTTTTCGCACCCGCACAATATGTATCTTTTCTGGGCGGCTGAATACGGTTGGATTTTTGTCTTTGGGGTCCTTGGATTGGTTGCCGTCGCGTTTGGGAAGCTTCTAAAGAAGAGAGCATTTGTCCAAAGTGGAGACAGCCAAGAGTATGCACTTTGCTTAATCGCCTTTACGGCCTCCGTTGTTGCTGCTTTGGTTCATGCGAGTGTTTCTGCGGTGTTTCTTGCTCCCGCATCCATGCTGGTTGGCTTGTTTATAATTACGATATTTTGGACGCTTCTTGGGCATCATGAGACAAGAAATCAAACAGCGAAAGGCTCGACAACTCATGCCACTTCTGCCCTGGCGGTTTTCGTAATAAGTCTTTCACTGTCGGGGCTTTGGTTGCATGAAGTCTGGCAGTACCATCAGGCGATGCTCGAAGATAAAGAATCCTTTGAGGATGATCTGTGGGCCCCAAGATTCTGGCTTCATGGGAATTTCCCAAGAGCCCAGTGACTCAATTTATTGCCTTCTGATCTGGGTAAGTTGGGCTTTTATAGGCAGTAATAATTGCATCGGTGAGAAATGATAAAGCCCGCTAAAAAGCGGGCTTTATCATGGAATTCGGATGGTGCCCGGAGGCGGAATCGAACCACCGACACGGGGATTTTCAATCCCCTGCTCTACCAACTGAGCTATCCGGGCATGTTGCAGTGCTGTCGTGCAACGGGGCGCTATTAAACCGGTTTCGCTGTTTTGAGTCAAGGCTGAGTGGCAAAAAAATCCGAATCTTTTCGGTGCTGTTCAGCCCTTGACCAATGAGCGGTTATTGCTCCGGTGGCACGTACCCTTCGGCCTTGTCGAACGGTTCGTTGTCGAGGAAGTGTTCCATCTGTGCCTGCAGGTATTTGCGGGTGTTCGGGTCCATCAGGCTCAGGTGCTTTTCGTTAATCAGCATGGTTTGCTGGGACTGCCATTCTTCCCACGCCTGTTTGGAGACGGTTTCGAACAGTTCCTGGCCTTTTTTGCCGGGCATGGGGGGGAAGTCCAGGCCTTCGAGTTCCTTCTGATACTTGCGGCAGAAAACGGTGCGGCTCATGGTCGCTCCTTCAGGTGAATGAATCTGCGGGCATGATACCAGAAAGGGGAGGGGCTCTGGCGCACCCCGGTGCGTCAGAGCAGCGCTGCCTGTTCGGCGTCAGTGAGCAGGGTGCGAATGGGGGCCGGCAAGCCCAGGGTAAGCGCTTCGTCCCGGTGCAGCCAGCGCAGGTTGTCGCTATCAGCAACGACGTGGCTGCCGTGTACGCGCAGCCGGGCTGGCTGAATGTGCAAATGATAGTGGCTGAAGGTATGCCGGAAGCCGCTGATCAGTTGAGGCGTTTCGCAGGCAATGCCGAGCTTCCGCTCACAGGCATCCTGTAGTTCGTCTGCGCCGAAAGCCGGGTCCAGTTCTGGCAGGCTCCACAGACCGCCCCAAATGCCGGACGGTGGACGTCGCTCCAGCATAATTCTGCCTTGTGAGTCTTCCAGAATGACCATCCAGGTGGTTTTTTCCGGTTTGGCCTTCTTGGGCTTGGAACCAGGATAAAGAGTGGCCTCCCCACGAGCGTAGGCGGTGCAGTCCGCCTGCAGAGGGCAGGAGTCGCACTGTGGTCGCGTTCGGGTGCACACCATGGCGCCCAGGTCCATGATGGCCTGGGTGTAGTCGCGCACGCGATCGTGTGGCGTGTGTTGTTCCGCGTATTCCCACAACCTGTTCAGGACGCTGGTCTGGCCCGGCCATCCGGGTACGGCGTGGTAGCGGGCCAGAACCCGCTTGACGTTGCCATCCAGAATGGCGGCCCGCTTGCCGAAGGCCTGGGTCAGGATGGCGGCGGCGGTTGAGCGCCCGATGCCTGTCAGGCTCTCGAGTTTGTCCTGATCTTGTGGGAATTCACCTCCGAACTCAGCCATGACCGTTTTCGCGGCTTTTTGCAGGTTCCGGGCGCGGGCGTAGTAGCCCAGTCCGGACCAGTGGCTGAGCACATCATCTTCCGGCGCTTCTGCCAGAGCGCGGGCATCCGGGAAACGCCGCATAAAGGCATTGAAGTAGGGGATGACCGTGGTCACCTGGGTTTGCTGAAGCATGATTTCAGACACCCAGACCCGGTAAGCATTGCGGTTGTGGTGCCACGGCAGGTCGTGCCTGCCGTGCTGGTCGTACCATTCGAGCAAACGCCCGGCGAAGTTGTCAGGCATTACTTGAACAGACCTTTCAGTTTGTCGCCCAGCTCCTCCTCGAGCTTTTCCTGGATTTTCTTTTCGGCTTTTTCCTGGGCGCGGTCCAGCTCTTCTTCCGCTTTGGCCTTGGCGGCATTGGCGGCCATATCCTTGAGTGTGTCGCGGAAACGGGAACCGTCAAAAGAGCACAGCTTGGCAGGGTCGTCGGTCAGACTGCCCCGGCATTCAACCGGGATAACCACGTTCTGGACGACATCGCTGACGCGGCAGGCTTCGTCCCGGTGGATTTCGCCGGTGATGCGAAGGCCGGCCTCGTAATCCAGGTTTTTCTGCTCGAGGTTTACAGTGCCGTCACCTTCCAGCGTCATGCCGGCGAGGGCGGCTACCAGGTCGGTGTTTTCAAGGGTGCTGCCATCGATCTTCAGGGTGCCGCGCATATCGTTGAACGGGGTAGTGGTGCCCCAGCCACTGTTGCCGAGGCTTTCCTGATTGGCCAGTGCAATGCCCTGGCAGGCCATGCGGGTAAGGTTCATTCTGCGGAACTCACCTTCGGCCAGATTGAATCCGATCTCGCCTTTCGCGTTATCACGAAGCGCGGTAGTCCGGTTTCCTTTGGTGGTGACGTTGACCTTCAGATTGGCGCCCCCGGCGAGCATGTCCACTTCCGCCAGGTCGGTCAGCAATGTCAGGGTCTGCACATTGGTGACGTTAGCGCTTACTTTCCAGTCGGGGGCATCTTTGCGCGCATCCAGCGTGACGTTGGCGCCGAAGCTGCCGTCGTAAAGCTTGCCGCTGAACTCGTCGACTTTCAGCAAGCCGTCTTTGGCAGTGGTGCTGGCCTTGATGTCATTGATGGTTAGGTTGCTGGCGATCAGTTCACCGAGGCCGAGGTCGATATCCAGCAGCAGGGCGCGCAGGGCTTCCAGCGGCAGGAGGTCGGCTTCTCCTGAGTTGCTGCTGGCGGTCTTGCTGGTTGCTGTCTCTTCAGGTGCCTGCTCGGTGGCGTCGCCTTCCGGTTCCGGTGCCAGGTAACGGTCAAGGTTCAGCTTGTCGCCGGTCAGGTTCAGGGTTGTCGCCTGGTTGGTCAGGTTGAAGCTGCCTGAGCCCTCGAACGTGGTGTCGTCCAGTGCCAGCTTGATATCGGACAGTTCGATGTTGCCCTCGGCGCCACTGATGCTGGTTGAAAATGCCACGGACTCAAGCACGTCCGGATCTCGCGTTTCGATCGGTGCCTGGCCCAGGGTTTCCAGCAAGGCCTTCGGAGAGAATTCGTTCAGGGCGAAGGTGCCGCTGATCGTGGGTTTGTCGCCAAAGCCTTTCACGTTCAGATCGGTGGTAACGGAGAGGTCGGCCAGGCCAAGGGTGAAGTCGCTCAAAGTCGCGGTTTCATTTTCAAGATCAGCGCTGGCGGAGCCCTCGAGTTCGGCGGTCACAGACTTACCGCCCAGTGGCTCTCCTGCCATATCGAACACCGCTTTCAGTCCGGAAATGGCGAAGGCATTGAGCGCTTCGTTGGCTTCAATGCGGGTGCTGATGTCGCCGTTCAGCTCGAACCGGGGCTTTGCGGTTTCGACACGGAAGGTCACATCCAGAGGGAATTCGGAATCCAGCGCGATGTCACTGGCATTCACGGTGAAGTTCTCCAGCGTGACGGCCTGGCCTGTGCGCTTATCCGTGTAATGTACCTGGGCGTTGGTGATTTCAATGTTCTCGACGTTGAACGCCAGGGGTTCGCCGTCGGACTCCTGAGCCGGTTCACTGTCTGTTTCGGCGGGCTGCTCCTGCGCCGGCTGTTCGGCCTCGGCGGTGCTTGTGCCTTCCGGCATGATCCGTGTCCAGTTGCCTTCGCCCTGCTCATTGACTTCCAGGCGGGCATCCAGCCCACTCAGGGCAAAGGTGCCGACCCGGGGCGACATGGTGACAAGGGACATGAAATCCACCTGCGCCACCATTTGTTCCAGTGCCACCAGGCGACCACCCTCAAGATTGGCTTCCACATCGTTCAGTTCGATGCCAAGAGGGATAAAGGACCAGCTGATGTCGCCGTCCAGTACCAGGTCCAGGTTGGTGTGTTTTTCCACCGCATGTTCAATTTGTGGTTTGTAATTGTTGGGGTCGATCACTGCCATGGCGATGGCAATGGCCACTGCAGCGAGGACGATCAGTGCAACAATGGCGATCAGCAAATAACGAACAACTTTCATGATCGTGGCTTCCTTTTCCCGGGAATGTGTTGCCAAGTGTGCGACGGTGGTCGCCGATTAACGAAAGGATACCGCAGGGTTAACAAATTAACAGCGGGGGAGTATGAAAATGCGGTAGTGTTAAGTCACAATACGAACCTTCTTATTTTCAACAAGTTTGATGCGTATAAGCACAATAAAAGGAGCGACCGTGGCCATTACTGTAACCATCGAGCTGAATCGGGAAATTGAAATACCAGGCGGCTTTGACGAGGTGTTTGAGCTGCTGGCGGATGTTCCCCGTTCTGCCAGTCATTTCCCCAAAGTTCATCAGCTGACCGATCTGGGGGATAACACCTACCGCTGGGAAATGGAAAAAGTGGGGATCGACAAACACGCCATTCAGTCTGTTTACGCGTGCAAGTATCACGCGGACAAAGACGCCGGCAGGATTACCTGGGAGCCCATCAAGGGCGAGGGTAACGGTATTGTACGCGGAGCCTGGGAGCTGAGCGCCAAGGGCGATAACGCCACTGTTGCCAAGTTCCGCACCAATGCGGAGCTGACCCTCCCGCTGCCGAGCCTGCTCAAGCTTGCCATCAGCCCGGTGGTGAAGCACGAGTTCAACGGTCTGGTTGATATCTACATGAACAACCTGAAGTCGGCGTTCTAAAACCGCTGGTCAAACAGCGTGGTTGATCAGCCTGTGGGACTCCGGCGGGCTTAGACTGTATAATCCGCGGATTGAAACTTTGCGGCATTATGTCGCCCAAAAGTGACGGAGTCCCTAATGGCCGAACGCAAGGCTCGGGTAGAGCGTAATACCCTTGAAACCCAGATTACCGTTGAGATTGATCTCGACGGCACCGGTAAGGCTACTTTTGATACCGGCGTTCCCTTCCTCGAACACATGATGGATCAGATCGCTCGTCACGGGCTGGTCGATCTCAACATCGTCTGCAAAGGCGACCTGCACATCGACGATCACCACACCGTGGAAGACATCGGTATCACGCTGGGTCAGGCCTTCAAACAGGCCGTCGGGGATAAAAAAGGTATTCGCCGTTACGGTCACGCCTATGTTCCGCTGGATGAGGCCCTGTCCCGGGTGGTGATGGACCTGTCTGGCCGCCCCGGCCTGTTGATGGATGTGCCCTACACCCGTGCGGTGGTGGGTGGCTTCGACGTGGATCTGTTTGGCGAGTTTTTCCAGGGCTTCGTGAACCACTCCATGGTCACCCTCCACATTGACAACCTGAAGGGCAAGAATACCCACCACCAGATCGAGACGGTCTTCAAGGCCTTTGGTCGCGCCCTGCGTATGGCCATCGAGATGGATGAGCGGATGGCCGGTATTACACCGTCCACCAAGGGTTCCCTGTAATCGTTCAAGGACAGCGAAGCGCGCTATGAAAACCGTTGCCATTATCGATTACGGTATGGGGAATCTGCACTCTGCCCGAAAAGCGGTCGAGCACGTTGCACCCGATGTGAACGTGCTGGTTACCGATAACGCCGACCAGATCCGTGAAGCCAACCATGTGATCCTGCCCGGCGTCGGCGCCATCCGTGACTGTATGCACGAAATTCGCCGGCTGGGCGTGGATGTGCTGGTTCGGGAAGTTTCCCGGGACCGCCCGTTTCTCGGCATCTGTGTTGGTATGCAGGCGCTCATGTCCCGCAGCGAAGAAAACGGTGGTGTCGAGGGTATCGGTCTGTTCCCGTCAGAGGTCCGTTTCTTCGGTGACAACCTGGTTGAGGACGGTGAACGCCTGAAAGTGCCGCACATGGGGTGGAACGAGGTTTACCAGACGGTCGATCATCCCCTGTGGCATAACATTCCGGATGGTGACCGTTTCTACTTCGTGCACAGCTATTATGCCGAGGCCGAAGGCAATGCCGACATGGCGGGCCGGAGTCATTACGGCGTCGACCTGGCGGTGGCCGTTGCCCGGGAGAATATTTTCGCGGTGCAGTTTCACCCCGAAAAAAGCGCCCGCGCCGGTCTCCAGCTTCTGAAAAACTTCGTTGACTGGTCCGGTCAGTAACCGGACGGTCTGACTCGCTAACACGGATTCTGTTTTATGCTGATTATTCCCGCCATTGATCTCAAAGACGGCAAATGCGTTCGTTTGCGCCAGGGCCGAATGGACGATTCCACGGTGTTTGGTGATGACCCGGTTGATATGGCTACCCGCTGGG
Organism: Marinobacter suaedae; assembly: GCF_030519635.1. NCBI lineage: Bacteria > Pseudomonadati > Pseudomonadota > Gammaproteobacteria > Pseudomonadales > Marinobacteraceae > Marinobacter > Marinobacter suaedae. The sequence goes on along the minus strand of NZ_JAUMIS010000001.1, from coordinate 771,651 downwards.
TAGACGCTGGAGCCCGCCGACTGCACCTGGTGGATCTGAACGGCGCCTTTGCCGGTGAGCCGGTCAACGGTGAGATCGTTCAGGCGATCGCGCGCAAATACCCCGACCTGCCCATTCAGATTGGTGGCGGTATCCGCTCGGCCGACACCATCGAGGCTTACCTTAAGGCCGGTGTCCAGTGGGTGATTATCGGCACCAAGGCTGTCAAAGAGCCCGAATTCGTAACCGAGATGTGCAAGCGTTTTCCAGGCCACATTATTGTGGGCCTGGATGCCAAGGACGGGCGGGTCGCCACCGACGGCTGGGCGGAAGTGTCCGAAGTGATGGCGACTGACCTGGCCAAGCGATTTGCTGACGACGGCGTCGATTCCATTGTTTATACCGACATCAGCCGCGATGGCATGATGCAGGGCGTGAACGTGGAGGCCACTGCCGCACTGGCCCGCGAAGGCGGCATTCCCGTTATTGCATCCGGTGGTGTAACCAATATGGATGACCTGAAGCGCCTGGCCACGGTGGCCGATCAGGGCGTGGTGGGCGCCATCACCGGGCGTGCGATTTACGAAGGCACACTGGACGTGGCGGAAGCTCAGGCCTACTGCGATAGCCTGAAGGCGTAAGGGGGTCTGTCATGGCACTGGCAAAGCGCATTATTCCATGTCTGGATGTTGATAAGGGCCGGGTGGTCAAGGGTGTTAACTTTGTTGATATCCGTGACGCCGGAGATCCGGTTGAGGTGGCCCGTCGCTACAACGAACAGGGCGCCGATGAAATTACCTTTCTCGATATCACGGCCAGTCATGAGAGTCGCGATACCACCTACGAAACCGTCGAGCGCATGGCGGCGGAAGTCTTTATTCCACTGACCGTGGGTGGGGGCGTGCGTACCGTCGATGACATCCGCAAGCTACTGAATGCGGGTGCCGACAAGGTGTCCATCAACACTGCGGCGGTGTTCAATCCGGAGTTCGTTCGTGAGGCTGCCGACCGGTTTGGCAGTCAGTGCATTGTCGTGGCCATTGATGCCAAGCAGGTGAGCGCCGAGGGCGAAAAGCCGCGCTGGGAAATCTTTACCCACGGTGGCCGCAAGCCAACTGGCCTGGATGCTGTGGATTGGGCAAGGAAAATGGTCGAACTGGGTGCGGGCGAGCTTCTGTTGACCAGTATGGACCGTGATGGCACCAAAATTGGCTTCGATCTCGGCCTGACTCGGGCTATCAGCGATGCCGTCAGTGTTCCGGTGATTGCCTCAGGTGGCGTCGGAGAGCTCCAGCATCTGGCGGACGGCGTCACCAAAGGGGGGGCCGATGCGGTGCTGGCGGCGTCCATTTTCCACTTTGGCCAGCACACCATTCCCGAGGCCAAGGCCTTCATGAAAAATCAGGGGATTGAAGTCCGGGACTGAGTTGTTCGTCTACGGATTCCGGGCCAGGGCAGGCGAAATCGCCTGCTTTTCCCCATCGGCAAACATCTCCCGATTGCCATTCCGGATCGCCCACAGGCCACTGATGGTCGCAATGGCTACGCCCTGGGCATCCAGCTCGGGCAGGTGTTTTTCCAGGTAATTGACCGTCACCTTGTGGGGGTGACCGATGCCAATGGCGGTGCCATTTTCCTTCGCGCGCCGGATCAGCTTCTTGAATTGACGGTCAACGAAGTCTTCAGATTGCTCGTGGTCGAGGAAGATATCCCGGGTCATGCTGGGAATCTGATAGGCCTGAGCCACGTCTCCGGCGATCGAGGTGGCGATGGTGCGACTATCCACGAAGTAGACCGGGTACTTGGTCAGCTCCTTCATCACCCAGTCCATCATTTCCAGTCTCTGGGTGAGCAGGCTGCCCATATGATTGTTCACGCCGCGCACATGGGGAATGGCCTGCAGGGAACGACGAAGGGTGGTGGCAATACTGGCTTCATCCATGTCGGAGGTCAGTCCGCCGGCACCCAGTGAGAGGTTTCGGGTGTTGGCCATGGGTGAGTGCAGCATGATTTCCTTGCGCTGGCGGTGTGCCAGCTCCGCCAGCGACACGGTGTGGCGGCGGAAGGGCAGGAACGCCAGCGTCAGGGGCTGTTCCATATTGGCCAGGCGTTCGCCCTGTTCCCGGTTGTGCCCCATATCATCGATGATGATGGCGATGGTCGGAAGCAGGGCCTTGTCGGCTGGTTTGTCCGGGGTATCTGAGTTACCCGTTGCGAATGGGGCGGCCAGTATGGCCGCCAGGACCGTCGTAAGGCGGAACAACTTCACTGGCTGATATCCTGTCCCTCTATGGCGGTGTTTCCATCTTTACTGCCAAAAATATGAAGGCCCTTCAACAGGTTCAGGGCGGAGCGAAGCTGATAATCCTGTTCAGCTGGCGAAGGGCCGTTTTCTTCCTTGGCTGTCTCGCCATCCTTGTTTTCGTTCTGGCCCTCCAGATGGCCGCTCAGGTCCGCCTCGGTAAAGAAGGGCTGGCTGTCGAGCTCTGTCAGTTCAGCCGGGCGAACCTCGATGTCCGGCTTGATTCCGGTAGCCTGAATGGAGCGACCATCGGGGGTGTAGTAACGGGCGGTGGTCATCTTGATGGCGTGAGCCTCGTCCAGCGGGATAACCGTCTGTACGCTGCCCTTGCCAAAGGATTGGGTACCCATGATCACGGCACGTCCATGGTCTTGGAGAGCGCCGGCCAGAATTTCGGAGGCAGACGCGGATCCACCGTTGATCAGCACAACCACCGGCGTGCTTGGCATGAAATCTCCTGCAGTTGCACTGAAGCGCAGGCGGGAGCTCTGGATACGGCCTTCGGTGTAAACGATCAGTCCCTGGTCCAGCAGGGCATCGGCGGTCTCAACCGCAGCCTGGAGGACACCGCCCGGGTTGTTGCGCAGATCAATAATCAGCCCGTCCAGGGTGTTGCCATTCTCTTCTTCCAGCGACTCAAGTGCCTGGCGGAACTGGTTGCCGGTTTCGGCCTGGAACTGGGTGATGCGGACGTAGCCGTAGCCGTTCTCAATCATGCGGGATTTCACGCTGGTGACCTTGATGATGTCCCGCTCGACATCGATTTCGATTGGGGCGCTTTCACCCTCGCGCATGATGGTCAGGGTGAGGATGCTGCCTGGTTTGCCCCGCATCAATGACACGGCCTCTTCGAGGGTCATGCCCTTAACTGGCTTCTCGTCCAGCTTGATGATCAGGTCGCCGGCCTGCACGCCGGCCTTCTGGGCCGGGGTGTCATCAATCGGTGCGATGACTTTGACGAAGCCGTTCTCCATGCCAACCTCAATGCCCAGGCCACCAAATTCGCCGGAGGTGCTTTCCTCCAGTTCCTCGTAGTCTTTGGGGGCAAGGTAGGTGGAGTGCGGGTCCAGGTCGGAAAGCATGCCCTTGATGGCGCTTTCCAGCAGTTGCTGGTCATCCACCTCTTCCACATAAGCATCCTTGATACGGGCAAAGACCTCGGTGAACTTGCGCAGGTCTTCCAGCGGAAGCTGCTTCTCCGGGTCCGGCAGGGTGACCTCGACCTGCTGTCCATTAATGGTGCCTTGGTAGGTCTGACTACCATCATCTTCCTGATCCTGGGCAAGTGCCAGTCCGGGGATAGCGGTAAAAAAAGTGCTTAGGACAATGGCACTCAGAGGAAGAGCATGGGATGGACGTCTGGCCCGCTTCATTCACATATCCTGTTTTTATTCCAATAGTTGGACTTGTTTCCCTGATGTCAGACAGTATGGCGTCCAGCGCTTCGTTTGTCAGCCCTGTTGGGAGTACTCAGTTCGCAAGCCAGCGCCTGGGATTGACCGGCTTGCCATTGTGGCGAACTTCAAAGTACACCGCGGGGCTGTCAGCCTCGCCGGTACGCCCTGCAACAGCGATGGGCTCGCCTGCTGCCACCCAGTCGCCCGGGCTGGTGAACAGGCTGCTGTTATGGCCGTAGAGTGTCATGTAGCCATCGCCATGATCAATGATGGTCATCAAGCCGAAGCCACGAAGCCAGTTGGCAAAAACGACTCGTCCGTAGTGGATGGCCTTGATCTCGGTGCCCTCGCCGGTGCCGATCAGCAGGCCGCTTCGTTTCAGCTTGCCGCCGGCGTATTGATCGCCGTAGTTACTGACGATTTTGCCCTGCACGGGCCAGGGAAGCTTGTTGCGCAATGAGCTGAATGGCTGGGATTCGTTGGGGGCAGGGATGTTGGCGATCGCCTGCTGGACTTCCCTGAGCAGCTTTTCCAGCCGCTGGCGGTCAGCTTCCAGATTCTCCCGCTCGCTTTTACGGGTACGGATGTCGCTGTTGAGTTTGGCCAGGGTTTGCTGGCGTTCCCTGCGGCTTTCGTCCAGCTCGGCTTGCCGGCTGGCAATGTCTGCGGCGGTGCGGGCCAGGTTGGTGCGGGTGGTCTGGATGCTGGCTCTGGCGTCTTTCAGTTCCCGGAGACTGGCGCGGAAGGCTTCCAGGCTCTCAACCGTATGCCGGCTGAGATACTCGTAGTAGGTCATGGTGCGAGCGACCCGGTCCGGATCGACTTCATTAAGCAGAACCTTGATAGCCGGAGTGTCACCTTCCATCCAGGCGGCCCGGATCTGACGTTTCAGGCTGTCCCGCTGTCGATTCAGGTTGGTAACGAGCTGGCGTTCTTCCTGTTCCAGTTCTTTCAGGCGAGCCTTCAGTTTTTCCGTGCGTTGCTCCAGATCCCGGTGCTCACGGGTCAGGCGGCCTATTTTCCGCTCCGTTGCAGCAAGCTGGCGTTCAAGCGCTGAGCGATCTCGTTCGGCATCGCTCAGCCACTCGTCGATGCCCGCTATGCGTTCCTTCAGTTCTCGCACCTGGGACGGCGTAACCTCATCCTGGGCCAGAGCTGCCGAGGTGCCTGCCAGAAGCGTGATGAGCAGAGCCGGTATTAACCGCAACACGGCTGTCAGTTCGCAGCGGTCAGTCAGCTTTTACCAGGCTGTGCCCGGTCATTTCGCTGGGCTGCTCCAGTCCCATCAGGGCCAGGAGCGTGGGCGCTACGTCGCTCAGGCTGCCATCATCCAGCAAGGAAACCTTGCGCGGGCCGGTGTAGACCAGCGGCACAGGATCGCTGGTGTGGGCCGTGTGAACCTGTCCGGTTTCCGGATCGGTCATCTGCTCGCAGTTGCCATGGTCGGCCGTAATCAGGGCCTCGCCGCCGACCTCGTCAAGCGCTTCAATAACGCGCTTCACGCAGGTGTCGAGGCATTCAGCTGCCTTGATGGCGGCATCCAGCTTGCCGGTGTGTCCGACCATGTCGCCGTTGGCGTAGTTGCACACGATCAGGTCATACTTCCCGCTCTTGATGGCGTCCACCAGCTTGTCGGTGACTTCCGGTGCGCTCATTTCCGGCTTCAGGTCATAGGTGGCCACCTGAGGGGAGGGGACCAGAATGCGGTCTTCGCCGTCAAACGGAGTTTCCATTCCGCCGTTGAAGAAGAAAGTCACGTGAGCGTACTTTTCGGTTTCGGAGATGCGAAGCTGGGTCTTGTTCAGCTTGGCCATGTACTCGCCGAGGCCATTGGACAGCTGCTCGGGCGGGTAGGCGCAGCTGGTTTTGATGTCTGCCGCATACTCAGTGAGCATGACGAAATCCGCCAGTTCAGGATGCTTGATCCGATCAAAACCATCGAAATCCTGCTCGACGAACGCGCGGGTCATTTCCCGGGCACGGTCGGCCCGGAAGTTCATGAACAGAACCGTGTCGCCGTCGTTGATGGTGCCTTCCGGCTGACCCGCGGAATAAATTCGGGTCGGTTGCACGAACTCGTCGTTCTCTTCCCTGGCATAGGCTTGCTCAAGGGCGCTGACCGGGTCGATTGCGGTGAACGCTGCTTTGCCCTGGGTCATCAGGTTGTAGGCGCCTTCGACACGGTCCCAGCGGTTGTCCCGGTCCATGGCAAAGTAGCGGCCGACGATGGAGGCAACGCGCCCCACGCCCAGGCTTTCCAGCTTGGCTGCGGCCTTTTCCAGGGATGGTTTGGCGCTGCGCGGCGGCATGTCCCGGCCATCGAGGAAGGCGTGGATGTAGACTTCTTTCGCTCCGCGATTCGCCGCCATCTCGGCAGCAGCGAGAATGTGATCTTCGTGGCTGTGAACGCCACCTGGTGACAGCAGGCCCATCAGGTGAACCGCCCGACCACCGCTGACGGCTTTGTCGATGGTGGCACACAGCGTCTCATTTTTCTGGAAGCTGCCGTCTTCCAGTTCTTTGTCGATACGGGTCAGGCTCTGATACACCACGCGTCCCGCGCCCAGGTTCATGTGGCCCACTTCCGAGTTGCCCATCTGACCCTGGGGCAGCCCCACGAACATGCCGGAGGTGTTGATCAGGGTCTTTGGCTGGGATTGCCAGAGTTTGTCCCAGAACGGCGTGTTGGCGTTGCTGATGGCATTGTCTTCAGCCGGGTCACGGTGGCCCCAGCCATCCAGGATAATCAGTGCAGTCGGCTTGCGGGTCGCGGTCATCAGTCCTTCCGATCGAATAAAAAATGGGAAAATAGAGACCCCGGATTCTAACCGGTTTGGCACAGACAAGCCATGCTGCCTGCCTTCTGTGACTCGGCCGGTGCGTGTATAATCCAGCCAAAATTTTTCTTCAGGGTATTTTCATGGATCGCTTTTTCGAGTTCGTTGTTAACCATTACATCCTTGCTTCACTGTTTGTTGCCTTTCTGGTTGCTATCGTCATTCTGGAATCCCGTCGTGGTGGCAGCAAAGTATCGGCACAGGAAGTGATCCGGCTGATTAACGGTGATCAGGCGGTGGTGCTGGATATCCGGGATCGCAAGGAATATGGCGAGGGGCGTATCACCGGTGCCATCAACATCCCTCTCAACAGTCTGAAAAGCCGGGTGAGTGAGCTGTCCAAGCACAAGGACAAACAGATCATTGTGGCGGACAAGATGGGCCAGCATTCGGCCATGGCGGTGAAGCAGCTGAACGCCGAAGGTTTCACCAATGTGGCGCGCCTGAACGGTGGGATCACCGATTGGAAAGCCAACAATCTGCCGCTGGTGAAAAAGTAAGGCGTGCAAGAGGCCTTGATCTGGAGCGCATTCTGCCGCACTGTTTCACATCAGTCGGCGGAGCCAGTCGGTACACGGCTCCGGTAGCACATTTTATTAACAAGGGCGTCAGGCCCACGAAAGAGAACAAAAGGAAAGACCATGGCTGAGAACCAGCAGGCCGCCGCAGGCAGTCAAAACGAGAACCAACCCCAGTTTGCCCTTCAGCGCATCTACGTGAAGGACCTGTCCTTTGAATCACCAAACTCCCCACTGGTGTTTCAGGAGCAGTGGAAGCCTCAGGTGAACCTCGATCTCAACACGTCTCACAACAAACTGAGCGACAACCAGTACGAAGTGGTTCTGTCACTGACGGTTACTGCCAAGATCGGCGAGAAAACCGCGTACCTGGTTGAGATCCAGCAGGCCGGTGTTTTCCTGGTGAGTGGTATTGAAGGCCCTCAGCTGGGTCAGATGCTCGGTGCCTACTGCCCGAACATTCTGTTTCCCTACGCCCGCGAAGCCATCGACGGCATCGTCGGCAAGGGCAGCTTCCCGGCCCTGATGCTGGCACCGGTCAACTTTGATGCCATCTACGCCCAGGCGCTGAAGCGCAAGCAGGAAGAGGGTGGCGAAGAAGCGGGCAAGCAAGAGTCGCAGACACACTGATTCGCGTTCTTCCGTATAGAGAAAACCGGCCTTGTGGCCGGTTTTTTTGTGCTGGCGTTCCAGGCGTGCAGAGTCAGATCGAGCCGGCAAATCCCATTTGACGCCAGGCTTCATAGACCACGAGCGCTGCCGTGTTGGACAGGTTCAGGCTACGGCTTTCCGGTCGCATGGGCACCCTTAGCCGGTTTCCGGCGGGTAATGCCTCCCGAACCTCAATCGGCAGCCCCCGGGTTTCCGGGCCGAACATCAGGTAATCACCGTCTTCGAACGCCACTTCATGGTAATGGCGCTGGCCTTTGGTCGTGAACCCGAACAGCCGGGTTGGGCGTTCGGCCTCCAGAAAGGCGTCATAGTCCGGGTGTACCTTCACCGTGGCGTATTCGCTGTAATCCAGCCCCGCGCGCCGCATCTGTTTGTCCTCGAGGTTGAACCCCAGCGGTTCAATCAGATGCAGCTGACAGCCTGTGTTGGCACAGAGCCGGATGATGTTACCTGTGTTGGGCGGAATCTCCGGCTCGTACAGCACCACGTTCAGCATCAAGGTTACCGCTCGACCGCCAGGGCAACGCCCATACCGCCACCAATGCACAGGGTGGCCAGGCCTTTGTTGGCGTCCCGGCGCACCATTTCGTGCAGCAGGGTGACCAGAATGCGGCAGCCGGAGGCACCAATGGGGTGACCCAGGGCGATGGCACCGCCATTCACATTCACTTTGTCCGTATCCCAACCCAGGTCCCGGTTCACAGAGATCGCCTGGGCAGCGAACGCTTCGTTAGCTTCGATCAGGTCCAGGTCATCCACGCTCCAGCCGGCACGCTGCAGACAGCGCTGACTGGCCGGAATCGGACCGGTGCCCATGATCGTGGGGTCGACCCCCGCGTTCGCATACGCCTTGATGGTGACCAGTGGTGTCAGGCCCAGTTCGCGGGCCTTGTCGGCGCTGCAGACCATCACCGCCGCAGCACCATCGTTCAGGGAGGAGGCGTTGCCGGCGGTCACGGAACCGTCCTTCTTGAAGGCGGGGCGGAGCTTGCCCAGCCCGTCGCCGGTCACGCCATCGCGCGGACATTCGTCCTTGTCGACCACGATCGGGTCGCCTTTACGCTGAGGCACGGAAACCGGCACAATCTGGCTGTCGAAGTGTCCGGCAGACTGGGCGGCAACCGCCTTCTGCTGGGAGGCTGCGGCGAAGGCGTCCTGCTCGTCCCGGCTGATTCCATACTTTTCCACGATGTTCTCGGCGGTGATGCCCATGTGGTAGTCGTTGAAGGCATCCCAGAGTCCGTCGGTGATCATGGTGTCGACCATGCTCCAGTTGCCCATGCGCTGGCCGTTGCGGCTGTTGGGCAGAATGTGGGGCGACTGGCTCATGCTTTCCTGGCCACCGGCAATCAGTAGTTCAGCATCGCCGCAGCTGATCGCCTGAACGGCCATGTGAACCGCTTTCAGGCCGGAGCCGCACACCTTGTTGATGGTCATGGCGGGCACAGAGGCCGGCAGCCCCGCGTTAATAGAGGCCTGGCGAGCCGGATTCTGGCCGCAGCCGGCAGTCAGCACCTGACCGAGAATCACCTCGTTTACCTGGTCGCCGGCAATCCCGGTTTCTTCCATCAGGGCTTTGATCACTGTGGTGCCAAGCTGATCGGCCTTGAGGCTGGACAGGCCGCCACCAAAGGCGCCAATGGCGGTACGTTTGGCGGCAACAATGACAACATCACGCATAAGATCTCTCCGATTCGCTGGGCGCGGGTCTGGCTCCGTTCGCGCAAGTTTTAGAATGACGGAATTGTAGCCGGAAAGTTGCACCCGGCCCAAGGTAGCCGGTGTGGTTAGCGGTTCTTGCCCGTCAGTGCCTGTTCAATGCATTTCAGCCGTTCCTGCTGAATGGCCTGGCCCAGGGCTTTGCCTTTGAACCCTTTGTCCAGGAGCTGCCTTGGTTCGACCCCTGCGGCTGCCGTCGCTGCTCGCTGAAGCGCATCAAGGTTAGTGATGGCCATTTCCGGCAACGTACACCTCAGGACCTCCAGCAGGGTGTGAAACCGGTCAGCCCGGCGCCAGACATCGGCGCGGTCGAGCAGACCAAGCAATTCACTGGCACCGGGAGCTGTGCCGGTGCTTTCGCCAAGTATCGGTTGGGTGGTGGCCAGTAGCTGTGCCAGGGCGGTGCAGTCGTTGGGTGCTTTCAGTGCCCTGGCTCGTTCAGACATCTCCTGTGGTGGAACCGGAGACATCAAAGCGGCAAAGCGCTGGGTCAGGTTTCCGTCGTGGCGGTGGACGCAGTGCAGGGCGGCCATGGCGGCATCGAAACGCTCAGGCGGGCTGAGTTCCGGGATCAGCACGTCGAGGGCACCACAGGCCCGAAGTACCTCAAAAAAGGTTCCGGGCTCTTTCTCCTGCAGAGCTCTCTGGATTTCCTGCCAAACCCGTTCGGCCACCAGATGATGCACCTCGCCATCGTTGACCATGGTTTGCATCAGTTCCATGGTGTTCTGGCACACCTCGAAGCCCATGGGGGCAAACCGGGCGGCAAACCGGGCGATTCGCAGTATCCGCAGTGGGTCCTCGGCAAAGGCCTCCGACACGTGGCGCAGCTGACGGTCCCGGATGTCTTGCTGGCCGTTGAACGGGTCGATGATATGGCCCTGGTTGTCCCGGGCCATGGCATTGATGGTGAGGTCCCGCCGCTTCAGGTCTTCTTCCAGGGTGACGTCCGGCGCACTGTAGATCTCAAAGCCGTGGTAGCCATGCCCCTGCTTCCGTTCAGTGCGGGCCAGGGCGTATTCCTCCCGGCTTCCGGGGTGGAGGAAGACGGGGAAGTCAGCGCCTACTTGCTTGAAACCCTCTGCCAGCATCTGGTCCGGTGTTGCACCGACAACCACCCAGTCCCGGTCTTTAACCTCAAGGCCAAGAAGTTCATCTCGGACGGCGCCGCCAACCAGATAAGTTTGCATGGAAGGTCTGTTCCCTGATTAAAGATGGTCCGGGAATTATCCGGTTCGACGTGGCCAGAGGCAAACCCGGGGTCAGCATTAAAAAGCCCGCGCGGCGTGACCGGGCGGGCTCTGGCTGTTTCCGTTGGAAAATCAGAACGCGGTGCCAAACTCCAGGGCGGCGCCCACATCGGCATCGCTGTAGAGTGCGCCCAGGTCGAATCGGACGCCCATCAGGTTGACGCCCAGGCCTGCGGTAAACTGGGTTTCTTCGGCAATGCCGTCGTTGTCGTCATTGCTGGCCAGGTTCTGGCGAACACCAACGCGCAGTTGGGCATATCGCCAGGCGTCGAACTCTGCGCCCACGGCCAGCCACTGGGTGTCGTCTTCAAAACCGAAGGCCTCTTTCTTGGTCAGATCCAGCTCTGCGGTAACGACATGGTACTCGCCTGAGTGGGCAATGCCCGCGGTGACCATTGGATCGATGTGCAAGGTGTACTGCTTGTCGACGGAATCCAGTTCCATGGGAATCAGGTTCTTAACGACCATGCCGGTGTTCCACTGGCCTTCTTCACCAAACCGGTAAGCGGCACCGATGTCGACGTTGAAGCCGTTGTCTTCGGTCATGTTTTCGTCAGCATCGGCATTTTCGTCGTCAAATCCGGAAACACTTTCGTTGTACTGGAAGGTACGGAGTTCCATGTATTTGGGTGAAAGGCCAAGCTGAAAAACGTTGCCGTTGGAAAGGTCGAACTGACGCGCAAAGCTCACGCCCACTTCGCCAACCGCGGAAGCGAGTACCTGGCCCTCTGAGGTCAGGTTGATGTCCCCATTGGCGTCTGTGATGCCTGCGTTGTTCAGCTGGTTCTCCAGATCGGTGGCGTCCGCAGCATTTGCGATGGTGTCGATCGTGGCCAGGTCTTGATCGCTCAGGTCACCCCGGACCGTTGCTGTGAGGTTGGCATTGGCAAAGAAGCCAACTGAGACGGCTTTGCTTGGTACCGCGAGGGAAAGCCCTGCACCCAGGTTGGTTCGTACGGTATCCTGGTCAAACTTCTCAAGACGATCCCCAACGTCTGCGGCCGCAGCCTGGACTGCGTCTTTTCCGCTTTCACTCGGTGCGCCCTCAAAGCTGGAGATGTTCGCGTTCAGTTGATTGATCGAATCCTGTATGTCGTCAATCTGATCGATAACTTCTTCTTCGTCCGCTGCCTGAATATTGGCCGACGGCAGAATCAATCCAAAGTCGTCAGACCAGTCGTGGTGGTCGCCGGCCATCAACGCCGGGTTGTCAGTAGGAGCGCTGGCAGGGTGAGCGACTGCCACTCCAGTGCCTGCCATGCCAAAAGAGCGGGATGACATAAAGGACTGTGGACTGGCCATAGCGGACGTGGTGGCAATGGAAAGGCCAATGGCCACGGACAGTCTGGTCAATTGATTGTTTTTCATTGTCTGGTGCCTTGCTTTTGATCGGTGTTGCGAAAAAAACGAATATTGATAGGAGGTTAGGTCAGTTTGGCGGTGTGGCGCATGAGGTAATTAGTGACGGTTTGTTTACTAATGTGTAAGCGGCGGCAGAATCTTGCCGCGTTTTACTGCAGTTGGGGCTGAGGCCGAGGGCTGGCTGGCAGTAAGGTCAAGGCGTTAGTGGAGGTGGGTTGAGTCACCACGGACAGGCTGTCCAGTCAGTCGTGAATGGCTCGGATTGATGGTTGTCGGGTAACGTTTACCGCTGCGGCTCAGGCAGCCTGAGCTGCAGCAATATCCCGGATCTTGCTAACCATGGCCCGCAACCCGTTACCGCGAGTCGGGGAGATGTGGCGGAACAGGTCCAGCTCTTCGAACAATTCATCGATGTCCGTGGTGAGCAGTTCCCTTGGGGACTTGCCATTCAGAGCCACCAGGATGATGGCGGCCAGGCCGCGCACGATCATAGCGTCGGAATCGATCAGCAGGTACAGCTTGCCGGTGTCTTCGTCGTAGTGGTGAATCAGCCACACCTGGCTTTGACAGCCGTGCACGTAATTCTCTTCCAACCGGGCGTCATCGGGGAACGCCGGTAGCTGCTTGCCCAGATCGATGATGTAGGCGTAACGCTCTTCCCAGTCATCCAGGAATTCGAAAGCGTCGGTGACGTCTTCCAGGGTCGTCTTGGTGCCCAGCGGGTTGTTCTTGAAATCCTGTTCGCTTGCGGTCATCAGAGCATTCCCAGTTCGAGCTTGGCTTCGTCGGTGAGCATGTCGTTGCTCCAGGGCGGATCGAAGGTCAGTTCCACCGTCACCTTGTCCACGTTGGGAACATGCTCGGTCTTGCGTTTCACATCATCGCAGATCACCGGTCCCATGCCACAACCTGCGGCGGTGAGCGTCATCTTGATGTAGACGTGATTGCCATCCTCGGTGCCGTTTTCGATCTTGCATTCGTAGATCAGGCCCAGATCCACGACGTTCACGGGAATTTCCGGGTCGTAGCAGTTACGGAGTGCTTCCCACACCTGGTTTTCATTGATGGATCCGTCTTCCGGGGTGTCGAAGCTGCTTTCCAGTGGCTTCTTGCCCAGGGCGTCGGCATTGTGGCCTTCGATGCGGGCCAGGTTGCCGTTGACCGCGACGGTAAAGCTACCGCCCAGTGACTGTGTGATGGTCACAAAGGTGTCCGCCGGAATCATGATTTCGGTGCCGGCAGGGACAAGGCGCGCCTCTACTTCGCGCTTGGTCAGGACCACTTCCCGTTCTTGCATGCCCAAAATGGCCTCGCTGATGTCAGTTGGCTACCCGAGCAGGCTCAGGCAACGGTAAAACTTTCCCCGCAGCCACATTCGGCGGTGGCGTTGGGATTGCGATACTGGAACATAGAGTTTACGCCGACGGTGACGAAATCAATCTCGATGCCGTTCACCAGTGGCAGGTGTTCTTCCTTCACGATGATGTCCACACCGTCCACATGGAACACCCGGTCATCGGCCTCGATGGACTCGGCCCAGAGCGTCTCGTACTTGAAGCCGGAGCAGCCGCTTTTCCTGATGGCCAGGCGAATGCCCTGGGCCTCTGGCTTTTTCTCCAGCTGCTTGCGTACATGCTTAACCGCGCTATCGGTCATGGTCACGGCGACGGTCGGTGTAAAGACTTCGGCTGTCATGGGTCGACCTCCCTCAGGCAAACAGGCGCTGGATTTTCTGCAAGGCGGCAAACAACTGGTCCACCTCTTCCATAGTATTGTAAAACGCAAAGGAGGCCCGTGCTGTACCGGGAACTCCATAGAAATCCATCAGTGGCATGGCGCAATGGTGGCCAGTGCGGATGGCAATGCCCTGCTGGTCCAGCAGGGTGCCGATGTCACTGGGGTGCAGGCCGGCGATTTTGAACGACATCACCGGCACCTTCTTCTTTGCCGTGCCAATGATTTCCATGCCGGGTACGGTTTCAACCAGCTGGTTGGCGCGTTCAAGCAGTGAACGTTCGGCGGCCTCCATGGCGGCCCGGTCAAGACCGTTCAGGTACTTGATGGCCGCGCCCAGTCCGACCGCTTCAGCTATTGCTGGGGTACCGGCTTCGAATTTGTAGGGCAGGGTGTTCCAGGTGGTTTTCTCGAACGACACCCGCTCGATCATCTCGCCGCCGCCCTGGTAAGGGGGCATGTCTTCCAGAAGCCGGGCCTTGCCGTACAGCACACCGATGCCGGTGGGGCCGAACAGTTTATGGGATGAAAACGCGTAGAAGTCGCAGTCCAGCGCCTGCACATCCGGCTGGTAGTGCGGTACGGCCTGGGCACCGTCCACGACGGTCAGAACGTTACGCGCCCTCGCTTTCTGGATCAGCTCGGCCACCGGGTTCAAAGTGCCCAGTACGTTGGATACGTGGGTGATGGCCAGGATCTTGGTACGATCCCCAAGCAGGCGGTTGAACGAATCTAGGTCCAGATCCCCTTCCGGGGTGATGTCGATGGGAACCACCTTCGCACCGGTGCGCTCGGCCACCATCTGCCAGGGCACGATGTTGGCGTGGTGCTCCATCCGGCTGACGAGAATTTCATCGCCTTCGTTCAGGCGCGGGGCCAGGCCGTTGGCAATCAGGTTGATCGCCTCGGTGGTGCCCCGGGTCCAGATGATTTCCCGGGTGCTGCCGGCGTTCAGGAACTGGCGAACGGTTTCACGGGCACCTTCGAAGGCGGTCGTGGCCCGGTCGCCCAGCGTATGGGCCCCACGGTGCACGTTGGAATGCATCTCCCGGTAGTAACGGTCCATGGCGTCCAGTACGGCCAGCGGCTTCTGGGCCGATGCGCCGTTGTCCAGATACACCAGCGGCTTGCCGTTGACCTGCTGGGCGAGGATTGGAAAGTCCTGCCGGATGGCCGCTACGTCGAACGCTGGCTTGTTGGCTGAGTTTGCCACGGACAGATCCGTCATACCCGGTTACGCCTCCTGAAAGGTGTGTTCGAAGAACTGGTTGAGCTGCACTTGAACCGTTTCCTTCACGGCGTCCACCGGAATCTCTTCCACCAGTTCATTAATAAACGCCATGGTCAGCAGCACATTGGCCTCTCGCCTGCCAATGCCGCGAGACACCAGATAGAACAGTGAGGTTTCGTCCAGCTGGCCGATGGTGGCACCGTGGGCACATTTCACATCGTCTGCGTAGATTTCCAGCTCGGGCTTCGTATCGATTTCTGCACCGTTGGACAACAACAGGTTCTTGTTGTTCATGTCCGCATTGGACTTCTGCGCATCCTGATGGATGTGAATGCGACCGTTGAACACCGCGTGGGAGGTATCTGCCGCAATATTGCGGTAGGTTTCCTCGCTGTTGCAGTGGGCGGCCACATGCTCGATGCAGGTGTGGTTGTCGTAATGCTGCTTGTCCTGGGTCACCACCACGCCGTTCAGCTTGCATTCGGCACCTTCGCCTTCCAGGCGAACCTGCAGGTCATGGCGGCGCAGGGGGCCGCCGAAGCCAACGGTGTGGCTTTCAAAGCGGGAGTCGCGTTGCTGACGAACGCCGGTGGCGCCGATGTGCTGAACGCTGTCGCCTTCGGTATTCAGGCGCACACTGGTGATGCTGGCGCCGTCGGCCAGGTCAAACTCGGTCACGGTGTTGACCATCACCGGCTCGCTGCCGCTGGAGATGTATTCTTCCACCAGGGTGATCTGGCTGTGGCGCGCCGCCTCGACGAAAATGCGCGGGAATGCAGAGCCGCTGGCGTCGGCTGTCACTTCGTGCACGATGAACAGCGGCTGGTCGAGCCGGGCCTCCGGCTTCAGCTGAATCAGCAGGCCGTCTTCAAACCGGGCCGAATTCAGGCGCGCCATCTGTACGGCATCGGTGTCCAGGGTGCTGTCCAGTCGCGAGGCGAGCGTTTTGGCCTCGTCGTCCGACAGGTCCCTGAAGCTGCGAATTCGAATGTCGTCCAGATCCGGGTAATCGCTGGCCTCCGGCATCATCACGCCGTTCAGGAAAACCACCTTGTAGCCGGGCGCAGCAAGGCTCGGGCCAGGCTTGCCCTCATTCGAGAGAGAAGTGGCCATCTCGTCGGCCAGCTTCAGGTATTTGCTGGAGTACTTCCAGTTCTCGGTTTTGCGCGTCGGCAGCGGCATGTCCACAAGGCCAGTGCCGCGCTCTTCGCGCAGTGCCAGCAGCGGAGCCGGCAGAGATTGCCCGCCCGGCTTCAGAAAGGCCGATGAGAGAGTCGGGGCTGGTTTCATTCCATGACCTCCTTACTGACCCGTCTCGTTGACTGTGTCTTCGTCCCGGATGCCGAGCCAGCCGTAGCCGCGCTCTTCCAGTTCCAGGGCCAGCTCGCGGCCACCGGATTTGATGATCCTGCCTCCGGCCAGGACATGAACGTGGTCCGGCACAATGTGATTCAGCAGGCGCTGGTAGTGGGTCACCATCAGGATCGCACGATCTTCGGAACGCAGAGCGTTCACGCCGTCAGAGACGATCTTAAGGGCGTCGATGTCCAGGCCAGAGTCGGTCTCGTCGAGGATCGCCAGCTGCGGCTGCAGCAGCAGGGCCTGCATGATTTCGTTACGCTTCTTCTCGCCACCGGAGAAACCTTCGTTCACGCCGCGCTTCAGGAACGCCGGATCCAGGTCCACCTGCTTGGAAACTTCTTTCGCCAGCTTCATGAATTCAGCGGCGTTGATTTCCGGCTCACCCTTGTGGGTGCGCATGGCGTTCACCGCAGTACGCAGGAACTGAAGGTTGCTGACGCCGGGGATTTCCACCGGGTACTGGAACGCCAGGAAGATGCCTTCGCGGGCGCGCTCCTCGGTTTCCTGCTCCAGCAGGTTTTTGCCGTTGAGGGTGATCTCACCGCCGGTGACCTCATACGCTTCGTTGCCTGCCAGCACCTGGGACAGGGTGCTTTTGCCGGAACCGTTCGGGCCCATGATGGCGTGTACTTCTCCCGCCTTTACTTCCAGGTTGATGCCCTTGAGGATCTCTTTGCCCTCAACCGATGCGTGCAGGTTTTTGATGCTCAGCATGTATGGGGTTCTCTCTTCTCTAAACTTTTGAATTCGTGTCTTGGCGTCTTTCCGTGGCTTAGCCCACGGAACCTTCCAGGCTGACTTCCAGCAGCTTGCCGGCTTCTACGGCGAACTCCATGGGCAGCTCCTTGAATACTTCCTTACAGAAGCCGTTGACGATCATGGACACCGCCTGCTCCGGGTCGATACCACGTTGACGGCACAGGAACATCTGCTCGTCACTGACCTTGGAGGTAGTGGCCTCGTGCTCAACGATGGCCGACTTGTTCTTGCTCTCGATGTACGGGAAGGTGTGCGCCGCACAACGATCACCGATCAGCAGGGAGTCGCACTGGGTGAAGTTGCGGGCACCTTCGGCGCCCGGGCCAAATTTCACCAGGCCGCGGTAAGCGTTGGAGCTCTTGCCGGCCGAAATACCCTTGGAAATGATGGTGCTACGGGTGTTCTTGCCCAGATGGACCATCTTGGTACCGGTGTCGGCCTGCTGGAAGTTGTTGGTCAGCGCCACGGAGTAGAACTCGCCCACGCTGTTCTCGCCCCGCAGCACACAGCTGGGGTACTTCCAGGTGACGGCGGAACCGGTTTCTACCTGGGTCCAGGAGATCTTGCTGTTCCTGCCGATGCAGGCGCCCCGCTTGGTAACGAAGTTGTAGATACCGCCTTTGCCGTTCTCGTCGCCCGGGTACCAGTTCTGCACGGTGGAGTACTTGATCTGGGCATCGTCCAGCGCCACCAACTCTACCACCGCCGCGTGCAGCTGATTTTCATCCCGCATAGGCGCGGTACAACCTTCCAGGTAGCTGACGTAGCTGCTGTCTTCGGCAATGATCAGCGTGCGTTCGAACTGACCGGTATTGGCGGCGTTGATCCGGAAGTAGGTCGACAGCTCCATCGGGCAGCGAACGCCCTTGGGCACATACACGAAGGTACCATCTGAGAACACCGCGGAGTTCAGGGCGGCGAAGAAGTTGTCACCCTGGGGAACCACCGAACCGAGGTACTTCTGCACCAGTTCCGGATAATCGCGAATGGCTTCGGAGATGGAGCAGAACACCACGCCGGCCTTGGCCAGCGGCTCTTTAAAGGTTGTCGCAACGGAGACGGAATCGAAGACCGCATCGACCGCAACACCGGCGAGCTTTTCCCGCTCGTGCAGGGGGATGCCCAGCTTTTCATAGGTCTTGAGCAGCTCCGGATCCACTTCGTCCAGGCTCTGAGGCATGTCCTCTTTGCGCTTGGGCGCCGAGTAGTAGGAGATCGCGTTGTAATCGATTTTCGGATAGCCAACGTGGGCCCAGTCCGGCTCGTCCATTTCGAGCCAGCGACGATAGGCTTTCAGACGCCACTCCAGCATCCACTCGGGCTCGCCCTTGATCTGGGATAGCCGGGCAATGACGTCTTCGTTCAGGCCGGGTTCGAAGGTTTCGGCCTCAATTTCGGTTACGAAGCCGTGCTCGTACCCTTTTTTGATCAGCTCGTTCACCTCTTGATCGGTGGTCGCCATGATCGTCGCTCCGTATTCTCTCATCGCGGGCGCTGTCGCCCTTGGTGTGCCGCCGGCCTTTGGTGTCTGGCCGCCGGGCGGATGTCTTAAGTTTGGGTGTTGCAGTGGTCGCTCATCTTGTGAGTACGCCCTGCAATCGTTTTTTGGATGACGGGTTCGTGAAAGGCCGGCTGCAGTGCTAAAAAAGCATAAAAAACCGGCGCGCCCGTCAGTTCTGGCGAGCGATTATACAATACCATAGTATTTTAGTCAGGTATTAAATCGTGCGTGGCCGGATTATACCGCATCCGGAGGCGCGGGTACCAAGGCGTGAAAACCGAAGCGGGCCCTGTGGCGCTCAGTCAACGGTTTCCTAGAGGTCTTGCAGATCGGTTGAGTAGCTTACGCCGACCAGTCGCCAGCCATTGCCTGCTGGCGGATGGCTTCATCTTTCCTGGTTCAGGATGCGGGTCAGGTAGCTGTATTCCAGATTAGCCGGCGTGCCTTCCGGTCGCGGGATTCGAACAACATAACCGCTGCCGGGGGCGTAATCCAGAGACTTTCCTTCGCGGGTTTCCATTCTTTGGATCGCAAAGCGGATGTTGCCGTCCGGTGTCATCAGCTCCAGTGGGTCGTTGCAGCCAAAGCGGTTCTTGACATCAATGGTGATGGTCCGGTCGTCGGCGTCGACGATTTGCCCCACCACCTGCTGGGTACCCTGTAATGACGAGCCCTGTTCGTAGGTCTGATATTCCTGTGGCAGGTGCCGGCGCAGGAAGCCTTCGGTGTAACCACGGTTGGACAGAGCCTCGAGCTCGTCCATCTGGCCCATATCGAACGGCAGGCCCGCCACGGCGCGGTCAATAGCCCGGCGATACACCTGGGTGGTTCGCGCCACGTAGTAGGGGCTCTTGGTGCGGCCTTCAATCTTCAGGGAGTGGACACCCATCCGGCACAGGGCTTCCACATGCTGCACAGCCCGAAGGTCGCGGGAGTTCATGATGTAGGTACCGTGTTCGTCTTCATAGGCAGGTATGAAACTGCCCGGACGGTTGGGTTCCTCCAGCAGGATTTCCCGGGCGTTGGCGTCGGGATCGAACTGCTGTACAGGAATCAGGTCGCCACTCTGGTCATGGGTGCTTTGGACTTCCCGGTAATTCCAGCGACAGGCATTGGTGCAGGTGCCCTGGTTTGCGTCCCGGTGATTCATGTAGCCCGACAGCAGGCAGCGGCCGGAATAGGCCATGCACAGGGCACCGTGGACAAAGACTTCCAGTTCCATCTCCGGCACCCGCTCGCGAATCTCGGCGATCTCTTTCAGGTCCAGCTCCCGGGACAGGATCACCCGGCTGATGCCCTGCCGACGCCAGAATTCCACCGTCGCCCAGTTGACGGCGTTGGCCTGTACCGACAGATGAATGGGTTGGTCCGGCCATTTGTCGCGGATCATCATGATCAGCCCCGGATCGGACATAATCAGGGCATCGGGCTTCAGCTCAATCACCGATGCCATGTCATCCACAAAGGTTTTCACCTTGCTGTTGTGGGGCGCGATATTCGACACCACGTATAGCTGTTTGCCGAGCGCCCGTGCCCGCTCAATCCCGGTGGCCAGGGTGTCCACGGTTTTGAAACTGTTGTTTCTGGCGCGCAGGGAATAACGGGGCTGGCCCGCATAGACGGCATCTGCGCCATAGGCAAAGGCGGTTTCAAGGTGCTCAAGGGTGCCGGCAGGGCAGAGGAGTTCAGGCGTTCGCATGGTGATTCCGGAATTGCTGGGACAGGGAAATAAAAAGCGCGCCAGTCTGCCAGTGGCCGAAGATTCAGGTCTTGATCTGGCTCAATGTTGATGCAGGTCAATCTGCGTGAGCGTGCTTCAGGAGGGTTGTACTAAACTGGCTAATTGCTCTCTGGCGGTGACGTAGTTTGCCGACTGGACGTGGGGGCACACAGACACTTCTCTCCGAGGGATTTGCCATGCGTCGCCGTTACTCAGATTCTACGCCGGGCGGAAAGGGCTTCACCTTAAAGTACGTGGTCATTCAGTTGGTTCTATTGTGTGGCCTGATGATGGCCAGTATCGCGTGGGGCCAGTCAGGGCGGGGATATGAAATGTCGGACGCCGAGATGGAGGAGCTTGTACTTCGATCCTACCCGTACATAGCCATGTTCAACGTCAACAACAAGTTTGCGCTGGATGCCCGCAACCCAATGAATACCGGTGGCTACAACCGGGTGAAAGCCAACACGGCGCTGGCGGATCACACGCTCAAGGGCATTGCGCGCCCGAACAACGACACGCTCTATATCGGTGCCATGATCGATGTTACCGAAGAGCCCGTGGTGCTGGAGATCCCCGCCTTCGACTCCACGTACGTCTCCCTGATGGTCACGGGCTATGACCATTATGTGAATATCCCGATGTCCACCGGGCAGGGTGACTTCGATGAGCCTGCCACGATGTTGTTCTACAGCCAGCGCACGCCAGGCTATCAGGGCGAACCGGTCGACGGTGTGGACGAGGTGTTTGAGGTCACCGGTGACTTTGTCAGTGCTGTGTTCCGGGTGATGCCGCACGCCGCTGAGCCTGAGCGGCTGAAGGCCAACCTGGCCGCTATGCGCAGCGTCGATGTGGAGCCGCTATCCGAGTTTCTTGGCCGGCGCGGCAATGAAAGTCATTTCGTGCCGTGGGGCAGTCCATCCGGCATCGAAAGAAATCTGGATGTGAAAGAGGACCTTACTCATTTCCCGGAGTTTGGCTCGGATTTCGAGATCTTTGAGGATCGCTTTCTGGAAGTGATGCAATTTGTGGTCAATCACACCACCTTCGATCCCGAAAACGAGCTGGACCAGGCGCTGCTCGATGCCCTCAAGCCCCTGGGGGTTGAGCCGGGTAAGGTGTTTGACCCCGATGCCGTGGCAGAGATCGATGGTGCCGCGCTGCGTTCGGTGGCCGAGGACTTCGCGGCCAAGCGCCTTGCGAGTATGGACGACGCGGAATTCACCTCAAGGAACCTCACGAATCTGTTCCAGCCCAAGGGGCAGATGACCGCAGAATTGCTGGCGCTCCAGTCGGTCATTGGGCCGATTGGCCAACCTGCCCGTGAGGCGCTCTATCCGCCCATCGGCACGGAGGACGGTGCGCCGATGAATGCGATGTTCGATTATGAACTGGTCATGGCCGCCGAGGATCTGCCGCCGGTCAACGCGTTCTGGTCAGTCACGCTCTATGATCTGGATAATGGTTTCTTCATTCCTAACGACCGAAAAAAATACAGCGTGGGTGAAAACGCCGGTTTCCAGCTCGACGAGGAGGGTGGCATCCGCATAGTGATTGCCGCTGAGCAACCGGAGGGGGTGCCTGAGGAGAACTGGCTGCCCATAGAGCGCAAGGATGAGGACCTGGGCCTGATCATGCGGCTGTACTCGCCGGACCTCGAGCAGTACAAGAGTTGGTCGCCGCCGAAGGCGAAAAAGTTATAGAACAATACTGCAGGCCGCCTACGGAGAAGTGTGGTGTTTCGTTCAGCCTGAATTTCGATTGCGAAACAAGGAGCGAAACATGAACGTGACACTCAGAACCTGCCTGATACCCGCTTTGACGATGCTGTTTGTGCCATGGGCATCGGCGGAAGATTCCTACGCCGGCTATGGCTCGGGACCCACAGAGAAGGATCATGTCGGCGAGAAAGAGTATTCGCCTTACCTGAATATCGGTTATCCACAGCGTGTGTTCTGGGGCGACACTCACCTGCACACAGCCCTTTCAACCGATGCCGGCATGGTCGGCAATACACTTGGGCTGGAAGAGGCCTACCGCTTTGCGCTGGGCGACATGGTTGTTGCCAGTAACGGTGTCCGGGCCCGGTTACAGCGCCCGCTGGATTTCCTGGTTGTGGCCGATCACGCCGAGAACCTCGGGTTGGCGCCAATGATCGCCGAGCGTAACCCGGACTTGCTGGCAACGGACTTCGGCCGGAAGATTGCCCAACTGGTTTACGATGGCAAATTTGGCGACGCCTATGCGCTCTGGGGAGAAGGCATGACCCTGGGCGAGGACCCGCTGGCCGAGGAAACCAGACTGCTCCGTACCATGTGGGAGCGGGTGACAAAAGCGGCGGAACAATACAATGATCCCGGCAAGTTCACCGCGCTGATTGGTTTTGAGTGGACGGCGAGCCCTAACGGGAACAACATGCATCGCAATGTGATCTTCCGGGATGGCAAGGACGAGGCGGACCAGATTGTTCCTATCTCCAATTACGACTCCTCAGACCCCGAAGATCTCTGGGCCTGGATGCAGGCTTACGAGGAAAAAACCGGTGGCCGCGCGTTGGCCATCCCGCATAATGGCAACCTTTCCAACGGCCTGATGTTCGACGATGAGACACTCTCCGGCAAGGAGATAGATCAGGATTACGCCGAGCGGCGGATGCGCTGGGAACCCGTGTACGAAGTCACGCAAATGAAGGGCGACGGTGAGGCCCACCCGGCTTTGTCACCGAATGACGAGTTTGCCGATTATGGCACCTGGGATAAAGGCAGTTTTGGCCCGGAACCCAAGACGCAGGACATGCTGCCCCGTGAATACGCCCGGGAAGCCTACAAACGAGGGCTGCAGTACGAAGAAGACCTGGGCGTTAATCCGTTCAAGTTCGGCATGATCGGTTCCACCGACAGCCATACCTCGCTGGCGACAACCGAAGAGAACAATTTTTTCGGCAAGGCCACGCCGGTAGAGCCGACGGCAAGCCCTGAACGTTTCGAGGAAAAAATCACCGGCTTCTTGCAGGAGCCCGGCGGCCCGGATGTCACCATTCGCCATCTGAACTCGCTGTCTTCGGGCCTGGCGGCGGTCTGGGCGACGGATAATACCCGCGAAGCGATCTGGGATGCCCTGAACCGCAAAGAAGTGTACGCCACCACGGGCACGCGCATCACCGTGCGGATGTTCGCCGGGTGGGACTTCGAAGAATCCGAAGTGCAACGGCCGGACTTTGCCAAAACGGGGTATGTCCGCGGCGTGCCCATGGGCGGAGACCTGAAAAATGCACCGGACGGCAAAGCTCCCACCTTTATGATCCGGGCACTGCGTGATGTGGACGGCGCCAACCTGGATCGCATCCAGATCGTCAAAGGTTGGATGGATGGTGATGGCGAACTGCATGAGCAGGTGTATGACGTGCTGTGTTCGGACGACCGAGCGATCACCGACCAGCATCAATGCGAAAAACCTGTGGGGAATACGGTGGATGTTGAGCAGGCGACCTACAGCAACAGCATTGGTGACGCACTGATGCTGGCGTACTGGAAGGATCCTGACTTTGATGCCCAGCAACGTGCGTTCTACTACGTGCGCGTGCTGGAGATTCCAACCCCGCGCTGGAGCACCTATGATGCGGCGTTTTTCGGGATCGATTTGCCGGAAGAGGTTGAGCCTACCCATCAGGAGCGGGCATATACGTCACCGGTCTGGTACACGCCCGGTGGTTGATGCTTTGCGCTTTGGAACAATGTTGTCCAATTTGTTTTAAAGGGACTTGGCCGCTGAGGTGAGAGGGAATGGAAAAGAGTCGTGTCATCTTGTTTATGGTGTTTGCGTTGACGGCATGCTCCTCCTCTTTTCATGGCTCCTACGCGCCCATCAGCTACGTTGCAGGCGGTGTCATCGAAGGGTCAGAGCCGCTGGGCAAGGTAGAGGGCAGTAGCTGTCAGACAAAGTTCCTCTATGTGTTGCCCATGGGGGAAGGCGTTTCGACCAGCGAAGCGGTTCGGGCGGCCAAGAATGCCCGCGACGGCACTCAATACCTCGCCGATATAGCGATCGACGATCGTACGAACTGGCAGTTTGGGTATCTGGAGCAGTGTATAACCGTCGAGGCTATCGCCTACTGACGACGAACGTACAATCCCGCGAACCGCACCCCGTGCTTTATGGCGGGCATTTGGGAGAGTGGCCATGAGGTGCAGTAACGCTGTTGACTGCCAGAGGTTTTTGCGGGGCTCCCTTCTGGTTCTGCTCTTGCAGCTGGTTGTTGCTTGCGCTCAGAAGCCTGTCGGCCAACTGGAACTCATGCCGCCACCGGACGTTTATGGTGATGGGTTGTTTAATCCATTACCCAAGAGCAATCCCTTCCTGGATATTCCGTACGATGGCATTCTCTACGCCACCGATCGCCAGCCGGCGGGCCCCGATGATGAGGAACTATTCTATCGGAACGAGCGCGGGCAGGTGCTGCGTGTTGGGTACGCGGAAATTCAGATGGGCGAGGGCGACCTGACCTGGGAGCAAGCAAGGCAGGTTTCGCTGTTGAAAGCGAGAACGGCGGAATTTCCGGTGAAGATTGGCAAGGTCACCGAGTGGGGCATTGTCGGTGAGACCATTCCCTACTGGGTGGATGCCGGTTTACCCGAAGAAGCCCCGCTGCCCCCGGATGCAGTCGATCAGTTTGCACAAGCCATTAACGACCAACTGGCGAATTCGGACTCGAAAGATATCTACCTGTATACCCACGGTTATCTGGTGACGTTCGTTAATCCGCTGCTGGTATCGGCGGAGCTCTGGCACTTCCTGGGCTATCGAGGAGCATTCATTGCCTACGCCTGGCCGTCGACACCGCACCGGCTGGCCTACATCAAGGATTCGGATACGGCTGTGGGCTATGCTCGAAATCTGCGGCTGCTGCTTGAAGTACTGGCGGAGAAAACCAACGCTGAAGAAATTCACATCATCGGCTACAGCAACGGCACCCGGCTGGTGGTGCAGGCTCTGGAACAGCTGGCGCTCATTAACCAGCACCGGACTGAGGAAGAGATTCAGGAAACCCTTCGTATCGGCAACGTGATTTTGCTGGGCAGCGATATTGACCGGGCCGCCTTCGGCAACTCGCTGGCGGACGGTTTGCTAAAGGTGTGCCGGCATCTCTCCGTCTACGTATCCGCAGAAGACAAGGCTTTGGGCATTTCCAGATTCCTGACCAATAAACGACGCCTTGGCGAACTCTGGACGGGGGATGGCAACGAGATACACCCGCAAGCGCGGCAGGCGTTGGAAAACCTGCGGGGGCAGATGAGCTTTATCAACGTGACGGAAGCCGAGGGCGCAACCGATGGAAATGGACATCACTATTTCCGGCAAAGCCCCTGGGCCAGCAGCGACATTCTGATGACGCTTTACTACGGGCTGGAGCCCGAGCAGCGAGGCCTGGTTCGGCAAACCGATCTGCCCGTCTACACCTTTCCGCCGGATTACATATCCCGCCTTTGGGGCAACATCCAGCGCCTGAATCCTGACTGGGCAGAGGGAGATCAAGCCCCTTCAGAATAAGTCGGGTGGTCGAACTGCAAGAACTCAGAACTCTGGGGTTGCAACATCATCACCGCGCCCGGGTTTGGACGGTTCTGGGGGATTGAACTAGGCTTTTCTGATCCCGCTGCAAAGCGTGGACCCACCGGAGACTGGCCTGTGAAGACGATCCTACAGGGCTTCCATTCACTCTGCATCGTGCTGTTGGCAGCGTCCATTTTCTACCTCGGCTATGCCTTGCTCCAGACCGCTGACCGGGTGGAGCTGATCGTGACGCAGTCTGAGGGGGTTGTGGAATCCCTGACTCCAGTGGTTGAGCTGGTGCCGGATTTTCTTGAGGAAGCGAAACAGGCCAGAAGTCTGGCTGAAGATGCGGTTGCCGAGGTGGAGGCGGTCCGCTTGCTGGTTCCGGATGTGTTGGATGAATCGGCCGCCATCCGGCAAAGTCTGCCGGCCATTCTGGAGCAAACGGATCTGATGAGGAAGGAAGCAGCGCAGATTCGGGCCGAGGCCGCCCGTATCCGCGCCCAGATTCCAGATTTGGTTATAGAATCAGAGGCCTATCGGCTTCTGGTGCCTCAGATACTGGACGAAAGCCGACGTATTCGCGAAACCATCCCGCCAACGCTTAATCGGATCGAAGGGATCGTTCTGGAAGCCGATGAAATTGCGTCATCGGCTGGCGAGAATGTTTTCACCGGCATGATCTCGGGCATTTTCAAGGCGCCGGTCAAACTCCTCGGGAATGTCACGGACTTTCTGTTGCCCTCTAACGCCAAGTTGTCAGACAGCGACGAGGCCGAACTCAAGAATCGCATGCGAGGGTTTGTGAATACTGCGGAGATCGGCGATATGCAGACCTTTGTGACCGAAGATCCAAACATTTCCCTGCAATACGAACTGCTCTCCAATCGGGTGATCGACGGAATGGATTGCCGGCTGGTGGCACTCAGAAGTCGCAAAGGGGATGAGCTGTTCAAGAAAACCGAGCTGCAGATTTGCCGGGATACGGAAGGGGAGTGGTTTCTGCACCGGTCGGAAAAACGCTAGGGGCAATGTGGAAATCCCATCGCCATACGGGAGCGATGGGATTCCCTGCAGCTCAACGGTGAGTGTCTATCGTTCCAGCCGTTGGGACAGCTCATCCAGCTTGCGCTGAACGGCGTGCAGCTGTTTCACGATTTCGTCCCGTTCGTCATGGGCTTTCTGCGCCTGCTGGGCGTTCTGCTCCTCGCCCATCACTTCCAGAATCGCGCCGATCATCATGTTCAGGAACACGAAGGCTGTGAGGAAGATAAAGGTCAGGTAGTACAGCCAGCTCATCGGGTACTGTTCCATGGTGGCGTACATGACGTCGGTCCAGTCCTCGAAGGTGGCCACCCGGAACAGGGTCAGCATGGAAATGGCCACGTCACCCCACAATTCCTGATCCACCTCGGCGAAGAAGATCGCGCCCATGGCGGCGTAAATGTAGAAGATGATGAACATCAGCAGGGCGATGTAGCCCATGCGAGGAATGGCCTTGAGCAGGGCGTTGATCAGTTGCCTCAGTTCCGGCACCACCGATACCAGACGCAGTACCCGGAACACCCGAAGCAGCCGGCCGAGCAGGACCGCTTCGGAGTTGTCCAGAGGAATCAGGCTGCCAATCACCACAATGGTGTCGAACAGGTTCCAGCCATCCAGCAGGAACTTGCGCTTATTGGGGCAGGCGGCGAACCGGAAGAGGATCTCTACCAGGAAGAACAGGGTAATGGCGTTGTCCGTCAGGATCAGGCTCTGCTCAGCCCAGGCCGGAAGGTCGTAGGTTTTTGCACCGATCGTCAGGGCCGACAGGATGATGATGGCGATGACGACGCCCTGAAAGATCTTGCTCGATTCTATGCGGCGCAATTGGTTGAAGCCCTGCGAGGGACTCATTTCCGGGGACATGCGGGAACTCCAGGTAACGTCGGAACGGGCAATTCTAATGATCCTTGAAAGGGCATTCTAGAGCGGGGATGTCGGGGTGGCTGCGCGAACAGGTCGCTACGCATTAACGCAGCACTTCAATTTTCACATCAATCAAACCGAGCGACGTATTTGCAATGCTCTTAAACGCCGATTTTGAGAGATCGATGATGCGGCCTTTAACAAACGGGCCCCGATCATTCACTTCAACCACGACACTCTTGCCATTCGTGGTGTTGGTGACCCGGACCGTCGAGCCAAACGGTAAGGTCTTATGTGCGGCGGTATAAAGGTCGTGCTTGTAAAGGGCGCCGCTGGCTGTCTGTCGACCCTGAAATTTGTCCGCGTAAAACGATGCTTGGCCGGTTTCTGTGAAACCTTCTGTGTTGCCTCCGGCCCCCGGGTGAGCCGTTGAGCATCCAGCGATCAGGCTAAGGAGCGCAGCAGCCGCACCGTTTCTGAGAGTGGTCATCATAATTTGAGTTCTCTTCAACTGTCTGTGTTTGAGTTGAGTGGGTTTGATGTGACCCGTTGGGCTGATAGTCCCGGATACTCCGGGTTCAGTGTCCGCGCCGCTGGGCATCTGAAAGGCTTGTTGGAGAAATCTGGCCGCTAAACCTGTTGAAGGATGGTCTGCCATTCCTCCTCACTGACGGGCATAACCGACAGGCGGTTACCTTTGCGAACCAGCGGCAGTTGCTCAAGCCCGGGCAGAGATTTGAGCTCATCCAGAGGAATCAGTCTCGGGAGCTTTTTGACGAAGGCAAAATCGACCGCTTGCCAGCGGGGTTTCTCCGGTGTGCTCTTCGGGTCGTGGTAGGGAGAGTTTGCATTGAACTGGGCCGGGTCCGGGTAGGCGTCCCGGACTACTTTGACGATGCCGGCGATGCCGATGTGCTTGCAGCTGGAGTGGTACAGGAATACTTCGTCGTCTACTGCCATCTGTGCCAGGAAGTTACGGGCCTGGTAGTTCCGTACGCCATCCCACGGGATGACGGAATCCGGTGACTGTGCGAAGTCGTCAATACCGCACTCATCGGGTTCTGATTTAGCCAACCACTTTGCCATTGCGTGTTCCGTCCGGTTAATTTCGGCGGAGTATAGCGGAACCCCGTCGGCAGAATGAAACCCGCCGACGAGATCAGGTTGCGTGCGGCAAAACTCCGAAATACACGGCACTGAAGTGGCAAGCGCTGCCGCCAATGACGAACAGGTGCCATACGGCGTGCATGTAAGGGATGCGATCGGCCAGGTAAAACGCCACGCCACCGGTGTACGCGATTCCGCCGGCGATCATCAGTGTCAGTGCCGTGTCGCTGAGACTGGCGACGAGGTCTGAGGAGGCGAAGATAATCAGCCAGCCCATGGCGATATAGATGCCAACCCGTGCCAGCTCATAGCGGTTCTTGAAGATGATCTTCAGTACCACCCCGGTTATCGCAAGTGACCAGATGATCGCAAACAGGGTCCATCCCACCGTTCCCCGCATGTTGACCAGAAGAAAGGGGGTATAGGTCCCGGCGATCAACAAAAATATGGCGCAATGATCGAGAGTTTTGAATAACTTTTTGAGCTCCGGGTGGCGGGTGCCGTGGTACAGGGTGGACGCCAGGTAGAGCAGGATCAGGGATGCGCCGAAGATGCTGAAGCTCACCAGCTTCCAGTTGTCTTCCAGTTGGCTGGCTCCCGCCACCAGTACGATGGTGCCAATGATACTCAGGAGTGTGCCAATCCCGTGGGTAGCGCTGTTCAGCCACTCTTCGATGCGGTGATGTATGGAGCTGGCTGGCGAGTCAGGCATGGATTGCGGGTTCTGTTGATTCATAAGTGCACCCTACTTGAGCGTACATGTGTACGCAATTTGTTTTTGATTAATAGGTGTTCACTTGCTCAGAAACTTTGACCGAGGCACCCTGATTTTTCTTTTGTGACGTTGATCTCATTTGTCGGACACCTGCGTATAAGGTTAGTAGATCAACCATGAAGTGCGTTGACCTCTGTGCGTTGTTTGTTGTGTACCCCTGGCGGCAGGCTCTCCTGCCGCCTTTTTTATGCGTGGCCGGAGAGGGCTGTGTGTAGCTGATCTTAAGATCGCGTTACACTTCGTGCCTTGTTCGTGATTGGTATTACCGGAGCCCCCATGACTGCCGCGCTGGCTTTGTTCGTCAAGCTGATTCCCCTGTACGTCACCGTGATGCTGGGATGGATCGCGGGTCGTTTTCTGGAGGCCAGCGGCAAGCACATCGCCGGTATCATGCTGTACATCGTCACCCCGTCGGTGGTGTTCTCCGGTGTGATGGCGGCACCGCTCTCGCTGGAAGTGATTTTCCTGCCGTTTCTGGTCTTCGCTATTGCTTCCTTGCTGGCGGTGGTGCACCTCAAAATCGGGCATTCGGTGCTGGGCGATGGCAGTGAGCGGATCCTTCCATTGTGCGTGGGTTCAGGCAATACCGGGTACTTCGGCATACCCGTGGCACTGCTGCTGTTCGGGGAGGAGGGTCTGGCGCTCTACATTGTGTGCATGCTCGGCTGCACCTTATTCGAAACCTCGGTGGGTTTTTATCTGGCGGCGCGGGGCCGCTACAGCATCAAGGATGCCTTGCTGCGGGTTGCGCGGTTGCCCTCGGTCTATGCCTTTTTGCTGGCCGTTATCCTGAATCTGTCGGGGGCGGGTATACCGGAGACCTTCGTTCCGCTGTTCGACAACCTGCGCGGGGCGTACAGCGTGCTGGGGATGATGATCATCGGGATGAGCATTTCCAGTTTCCGGGGGCTGGCTGGCAACATCCGATTCACGGCGCTGGCCTTCTGGGGCAAATTCGCGTCCTGGCCGATTGTGGTGGGGCTGCTCTGGTGGCTGGATGTGCACGTGCTGGGATTGTACGAGCCCGCTGTGCACCAGGCCCTGTTCCTGATTTCGATTACGCCCATTGCCGCCAATGCGGTGGTCATCGCAACGCTGTTGGATACTCACCCCAGGCAGGTCGCGGGTACCGTGCTGCTCACCACGCTGTTTGCACTGGTGTATATCCCGGTGATGGTTTCACTGGCCTTCTAGTTTGTTCCGGCTGACGAGCTGCAGGGTTCAACTTGCACAGATCTGGCTGTGGCTCGGGCGTTTGCAGCATCCGTGCGGGCGTGACGCACCACACTGATTCCGGCGGTGACGGCGAGGGTACCCATGATCGCGGCGACGATCAGGTCAGGCCAGGCGCTGCCGGTGCCAAATACGCCAAATGCGGCGGCCATGACGGCCAGGTTTCCGATGGCGTCATTGCGGCTGCATAGCCACACTGAGCGCATATCCGAATCACCTTCCCGGAACTTGTACAGCAGCAGGGCAACGCTCACGTTTGCAAGTAATGCAAGCAGACCCACGGCACCCATGGTCAGGGGTTCGGGGGTTGTGCCGCTGTTGGCAATCCAGATTGCTCGTCCCCAGACCACCAGACCAAATATCGCCATGGTCAGCCCCTTGACCATGGCCGCACGACTGCGCCACAGCATACCCATGGACAGCACGCTCAGTGACAGAATGTAGTTGGCGCTGTCGCCGAAGAAATCGATGGCATCGGCGAGCAGCGAGACGGAACCCGATTGGAAACTGGCCACACCCTCGACCACGAACATGGCCAGGTTCACCCAGAGCGCGATCCACAGCGCCCGCCGAAATCCTGGGGCCGGGGAACCGGACTCTGGAGCAGAGCAACTGCACGCCATGGAAAATCTCCTGCTGATGGTTTGGAAGCGGGCGCCTACAACCTTAACGCTCCGTGATTTTCGGAACAACACGCCGACAGGTTACGGAACTGTGAACAGGCCCTGAGCAGGCTATAACTGACACAGATCAACCCTGGGTCACTCAGGTGAACGCCCTCATTTGCAGTACGGTCGTTGGCATCTAACCTTGAACAGGATATCCGGCCGAAGGTAAGGAGATGGATCATGAATACCGTAACACGTTTGATCGCTGTAGGTGCGCTGGTTGCCGTGCCGGTTTGGGTGCTTGCCCACGGCAGTGACGGGCCGGCCTCGGGGCATGGGCCCGGAATGATGATGAGCCCGGAACAAATGGAGCAGATGCATCAAAACTGGTCCCGGATGGACAATATGATGCAGCAGGTTCCGGACGTCGGATCTCAGGCAGAACGGCAGCGCCTGATGGAAGAGCACTGGGAAGCCATGGAAGAGCAGATGGAGTTGATGCACAAGGGCATGATGGGCCCTGGAATGATGGGGTATGGCGGCCAAGGGATGATGCATGGCAATCAGGGGCAGGGCATGATGCAAGGCCAGCCTGGTTCGGGTAAACAGTCCGATGGAGGTGATCAGCCAAGCGTCGATCAGCGCATGCGGATGATGGAAGAGCGTATGAACCAGATGCAGTTGATGATGGAACAGATGTTCCGCCATCAACAGCAGATGAACCAGAACTGATGGTCTTGAACGTCTAGCTCAACCTTGTAAGTCCCACTGAACCGAGAGTCAGTTTGCTAGTCAAACAGGGACAGTTGCGAGTCGGCAGGTGTCTTGTTTGATGATGGCCGGGGCCTGCGCTGTGCCGGCCCCTTCCGGCTGCCGTGGCGCGCCAGCACTCTTTGTGTTTCCTCCCTCGACACGCGGGCCTTGTAGAAGGCTCCCATCGCCTTGCGGGCCGCACGCGCGGCCTGCTCGTGGTTGCATACCGGTGCAATGTAGGTGTTGCCGCCGTAGCGTGCTCTCTGCGGGCGTGTCATCAGCCAGGGCGTGTGGATGAATTCGGTAGGCACACTCTGAAGTTCTGGCACCCAGCGCCGGATGAACTCCCCCTCAGGGTCCAGCTTCTGGCTCTGCAAGACGGGGTTGTATATACGCCAGACATTGATGCCGGTCAGCCCGGACTGCATCTGGGCCTGTGGATAGTGGATACCTGGCTCAAAGTCGGTGAACTGCCGGGCCAGGTGGAGCGCCGGCGCCCGCCAGTGCAGCCAGAGATGGTAGCTGGCAACCGCCATTAACATGGCTCGCATACGGAAGTTGATCCAGCCGGTGTGCTGCAGTGCCCGCATACTGGCGTCCACCAGCGGCCAGCCGGTCTCTCCCTCCTGCCAGCGTTGCAGACGCTCCGACGCATCCTCCGCCGTTTTCAACTGTTCCAGTTCCCGGTGCATGGCCCGGAATTCCAGTTCCGGTTCGTCTTCCAGCTTCTGGATAAAGTGGCAGTGCCAGTGCAGTCGGGAACGGAAACTGGTCAGGCTGCGCTTTTTTCTGGGCAGGCTACTGGCGTCTGTGCCGGTGGCTTTCGCCGCCTGATATACCTCCCGCACGCTGAGGGTGCCATAAGCCAGATGGGGGCTGAGTCGGGAGCAGGCTCGCACCGCGGTCAGCGGGCTGGAAATGTTGTACTGATAACCCACGCAGCGACGTTCCAGAAACGAGCCCAGCAGTTTCCGGGCATTCTGGCTGCCGCCCATCTGGCGGTCCGGGCAGGGCGACGAGTCTGCCAGGTCGGGGATGTTCATCGGCTGCCACAGGCGCTCAAGACCCTCTGGTTTGGCCAGGCGGTCAGGAGGCGGCAACAGCGCCTGCTTCATCAGGGTGTTCCAGGCGCCATCCCAGAGGTCTCTGTCCTGCAGCCTGCGAACCACGCCATAGGGCTGCCATTCCCGAAACTCGATGTTCTGTTCCTGGCACCAGCCTATCACCGCTTTATCCCGCTCGAAGGTCCAGTGCCCGCCCGTCTCCTGATGACAAAAGACCCGGCGGAAAGGCATCGAGCGGTGCAGCTGCGCCAGCACGTCCCGGGCATTCCCTGTCAGTACCAGCAGATCGGTGCCAAGGCCGCGCAGTTGTCGGCGCAGATCCTCCAGGGATTCTTCAATAAACGCCCATTGGCGGGCGGAGGTATCGGGCAGTTGCCAGTAGTCTGGCTCCACGATGTACAGGGGGATGACGGCTTTATTCAGCTCGGCAGCGGCAGTCAGAGGGCCATGGTCGTCAATTCTCAGATCCCGTTTAAACCAGACCAGCGTGGTCATGATGCGCGGCTCCGGTCACGTCGGCAGCGCTCGCTGCAATAGCGAACCTGCTCCCAGTCTCTGGCCCATTTCTTTCGCCAGCTGAACGGTCGGTGGCATACCGGGCAGAGTTTGGAGGGAAGGTGGGATTTGGTGTGCACGGCACTCCGTCGTTCATTGGTGGCTTCTAGAGCAATTACGTTGTGGCACTGGGCGGGGATTACCCGCCGGTCGAATGTGCAAGGAACGGCAACTGTGTTTATCTTTACGGACAGGTTGTTACGAGTCCGGCCGGTTCCTGCAGGGAGACAGTGTATGGCCCGATTTTCCGAATCCCTTCCGGCACCGTCGGTGCTGATCTTCGACTGGCATGGCACCCTGGTGAATACCCACGACGCCATGTTCAGCGCTATGGAAGAAATGCTGCCCCAGCTGGAAGAGCTGGATCTGGTGGAGCGGCTGCTGCCGGAAGACCAGTGCCGCACCGAAGACGATGCCCGGCTGGTGCGTTACATCCGGATCTTCCGCCGGCTGCACCCACGGATACTGGCCGAACGCCGGGTTTCCCGGACCGATATCTTTAATGCCATTTTCGGCGAGGACCGGGACGCCAAACTCATCGCCCACAAAGCCTACAACACCGCTTACCGGCGCTTCTTTGGGCAGGTGAAACCGTTCCAGCCCGGTGCCTATGAATACCTGTCTGCCCTCAAGGAAATGGGGATCAGGCTGGCGGTGTCCACCAACCGTAACCGGGAATTTCTGGACAAGGAGCTGCGCACGGTCGATGAAGGGCGCTGGCAGCACCTGTTCGACGCCACGGTCTGCGCGGACGATGTGACCGAGTACAAACCTGACCCTCAGGTGATTCTGAAAGTGCTTGAGCAGCTCGGCGTTCCGGCGGACGAACGGGCCTGGTATGTGGGCGACAGTTTCGTCGACATGCTGACCGCACACCGGGCGGGTGTGGCCGGCGTATTCTACAATGGCGCCGGCTGGGATCAGGCCCGGATCGACAGCTGGTTTTCTTCCAAGGATGCTCCGGCCGCCATTCTTGAAAGCTTCGAAGAATTGCTGGATCTGTTGGCCTTGCTGGAGCGCCAGGAGCCGAGTGCGTTCCAGCAGACCCCGGCCGAGGTGCGCCCCAGGCCCTTCCCACCACCCGAGCGCCCGGAGCCCCGGATCGAGGCCGATTGGCACCCGGCACTGGTCAAGCTGATCCGTCCGTCGGTGGTGCTGTTCGACTGGCACGCCACGCTGGTGGATACCCTGGACGCCATGTACCACGCCGTGGATGACATGCTGCCGGATTTCTACAAGCTCGACCTGATGGGGCGTATGGTGGCACCGGAGGACAGCAAGACGCCGGAAGACGCCCGGCTGGTGGCCTACGTCCGGGAGTTCGCCCGGCTGCACCCCAAGGTGAAGGCGGACCGGAAAATTTCCCGCACCGATATCTTTGAAGTGTTGTTTGGTGAGGACCAGGAAGCCAAGCAGATTGCCCACAAGGCCTTCAATTACCACTACCGTACCCATTACGGCACGGTGAAAGCCTTTGAACCCCGGGTGCGGGATGTGCTCGAAGGGCTGCACCGGCTGCATATGCAGGTGGGGGTGATCACCAACCGGGACCGGGAGTTTTTCGAACACGAGCTGGCGGCAGTCGAGGAAACCGGCTGGACACACCTGTTCGATGTGAACGTCTGCGGGGACGATACACCGCTGAGGAAACCCCACCCGGATCAGCTTTTGCTGGCGGTACAGAAGCTGGATTATCCGCCGGACCCGAGCGTCTGGTACGTGGGCGACAGCACCACGGATGTGATTGCCGCCAAGCAGGCCGGCATGACGTCGGTGTTCTTCAACGGTGCCCAGTGGGACCAGCCCTGGCTGAACCGGATCTTTCCCGGCACCCACAAGCACCCCCACAAACCGGATGTGGTGGTAAACGATTTTTCAGAGTTCTGGGCGCTGGTGCTGGCCTGTGAGATTGGTCCTCCTTGACGGTTTGCCACCTTGACCAGAGGCTTCTTCGGCATGGCTGGCCTTTCATTTCACGTCTGGTTTCGCTTCAGGTCGGTTGTCGTTTCTGGCGAATCCATCCGGGTTCAATGACGGGTTCTCTCCGGGCAACTACTACACCTGGCACTCCAAATAGGTCAATTTAATTGGACAGCTGTCCAGAAAAAATGATTAGCTAAAAGCACAATTGGAAAACCAAGGGGTTGTCTGCCACTAACGAACTGACAGCAGTGGTGGGACGCCACCAGCGTTCTGGCGCAAAGCCAGCGAGCCAGACCCGACATCGTCGCTGGCGCGGCGGAGTTCGGAGGCTACAAACAACAATTAATCGGTGAGCCTTCCATATGAAAAACGAACAGCATGATTATGATTACGTCGTCGTTGGTTCCGGGTTTGGCGGCAGCGTTTCAGCCTATCGTCTGAGCCAGAAAGGCTATCGGGTCCTGGTATTGGAACAAGGGCGCCGATGGACTCCCGAGAACCTGCCCCGCACCAACTGGAAAGCCTGGGATTACCTCTGGCGCCCCTTCCTCGGCCTGAAGGGATTCCTGAGCCTTCGACTCTTCAAACACGTTATGGTTCTCCATGGCAATGCCGTCGGTGGTGGTTCTATCACGTACGCCCAGACACTGCTTGTCCCCAAGGACAGCGTTTGGAGCGATGGCAACTGGGCCGGGCTGGATGACTGGAAAGGCACCATGCCTGCCCACTACCAGACCGCCAAGCAGATGCTGGGCGTCACCGAAAACCGTCGCCCCGGACCGGCGGATCATAAACTCCGCGAAATGGCGAAAGCCGCCAACATCGAGGACAGTTTCTACTACACCGACGTGGGGGTGTTTTTCGGCAACGACGACGAGCCTGAGGGCACCGAGCATCCGGATCCGTATTTCGGCGGCGAGGGTCCGGCGCGGAATTCCTGCATCGGCTGCGGCGGCTGCATGGTGGGCTGCCGCTACAATGCCAAGAATACCCTGGACAAAAATTACCTGTATCTGGCTGAAAAACTGGGTACGGAAGTGCGGGCGGAAACCGAATGCGTGGATGTCCGACCCCTGGGCGCCTCAGATGGCTCGGAGGGTTACGAGGTGATCACGGCCCCGGCGTTCAAACGCTTTAACCGCCCCAAGACCCGTATCACCGCCAAGAGCGTCGTTTTTGCCGCCTCTTCCCTGGGTACCCAGCAACTCCTGTTCAAGCTGAAGGAGTCGGGGTCGCTGCCAAACGTGTCCGACGACCTTGGCAAGCGGGTCCGCACCAATTCCGAGTCGATCCTTGGGGTTCGCTACCCCGGCACCGACGAGGATATGTCCCGTGGAATCGCCATTGGCTCTGGCATCTACGTTGACGAGCACACTCATATCGAGGCGGTTCGCTATCCCGAGGGTTCCAACCTGATGAGCAGTCTGTTCACCGTGTTGACCGGTGGCCGGCCGGGGCCGACCCGGATACTGAACTGGATGGGCGCTCTCACCAAGCTGATCGCCACCCGGGGTATCACTGGCATCCGCAGTATGCTGCCCTATCGGTGGTCTTCTGAAACAGTGATGTTCCTGGTCATGCAGACCCTCGACGGTCACATCAACATGCGCTGGAAACGGGCGTGGTACTGGCCATTCACCAAACGGCTGGCGACCGAGGGCGATCGTATTCCCACGTTTATCCCGGAAGCCA
The DNA here is from genome assembly GCF_030519635.1 of Marinobacter suaedae. Taxonomy (NCBI): domain Bacteria; kingdom Pseudomonadati; phylum Pseudomonadota; class Gammaproteobacteria; order Pseudomonadales; family Marinobacteraceae; genus Marinobacter; species Marinobacter suaedae. The sequence continues at coordinate 734,140 of NZ_JAUMIS010000001.1, read as the reverse complement.
ATGCCTTTGCGGAGAAGGCGGCCAATGCCACCGGGGGGGTGGGCCTCAGCTCCATGAGCGAGATTCTGTTCAACGTACCCATGACAGCGCATTGCATGGGCGGTTGCGCCATGGCGGACTCACCGGAGAACGGAGTGATCGACGCCCAAAACCGGGTATTCAATTATCAGAATCTTTATGTGGTGGATGCCTCAATGCTATCCGCCAACCTGGGCGTGAATCCGAGCCTGACCATCACAGCACTTGCGGAACGAGCCATGTCGTTTATTCCGGAGAAAGCGAATGATTCAAAGGCTCCAATGTGACTGATTCGCCAATGGGTTAAGGGTGGGGCGGTTCGCGCCCTATCAGGGTACTGAAGCGCCCCACGCCGCATCATCCGTTTGAGGAAATACCCAATGAGTTCCGATGTGTCCGAAAAATTACTGGTCCGCGCCGAGCGCAAAAGCCGTAAGCGCCAGCAGAAGAAGGATCAGATTGCCAGCAGCGCTCTGGAAGCTCTGCAGGAGCTGGGGTATGCCAACACAAGCCTGAGGGATATTGCCGAGAAAGCCAATCTGTCGCTTGGCATGCTGCACTACTACTTCGAAGATCGCACAGAACTGATCCTGTACTGCGTAACCGCCTACAAAACGTCATTCACCTCGCAGCTCGCAGATGCCATCAGCGGCGCAGAGGGCCGGGAAAAGGTACTGGACACCCTGACCAATGCACTGGCCAACAGTATTGCTGATGATGCCCTGATACACCGGCTCTGGTATGACCTGCGGAGCCAGGCTCTGTTCGACCCTGCCTTCCGGCCGGTGGTCAAGGATATCGAGAGAACGTTGATTGATATAGTCGCTCGTGCCGCTAGCCGTTCCGGCAGCAATGAAAAAACCAATGCCGAAATTGGTTATGCACTGATTGACGGCCTCTTCCGTTACCAGCTGCAAAACCAGGTCACGGGCACCCCCCGTAGCCGGGCGTCACTCGCTGATGAAATGCGGGCAGCATTGGACTCCTTTATGTAGGGCTGAGAGGGGCGAATTCCGGCCTACCAATACAGCACTCAGTCCATATCGAGAAACACCTCAGACGCCAGGGTCTTCAGCTGCAATTTGTACAGAAATGGGATCTTGCCCATTGGTGCCATAAACCTGGCCCGGAACAGTCCAGGAAGTTTATTTTCCGATTGATACAGGGGGGTAAGAAAGCGGCTCCGCTTTACTCGTTGGTGGCCGGTACAGAAACTGACGGCGAAGCCCCCAGCGGATGACAGTTCTTAAGCACGACACGCCCTTGCAACAGGTCGCCCCGAGAGTATTCCCGGAAAATGCATTCGTTAGTCTCCGGGTTGTAGTCCTCAATCCAAAGGTTATCGTCCTTCCAGGTGGAGCCAATATGCTGCAGGCCCTGAGGGATAGTAATACTCATCACGCCGCCATAGCGCTTCACGAATATCTGCTGAAGCCAAAAGTAATAGGCCATGGTGCCGAGCATCGCGATGACCACCGCCAGAATCACTGCCAGTTGCCACTTCCCCAGCCTGACACCGATTCCAAACAGGGCGCCACACACGAGGGCAAGAATAATGAACCAATACAGGTAGGTAACCATGGATAGGGACACCCTTGTGACGATGAAAGACTATGACAGGATAGCAGCCCATCACTCGTTCAGCGCAATTAGCCAGGGCCAACTCGCTGGACGATTTACTTCCGCAAGGTCGCCAGTCAAAGCAGGTATGGCTATGTCCTATTAGGTGGGAGAAAAAGAGTGCCGGCCAAAACAGGTGGGCTAAGTCAGCATATCGTGGCCGCGATGGTCGCATAGCGGACATTCGGGTGTAGGTGTAGCGCAAAAAAACGGTTTCGACACCACAGCCACTTGCTAAGAGCCTCGCCGGAGCAGGTTATATATGGCTTCATAGGCATGCCAAAGGAGCCCGCCCAGACTCGCAAAAAATATTGCGGAAGCGCCGAAGATCATTCCCGCACCTAAAGCGCCTGATGCCGACCCTTGGAATGGGAACAGAAAAACCCCCAATGAGATTAGTCCGATGACGGCCCCCATCGCAGCCCCGTTAACTACTCCATTGCGTTTAGCTATCCCACCCGCAACGAAACCAGGCATGATGAAGATTGGAAATAACAGAAACCCGACTGCTCCGAGTGCGGGCTCGGAATCAACGCCGAGTGAAAAACTGAAAATCAGGTAAGAGATCAAGAAGACACTCGTACCAATTCCAATGGCCCTAAAATTAAAAACAGCCATAAGTGCCCTTAACAGCCCAAAATTGTATTCGCATTAAACCGCAAGCAGTTCTAGCGAGCAAAGGAGGAAGCGCCGGTCGCAAAGCGGACATTACAAACGGTCGACCAAGTCTCTACGGGAAAGCCCAGCCTCCTTTTCCCTGTTTGTTTAGAAAACAGGATGCTCAGAGGTCGCAAAAGCGACCGTTCAGACCTAAGCCCAGCCAGGAGGAATCTAATCAAGCATGCACCGATTTTACGGGATGGTTACAAAATCAGAAGCCTAAAAAGCCAGCAGTAAATATGAATCTAGCATCTGATGCGTTGTTCTGTTTGAAGCTTCCCTTCGTATGAATGCCTTCCCCCTATTCTATGATTTCCTCGTTCTCAGCTGACAGTTTTCACCTCGGAGTTGGACGCTGAATTAAGCATTTTGTGTGGAAATCGGAATGAGCGCCCTATTGTAGGATCTACTTTAAGTTTGGTTAGCACTTTGTGTGGAATTTGGCGGGTAAGTTACTGATATTTTGTTTCGGAAATTTAGTGCTTTCTGTGGTCGTCTACAGTGAATACTTCGTCTCCATTTCATGGGTGCCAGGCTACAAAAAAACTAGTCAGTTTTAGATATCAGTCATTTGAAATGTCGGAATTCAACCCCGCATGGTTTACTGAGCCCTTTAGGTATGCATGGCAGTTCTGAACAAAAATGAGCCTTTTCTTACCCACCACGTGAGATATCATTTGCTCGTCGACGTCCAGCAGCGCCACAATGCTCAACGCGCTTTTATTTCGAAGATCGGAGGCTGTGGCCATCAATTCAACGGTGCTCTTCTTCTGACCGAATTTCAGATAATACCACCGCCGCAAAAGCCCCTTCATCTCCTCTGTCGGTAAATAATTGCCCTGCGATAACTGAGTTAAACCGATCATAACGCCCTCCCGAACCTAATCGATTACCCGGGGGCAGGTCTTGCCTTTTGCCTCTGCCGTAGGATGCAAAAGGCAAGACCTGACCTTGGATCAATCGATTTTGCCACTGCAATCGCAGTGCACTGTTGTCAACATTGAAGGCCTGACAGAAGTCTGTCTGTTCGGTTGCACACCAAACGTCGCTTGAGCCCATGGAAAAGGAAGGTGCGGCGTGACAGCGCACAGACGCTGCTGATGCCTTCAGGTGACTTTAGGTAAGGCGCCCAGCGGCAGTTTGATGCTGAAGAGTTATTCGCGAAGTCGGACAAGGAGTTCCAAATGATACTTGGTTGGCTAAACACCGTTGCCTGGATATCGTTGCTGGCGGGTTTTGCCTGTGCCTCATACATCACCATGGATGTGCGTCGCCACCCCCAGCGTATGAAGATCATGAGCTACGTTTGGCGACGTCATTGCTGAGTCGGTGGTGTTATTTTTGCTGGTTATTGCTATCTGCTTCGCCCTGGGAGCAAGTGCCTCCTTGCGCTGGAATTCCTTGATGGCAACCGGGATCTTGTCCAGCATGGCTCCAGCAGCAAGGCCAGCCGCCTCCACACTCCCTGGCGACACCGCCGTGGTGTCTTTGGAAAGCCAGCAGGAGGCACCTTTTAACGACTCAATGTGAGCGACATAGTCCGTGTCATGAACCGGCGTCAATTGATCCGTGGTGACCGCCGTCGGCAGCATCCAGCGCACCCCTTTAACTGGTTCCAGCATCAGCCGGTCAACAATCGCAGTCAGGCGTTCCGGGTGGGTATAGGTTTCTAAGTTGCTGCCGGGATATTGCTGGCTAATCATAGCCTTGACCGACTCTGTCCAGGCGGGGTGGCCCGGGCCCCATCCATGTGGGCTGTGCCCGAGCATCCGCATGTCATAGTAAACCAATACCGTTTCTGCCGTAGCTTTGATAGCTCTAGAACCTCCCTCATGGGCACTTTCCGTTACGAACCGGAAAGTTCGAAAACGCTTTGAGTGCTCGAGAGGCTGGCATAATCCTTGTTGCGCAAGGTCAGCCGCGGCGGCGTGCATTCGCCAGCGCCACCTTCGCACACAGGGTAAAAGGCGGTGTGCGCTCCATCAATCAGTCGTTGATCAGCTTGCCCCCAAGCATTCCGTGCAGGATATGGGTTTTCGCTACACCGAGTGTTCCCCGAGCTGCAGCCGGGGCATCGCCCTAACGACGTTCAGAAGTTATAACCCAGACCGACGGTATAAGCCCAAATGCCGTCATCCTGAAACGCATCCGTCGCGTCACTAGTGTCGGAGAACAGGAACTGGTACTCCGCGCGTACAAGGAAATAAGTCCTGGTCTGAACATAGTACTTTAACCCTGTCTCCAGTCCGGCAAAGGCACTGTCCTTAACGCCATCCCCATAAATGCCGCCCAGACTCGCACCAACAAAGGGTCGCGCACGATCGTCAAGGAATTGGTAGTCGAGGTACCCCCGGGTCGAGCCGTTCCAGAAATCATCGGTGACGCCCTGGCCTTCAATATCAGCGTAATTGATACTCTGACGAATACCGGCCACCACATTACTCTGCAGATACCAGCCCAGATCACCGGTCAAGCCGAAGCTGCCACTGTTGAAATCCCGGTCATTACTGCCGGTTCCCGAAAGGGAAAGTTCACGATCGCCTTCGCGCGGGCCAAACTCAGCGGATTGTGCGGATATCGCCAGGGGCAAAGCTCCTAACAGACAGAAAGTGATCGCCGCAGTCTTGATTCTGATCATGACAAGCTCCTCGCTCACATTGTTCAGAGTGCATTCCAATTACGCGCCAATGAATATCGGACGCGGGTCGTGGCGCAGCGAATTAGGGTCATTCGATTCGGTGCAAAACCACCTTTTCAGAATCAGGGTTGGACCTTTGTGCTGTCTGTTCGCAAGCACACATAGGGCCACGAAAGTGTTTCAGAGGCCCCACCACCGCGTCATCATCGGTTTGACGGTCAGTCCGTGAATGATGATCGAGAGCACCACAACCACCAGCGTGAGGTGAATCAGCTCCAGCGCCAGTTCTTCCGGCAGGCCGAAGACAACGGCGAACATCAAATAGTAGAGAGAACCGATTCCCCGAACCCCGAACCAGCCCACCAGGATCTGCAGCCGCCAGGGTGCCCCGGATCCGATTAAACCAAGAAATACGCTTGCCGGCCGAACAATGACAAACAGGAATAGGCCGAGACCAACGGCCCGAAAACTCCAGGAGTCGTCAAACAACATGCCACCCAGCAAAACCACTAATACCAGTTCGGACAAGCGTTCAAGGGACTCCTTGAACATCAACGAGCCCTTCGACACCTCGGTCGGAAGATGCCGGATGGTTTCACTCGGCTGATCGAAAGAGGCCGCAGCTGTCTCCGCGCCTTTGCCAGGCTTCTCAGCCTGAGCCAGCGTCGTTTCGGATTGCCGCAGCGAAATGGCAGCAACAAACACGCCCAAAAACCCCCAGCCATCGATCAGCAGGCATACGCCGTAGGTCAGGCCAATGAGTCCAAGACCTAGGAAATCGTCCAGCAAAGGGACCGTTCTTTCGAGAGATCGCTGCCCTCGCACAAGCTGAGCCAGCAACCGACCCGTCACAAGCCCGACCACAATGGCCGACGCTGTTGACCACAAGACGTCCTTAAAAACCCATCTTCCAAGCAGCTCGTCACTGAGCGGGGAACCGAGTAACAGCAGCCCCAACATTACGAAAGGAAAAGCGCTGCCATCATTCATTCCCGCTTCACTGGTCAAGGTGAACCGCAGAGGGTCAGTATCACCCATGTGTCGGACCTGAACGTCCGTTGCCAATACAGGGTCGGTGGGCGCCAGTATGGCACCCAGCAAAATCGCCGCCCCCAAAGGAAGTCCAAGCAGGTAGTAACCGAAGAAGGCCGTCAGGACGACAGTGATAGTCATGGAGATAAATGCCAGACGCATAGGTACGCGCCATGCTTTCCAGCTGAACGGCACCGGCATCTTCGTGCCTGCAATAAACAATGACAACAACACCGCAAGCTCGGCAAGCACTTCCAGGAAATGCGCCTGTTTCAGCGGGTTAAAATGAAACACGCCGAACATCAGCGGGCCCAGAAGCACGCCAACACTCAAATAGACCATGGACGGCGTCAGATTCAGACGCTGGAGCACCGGTGGCCGCGTCCCCATGAGAATCAGCAGAGTTCCAATCGCGACAAACCAGACGGAGTTGGTCAAATGACTGCCTCAGGCTCATAAGGGTTCAAAAACTTGTTCCTACAAACTAATTTGCCCGATAAGCAGGCCGGCCTCTGTGCGCTATCCCACTTGAACACATCTGTGTCTGTTAACACACAGACCGTGACCCGGTTTCAGCGCACGATGAAACACCGGTGGCACTAGTTCTCTCTGGAACTGGGCCGCCGTTACATGAACCTATTATCTGGCCAGAGAGCCAAAGGAACTGACATGAACAAGGACACCATCGAAGGTAACTGGAAAGAACTGAAGGGTAAGGTGAAAGAGCAATGGGGTAAGTTAACCGATGACCGCCTCGACGAGATTGCTGGCCGGCGTGAACAGCTGGCGGGCGAGATTCAGCAGGCCTATGGCGTTACCCGAGACGAAGCGGACAAGCAAATCAAGGACTTCGAACAAATCCGCAGGAATTGACATACCCCCACCTAACTCTGATTTGGCTGCCTGCAGGTTTGTTTCGCAGGCAGCATTTCAACTACCAGACCATACCCACCACCATTTTTTCCTGCGCTCTGTGGGCTAGCGTACAGACCCGGCAACGCTGATACGTCAATCTGAACCCCGATGTGGCAATGGATCTGCCAGTACAGGGAGTTGCATCATCCGCCGCAGGGAATGCGGCGCAACCCAAATTACAGGTTTTAGATAAGGTCATCACTTATGAATAATGTCGTTTATATCGTTGGTGCAGTCGTTATCGTTCTAGCGATTCTCTCCTTCCTGGGTTTTCGCTAAGCCAAGGCGGATTATCGAGGGTTACTGGCTCTGATTGAGGTTTTAAAACCCCAAAGAGCCAACAACGGTAACCCTCGCACTTGTAAAAAATACCGCATATCCTTTTTCTCTTACTTCAGCAGGCTCATAAATTAGCGGGTCAAATAAAGCTGAGCACAAAAAGCCAAGCCATTCCTTCAGTCGAACGAAAATAAGCTATACAGCCCTAAAAATTACGCAAATCCGCACGCAAAAAATGAAATCGCTCTACTCACATGATTTCGTCTTTTTACTGAGAGCAGTTTACTGCGAGTGTGAGAAAAGCTACCACAGTCGAAAACCTCGACCGTGGCAAATGTCCGCTTTTGTTTACAGTTGTAATTTAGCGTGCACCCGGAACGTAGGTCTGTGCGATGACGTACATAGCTCGGGCTGCGTGAGCACCCACCGTCGACCGGGCAATGTGGTAGACTGGCCCATGGTCAGCGACATTTGGGTCGCTCAAGTCCCCCCGGACGGTTACTCACTCGAGCCGCGATCATGGGGAGGACTTATGTTTGAAACTCATCCGGATTCCGAGCGCGGTTCGGAAACTGAAATCCTCAAGGGCAAGACGATCTCTCCGGGCATGGCTCAGGGAATTGTCCATGTCCATCACAGCTTTTTAGATCTTCGTGATATCCCGCCTGAAGCGATTTCCCTGAATGACGTGGAGAAGGAGTTCTCCCGCCTGAATGCTGCGACGACCAGAGTGTCGGATGATTTGGCGGCACTGGTACTAAGAGTTGCGGAGCAAGTCGATTCCAGTCTGGCTGAGGTTTTCGGGGCTCACCAACTGATTCTCAATGATCCTGCCCTCAGGGAAGAATTGCGTCGGGAAATTACTGAGAACCTCGTGGATGCCAGCACCGCCGTTCGGCATGTGTTCCGTCGTTGGGAAAAACGTTTTCTCCTGATGGAGTCACGGATAGCCCGGGACAAAAGTGACGATCTCCGGGACGTTTCAGTGCGTCTATACAATGCTCTGGCCGGCATCACAGCCAACCCCCTGGAGGAGATCCCTTCGGGCTGCGTGCTGGCCACGTCACGGCTACTACCTTCCGATACGATATTCCTGGCTGACCGTTCAGTGGCGGCCGTGCTGCTTGAATACGGCAGTTTCGGCTCGCATGTTGCCCTGTTTGCCCGGGAAATGGCATTGCCCTGTATTTCGCGCCTATCCGAACTATCAGATATCCATCGAGAGGGGGCGCTTGCCCTGGTTGACGGCAGTGCCGGCATAGTTACCCTGCGCCCTACGGGCCGCCAGATTGACCAGTTTCAGAAAAAGGTCAGGACACTTGCCAAAAGCCTGAGACGGGCACAGGCCCACGCCCTGGAGCCGGCGATCACCCGCGATGGTGTATCCATTGCCGTGCTGGCCAATGTCGGATTCAGCCAAGACACCGAAAACGCAATGCGCAACGGGGCAGAGGGTGTCGGCCTTTATCGGCTGGAACAGGCCTACCTCGGTCGCCTGGAGCCCCCCAGTGCCGAGGCGTTGTTGGCGGATATGCGGCACACGCTCGCGGCGGCCAAAGGCTGTTCCGTCGTAGTGCGGTTGCTGGATGTGGGGGCCGACAAACCCCTACCTTTTATTGAATTTACGAGCGAATCCAATCCGGCGCTGGGGTGCCGCGGCGTGCGTATTTTGAAAGAGTACTTGGAACTACTGAAAACGCAGCTCAGGGCTATCTTGGCGTTGAGCCAGGAATATGATGTGCGGCTTCTGATTCCCATGGTGACCCTGGCTGAGGATGTGATGGTGGTCAAAAAACACCTGCTGGCGCTTTGTGGCGAGCTGAACATCACAACTCCACCGCAGCTGGGCGCCATGATCGAAACCCCGGCGGCCGCATTGTCGGCACGGCAGTTCGCCGGTGATGTGGATTTCCTAAGTTTCGGCACCAATGACCTCACCCAGTATGCGTTTGCTGCCGATCGTGAAAACGCCGCCGTAGAGCCCTATTTCAACGACGCCGACGCAGTCATCTTCAGGCTCATGCAACTCACCCATGATGATGTGCCCGAGATGCCGCTATCGCTGTGTGGTGAACTGGCGGGTCGCCCTGAGCAAGTGGCCCGGGTCCTCCAGTGCGGCATACGGACCCTCAGCGTCGCGGGGCCGCTGATCCCCGCAGTGAAGGAGGCCATCCGTCACAGCAATTGTTTGGTTTCGGCGGTAACGAAACCACAGAGGTCATGACGGTTTGCAGAGAACAGGTAAAGCCCCCAGACAGGCAGGCTGTAAGGGGGCGGGAAACGGTTGCCAGCACTTCCGCTTGGTCGACCTCGGTTACGATGGATTCTCGATGATGATCTCTACCCGACGGTTCTGCTGACGCCCGGTGGGGGTGTCGTTGTTTGCGACCGGCCGATCCATGCCGAGCCCCGATGTGGAGAGCCGCTGCGAGGCGATACCCTGTTGCGTCAGATAATGCCGAACAGCATCGGCGCGATCTTGCGAGAGGCGCTGGTTGTAGTCAGCGGATCCGACGTTGTCGGTATGCCCTTCGATCTGAGCGTTGCGATCCGGATACTGGTTAAGAAAATCCACCAATCTGTTGAGGTTGCTGCTGGCGCCACCCTGAAGTTTCGCGCTTCCGGTGGCAAACAGCACATCTCCCAGTGTCAGAACCACGCCACGGTCGGTTACTTCTGCCTGGAGTGCCGCAATTTGGCTCTGGTACTCCGCTTCCTGCTGCATGGCAAGGGCGGCTGCTCCGGCTGCATCCTCCCGGGCCTTGCTGACTTCGAGCGTCCGTGCATTCAGCCGGGCCGCAGCGCGCTCCTCGCCATACCTTTTGCGCTGATCCTCGGCATATCGCGTGGTCGCTTTGGCCTCGGCAATCGCGACTGCCCGATCAGCCATGAAGACCCGATGCTGACCCAAAGCTGCGTCAGCATCGGGCAATGGCTGCTCGGCAAGGCGTACTGCGATTTCCGCATCCCTGAGCTCCATGCGGGCCCGATCGGCCAGATTGGGATTTTCCTGCAGGGTGGTCAGTTTGCCGCGCACGTTTTCGGCACCGATGGGGGCTGTCGGTCCGGTGGCACAGGACGCGACCACCAGCGATGAGCACAACAGCGCGGCCAACATACCACCACGCTTGACATTTTGATTCATGGAAAGGTTCATTGCTCTTCTCCTTGGCGCCCCATTTCCTCGGTCAGGGCATCGGCGCTGCGACCCATTTCCCGATTGATAGCCATCGCCTTCGCGGATTCGGTTCGCGCTGTGGCAAGCTCGGCCGCAATGGCTGACTCCCGGGCGAGGCGCTCTGCGTCTTGCATCTGCTCTTTACTGACAGAGCGTTCCGCCTTCAACAGCTTCTGTTGCGCTTCATCCAGTTCGGCGCCCGCATGCTGCCTGGCGCCGGCCTGTTCTGCAGTAGCGATGGCATCCCGTGCTTCTTTCAGCGCGCTGGTGGGGGGCAGAGGCGCCGACGCACAAGCGCTAATCAGTACGGTGGCGACCGCCAGCCCCAGGCCACCGCGCAGGCGGTTGGCAATACTTTTTTGGTTTGAGTGATTCATGTCAGTGCTCCTCCGGAAGCCCTACGTGTAATCTTCACTGTAGGGTTCCTCGGGGCCGCGCTCTGTACGCTACCGTACCCATCCCTGTTTATTTACTGCAGAAAGAGCTGGGCGATCGACGCAGCAGGCTGCATGCTCCCTGGCTGCTGGGGGAGAGGGAATCCCGGATATGGCAAGGTCGGTGGTGTAACGTACAGAAACTTCGCGGCTGCTCGGCCACAGTTGAACCATTCAGGCTGTGCCGTCGCTGGTGTATGGCTTACTGGGTAACTGTCGCGGGAGAGCACCATGGCCGCAAGAGGAAAAAGTGAGGCCTTCGATGGGCCGCAGAACGGGAATCGCTTGATCGACAGCTTGCCGTCCGGCCCCCGCACGGCCGTGCTGGCACACTGTGAATACGTTGAGTTGCCCGCCGGTACTGTGCTGTGTGTTGCCGACGAACCCTTCGAGCACGTTTATTTTCCTATCGTCGGTAACATTACACTGATGACCAAACTGGCAGGCCACCGGCCTTTCGAAACGCAGGGTATCGGAAGCGAGGGAATGCTTGGCGTGAACCTGATCCTGGACGTCAATCGCTCGTTCCAGCAAGGCATCGTCCAGACACCCTGCCTCGCATTGCGAATGGAAACCGAGGCGCTTCGGGCGGCCATAAGGCGCCATTCGGCACTACGCCGTATGCTGCAACGTTATTTTTCGGTTGTTTTCGAGGAACTGCTGCAAGCAGTCGGCTGTATTCGCTTTCACGACGTGGGGCAGCGGTTGGCACGGGGCCTGTTGCTGGCCCAAGACCGGGCGCCAACGGCCGCCTTGCCCCTGACCCATCGCATCCTCGCGGAGACGCTGGGTGTCCAGCGTGGAGCGGTCACCCTCGCCGCGCTAAAGCTGCAAGAGGACGGGTGCATCCGCTACAGTCACGGCAGGATCGCCATTATCGACCGCGCCGCGCTTGAAGCAGCAGCTTGCAAATGCTATGAGACCAGTATTGGCAACCCAAAGAGTTTATGCCACACCTGTAGGCTCCCACCGAATATCGCCCATGCGCCGTCAAAAGGCCCGAAAGGTGAATAAATGAACAGTTTGTAAAATGTATGGCTTCGTACATTCTGCCTTACTAATGGCGTACACTGATCTGCATCATTGGTCGGCCACGGGAGGCGCCAACGATGACACCGTCACCGCACCCCACACAGAACCATCTCCTTGCCGCACTGCCCGCGGACGTCCGGCAACGGCTCTTACCCTATCTTGAGGAAATCCCCATGCCCCTGGGCCAAGTGCTCTATGAAGCCGGGGACAAAATGCGCCACGTGTATTTCCCCACCGACAGCATCGTTTCCTTGCTCTATGTGATGGAGAGCGGCGCATCTGCGGAAATCTCAGTTGTGGGGAATGAAGGCCTGGTGGGGATCTCATTGTTCATGGGCGGTGAGAGCACCTCGAGCCGTGCAGTGGTCCAGAGCGGTGGTAGTGGTTATCGCCTGGCAGGGCAGCGCCTGGTTGACGAATTTCATCGACACGGTGACCTCATGTCACTTGTCTTGCGCTATACGCAGGCGTTGATCACCCAGATGGCACAGACCGCCGTCTGCAATCGCCATCATTCCATCGATCAGCAACTGTGCCGCTGGCTTTTACTCTCGCTGGATCGTTTACCCACGACCCACCTGGTCATGACCCAAGAGCTTATCGCCAATATGCTGGGTGTCCGCCGCGAAGGGGTGACGGAAGCGGCTGGAAAGCTGCAGCAACTGGGCGTCATAAAATACCGGCGCGGACACATTGAAGTCGTGGATCGCCCCAGGCTCGAGCAAATGAGCTGCGAATGCTATGCGGTGGTCAAACGGGAAACTGATCGTCTGCTCACCGTTCCATCCGCCTAGTGCATACCGGGGGTTCGGGGGTTGCGCGTTCCCGGGCCGCTTGGCAGCCTGAGTGCGGTTCCGAACAGACCGCCACACTTCCCAGGTATAGGCTGATTCATAGCTCCCATACCAGGTCGATACCGATGTTCAGAACCTTTTCGCCTCACCACCCCCGCACCTGCTTCGAGACAGGGCCGGCATGCCCCCATTGCGGAGTCAGCGCACCAGCAGCAGGGCAGCCCACCCTGGCATTCCCGCTATCGGCATTTGGCGCTGATTCGTTCAACGATATTGCGCAGACCACCCTTGACGCGATTAACCAGGCGGTGCTGGTCATCGATCCTGAGGGCTTGGTTGTCTATCTCAACAATGTAGCCGAAGGACTCACCGGCTGGTCACGGGAAGAGGCGAAGGGGCGTTCGGTTGAACAGGTATTCTTCATTTTCGACGATACCATCGGGGCAGGGGAGCAGAATCCCGCGCGCCGGGCCATCAACGAGGATCGGCCCGTGAAGCTTGCTCTGGGCCGTGTCCTGATGCGCCGAGACGGTGCCAGTGTTGCCATCGAGGATTCCGCGACCCCCATTCGCGACCGTCACGGCACAACGACCGGTGCGGTTATTGTTTTTCAAGATGCCCGTCACTCCCGGTCCGCTTTGAGGAAGATGAGCCACGACGCCCAGCATGATCATCTCACCGGTCTGCCCAACCGAATACTGATGATGGAGCGGCTCACTCAGGCCGTTGGCCTGGCGCGTCGGCACGGCAAGCAAACCGCGCTGCTGTTCATTGATCTGGATAATTTCAAACAGATCAACGACTCCCTGGGTCACAGCGCCGGTGATGCGCTACTGAAAGACATCGCCGTGGAGATTGGGAACTGTTTGCGCACTACCGATACCGTCAGCCGCCACGGCGGTGATGAATTTGTTGTCCTGTTGAGTGAAATCGAGGCGCCGGAAGATGCCCTGCAGGTGGCGGAAAAACTGTTGGCCCGATTCGCCGAACCTCGCAAGATTGATGGGCGCAAAGTCCAAGTCACAGTGAGCATTGGTATCAGTGTCTATCCGGAGGACGGGCAGGACGCCACTACCCTGATGGAGAATGCGGATACGGCCATGTACGCCACCAAAGAAAATGGGCGCAACGGCTACCGGTTCTTCCAGCAGCTGCAAGCGCCGACTGAGCTGGCATTGCCTCTGCAACCCCCATTTGCTCGAAGCAAAAGAATGGATGAACCGGTGTTGATCTGGCACCGCTGGGGATAATTTTTTAAAAGGTGGCTTATGCGTGTTTTTACCAACCCGGTCGGTGCCGGTGCCCTCTGGTTCGATAACCTGGCCACTGCAGATGGCACTCCCGTTGCCTATGATCCTCAGGCCAGGGCCTTTGTGTCCGTGCCGGCTTTCTGTGCCAACCGTGAGGTGATTGGCTGTAACTGGATCGCACCGGAACAGGGGGCTTTTTGTCGTTCCTGTGCTATGACCGCTCTAGCGCCGAATCCGAACATTCCCGGCGCCATACCCAACTGGGCCCACACCGAAGCTGCAAAACGCTGGGTGCTGGACAATCTGGGGCGCTGGTCCTGGTTCCGGCCTGAAGACTCCGGCTGCCGTCCGGTCTTCCGCATGCTGGCGGAGGGGCTGACGCCGGTTTTCATGGGTCACGCTCAGGGTGTCGTGACCATCAGCGTGGCAGAGGCAGACCCGGTTATTCGAACCACGCGGCGGGAGGCCCTGCAAGAACCTTATCGTACGATGGTTGGCCATATGCGCCACGAAATCTCCCACATGTTGTGGTGGCGCCTGAGCCTGCGTGAGGACTTTTTGGAGGCTTTTCGCGCCATGTTTGGTGACGAGCGTGAGGACTACCGCGCCGCGCTGCGGCACCACTATGACAGTGGTCCTCCGCCGGACTGGAGGAGCCATTTTTTGACCAGCTACGCCTCCACCCACCCCCATGAAGACTGGGCTGAAACCGCCGCCCACCTTTTGCACTTGACGGACATCACCGACAGTTTCGGGGCCGCCGGATTAAACTCACCCCAGCTCCCGGAAAACGGCTGGGATCCCTATGCAGAGCCTGAGGCTGAGCGCCTGATTCAAGTGGCTGCGTCGCTGACGGTAGCCGTGAATCACGTGAACCGATCCATGGGCCTTTCCGATCTTTATCCCTTCGTGCTCTCTAGCAGAGCGCGTGAAAAGCTGGCCTTTGTCCACGGCTGGCTGCGCCGAGGCGCCCAGGGGCGTTAGGGGGCGTCGAACCGTCGTTCGAATCTGTTCGCCCGTGCGGGGTGCTGTCCCGAGTAATAAAAGCCCACTGACCAAAGCCAGCCAGTGGGGCTAAGTCCTAATGTTCTTGCATACGGAGTGCGTATTTACTGTGGGCTTGGGCTACCCTCGATAGGAGCGCTAGAACAAAGAGCCTCAATCCGATCGACCTGGTCAGGATCGAAAAACCGCAGGTTAAGCTATGAGCCAACGAGTTTTGCCATGGAGCAACATCACGTCTATCAGCAAAGTCGCGCGCCTACCGTCGACAGGGGCAGGGCGAGGCGTTAAATATCCGTCCGCCGGCGCACTTATTGTTTCTTTACCTGCAAATCGTTTTTGACGGCTTGCGCGCCCGAGACCCCTTCCGCCACTTCCGTGGCACGGTCGACCATCGACTCTGAGTCGACGAAGCCGCTCAGTTGCACGGTTCCGTTGTAGGTCTTGACGCTGATTTGGAATACCTTTAGTTCGGGGTCACCTAAAATAGCGCTTTTTACCTTGATGGTGATGGCGCTATCGTCAAGGTACTCGCCAGTGCTTTGTCGAGTTGACGTTGAGGTACAGGCCGCAGTCGAAACTAGCGCCAGCCCGAGCATCAGCGCGGACAAAAAATGTGCGAATGGGAATCTGTAAGTTGTCATGCTCAACTCCTATGTTGTTGGAGCTGTAAACGTCTTTTTTCAGTTTGGCATGGTCCAAAGTAGCGGTCAGTGCGATAGGACACACAAGTTGAAAATTTCCGGTTGTGGCCTGCTCAGCCCACATTCCGCCTCGCCTCAGCGAAAGCCAAGAAAGGAAAGAATGGCCCGAACGATAACGACTGAGAGACCGTAGATCTGGTTGGGCCGCGTTCCCTGCGGCGGATGATGTAACTACCTTGTATTGGCTGGTCCATTGCCACATCGGGGTTTAGATTAGGATGAGAGGCGTTGCCTGGTATGTACGCTGGCCCACAGAGCGCAGAAAAATAACGAAGCGTTTCGTTTTGCTGTCGCCCGATTCTGCGCCCTCGATGTAAAGACGTTGATAGGCCAAACAATGCCTGCGAAAACGCTAGCAGGCAGCTCAGTCAAGGCACTACGGGTCATCAGCTTCGTCTCTTGTGATGCCATAAGCTTGCTGCATCTCGCCGGCCAGTTGTTCGCGCCTGCCAGCAATCTCGTCAAGGCGGTCATCCGTCAGCTTGCCCCACTGCTCTTTCACCTTGCCCTTCAGTTCTTTCTAGTTGCCTTCAATGGTGTCCTTGTTCATTTTAGCGCCTTCGGCCCTTTGGCCAGATGATGGGTTCATCGAAGGAAGGCCCGCGGCAAAACAAACGGTTCGCCGCCGCTTCAACATCGTCCACCCCGGGGCCATAGATGACTGTCCGACAATTGGGGGCAAGCGAATGTCCGCTTTTGTTGAGATACCAGGCGGGGCTGCGTGGGTCGCAAAGCGGACATTCAGAATTTACAGCCAGACGGCTTGACCATGGACCATACTCCACACTTTAGGCTCCTAATGAACATCGTGAATGGAGCGTGAAATGGATACCGGAACCAAACCTCGTGGCAAGAAAGTAAAGACCCTGACGTGGACCACCTTAGCACTGTGCGTGGGTTGCTGTGTTGCTTCAGCGCTGACCATCGTATTGGGCATCACTACTATTTCGGGTTTAGGCATTTATTTGGAAAGAGCCGCTCTCGGGTTCTTTGTCGCAACGCTTTTTTTGCTGGTGTATCCGAAGATCAGTCGGAAACGCGACACCTGTAATCTGGATTGTGCCTGCAGTAATAACCCGCTTAGCAGCAGAAAGAGTTGAAGCATTCAGGGAGGCCGGTGGGCTTGGAACATTGCCCATCGCATGATTGCCGCACGGCCTCCAGTCTATTTTTATAGAGTGCTAGCATGTTCATTTTCTTTTCCAGAATCCCAATCTTTTTATCGAGTTTTTCTGGCAACCCCGCACATGCGTCTGAATGGCGCGAGACCATATCTAGAAGCTCACCGATTTCCGATAAAGTGAATCCTAGCTCTTTAAATTCTCTTATATGATGCAGTCTTTCCAGCGCCTCGGCTGGGTAATTTTTGTACCCATTTCCCTGAATATTCTTACATCCGCTGCGCAACAGGCCGCGTTTTTCGTAATAACGGATCGTGTCTTTAGAGAGACCGCTTTCTGAGGCAAGCTTTCCAATAAGCATCAAATTTCCTTTTTGAGCATGTGGTTGAGCCAGGGCAAAGAGGACCTCTCGGCCAAAACGAATGCAAAAGATTTCCTATGTGGTGCGCGGTGCAAACATAATGATGGCCATGCCCACTAAAGCGATCGAGGAGCCCAGCAAATCCCAAGCGGTTGGACGAATACCATCCACAATCCATAACCAAAGGATTGCCATAAAGATATAGACCCCGCCGTACGCCGCATAGACTCTGCCCGCAGCCGTAGGATGCAATGAGAGCAGCCATGCAAATGCCGCGAGACTGAGCGCACCAGGCACCAGAAGCCAGATGGTTTTGCCTTCGCGAAGCCAGAGATAAGGCAGATAACAACCGAGAATTTCTGCCAATGCGGTAATGAGGAAAAGACCGACAGTCTTCAGTTCAGGCAAATATTTCACTCCCTGGCAGTATCGTACGCTATCCATAAAAAGTCTGTGGGAGCTTTGCCTGTTAGTGACTCCGGCCCTGCGCCCAACTTCGATGACTTCTTCTGGATACCTTGCACGAATCTCTACAAATGGCGAAGGAAATAAGGCACGAAATTCTAGGAATCCGCCATAAATTGCGCGGAGAAAGGCCAAAATCGGGTCCTATCTGCCCAAATTGAGATAATGCGGTGGCGGTCGCCTAGCGGTTCTCGGAGCAAAAGCGGAGGCGCCGGTCGGTGGATTCAATCGGTCGATGCAACACACTCCGCGAAGCGCTCTGCTGGCGTTTCATAATCCAGTGTTTTTCCGGGCCTGGTGTTAAGCTGCCGCGCTATTTCATCAAGCTCTGCCTGTGAGTGTACCGACAGGTCAGTGCCTTTAGGTAGGTACTGCCTGAGAAGTCTGTTGGTGTTTTCATTTGAGCCGCGTTGCCAGGGGCTCCTGGGATCGCAGAAGTACACTTGGATGTCCGTGGCCATCTCCGTACCGCGATCCCACGTTAGCGTTTTATACAGTTGGCTTGGTATTTCTTTGGCCTGGGTGATGAGAGCGGGTACGACGTCGTCAGAGAAGCGTCCGTCTACTTTTACCAGATTTACATAGCGGGAGCGCCGCTCCACCAAGGTGGCGACATAACTGGTCCTGGTGCCCCCAAAAAGGTCGCGCTCCCAGTGGCCAGGAATCGCTCGGTCTTCAACTTCGGCTGGTCGCTCACGGATGGAGACGGCACCAACGATGCCACCCAGCTTCTTTTTCAAGGTGGAGGATCGTGCTCTGCGGATGGTGCGTTGAGACCTTAAATAGGCCTGTAATTCCTTCTTCAGCGCGCCTCTGGCCTGGATAAAGAGCGTCTTGTAAATCGTTTCGTGCGACACGTGATATTGCTCATGATTGGGCAGCTTTCGCTTCAACCAACCGGCTATTTGTTGGGGTGACCAATGCTGCATCAACAGGGTCTCCACGATGTCGCAAAGCGCCCGGTTTGTCACCAATTTACAGGGCTTTGGGCGTTCAGCCCTGCGCCACGCCTCTTCGTCTGCGGTCACGGCCCGGTAAGCGCTCCGTCCGCCATTTCGACTGATTTCTCGGCTAACTGTTGAAGGGGGCCTGCAAAGCTGCGCAGCTATCTGTCTGATCGATAGTTCCGCAACCAACCCTCTGGATATCTCCTCACGTTCGGCGAGCGACAGCGACGTTTGAGGCCGTTTTCGCTCTGGCGGCCGAATGCCACCCGTCCTGGCGAAAACAGTATGGACGGAGGAAGAGTTGCGTTCGAAGAGCCTCGCGATCGCCGATAGCGACCATCCCTTCTTGTAGTGCTCCCACATGAGATCGCACTGTTCTTTGCTGTAGTAAATCCGTCTACGTTGTTTCATGGTCACCTCTATCGATGGCTCTACGATAGGGTGTTGCGCTCACCGATTGAATCCACCTCGCAAAGCGGACATTCATATGATCGGATAATGCCTAGGCTAAACAGCCGGTGGGCTTGTTGCTCGTGGAAGTCACTTTATCCATCTGCTCTTCTACAGATGACAACGTATTTCAGGACGGGATAATGCCCACAAAAAAGGCCCCGATTAACGGGGCCTCAAGAGGTCAAACAACCGCTAGTAAACCGTCAGGAAGTTGTAAAATGCGCTTTCCCCCATGGCACCCTCATCAACATTGACCTTATCACTCCAGCTCTGCCCGTAATCGGTGCTCACGCTGCTACTGATGGTTGAGTTTGACTGCGAGAGATCTCTCCAGACCACCAACCAGTTACCCTCTTTATCGGTTGCTATGGTTGGTGCGCGATCATCCGTTGGATCGGTAAACGCAGCATTATTTACCGTCCCTACGCTACTCCAAGTTGCGCCGTAGTCTGACGTAGAGGTGACAAACAGGTCGTACGCTGACCCGGAGCGGAGTCCGGACCAAACCAAAAGGGCATTGCCGGAATCATCCATGGCGAGGATCGGCTCTCGATCAAATCTACCGTCAGTTGCCGCATCGTCATTGGCAACGGCAGAGGTAGACCAGGTTTGGCCGAAGTCGGAGGAGGTGGAAACAAAGACATCTAAATCCGTGGCAATCGTGCCGCCCAGATCATTCGTACTCAACCAAGCGGCAATAGCATTACCGGTGGCATCCATCACCAAGGTGCAGGTTGTTTCGGCAGCGCTATCACTGCTTGCGCGAGAATCCAGAGCTGCGCGGATGCTCCACGTATCCCCGTTGTCTCTGGAATAGGTATAGAGAATGTCTGTATCGGTCCCTATGCTCCCGGTGTCGTAGGTACTGCTCCAGGCGACGACCCAGTTGTTACCGCCATCGTTAGCCATACAGGGTTGGCCATTGAATACAGTGTCGGTGGTTGAATAGATGGAGGCCTGGGGCGTCCAGGTAGCACCCTTGTCATCGGATATTGAGTAGAGGATGTTATCACTTCCGCCCACATCCGCTAGCCAAACGACGATCCAACGCCCGTTACCCGTTGTTAAAATCTTTGGGTATTCATCGTCACCAGAATCCGTTGCAGCCTCACTGTTTAACGTGGCCAGAGCGCTCCATGTAGCGCCATTGTCACTGGAAACTTTGTAAGCCAGGTCAATTTCGGTGCCGAAGCCAGAAATCTCTTCTGCGCCCCAAACTGCGATGATGTTGCCTTTGCCGTCAGACGTCGCGGCGCCATCGTATCCATACGGTGCATCGGCACCGCTCACCGAAAAAGGCATCACGCCGTCCCAACTGGCACCTGAGTCTCTGGATGTATTCACGTAAACGTTATCGTCAGAAAAGAATGACATGAATTCGTTTACGGGGCTGATAGCCGCAGTGGGATCACTTTCGATGCTCTCGTCGTTGCCGGCATCATCCGTGTAGGACGCGATGACGGTAATGACTGAACCAATGTCGGAATAGCTCAGGACATAACTGCTGGTGGACGCACCAGCGATTTCGGCGCCATCTTTCATCCACTGATAGCTGACATTGCCCATGCCATCAGGATCGGAAAGATTATTCGAGGCGATGAGCGTCTCGTATTCGGCCGTCGCGCCTGCAATGGAGACGGTGCCAGACGGAGCAGAATTTGAAGATTGAGAATCAGAAGAAGAGGAACCGTCACCGCCGCATCCAACAAGAAGGGCAAGCAGAAAACCAGATACTACGATACGTGTGCGCATAAATAACCTGTTCATATACCGGACCATACAACCAACGACTTGGCAAGAATTCCCGATTATATGCGACTTTAGTCCTAGTTTTTCGAAGCATTTTTATAGGCTCGTGCCAGGGAAGCTGATCAGCTTGGCTAAATATGCCTCTTTCAAAGTTTGCACGCGGTTCACTCGTGCACGTTTTTGCAAGCTAAAATCAGAGAGTAAAAAAAGGGAGAAGTCGGCGCTGCGTTAATGTCCGCTTTTGTTTAATTGGGTGGGAAAATATCGAAGCGGCCACACTATGGCGGCGCAACCATTCAAGCTGGGCAGTGTTCCGGCAGCATCAAAGGTTCTCTACGTTGTCCAAGAGCCATTCCGCTCTTGTTAGTAACGCCTCCCGCCGATCTGGGCTCTGCTTGTCCCAGTTGCGGTACATCATGCCCATGCGGGGGTTGTTTTCGAAGTCATCCCGGTGCCGGTCGATGAAATGCCAGTACAGGGCGTTGAACGGGCAGGCGTCGTCCTCGGTGCTTTTGTTGACGTTGTAGTGGCAGTTGGCGCAGTGATCGGACATGCGATGGATGTACTTGCCGCTGGCGGCGTAGGGCTTGGAGCCCAGATATCCTCCGTCGGCGTGCATCACCATACCCAGCACGTTGGGCAGCTCCACCCAGTCGTAGGCATCGGCGTACACCGCCAGATACCAGTCGCAGATTTCTTGGGGCTTGATGCCGGTTAGCAGGGCGAAATTGCCGGTGACCATCAGGCGTTGGATATGATGGGCGTAGGCATTTCGGCGGGTGGCATCGATGGCCTTGTGCATGCAGCGCATTTGGGTTTTCCCGGACCAGTAGAACCAGGGAAGGGATCGGCTATTACCCAGACGGTTTTCCTTCGCGTAATCGGGCATATGCAGCCAGTAGATACCACGGACGAACTCCCGCCAGCCGATGATCTGACGTATAAATCCTTCCGCCGCATTGATTGGCGCGCGACCGGAATACCAGGCTTGAGCGGCGGCTTCACATGCTGTCAGCGGGTCCAGCAGGCCGCAGTTGATGTAGGGGGAGAGAATGGAGTGGAACAGCCAGTCCTCGGTATCGGAGATGGCGTCCTGGTAGTCGCCGAAACAGGGCAGGGCGTAGTCAATGAAATGTTCCAGAGCGGCCTCGGCATCTTGTCGGGTGACCGCAAAGTGAAAGTCTTCGGTGGTGCCGAAGTGGTCGGCAAAGTGCCTGTTCACCAGTTCGATGACTTGCCGGGTGATGTCATCCGGTTCCAGCCGGAAGGGGGCGGGTGCGGCGGGCTTGCCGGTCCACTTCTTTCGGTTGTCGGCGTCGAAGTTCCAATGGCCGCCTTCCGGGTCACCGTCGGCGGTCATCAGCAGTCCGGTCTTGCGGCGCATCTCCCGGTAGAAAAACTCCATCCGTAGCTGTTTCCTGCCCTCGGCCCAGTCGGCGAACTCCTTTTTGCTGGCGATGAACCGGGTGTCCGGTCGGATTTCCACCGGCACACCGAGCCGGGTGTGCCATTGGCTGATCTGTTCGTGCAGGCGCCATTCGCCGCACTCGGTGGTAATGACTCGTTCGCAGGACTGTGCCGTCAGCTGTCCGGCAACCACGTCTTCCAGACTTTTATACTCTGAGTCCGCTGCAAAGTCATGGTAGTGAACTCGCCAGCCAGCCGCTTTCAGTTGCTCCCCAAAGTGGCGCATGGCGCTGAACAGCAGAACCAGCTTCTTCTTGTGGTGATTGGCATAGCCGGCCTCGTCGGCCACTTCAGCCATCACGATACGGTCATCCGCGGGATTCGCATTTTCAAGGGCACTGATCTGCGGGCTGAGCTGGTCGCCGAGGATCAGAATCAGGTTGGCCATCGGGTGAGGCTCCGGCGTCTACACTATGGAAGTAAGGCTAGCCAGAGTACGCCCATTGTGCGCTGCTGGTTCAGACGAAGTGCTTGGGGGCGATGCCCAAAGTGTTGCGCATCTGACTCTGGTCAAGTGCGTCAGCACGGGATTAGGCGACAATGGCGGCCCTTGTTAATGCACACCATTCACTCAACCATACCGAGTTTTCTATGGCCCCTGATTCCGCAGCCGTTGCCGTTTCCAATGAACTTCCGGATTTTCTCTGGGACGATGCCCTGATTCGCCGTTATGACCTCAGCGGGCCTCGTTACACGTCCTACCCGACGGCGGTGGAGTTCACTCCCAAATTCGGTATTGAGGATATGGTCAAAGCGGCGGGCCGGAGTCGCGCCAAAGGCGGACCCATTTCACTCTATACCCACCTGCCGTTCTGCGCTCACCTCTGCTACTACTGCGCCTGTAACAAGGTGATTACCAAGAAGCGGGACAAGGCGATGCCTTACGTGGAGCGCCTGCTGAAAGAAGCGGCCATGCAGGCAAAAATGTTCGGTGCCGACCGGCCGGTGAGCCAGCTTCACTGGGGCGGCGGTACACCCACGTTCCTACCCACCGATGTCATGCGTCACCTCATGGCCGGCTATGGTGAGCTGTTCAACCTGCAAACCTCGGATGAGCGGGATTACAGTGTGGAAATCGATCCGCGGGAAGTGGATCACGATACCCTCTCCACCCTGTGGGAGCTGGGCTTCAACCGTATCAGTCTGGGTGTGCAGGATGTGAATCCGGCGGTTCAGAAAGCGGTGAACCGGGTTCAGCCCCAGGACATGACCGAGGCGGTGCTGAATGAAGCTCGTCGAATTGGTTTCCGGTCTATCAATCTCGACCTGATCTACGGGCTGCCGCACCAGACGCCGGAGAGCTTCGCGGAGACGCTGGACGCGGTGATCGACATGTCACCGGATCGGTTGTCCGTGTTCAGTTATGCGCACCTGCCGGATCGGTTCTATCCCCAGACGCGCATTCAGGCGGACACTCTACCCAGTCCCCAGCAGAAGTTGACTATTCTGCACAACACGATTAACCGGTTGCTGGAGGCAGGTTACGAATACATCGGCATGGATCATTTCGCCAAGCCGGACGACAGTCTCTCGGTGGCACAGCGCGAGGGCCGGTTGCACCGGAATTTCCAGGGTTACACCACCCACTCGGATTGCGATCTGGTATCCCTGGGGGTCTCGGCCATCGGGCAGACCGACGACGCCTATTTCCAGAATCATCATGATTTATCGGCCTGGGAATCGGCCGTCGATGCAGGCCAGTTGGCGATTACCCGAGGTGTGGGATTGTCACGGGATGATCGCATTCGCCGCTGGGTCATCGGGCAGTTGATCTGCCAGTTCGGGCTGGATCGAAGCCAGTTTTCAGCGCAGTGGAATGAGGACTTCGATCGGTACTTTGCCGATGAGCTGAGCCGGCTTCAGCCGATGATGGAGGATGGTCTGGTAGCCGATCTTGGCACGGCATTGAGGGTGCAGCCCGCAGGCCGGTTGCTGATTAGGGCGATTTGCCAGATTTTTGATCTGTACCGAAAGGAAGGCGCCAGCCAGCGCTTTTCCCGAATCATCTGAACCGGCGGATCAGCCGCCGGTCATGTTCATGAATCGCAGGATCTGAACGTCCCCATTACTGGCAAAGTGGTGGCGTTCGGGCTTGAGATCCATCGCTTCGATGATCGTTTGCCGCAGTTTGTCGTCCGAATCCGGATGGCTTCGCAATACCCGTCGCAAGTCCATCGAGTGCTCATTGCCCAGGCACAGCAGCAGCCGTCCTTCCACGGTGACCCGTACACGGTTACAGGTCGAGCAGAAGTTGTGGGAGTGGGGCGAGATAAAGCCCACTTTGGTGTTGCTGTCAGGCATCCGGTAGTAGCGGGCCGGGCCACCGGAGTCTTCTGCGGTGGGGATCAGTTCGTGTCGTTCGCGGATGATGTCCCGGACTTCATCGCTGGTGCACAGGGTCAGGCCGCGGTCGTGCTCGGAAATCTCGCCCAGGGGCATTTCCTCGATGAAGGTAATGTCGATGTTCTTCTGCCGGGCGAAATCCACCAGATCCGGGATTTCTTCGTGGTTACGACCTTTCAGAACCACCGTGTTGAGCTTGATGCCTTCAAAACCCGCTTCCCGGGCAGCGTCGATACCATCCAGCACCTGCGACAGCTTGCCGGTGCGGGTGATGCGGTGGAATTTGTCGGCGTCCAGTGAGTCGAGGCTGATGTTCAGGCGCTTCAGTCCCGCTTCCCTGAGTGACTCCGCCATGGTGGGCAGCTGACTGCCGTTGGTGGTCATGGCGAAATCACGTAAACCAAAGGTACCTATTTCCCTGACCAGTTCGAGAATGTCCCTTCGTACCAGGGGTTCGCCTCCGGTCAGGCGTATTTTCTGGGTGCCAAGGTCAACGAAGGTGCGAGCCACTTTGGCAAGCTCTTCCAGGGTCAGAACCTGCTCTCGGGGAACGAATGTCATGTCTTCTGACATGCAGTAGACACACCGGAAATCACATCGGTCAGTCACCGACAGGCGCACGTAGTTTACCGTGCGACCAAAACGATCTGTCAGCGGGGTCCGTGCCATTATGTCGCATTCCTGTCCAGGTTAACGGGTCACTTTACCGAAGCATAGCTGATATATGGCAGGTTAGCCCGTTGAGGGGACGTTCGAAAAGGAAGAATTCTGACCCATTTCGGGCAAAATCCCGGAGAGGTGATATTCTGCTTTTAAGGTATTCCTTTCATTTGGCGGTGCCGCAGTGTCCGGTTTTGCTCTGCCAGGGAAGTTGAGACCAAAGGGGCTCAGACTCATCTGTTCAGAAATCGGGGAGGCATCCGATGCACATCACCCGCTATACCGATTATTCATTACGCGTACTTATTTACCTCGCAGTCCAGAAAAGCCGGCTGGTCACCATCCAGGAAATTGCCAACCAGTACGACATTTCCAGGAACCATCTGATGAAAGTGGTTCACCAGCTTAACAGGCACGGCTACATCGAAACGGTTCGCGGCAAGAAAGGGGGCATGCGGCTCAATATGGAGCCTCCTGATGTCAATATCGGAGTGCTGGTACGGGAAACCGAACAGGATCTCAAAATGGTGGAGTGCTTCGCACCCAAGACCGCCTGCAGGATTGCCCCAGTCTGTGGCCTGAAACCCATGTTTGCGGAGGCCCTGCAGGCTTTTCTGGATGTACTAGATAACTACACGCTGGCCGATGTGATCCAGGATCATCACCGGCCTCAGCTGTTACGGCTGCTTCACGTGGCATGAGCCATGCTCAGGGCGGGCAGCCGGGTGCGAATCCGGTTGGGCAGAGAAAAGGCGGCAATTCGTTTGAGGACGGAACCGTATTGTCGGGCAAAGCTGCCGGTGTTGTAGGGCAGGCCGTGCTTTTGGCACACGGCCTGGACCTGCTCCGAGATCTCCGGATAGCGGTGCGCGGGCAGGTCCGGGAACAGGTGATGTTCGACCTGGAAACTCAGATGGCCGCTCAGCAGATGAAGCCACTTGCCACCGGTAAAGTTGGACGAACCGGTAAGCTGGCGCAGGTACCAGTGCCCCCGGCTCTCACCTTCACACTCCGCCTCGGTAAACGTCTCGGCTTGCTGGGTGAAGTGCCCGCAGAAAATGACCGTGGATGACCACAGGTTGCGAATGAGGTTGGCGCCGATGTTTCCGGCCAGGACAATGGGTGCAACCGGCAGGGTCACCAGGGGAAAGAACACGTAATCCTTGAACGCCTGGCGCCCGCCTTTGCGAAAGAAGTCTTTCAGGAATGGCAGTTTGTCCTTCACGCGGATTTCGCCCCGACGAATGCGTTCGCTTTCCAGTTCGTGCAAACCCACGCCCCACTGAAAGAAGACACTCAGCAGGATGTAGTTGATGAACTGGAGGCTGTGCCTTGGGCGCCATTGTTCGTCATCGTCCAAACGCAGCAATGCGTAGCCGTAGTCCCGGTCCTTTCCGATGATGTTGGTGTAGGTGTGGTGTTCGTAGTTGTGGGTCCGGCGCCAGGATTCGCCGGTACAGACGGTGTCCCATTCGTAGCTCTGCGAGTGCAGGCTGGAATCGTTCATCCAGTCGTACTGGCCGTGCATGACGTTGTGGCCGATTTCCATGTTCTCGATAATTTTGGAAAGGCCCAGTGCGAGGGTTGCGCCGACAAAGACCGGCGGAATGAAACCAAAGGGCATGGTCATCCGACCGGCCACTTCCAGGGTGCGATGCAGACGGACAATGCGGCGTATATAGGTCGCGTCCCGCTCGCCAAGATCCGCGACAACCTGGTCGCGAATGGCATTGAAATCCTGCTCCAGTTCTCTGAGCTGTGCTTCGGTCATCCATTTCATTGTCTTACTCCTTGTGGTGCTTCAGTTGCACCGCGTTGGTATTCGCTGAAGGGCTAGGCTTCAATGGAAACCGGACCCTGGGGTATCGAAATACATAGTTGGACCATCTCTTCGCCGGGGCCGGATGGTTGGCCCGTCAGCCGGTTGATGACGGTGCCGCTGGTCTTTCTGCAGCTGCACTGATGGCAGATGCCCATGCGGCAACCGTAGCGTGGTGACAGGCCGGCGGCCTCGGCAATCTCCAGCAGATTGGCGTCGCCTTGGGAGCCGACTTCCAGGCTGCTTTCAGTGAACTGCACCTGACCGCCGACGGCTTGATCTGAAAGTCCGGCACTGGGCGCAGCGAAGAACGTGCAGTGAATGTCGCTCTGTTGGATGCCACGACCCCTGAGCAGATGTTCCGCCAGTTCCATCAGTCCTCTGGGGCCGCACAGGAAGGCCTTGCGGGCTTTCAGTCCGGGCACGGTGGCCAGATCCTCGTCCGACAGGTAGCGTGGGCCGGCACCCTCGTGGGTGGCGACGATGTTCAGGGTGAGGGCCGGGTAACGGGCCGCCAGGGCCTTTAGCTGGGAACCGGCAATTACATCGTCGTGGGTTCGCACGAAATAGAGCAGGGTGATCGGTGCCCGGTAATCCTGCGTCGCCATGGTTTCCAACTGACTCAGAATCGGTGTGATCCCACTGCCGCCGGCAATGAACAGCACCGGGGCGGCGGGTTCCGGAATCAGAAAGTCACCAAAGGCGTCGCTCATCCCCAGTACGGCACCCACCTTTAGCCGATCGTGCAGCCAGTTGGTCACCAGCCCTCCGGGCAGGCGCTTGATGGTCAGCGTTATCACGCCCTGCTCTTGCCAGAGAACCGGTGAACTGGACAGGCTGAATGGGCGGGTGTGGCGTCTGCCATCAATTTCGGTACAGATGTTCACATGCTGTCCCGCTTCGAATCCGCTCCAGCGTTGAGTTGGTTTCAGAATGAAGGTCTTGGTGTCTGCGGTTTCCTCAAGGACCTGTTCTACCCTTGCCGGTGTGTAACCACGCACCCACATCGGGTTGAGGCTTTCCAGTAGTGGGTCAAAAAAGGCAGCGGGATTTTCCCGGTTAAACAGCTGCTTGCCCAGCCACCGGAGTGCTTTGCTTGGTTTCTCTTTCGCTAACATCGCGTTTCTCCATGGTATTGCCTGCACTCTAGTGTACAATTGTTCACTTATGTGTGCGACTGTACACAGGGATTGGTCGAGCAACAACAAGGACGCAGTTTCTGGCGTGGAATGACAAGTCGCCGGTTCATTTCTCCAGGCGGATGTGTACACTTGTTACGTTGTTTTGTTGATAACTGATGTGAGCAGTTCATGGCGGAAAAAAGGCGCAGGAAACCGGGAGAAACCCGCGAAAAACTGATGGGCGCGGCGCTGAGCCTGGTGGGGAGTGGGCGTCATTTTGACAGCCTGGGGATTCGGGAGGTGACCCGCCAGGCGGGTGTGGTGCCAACCTCTTTTTACCGGCATTTCCGAAGCATGGACGACCTTGGCTTGCAGCTGGTGGACGAGCTTGGGCTGGTATTACGCCGGATGATGCGGGAAGCCCGGGCGCACGTGTCACAGGCGGACAAGCTAATCGCCGAGTCGGTGGATATTTTTATCAGCCACGGACGGGCGAATCAGAGTTTCTTCCTGTTTATGGCCCAGGGGCTGGCCGGCGAAAGCCGGGCGGTTCAGGATGGCATTCGAAGCGAGATTCGGTTCTTCGCTACTGAACTGGCGAATGATCTCAGACGATTAAAGCTGCTTGATCACCTGAGCGACGGCGATTTGGATATGGCCTGTGATCTGGTGGTTCGAACTGTTGCATTCAGCCTGACGGATCTACTGAGGGTGTCTGCCAATGACGACTACCAGATGGACCAGATCCGGAAGCGGACGATCCGCTTCCTTCAACTGATCTTTGTCGGTGCCAATCATTGGCAGAGTGGCACGGGTTAGGCCGATTTGCGTGCCTTTCTCCGGGTCTGCTTTGGTTTCGGCGGCATCACCAGACTTTCCAGTTCATCCAGTGCTTCACCGGTGTACACCGCCAGCTTCTGCATGCTGGGCAAGGTGTCACGGCAGCCGGTGTAGCCGAAGTTCAGGGAACCATGGTAGCTCAGGCAGGTAATGTTGAGTGCGCCGCCATGGGTGATCAGGGACACCGGGTACATGGCTTCCAGTTTGGCGCCCTCGTAGTAATGGCTTTCCTGTGGACCCGGTACGTTCGAAATAGTGACGTTGAACGCCGGACGCATGCGCCCGCCAAGCCCGGACATCAGCTGCAGGATGTAAGGCGACATCATCAGCATGGTGTACTGGGTGAGCGCCGCTTTCGGCAGTTTCTGCAGGTGCTCCTTGGCTATACGGGTGGAATTCTTGATCTGCTGCAGGCGATTCAGCGGGTCTGGCTCGTCGGTCGCCAGCGACGCAATCATGAAGCTGATCTGGGTGCCCGTGCCCTGATCGTCCGCCGGACGGACGTTCACTGGAATGCCTGCCGTCAGGGAAGTATCCGGCAGTTCACCCTGTTCCAGCAGGAAGCGGCGCAGGGCCGTACCGCACAGGTACAGTACGATGTCGTTCAGCGAGCCTCCGGACTCGCGGGCCAGCTCCTTGATCCGCTCCAGCTGATAATGCTGGGTAGCAAAGCGACGCTGACCGGTGACACGATGATTCAGCTTGGAAACCGGG
Organism: Marinobacter suaedae; assembly: GCF_030519635.1. Classification (NCBI taxonomy): domain Bacteria; kingdom Pseudomonadati; phylum Pseudomonadota; class Gammaproteobacteria; order Pseudomonadales; family Marinobacteraceae; genus Marinobacter; species Marinobacter suaedae. Next base: position 704,524 of record NZ_JAUMIS010000001.1, on the reverse strand, counting down.
CCCATGAACGGGAATGGCAGCCCATCTTCCGGGTGGCGTGCCGAATGCAGAAGCCGGCTGCCTGCCTTTACAAGCCGCGGGGCCATACCTGCCTGAAGCTTCAGGGCTTCCATTGCCTGAGAAACGGCGGCAGGAATGCTGGCTTCGGTATCGGTTTTGCTGGCGCGCCGGGATGCGGGCTTTACACACCATGGCGGGGTCATGTTGGTTTTGTTTGGATCGGTGGTCAGCACTCGCTGCAAAAGCCTGACGCCGCTGATACCATCGATCAGGGAGTGATGCATCTTGGTATAGAGCGCGAAGCGGTTATTTTCCAGCCCCTCAATTACGTGACACTCCCAGAGTGGCCGGTGGAAATCCAGCGGGTTGGAGTGCAGGCGCGATACCAGTATCCCCAGTTCCCGTTCGCCGCCGGGTCGGGGCAGGGCCGAGTGGCGCACGTGGTAATCCAGATCAATGGCCTTGTCTTCTTTCCAGGCGGGGGCCACTAACTTACCGAAGGCTCCAGGCCAGGCCAGCTTGTAGCTCCAGGGCGGTGCGACATCACCAGCTTCTTTCATGCGGGTCACCATGTCCCGCAGAAAGGTATCGGGAGCGCCTTCTGGCAGTGAAAAAATCTGCAGGTTGCCCACGTGCATGGGGGTGTCTTCAGATTCAACTGCCAGCCATGAGGCATCCAATGTTCCCAGGCGTTTCATTCCTTGTCTTACTCCACGAATATTAAAAGTTAAAAGGTGTGTTCCCTCAGTATACTGATATCAAGATCGGTTCACGATGATGCGGTCGATAATCCGATAGGGTTTTTCGACATTTCACAGTTGTCGCAAATGCCCCTATTTGCTGTTCGCCAGTGCCTTGTCCGGCTATGCTCTGATCATAAAGGACTTTCTTAGCGAACAGGCCTTCTGCCTATGTCATTTATCCATGGCATTACCTGGTTACTGGTTTACCAGTTGATCGGTGAAGTGACGGTGCGTCTTGCGGACGTCCCCATTCCGGGGCCGGTGCTGGGCATGGTGTTGTTGTTTATTACCCTGTGGATTCGGGGGCGAACGGCGGAGTCACTGGATCAGGCTTCGTCGGCATTGCTTTCCCACCTTTCCCTGCTGTTCGTGCCGGCGGGCGTGGGAATGATGGTGCACTTTGATCGCATCGCCGCAGAGTGGTTGCCGATCACCATTGCCTTGCTACTGAGCACTGTCCTTACCATGGTCGCTACCGCGTTGATCATGCAGTTGACCACCCGCTGGCTGGCACGGCCTCAGGATAACGGGGCGGGAGCTGATGATGACTGATCCGAACCTGAGGGATATCTGGGTTTACCTGTCCGCATCGCCGCTGCTTGGACTGACCATCACTATGGTGGCCTACGCGCTCGCCTATCGGTTGTATCTTCGTGCCAACTCCAATCCGCTGACCAATCCGGTGGTCACGTCCGTGGCCATGCTCATTGGTGTCTTGCTGCTGACTGGGACCTCCTACGACGATTATTTCGAAGGCGGGCAGTTTGTGCACTTCCTGCTGGGGCCTGCGACAGTGGCCCTGGCGGTGCCGCTTTACGAGCAATTCAGTCGGCTTCAACAACTGTGGCTTCCCGTTACCATTTCGCTGGTGTGCGGTGTAATTATTGCGGCCGGCAGCTCCATAGGGCTGGCCTGGTTACTGGGTGGCTCGGCGGAAATCCAGATGTCCCTGGCACCCAAGTCGGCAACGGCTCCGGTGGCCATGGGGATCTCGGAGAAAATTGGCGGGCTGCCCTCACTGACGGCGGTGCTGGTGGTGATTACAGGCATCACCGGAGCGGTTCTGGGCACCAAGCTGTTTGAATGGCTGCGTATCAAGGATGACACCGCCAAAGGCATTGCCATGGGGGTTGCCGCCCACGGTATTGGGACGGCCCGGGCGTTTCAGGTCAGCTCCCAGATGGGGGCTTTCTCGGGATTGGCGATGGCCTTGTCCGCATTTGCCACCGCCCTGATCGTGCCCTGGATGGTGGACTGGCTCCAAAGTCTGTTGTGAGCAAGAAACTCAGTCGGTTGGGGCATTGGCCTGTGACTGAGGGCAGTGAAACTCCTCCACAACCTTGTCGTTGTCGACGCTCTCCAGATGCACATCGAATCCCCACAGACGGTGCACGTGGCGCAGCACTTCATCGGTATCTTCGCCCAGTGGCACCCGGTCAACGGGAACGTGACGCAGGGTCAGTGACCGGTCGCCGCGCACATCGACGTTCCAGACCTGGATGTTGGGCTCCCGGTAGCTGAGGTTGTACTGGCGGGCCAGCTTTTCCCGCAGCGGTCGATAGCCCGGATCGTCATGGATGGCGGTGACGCGGTAAACGTCTTCCTGATCATCGTTCTGAACCGAAAACAGCTTCAGATCCCGCATGACTTTGGGTGACAGGAACTGCAGGATAAAACTCTCGTCCTTGAAGTTCTTCATGGCGAAGTGCAGGGTTTCCAACCAGTTTGAACCCGCGATGTCGGGAAACCACTCCCGATCTTCCTCGGTAGGATTTTCACAGATCCGGCGCAGATCGGTGAAGATGGAAAAACCCAGGGTGTAGGGGTTGATGCCCGAATACCAGGGGCTGTTGAACGGCGGCTGGTATACCACGGCCGTGTGGCTTTGCAGGAACTCCATCATGAAGCCGTCGTTGACCAGACCTTTCTCGTACATCCGGTGGGTGAGGGTGTAATGCCAGAAGGTAGCCCAGCCCTCGTTCATGACCTGGGTCTGGCGCTGGGGGTAGAAGTACTGCCCCAGCTTGCGAACGATACGGACAATCTCCCGCTGCCAGGTTTCCAGCAGAGGCGCGTTCTTTTCGATGAAATAGAGAATGTTCTCGTGGGGTTCCTCGGGGAACCGCTTTTTCTGCTCGACGGGATCAATGTCATCGTGGTGAGGAATGGTGCGCCAGAGATCGTTGATCCTGCGCTGTTGGTACTCCTCCCGTTCCTGCTGTCGGCGCTGCTCTTCCACGGCAGAAATCGGGGCCGGGCGCTTGTACCGGTCCACGCCGTAGTTCATCAGCGCATGGCAGGAATCCAGGATTTCCTCCACCGCTTCGACGCCGTGGCGTTCCTCGCACTCGGCAACAAAGTTCCGGGCGAATACGAGGTAATCAATGATCGCGCTGGCATCGGTCCAGGTACGGAACAGGTAATTGCCCTTGAAAAAGGAGTTGTGGCCGTAACAGGCGTGGGCAATCACCAGCGCCTGCATGGGCAGGGTGTTTTCCTCCATCAGGTAGGCGATGCAGGGGTTTGAGTTGATCACGATCTCGTAGGCCAGCCCCATCTGTCCGCGCTGGTAGCTCTTGGAAGTGCTCAGGAACTGCTTGCCGAATGACCAGTGGTGATAGCCCACTGGCATGCCCACGGAACTGTAGGCATCCATCATCTGTTCGGCGCTGATCACTTCAATCTGATTGGGGTAGGTGTCCAGCCCGAACTCCTGTGCACACCTGGCGATTTCCTCGTCGTACCGCTGAATCAGTTCGAAGGTCCATTCGGAGCTGCTGGATATCGGCTCATCGGCTCTGGGTTGCCCCGGCTCCTCCGGAGAGTTGGGGCGATCCACGAAATCGGTCATGCGGCTTTCCTCTCAAACAACTGGCGGAACACCGGGTAAATCTCGCCCGGGTCGGCTATCTGCTGCATGGCAAAACTTTGTGGGAACTCCTGCATGATCTTTTCGTACTCGTACCAGAGCATCTGGTGATCCTGCGGCGTTATCTCAATATAGGCGTAGTACTGAACCAGCGGCAGCAGGCTTTCTGCCAGAATCTTGCTGCACACGGGGGAATCGTCATTCCAGTTGTCGCCATCGGATGCCTGGGCGGCATAGATGTTCCACTCTGAAGACGGGTAGCGGGCGTCGACGATTTTCTTCATCAGCTTCAGTGCGCTCGAGACGATGGTGCCGCCGGTTTCCCGGGAGTAGAAGAACTCCTCTTCATCCACTTCCTTGGCGCTGGTGTGATGGCGAATGAAGACAACGTCAATCTTCTTGTAGTTCTTCTTGAGGAACAGGTAGAGCAGGATGAAAAAACGCTTGGCAATGTCCTTGTGCATCTGGGTCATGGACCCGGATACATCCATCAGGCAGAACATCACGGCACTGGTGGCCGGCTGGGGGTGCTTCAGGTGCTGGCGGTAGCGCAGGTCGATTTCGTCAATGAAGGGAATGCGACGTACATTGGCCTTCAGGCGAGCGATTTCTTCCTCCAGCGCCTGCACCTGATCTTCGTGACTGAACGCGGGGTCCAGCTCCGCCGGGGCGGCTTTCAGTGCCTCCAGCTGCGCTTCCATTTCCCGGATCTTTTTCTTCCGGGCACCGCCCAGACCCAGGCGGCGGGCATGGGCACCACGGAGTGAACGCACAACGTCCAGCTTGGCGGGCACGCCCTGAGTGGTGAAGCCCGAGCGGACGTACTTGAACGACTCGGTATCCTTGAGCTTTTTACGGGCAAGGTTGGGCAGTTCCAGGTCATCGAACAGGAAGTCCAGGAATTCGTCCTGGGTGATCTGGAACGCAAACTCGTCCATGCCTTCGCCATCCGGACTGGCGCTGCCTTGTCCCTGGCCTTTGCCACCGCCCCCGGGCTTGGGGATGGTGTCGCCAGCGACAAACTCCTGGTTGCCCGGATGCACGACTTCCCGACTGCCTCCCTGCCCGTGGTGGAAGATCGGTTCTTCGATATCCCGGGTCGGAATGCTGACGTGCTCACCCCGCTCAATGTCCGTGATGGAGCGGCGCTGCACAGCATCCGACACGGCTTTCTTGATGTGGTGCCGGTAGCGGCGCAGGAACCGTTCCCGGTTCACAGCGCTCTTGTTCTTGCCGTTCAGTCGCCGGTCGACGACGTGAGTCATACCCATAGCGTAACTCCCGTTCAGCGCTCGGTCACAGGCTTAGTGCGACTTGCGAACCCGCAAGTACCACTCTGCCAGCAGGCGTACCTGCTTCTCGGTATAACCCCGGTCGACCATGCGTTCCACGAATTGCTTGTGCTTTTTCTGGTCTTCCTGACTTGCTTTCGGGTTGAACGAGATGACAGGAAGCAGATCCTCGGTATTGGAGAACATCTTCTTCTCGATCACAGCGCGCAGCTTTTCGTAGCTGAGCCAGGACGGGTTGCGGCCCTGATTGTTGGCCCGAGCCCGCAGAACAAAGTTGACCACCTCGTTGCGGAAGTCTTTCGGGTTGCTGATGCCGGCCGGCTTCTCAATTTTTTCCAGTTCGTCATTGATGGAAGAACGGTCGAGAATCTCCCCGGTTTCCGGATCCCGGTATTCCTGATCCTGAATCCAGAAGTCCGCATAGGTGACGTAACGGTCAAACAGGTTCTGGCCGTATTCGCTGTAGCTTTCCAGATACGCGGTCTGGATTTCCTTGCCGATGAATTCGACGTAGTGGGGCGCCAGGAATTCCTTGATGTAGCGCAGGTAGCGCTCCTGGGTTTCGGTCGGGAACTGTTCCTGCTCGATCTGCTTCTCGAGCACATACAGCAGGTGGACCGGGTTGGCGGCCACTTCGGTGGTATCGAAATTGAAGACCTTGGACAGGATCTTGAACGCAAAGCGGGTCGACAGACCGTCCATGCCCTCGTTCACACCGGCAGAGTCCCGGTACTCCTGAATGGACTTGGCCTTGGGATCGGTGTCCTTTATGTTCTGGCCATCGTATACCCGCATCTTGGAGAAAATACTGGAATTATCCGGCTCCTTAACACGTGAGAGCACGGAAAACTGGGCCAGCATGTCCAGGGTGTCCGGGGCACAGGGAGCGCCGGACAGTGAACTGTTCTTGAGCAGCTTCTTGTAGATCTCGATCTCTTCCGTTACCCGCACACAATAGGGCACCTTGACGATGTATACCCGGTCCAGGAATGCCTCATTGTGTTTGTTGTTACGGAAGGTCTGCCACTCGGATTCGTTGGAGTGGGCGAGAATCACGCCATCGAAGGGCACAGAACCCATGCCCTCGGTGGTGTTGTAGTTGCCTTCCTGGGTGGCGGTCAGCAGGGGATGCAGAACCTTGATCGGTGCCTTGAACATCTCCACGAATTCCAGCAGGCCCTGGTTGGCCTTGCACAGGCCACCGCTGAAGCTGTAGGCATCCGGATCGTCCTGGGAAAAATCTTCCAGCATGCGGATGTTGACCTTGCCCACCAGGGCGGAGATGTCCTGGTTGTTGTCATCGCCCGGCTCGGTTTTGGACACGCCCACCTGATCGAGCACGGACGGGTAACGTTTCACGACCCGGAACTGGCTGACGTCACCCCCGTATTCGTGGAGCCGTTTGACGGCCCAGGGGGACATAATGGACGTCAGGTAGCGGGAGGGAATGCCGTATTCTTCTTCAAGAATCTGCGCGTCTTCGGCCGGGTCGAACAGGCCGAGCGGCGATTCGTTCACCGGCGAGCCTTTGATGGCGTAGAAGGGGACCTTCTGCATGAGTGCCTTGAGCTTTTCAGCCAGAGAGGACTTACCGCCGCCGACGGGGCCAAGCAGATACAGAATCTGTTTCTTTTCTTCCAGGCCCTGGGCAGCATGCCGGAAGAAGGACACGATGTTTTCGACCGCTTCCTCCATCCCGTAGAACTCGGAAAACTCCGGGTAGCGCTTGATGACCTTGTTGGAAAAGATGCGCGACAGGCGGGAGTCACGTGAGGTATCAATCAGTTCGGGTTCGCCGATGGCAATCAGCATTCGTTCAGCGGCCGTGGCATAGGCCGTTGGGTCCTTTTTGCAGATTTCCAGGTACTCCTCCAGGGTAAATTCTTCCTCCTGGGTGCTGGCATACCGGTCCTTGAAGTGCTGCATGATGGTCATAGATGGCGCCTCGCTTGCTCTCTGAAAAAGTCAGTACTCAGTTCACGCAATATCCCCGTTGCATCGGTTCCGCCGTTCAGGGCGGTCTGTTTCGTTATGGGTGAAAAGGAAGGTGTTTACGAGCTGCCTGGCGTTTTTGCTCTTGTGGCAGCTACTTATCCTGAGCTTAGTTCACGCTCGAAAATTAGGACAGCAGGGAAGTGGTTAAGGTTCATTAAAATATGTTAGGCGCGGCGCCTTTTTGTAGCGCTGTGGCCGGGGCGCACAAAAAATTCATGCGCCCTGACAAACTGTCGCCGAAGGGGACTACTGCTTGATCAGCCGGAACACGCTTTCCGTAGCGCCATCCAGCCCTTTGCGCTTGGTGAACGGGTGGTCCCGGGGCAGGGTGTTGGTGAGCAGGAGTTCAATGTCGTAATCGTCGGCGTAGAGTTCCCGGACTTCATCGTCACTGACATTGAACGGAGGGCCTTGCAGTTGCCCGTCGTAGTCCAGGGTGATCAGCAGGATGCGGGTGCCGTCCGGAATGATGGCGGTCAGATGCTCAACGTAGCCCCTGCGCATATTGGGTGGCAGGGCAATCAGCGCGGCTCGGTCATAGACCAGACGAACGTGCTTGAGGTCCGACGGTACCAGTTGGAAAAAATCACCGCACCAGAGTTCGAGATCATCGTGCTTGAAGGTGGTGAAGGGTTCGCCGGGATGCACCCTGGCTTTCTCCTGTCCCTCCTCAAAAAAGTCCTTGCAGGCGACCGGGCTCAGCTCGACACCAATCACCGGATGGCCCCTGTCGTGCAGCCACCACATGTCGTGGGCTTTGCCACAGAGTGGAACAAGAACCGCATCGGACGAGGCTCCGGCCAGATCCGGCCAGTGGTCGTGAAGGTACTGGTTCACCGTTCCTTCGTGAAAACCGATTTCCTTTTTAGCCCAGCGCTCGTGCCAGAACTGATGCTCCATGATCGAGGCCCTCATTTGCACGTTTGCTTCAGTCTAACCTAATCTGTGCGTGTCTGAATGGAGGAGAAAAGAAAAGCATGAAAGCCGTCTTTCTCGACGCCGATACACTGGGAAGCGACGTCGACCTGTCGCCCATCGAGCAGGCCACCGGTTCGCTGGTGAAACATGGACGAACGACACCGGAGCAGGTGTTGGATCGAATTCGCGGATTCGACACTGTTATCACCAACAAAGTGGTGTTGCAGCGATCCCATTTCGAAACCTGTCCCGAATTGAAGCACATCGCCGTGGTCGCCACCGGTCTGAATAACATCGATCAGGCGGCCGCCAGGGACCATGACATTCGCGTGATGAACGTGACCAACTATGGCCGTTCGACGGTCGCCCAGCACACCCTGGCGCTTATGCTGGCATTGGCGACTCGTCTGCTGGATTACGACCGGGACGTTCGCGAAGGGCGATGGGCCAAAAGCGATATGTTCTGTTTGATGGACCATCCCATTCTAGAGCTGGAAGGCCGGACACTGGGGGTCATTGGTTACGGTGATCTGGGGCAGGGCGTGGTCGAACGAGCCAGGGCCTTCGGAATGAATATTCTGCTTGGGGCCAGGCCGGGGCAGGAGGCCGGGGAAGTGGATGGCATTCCACGGGTTCCCCTGGACGAGCTGTTGCCGAAAGTGGATGTACTGTCACTGCATTGCTTGCTGACAGAGGAGACCCGCAATCTTATCGGCGCCCGTGAGCTGGGCATGATGAAAAACGACGCGTTGCTGATCAACACCAGCCGCGGTGGGTTAGTGGACGAGCAGGCGCTGGCCGATGCGCTTCGTTCAGGCCAGATCGGTGGTGCAGGATTTGATGTGCTGACCGAAGAGCCGCCCCGCAATGGGAATCCGTTGCTGGCGGATGACATCCCCAATCTCATCGTTACACCGCACTCAGCCTGGGCAAGCCGGGAGGCACGACAGCGCATCGTGAATATCACAGCGGGCAATCTCAATTCCGTCGCCTAGACGCCGCCCAAATAAAAAAGCCCCGGCAGTGCCGGGGCGAGTGAGATCGTCCGTTGTTTATCTCAATTTCTATACCGTCCTAGAAGCTCCAGCCGACGCTGGCGGAGGCGCCGACCTGGTACATCTCCAGCGCAATGGTCTGGTTAGGTGACAGCGGATTGGGGCCCTTCACTTCTTTGGCTGGTGAATAGAACACCATGCCGGACAACTGCAGATCTGCGGTGAGGTTGTGAGTGAAACCACCAGTGACATGCCACTCCTGAACGCCCGGGGCCAGGATGTTGAACAGCACATCTTCACTGGAAATCGGGTTCTTGCCGTAGCTTATGCCAGCGCGCCAGGCATGCTCCCTGGTCTGCTGCCACTGCCAGCCCAGCTTGTAGGCAGTCATGTCGTCCCAGCCAAAACCGGCGCCGTCATCGTTGCCCAGCTGGGCGGTCTGCAGGTTCGGCAGCAGCGGGTTACCCACACTGTCAATTTCGCTGTAGCGGATGTGCTGAACATCCAGCAGGATCCAGTGATCCTGAATCCCAGACCAGGCTATGCCCGCCTTGAACATCTGGGGAATATCGAAGTCCCCCTGCCTGGCAAAGAGGCCCTGATACTTGTCGAATTCGTTCATGTGCAGGATGTTGCGCCAGCTGACGCCGCCGCGCAGGGTGTCGGTGATTTCACCCTGCCAGCCGATCTGGAAACCGTAACCCCAGGCATCGTCGGTGCCGTTGTCGGTCAGCGCGTCAGGGTCGGAAGAGAAGGGCGCAAACTGGCTCAGTCCCTTGGCCTCGAACTGCTGATAGGCAATCAGGGGGGAAATACCGAAGGCCTGATTGTCCGCGAATTCCCAGGACCAGGTCGGCGCGATAAATACCTGCTTGAGGTCGACACCGGTGCGGCCACCATAAAAGGGACCGCCGTTCTTGCCGGGGTACGAGGTGTTCATGCCACCGTTGGCAAACACCGATACGCCGAGTGTGTGCTCGTCGGTGACCTGCCGGTTAAAGCCGAGGTGCGGAATCACGAAACCGTTACGGCTGCTTTTATAGGTGCCCGGCTGCAGTGAAAAGGCGGGAGGCGCCTGAACCGTTCCCTCAACTTCATACTGGCGTCTGGGCGAGAAGATCTCGAATCCACCGTCCATCCGGTCACCTACAAACGCCATACCGGCGGGGTTGGTCGCGGCGGCAATGCTGTCCTGTCCCAGGGCTGTTCCGGCACCGGCCATGCCTTTGTTGATGGTGCCGTAGCCGTGGGCAAAGTAACCGTTGGTTGCCAGGGCGGCACCCGGAGCGATGGCGGTGGCCGCAACGAGGGCCAGAGAATACTGCAGACGCATAAAGGAACACCTGTTCGGAAAATTCGTCAATTTCGCAGACATTTCTACAGGAATCGCTATATAACTGGAAGTAAATTCATGCCATATGGTTATGCAGTCTGGTTAGGTTCGCAATTGGCCTGGAATTGGCCATACTCTGTTGTGTCAGGTATCTGCCTGATATTCTGTGTAAAACCGTGACAACAGGATGTTGAGTGGCTTCTTCCCAAATGAAAGACCGGCTGAAGGCCGTAGAAACGTGGATACTCGCCAACCCCAATCCGCCAACGCAGTGGCCGTGGACCTGGCTCTATAAATCCGGGCGCACCTCCTATGCGTTAATCCGGGATGTCCTCAGTGGTCACCTGACCCTTCACGCCATGGGGCTGGTCTACACCACCTTGCTGAGTATCGTGCCCTTGCTGGCGCTCAGTTTCTCGGTACTGAAGGCAATGGGGGTGCACCAGCGAATCGAGCCTTTCCTGTTTCAGTTTTTCGAGCCCATGGGGCCCCAGGGGCTGGAGATAGCCGAACAGATTCTCGGCTTCGTGGACAATATGAAGGTGGGGGTCCTGGGTTCTCTCGGCCTGGCCCTGCTGGTTTACACCGTGATTTCCCTGCTGCAAAAGATCGAACGCTCCTTCAACATGATCTGGCGAGTGCCGGATATGCGTTCGCTGGGGCAGCGTTTCAGCAATTACCTGAGCGTGATCATGGTGGGGCCGCTGCTGATGGTGTCGGCCATTGGTGTCAGTGCCACCATTTTCTCCTCCACGTTCGTTCAGAAACTCATCGCCATCGAACCGTTCGGGTCGGCCATCCTGATGTTGAGTCGGTTAACGCCATTCTTCCTGGTGGTCGGTGCCTTCACCTTCGTCTACATTTTCATGCCCAATACCCGGGTCAAACTCAAGTACGCCTTTATTGGCGGGCTGGTGGCCGGGGTGTCCTGGCAGGCGGCCGGCATGTTGTTCGCCTCCTTCGTTGCCGGGTCAGCGAAGTACGCAGCCATCTATTCCAGCTTTGCCATCGGTATCATCCTGTTGATCTGGACATACCTTAACTGGCTGATCCTGTTGCTGGGTGCCAGCCTGACCTTCTATTTGCAGAACCCGGGATCGGTGGCCAAGCGTCGGCAGGTTCAGCTGGCGCCCGAGTTGCAGGAAAAGGTGGCACTGTCGCTCATGTGGCTGGTGTCCGTGCCGTTCACCAAAGGTGAGGCTGCGCCCCAGCAGGAGGAACTGGAGCAACGGTTGCGAGTGCCGGGCGAGGTCACACGTGGGGTGAGTGACAAACTCATCCGGGCTGGATTGTTATCCCTGGCGGGTCGCCAGGGAGACCAGCTGGTGCCTGGCCGGGTGCTGGATCGCATCACCATTAATGATGTGCTTTCTGCGGTTCGTCAGGATGAGGATCGGGTGGTTGATCGTTTGCCCTTTCCGATCCCGCTCAAGGAGATTCGCGGAGAGCACGATCTGTTTGACAAAACCTTTGCCGAACTTGCCAGGGATCCTGACCTGGTGGACCGCGCGGTGAAGGATGGTGAAGAGGCTGACGGGCAAGATGAAGAGTCTACTGAGCCGGCCGAAAAGTTGACTCCACAAGGTGAAGAGGCGGCCCGACCGTAATAAGGGCGGTGCCGTCGGATAAGGCGGGCGGTCAGAGCACCGCCTGACCGAATACGAACACCAGCTGGAAGATACCCGCGGTCATCCCCAGGAAAGCGCCCACCAGAATCAACTTGATTTCATCTTCCTGGAAACAGGGCCGCAACAGGTCCTGGAATTCCTCAGACGACAACGCCGTCATGCGTTCCACCATAATCGATTCCACCGCCCGCGCCCGGTCCTGCTCGAACACCGGGTTGTTGAACGACGTCTTTGAAATCTCGATGGCCTTTTCCCCAACCTGGTTCTTCAGGGTGGCAAATCCGGTGGGGCCGAACGCCACCTGGGTCAATGCCTTGCCCATGCCAGCGGTTTCGTCCACCAGAGGTTTGATGTGTTTCTTGACCATGTTTCGGGCGCGGTCGCCTTTCGGGCCATCCAGAATGGCGCGAATAATATTTCCCACCGTCAGGATTTCATGGGTCACGATGTGGCAAAAGGATTCGGCCACTTCCGGCTGGCGCTTTAGGAACAGTCCCTGAATTTTGAGTGGCCCAACTTTCCTGGCATGCAGTGGCCGGAAGATGACGTTCAGGGCAATCCAGTTGGTGGCCCAGCCCACGAGCAAGCCGAAGAAGGGCAGCACCCACCAGACAGGATAGAAATACCAGACGGCCATCTGGATGAGACCGAACAGGAAACCGAAATACAGGCCGGAGTTGATGATGAAGCGGAACTCCACCTCGCCGCATTCCAGAAAGATCCGGTTCAGAAGCCGCTTGTCCCTGGCCAGGCGGTCAATGACCATGCCTTTGATGTCGAGGAGATCCTCAATGTTGTCCGATAGATCTTCCACCAGATTGTCGACCAGCTGAGGGGTCGCCTTTCTGACTCGCTCGTACACCATCTTGCGCGCGGAGGAGGGCAGGTTTTCCCAGAAGGTCGGGTGCTCCTTTGCCATCATTTCATCCACGTATTCCTCGATACGGGGGTCCACCGAGCTGACGATGTGTGTGGCCAGCACCTTCGGGTCGATCTGCTGGAAAATTTCATCCACGGTGCCAATTTTCGCGATGGTGGCGTCGACGCTCTTGGCCGCCATTTTCCGGGCCTTGGACGGGATGATGCCCTGCCAGCCAAAGATGGGCGGTTTGCCGACGAATTCCAGAGGGTAGAAGGTCATTTTGATGGCCAGCCAGTTGGTGGTCCAGCCAATCAGGGCGGCAATCACAGGGATACTGAGGTATTGCCAGAACTCAGGGTTGGTGAACAAACTCGTCATCCGTAACTCGCGCCAGGTGGTTCTTTCGTATCGTTTTTGAGCCCGTCAGGCAGGCGATTGACTCAGCATCATGTGTGTCAACCTCAGGCCTGTCAATGACTTGGCCGCCAGTCTGAGACGGCTGTACCGGTCAGGTAGGATTGCCGTAATCACCCCACAACCACTGACACAGGGAGATGGCGGCAACAGGAGCGGTTTCGGTGCGCAGGACGCGCGGCCCCAAAGCGACCGGGTGGAAACCGGACTGCTCGGCCATGGCAATTTCGTCGGCAGTCAGCCCACCCTCGGGGCCCACCATCAGGGCAACACTGGCCGGCGGCGTCATCGATGACAGGGATTGTTCGGTCCGGTGGTGAAGAACCAGGCGCAGATTGCATTCGCGGCTGTGTTCCAACCACTGGTCAATGGTCATGACCGGCAGGATGTCAGGAACCCGGGCGCGGCCACATTGTTCGGCGGCACTGATGGCCACCGACTGCCAATGCCGCAGGCGTTTTTCTTCCCGGTCACCCTTGAGCTTTACATCGCACCGTTCGGTGGTCAGCGGCACGATCTGCGTCACGCCCATTTCAACGGCTTTCTGCACGGCGTAATCCATGCGGTCGCCCTTGGAGAGGGTTTGGCCAAGAACAATGGAAAGTGAGGATTCTGTCGGATTGTCGACCGGTGTGCCCACGGACACCGCGACCCGCTTCTTGCCGGATTCGGCGATGGTGGCCGGATAGTCCTTGCCGTCCCCGTTGAACAGAAGCAGTTCCTGCCCGGGTTGCATGCGCAATACGCGGCCCACGTGCTGGGCCGCGTTGTCATCCAGATCCGTAGTCACGCCTTCGCCCAGGGGGGAATCCGTATAGATGCGGGGGATGCGCATGGTGGTCGGGTCCTGTGTCAGTCTCGAACGGCGATCTCAATGCCTTCCGTCGCCACCTGAGCCAGATGCCGGATCTGTTCCTCGGTGATGACGTAAGGCGGCATGAAGTAAATCACATTACCCAGGGGGCGAAGCAAGGACTCGCGGGTTAATGCATGCTTGAATACCCGGATGCCCCGGCGTTCCTGCCATGGAAACGGCGTTTTCGCGGCCTTATCTTTGACCATTTCCACCGCCATGGTCATGCCGTGCTGGCGGATGTCCCCAACGTTCGGGTGGTCGGCCAGGTGGGCGACGCTGTCTGCCATGCAGGCGGACAAACGGCGGTTGTTCTCAATCACGTTGTCATCCCGGAAGATGTCCAGGGTGGCCAGCGCCACCGCACAGCCGAGTGGGTTGCCCGTGTAGCTGTGGGAGTGCAGGAAGGCCTTCAGGGTTTCGTAGTCGTCGTAGAACGCATCGTAGACGTTGTCGGTGGTCAGCACCACGGACAGGGGCAGGTAACCGGCGGTCAGTCCCTTGGACAAACACATGAAATCCGGTGTGATGCCGGATTGCTCGCAGGCAAACAGGGTGCCGGTTCGGCCAAAGCCGACGGCAATTTCATCGGCGATCAGGTGCACGCCATACTTGTCACAGGCTTCACGCAGCTTGGTGTGGTAAATCGGATGGTGCATCCGCATACCACCGGCGCACTGAATCAGCGGTTCCACCACGACGGCGCAGATGTCGTCGTGCTTTTCCGCCAGGAGTTTGTCCATGGCTTCAAACTGGCGCAGCGCGTAGGCTTCGTCGGTCTCACCCGGCTCCTTGTTGTAAGCATCGGGGGAGGGCGCCGTGAGGACTTCCATCAGCAGTGGCTGGTAGGTGTCCTTGTACAGGGCCACATCACCCAGCGCCAGGGCGCCCAGGGTTTCGCCGTGGTAGCTGTTGCTCAGGTTGACGAAGTTCTTCTTGCCCGGCTTGCCGTGGTTCTTCCAGTAGTGGTAGCTCATCTTGAGCGCGGCTTCGATGGCCGAAGAACCGTTGTCTGCGTAGAAACACTTGTTCAGGCCTTCCGGTGTGACTTCGATCAGCCGTTCCGACAGGTTGACCACCGGCTCATGAGTGAAGCCCGCCAGGATAACGTGCTCCAGTTGACCCATTTGCTCCTGAATGGCTGCGTTTATGCGCGGGTTGGAATGGCCAAACAGATTCACCCACCAGGAACTCACCGCGTCGATGTAGCGATTGCCGTCGAAATCTTCCAGCCACACACCACTGCCTTTTTTGATGGGGACGGGTGCCAGACTTTCGTGATCTTTCATCTGGGTGCAGGGGTGCCAAACGGATTTGAGATCGCGAGCGACAAGATCGGCGTTGCGCATGTAGGGTCTCCGGTCACGCTGTTTACTGCTGAATGGGGGCTGTTAACCTCGGCGGATAATACAGTTAACAGCGCTGGCTGGCCACCCTGCCAATGGGGGGAGGATCATGCGGCCAATGCTGGCGTGATCCTGCGCCTTAACAATCCCCGAAAGTTCCAATAAGGACCTGATCATGGAGCTGGAACTGAGCTATACCTACGATGCTGGAATTGAGCAGGTACCGGATGGTTTCTTATGCGAGACGAACATTTTGGAGAAAAACGCCCCCCTTGGCTCCCGCAATGCCCGGGTCAAGGAACTCACTCGCGATGACTCCTGCAGGGTCTAAGGTTCGGGCCAGTGACTCCCTGATCGGTAAAATATCGCACTCCTCGTGAGGGAGTGGTTGGCGAAGCTCACCCAAGATCCCCAAACACCAGCCGTAAATGTGTGCGATAGGCCAGCACCTGCTTCACCAGGATGGTTTTGTCCTGAAAAATCCGGGACAAAATAATCCCTCCCTCAATAGTGGTTGTGAACATATCTGCCAGCGTTTCAGTGTCGATTTCACAGACCGCAGGGTATTTCTCCTTGGCCGCTTCAAGCCGTTCGGCAATCATCTTTCGCCAGCTCAGTACGCCGCTCTTTATGAGATTCCGCACTTCATCGTCGAACTGCTGGCTTTCGTAGGTGAAGCCCGCCACAAGGCATCCGGGGTGTGCTTCGGCAAGGTCGCTCATCAGGTCCGCGAACAGCTTCAGGAAAATCAGTAGCTGGTGCAGCGGGTCTTCGCTGAGGGCATCGGCCTGCGTGAACAGGTTTTTAAAGATGGCTTTGTCGCCATCGAGGTAGTTGTTCACCAGCGCCTTCGCAAGATCACTTTTCCCGCTGAAGTGGTAGAAAAAACCGCCTTTGGTGACGGCCGCCTTTTCGAGAATGTCGTCAATGGACGTGCCGGCAAATCCCTTTTGTAGAATGACGCTCTGTGCAACCTCCAGTATCCGGTCGTGGCTGCTGTTGCTTCGGGTTGTCATGGTTTTGACCTCCGCTTAGCTATACCAAGGGTATAGCTAATTCCCGAGGATGCGCCTGGAATTTTCAGGTTTGTTTTAAGTTGTTGAAATAGTTGATTTAAATAATCTTTATTTCCGCGCTGATGGTCCACTGCTTTTGGTGACGGAGGGGCATAGACTGTCCTTGAACACTTGCTATGACGCATTCTGAAGGAGGGCAGCATGAGCATCTACCGCGAACAACTTCCGCAATCCAGGGGCACTCTGTTCCTGACCGATGGTGGCATCGAGACCACACTCATTTTCCATAATGGCTTTGATTTGCCGTTTTTTGCGGCCTATCCGCTTCTGGACAGCGCACCGGGGCGGACAGCGTTACGTGAATACTATGAGTCTTATCTCGCCATCGCCGTTCACGGCCATCAGGGCTTTGTTCTGGAGAGCCCGACCTGGAGGGCCAACCGGGATTGGGGCGCTGAACTGGGGCATAGCGAGTCCGATCTTGATCGCTATAACCGCCTGGCGATTGAGCTTCTCGAGTCGTTGCGCAAAGAATTTTCAGTACCTGAAAGCCCAATCGTCATTAGTGGGTGCATCGGACCCAGGGGTGATGGCTACCAGGTGACCAGTCGCATGTCCGGCGAGGAGGCAAGGCAGTACCACTCACACCAGATTGCCGCCTTTGCAGACACCAACGCGGACATGGTGTCGGCGATCACCATGACTTACCCGGAAGAGGCCATCGGGATTACCCTGGCGGCGCAGCAAGCGGGTATTCCGGCTGTTATTTCGTTCACCACAGAGACAGACGGTCGTCTGCCCGATGGAACCATCCTGAAGGACGCCATTGAACGGGTCGACGAGGCGACGGATAACGGCCCTGCCTACTACATGATTAACTGCGCTCATCCGGATCATTTCAGCCAGGCTCTGGAGGCCGGAGAAGACTGGGTGAAACGGATACAGGGAATCCGGGCAAATGCCTCCCGCATGAGTCATGACGAGCTGGATGCCTGCGAAGAACTGGATGATGGGAATCCCGAGGAGCTGGGCCTGCAATACAAACAGCTTCGGAGCGCGTTCCCGAGTTTCTCCATCCTGGGGGGCTGTTGTGGCACCGACCACAGGCACATCGGGGAAATCAGCCATCACTGTCATTGAAACATGGATGGCCGGAGTGTGAGGCAGGAGCCCCCAAAAGGGGCTCCGCGCTCTGGAGGGACGTTTAGTTCTGATAGCTTCCGTAGGTCCCGTCAATCGGCTTGCCCACCACCATGCCTTCACACAGGGGCAGCCCGACTGCCGCCATTTCAGCATCCGGCAGAGCTCCGAGCCCTTCGACCAGCTTGGTGAAAAAGGCCCGGCCAGCGGCGGTAGCGACAATGTCGAACACCTCTCCATCGGTCAGGCCCGAGGCTTTCAGGCGCTGAATATCGTCGGCTTCCACACTCCCTGCATCACGGGCTACTTTCCGGGCCAATGCCATGACGGCTACATCCTGTTCAGAGAAACCGGGCGCGCTCGCTTCCTCACCGCTGGCAATCGCTAATACGTCGTCCGCACTGTAGAACCGCGCCAGCTTCGCACCATGGGCAAGGCTGCAGGCTGTACTTTTCAGTTCGACGGCTGCGGCGACCGTCGCCAGTTCGTAAAGTCTGCGATCCAGCTGTTCCCGTATGCCCCGGTGCAAGTCGGCCCACAGATCCATGGTTTTGGGGCGATGGCAAAACACCTTGGCATAACTGGGCAGAAACCCGTTTCCCTTCAGTTCAGTGTCGTACATGGCGAGGACGTCAGCGTTGGCCTCGGCCGGGTCGATGATGTTGATGAATGTCATGGCGAATCTCCTGTATCAGTTAGCTGGCGCAACGGGGCTGTATCCACTGGGGCAGCAATTTCTCGGGGTGCTTAGGAACAGAGGTGATGGCAATGCCGCTTCGGGAAAGTCTTTCCTTTAGCGAACCATCCTGAAGGGCGGCGAAGACCTCAGAGCAGCCTCCGATCCATTCGCCGCCAATAAAGACTTGTGGGATGGTGGAGACGCCCAGGCTCTCGCTGAGTACGGAGCGAATCTTGCCGCCCCGATCGTTGGCCTGGTATTCCACCGAATCGAGGTCAACGCTGCGGTAGGGCACACCCAGGCTCGCGAACAGCTTCCGAACCGCCCAGCAGAACTCGCACCATTCGAGCGCAAACATCACCACGGGTTCGTTGTCGATCAGTCGCTCGGTGTAGTCCTTAACGGAGGCATCGGTAACGATCTGGACAGGCACGGCTGCGGGGGCAGGCGGAGCCTTAGGAGCTGGCGGCAAATCGAACCTGTAGCCCTGGGTTGATCGTGACAGCGCTATCTCTTCTTCCGTCATATCTTCGGTGATATCGGCAAACAGGGGGGTCGACAGATAGCGCTCGCCGGTATCCGGCAGCATGCAGACGATGTTGGTGCCCGGCTCACTGCGCTCGGCAATGGTCAGGGCGGCCGCCAGAGTTGCGCCACTGGAAATGCCGGCGAAGATGCCTTCCTCCCGGGCGAGGCGCCGGGACAGTGTCAGTGCGTCCTGTCCGTTTACCGGGATGATCTCGTCGATACAGCCGTCGGTGACGGCACCCTCCGTCAGGGAGGAAATAAAATCCGGTGCCCAGCCTTGCATCAGGTGGGGGCGGAACCGGGGGTGACTCCTGGCCACTGAGCCGTCCTGGTTCCTGATCTGGGGGATACCGCTGGCCAGTACCGGAGAGTTATCCGGTTCGGCGACGATGATCTGGGTTTGGCAGCTCTCGGCTTTCAGCACATCCGCCACGCCTTTCAAGGTGCCGCCGGTGCCGTAACCAGAGACCCAGAAATGCAAAGGCTCATCCGCAAAGTCGGCCAGGATTTCCCGGGAGGTGGTCTTGCGGTGTATCTCGGCATTGGCGTCATTGTCGAACTGCCGGCACAGGTAGTAGCCATGTGCCTCCGCCAGTTCAACGGCCTTGTTGAGCATGCCGGTGCCCTTTTCCGCCGCCGGTGTCAGGATGACTTTGGCGCCGAGGAAACGCAGCAACTTGCGGCGCTCCACACTGAAGTTTTCCGACATCACCACCACCAGTGGGTAGCCCTTCGCCGCGCAGACCATCGCAAGACCTATTCCTGTGTTGCCGCTGGTGGCTTCGATCACGGTTTGCCCGGGTTTCAGGTCGCCACTGCGTTCCGCCTTTTCGATAACTTCCCGTGCCATCCGGTCTTTGACTGAACCCATGGGGTTGAAAGCTTCTACCTTGACGTACATGTTCACCCCCTCGGGGGCTAACCGGTTGAGTCTCACTAACGGGGTGTTGCCGATGGTGTCGAGAATGGAGTTGTATCGGGTCATGGGTCATCTCCTGATTGCTGATCCAGGTACCCACGGTAAGTGGGAAGCAATGGAGCCACCGTGGTAGCCACCGTGGAATTTGTTCCAATGACCACTCAAACCCAACGGCTTTGCCTTGAGTTTGTTTTCTGGCGGTTCCTATAATGATTTGACGATCAGGGCAAAGGCCGACTCATACGATGGACCTCTATCTGCATTTCCTTGGTGACATGAAGGTGATGCGCGGCGGTAAAGTGCTGGCCTTGCCACCATCCCGAAAAACCCGGGCCCTGCTGGTGTACCTGGCTATCCAGGATCGCGCCTTCCATCGCCAGTCCCTGTGCGAATTGCTGTGGGAAATCCCGGATGATCCCCGTGGCTCCCTGCGCTGGAGTCTGTCCAAGATTCGCAATCTGGTGGATTCCCAGCACGACACCCGCATTCTCGCTGACCGCAACCAGGTTCGCTTCACCCCCGCCGGCGCCCATATCGACGTCCTTGAGTTGTATCGCCTGGTGGAGGGGGATCTCAGTGACCAGCCGCTGGACGCCCTTGAACATGCCGCCAGTAGCTTTCAGGGCAACCTGCTGGAAGGCTTGGAGCTGCCTAACTTTCATCACTTCCACGCCTGGTGTGTCAGTGAACGGGACCGCATCAATGAGGCGCGTTCGACGCTTTTGCAGGAGATTGTCGACCGGCGCAGTCAAGCCGATGAGCTGGCCAGGGCCTTGCCCTATGCCCGCACCCTGGCGGTGAGTTCGCCCTATGATGAGAGCAAGCGAGCCCAGCTGATTCGCCTGCTGGTGGCCAATGGCCTTGGCGATGAAGCAGAGCAGCAGTACCGATTGGGCAATCGTCTGCTGAAGGAGGTGGGGGTTGAGTCCAGTCCGGCGCTTGTTCAGGCCCTGCACGGAGCCCCGGGTGCTGGCCGCCAGCGCCCGGAGGTGCCCCGTTCGCCCGAGCCTGAACCCGTGGCCGAGCCGATGTTCCCGCGACCCAGGACGCAGCTGGTGGGACGCGACGACGAAATCAGCCAGTTCTCAACCGCCATACGGACCTCCGTTGACCAGTCCTGCGCGATGGTCATTCTCATGCGGGGGGAGCCGGGCATTGGCAAGAGCACCCTGTTAAAGGAAGCGGCCAGACTAACGACCGAGACCGGATTTGCGTCCTTGTCTGCGGCTGCCTTTGAGGCTGAAACCCTGCGCCCCTTTGCGCTCTGGCTGGATGCCCTGCGCCAGAATAAGGGGGAAGGCAATGCCGCATTCGCACCGGCGACCAGTCGGGAACAGCTGCTTGAGCAAATCAACACCGCTGTCCAGGCACAGCTGACCCAGAAGCCGCTGGCCCTATTCTTTGATGATGTGCAGTGGAGTGACGAGTCCAGTGCCGAGGCGCTGCATTACGTCGCCCGGATGAACCGGGATCGGCCACTCATGATTCTGCTGGCATCCAGGGAGGCCGAACTGGAAGACAACCGGGCCATGCAACGTGTGCTGAGGGGCTTGCGGCACGATCGCCTGCTGTATGAGCAGCGATTGAAGCCACTGGCCGATGCCGACGTCAGGCGCATCATAGAGCAGCGCGCGCCCGGCGCAGACAGCGACGAGTTGTGCCAGCGGTGCAGGGGGAATCCGCTGCTGGCGGTTGAGCTGGCCCGGGCCGAATTATCGGGCGGCGCAGGCGGTTCCCTGCAAGAGCTGGTGCTGGACAGGATGTCGCGAATTGATGTCGATGAGGCGGAAGTGATCCGCTGGGCGGCGTTGCTGGCACCAAGGATCTCCATTGAACGCCTCTGTCAGCTTTCTGGCCAGTCTGCCCTGGATGCCGGAACCGCCCTGGAAACCGCCGAGCGGCAATCCCTGATTCAGACCAGAGCCGGCGGATTCGAGTTTGTGCACAACCTGATCGCCCGGAGTATCTACAATGCCTTGTCACCCACCCGTCGTGCAGTGATGCATCGGCACATTGCGCTGTTGCTAGAGCAGGAATCTGCCATTGATCTGGATTACGCCTCCGACCTGGCCCACCACGCCAGCCTAAGCGGAGACACCGCGCTGGCGGTGCGGGCCTGCATCAGTGCAGGGCGCTTGTGTGCACGGTTTTTTGCCAATGAAGATGCCCGTCAGCTGGCCACTCGCGGGCTTCAGATGGTCGAGTCGTTGTCGGAGGTCGATCGTGTCTGCTACTCCATCGAACTGAACGACATTCTGCTGTCGGCCACCTGCGTGGACGACTGGGAAAAAGCTTCCGACCAGCTGGTGGTATTGGCCGAGCATGCTCTGGAATACGACGCCATTGATCACGCCCGTCGGGGATACCAGTTGGCAAGTAATCTTCGATGGTCCCACGGCCAGGGTATTCAGGCCTGGGAAAGCATGGAGCAGGCCGAGCGGGCCACCCGCAGCGGAACGGAGCGGGAGGCGGTTTCCGGTCTGGCGGAGGCGGCCCGATGCCTGGCGCTTTTGGAACGGGATCTGCCGCAGGCCGATGCCATGCTGATGGAAGCGTCTGCGCTGGCGGAAAGGAGCCGGATGCGACCACCGGCCATTCCGGCTTCGTTGGGTATGTTGCGATTCCACGAACACCGGTTTGACGATGCGCGGGCGTTGCTGCGGGAAGGCAAGGCACTGTACCGCAAGGAAGGCATGCGCCACGGGGAGTTCCAGACTTTGGAATATCTGGCGATGCTGGAGTATGAATCTGGCAATTATGTCGCCGCCAGTGCCTGTTGTGAGGAGTTGCTGCAGCTTGGTGAGAAGCTTCCCGAAGGCAGCGAAGCACCGTTTGCCCGCTGCTTTGCGGCCCTGTGCCAAATCGCACTGGGCGGGTCCGATGTCGGGTTGAATGAGGCCATCGAGCAGTTGCGCCAGGCCGACGCCAAGTTTCGCCTGGCCTATGTGTTAACACGCAGTGCGTTTCAGAGCATTGAGCGTGGAGACTGCGCCTCGGCCAGTGCACGGGGGCAGGAAGCTCTGGGCTACGCGAATCTGCTGGATCGCCCCACCGAGCGCACGCTGGCCAATGCGGTTCTGGCCTATTGCCTGGCGCAGAAGGGCGATATGGACGCCAGTAAATCTCATCGTGACGCAGCGTTGTCAGAAACGCCCCATGCAGTAGCCCAGTGGGCTCTTGAGCGCATTGAGCAGCTGATACCAGATGAATGCAATGCAGGATGCGATACCGCTGGAGGCTAACGATCTCCAGCCAACCCATGGGAGAGGATGCGCTTTGATTGATGTCATTGTAGAGCGATTTTACGAAACGCCGCTGTCTGATGAGGACGTCATGCAACTTGCCAGCGAGTCAGACGGCTGTCTGTCACTCTATGGTATCGAGTGGCAACAAAGCTTCCTGGGTAGCAATGGTAAGGATATGATCTGCCACTTCCGGGCACCCGACCTTGAATCACTCCGCCGGGCACTGCGCGAGTCTGGGAGTAATTTCCTGACCTCCTGGAGCAGCAGCGTGCACCCGGCCGGGATAGAGGCGGCCCCGACCGTGATGGTCAGCCGCCGGTTCGATGAGCCGGTGAAAATTGAAGACCTTCAGGCCAGGGAGGATGCCCACGGTGGATGCCTGAAAGCGCACAATGTCCGCTTTGTGCATTCCTACTTTTCACAGGACAAGACCCGGATGTTGTGCCTCTACGCGGCGCCCGATGCGGAGGCGGTCCGCCATGCCCAGTATCAGGCCGGTATGCCCGTAGAAAGCATCTGGGCGTTCAAACATTTCCATCCATGACGATTTTTGTCGAAATTCCACGCTTCTTACCACGGTGGTTTCCACGGTAAGGCGAGACACTTTCTCCATCGACCAATACCGGTCGACCAACAGCTCAGCCAACTTAACGAGCTGAATCAGGAGAAAGTCATGAACATGATCGCTACTCAGAAATCTGTCCACAACGGTATCAATGTTGAAGCCCTGGTAGGCGCCCGCGATGCGGTTACCCAGATGCCGGCCGCTGCCCAGTTCCAATGGCGCGCCCAGTGTGAATGGGTAAACGGCACTCACTGTAACACCTCCGTGGAAGGCTTTTTTGGTCTGGGCGAGGAACAGAACCACAAACAGAAAGCCACCTTTGATGCGGATCATCCGGAAGTGTTTGCCTCCGAAGACAACGGCATCACACCGGTCGAATACATCCTGGTGGGTCTGGCCAGCTGCCTGACCGCAGGCATCGCCTCGGTGGCCCAGTACAGGAATATCCAGCTGCACTCTGTGAAGGCGTCCCTGGAAGGGGATATGGACCTGCGGGGCATCCTGGGGGCGGATGGCGATGTCCGCAATGGTTTTGGTGATGTTCGAGTGTGCTTCGACATCGACGCCGATGCCAGCCAGGAGGATATCGAAGCGCTGGTGGCTCAGTCCCAGAAGCGTTCAGCGGTGTTCGACATCCTGACCAACCCCACCAACGTTTCAGTTGTCGTAAAGTGAGCGGCGTTAACCGGGTAGATTGCGTGATCGTTGGTGCCGGTCACGCAGGACTGGCTTTCAGTGCCTGCCTGCAGGAACAGCAGATTGATCATGTACTGCTGGAACGCGGCGAAGTGGCTAACGCCTGGCTTAGCCAGCGTTGGGACTCCCTGCGCCTGCTGACACCCAACTGGCAATCGCAACTACCCGGTTACGCCTACCGGGGAGACTCGCCGGATGCCTTTATGACGGCTCAGGAAACCGCTCGTTTCATCAGTGGCTACGCCGGCGCGATCAACGCGCCGGTGCAGACCTCCACGGCGGTTCGGCGGGCGACGATCCATGGGGAAGGCTTCAAGGTGGAGACCAGCCGGGGCGACTGGCAGTGCCGGTCGCTGGTGGTGGCCAGTGGCGCCTTTGCCCGGCCGAAATTGCCGGTGTTTTCCTCCCAGTTGTCGCCGGCCATCAGCCAGTTCAGTTGCCTGCATTATCGTAATCCGCGGCAACTGCCGTATGGAGACGTGATGGTGGTGGGGGCCTCTGCAAGTGGTCTGCAGATTGCTGCGGAACTCGCACAAAGCGGTCGGGGTGTGGTGTTGTGTGTGGGTGAACACGTGCGTATGCCCCGCACCTACCGGGGGTTGGATATCCAGCGGTGGCTGCATCTGATGGGGATGCACAACGAACGATACGATCAGGTGGAGGATCTGAAACGTCTGAGACGGTTGTCATCACCCCAGTTGATTGGCGACGTCGCACAGCGCATCTTCGATCTCAATCACGTCCGCTCGCTTGGGGTTCAGTTGGCGGGGCGTCTGGTGTCGGCCCATGACCAGACCGTCCAGTTTTCCGGCTCGCTGCGCAATCACTGTGCGCTGGCGGATCTCAAGCTTCAGCGACTGGTTCGTCGCATTGATGACTGGGCGGATCGGCAGGACCTGCTTATGGACATTGATGACCCGGTCCCCTTCGGCCCGACACAGATAGAGTCGTCACCGCTTCTGAAACTGAATCTGGCACAAAGGAACATCCGGAGTGTGATCTGGGCCAACGGACTGCAGCCGGATTACCGCTGGCTGGTGGACATGCCCGCCTTCGATGATAAAGGCAGGCTCAAGCACGATGGAGGTATTGCAGACATCGATGGACTGTACGTGATGGGGTTGCCGTTCATGCGCCGCCGGAATTCGAGTTTTATTCATGGCGCCGGGGAGGATGCCCGGGAACTCTCAAGTCACCTGGTTCAATATCTGGAGTCTGTCGCATGTCCAATGGACAACTTGATGGTCGGCAATTGCTAGGTTTTCTGCAATTCAGGAGAAAAGAGTGCGCGGCCTGTCGGTCCTGTTCTCACTTGTGGGCTTGATCGACGGGCGAACCTGCTGTTTGATCAGTATCTTCATGGCCTTTCAGGGAGCCCCCTTCAGTGTACGTGCCCAACCACTTCAGAGAAGACGACAGCGATGAGCTGCGCCAACTGATACAGGAACACAGTTTCGGATTGCTGATCGTGGCGGATGAGGAGGGCATCGAGGCTAACCATTTGCCCTTTCACCTGAGCTACGAAGGGGGCGAAGCCCCGGGTAGCTTGCGATGTCATGTGGCCCGAAGCAATCCTGTCTGGAAACGCCTGCAAGATGGCGCGAAGGTTCTGGTGGTATTTCAGGGGCCTGATGGCTATGTCTCTCCGTCCTGGTACGCAACCAAGTCGGAAACCGGTCGGGTGGTGCCTACATGGAACTACGTGGCTGTTCATGCCGAAGGGCAGGCCCGGGTAATTGAAGATTCCGCCTGGCTGCATCAGCTGCTGCGAGACCTGACCAACCGTCACGAGTCCGGCAGGAGCGAACCCTGGGGGGTTGAGGATGCGCCGGCGGATTTCACCGAGGGGTTAGTGAGGGCGATAGTTGGTATTGAGGTTTCGATTGAAACACTGATCGGAAAAGTAAAGGCGAGCCAGAACCAGCCGGAACGAAACCGGGCTGGCGTCAAAGCCGGCCTTGAACGGGAGGAAACCGAAGCGCGTTGCGCCCGGTCAATGTCTGATTTTGTGCACGTATTGTGAGATACCTGATCCGGCGGGCCGACGTAACGGATTTGGCGGCTTTGGTGGCCTTATTTACCCGCTCAGTCCATGAACTCGCTGCCAGCTACACTCCGGATCAGCGTCACGCCTGGGCGCCGATGGAACCTGATCTGTCGGTATGGCAGGCCCGGTTCGATGAAATGACAACCTATGTTGCTGATGTCGGTTCCAGGCCAGTGGGGTTCCTATCGATTCAGGAATCAGATCACATTGAACTGTTGTATACCCACCCGGATTTTGCCCGTCAGGGTGTGGCGACCGAACTGTACCGCCATGCCATCGCGCAGCTTCCTGACTCAGCTAATCTGATTAGCACCGAAGCCAGTTTGGAAGCTCGACCGTTCTTCGAACGCCAGGGCTTTGAGGTGGTTGAAGAACAATGTGTGATTCGTCATGGGCAGGAATTTCGTCGTTTCCGAATGATCTGCAATAGACGTATTTTCCCTACGAGCTAGCTTCCCATGCCGCACTGTCCCTGTTTGAGGAGAAAGTGGTGAGCGACTTCCAACTGATGATTGACCTTTATACCCAGACCGCCGGCAAGGGGAGGCCCTACCGGCAGTCTGAAGGGATCACTAGAACGAAATCCGTTCCTTTTCATTGATCCCCAGGTTTTTCCAGATATTCAGGCTTGGCTGGGCCTGGTTCAGCGTGTAGAAGTGCAGGCCGGGGGCGCCGGCTTTCAGCAGTCTCTCACACATATCCGTGACCACCTCTTCACCAAACTTGCGGATGCTGTCGGTGTCATCACCGTAGGCTTCCAGCTGTTTCCGGATCCAGCGCGGAATTTCCGCCCCGCACATGTCGGAGAACCGCACCAGGCTGGAGAAGTTGACGATCGGCATGATGCCGGGCACCACCGGTACCGTAACGTCCATCTTCTCCAGGCGATCGATGAAGTAGAAGTAGCTGTCGGCGTTGAAGAAGTACTGCGTGATGGCGCTGTTGGCGCCGGCCTTCACCTTGCGGGCGAAGTTCTGCAGGTCTTCTTCCGCGCTGCGCGCCTGGGGGTGGAACTCCGGATAGGCTGCCACTTCCAGGTTGAAGGTGTCGCCGCTGTGCTCGCGGATAAATTCCACAAGCTCGTTGGCATAGCGAAGTTCACCCGAAGCCCCCATACCGGAGGGCAGATCGCCCCGCAGGGCGACGATGCGGCTGATCCCCTGCTGCTTGTACAGGTCCAGCAGTTCGCCGATTTCCTCGCGGGTGCCCCCGACACAGGACAGGTGCGGCGCTGTGGAAATGCCCTGTTTCTGCAGGGTCAGCACGGTGTCGATGGTGCGGTCACGTGTCGAACCGCCGGCGCCAAAGGTGACCGAGAAGAAGTCCGGATTCACCTCGGCCAGCTGGTCGCGCACAACCTGAAGTTTTTCCTTGCCCTGGTCGGTCTTGGGCGGGAAAAACTCGAAGCTAAAACGGCGCTTGAATTGTTTTTGACTATCCATGTGTGTGTCCGATCAGTACTTGTAGCTTTCTGGCTTGTACGGGCCTTCGACCGGTACGCCGATGTATTTTGCCTGGTCAGGCGTCAGCTTGGTGATCACGCCACCAAAGCCTTCCACCATGGCACGGGCCACTTCTTCGTCCAGCTGCTTGGGCAGGACCTGAACGTACACGCCCTTGGCCTTGCCGTCTTCCGGCAGGTCGGCGAACTTGCGCTCGAACAGGTACATCTGGGCCAGCACCTGGTTGGCGAAAGAACCGTCCATGATCCGTGACGGGTGGCCCGTGGCGTTACCCAGATTTACCAGTCGGCCTTCGGACAGCAGGATCAGGTGATCGTTGCTGGCCTTGTCACGGTAGATCACGTGCACCTGAGGCTTGACCTCGTCCCACTCCCAGTTCTTGCGCATGTAGGCGGTGTCGATCTCGTTGTCGAAGTGACCGATATTGCACACCACGGCGCCAGATTTCAGTGCCTTCAGCATGTTGGCGTCGCACACGTTTACGTTACCGGTGGTGGTGACCAGCAGGTCCGTGTTCTGCAGCAGTTCGGTGTTGATGGAAGCTTCGGTGCCGCTGTTCACGCCGTCGGCATACGGAGACACAACTTCGAAGCCATCCATGCAGGCCTGCATGGCGCAGATCGGGTCCGCTTCGGTGACCTTCACAATCATGCCTTCCTGGCGCAGGGAAGCGGCAGAGCCTTTACCCACATCCCCGTAACCGATCACCAGCGCCTTCTTGCCGGCCAGCAGGTGGTCGGTCGCGCGCTTGATGGCGTCGTTCAGACTGTGACGACAACCGTATTTGTTGTCGTTCTTGGACTTGGTCACCGCGTCATTAACGTTGATGGCCGGTACTTTCAGAGTGCCTTCCCGCAGCATTTCCTGCAGACGGTGCACACCGGTGGTGGTTTCTTCGGTCACACCATGGCACCTGGACAGGATTTCCGAGTAGCTGTCGTGCAGCAGGGCGGTGAGGTCGCCGCCGTCGTCCAGAATCATGTTCGGTTCCCAGCCGTCCACATCGGCACCGACGGTACGCTCCAGGCACCATTCGTATTCTTCCTCGGTTTCACCTTTCCAGGCGAACACCGGGATGCCCTGGGCGGCAATGGCTGCGGCCGCGTGGTCCTGGGTAGAGAAAATGTTGCACGAGGACCAGCGAACGTTCGCGCCCAGTTCCACCAGGGTTTCGATCAGTACCGCAGTCTGCACGGTCATGTGGATGCAGCCCATGATGTTGGCGCCTTTCAACGGCTGCTCAGCCTTGTACTTTTCCCGCAGTTTCATCAGCGCCGGCATCTCGCCTTCGGCAATGCTGATTTCCTTGCGCCCCCAGTCGGCCAGGGAAATGTCGCGGACTTTGTAGTCGCTGAAGCTGTTCAGTTGCTCAGCCGGAGTGCTCATGGGTGTTCTCCTGTTCGTTTTCGGCTTCCGGAGCCAGTTGCTCTCAGGGCCTTCGAGTTAAATGGTATTGAGCGTATGCCGTCAGGAATACGCCCGGCAACGTGATTTAGATACCCGCGGCGTCCTTCAGGGCAGCGGCACGATCGGTTTTTTCCCATGGGAAGGCGG
Organism: Marinobacter suaedae; assembly: GCF_030519635.1. Taxonomy (NCBI): domain Bacteria; kingdom Pseudomonadati; phylum Pseudomonadota; class Gammaproteobacteria; order Pseudomonadales; family Marinobacteraceae; genus Marinobacter; species Marinobacter suaedae. The sequence goes on along the minus strand of NZ_JAUMIS010000001.1, from coordinate 675,424 downwards.
TGAAGGTCTTGCCGTTCACGGTCATCTCGTACGGGTCTCGACCAAAGTGGCCGTATGCGGCGGTCGCCCGGTACATGGGGTGCAGAAGATCCAGCATGTTGGTGATGGCATACGGGCGCAGGTCAAAGTGCTCGCGCACCAGCTGAATGATCTGGTCGTCGCTGATCTTGCCGGTACCGAAGGTGTTCAGGGAAATGGACGTCGGCTGGGCGACACCAATCGCGTAGGACACCTGGATTTCGCACTTGTCGGCCAGGCCGGCGGCCACAATGTTCTTGGCAACGTAACGGCCGGCGTAGGCTGCAGAGCGGTCTACCTTGGACGGATCCTTGCCGGAGAACGCGCCACCACCGTGACGGGCCATGCCGCCGTAGGTGTCGACGATTATCTTGCGGCCGGTCAGGCCGCAGTCGCCCACCGGGCCACCGATCACAAACTTGCCGGTCGGGTTGATGTGGAACTGGGTGCCACTGTGCAGAAGCTCGGCGGGCAGCACGTTCTTCACGATCAACTCCATCACCGCTTCTTTCAGGTCGGTCTGGGTCACGTCCTCGTCGTGCTGGGTAGACAGAACCACGGCATCGATGCCGACGACCTTGCCGCCCTCGTACCGGCAGGTGACCTGGCTCTTGGCGTCCGGACGCAGCCATGGCAGCAGGCCGCTCTTGCGGGCCTCGGCCTGGCGCTCTACCAGGCGGTGGGCAAAGGTAATCGGAGCGGGCATCAGAACGTCGGTTTCGTTACTGGCGTAGCCAAACATCAGCCCCTGGTCGCCGGCACCCTGATCTTCCGGCTTCTGGCGGTCAACGCCCTGGGCAATGTCGACAGACTGCTTTCCGATGATGTTGATCACACCACAGGTGTCTCCGTCGTAGCCAACGTCGGAGGAGGTATAGCCGATGTCCTTGATAACGCCCCGCACCAGGTCTTCCAGGTCGACCCAGGCGCTGGTGGTGATTTCGCCGCCAACGATGGCTACGCCGGTCTTCACCATGGTTTCACAAGCAACCCGCGCGTGCGGATCGTCGGTCAGGATGGCATCCAGAACGGCATCAGAAATCTGATCGGCCAGTTTGTCCGGATGGCCTTCGGAAACAGACTCGGAAGTAAAGATGCTGTAGTCAGACATAGCGTTGCTCCTCGTTGAGCGATTCAAATCGTGCCGGTTTGTACATCAATCGCCGGCGTCCATGTTGTTTTGCGTCGTTCGATTGTACGTACTTCTACTTACTGCGTATCAAAAGTTTTTGATATGCCTTTAAGGTCATTGGTTTACGCAAGGCTTGAAGCCTTCCAGAACTCACGAACCTGAATCTGGAAACCGTTGCGCAGGCCGATAAACAGCTGTTCGCCAGCGGTAAGGCCGGCATCCGCCCCCCAGGCGGTCAGTTCCTCGGGCTCAAAACCCAGCCACAGGTCGCCACAGTTCTGCTTGGCCCAGTCCTGGTCGTGGCTGCACAGTTCGCTGATCACCAGGCAGCCACCGCTGTTCATCAGGGCAGCCGCATCCAGAAAAATGTCCGCCGGGCTGGGCACGTGGTGCAGCACCATGTTCGCCACCACCAGATCAAAGGCATCTCCCCGGCCCAGCAGGGTATCGGTCACACCCTCGATCAGGTCCACGTTGTGCAGGTGCTCATCAATGCAGGTGCGGGTCGCCTTGGCCAGCATGTCTTTGCTGTTATCCAGTGCCACCACATGCGCGGCCAGTTCCGACATTACCTTCAGAAAGGCGCCTTCACCGGGACCGATCTCAAGGGCGGTCTGCCAGTTCTGCTTGGTCGACCGCTGGCGGAGCAGCTTTGCGACCGGCTTTGCGTACAGTTCGAAGGAGGCAATCAGCTCTTGCTGTTCCCGGAACTGTTCGGCGTGCCGGGCGAAAAACGCCTGCGACTGGTCCGCCCGCTGGGTGCGGATGGCGTCAATCTTCTCCTGCAGGTGGGGCGGCAGGGCTACCTGATCCACTGTTTCAAAGATCTGGCGGATGATCTGGTCCGTTGGTTTGTCGCTATCCAGGTGCAGTGGGCGGCGATAGAAAATCGCGTTGCCTTCACGCTGGGGTTCCAGCAATCCCGCCTTGTGCAGCACCTTCAGGTGATGACTCATGCCCGACTGGCGCATATCAAACAGCTGGCTCAGTTCGAGCACGCCAAACGTGTCCCGGCGCAGCACGCGCAGAATTTCAAGTCGCATGGGATCGCCGCTGGCCTTGAAGATCGGGGCCAGCGTGGCGACGGATGCGAGTTGCTCTGCGTGTGCGTTCATGGATGTCATGGTTGGGGAGTGTAGGGGGGAATAATTGATCAGGCAATAGCCATATCAAAAAAAATTGATATAGGTTTTATTTTTGGTCGGAGTGTCATGTTTCGGGAATCCACAGGAAGGGATTGCCGTATTGCAGGTACGTCGATTTGCCCCGGCATACCGTAATCGGCGAAAATACGCGCCTCTTTTTTTGCAGTCCGAATTCTTTTCCCGACCAAACTGGAGAAACGTCAATGCCGTCTCGTAAAGATCTCGCCAACGCCATTCGCGCGCTGAGCATGGATGCGGTGCAGAAAGCCAAGTCCGGCCACCCTGGAGCGCCCATGGGTATGGCGGATATCGCCGAGGTGCTGTGGAACGATTACCTGACCCACAACCCTGCCGATCCCAAGTGGTCTAACCGTGACCGCTTTGTGCTGTCCAACGGTCACGGCTCCATGCTTCAGTACGCTCTGCTGCACCTGAGCGGCTACGACGTTTCCATGGAAGACCTCAAGAACTTCCGCCAACTGCATTCCAAGACCCCGGGCCATCCTGAGTACGGCTACACCCCGGGTGTCGAAACCACCACTGGCCCGCTGGGGCAGGGCATTGCCAACGCCGTTGGCTTCGCGATCGCTGAAAAAGCCATGGCGGCACAGTTCAACCGCCCGGGTCACGACATCGTGGATCACTACACCTACGCCTTCCTGGGCGATGGCTGCCTGATGGAAGGTATCTCCCATGAGGTTGCGTCTCTGGCAGGCACGCTGGGACTGGGTAAGCTGATCTTCTTCTACGACGACAACGGCATCTCCATCGACGGCGAAGTCGAAGGCTGGTTCACCGACAACACCCCGCAGCGCTTTGAATCCTACGGCTGGCAGGTTATTCCGGCCGTTGACGGTCACGATGCCGATGCCATCCGTGCTGCGATTGAAGCTGGCCGCGCCAACACCAGTCAGCCGACACTGATTTGCTGCAAGACCATCATCGGCTTCGGTTCCCCGAACAAGCAGGGTAAGGAAAGCTGTCACGGAGCACCGCTGGGTGATGACGAAATCGCCCTGACCCGCGAGCAGCTGGGTTGGGAGCATGGCCCGTTCGAAATGCCAGACGATATTTACGCTGCCTGGAGCGCTCGCGACAAAGGCGCTGCTGCCCAGAGTGCGTGGGACGAGAAGTTCGCGGCCTACGAAAAGGCAGAACCCGAACTGGCTGCCGAGTTCAAGCGCCGTATGGCGGGCGACCTGCCGGCCGACTTTGCCGAAAAAGCCCAGGCTTACATTCAGGAGTGTCAGGACAAGGGCGAAACCATCGCCAGCCGTAAGGCGTCCCAGAACACCCTGAACGCCTACGGCCCACTGTTGCCGGAACTGATGGGTGGCTCTGCGGATCTGGCCGGTTCCAACCTGACCATCTGGGGCGGCACCAAGGGCCTGACCAAAGAAGACGCCAGCGGCAACTACATCTTCTACGGTGTGCGTGAGTTCGGCATGGCGGCGATCATGAACGGTATCGCCCTCCACGGTGGCTTTGTGCCCTACGGCGCCACCTTCCTGATTTTCATGGAGTACTGCCGCAATGCTGTGCGCATGGCGGCCCTGATGAAGCAGCGTTCCATCTTCGTGTTTACCCACGACTCCATTGGTCTGGGCGAAGACGGTCCGACCCACCAGCCGATCGAACAGCTGGCAAGCCTGCGCACCACGCCGAACATGAGCACCTGGCGTCCGGCCGATACCGTTGAATCTGCGGTAGCCTGGAAATACGCACTGGAGCGTCAGGACGGCCCGACCGCCATGGTGTTCTCCCGCCAGGGACTGCCTCATCAGGCGCGTTCCGACGAGCAGCTGGCCAATGTCGCCAAGGGTGGTTACATCCTGTCCGACAGCGAAGGCACTCCTGACCTGATCCTGATTGCCACCGGCTCCGAAGTGGCTCTGGCCCAGGACGCCGCTGCCAAGCTGCGCGATGGCGGCAAGAAGGTGCGTGTGGTTTCCATGCCGTCGACTGACGCCTTCGACGCCCAGAGCGCCGAGTACAAGCAGCAGGTGTTGCCGCTGGAAGTCACTAACCGTATCGCCATTGAAGCGGCGATCGCGGACTACTGGTACAAGTACGTTGGCCTGGATGGCCGTGTCATCGGCATGACCACCTTCGGTGAGTCTGCACCGGCAGGCGAGCTGTTCAAGGAGTTCGGCTTCACTGTCGACAACATTCTGGAAGTGGCCTCCGAACTGTTGGACGCCTGATGACCGACGCCGCGCCTTTTCGGATTGCCATCAACGGGTACGGCCGTATCGGGCAGTGCGTGTTGCGTGCGCTCTACGAAAACGGCTATCGCGACCGCCTTCAGGTGGTCGCGATCAATGAACTGTCGGACCTCGACACCATCGCCCACCTGACCCGCTATGACTCCACCCACGGTCGTTTTCAGGGTGACGTTGAAGCCCGGGGGGGCGATCTCTGGGTGAATGGTGACCAGATCCACGTGCTGCGTCATTCTGAGCCTGCCGAGCTGCCATGGGATCTGCTGAACATTGATCTCGTGCTCGAATGCTCCGGTGCGTACACGGATCGTCAGACGGCCCAAAGGCACCTCGACGCAGGCGCGAAGCGCCTGTTGTTTTCCCAGCCGGCCGAGCCGGATGTGGACCGCACGGTGGTGTTTGGCATTAACGATGACCAGCTCAGCGCTGACGACCGTATCGTCGCCGCGGGCTCCTGCACCACCAATTGCCTCGTGCCGGTCATCCGAGTTCTGGACGACGCCTTTGGTGTCGAGCAGGGCAGTACGACCACCATTCATGCAGCCATGAACGATCAGCCGGTGATCGACGCCTATCACCATCAGGATCTGCGGCGCACCCGCAGCGCCCTGCACAACATTGTGCCGGTGGATACCGGGCTGGCGGTTGGCATTGAACGCCTGCTGCCGCAAATGAAAGATCGTTTCAGTTCGGTTGCCATGCGGGTGCCCACGCTGAATGTCTCCGCCATTGATATGGTGGTCAATGTCCGGCAGACCACCGATGTGGGTGCGGTCAACGAAGTTATCCAGACAGCGGCCAATGGCCCGCTGAAAGGCATCCTCGGTTATACCGACGAGCTGCTCGCCAGTTCCGATTTCAATCACGATGCCCATTCCGGGGTTGTGGACGGCGGCCAGACCCGGGTCACCGGCGGCACCATGGTCAAGGTGCTGTGCTGGTTTGATAACGAATGGGGATTTGCCAACCGAATGCTGGATGTCAGCAACAGCTGGCTGAAGCAACAAGCTTAATCTGTCTATTAGTTGAAGGGACGAACGTTATGGCCATCAAGAAAATGACCGACCTGAACCTCGCCGGCAAGCGAGTGCTGATCCGCGAAGACCTGAACGTGCCAGTGAAAGGCGGCAAGGTAACCAGCGATGCTCGTATCCGTGCGTCCTTGCCGACCATCAAGGCAGCCATGGACGCCGGTGCCAAGGTCATGCTGATGTCCCACCTGGGACGTCCGGAAGAGGGGGTCTACGATGAGGCTTCCTCCATGAAGCCGGTGGCCGATCATCTTTCCACCGTGCTGGGGCAGGATGTACGCCTGGTGCAGGATTACCTGGATGGCGTCGAGCTTGCCGATGGTGAAGTGGTGCTGTTTGAGAACGTCCGTTTCAACAAGGGCGAGAAAAAAGACGACGAAACCCTGGCCAAGCAGTACGCCGCCCTGTGTGATGTGTTTGTGATGGATGCCTTCGGCACCGCGCACCGCGCCCAGGCGTCCACCCACGGTGTTGCCCGTTTCGCGCCGGAAGCCTGTGCAGGCCCGCTGCTGGCTGCTGAGCTGGAAGCCCTGGGCAAGGCACTGGATAACCCGGCCAAGCCGGTAGTGGCCATTGTCGGTGGCTCCAAGGTGTCCACCAAGCTGGACGTACTGAACGCGCTGGAAAAAGTCTGTGATCAGATCATCGTCGGTGGTGGCATTGCCAACACTTTCCTGGCGGCTGCTGGCCACCCGGTGGGCAAGTCCCTGTGCGAGCATGACCTGGTGGATACCGCAAAGGACATCGCAGGCCGCGTCGAGATTCCCCTGCCGGTGGATGTGGTTGTAGCCAGTGAATTTGCCGAAACTGCGACGGCTACCACGAAGAACATCGCGGATGTCACCGACAATGACATGATTCTGGATGTGGGCCCGGAAACCGCCGGCCAGTTTGCCGAACTGCTGAAAAACGCCAGGACCATCCTGTGGAACGGCCCGGTTGGCGTGTTCGAGTTTGATCAGTTCGGCAATGGCACCAAGGCCCTGGCTGACGCCATCGCTGAGAGTGACGCCTTCTCACTGGCAGGTGGTGGTGACACCGTCGCGGCCGTTGACAAGTACGGCGTGGCTGACAAAATTTCCTACATCTCCACCGGCGGCGGCGCTTTCCTGGAATTCGTTGAGGGGAAAACCCTGCCAGCCGTCGCGGTACTGGAAGAGCGTGGAGCATAAGCCCCACGCGATAGTACGAATCGCGAAGCAGGCTCAAGAGTCGATAGGCACGAGCCTGGTAACGAACAGCAATTAATCATTCTAAATCCAATCGAGGAGACTACCCATGGCCCTGATTTCGATGCGGCAACTGCTGGATCACGCCGCCGAGCACGGTTACGGTGTGCCAGCCTTTAACGTCAACAACCTGGAGCAGATGCGCGCCATCATGGAAGCGGCTGACAAGACCGATTCCCCGGTGATTGTCCAGGCCTCTGCCGGTGCCCGTAAGTACGCCGGTGCGCCTTTCCTGCGCCACCTGATTCTGGCGGCCATTGAAGAGTTTCCCCATATTCCGGTGGTCATGCACCAGGATCACGGCACCAGCCCGTCTGTGTGCCAGCGCTCCATCCAGCTGGGCTTCAGCTCGGTCATGATGGACGGTTCCCTGGGCGAAGACGGTAAGACTCCGACCGACTACGAGTACAACGTTGACGTAACCCGTCGCACCGTAGAGATGGCGCACGCCTGTGGTGTGTCCGTGGAAGGTGAGCTGGGCTGCCTGGGCTCCCTGGAAACCGGTCAGGCCGGCGAGGAAGACGGTATTGGTGCCGAGGGCACCCTGGATCACAGCCAGATGCTGACCGACCCGGAAGAAGCGGCTGACTTCGTTAAGAAAACTCACGTAGACGCTCTGGCGATCGCCATCGGCACCAGCCACGGTGCCTACAAGTTCACCCGTCCGCCCACGGGCGACATCCTTGCCATCGACCAGATCAAGGCCATTCACGCCCGGATTCCGGACACCCACCTGGTGATGCACGGCTCCAGCTCCGTACCCCAGGAGTGGCTGAAGGTGATCAACGAGTTCGGTGGTGAAATCCCGGAAACCTACGGTGTGCCGGTCGAGGAAATCGTTGAGGGCATCAAGCACGGCGTGCGCAAGGTCAACATCGATACCGACCTGCGTCTGGCCAGCACTGGTGCGGTTCGTCGCTTCCTGAGCGAGAAGCCGTCCGAATTCGACCCGCGCAAATTCCTCAAGGAAACCATGAAGGCCATGACCGAGATCTGTGTGGCTCGTTATGAAGCCTTCGGTACTGCCGGTAACGCCAGCAAGATCAAGCCGCTTAACCTGGACCAGATGTTCGAGCGTTACGCTGCTGGCGAGCTGGACCCGAAGGTTAAGTAAGGTCGCTCATTTGTCATTGTGTAGCCTGATGGTTGCATCGTGGCGCCCGGTGGCCAGCCTGATCGGAAACCGCCCGTAAATACATCCCTGTAGGGCTTCGTCGCGCCATCCCTGGCGCGACAGATTTCCGATCAGTCTGCCCACCAGGCTTGGTCCAACCGCACGGATATATCTGAGTGGTTGAGCCGAGTTGGAGTGGCGGTGGTGTTCAAAACTGTCTGTGGCCATGGATGGCCACAGCCAAGCCCTACAGGGATGTACTTGCGGGCGTGTTTTGAACACCACCGCCACTCCGACGATTACTCGAAGTCTTTCGTTTGCCTCCCTCTTATCCAATCCTGACTTGCCTCAAGTGAGAGCAAACCCTCCCTTGTAATTTCCCAAACCTCATCAAATATAGTGATTAACAAATGAGCAAAAGCTCGTCATCGTTAATCAGTGGTGAGGACCCGAATGGATTTTAAAGACTATTACGCCGTGCTCGGTGTGAGCGAGTCTGCCTCTCCCGAGGACATTAAAAAGGCCTACCGCAAGCTGGCCCGGAAATATCATCCGGATGTGAGCAAGGAAGAAGGCGCCGATGAAAAGTTCAAGGACCTTGGCGAGGCCTATGAGGTTCTGAAGGACCCTGAAAAGCGCGCCGAATACGATCAGCTGCGTAAGTATGGCGCCCGGCCTGACGGTTCGTTTGAACCCCCACCTGGCTGGCAAAGTGCGTCCGGGTTCGGGCGCGGCGGCTATACCGACGCCGATGCCCGCCAGTTCAGCGATTTCTTCGAGGAAATCTTCGGAGGCGGAGCCCGCGGGGGTGGCTTTGGCGGCGGCAGTCACGGATTCCGTCAGTCGATGCGTATGCGTGGTGAGGATGTTCACGCCCGGCTGGCGCTGTTTCTGGAAGAGGTGTTTCACGGCTGCGACAAGCAGGTGTCGTTTACCGTTCATGAGCCGGACGAGCATGGCCGGCTGATGCCAAGAAAGAAAACCCTGAACGTGAAAATTCCGGCCGGCATGCGGGAAGGTCAGCATTTGCGCCTCAAGGGGCAGGGCTCGCCGGGCATTGGCGGTGCTGAAGCCGGTGACTTGCTACTGGAGATTGAGCTGGCACCCCATCCGACGTTCGCCGTCGAAGGTCGGGACATACTGGTAACCGTACCGATTGCGCCCTGGGAAGCAGCCCTGGGGGCGTCTGTCACCGTGCCAACCGTTGGTGGCAAGGTGAGCGTCAAGGTGCCAAAGGGTTCATCCAGCGGTCGGAAGCTGCGTCTCAAGGGCAAGGGATTCCCGGGTAAGCATTCGGGGGATCAGATCGTTGTGCTGCAGATCGTAATGCCCGAGCAGCACAATCCGGAGGCTGAAAAGCTATACGAGAAGTTGGCCGAATCCGAAAAAGCATTCAATCCACGCAGCAAGCTGCACGTCTAGACAGGGAGTGATCGCATGAGCAGAGATGACGACGTGCTGGTGGTCGACATCACCGATCCTCAGATTCGCCTCACGTTCCGTGAAATCTGCGAGCAGGGGGAATGCCATGGGGAGCTGGTGTTGAAGATGGTGAGTTACGGCATTATCGAGCCGGTTGATCTTGCCGATGATGCCGGGAGGGCCCGCTGGCTGTTTGATCAAGCCGCCTTGATGCGGCTTCGCAAGGCGATTCGGCTGCAACGGGATCTCAAGATGAACCTGCCCGGGCTGGCGATGTCGCTGGACCTGTTGGATGAAGTGGATGAGATGCGCCGGGAGATCACGGCGCTTCGCCGCCAGTTGCGCCACTTCTCGGGTGCGCCGGAGAAGGACTGATTCCCTGTGACGTTAACCTGATTTCTCGAGCTTTCTGATTTCTTCGTAGATTTTCTCGGCCTCTTCCATCAGCGTGCCGTGGGTTCGCAGATCCCCGTTTCGCTGGGCGTGCAGGGCTTTGCCCAGGGTGTACTCGTAGTCTTTTTGCAGTTTCTTCTTCGGGTCTCGCTTCAGAAATCCCAGCATGCACGTTCACTCCGTCGGTTACCTATCCAAAAAACGTACGTTAGCGTTGGCAAAAAGTTCATGCTTCCGGACGATCAGTATGCTTCCGGACCCATAGAAGCGGGTGTATTGTTCCGATACAGCCGTTCAGCAGATTGGTAAACTGTGGGAGCCGGCCGACAGGCAACCCCTCTGTGCCGAGTGCGCGCGAGACAAAGCTGTTTTTCAGCCGGGAATGAATTACAAACAGACAGGAAGGAGTTCGTAATGGGAGAAGCCAAGCGCCGGAAAACCTCCGGATCCGATGCGCCGCGGGGCAAGCGTGGTAAGGCTGTCTGGATTGGTGCCGCTGTTGCGCTGGCGACGGCCGTCGTCATTGGACTGTTTTTTGTGACAGCCCCACCGCAACCCGACGCAGAAGGGTTACCTGTGGCGGCTGCCAACGCTGATCCCTTTCCCGCCGAACTGGATCGGTTTGGTATATCCGTGGGCGCCGAAGATGCCCCGATGGTGGTTCGTGAGTTTGCCGACTATCAGTGCCCGGCCTGCGGTCGGTTTTCCGAGGCAGCCCGCCGGCTGAAAGAGGAATACGTTGACGCCGGCAAGGTGCGGTTCGTGTTCTACGACCTGCCCCTGAAGCAGCACGCCAATGCCATGCCGGCAGCCATGGCAGCCCGGTGCGCGGGGGATCAGGACGCCTACTGGGCCATGCATGATCGCCTGTTTGATGCGCAGACTGAGTGGAGTGGTTCCGGTGACCCTGTGGCGACATTCACCCGCTATGCTGTCGATCTGGGGCTGGAGGAGCGCCGGTTCGAACGCTGTATGAATACCGAGTTGCACCTCGAAGACATTGAACAGAGCCGCCGCGTTGCCATGCAGCTCCGCCTGACCAGTACCCCCAGTGTTCTGGTCGATAATATCCTGCTGACACGTCCCGGCTGGGGCCAGATGTCTGCCGTTGTCGAGCGGGAGCTGGCATCCAGGCGTTGAGCGCCGTTACCCACGCTTCGGACACCCCGCACTTGAACAGGGCGCAAAGTTGGTTAAAATTTGCGCCCTCTCGGTCTTTCTGAAGAGCTATAGTCAAAAACCATGCTCCGGATTTACGATCCGGCCCGCAGGAGAAGTTAATGAGTCATGACGTTGTTGTCTGCGCACTTTACAAGTTCGTAGATCTGAATAATTACGCCGACCTTCGCCAGTCCCTTCTGGACACTATGCTGGGGCACGATGTCCGAGGCACCCTGTTGCTGGCCCGTGAAGGCATCAACGGAACCATCGCTGGCAGCCGTGACGGTATCGATGCCGTAAAAGCCTGGTTGGCCGCCGATGAGCGCTTCAATGGTGTGGACTACAAAGAGTCCTTTGTGGACATCCAGCCGTTCAAGCGCACCAAAGTGAAGCTGAAGAAAGAGATCGTCACCATGGGGGTTGAGGGCATAGACCCGAAGCGCGTGGTAGGCACCTACGTTGATCCGAAGGACTGGAACAACCTGATTTCTGACCCAGAGGTGGTTCTGATCGACACCCGAAACCAGTACGAGGTGGAAATCGGCACCTTCCAGAATGCGGTCAACCCGGCGACCGATACCTTCCGCGAGTTCCCCGACTACGTAAAGGAAAACCTGGATCCGGCCAAGCACAAGAAGGTGGCCATGTTCTGCACCGGGGGCATTCGTTGCGAAAAGTCGACCGCGTACCTGAAGGAGCAGGGCTTCGAAGAGGTCTATCACCTTAAGGGTGGCATTCTGAAGTACCTGGAAGAAGTGCCGGAAGAAAACACCCTGTGGCACGGTGAGTGCTTCGTGTTTGATGACCGGGTGACCGTGAATCACCGGCTGGAACGCGGTGACTATGACCAGTGTCATGCCTGCCGGCGACCCATTACCGAAGACGACAAGCAACGTCCGGAATACGAGCAGGGTGTCAGCTGTCACCAGTGTATCGATTCGCTGACCGAGGAGCAGAAGGCACGCTTCAAGGAACGCGAACACCAGATGCGCCTTGCGGAGCAGCGTGGCGAGGTTCACGTTGGTGGTGAGGCCGCCCGGATCATTGCTGAACGCAAAGCCCGAAAGAAGGCGGAGCGTGAGCGTCAGGCACAGAAAAGCCAGGCGGGAGAGCAGGCCCGTAACACCGCGGAAGCCTGAAACCGCCCGGCCAGGGAGAAGGCTTCGTGAAACTGAAAACGGCAGTCGCCGCGCTCTTGTTGAGCGTGGCTCCTCTGGTTCAGGCCCAGAATAACCCGGGCCTGCAGGCCGAATTTGAACTCGGGGTTCTGGTGGCCACCGGCAACACCGATGAACGGAATATCAGTGGCCGTATCGGGCTAACACGGGAATTCAGGCGCTGGCGCAACACCGGTGAGTTCACGGCCCGCCACATCGAAGCCGAGGATGAGACCACCGCGGAGCAGTACCGGGCGCAGGGGGAAACCAACTACAAGTTCGATGAACAGCAGTACTGGTTTCTACGTGGTGCCTGGGAAGACGATCGTTTCTCAGGCTATGCCTTCGAAACATCCGTTACCGCCGGTTACGGTAACCGGATCTGGGAAGTGGGAGACGTGTCGTTCCTGAGCGTGTCAACCGGTCTCGGTTACCGGTATAACCGGCTGGATGAGCCCGAGCCCGATGGCACCGATGAAGAAGAGTCGGCCATTGCCCGTTTCGCGGCGGAGTTGGCGTACGAAATTTCAGACCGTTCCCTGTTCCGGCAGAAGTTGGCTACTGAAGTTGGTCTGGAAGAAACCAACACCATCACCGAGTCCGAAACGTCTCTACAAACGACGGTCGTTGGTAATCTTGCGCTAAAGCTTTCCTATCGGGTAAAGCATGTGTCGAACCCGCCAGACGATGCCGAGCGGACCGACACGGTGACTGCGCTGTCGGTGCTCTACACCTACTGATTCAGACCTTGTTGCGAAGCCCCAGCTCATCCGGGTAGGGCGTCAGGTACTGCTGTACGTTCAGGTAATCTACGGGCTCCCGCCGCTGTGCCATCCTGAGGAGCGTCATGGGAACCACCAGAGGCACCTCGCCCCGACGGTAGGCTTCCATCTGTTCAATCAGGACTTTGCGCTCTTCATCACCCAACGAATCTCGCAAGTAACCCATGAGGTGTTGCATGGCGTTGGTGTGGGAACCCCGGCTGACTTTCTGACTCATTGCGTCCATGAACAATTGCAGGTACTGGTCGGCGGTGTCTTCCAGGGGGGAGGACTTGAGATCCGAGAGAAGGGGGCCCAGTTGCCGGTAAATTTTCTCTGAGTGAGCCAGCAACTGAAACTTGTGCCGGGTGTGGAATTCGATCAGCGCCTTGGGGGTCAGGTTGTCGCCCGCCACGTTTTGCATCCAGTCATCGTAGGCAAAGACCCGCTCGATGAAGTTTTCACGCAGCATGTCATCGTGCAGTCGGCCTTCTTCTTCCACCGGCATCAACGGGTAGGCCTTCATCAACGCTTCGGCGAACAGTCCCCGACCATCCCGTCGGGTGACCCGGCCTTCCTCGTTGTGAACCTTGATGCGCTCCATGCCACAGCTGGGAGATTTCGCCATCAGGATGTAGCCCCGCAGGTCGGACAGGCTCGGCATGATGCGTTCGATAAACGTGTTCATGGCCTCGGTGTGGTCCGCCGTGCCCTTGCTTTCAATCAGCCGCAGACCATCGTCGTATTCCCGCAGGTGAATGGCGGGGCGAGGCACACCCAGACCCGCTTCCAGCTCCGGGCAGATGGAACGGAACTCAAAGTGTTTGGACAATACCTGGGTACAGTAGCGGGAGTGCTTGTGCCCGCCATCGTGTCGAACCTCTTTGCCCAGCAGGCAGGTGCTGATACCAACAGGGATCTGGCTCACCGCTTTTCTCCGATCGTGAAGTCGCGTTTTGTGTACGTGTTTTCAGTCTAAACCGATCAGGGCGGTAAGGCGAAACCGGTCGGACGCCTGGATAGAGTGGCACGACCTCTGCCGGGTGGAGTTGACCCTCACGATGCCTCGTATCAGGCCAGCGCGTGTCGGATCAGTACTTTCTGGTGTTCCGCAAACTCCCGAATCAGTTCCTGTGCCCGGGCGCCGTCCCGCGCCAGGATGGCCTGGGGTAACTGGTCGAAGAACTTGCCGGTTTTTTCCAGATCCTGACGGTAGCGGTCGGCGCCCAGGAAATAGGTGCGGCTGACCGCTGGCTTGAAGTTCGAGAGCGCTTCGGTGAGATAGGGGTTGTTGACCACCTGGCAGCAGGCCTCCATGACACCGAAGCTGGCTTCGACGACGGCCGTTGTCGGGATGTCGGGTTGGCGGATTTTTGCCAGAACGGTTTCCACCGCATTCAACAGAAGGACCTTATCCGACTCCTGCCAGCGTTCGCACAGCCGGACAGCCAGCATCATCAGAAGGTGCATATACACGTCGTACAACTCGGAGGCATGTTCGGCGTCCAGTTGTGTGGCTGCGGCGCCTTTTCGCGGCGTGATATCCACCAGGTGCCAGCGCTCCAGCGTGTACAACGCCTCTTTGACGGAGGCTCTGCTGACATTGAGCTCGGCAGCCAGGGTCGCCTCCTGAATGCGTTTACCGGGAGGAATCTGGCCGGTCATGATTCGTTCGGCAAGGTAATTGGCTATCTGCTCGGCCAGTGTGTTGGGTACCTGAAAATCCATCGCTGTTCTCTGACCAGGTGAAAACCACACTCCGCTCCGCCACGCAGGCGGGTAGGGCTCTGTTGATATGCGCATGAGTGTATCACAGCCTCTACAAAGGCAATCCGCAACGCGTTGATTCCAAGAGGGTTCTCAAGAACACAAAAAAATTCTCTCGGCCATGTTGACGACTGACGCATTGTAGGACAATAATTCAAAGAGCAAAAGGGGCAACTGTGCCGCCGTTTGACTGCCAAGGAGAGAGCGAAATGAGTACCCGACAACTAGCCGTCAGTCCGGAAGCTGCTCGCCGGAAGGTTCTGCTGACATTGAAGAAGTTCAGTTACCTGATTGCCATGGTTCCTCTGGTGCTGCCCCCCCTGTTGTTGGCCGCGGGTCAGGCAACGGATCTTGTGAACCTGTTTTCCTGGGGGGTGCCAGTGGTGGTATTTGGCATCATCCCTGTGCTGGATATGATTCTTGGCAAGGATTCCCTGAATCCGGATGAAGACGTCGATGTCCCGGCCATGAACAAGGCGTTGTTCTACCGGGTTGTCACCCTGGGCTGGGTTGCCGCTTTCGCGGTGCTGCTGGTCTGGAGCATGCTGGTGCTTGCCTCCGGCACGTTCAGCGTGGTGGGTGGCATTGGCTGGGTGCTGTCTGTGGGTATTGTTGGCGGGCTGGGTATAAATGTGGCTCACGAGCTGATCCACAAGGACAGCAAGCTGGAAAGCCGTATTGGCGGCTTTATGTTGTCGCTGGTCTGCTACGGCGGTTTCAAGGTGGAACACGTGCGTGGCCACCATGTTCATGTGTCTACTCCTGAAGACGCCTCGTCGTCACGCTATAACCAGTCCCTGTACAGCTTTCTGCCGCAAGCCTATGTGCGCAACTTCATCAATGCCTGGAAGCTGGAGGCTGAACGTCTGAAGCGCAAGGGTCACAAGGCCCTGTCCTGGCGCAACGAACTCATCTGGTGGTATGGCATAAGCCTGATGGTGTGTGTGGCGTTCACTGTCGCCTTTGGCTGGCTGGGTGCGGCCTTTTTCCTGGCCCAGAGCTTTATTGCCTTTACCCTGCTGGAGATCGTGAATTACCTCGAACACTACGGCCTGCACCGCCGTAAGCTGGACAATGGCCGCTACGAGCGCACCACGCCGGAGCACAGCTGGAACAGCAATTACTTCCTGACCAATGTGTTCCTGTTCCATCTGCAGCGCCACAGTGATCATCACGCCTTTGCCAAGCGTCGGTACCAGGTGCTCCGCCACCACGACATTGCGCCCCAGCTACCCGCCGGCTACGCCGCGATGATTGTGGTAGCAATGATCCCACCGCTGTGGAAGCGCATCATGAATCCAAGGGTGGAAGCCTATTATCGCGGCGAGGAGCATCAACTGGCTTCCTGATTGCCGAAACCATCGTTCCAGACTTCAGAAGAGCGTCTCTGAAGCCGCCGGGGTAACAGCCGGCTCTCCGACCCCACCGGTGCGTCTCTGGCCGTGGGGTCTTTTTTTGCCCTTGAAATTGGCCGGTCATGCACACAGGTACAAGGCTCAAGTTCATTTGAAAGAGACAACGTCATGCCCAAGCATTTTGAGCAAGCCCCGGGGTTGCATGAAGCACCGGTTCCCGAGACGGAAGGTTTCGTTTTCAACCAGACCATGATGCGCATCAAGGATCCCGAGCGCTCCATGGATTTCTACACTCGGGTTCTGGGCATGCGTCTGGTTCGCAAGCTCGACTTCCCCGAGATGAAGTTCTCCCTCTACTTCCTGGGTTATCTGGATGACCGCCAGGCCGCGCAGGTGCCGACGGACGACGATTACCGAACCACCTACACCTTCGGCCGTGAAGCCATGCTCGAACTGACACACAACTGGGGTACGGAAGACGATAGCGACTTCAGCTACCACAATGGCAACGACGAGCCGCAGGGCTTCGGCCATATCGGTATCGCCGTGCCGGATGTGTATGCGGCGTGCGAGCGCTTTGAAGAACTCGGCGTTGAGTTTGTGAAGAAACCCGATGATGGAAAGATGAGGGGGCTGGCGTTTATCAGGGACCCAGACGGCTACTGGATCGAAATCCTCCAGCCGAACATGATGCAGAAGCAGAGTAAGGGCAGCTAAGCCTCCCTGGCTTTGTTCCCGGCATCGGCATTGCTGCGGGTGCCGGGACTGTTGCCATAGCGTGAGGCAACAATCACCGCCACCGTCAGGATCAGGGCGCCGGCCAGCCCGGTCGGTCCCAGCACTTCACCCAGAATTACCCAGGCCATGAGTGCCACGAACAGCGGCTCCAGCGTCACAATGATGCTGGAGAGGGTGGCCGGGGTGGTTCTCATGCCCGAAAAGAAACTTACGTAACCGATGCAGGTCGGCACGATGCCGATGTAGACCACCATCAACCAATGATGCACGCCCAGGGTGTCGAGGCCATCAAAGCCACCAGTGACCGCCACCACCGGAAGCAGGATGAGCACCGCCGTGGCGAAGCAGAAAAAAGCGGTGGTAAAGGCCGGTGTGCCTGCGGCGCTGTAACGACTGGTCAGGGTGAAACCCGTGTATACCGCAGCCGCCAGCAGGGCCATAAGAATACCGGCCAGGCGCAGCGAACCTGTTGTTTCCATGTCACTGAGTACCAGCATGGCTGTGCCGGCAATCGCAGCGATCAGGGACAGGATGGTGAGTAAGCCCGGCTTTTCGCCCAGCAACGGGGCGGCAAGAATGGCAACCAGCACCGGCGGCAGACACAGAGCTATCAGGGTGGCAATGCCTGCGCCGGTCAGGTCCACCGCGAGCAGGTAACTGCTCTGATAGAACGCCTGGAACAGCCCCAGGGCGGCCAGCGGTAACAGGGCTTTGAGGTTCAGTCGGTAAGTTGAGCCTGATGAAGCGGCGATACGACGCCGTTCCTGATGCATCAGTACCCAGAAAAACGGCAGAGCCACCACCAGCCGCAGGAAACCCAGGGTGATGGGTTGCAGCTCGGTACCGGTGAACAGAAATTTTGCGACGATGCCGGTGGTTGCCCAGAGCAGGGCTGCCAGGGCAATCAGCAGGGCGCCTTGAATCATTCAATAACCAACACAATCAGCTCTTTGGGGCCGTGAACACCGTAAGCAAGGGTCTGCTCGATGTCCGCCGTTTTCGAAGGGCCGGATATTAGCAGAGCGTTGGTTGGCATGCCCGTTTTCCAGTTCTGGGCGTGCATGGCCTCGTACAGGGTTGTATACAGCTTGCTGGCTTCCAGTATGGCAATGTGGATCGGTGGCACCAGACTCATCAGGCGGGGTTCATCCGGCGTCGGCCACAGAATCAGCGAGCCAGTCTCGGTAATACCGCCCCGGGTGGAGGTGATGCCGGCGTCCACGTCATTGAACAGGGCCGGTTGCCAGCTCTCGATGGGCTCGTCATAGATCAGAAGGTTTGGCAGGTCGTCTCGTTCTGCCACAGCGCGCAAATCCTTGCCAATCTGGTGCTGGGTGGGAATCAGCAGGTTGCGGGCGTTTCGTGCGGACAGGATCTCGGCTACCCGGTCAATCCAGTTTTCCCGGGTGCACCGGTGTACCTCACCGTGGACGGATTCGATGGTCTTCTCAAAGCGCTCGATACGCTCCTCGGTGCTCCAGTCCGGCCTTTCCAGAACGGAAAAGTCGCTGGCGGGCGCCACTAGTTCGCCACCGGTCCGGTTTCTCAGGCGTTGCAGGATCGTCTCTCGTGAACTCACTTGCCGCGCTCCCTGAGTTGTTCATGAAGGGTTTTGTTCGCCAGCTTGGGGGCCGTGCGGAAATCGGTCCAGGCACCGGCGCGTCCCGGTTGCAGTTTCCGGAAACGGGAGGCCAGACGGGTGCCCGTACGGTAGAGGCCCGGGCGGCTGTGCATCCAGCTCCAGCACTTCCAGATTGCGGCTTCCAACGGTGTCCGTTTGGACCCGTGCCCTCGAACCTTGGCCGGGTGCAGTTTGTCGCCATCGACGGATTCCCGCCGCAGGCGCACCAGCAAATCCGGGATTGGAATTTTCACCGGGCAGACTTCACCGCATGCTCCGCACAGGCTGGAGGCGCTGGGTAGATGCCGGCCTTCATCCAGGCCGATCAGGTGTGGCATCAGAATCTTGCCGATGGGGCCAGGGTAGGTGGTGCCATAAGTATGCCCGCCGACCCGGGTGTAGACCGGACAATGATTCATGCAGGCCCCGCAGCGGATGCAGCGCAGGGTATCGAGCAGTTCGTCGTCCTGATAGATAGAGGAGCGACCGTTATCCACCAGCACCAGGTGTACCTCTTCCGGGCCATCGAGCTCATCGGCCTTTCGGGGCCCGGAAATCATGTTGAAGTAGGTGGTAATGTGCTGCCCGGTCGCGGAGCGGGTCAACAGGGCCAGCAGGGCGGAGACGTCCTCCAGATTGGGCACCACCTTTTCGATGCCGGTCACGGCGATGTGGCAGCGCGGCACCGTGGTGGTCATCCGGCCATTGCCCTCGTTCTCCACCAGGCACAGGGTGCCGGTTTCCGCTACCGCGAAGTTCACGCCGGAAACGCCGACGTCGGCATTCATGAATTTCTCGCGCAGCTGCTGACGGGCCGCCGCGGTCAGGTACTCGACATCATGAGACAGATCGGTGCCCGTCTTTTCATGCATGAGTTCGGAGATTTCCCCGGTGTTCTTGTGGATAGCCGGCATGATGATATGGGACGGTGTTTCGTTCGCCAGCTGAACGATGTACTCACCCAGATCCGACTCCAGCGCTTCGATGCCCTCGCGTTCCAGAAAATGGTTGAGTTCCATTTCCTCGGACACCATGGATTTACCCTTGATGACAGTCTTGGCGTCCCGCGCAACGCAGATATCCCGGACGATGCGGCAGGCTTCATCGCCATCCAGGGCCCAGTGCACCTTAATACCGTTCTCTGTCAGCTTCTGCTCCAGCTGTTCCAGCAGGTCCGGCAAATTGGCCAGTGCCCGCAGGCGCACGTTGGCACCGAGTTCTCTCAGAGTTTCCAGATCCCAGCCTTCAAACGCGGCCTTGCGTTTGGACATCAGGCCATCCATCGCCTTGCGGAAGTTCTGGCGAATCTGCGGGTTATGCAAGGCCTCGTGGGCTCTGGGGTGAAATTCCTTTACATCGATGTGCGGGTGCTGGGTGGCCTCGCTCATAGCCCGCCTCCTTTGTTCTCGTTCGTGCGCTCCCAGAGAAAACTGAGGATGTGCTTACCCGCGATAGGGTGTCGGTTCTTTTCCGCAAAGCCGTTGATATTCATCAAGCAGCCGCAGTCGGTGGTGACAAAGGCCCGGGCACCGGTATCAACCAGCGCTTCGACCTTTTCCTCCACCATGGCGCCGGAGATCTCCGGGTGCCGAACCGCGAAGGTACCGCCGAAACCACAGCACTCTTCGGCCCGTACCTGCTCCACCAGCGTGACGTTGTTCAGTTGCCCAAGCAGTGCGGGCCCGACCTCGGCAACACCCATTTCCCGACGGGCGGAACAGGAGGTGTGCATGGCCACAGTGGTGGGTTCTCCAAGGTCGTCCAGCTTGATATGGCAGACATTCAGAAGAAAGTCGGTCAATTCCCAGACCCGGCCGGCCACTTCGGCGGCCTTGAGTTCATCCGGGGTGTCCTTGAACAGGTCAGGGTAGTGTTTGCGTATCATGCCGCCACAGGAGCCGGACGGCACGACAATGGGCCAGTCTTCGGGAAAAAGCTCCAGTTGCGCTCGTGCCACGCTGCGGGCTTCGTCGTGATAGCCGGACGTGAACGCGGGCTGCCCACAACAGGTCTGGTCCTGTGGGAAGATAACCTCGATACCTTCGCGCTCCAGAAGCTGGATGCCGGCCATACCGGCGTCCGGATAGAACATATCGATCAGGCAGGTTCCGAAAAAATAGACCTTTTCCGGCCTGGAAGGGTAAACCTTGATGGGATCAGCCATGGCACAACCGCTTGAGTCACTGAGAGTTTTCACTCAATGATAGGGTGGGGATCGGTGTGTTGCCAGGCGACTTTCGGTTAGGGGGTTATTTCAGGTCAGAGGGGAACCGGGGCAGCACCCGTGGCACGGCCCCGAGAAGCGGTTACTCAGCTGACTCCACAGTAATCAGATCCGCATTCTTCTCAAGCGTCCGCTCGCCAATGCCTTTCACTTTTGCAAGCTCTTCAGGGCTGGAGAATGGGCCGTTGGCTTCACGATAGGCCACAATGGCTTCCGCCTTGCTGGGGCCGATGCCGTTCAGTTCCACCAGGGTGGCGACGTCGGCGGTGTTGATATTGATGGCCGCCGGATTGGCGTGGGCAAACGAAGTCAGCAGGCTGAGTAGCAGAACCAGAGTGGCGAGAATGGGTAAGCGTTTCATGATCGGACGTTCCTGTCATCATTAAGGGTTGAGAGTGAAGTCAGGACGCACGACCGGGCCATCTGCTCGAGTGCTGGTTGAGATTGTCTTTCACCTGGTGTTCCGAAAGGCTGGTGTGGGAAGGTGCTCTTGGTGGGGGAGGGTGCACGGGCAGGATCATCATCCGTGTGATCCTGCGCCCCGTGGCTGACCCCTGCCTGGTCCTTCAGGCGTGCGCTCGTCCTGAGCACTTCATCCTTGCTATCTTCCCTGTAACCCCGGTCCATGGGGCGGCTCCAGTACCTGGAACTCTCATCCTTGAGCCAACGTTCCTTGCTGGCGTGTCATCCTTGACGCTTTCCATTCTAGTCCTGGCAATTACCCGCGCAGCATCGGAAAAACGCTTGGGACGTTGTGCGATATTTCCTACGGTTTTGTAGGTGATACTGCGTACCAAAAATGAACGGGAGTTCAGTATTTTCGGGCTCTCCAGCGGGATTCGTTCTGAAACGGTGGCTCAGCGGAGTTTCTGGAATCGTTTGTTTTGAAAATCTCCTGAACCCGCCTTTGCGCGTCGCGGATGTGTTGGGTCAGGCGTGTTCGGGCAAGCTCGGTATCCCTGTTGAGCAGGGCAGAGAGAATATCGGAATGAGTCGTGGTCCGGTCGCTGGTGTCGCCGCACTGACTCAGCCCAAGGGTGAGTGCCAGGCGCAACCGCTCCGTGACTTCGCCGTGAATACGGATCATTTCCCGGTTACCCGCTGACGTGACCAGTGCGCGGTGAAAGCAGGTGTCCGGCTGTCCGTCAGGTCCGGGTCGTTCGGAAGCCGTTGTGTGGGCATGAAACCGCAGCAGTGCGCGGAGTGGCGTGCCCATCTCCGGCCGAGAGCAGAGTTTTTCCAGCGCCGCCAGTTCGATGGTGAGCCTCAGTTCGAACAGTTCGTCCAGTTGCTGCGGGTCGAATGGCCTAACCCGCCAGCCACTCCGGAACAACACCTCAACGTAGCCTTCTCTCTGAAGCCGGTACAGGGCTTCCCGCACCGGCGTTCGGCTGGCATGCAGTCGGGTGGCCACTTCGCCTTCACTGAACCGGTCCCCTGGCATCAGCCGAAAAGCGAAGAAATCAGCTTTCAGGCCGTCATAGACCTGCTCCGACATACTGCCCCTTCTTGCGTCCGTGTCATTTGGCATTGCACGGTTTCTCCGTGACGTGAGGTCGTGATTGGGCGAGCTGAGTGGATCTCTACCTTCGGTCCGCAAAGCTCATGCCACCAGTGATTTGTGTTTTATCTCTATGTTTTTCATTGGTTTACAGGATTGGTGATGGGGCAGGCAGAATACTGGCGCACCAATAGGGCGCATGCGGTTATTTTTTATCCGGTTTTGGTGCGCTACAGGGTGTGGAAAATGGTTCTGAGGCGGTGAATACAGCCTTGTATACCAGTTAAGTTCATGAAAATTAATGTGAAATTTTAAATGTGGAACGGCTAATGCAGTCTTCGGTGTGCGTTAAAGAAGAACTAACAATCTCACGACAACCACTGGAAGGATGACGCACAATGAACATCAAAAAACACGTGAAGGTAGGTCTCTCGGCACTGGCTCTGTCAGTGTCTATGCACTCTGTTGCTGCTGAAGATCCCATCAAGGTGGGTATTCTGCACTCCCTGTCAGGCACCATGGCCATCAGTGAGTCCACCTTGAAGGACACCATGCTGATGCTGATCGAAAAACAGAACGAAGCTGGTGGTGTTCTGGGACGTCAGCTTGAGCCGGTCGTTGTAGACCCGGCCTCCAACTGGCCGCTGTTCGCCGAGAAAGCCCGTGAATTGCTGGAAAAAGAAGAAGTAGACGTTATCTTCGGTAACTGGACGTCTGTATCTCGCAAGTCCGTTCTTCCTGTGGTTGAAGAGCTGAACGGCCTGCTGTTCTACCCGGTTCAGTACGAGGGTGAAGAATCCTCCGAAAATGTGTTTTACACCGGTGCCGCGCCCAACCAGCAAGCCATTCCTGCCGTGGATTACCTGATGAACGATATCGGCGTTGAGCGCTGGGTGCTGGCCGGTACCGACTACGTCTACCCACGTACCACCAACAAGATCCTTGAGACCTACCTGAAGGACAAGGGCGTGGCCGCGGACGACATCATGATCAACTACACGCCGTTCGGTCACTCCAACTGGCAGTCCATCGTGTCCGACATCAAGAAGTTCGGTAGCGCCGGCAAGAAGACTGCGGTGGTGTCTACCATCAACGGTGACGCCAACGTGCCTTTCTACCGCGAACTGGGTAACCAGGGCATCGACGCCGCTGACATCCCGGTTGTTGCGTTCTCGGTAGGCGAGCAGGAGCTGTCCGGTATCGATACCGGTCCTCTGGTGGGTCACCTGGCCGCCTGGAACTACTTCATGAGCGTGGATGCGGATGCCAACTACGACTTCATCGATGCCTGGGTTGATTACACCGGCAAAGAAGACGCCGTGACCAACGACCCGATGGAAGCGCACTACATCGGCTTCAACATGTACATCGAAGCGGTCAAGAAGGCCGGTACTGCAGACGTAGACGCGGTGAAAGACGCCATAATCGGTGTTGCCGTACCGAACCTGACCGGTGGTTACGCCACCATGATGCCGAACCACCACATCACCAAGCCGGTGCTGATTGGTGAGATTCAGGATAACGGTCAGTTCTCCGTCGTCTGGGAAACTCCATCCACCGTTGCCGGCGATGCCTGGTCTGACTTCCTGCCAGACTCCAAGGACCTGATCAGTGACTGGCGCAAGCCTCTCGAGTGCGGAAACTTCAATGTGGTTACCGGCACTTGTGGCGGCAAGGCTGACGTTGCTTCCAACTAATAGCCGAAGCCTGACCTGACTGCGGGCGGGGCTTTGGCCCCGTTCGCAACTCAGCCCCTCCAACTCTCATGGACAGGACGCAACCCATGGGCATCATCCGATGGCTCAGTCAGCTTCTGCTTGTCTGGTTCTTATTCGCTCCCGGTCTGGTTTCCGCGCAAGTGGAGGATTCGGAGGCCCAGCAGCTGCTGACGCAACTGGCGGAATCCTCCTTCGCCGCTAAAAAGGACGTGATCAATCAAATCGCCGGCAGCGGCGATGAGCGTGCCCGAGGCTGGCTTGAAGCCTTCGCGGCCAACAAACTGGGCCGCATTGAATCGAGCGGCGACTTCATCATCGTTCTCAAGAATCGTGGCCGGAACTGGACCGTCGCCAGCGCCCTGACCGGCGAGAATCTGGGTGAATTGTCCCGCCGCGACATTGACACCATTCGGGTCAATAACTCACTGCGGAATGAGCTGGAAGGCATCCTGTCAGTCATTGACCTGAAAAGTCCCGACAAGGGCAAACGTTTATCCGCCGCCCGCGCCCTTAAAGGCAGCGTGGACGGCTCCCTGGCCGAGCGCCTTCCGGAGCTGATCGAAGCTGAAGAGAGTGGATCGGTTCAGGCGGCGCTGACAGAAGCACTGGCCATCTATCAGGTGGAAGAGCTGGGCGACGTGGCCGCTGTGGCGGTATTGTCCGGCAGCCTCAACTCCGAGGCCCGAGCGGCGCTGCAGCAGGCCACACGCAGCGACAACCCGCAGCTGGTTTCAGCGGCTAAGATCGCGCTGAAAAGTATCGAACAGAAACTCAAACTGAACCGGGCGGCCGAAACCCTGTATTTCGGTCTGTCGCTGGGTTCGGTGCTGGTGCTGGCGGCCATCGGCCTGGCTATTACCTTCGGGGTCATGGGCGTGATCAATATGGCCCACGGCGAACTCATCATGCTGGGAGCCTACACCACCTGGGGCATGCAGCAACTGTTGCCGGGCCAGCCGGGCCTTGCGCTGATTCTGTCGATTCCCGCCGGTTTCCTGGTGGCGGCCATGGCTGGCATCGCCATCGAACGGTCGGTGATCCAGCATCTCAAAGGCCGCCCGCTGGAAACCCTGCTGGCGACATTCGGCATCAGCCTGATCCTGCAGCAGCTTGTCCGCACCGTGATTTCCCCGCTCAACCGCACCGTGGTCACCCCCGACTGGATGAGCGGTTCGGTGATGATCAACGAAGCCCTGTCCCTGACACTCAACCGCATGTACGTCATTGGCTTTGCGCTGGTGGTATTCGCCGGCCTGATGCTGATCATGCGTAAAACCCGCCTCGGCCTGGAAGTGCGGGCCGTCACCCAGAATCGGGCTATGGCTCGGTCTATGGGCATCCGCGCCACCCGCGTGGACATCCTGACCTTCGGACTGGGTTCTGGCGTCGCCGGATTGGCAGGCGTGGCGCTGTCGCAGATCACCAACGTCGGCCCGAACCTGGGCCAGAGCTACATCATCGATTCGTTCATGGTGGTGGTGTTCGGCGGTGTCGGAAACCTGTGGGGCACCTTGCTGGCGGGCCTTTCCCTGGGCACCATCAACCAGCTGCTGGAGCCCTGGGCGGGCGCCGTGCTGGCCAAGATTATGGTGCTGGTCCTGATCATCCTGTTCATCCAGAAGCGGCCCCGGGGACTCTTTCCCCAGAAAGGCCGTGCGGCGGAGGGATAAGGTGTCCCATCTAGCCAATTATTTAATCCACTGCGAGGCGCTAGCGGGAGCCACTGTGCACCTCGATAGCGGCGTTGCAATGTCTCGATTTGGAACCACCAATTCTTCTCCCCTGCGCCTTGCTCTCAAGGTGCCCAGAGGCTCAGCGAATCAGATAATTAGCCAGAAGGGACACCACTATGTGGCTAACTAAACCTTTCCAGGAACGCTCCACGCAAATTTTTCTGGGTGTTCTGTTCGCCGCGCTGGCGGTGGTGACGGTGCTGCACCTCACCATGCCGAAGGACAGCGCCCTGTATGTTAGCTCCTACACCGTCACCTTGTTGGGTAAATACCTCTGCTACGCACTGCTGGCCGTAGCAGTGGATCTGGTCTGGGGTTATCTGGGGATTCTCAGCCTGGGCCACGGAGCTTTCTTCGCTCTTGGGGGCTATGCCATGGGCATGTACCTGATGCGCCAGATCGGCGACCGGGGCGTGTACGGCGACCCGATCCTGCCGGACTTCATGGTGTTCCTGAACTGGCAGGAATTGCCCTGGTACTGGCATGGCTTCGACATGGCCTGGTTCGCCTTCATCATGGTGCTGCTGGCCCCGGGCCTGCTGGCGCTGGTGTTCGGCTTCCTGGCCTTCCGCTCCCGGGTCACCGGGGTGTATCTCTCCATCATCACCCAGGCGCTCACCTTTGCCCTGATGCTGGCCTTCTTCCGCAACGAAATGGGCTTTGGCGGCAACAACGGCCTGACCGACTTCAAAGACATCCTCGGCTTTGACCTGCGCACCAACGCCACGCGGCTCGGCTTGTTCATCGCCAGCGGTATCGCCCTCGCCATCGGTTACGTGATCTGCCGCGCCATCGTCACCAGCAAGCTGGGGCGGGTCAGTGTCGCCTGCCGGGATGCCGAAGCCAGAACCCGCTTCCTCGGCTACCGGGTTGAGCGGGTGCAGCTGTTCGTGTTTGTCATCTCCGCGATGCTGGCGGGTGTGGCCGGTGCCCTGTACGTGCCTCAGGTGGGCATTATCAACCCGAGCGAGTTCTCGCCCCTGTTCTCCATTGAGATTGTTGTGTGGGTCGCGTTGGGTGGCCGGGCAACCCTGTATGGTGCGGTGATCGGCGCGTTGCTGGTGAACTACGCCAAGACCGTCTTTACTGGAGTCATGCCGGATGCCTGGCTGTTCGCCCTGGGCGGGTTGTTTGTGCTCGTGACCGTGTTCCTGCCCAAAGGTATTGCGGGTCTGCTCAGCAAACGAAAGAAAGCAGACCGCCGGGATGACAGCGACGATAAGGATGCGTCAGGCGCAGCGCAGGAGGCCACCGCATGAGTATTTTCCAGGAAATGACCAACCGGGACCGGGTGTTCGAATTCCTGGTGCCAGAGCATTCCCCGGTGGACGTCCGGCATGGCGGCATTCTGTACCTGGAAGACGTCAGCGTCAGCTTCGATGGCTTCAAGGCCATCAATAACCTGAACCTCACCATCGACGACGGCGAACTGCGCTGCATTATCGGCCCCAACGGCGCGGGCAAAACCACCATGATGGACATCATCACCGGTAAAACCCGCCCGGATACCGGCTCGGTCTGGTTTGGCAGTCGTCATAACCTGCTCAGGATGAACGAGCCGGACATCGCCAGCCTCGGCATCGGCCGCAAATTCCAGAAACCCACCGTGTTCGAAGCTCTCACCGTGTTCGAAAACCTCGAACTGGCCATGGCCACCGACAAGCGGGTACTACCGACACTCACCTCGAAGCTGGCCGGCGAACAGCGTGATCGTATCGACGAAGTGCTGACCCTGATCGGCCTGACCCGGCTGCGGGACCGTGAAGCGGGCATTCTCTCCCACGGCCAGAAACAGTGGTTGGAAATCGGCATGCTGCTGATGCAGAAGCCCCGCCTGTTGCTGGTGGACGAGCCGGTGGCGGGTATGACCGAACAAGAAATGGAACGCACTGCCGAATTGCTCACCAGCCTGGCCGGCAAGCAATCGGTGGTGGTGGTTGAGCACGACATGGGCTTCGTCCGCTCCATCGCCCGCAAGGTGACGGTGTTGCACCAGGGCAGTGTGCTGGCGGAAGGCACCATGGATCAGGTCTCCAATGACCCGGAAGTCGTCAAGGTGTATCTGGGGGAGGAAGCCTGATGCTGAAGATCGACCAGTTAAACCATTTCTACGGCGAAAGCCATACCCTCTGGGATCTGCATCTGGATGTGCCCCAGGGCAAGTGCACCTGCGTGATGGGCCGCAACGGCGTGGGCAAGACCACCCTGATGAAATGCATCATGGGTGAAGAAACCCCGAAAAGCGGCTCCATCGAATTCGCGCAGGATGTGGAACTCACCACTCGCAAAATGGAAGACCGCCCAAGGCTTGGCATCGGCTACGTACCCCAGGGCCGGCAGATATTCCCGTTGCTGACTGTGGAAGAAAACCTGCGCACCGGCCTGGCGGTTCGCGCCGACGGCAGCAAGAAAATCCCGGAGCGGGTGTACGAACTCTTCCCTGTGCTCAAAGAAATGAAAAACCGCCGCGGCGGTGACCTCTCGGGCGGCCAGCAACAGCAACTGGCCATTGGCCGGGCTCTGGTGATTGAACCCCGCCTGCTGATTCTGGACGAACCCGGTGAAGGCATTCAGCCCAACATCGTCGCCCAGATCGGTGAAGTCATCCGTAAGCTGATCGACGAAGACGGCCTGACGGTTCTTCTGGTGGAGCAGAAGCTGCCGTTCGCTCGCAAGTACGCCGACCGCTTCGCCATCCTCGACCGTGGCCGCCCGGTAGCCCAGGGCGAGATTGCCGAACTGTCCGATGAACTGATTAAGAAGCACCTGACCGTATGACCGCGTTTCAACCCATCGGCAACCAGGAAGCGGCGAACGACTCCGGCCACCGCTTCGATACCGACCGGCAATGGGCGGCGTCCCTGTCCCTGGGGTTTATTGCCCGGGAAGAGGGCGAACGGAACGTTACCCGCCTGACCCGCCGTCACCATCAGGGGCCTTTGCGGGTTCAGCGCCCGTTCTACCCGGAAGGCCCGGAAGGCTGTTGCCACGTGTACCTGCTGCACCCGCCCGGTGGTCTGGTCAGTGGCGACGTTCTGTGCATCGAAGCCGAGGTAGGCGAGGGTGCCCACGCCCTGCTGACCACCCCCGCCGCCGCCAAGCTCTACAAGGCTGACAGCCACGGCGTGGCCTGGGGCCAGCACACCAAGTTAACCGTGGCTAAAGACGCCATTCTCGAATACCTGCCCCAGGAAACCCTGGCCTTTGACGGTTCCCGGGGTGAGCAAAGTACCACCATCGAATTGCAAACGGGCGCCCGCACACTGGGCTGGGAAATCCTCGCCCTGGGTCGCCCGGCCAGCCGCCTGCCGTTTGTGTCTGGCCACCTGGAACAGCAATTCCGCCTGACCATGGACGGCCAGCCCCTGTGGCTGGAGCGCCAGCCCCTTGACCCCAACCATCCGCGTTTCGCCGGCAAATGGGGGCAGGGTGGCGCCACCGTACAGGCCACGCTTTGGGCAGTGGGGCTGGAAGACGAAGTCGAAGCCATCGAAGCGGTGCGCGAGGCTCTGCCCGAGAATCACCGCTGGGCGATTACCCGGCGCCGGGGCGCGGTGCTGTTGCGTTATCTCGGCAACGAACGAAACGAAGCCTGGGCCCTGTGTCAGCAGGCCTGGGAAATCCTGCGGCCGCGCCTTACGGGGCTGGAAGCGCATATACCAAGGATTTGGCTGACGTGACTTTAGGAGTGGGAAGCGGGCAGGTATGTCCCTCCGGGACACGCTGTGAATACGTCCATGTAAGCTCAGCGGCAGCATCCATGCTGCCGATGGTCCCGAATGGACGAACCTGCCCACTTCTCTCGATCCTGTGAGTTATTCGCATTTAAAAGAACAAACAACGGAGTAGAGCAATGGAGCTAACGCCCAGAGACAAAGACAAGCTGCTGCTGTTCACCGCAGCACTGCTCGCCGAACGCCGCAAGGCCAAAGGCCTGAAGCTGAACTACCCGGAAGCCATCGCCCTGATCAGCGCCGAAATCATGGAAGGCGCCCGCGAAGGCCGCTCCGTAGCCGAATTGATGAGCTCCGGCACCGAAATCCTCACCCGGGATGACGTCATGGACGGCGTAGCCGACATGATCCACGAAGTGCAGGTGGAAGCGACATTCCCCGACGGCACGAAACTCGTGACGGTTCATAACCCTATTGTTTGAGGAGTGGCTGAGATGATTCCCGGCGAATACCAGATCCAGGACGGCGACATCGAACTCTGCGCCGGCCGCGAACGCACCACCATCGAAGTGGCCAACACCGGCGACCGCCCCGTGCAGATCGGTTCCCACTACCACTTTGCCGAAGCCAACCCGGCGCTCGACTTTGACCGCGCCAAGGCCCGTGGCCTGCGGCTGGACATCGCAGCCGGAACGGCCATCCGTTTCGAACCGGGCCAGACCCGCGAAGTCACCCTGATTCCCTTCGCTGGCGGCCGCGAAATCTACGGCTTCCGCGGCGAAGTCATGGGAAAACTGGACAGCTAAATCGGAATTTGGGGAGTGAGTGGGAGTGGCCTTCCGAAACTGTGCTGAGCCATGGATGGTGAAGCTCAAGCGCCACATGGATGTGCTTGAGCGTGTTTCGGAAGGCCAGTCCCGCTGGCTCTTGCTCCCAAAAGGAAAATGAGGGAAAGCATGAAAATCAGCAGACAAGCCTACGCCGACATGTACGGCCCCACCGTGGGCGACCGGGTGCGCCTGGGCGACACCGAACTGTGGATTGAAGTCGAGCAGGACTACACCCACTACGGCGACGAAGTAAAATTCGGCGGCGGCAAAGTCATCCGCGACGGCATGGGCCAGAGCCAGCGCAACGACGACACCGTGATGGACACCGTCATCACCAACGCCCTCATCCTCGACTGGTGGGGCATCGTCAAAGCCGACGTGGGCATCCAGAAGGGCCGCATCGCCGCCATCGGCAAAGCCGGCAACCCGGACACCCAGCCAGACGTCCACATTGTTATCGGCCCAGGCACCGAAGTTATCGCTGGTGAAGGCAAAATCCTCACCGCCGGTGGCATCGACCCCCACATTCACTTCATCTGCCCCCAGCAGGTTGAAGAAGCCCTGATGAGCGGCATCACCACCATGCTCGGCGGCGGCACCGGCCCGGCCACCGGCACCAACGCCACTACCTGTACTCCGGGTGCCTGGCACATTGGCAAAATGCTGCAAGCCGTGGATGAGCTGCCTATGAACATCGGCTTCCTTGGCAAGGGCAACGCCTCGCTGCCGGATGCGCTTGAAGACCAGATCAAAGCTGGCGTCATCGGCCTTAAGCTGCACGAAGACTGGGGCACCACCCCGGCGGCCATCGACAACTGCCTCACCGTTGCCGACCAGTACGACGTGCAGGTGGCCATTCACACCGACACCCTGAACGAATCCGGCTTCGTGGAAGACACCCTGGCCGCCTTCAAGGGCCGCTGCATCCACACCTTCCACACCGAAGGTGCCGGCGGCGGACACGCGCCGGATATTATCACCGCCTGCTCGAAGGATTACGTGCTGCCGTCGTCCACCAACCCGACACGGCCCTACACCATCAACACCGTGGACGAGCACCTCGACATGCTGATGGTGTGCCACCACCTGGACCCGAACATCCCGGAAGACGTCGCCTTCGCCGATTCCCGCATCCGCCGGGAAACCATCGCCGCCGAGGACATCCTGCACGACATGGGCGTGATCTCCATGATTTCCTCCGACTCCCAGGCCATGGGCCGGGTGGGCGAAGTGGTCTGCCGTACCTGGCAAACCGCCCACAAAATGAAAGTCCAGCGCGGCCTGTTGCCGGAAGACGAAGAACTGGGTGCTGACAACTTCCGCGCCAAGCGCTACATCGCCAAGTACACCATCAACTCCGCCATCACCCACGGCCTGGCGCATGAAGTGGGCTCTGTGGAAGTGGGCAAGCTGGCGGACCTGTGCTTGTGGAGCCCCGCGTTCTTCGGCGTGAAGCCGGCCTGCATCATCAAAGGCGGCATGATCGCCGCCGCCCCCATGGGTGACCCGAATGCCTCCATCCCCACACCGCAACCGGTTCACTACCGCCCGATGTTTGGTGCCTTCGGCAAAGCCGCCAGCGCCACCCGCCTGACGTTTGTCAGCCAGGCCGCGCTGGATGCCGGCATTGGCAAGGAACTGGGGTTGGACAGCCCTTTGTCCGCCTGCAAAGGCGTGCGCGAAGTGCGCAAGAGCGACATGAAACTGAACGACGCGTGCCCACACCTGACTGTGGACCCGCAAACCTACGAAGTACACGCCGATGGCGAGCTGCTCACCTGCGAGCCCGCCACAGAACTACCCCTGGCCCAGCGTTACCACTTGTTCTGAGCCGGGACGAAGGAGAAAAACAACATGTTGGAACTGACACAACGCATCAACGACGTAGACAGCACCGAAATCCACGATAGCCTCATCCTGCCCTACGAGCTGCGCATCCGGGGCCGGCTGCGTGCCACCACCGTCACCAACCTGGACGTGGGCCTGTTTCTGGAACGGGGCCAGGTACTGCGGGACGGCGACCTGCTGCAAGCCAAAACCGGCGAGATCATCCGCATCCGTGCTGCTGAAGAACCGGTGGTGACCGCCCGAATCGAAGCTGGCCTGCCGCTGGCGCGCCTGTGCTATCACCTGGGCAACCGCCACGTCACCCTTGCCATAGGCCACGACGACAAAGGCGGCTGGGTACGCTTCCCACCAGATCACGTACTGGAAGAACTGGCCGAGCGCCTGGGGGCCAAACTCACCCACCACACCGCCCAGTTCGATCCAGAACCCGGCGCATACGCCCAGGCAGGGCAGGGGCACTCCCACGGCCATAGCCACGGACACACTCATAGCCACAGCCACGGGCATCACCATGGTCACACCCACTGATCCGGCCTCCGGCGACCTGGCCCTGCTGGGCCTGCTGCAACTGGTCAGCCCGGCACTGCCCATCGGCGCCTTCGCCTGGTCCCAGGGCCTGGAAAGCGCGTTCGAGCTGCAGTGGGTAACCACCGAAGCCGAACTGGGCGACTGGCTGGAAGGCGTGCTGGAAGACGGCCTGACCCGCTGCGAACTGCCCCTGTTGGCCCGGGTTCAGAAAGCCTGGTCCGAAGCCGACAGTGAAAGCATCGCCCGATGGAACCAGTGGCTGCACGCCACCCGGGAAACCGCCGAACTGAGCGATGAAGACATTCGCCTCGGCGGTGCTCTGGTTCGCCTGCTCGGCAGCCTCAACCTGCTGCCCGAGCCGGAACAAGGCAACGCCACACTGCCAGCGGAACCCGGTTACCCCACGATGTTCGCGTGGGCGGCCTACAGCCGGGGCGTACCCGTTCGCCAGACCCTGCTGGGCTTCGCCTGGGCCTGGCTCGAAAACCAGCTGGCGGTGGCGTGCAAGGCCATGCCCGTGGGCCACACCGCCGCCCAGCGGTTAACCGAACAACTGCGGCCCAAACTAGTCACCGCAGTGGACAAGGCCCTGAGCCTGGAAGACGACGAATTAGGACCGGTGCTGCCCGGGTTAGCCCTCGGCAGCGCCTTACATGAAACCCAGTATTCGAGATTGTTCCGAAGCTAGTAACAGATTGAACGCCACTCTGAAGCATGGAGCGGTGAGCGGGGAGTCCCTTTCGGGACCGTGCGGAGCCATGGATGGCGGAGCTCGAGCGCCACAGGGATGTGCTTGAGCGAGTCTCGGAAGGGACTCCCCGATTGCCGCTGTGCTCGGAGTGATAGAGACAAGAGAAACAACGACGAAAAGGAGTTAACCATGACACATTGTTTGCGAGTAGGCGTCGGCGGCCCCGTCGGTTCCGGCAAAACCGCCCTCCTGCGGCAGCTGTGTAAAGCCCTGCGGGACCACTACAACATCGCCGTGGTCACCAACGACATCTACACCCGCGAAGACGCAGACTTCCTGCTGCGCCACGAAGCCCTGCCAGCAGACCGCATCCTGGGAGTAGAAACCGGCGGCTGCCCGCACACCGCCATCCGTGAAGATGCCTCCATGAACCTGGCAGCCATCGACGACCTCCAGTCCCGCCACCCGGGCCTGGAACTGGTGCTGGTGGAATCCGGCGGTGACAACCTCTCCGCCACCTTCAGCCCGGAACTGTCCGATCTTACCCTGTACGTGATCGACGTCTCCGCCGGCGACAAAATCCCCCGCAAAGGCGGCCCTGGCATCACCAAATCCGACCTGCTGATCATCAACAAGATCGACATCGCCGAACAGGTCCACGCCTCCCTGGAAGTGATGGAGCGGGATTCCAAAAAAATGCGTGGCGAACGCCCCTTCGTGTTCACCAACCTGTATGACGGCGTAGGGCTGGACACCATCATCAGCTTTATTTTGGAGCGAGGCATGCTGCCGGAACGCCGGCCTGAGAAAGTGGCCGCTTCCGCCTGATCAAACAGTTTTGGTTTAAACCGTTCACGGAGAGACAAACATGAGAAGAATTCAAAAGATTGGTGCCAGTGCTGGACTGCTATTAGCTTCTGCAAACGTGCTCGCACATTCAGGGCATGAGGCTATTGGTAACGTAATGCACATTGAGTATCTGTTTGCGGCAGGGATCGTTGGTGCGATTGTGCTGACAGCCTACCGGAAGGTGAGTGAGCGAAACGAGGACTGAGCGCAAAGCCTTTCCTTATTGCCAAAGAATGAAGGCTGTACGGGAGACTGTGCAGCTTTTTTATCGCTGAAATGTCGATGTGCGTAAGCAAAACGAGCATAAGTTGTTGAACTGTCGTTCATGTGGCACTCTGAGGACAATCCCAGCGACAGGCCTTTATGATGCAATTGGATAAAGCAAAAAAGCGTATTGCAAAGCAGGTTAAGAAAGGCTTTCACGGCTATCCGTTAGTTGCGCTGGAGTACTTTGGTAAGACGCCAGACTCAGCCACTGAAGTCGTTATTTATTTTACCGAGAAAGAGGGCGCAGAGCCTCAGAAACAAAGGTTTGTGAGTGGTGGGGACGCCCGGGAAGATGAAACCATTCAATCCGCCCTTCTGAAAATCATCGAGCGGGCGGATGCCAAAACGGTGACTGAGATCGACGGAATTTCCGTTCTCAGTTAGAGCCGGCACCACCTTGCAGCTGTCCTACATAGGCGGCGATAAAGGCCGTTTCCTGAAAAACCTTCAATCCCGTATCGGCAAACGCAATGGGCAGCGGGTTGGATGCCAGGGTGGACTTGATCAGTTGGGGTGACAGCAAGGTGACCGTAAGCTCAGCACTGTTGATTAGTTGAATGGCCGCTTCCATTTTGAAGCTGATGGCGCCGCCGGCAAATTTGCCTTTTTGCATCCGTTCTTTTATCGCGACACAGGTGACTCCGTACTCGGCCATCAACTCCGCAAAGGTCGTCTGGAATTGCTTCAGATCGTCACGGCTATGATTTTTCGGCAGTGACACTTTGCGAACCTTGCACTCCGGCAGGTTGAACTGCCCTCTGTCCATATTCAGCAAACACACCACCGCATCGCTGCCAGTCAGTTCCACCCCACAAACAATCATAGCACTTGCCCTCTGCACACCGGTTGTCGTTAGCCGCAGCACTTCTTGAATTTGATTCCACTACCACAGTGACATAAATCGTTCCGGGAGGGTGGTTTTACGGTGGTGACCGTTCCGCCCTTGTTCAGGATAGCGGTGAGTTCGTTGATGGATTGAACGGCGCCCTCGCGGGTATCAACGGATATATTGGCATACAGCTTCGCTTCGGCGACCTGTGCTTCAATTTCCTGCTTGCGGGCTTCACTGGTAACCACCAGAGTCAGTGGGTACTTCTTGCTGCCACTTTTTTTGCTGGCCTTGGTTTCAAAGCCGCCATAAGCGGTATGATGCTGGCGTGCGTCCTGACGACCTTTGTAGAAAAATTTATCTGACATGCTGAGTTCCTGATGGAGAGAAGTCCCAGCCCACTGCCGGGAGCAGTCTTTTAGCATGCTTGCTGAAACGGTGATATAGGCAGATATAGCTTCCCGGCCACGATCGTTTGATGTTGTACTCGCGCGGCGTTACAAAAATCCTGCGGTGCTGAAGCAAAGACTGATTTATGTTTCACGTCGGTTTTTTGCAAGTAAATGAAACAGGGATGTTGAAGAAATGGATTTGAGCCCGGCTTACCAGCCCCTTATTGCTGCACTCTGGTACCTGTTGCCTCTGGCAATGATGGCTGGCCTGATCAAGTCACCGTGGCTCAAGGGTAAATTTGGCGAGTTCCTGGTCAACCTCTCCGCGCGGTGGTTTCTGGACAAATCCCAGTATCACCTCATCAAGAACGTTACCCTCCCTTCAGAAGACGGCAGCACACAGATCGACCATGTTCTGATTTCGGAGTTTGGGGTTTTCGTTGTTGAGACCAAGAACATGAAGGGCTGGATCTTCGGTGGCCCTCATCAGCGCTTCTGGACCCAGAAGATTTATCGCTCCAACCACAAATTCCAGAACCCGCTGCACCAGAACTACAAGCATGTAAAAACGGTTCAGACGCTCCTCGGGCTGGGTGACCATCAGATGTATTCGGTGGTGGTGTTTGTGGGGGGCAGCACCTTCAAGACGCCCATGCCAGAAAACGTGACTCAGGGGCTCGGGTATGTAAGGTACATCAAGTCCCAACGGGATTTGGTGCTGAGCCAGGAGCAGGTTGCCGAGGTTCGCGAAAAGATGGCATCCGGTCGCCTCAGGGAATCATTCGCCACCGACCGGGCCCATGTTCGGCATGTGAGAGGTCTGGTGGCCGAGCGTTACGGTGATGCGCCCCGCCGCCCGAATTGGGAATCTCGCAAGCTACTGGTTTTTCCGGTTTTGTTGTTGGGAATCGGTGTGATTGGCGTAAACGCCTATTCGAATTTTGTTTCGGGGGCGATGGAAATAGGCAAGAAAAGGAGCGTTGAACAGCGGAGTGAAAGCGTACCTCAGCCCATTCCTCCTCAGTCGCAAAGCGCATCTCAAACTGGTTCAGTTGCCGTTGCGCGAGACGCCTCTTCCGGCACCAGTGTTCAGCCCGATAAGCAACCCCCCTCAGAACTGTTCTTGGCGCGGCAGACGTGTAATGCATTAATCGCTGCCGCGATTGGCAATCACGACCCTCGCCTTCTCAGAGACAGAGATAAGGCGTGTAATAGGTATAAGGTTCTGCAAGGGGAAGTGCGCTGAATCGTAAAAGATTAGCCAGCGGCTTAGAGGACGCAAGTACATCGAGGTAGATCTATTTCTCCGGACTCTTGATGTAAAAGGGGCTCTTATCCCGGAAGCTCATTTCAAACAGCTCACTGGCCCGCCATAAGATTCCGTTGCTGACCCAAGTACAGGAATCAGTGGAGCAGAACCACACAAAATAAGAGAGTTACGCTCTCGGAAGAATCGGTGGAGAAGGCCTAGCAATTCGCTCAGATCAATTACCAGGCCAACACCCTCATAGTCTTCTAGCTTCTCTCCGCCGTTTTTTGTATTTGTTTCATAGAGTCGCGCTCTGATTCCGGGGCTGTCTCTACCAGTCGACGGGACCACTGCTCGGCGGCTCCGGTATCGCCGGCCAACTTGGCCGCACGGGCCGCTCCTTCCAGGGTGTTATACCGATTCGGCCAGGTGCGATCGGACTGCTGATAAGCGGTGAGGGCCTCGGCCGGGCGATCCAGGGCGAGTAGCAGATCGCCAAGCGCCTCGTAGGGCGGGAGCAGGGTTCCGGGGCTGACCGGATGCTTCTCTACGGTGGCTTCCAGCTCTCCGGCGGACCGCATCAGTTCGATGGCTCGGTCGGGGTCACCCTCTGCCTTGGCAATCCAACCGGCAAGGATCCTCCGATCCACCTCAATGTAGGTCGGGAAACGCGGATCGGGAGCGGACCGGGCGGCTTCCGCCAGGGTCTCCAGCCGCTGTTCAGCCTCGCGGGCGGTTTCCAGATCACCGGTGTGGACGGCCCCAAGCCCGCGTGCAAACCAGCTCAGAGCCTCGGGCCAGGGGAACGTGTCCCAGCCAATGTAGTCGTCAGCACGGGGGGTGATGGCGGCGGCCGCTTCCCAATCGTGTTCTTCAACGGCCAACCGTGCGGGGATGGATGCCAGGTGGAATGCCCCGGGGAAATTGGCCTGGTGTGGTCCGTTGGCCTGGGCCGACTCCCAGACACTGTGTGCAGCGCTGTCTTCACCCCGTTGGAGGTGGCCATACACCAGATAATCAAGGGCATGAATATAGTGGAAGGATGTGGCGCCATCGACCTGGTGATCGACCGCCACGTCTGCGGACTGGCTGTTCCATTCAATCATCCGGGGCCAGTCACCGAGCCGCACATAAATGTGAGACGGCATGTGCAAGGCATGGGGAACACTGGGGGCTATCCCGGCATAGGAATCCACGATTTCAGTGGCGTTGCCAGCGCGGCCATCGGCATCCGTGGCGTGTATGGAGTAATGCACGGCCCCGGGATGGGTGGGCTCGGTCTCCCAGGTCGTACGCAGTACCTTTTCCGCTTCGTTGTGCAGTGTCTTGCGGTCTTCATCGGACCGCGCCAGAGTCAGGCGGGACAAGGCATAAAGGGTAGCGACGTTGGCGTCCTCCGGGAAGGCTTGATAGGCCTGCTCCATACCTTCAATCCAGCCGGCCAGCCGCTCGTTGACCTGGTCGGTATCCGGCTCGAAGAACGCGGCGGTGGCGTCTATCAGCAGCCGTTCACGATCCTCTTCGGCAGCGTCTCGGGCTTGCTGGATTTCCTGGCGACCGAGGGTGATATCGTCAGTACTGGGGGTGGTGCCCCATAACGGCTGAAACAGCGACATGGCGACACCCCAGTGGGCCATGGCACAGTCGGGATCGGCCTGGGTAATGGCGTCGAACTCGGCGCGCGCCTGGGTGTACATCATGTGATGTATCAGGCCCAGTGCGTGATCGACGTCAGCGCGCACATCGTCATCACAGTCGGCCTGAAAATCGACGGTGCCGACGTCATCCCCGGCGCTATGGGCATGACCATCATTCATGGTGTCCTGATGTGCGACTGCGGGGGGGATAAAACCTAGAGAAACAGCGAGTGTTAAACGAGAGAGTGTGTTCATGACATGACTCCAGTGGTGGTGGAGCCGGCATGTTTATTCGGGTCAGAAGCTGAATACGAACTGCCAGTTGCTGGCTCTGCATGCGCAGCTTACAAACTCAAATTTACTCCTGTCGTGGCGGATTGAACAGCGACAGGTTTACGACGGGTGATGAGAAAACCGGGACAGATCCCGCTTTCAGAAACCGGATCTGTCCCGATCATTTCAGTGGGTCAACTGACCTGCATCACCCGCATCATCTCATGGTCCTCATGAGACAGGATGTGGCAATGCCAGACATAGCGCCCCGGCTTTTCAAAGGTCGCGCTTATTCGCGTGACCTGGCCCGGCAGGGCTGTGACCATGTCCTTGGGCGCGTTTTCCACGTACCCGTCGGTTGGCCCCAGGCCAACGGCGCCACCCTCGGTGACCCCCGATATTCCTGCTACCTGTCCGAGCGTTCCGTTGTGCTGAAGCACTGGCACCGGGGCACCTTCGGTGAAGCTGATCTCGTTACGCCCGAGAATATTGAAATTCACCAGATGCAGGTGAATGGGGTGGGCATCACCGGTGAAGTTGTAAATCTCCCACACCTCGGTTGAACTGAGTGCCGGGACTTCGGTCGTTGGTTGGAACCAGGTGAACGCCGTCGCGGTACTGTCCTGGTCTACGATTCCCAGCAGCGGCTGCAACCGGCCGAATTCGTCCAGCCCCTCGAACAATGCAACTCTGCGAATCGTTGCTCCGGGGGTCACTGGAGGTGGACCGAACCCCAGGTCAGCCGCCCACGCGTTGAAGGTCGCCGGATCAAAACTGTCGGCGATGGCATTATTGAACGGAAGGACCACGTCGAACGCCATAATGCGGTCAGTCTGGCGGTCCGGGAAGAGGTCCTCATCAGCGACCTCGTCGCCAAGGTCTCCACCGAAGGGTGCATCGCCACCGATGTTCTCCATGATAATCCGGGTGTCCTCCAGTCCGGAGAAATTGATGACAACGTCATAACGCCCGCCCGGCTCTATCACCAGTGTGTCGGTCAGGCTGGCACTGGAGGCCAGGCCCTGGTCGCTGCCGGTCACATAGAAGGGCAGGGGCGCGCCGGCGCCATTCAGATCAGTCGCCCCTGATGAGGCGGCAACCCGGAAGCGGATCGCCATGAACCGGGAGTCACAGCCGTTGAGCAGGCGCAGGCGGTAGTGTCGCGGCTCGACGTTGGCCTTTGGCCAGATCTTGCCATTAACCACCATGTGATCGCCGAAGAACTCCGCAAGCGCCGTAGGCCCGCCTCCGGGGAACAGGTCGGGCGGCAGAATGGCGCCCTCGCCAGTGATGAAGTCATCGTAGAAAGGGTCGCCCGGGAAAGCCGGATAGAACAGGTCGCCTTTTTCCGTGAACATGCGGTCCTGAATGGCATACGCCAGTTCGTAGGGAAAGGCCGGAAGGCTCAGCAGGTTATCGGCCATGCCCGTGTCGTACTCATCCCGGACAAAGTAGAACCCCGCCAGGCCGGCATACACGTTAAGCCGTGTGATCCCGAGCGCGTGATCGTGGTACCAGAGATTCCCGGCGCGGACGTCATTGTCATAACGGAAGGTGTTGGTAAAGCCTCCCGGCACGTAGTCCCATTGTGGGCCTTTTATTTTTCCATCAGGGCTGAAGAAGAACTCCGGGTTGCCATCGAACTGGAAGTCGCTCTTACCGCCATGGAGGTGCGTAATAATGGGGACCCCATCCTTTTTGATAGTGAACTGCCGGTAATCGACACCATTGGCCGAACCCGCACCATGGAGCGAGTAGCACCAGTGCAGATTGGTATCCACCGGGAGAAGGTGCTGCCCTCCATTGAGTTCGTTCTCCCATCGAACAACGGTCTCAGGGGCACCACCGGCCGACAGGCTTTTCACCTGAAAGGTTTGCCCCGGCCAGGACACGGTGTCAGCGCCATAGCCCCAGACCTTGGTTTTTAGCCGTTTGCCATTCTTCGTGTTGATGAGCCCGGTTTCTTGCACGGTTTCCCTTGCGCGCAGACTGAAGTTCGGTTGTTGGGCGGGCCCCCCGTTGTCGTTGAGGTCCTTGAACAGGAAGCCGGGATCGAGAGCGTTTGGTGCCAGATCGATAAACTTGGGCTGCAGGGCGGGATCGCTCAGTGGTCCGACATTGGAAAGGAATGCGATCGCATGTGCTCGCTGAAGGAAGGGATTGAAAGGTAAAGCGAGCCCCAATGTGGTGAGGGTACTGCCTTGTAGGAAACGACGCCTGGTAATCATGGCTGAATCCCCTGAAAACCTGGGCGTGCAAGCCCGCCCATTTTTGCTGTTGGCCGGTTGCAGCGGAGGCCTACATCGATGTGCTCGTGAGGGCAGTGTAGTTAGATGTGCGCTTGCCACCCTACCGTGCAACCACTTCTTGTTGGTTGACCGGAAACTTTTTGGCGGCCTGGCTGGCTTTCTCGATAGGGCTGGTAGGGAGGGAAGCCCCTTGGCTTTGTGCACCCGAATTTCGGCGGGGTTACCTTTTTCAGAGTTTCCGGTGTTTGGGATAGTTCTGCCCTCGCTCTCAGTCAAGACAGAAACGCAGGGGGCCAATGATTTGGCCGTTTTATTTGATGTGTATCAATTCGGCATGATCTTTCGTTTTCGTTGGAATCCAACGCCCACGAGCCAACAGACAGGACAGATGGGTCAGGGTGCATCAGTTTACCTGTCAGTCCGTCTACAGGAGTTGGTTTTGATGTGGCTGAAGCTTATGCTCACCCCACACGTTTTCAGAGGGGCGCTTTATGAGTCTGGCCATTGCACTGCATGTTCTCGCCGCCGTTATTTGGGTTGGCGGTATGTTTTTCGCCTACATGGCCATGCGGCCAGCGGTGGTTGAAGTGATTGATTCGTCGCAGCGGGGCGTGCTCTGGTGCCGCACCCTTTCCCGGTTTTTCCGGTGGGTGTGGGCGGCTGTAGTCCTGTTGCTGGTAACCGGTTACTGGATGGTCTTCAACGTATTCGGTGGCATGGCGGGTGCCGGCTGGCACATTCATGTCATGCAGGGATTGGGGATTGTGATGATGCTGCTCTATTTTCATGTCTATTTTGCCCCCTTCAG
This sequence comes from Marinobacter suaedae, assembly GCF_030519635.1. Taxonomy (NCBI): domain Bacteria; kingdom Pseudomonadati; phylum Pseudomonadota; class Gammaproteobacteria; order Pseudomonadales; family Marinobacteraceae; genus Marinobacter; species Marinobacter suaedae. The sequence continues at coordinate 633,858 of NZ_JAUMIS010000001.1, read as the reverse complement.
GCGGCTGAAACAGGCCGTTGCCAATCAGGATCCTCAAGAGGGCGGGCGGCAGGTAGGGCAGATCCGCAAACTGGTGGGGACCAACCTGATTCTTGGACTGATCGTGGTGGTGATTGGTGCGGGCGGCCGGTATCTGTAAGTCAGCCGTAGAATGACGGAAGAACCGGTTTTTGTATGAAGATAGATGTTCCGTTCAAACTGCGCGCTTACCAGCGGGAAGCGGTCGGTGCCGCGTTGGAGCGAAAGGTAAACCGGGGCAGCTTTTTTTCTGCAAGGCGCCAAAACAGACTTTTCAGGGAAGCATTGCGTGAATCAGAAAGGCTTACTCTCCTCATGGAACGATGCCAAGGGTTTCGGCTTTATAACTCCGGAAAACGAAGGTAAGCGTTTATTTGCCCACATCAGCGCCTATCAGGGACGGGGCAGGCCTTCGGCCGGCGACAAGGTGGTTTACGCGCAAGCAAAAGACGAGAAGGGCCGGTTAAGGGCAGCCAGTTTCCAATACGCCGGGGTGGCCCGACACCGCGCAGCATTAGCGACTGGCGTTTGGGTCGCTCTGTTGATTGCAGCCGCAGTAGGAGGGGCGATCTCGGTTTTATATCTCCAGGGGTATGTGCCGCTGCTTTTGCCGGTCGCCTATGGCGCGATGAGCCTGGTTACTTTCTTGATGTATGCGGTCGACAAAGGGGCCGCAGAGCGCGGCAACCGGCGGGTACCCGAGGGGCGGTTGCATCTGTTCGAACTATTGTGTGGCTGGCCGGGGGCGCTGGTGGGCCAGCAATTCTTTCGCCATAAAACCCGAAAGACCTCCTTTCAGGCGGCATTTTGGTTCAACGTAATGCTCAATCTCGCGGTTTTGGGCTGGTTGTTGGTGTGGCCGGATGCCGAGTTCGCCCGGCAGGCGCTGGAGATTAAACCAGTCATGCTTTTGAGAATTTAATGATGCAGAACGGACTGCCGATCGTGAGAGGGTGATTTGCAGAATGAGTGGCCCTGAGTTAAACGTAATCGGGGGATGTTCGATTTTCGGAGACGCCTGGAGAGGGAGCTTGGATGGCGACGATAAAGCCTGGTGGTCTGGGAATTAAAACCCGCCTGTTTCAGGTCATTTTCGAATCCGATACCCGCTTGGCCAAAGGCTTTGATATTTTTTTGGCGTTCCTGATATTCCTCAGTGTCGGGACTATCCTCCTGGACAGTGTCCCGGAATATCACGCCCGCTTCGGTGAGATTTTTTATGGTGTGGAGTGGGGCATAACGCTGCTCTTCACCGTTGAGCTGGCTCTGCGCATCTATTGCCTGGAGAAACCGAAGCTTTACCTGAAGAGCTTTTTCGGTGTTATCGATGTCCTGGCCGTCTTACCTACCTGGCTGGCGCTGTTGTTTCCAGGTGCACAGACTCTCGTCGTAGTGCGTCTGCTTCGGACTCTGCGTCTGTTCCGGGTACTGGAAATGATGACAGTAGTTGGCGAGGGCCGCCTGCTGCTGGATGCCTTGATTCGCAGCCGGCACCAGATCCTGCTTTTTCTGTTTGCTGTGCTGATAGTCGTGACCATCTTCTCTTCTTTGCTCTATCTGATCGAGCCGGCTGAGGCAGGTTTCACCAGTATTCCCACATCGATCTATTGGGGAATCGTGACACTGACAACCGTGGGCTATGGCGATATAGCGCCGGTGACGGCCTTGGGTCAGTTCATTTCCATGATGATCATGCTGACGGGTTACTCGATCATTGCGCTTCCCGTTGGGGTGTTTTCCGCGGAAGTGATTCGCGCCCTGCGTGAGGAGCGTTACTCTGATGAAGCCTGCCCGGGATGCGGTAAACATCGACATGAAGTCGACGCCAAATATTGCAAACACTGTGGTACCTGGCTTAATGAAGAGACGCGCGACCCGCGCCGTTCCTGATGATGCCTGCGCCGGATTTATGGGGGCGCACCGGTAACGGCACCGGTTTTTGCTAGTATGGCCGCCTTTTCATCCGGATAGCGATTTAGCTCTGCAAATGAACGCCCACTTCAAACTCCGTCCCTACCAGCAAGAAGCCGTCGAAGCTACGCTCAGGCACTTCCGCCAATCTGATGAGCCTGCCGTCATCGTGCTGCCAACCGGTGCGGGCAAGAGCCTGGTCATTGCCGAGCTGGCGCGCCTTGCCCGGCGCAAGATTCTGGTGCTGACTCACGTTAAGGAGCTGGTGGAGCAGAATCACGCCAAGTATGAGAGCTACGGGTTAGCCGGCGGCATCTTCTCCGCCGGGCTGAAGCGCAAGGAAAACCGGCACCAGGTCACCTTCGCGAGTGTGCAGTCCGTGGCGGCGAACCTGGATCAGTTCCGGGATGAATACTCGCTGGTGATCATCGATGAGTGCCATCGGGTCAGTGGTGAGGACACCAGTCAGTACCAACGGATCATCGAGCTGCTGCGGCAACAGAATGATGCCCTTAAAGTACTCGGGCTCACCGCCACGCCATACCGGCTGGCCATGGGCTGGATCTATCGCTATCACTACCGGGGCTTTGTTCGCAGCGAAGACGATAAGCCTTTTGTGCACTGCATCTACGAACTGCCGCTGAGCTACATGATCAACCGGGGCTATCTCACCAAACCCGAGCTGGTGAACGCGGCGGTGGCGCAATACGATTTCTCCGCGCTGGCCCAGGACCGCTTTGGCGAGTATGCCGAGAAGGACGTTAACCAGCTGCTGAGCAAACACAAGCGGGTCACCCGCGCTATCATCGAGCAGGTGATGGAACTGGCCGCCGAACGCCAGGGGGTGATGATTTTTGCGGCCACGGTGGATCATGCCCGGGAGATCACCAGCTATTTGCCGGAACAGCAAACCGCCCTGGTGACCGGCGCCACCGATCTGAAGGATCGGGATTTGCTGATCCAGCGCTTCAAGCAGCGGCAGTTGAAGTATCTGGTGAATGTGTCCGTGCTCACCACCGGCTTCGATGCGCCCCACGTGGACTTTATCGCCATTCTTCGCCCCACCCAGTCGGTTAGCCTGTATCAGCAGATCGTGGGCCGCGGCCTTCGTCTGGACGATGGCAAGCAGGATTGCCTGGTGATTGATTACGCGGGCAACAGCGTGAACCTGCATCATCCGGAGGTGGGGGAGCCGAAACCAAGTCCGGACAGCGAGCCGGTGCAGGTGTTCTGCCCGGGCTGTGGCTTTGCCAACATCTTCTGGGGCAAGACCGACAGCGACGGCCGGGTGATCGAACACTACGGACGGCGTTGCCGGGGGCTGTTGGAGCCTGCGGAAGAGGAGGGGACTGCAGGGCAGCGCCCGGAACAGTGCGATTACCGTTTCCGCTTCAAGGAGTGCCCCCACTGCGGCGGCGAGAATGACATCGCGGCCCGCAACTGCCTCCAGTGCCACCAGGCCATCATCGACCCGGACGATCAACTGCGTGACGCCCTGAAACTCAAGAACGCTATGGTGATCCGCTGCGCGGGCATTACTCTGGGTGTCGCTGGCAGCAAGCTGAAGATCACCTACCACGGCGAGGACGGAGAAGAGCTTAGCGAGTCGTTTGATTTCAGCAAATCGGCACAGCGCACCGTGTTTAACAAACTGTTCGGGCGTCGTTTCGCCAACAGCCAGGCGCCGAAAGAGTTCAGCAAGGCGGAGGAAGTTCTGGAGCTGCAGGCTTTGTTGTCGGCACCGGATTTTGTGATTGCCCGCAAGCAGAAGTATTACTGGCAGGTGCAGGAACGGATGTTTGATTATCAGGGCAGTTATCGAAAGGCGTATTAAGCGTAAGGCATGCCAGCACTAATTTGCTGAGTTATATCGGCCACTCGGCAAATCTGTCACCGAATATCAGCAGAACCAGAGGAACAGGTGAGATCGCAATAGCGACTAACAGTAGGTATCGGTTAAAGGCGAAAATCCGGCTCATGCCAGCTATCAGCGCAAGCCCGCCGCCTCCACCCAGAATCATATTGCCCGGCAGATTGATGGCCAGCATCAACGTTAGGTAGCGATGCTTTAAAAGCCATGGAACCCAGCGTTTGGGTGACCGGTCCGACAGGCGTCTCAGTCGCTGATCGGCTGAGAGCCCGCTGAAGCTCTCAAGGAATGCCGCGGCTCTGACAAGCCGTATTTCTCTGAGAAAATTGATGATGCTTTTTTCCGGTACCAGGCGACCGATAAAAAAAGCCAGGTACATGGATATCAGGGTGCAGACATACACCAGTGGAACAATTTTGGGCCCGAGGATCATCATTAGCGCCAGGCCGATTTCGACGCCCGGCACAAATGGAATCGCCATCAACAGGATGTAGGCGGCCATGGAGATCATGATGATCTGGTGCAGCAGGGGTTCGTTCGAGGGCCGGATATCCATCTCGATACCATCGATGATTCCGCTTGTCAGCAGGTTGCCGGCAAAGATGACGCCGACCAGAAGGGAGAGTTTTACCAGTCCTGCCGGGCTTCTACCCACGGGTTTGCCTGGCGTGTTCATTGATTGCTGGTCTCCACCAGCTGACCTCTGAACGTGAACTCTTTTTCAAAGGTCCAGTACCATCGTTTGTTTACCCAGGTGAACGAGCCTTCGATTTCGTTTCCCCGCACAGTGCCCCGCCAGTGCATGACTGCATTCGATCTGGCACAGGGCACTTCGGCTCGCATCTGAATAGCATCATTGGATTCCCTCACCCAGTATTCGACCTTGCCGTAACCGCAGCGCCGTGCGCATTCTTCGGAGATGAAATAGCCGTCTTTGAATATCAGCAGATCGTCGGTATCGGCGGGCTTGCCCTCGGGGCCGAGTCTGCTCTGGAAGGACATCCCATCCAGCGCTTGGCGGGACTGGTTGGGTTCGTCAGCGAGCGAGTATTCGAAGATCGCAAGGGCCGCAAGAACCGTTAGCCAGAGAGGCGCGTGATTAGGAATTAGTCCTAAAAAACGGTGGGAGGTGTTTCTTGTCGGGTCAGGAGAGAGATTCATGATACGAACTCCACTCACTTGATCTACTTAAAGTCTAGTCAATGTGGCGGTACATGAAAAACCTGCAGTCGGTTGTTTGCGAGCATGGCCTAGGCGAAATGCACGGCGTGCTGCCCGATGCTTTACTGTTTTGCGTAATTCAGGCTACGACCGCGTACTGCTGGAAAGCCGCTTCCGGGGAAGCTCTTTGACGCAAGGCCCCTGCAGTCAGCGCTGCTGCTGGCTATAATGGCGTACTTTCAACCGTTGCAGAGAACATTTATGCCAATCGAAAAGAATCAGGTGGTCTTGTTTCACTACAGTGTTCGTGATGAACAGGGCAACGCCATTGAAGACTCCCACGGTGGTGAACCGAACGCCTACCTCCATGGCCACGGCGGCGTTATCCCGGGGGTGGAAGAGGCCATTGAAGGCCGTGATGCCGGCGATACCTTCAGCGTTACCGTCACCCCGGACAAAGCCTACGGTCCGCGCAAGGAAGGTGCCATTCAGCGCGTGCCCATCAAGCATCTGATGGGCGCCAAGCGCTGGAAGCCGGGCATGATTGCCCAGGTGCAAACCGAGCAGGGCCCGCGCCATGTGGTCGTCGCCAAGGTCGGCCACAAGTTTGCCGATGTCGACACCAACCATCCGATGGCCGGCAAAACCCTGACCTTCGATATTGAGATCATCGACGTCCGCGATGCTGATCCCGAAGAGATCGCCCACGGCCACGCCCATGGGGTGGGTGGTCATCACCACTGAGAGATGAAGGGGCGCAGGCATGCTCATCGGCGTCATCGCAGACACCCACAGCAAAATGCGCCCCGAAGCCCTCGAGGCACTGAAAGGCTCGGAGCTGATCCTGCACGCCGGTGACGTCGGGCGGGACGAGGTTCTGGACGCGCTGGAGGCCATCGCCCCGGTGATTGCCATTCGCGGCAATATCGATAAAACCGGCCGTGCGTCGGAGCTGCCCGATGTTCAGGAACTGGAATTCCTCGGCCACGCCTTCTACCTGCTCCACGACGTCAAAAGCCTGGATTTCGATCCGCAAGGCCGGTTCCGGGTGGTGATCGCCGGCCATTCCCACAAACCCCGCAATGAACAGATCGGGGATGTGCTGTACTTCAACCCCGGTGGTGCCGGGCCACGGCGTTTCACCCTGCCGATCACGGTGGGGCGGCTGGCAGTGAGCGAAGAGGGGGTGGTGGGAGAGATTATCGAACTGGCGGTTTGATCTTTTTTGATTTCTTGGACCCGCCGCGCCAGTTCCGTTCTGATGCTGGTTTGTCTGCACTCTCACCCTGCGCTTAGTGAGAGTGTCCACCAAGCAGGTAGTGAACCAGCGCATCCAGGCTTTCTTCCGACATTCGCCACCGTGGCATCGTATCGTGCAGTGGCTCTCCATCTGGACCAATGCCTTTCACGATGGCGCTTTTAAGCGATGATTCGTCGTAGGATGCATGGTCGTGGCCGTCGTTGTGCTCTTTCTCTAATGCCCCATGAGTTAACGCCGGAGCCACAACCCAGAACCGTGGCCACATGATCGCGCCGCCTTCTTTGTCAGCACCGTGACAGGTGGCACAGCTGCCTCCGTGCATCTGCATGTGATGGTGCCCACCAACCGGGATGATCCGCTCACCGGAACTCGATGTGCCGGTGAAATAAAGGCGCTCCCCTTCGCTGCTGAAGTTTGAAGGCATGTTCTCAATGCCGAAATGGGCGTTGTTGGCGTCCATGCATCCAGATACGCCCATCGCGGCAACGGCAAGTAGCCATACCTTCCTTGTCCGATTGTGTTTCATTGCTTCAGTTGCCTCCATTGCCCGCGAAATCCTTCATCCTCAAGTTATCATTATCGTAACTCTGGCCTGGGCGTGATAGCGAGCCACAGTCGCAGGCCACGCCGATCTGGTATCGACAGGACTCACGACGGCGACCACACCTCACCATGCTGCATCACCCGGAACACCGACTCGCTGAGGCCTTGGTTTTCCAGCGCCATCCGCAGGCGCCGGGGTGGTTCGTCCATGGGTTCATCGGTCAGTACGAAGGTGCCCCAGTGCATGGCAACTGACTGGCGGGCGCCAATGTCCTGATGAATTTTGACGGCTTCCTCCGGCGCTACGTGCACCGGGGCCATGAACCAGCGCGGGTCATACGCGCCGATGGGAAGAAGCGCCAGATCAATGGGCGCAAACAGTTCGCCAATGTCCTGAAACACCCGTCCGTAACCGGTATCACCGCCGAAATAGAACCGGAAGCCATCCATGTCCAGGAGCCAGCTGCACCAGAGCGAGGTGTTTGTGTCGGTTGCGGTTCGCCCGCTGAAGTGCTGGGCGGGCAGGCAGAACACTTCGTTGTTGGCGGAAAGGGATGCCGACTGCCACCAGTCCAGTTCCACCAGGTTGTGGATGCCACGCTTCTCGAACCAGCGCCGAAGGCCCATGGGCATGCAGAAGCGAAGCTTATCTCCGAACCGTCGGTGCAACTGGCGCACCGTTGCTTCGTCGAGATGGTCGTAGTGATTGTGGGAAATCAGTACCAGGTGGATCGGTGGCATTTCCGATACCGTCAGGGCAGGCGGGGTGTAACGCTTAGGACCGACCAGTCGGAAGGGACTGGCGCGCTCTGATAACACCGGGTCGGTCAAAACGTTCAGGCCCCGATACTGAAACAGGAATGAGGCATGCCCCAGCCAGACCAGCTGTGGCTGTGCCGGCGGGTCTATCAGCAAGTGACCATCCGGCCGCAGCAGCGTGTAGCGTCTACCCTTCGGGAAGCGGCGACCCGGTGCCATTTGCCAGCGCAGGAGATCCCCCAGGCCACGGCGGGGCACCCGCTCCCGATTTCGATACCTGCCCCGGTAGAAATGGGGTTCCGCGGCGAGGGCCGCGAGGCGTTCACGGTCGATGGTCATGAATCGGGCTCACTGGCGACGGTTGTATTCGGTTACATTGGGGGCGGTGACGTTTGCATCCTAGCACGCTTCAAAGGTGGAGCTGTTTCTGGGCGTGAGCGGAAAGGATACCGGGACAGGCTTTGAGGAGGTCTTATGTTTCATATTCACGTAGAGCAGGTTGTTGCCAAAGACATCGACACGGTGTTTGAGGCCATCTCCGATCACGCCCGTTATGACAGGTTCCCGGGAGTCGGCAAGTCGGTGCTGGTTGAAGAAGGCAAAGATGAGAGGAACGGCACCGGTGCCCTTCGCATTATCGGTGCGGGCCAGCTTGAACTCACCGAGCGTATCACCCGGTTTCAAAGGCCAAACAGAATGGATTACCGCATCGAAAAGTCGAGTCCGCTGCCCGTTCAGCACACGAAAGGGGAGATCGTTTTGCAGCCTGAGGGCGATCAAACCCGGGTGACCTGGATTTCGGAAGGGCATGTGAAGGTTCCATTGCTTGGCCGGGTGATGGACCGGGTGGCTGAGCGAAGCTTCACCAAGGCTTTCCGGTCCCTGCTCAAGGCGATTGAGCGGCTCTAGGCTAGGTTGCCCGTGTTCAGCGAACGTCAAAAGTCCTGACGGACCGTCAGATGGGTATCATCTCTGACGGATTAATCTGTCCTTATCAGGATCCGGCATTCCCTATAAAGATCGGCGTCAGCGCTGACGTGTCAGGCGCCGCGCTACTGCAATAAATAATCCACTGGCTGCATAGGCTCGGGTGCGGTGTCACCCAGGGCTTCAGCAACGCTGATGTCATGTACCCGGCAGAGGGAATCCAGCGGTAGATCATTGGCTTCACGGCCGAATGGAAACTCAAGCTGTTCCGACAGGCGATCCAACCCAAAGAAGGTGTAGGCCACAATTGCAGTGAAAACCGGCGTAAACCAGCCAGCAGCATCCACCAGACCGAACGGCAGCAGGTAACAGTAGATATAAGCGGTACGGTGTACCAGCAGAGTATAGGCGAAAGGCATTGGCGTGTTAGCGATTCGTTCTGACGCTGCCTGGATGCTGGCCAGACCATGCAGGTGCTTGTCCAGCGAGGCGGCTGCCACCGAGTCCACATCGCCTGCCTTGTGTGCTGTGGCGACGATGTCTCCGGCTCTCTGAAGCATGAACTCCGCCGGATTGCGGGTGTTCAAGGCGTGTTTTATCAGTTCTGGTGACAACGATGCCGGCAGATCGGCGCTGATATCTTCGCCGCGCAGCTGGCCCCGCAGCAGGTGGACGTGCGCCAGGCTTCTTATCAGTAGCTCCCGTCGCGGCTCCTTCTGAAGGTAAATGCCAGCCGCTCTGGCCAGGCTCCGGATCTCAGTGACCATATTGCCCCAATGCTTTCGTGCCTCCCACCAGCGATCGTACGTGGCGGTATTTCGTACGCTCAGAAAGATGGACAGGGCAATACCGATGATGGTGAATGGCAGCAGTGTGTATTCGACAATGCCACCGAGGTGGTCATGGTGGGAGAACCAGGTAACGATGAACGCAAACGCTGCCGTCAGAAGAATGTGCGGCAAAATGTGAGGAACAACAGACCCTTTCCAGGCCAGCATCAGTGCCAGGGCACCGGGGCGATCACGTACGATCATTACGGAGGGTTCCAGTCAGTGGCTTAAGCCGGTTGCAGTCTGGCCAAATTAGACCACATCGGTTCCGGAAGCCGCAAAGTCTTCCTGATTGCTACTTCAAGAACGCTGCAGCTTGATTTCTTTCCTTATGCCCTGATGTTTCTTTCAAACAGCTCAGCACAGGAAAATCTCCATGACGGACGTTCGACACCTGGTGTGTCCCCACTGCCATAAAGTGAATCGTGTGCCAGCGGACAAGCTATCCGCTGGTGGTAACTGCGGTGCCTGCAAACAACCGCTTTGGCCGGATAAGGTTCTGGAGCTGTCGGAGCAAAACTTTGCGGCCCATACCGGGCGCAGTGATGTGCCGGTGCTGGTGGACTTCTGGGCCAGCTGGTGTGGCCCCTGCCAGGCCATGGCGCCCCAGTTCGAGCAAGCGGCAAGGGCGTGGCAGGGAAAAGTGCGCTTTGCCAAGCTGAACACCGAACAGGCCCCGGGCACGGCCGGTCAGTATGGGATTCGCAGCATACCCACCATGATTCTGTTTCAGAATGGCCGGGAAGTGGCCCGCCAGAGTGGAGCCATGAATCAGGCGCAGATCAGTCAGTGGCTTCAGTCGGCAGGTATTCGCTGAAACACCAGCAGCCGGTTGTTCGCTGGCATGGCGTGGTTGTCGGTCAGCGTCAGCCCAACCGTATCTGCCAGAGCGCAGAGATCTTCAAGGTCCCGGATGCCCATGTGGGGTGCCCGGGCTTTCAGGTAATGATCAAACTGTCGGTTGCTGTCGCTGGAAAACCGGCCCTGATGGTTGAACGGGCCGTACAGGCAAAAAGCCCCGTCTTCTGCCAGGCACTCACCAATATGGCGGAACATTTCTTCGACTTCGGGCCAGGCCATGATGTGGGCGGTGTTGGCTGAGAACGCCCAGGTGAAGGACTGGATCGACCAGTCGGCATCGCTTACGTCCAGCTCCATCACCGGCAGGATATTGGGTTGCGCAGCCTGCTCCAGCCGGGGACGGCACAGATCAGCGGCGCTCGGATGGTCGCTCGGTTGCCACTGAAGGTGGGGCATGGCTTTGGCAAAATGAACGGCATGTTGCCCTGTGCCTGTACCGACTTCCAACACCGTTCCCGGCGTTATGAATATTCCGAGCAGCCGTTCCAGAATCGGAGCTTTGTTGTTTTCACACGCTTGAGAAAAGGGTAATTCGGTTGCCATCCGGTCATGCTCTCCTTTTCTGAGTGCTGCCTCAAGCCCCTATAGTTGCACAAAAAAAGGCAGCCAGAGGCTGCCTTTTTTCATCACGTGTTGCCTGTTATTTACAGAGCAACAACGTTCTCTGCCTGCGGGCCTTTCTGGCCTTGGGTCACGGTGAACTCAACTTCCTGGCCTTCGGCCAGAGTTTTGAAACCGCCACCCTGAATAGCGCTGTAGTGAACGAAAACGTCCGGGCCGCTTTCACGAGTGATAAAACCAAAACCTTTTTCTTCGCTGAAGAATTTAACGTTGCCAGTAACTGTAGACATAATAAATATCCTGAAATTAATCATCATTGTGCCGCCAAGCGATCGTTGTGATCGTTGATCAGCGATTTGCGGGAAATAAAACAACGGGCAGGATCAAAAACAGGACAAGAGGTGTGACAACACAAAAGGTCTTATTCGTGAGATGCTTTGCTAAATCGTTTCCAACGAACGAGACAGTACGCTAATTAAGAGGCACTGCATAGCAAAGTTTTCAATTATTCGTTTAATACCTACCCACTCGTGAGATGGGTGGATCTTCCGTTCCCTCCCGAAAGTGATGCATTTCTTAATTCCGGCCCTACGGATTGCCACGTCATTGTGCCCGCACCCAAAACCCGTTGCTTTGGACTACAGTGTAGTGGGCTGCGAATGGACGATTTCTTCACACCGGCTCTGAAGCCGGCTCCAACATATACGCATTTGATGGCGGCGGAATAATGGAATTAGAACAAATCAATGCCATAGAAAAGGCAACCCGTTACGGACGTGCCGAGGTTTTTCGCTTCGGTCTGGCGGTCTTATTTCTTGCGGGGATCATGTTGTATGTCCGCTCCATCGGGGCGGATACTCCGAACATGGTCATTCTTGTGGCGGCGGCCATGATCGGCGGATATATGGCCATGAACATTGGCGCCAACGATGTCGCCAATAACGTGGGCCCGGCGGTGGGGTCCAAAGCCCTGACCCTTGCGGGCGCTATTGCCATTGCCGCGATTTTTGAGGCGAGTGGGGCGTTGATCGCTGGCGGTGATGTGGTCAGCACCATCAAGAAGGGGATTATCGATCCGGCACTGATCGGGGACTCCAATACGTTTATATGGTTGATGGTTGCAGCACTGCTCGCTGCGGCACTCTGGTTGAACACGGCGACTTACGTCGGAGCGCCTGTGTCCACGACCCACTCCATCGTCGGCGGTGTCATGGGGGCGGGTATCGCAGCCGGCGGCACAGACATCGTGGATTGGGGGCAATTTGGTCAGATCGTCGCCAGTTGGGTAATATCGCCGGTTCTGGGTGGGGCCATCGCTGCACTGACCCTGTACCTGATAAAGCGCCGCATCACGTATCAGAAGAACATTGCCGGGGCTGCCAAATACAACGTACCCCTGTTTGTTGCGGTTATGGCGTGGGCGTTTGCCACCTATCTTGCGATCAAGGGGCTGAGCAAGATCGTCGACATAGGGATACTGCCGGCCGTTGTATTGGGTGCCATGACTGGCCTCCTTGTCTGGTGGCTCACCAAATGGTTTATCGCCCGTCTTCCGAACGAGGTGGATAACAGCAAGGCGGGCGTCGACGGTCTCTTCACTTTCCCACTTATATTTTCTGCCGCGTTGTTGAGTTTCGCTCATGGGGCAAACGATGTTGCGAACGCGGTCGGCCCGCTGGCTGCGATCAATGAAGCGGTTCTGCAAGGCGGTGTCGCGACGAAGGCGGCGATCCCTACCTGGGTGATGTTGGTCGGTGCACTTGGGATTGCTCTCGGGCTGGCATTGTTCGGCCCCAAGCTTATACGCACGGTTGGGTCGGAGATCACTGAACTCGACCGGATGCGTGCCTTCTGCATTGCCATGGCGGCGGCGATTACGGTCATCATCGCCAGCCAGCTGGGGCTTCCGGTAAGTTCGACCCATATCGCCATTGGCGGCGTCTTCGGTGTCGGCTTTCTGCGGGAGCATCTAAAGACCACCTACCGCAAGAAAATTGATGAGATCGAGGCGCACCATGCCGGAAAAGATCAGGCCGTCGTAGAGCGCATACTTGAGGAATTCGAAGCAGCTTCGTTCGAAGAGAAGGGAACTATTCTCAAAAATCTAAAAAGTAAAAGCGGTACCCCCACGCCGATCTCGAAAAGCGAACGAAAGGGCCTGAAAAAGGTTTACCGGCAGGAACTCGTCAAGCGCTCAGCCGTGTTGAAGATTGTGGCTGCCTGGTTGATTACGGTGCCGTTATCGGGGGTGTTGGCGGCTATTCTGTTCTTTACCATCCGGGGGATGCTGCTGCCCTGATGCGCGGGGCCGGGGGTGTCGTCAACTGTTATCGTTGTGGCCTTTGGCACTGTCGCTGATTTCCTTCACCAGTTCACGCAGCTTGGCTAGCTGAGCCTCGACCACGCGCAGACGAACCTCGGTCTGGGCAGGTGTTTCCTCTAAAGTGCCGGAACTCAGCCGGTCCCGGTATTTCGCCTGCTTTCTCTCCAGTGCCTCTTCCAGGCGCTCCAGCTCTTCCAGTTTGGGAGAGAGCCCCTTGTCGTGTTCACCCAGAATATCGTCGAGCTTTGCTACCAGATCCTTGAATCCCATTGTCCGGCTCCTTCAGGTTTGAATCATCGTCGCTCATGGTGCATCAGAGTGTGACACCGGCCTGGCCCTCATCACTCACTGACAGTGCCTCGGTGGTTCGTGCTGCGTCCACATCCAGGGCCGTAAGCAGCTCACGGGTCGCGGTCAGAATCGCATCGACGGTTTCGCTGGCATAGGCCGAATCGTTGAGAAGGGATGTCGCCATCGCCGAATCAATTCGCTTGGTGCCCAGAAGCTTTGTGACCCGCGCAACCATGGATTCCCGGTCTACCCGGGCACCCATGGCGATCTCGTCAAGCTCAAGCAAGGCCGTGCTGGGGTCTTCAAACTGGCCCTCGTAAATCCGATGGGTTTCGCGGAGCACCATGGCCACCCGCAGCCGCAAGTCGTTGTACTCATGACGAATGGCAGGATTATTACACGCCATGTACGTTGTCAGGTTTTTACGCAGGTGTTTCACATGCTTGATGGCTTCGACCATCTCGGCGGCGGCGTGTTGCAGGCGATAGAGTGATTCGGTTGAACTGGCGGGCGACATGCGCGTCATCCGGCCGGAGATGAAATCCAGTATGGCGTTGTAGAGTTCTTTGACGCGCTGCCGGTAGACCAGGTCCATGTCGATATCGATACGCTCCCGGCTATTGTTAATCATCCCTTCGAGGTCATCGCTGGTGCAAATATGTTCGCGGTGCAGGTGCAGACCGTGGGCGAGGATGATGAAGGCCTGGTCAAACAGGTGCCAGACTTCCCGGCGAACCGCGGCATTGGCGCTATCGGCAGAGTCCATCGCGGCGCGGTTCAGGTACTTGGGTCTGGCTGCAGCCTCTTCTGCTTTTTCCGGCAACCAGCGCTCCAGTGCCCGCGCCAGTTGAGCGATCAGTGGCAGCATGACGGCAACACCGAGGCAGTTGAACAGGGTGTGGAACAGGGCGAGCTTGACCGTGTAGTCGTCGTCAGCGATCGACATAAGCGCCGAGAGGCTGTCGACTGTCCAGCGCAGGGGTTCGATCAGGATCAGCGCAATGGCCGCTGTTGTTACGTTGAACAGCAGGTGGGCGCCGGCCAGGCGTTTACCCGCGATGTTCGCGCCAAGACCGCCGATCACGGCGGTTACCGTGGTACCGATGTTGGCGCCAATGGCCAGTGCCAGGGCGTTCTCGTAGGTGATCTGGCCTGTGGTAATGCCCGCCAGGGTGAGAGCCAGCGTTGCGTGGCTTGATTGCATGATGACCGTTGCCAGGATGCCGAGCCCGGTATACACCAGCAGTCCGGTAACGCCCGTCATGGCGTATTCCCGCAGGTCCACCGCCGACTGGTAGCCCTCGAACCCCGCCTTCATGAAGTCAATGCCAAGAAACAGGAACCCCAGGCCGGCCAGAATCGCGCCGGAGGCTTTCAGGGTGCGGTAATGCTGGAAATTCATCACAACACCGAACACCAGCATCGGCAGCGCAAAGGCCGATAGACTCATCTTCATGCCGATGGTGGCGAACAGCCAGGCGCCGGTTGTGGTGCCCAGGTTGGCTCCGAAAATGATGCCGATGCCGGTGATCAGGGGCAGCAGGCCGGCACTCAGGAAGGAAATGGTAATCACCGACACCAGAGAACTGGATTGCATGATGGCGGTGCTGACAATGCCGAAACCGAGGCTTTTCGGAATCGTATCGGTTGTCCCCTGCAGCAACCGTTCCAACAGCCCACCGGTGAACTGCCGGAACCCGTTCTCCAGCGAGAGCATGCCAAACAGGAAGATCGCAACCCCGGCAGCAATCTGCTTGAACTCAGGGCTCGCCCAGAGCGCAAAGGCCAGAAGCCCGAATACTCCGGTGAGGACGAGTTGGCGGTAGGTCATTGGCTCACGCTTTCCGCTATCGGCATAAGATTGGCTCCGGAAATCAGACTGCCATACCTTTAATATGGCAGGATTTCAGTTGCTTACACCACTTTTTCACTTACAGCACCGGGGCGGCCAGCCTCGATAGTTTCACCCCGAGCCGCCACCAGAGCGGGCGATCTTCCAGACTCTCCGGGTCGATCGGCTCGGCGTGGTCGAAGTCCTGCTCGAACATGGCTTCCATTTGCTGGGCGAATCCCTCATCGACAATCACCGCGGCCACCTCAAAGTTGAGGCGGAAGGACCGGTTGTCGAAGTTGTGGGTGCCGACACTGGAGATGCGATCGTCAATCAGCGCTACCTTTTCGTGGAGGAACCCGGGCTGGTAGGCGTAGAAGCGAATGCCGAGTCCGCGCAGTTCCTCGATGTAGTGGAAAGCTGCCAGGTAGACGGGCCAACTGTCGGGCTTGCCGGTGGTGATGATCCGCACGTCGACGCCCCGGAGGGCGGCCAGTTGCAGTGCTTTCATGACGGCTTCGTCGGGCACGAAATAGGGGGCGGACAGCCAGATTCGCTCGCGGGCAGCGCTCAGTGCGGAGACAAAAAACAGGCTGGCTTTTTCCAGATGGCCGATTGGGGCAGTGGGCAGGATCATCACCTGCTGGTCAGCGTTGGTGACAGGTGTCGGCGTCCATACCAGTTCCGGAAGTTCCCGGGTGGCCCAGTACCAGTCCCAGAGGATCGTCAGCTGGACCTGTATCGCGGCCGGCCCTTCGATTTTGACGTGGGTATCGCGCCAGGGGCTGAAGTCCGGGTCCAGCCCCAGATATTCGTCTCCCACATTGTGGCCACCGACCCAGGCTGTGCGACCATCGACCACCACCATTTTCCGGTGATTGCGAAAGTTGAGCTGGAACCGGTTCCCGACACCCTGGTTGGGTTTGAATGAGCTGACCTGAATACCGGCGGCCTGCATATCGGCCAGGTAGGCTTCGGTCAGGCGGGAACTGCCCACTTCGTCGTAGAGCACCATAACCTTGACGCCCGCCCGCGCTCGCTCGGCCAGTGCGTCTTTCACCCGCCTTCCCAGTCCATCGTCGTGGATCATGTAGAACTGGAACAGAATATACCGCTCTGCCTCGGCGATGCCCCTGAGGATGCTGTCGAAGGTGGCCTCCCCATTGATCAGCAATTCCACCGTGTTGCCTCGGACCAGGCCAAACTCTGCCAGTTGGTGAACGGCGTTATACCAGGACGGTGCCTCACTCCTGGGTACCGTCCACGGGCCGAGCAACTCGCGATACCCATCCAGGATCGGGTCGATCTCATTGGCCCTCTCTTCGTAGGCATCGGCCATGCCCTCGAACTGGTTCCGGCCGAACACTGCGTACGCGGGAACCGCGACGAATGGCATAGTAACGAGGGACAGGGTCCAGGCCACCGCACCCGTTGATGTCCGTGTGGTCAGGGCCGCATGCAGCGCCATGATGATGCCCATGGCATAGAAGCCTGTTACGAGTAGGCCAATCATACCCTTCCTTGTGAGTTTCATTGTCTGGAATCCGTCCTTGGCGCTGGGACAGGCCCTTTGCGAGGTTTTCCGAAAAGGACGCGCAATTCGTCCTTGGCCGCCTCGAGCCGTTCCTTTTGTTCGGCCGAAAGTTGCTTGCCAGCTCGATTGATATAGAACGTCAGCATCGACATGGCCGACCGGTAGGGATCGGATTTACGGCGTTTGCTCTGTTCAGCGGACCGCTTGAGGTAACGTGCGATATCCCGGGGATCGTCAAGGGTAAAGACGCCACTCTCCAGCTCCAGGGCATCGCTGGAATCGGTCACCTTCTGCGACCAGCGTTCAGGTTTGTCCAAAACCTGCCTCCCGTCGAAGCGCGAGCATTGTCTCTAAAAACGTAGCAGATAAGCGGGGAAAGAAGGGGTTACTGCCGGGGTTGCGTAAGAGGTTGCGCGAGTAACTCCTGCAACATGCTATAGCTCAGCCCCCAGATGCAGTACTCCTGATATCGACAACAGGGCATATTCAGGGTACCCAGCGGTGTGCGCCAGGGACGTTTACTCTGGTTCTCTTTGTCCGCCAGGTAGTCGAGAGGAACCCAGACCAATGTCTCGACTTCATGGTTGAGCGTAACGGCTTTTGGCCCTTTCCATTCGTAAACGTAGGGCGTGACCACCATGGGACGCCAGCGGCTGTGGTGACGGGTCAGCAGGTCAGAGAGGCGGGCCTGGAAACGGCCATGACGCACCAGGTCAATACCGGTTTCCTCCAGGGTTTCCCGTTCGGCGGCCGCGCGGGGCGTGGCGTCCTCCGGTTGCAGGCGGCCGCCAGGGAAGGCCATGTCGCCGGACCAGGGATCGCCTTCCCGGCGGGCGCGCTGGATGAACAGCAACTCAGTGCCGCCGTGGTCTGTCCGACGATAGATTAATGCGACGGCAGCCCGGGTCAGGCGGCGCCGGAAGGGGATCTCCCGGGGGCGCAGGCGCCAGCGACTGGACGCTGCGGGTTGGTGTTCACCGTGTGCCAAGGGGCTGCTCAGGAAAACTCATAGTCGCCGCCTTTCTCAAGGGCCCGCCTGTACGCTGGCCGTGCATGCACCTGTTCGACCCAGGCGGTGATGTGAGGCCTGCTGTCGCCGACGATGCCACGGGCCACGGACGCTTCCAGCGGAAAACTCATCTGGATATCCGCCCCGCTCAGGTTGTCCCCCAGGAACCAGGTGTTCTCAGCAAGATGGGACTCGATAAAGTCCAGATGGGTTTTGATCATGGGGCCGATGAACATCTGGTTGGTTTTATCGGAAATACCCTTGGCCACGGGTTTGATGAAGAACGGCATCGGACTGGTTTTCACCTTTTCAAAAACCAGGCGCATCACTAGCGGCGGCATCAGTGAACCCTCAGCGTAATGCAGCCAGTATGTGTAATCCAGCCAGGCCTGATTGCCACTGGGTGGCAGCATGGTGTCTTTGCCATAGGTGTGGGCCAGGTATTCGATAATGGCGCCCGATTCGGCCACGGTCAGATCTCCGTCGGTGATCACCGGGGATTTGCCGAGCGGATGGACCTTCTTGAGGCTCTCGGGCGCCAGCATGGTTTTAGGATCACGTTCGTAACGCTGGATCTCGTAAGGCACCCCCAATTCTTCCAGCATCCAGAGCACTCGCTGTGAACGGGAATTGTTGAGGTGGTGAACGGTAATCATGCAGAACTCCCTTTGCATCGAATGAATGGGGTAGTTAGAAGGGTAGGCTGCAAATGATTGTTCGGTTCACTTTCCGTGTGCTTTGAGTCGCTTTTTTAGATAGAAAAGCGAGGGCGGAGGCAGCTGTCTACAGCAATCCCGAGCGGATCATGTCAAAAGCATCCATAACCCGCGCAACGAACTGGTCTTTCGGGCGGAAGCTGCTTTGGGTGTTTTTTGCGAAGTCTTGCTGAAGGTGATCCAGCAGCTTGTTCAGGCGGCGGCGATGCAAACCGACGGCCGCCTGAATCGGATCGGTGATCATGCCGGAAAAGGCGGCAAACACTGCCAGAACTGCCATGACTCCGACGACCGTCAGGGCGGTTGTGAGGAATGACGGCTCGGGAGGAAACAGGTCGTAATACCAGCCACCGATGGTTTCGCCCAGGATGAAGTCCCGGGCTGCCAAGGCTTTCGCCACCATGGCGGAGAGCACCATGCCAATGCCAATCCCGCCGGGGGTAAACTTCTGGAAGGCAAATGCCCCCAGTACGGTGCATGAGATGCTGTTGGTGATGTCTGCAGAGGCTGTACGGGTCACCCGGTACTGACTCAGTGCGTCCGACACCAGAGGTTCAACCAGCGAGCTGAATTGCTGATGATCCACCGGCTCACGGGTATGGCGGTCGTAGACTTCTTCCAGCGCCTCAATCAGATAACGCTCCAGCAATTGGTCTTGCTGATCGTTGTTCAGCAGTTCTACCAGAATCAGGTCAGAGATGTGCTGCTGCACCCGGGTAGTGAACCCGGCCGGTGCAAGAGCGGCCAGTCTCGACAGCCATTTCATGCCGGGTTGCCCACGTGTCAGGATTTTTATCAGGCATGCCAGGGCGTACACCGGAGCCCAGAGCAGGTTGACCGGTGCCCGCAGCAGGTCCCAGCCCAGTGCCTTCTGGTTGGTGGCGATTGCTCCGGGGAGGCGGAAATGGCGGTCGATAAACCCGGGAACCCTCGCGCTGCAATCATCGAAGTAGCGCTCCACGCCTGAGCGGATAGCCAGCGCTATTTCTGCTTCTGAGATCATTTGCGGGGGTGGTGCAACAGCGGGCATAGTGCGCGTATTTATCGGCAAGTGAATGTCTGGCTCATTAGACCCTAATTGACATGGCCGGACCACCGGTCAAACAGGAGTAACGCATCATGAGTTTGAAAAACCTGCAGGAAATCGTCGCAGACACCAAGTCCTCCCTGCATTGCCTTACACCCCAGGCGGCCAAAGACCTGCTTTCCGAAAGCAGCAATGCGCTGGTGATTGATGTGCGTGAGCCCGGTGAAGTGGCCGAGAAGCGTGCCGCCGGCACAATCAATATTCCCCGCGGTGTGCTGGAAATGAAGATCACCGATCACACCACGGATCCGGACCGCCTCATCCTCCTGCACTGTGCCACCGGAGGACGCGCCGCGCTGTCTGCCGCGGCCCTGAAGCACATGGGCTTCCGTAACGTCAGTATCATCGACTGCAGTTGCGATGAGCTGATTACACATTTTGGGGTTGCTTGAGGTCTTTTCGATATACGCAGTCCGTTCAGCTCCGATGACGAACCGCTTGGGCCTGGCGTTTCAGGTCCTTGATGATCTCCGGCACTTTAAGCGGCAGCAGGTCTTTTGCCGTTCTGACCAGATTGATAAAGACATTCATTCGCTTGTACCAGAGCAGCCGACCGATCCTTTTCTTCATCGGGTAGTAGCCTTCCATGACCAGGTCATCCACGCATTTGGCATTGTTGGTCAGGCTGTAGCGGCTCAAATCCAGCGGTACGGCGATGTCAGCCTTTTTAAGCTGCTTGCGGGTGTTGAAGTCGATGCCGATATTGATGGCGTTGCTGATGACATCGAAGGTGTCTTCCGGCTTCGGGTACCGGCTGACGTGACTCAGGTCCACGGCCACGGTGATGCCTGCGCCCATGCTCGCCAACGGCGAAATCGGAACGTTCTCGACCAGTCCGCCGTCCACCAGTGTCCGGCCGTCGATTTCAACCGGAACATACAACCCCGGCACGGCCATGGAGGCACAGACAGCGTCCGCCAGATTTCCCTTGCGAAAGATCAGCTGCTCTCCGGTTTCGATATCCGTGGCGCAGATCGCCAGGGGAATATGGGCGTCTTCGATGCGGCAATCCCCGAGGTCCCGAAGGATCATTTCCCGGATAGGCTTGGTGCTGAACAGGCCACCACGCTCAAGGGTGAATTTGGTGATTTTGGACAGGTTCAGGGTCGAACCGATGGAGAGGATCGAGTCGATCGGGCGGCCAAAGGCGTAGTAACTGGCGACCAGCGCGCCTGAGCTGGTGCCCGCAATACAATGGATCGGAATCTGCTCTTCTTCGAAGGCCTTCAACACGCCAATGTGAGCAATACCCCTGGCGGCACCGCCGCCTAGCGCCAGACCAATTCGGGTATTAAACGGATTGAACGTCATGTTCGAGAGCCTTTTGCCATTGCGAAGAAAAGCACCTTGAGTCAATTCTAAAAGATTCCTACAGGTCAACAAACCTTGGAAGCAACATAAGGCTGATGCCCACGGCCACCATGGTGTAGACATCGGTCATCAGGTAGGGATAGAGAACCAGCGCAAGGCCGCTCCAGCGCGCGGCCATGTTGTCCTGGCGCCGTCCGTAAACAAAGTATCCGATGCCAATGGCGCTGAAGATCAGCCCCGAAACCAGTAATGCGGTGTCCATAGAGGGGTATGTCAGTCTACTGCTGGTGTTGCGGACAGGCTGCTTGGTAAGGCCCCGGAATTCAAGGAACGATGCCGCAGAAGCGCAAAAAAATGCCCGGCACACTGCACGCATTTTTGACGGGGGACCAATGCAGCTTTAGTGTCAGACTGAATTCCGGGCCGACGGTAGGGAGGGCTGGCCATGGGTACCTTGCTGACGATTCTGGCGATTTTGTTTCTGACGCTGATCGTCATTATTCCATTGCTGGAAAAGTTTGCGGCCAAGGGGGGCGAGCCAAAGAATTACGGCCATCTTACCCGCTGGTTCATTCCAATGATCATGTTGATTCTGGTGTTGCAGTTGCTGCATCACTACTTGGGCTAGGCTCGGGAGTGTCGGTGCCGACAATGCGGCGTGCGAAAGGTTCGGCCTTACGCATCGGCCCGGTGTGTTTGAAGTGAGAGTATGCAGCTTCTAGGCTCGGGAGACTGGAATACAAATACCCAGCCCCGGAGGCGACATCGTGAAGTCGGTTTCAAACATCGGATTTGCCCTGTTTGGAGCGGCGCTGACCGCGATCAGTTTTGGCCTGGCCCGCTTCGCTTTCGGCCTGTTCGTGCCGCCTATCCGAAATGACCTGGAATTGACGCCCTACCTGATCGGTATCATTGGTGCTTTGCCACTCATCAGCTTTCTGCTGGCGTCACTGGTGGCGCCCTGGTTGGCGATTCGCCTGGGGGCACGCAACGCGGCGGTGCTGTCCAGTGGCTTTGGCGTTGCCGGGCTGGCGCTGATCAGTCAGGCGACCGGTGCGGTTTCCCTCGGTCTGGGAGTGTTTGCCTGCGGTATCTGCACCGGGCTGATGATGCCGGCTCTGTCGGCCGCGATGCAGGTGCTGGTGGATCGTTCCGTGCATGGGCGGGTCAGCTCCATCATGAACGCCGGTACCAGCGTGGGGGTTGCCCTGGCTGTGCCGGCGGTTCTGTTCATGGCCGGTATCTGGCGCTCCGCCTACCTGGCATTTGCGGCGCTGGCTTTCATCGGCATGATTGCAGCCTGGTTTATCATTCCATCGGTCTCCCGGGTGACGCCATCGGACGCGGCACCACCAGCACCGATCAGCGCCCTGCAGTGGTGGCGTCTTCTCAGACTGTCACTGTTCGCCTTCGCCATGGGATTCATTTCCTCCGCGTACTGGATCTTTGCGCCCGATCTGGTGGTGAACCTGGGCGAACTGCCCGACAGCGAAACCGGTTGGCTCTGGCTGGCGGTGGGGATTGCCGGTTTGGGGGGCGCGGTGGTGGCTGACCTGGCGGATCGAAACAACCCGCCAATAACCCAGGCGCTGATGCTGATGATGCTGGCCGCCAGTCTGGCCTTGCTGGCGGCAACGCCGGGAAAGATTGTACTGGCGGCGTTTTCGGCACTGGTGTTTGGTCTGGCCTATATGAGCCTGACCGGGCTGTACCTGATGACGGGCATTCGGTTATTGCCCGGGCGGTTGTCCATGGGCCCCGTTCTGCCGTTCATGGCGGTGTCGCTGGGGCAGGCATCAGGTTCCCCTCTGGTGGGTACGCTGGTGGACAACCTGGGGTACAGCAGTGCGTTTGCGACCTTTTCTGTTATTGGCATTGTGGTGGCACTTCTGTCACCGCTTTATCCCCATTACATCGACTTCGGCACGGACGAGCCTGAGGAGGAAGAAACGGGCCTCCAGGCGGCGTACGACTACCAGCTGCAGGATGAGGAAGGCGAACCATATACCTATGACACAGACGACGAAGAGCGTCCTGGCGTTGACGAGGAGGCACTGCCTGAACCCGCCGATACCGCCCGCTGACGTTCGTTTGAGCCCAGGGGCAGCACTCAGCTGCGTAGTGCTTGATCGTGACTAGGCGCGGTAGAACCGGCGGACGGTATCAATCAGCGTGTCGACATCCTGCCGGTTCACATCCAGATGGGTGACGAAGCGGATCGGGTCACCGGCATTGATCAGGATGTTGCGCTCGGCGAGGTAATCGCGCAGCTGTCCGGCTCTGCCGGCCCGGCAGCGGGCATAGACAATATTGGTCTGGGTGCTGGCTGGGTTAACTTCCAGCTCCGGAATCTCCGAAAGGCCAGTGCTCAGATAAGCAGCGTTTTCATGGTCGTCCTGCAGACGGAGTGGACCCAGCTCCAGCGCAATTCGCCCGGCCGCCGCCAGAATGCCTGCCTGGCGCATGCCGCCACCCACCATTTTGCGCAGACGTGTCGCGCGGTCGATAAAAGCCTTCGAGCCCAGCAGAAGTGACCCCGCCGGCGCGCCCAGGCCTTTCGATAGGCACACGCTGACTGAATGGTAGTGTCGGGTGATCTCGGTCACGTCGCAGTTGGATGTCACTGCGGCGTTGAACACCCGGGCGCCGTCCAGGTGCAGCAGCAGTCCGTGCCTGTCACAGAAGGCACGGGCATCGCGCTGGTAGTCGAGGGACAGTGCCTGGCCGCCAATGGTGTTTTCCAGAGAGAGCAGGCGAGTCACCGCGAAATGAAAGTCATCGGCTTTGATGGCAGCGCGGGCCTTGTCGAGGCAGATACTTCCGTCCGGCTCGTTCTCGATCGGCTGCGGTTGCACGCTGCCCAGCACCGCGGCGCCACCGCCCTCATAGCGGTAATTGTGGGCCGACTGGCCGCACAGGTATTCGTCGCCGCGGCCACAGTGACTCATGATCGCCAGCAGGTTGGCCTGGGTTCCGGTTGCGGTAAACAGGGCGGCTTCGAAACCGAACCGCTCGGCGGCAAAGGCCTGCAGGCTGTTCACGGTCGGGTCGTCACCATAGACATCATCCCCGACCTCGGCGTGGGCCATCGCATTGCGCATTTCTCGGGAAGGGCGGGTAACGGTGTCACTGCGAAAATCAAGCATGAGAGTACTGCCATGTAATGGATCTGATTTGCTGCATTCTACAGGGCAGGCGGCAGGAGGGAAGCCGGGAGACAGGATGGACTCGGACCTGAATTTCCAGGCGTCACACAGCTTGCATTTTCAATCGATTGAAAGTGTGAATTGGCGATCCCTCGCTATTAGACATTGGTTGTAAATTTGGTGAGCTTTTGTTGCTTATTTGACCAACCTCTGTGAACTTGAATCTATGGGGACACCTGTTTAAAAAAGCGTCAGTGGTGTTCAGCTAGGAAAGAACAAGAACAATCCAAGGAGAAGCACATGTCAAATTATTATCTGAACCGCCGAAAGTTCCTCCAAGGCAGCGCTGTTCTCGGCGCTGGACTTGTTGCCCCAACAATCTTTACCAGAGCCGCCAGTGCCTACACCAATGAACCCGGTTCAGGCAGCGTGGTACTTGGATTCAACGTTCCTCAATCCGGCCCTTATGCCGATGAGGGTGCCGATGAGTTGCGTGCCTACAAACTGGCCGTCAAGCATCTTAACGGTGAAGGCGACGGTGGCATGCTGAAGACGTTTTCATCGCAGGTGCTCAAAGGCACCGGTATTCTCGGCCGGAAGGTCGAATACGTCACCGGCGACACCCAGACCAAATCGGACGCGGCTCGTGCGTCTGCCCGTGCAATGATTGAAAAAGACGGTGCCATCATGATTACCGGCGGCTCTTCTTCCGGGGTCGCAGTTGCTGTTCAGTCGCTTTGCCAGGACGCGGGTGTCATTTTCATGGCCGGTCTGACCCACTCCAACGACACCACCGGCAAAGATAGAAAAGCCAATGGTTTCCGACATTTCTTCAACGCCTACATGTCGGCTGCGGCGCTGGCGCCGGTGTTGTCCGAGCACTATGGGAATGATCGCAAAGCCTACCATCTGACTGCGGACTACACCTGGGGCTGGACTCAGGAACAGTCCATGATGGCGGCGACTGAAGAACTCGGCTGGGAAACCGTGAATACCGTTCGTACGCCTCTGTCGGCAACGGATTTCTCGTCCTATATTGCGCCAGTGACCAACTCCGGAGCGGACGTGCTGATCCTGAATCACTATGGCGGCAACATGGTGAACTCATTGACCAATGCGGTTCAATTCGGCCTGCGTGAGAAGATGGTCAACGGCAAGCAATTCGAAATTGTTGTACCGCTGTATTCCCGCCTCATGGCTCGTGGTGCCGGAGACTCCGTGAAAGGCATTTTCGGGTCTACCAACTGGCATTGGTCGTTGCAGGATGAGGGCTCGAAGGCGTTTGTCGAATCCTTTGGTAAAGAATATGGCCAGCCCCCGTCGCAGGCTGCGCATACCTGTTATGTGCAAACCCTGTTGTACGCCGATGCCGCCGAACGAGCGGGCAGCTTCAACCCCTGTGCCATCGTAGAGGCGCTGGAAGGCTATGAGTTTGACGGCCTGGGCAATGGCAAGACGCTCTATCGCGCCGAGGACCATCAGTGCTTCAAGGATGTACTCGTGGTTCGCGGTAAGGAAAATCCATCGTCGGAGTTTGACCTGCTAGAGGTAGTCAATGTGACCTCTGCAGACAAGGTCACCTACGAGCCAGACCATCCGATGTTTGCCGGTGGCTCACTCGGCAAGTGTAATCCAGGCGCCTGATTTCAGGCACCTGGGCTTCCTCTGTTAAGTAGCGCACTGGCCGTCCCTGGCCAGTGCGCCTCTCCGACAGCCCGGTCTTGTTATGTCTGTCCCACTACAGACGCCTGTTGTTAGACAAGGTAAATACCGATGGATGCCATCCTTCTGCAAATACTGAATGGGCTCGATAAGGGCAGTGCCTATGCATTGATCGCGTTGGGGCTGACCTTGATATTTGGCACCCTGGGCGTGGTGAATTTCGCCCACGGTGCTCTCTTCATGATTGGTGCATTCTGCACAGTCACATTCAACAATCTGTTGTCCTACGAGAAAGTTACGATTTCCGAGACCGAAGTGAGTCCCTGGGGTACCCCACTGGAAATCGAGACTCCGTATGTCGAGCTCTGGTTCGGTGATTTCGGCGCGATGATGATCGATTACTCGGTGTTCTGGTCCATTCTGTTTGCCATTCCCGTGATGCTGTTGCTTGGCATCGTGATGGAGCGCGGCCTGATAAAGCACTTCTACAAGCGCCCCCATGCGGATCAGATCCTGGTTACCTTCGGCTTGGCCATTGTGCTGCAGGAGGTGATCAAGTCCGTTTACGGTGCCAACCCGATTCCCCAGCCGGCACCGGAGGCCTTTGTCGGCTCCATTGATGTCGGGGCGTTGATCGGTATGACGGAAAATTCTGTGCTCTATCCAATCTGGCGGATGGTGTATTTTCTGTTCGCGGTCGTCGTTATCGGCGGTATTTTTGCGTTTTTGCGCTACACCACCTTCGGCATGGTGGTGCGGGCTGGCATGGCCGATCGGGAAACCGTTGGTTTACTGGGTATCGATATCGACAAACGGTTTACGGCGATGTTTGGTCTGGCTGCTGTTGTCACCGGTTTGGCGGGCGTGATGTATACCCCGATCCTGTCGCCAAATTACCACATGGGCATGGACTTCCTCGTGTTGTGCTTTGTGGTGGTGGTCGTTGGCGGTATGGGCTCGCTGGCTGGTGCGGTGGCGGCGGGTTTTCTGCTGGGCATTCTGCAGAGCTTCGCTTCCATGCCGGAGGTGAAAGCTTTCCTGTTCGGATTTTCGATTGATCAGGTCATCATCTACCTGGTGGCAGTCATTATTCTGCTGACCCGTCCCCGTGGACTCATGGGGCGCAAAGGCGTAATGGAGACTTGATGTTATGTTGAAAACGCCACATACCAGCGACCGAACTCTGATGATTGTATTCACCATTCTGGTGCTGGCCGGGCCGCTGATTCTGGCGCCGGTGGGGGCCGGTTACCCGGACCTGATGCAGCGGTTCGTCATCTACGGCATCTTTGCCATTGGTTTCAACATCCTGTTTGGCTTGACCGGCTACCTGTCATTTGGCCATGCAGCGTTTTTGGGCGTAGGCAGCTACTCCGCGATCTGGATGCTGAAGTTGCTCAGCGTCAACATCGTGCCCGCTATTATTTTTTCTGTCGTGGTGTCGGGCCTGTTCGCGCTATTGATAGGGTATATCTCGTTGCGGCGGTCCGGGATCTATTTTTCGATCCTGACGCTGGCGTTCGCTCAGATGTCTTATAACCTGGCCTACTCGGTATTGACCCCCATCACCAACGGCGAAACCGGGCTGCAACTCGAGCTCGATGACCCCCGGATTCTGGATGGCGCCAGTGAGTCCGGCCAGGTGGCATCGCCCTCTTTATTCGGGTTTGAAATGTCCGATACGGCGGTCGTGCCGTTTCTCGGAATGGATTTGCAGTTTAACGTCGGGTTTTATGTCAGCGCGCTGATACTGATAGGCATGTTCTACCTGTCGTTGCGCATATTCCGGTCGCCGTTCGGGATGATGCTGAGGGCGATCAAAAGCAATCAGACCCGGCTTAACTATACGGGCTTCAACTCCCGGCCCTATGCGCTGACGGCTTTTGTCATCTCCGGCATGTATGCGGGGCTGGCGGGTGCCTTGCTCGTCTGTATGGATCCTCTCGCGGGGGCAGAGCGCATGCAATGGACCGCCTCGGGTGAGGTGGTACTGATGACCATTATGGGGGGCGCCGGGACGTTAATTGGGCCGGTACTCGGTGCCGGCATCATCAAGTACTTCGAGAACATTTTCAGCCGCATTAACGAATCCGTGGTTGAGGGGTGGTTCTCGGCATTACCAGAGGGCGTGACGGATGTACTGGTCGCTGTGGTTTCGCCATTCCTGGGCAGCGGCTGGCATATCTCCCTGGGGTTGATTTTCATGCTGGTGGTGATTTTTCTGCCCGGTGGCCTGGTGGAAGGTGCTGGTCGGTTGATGAATCTGGTTGTGCGGTTGTGGCAGTCCCGTAAAACCGGCGCCTCTCAGAGTGACACCGGCCCCGCGGATGGCGTCACCCCGGCTGAAGAAGTGTCGCACCGTTCCGTCAACACGAGGGAGTCTTAATCGTGGGGATACTCGAAGTAAAGGGTGTTAGCAAGCACTTCGGCGGTCTTCTGGCGTTGGATGACGTCAATCTGTCGATTCAACAGAACACCGTCCATGCCATCATCGGACCGAACGGTGCGGGCAAGTCCACGTTGTTGAACTGCTTTATCGGCAAGCTGTTGCCAGACACCGGCACGGTCATGTTCAACAACAAAAGCCTGCTGGGGCTGGCTCCGTACCAGATCAACCAGGCGGGCATCAGCCGTGTGTTCCAGACGCCGGAGGTGTTCTCCGAGTTAAGCATTCTGGAAAACGTGATGATTCCGGCCTTTGCACATCGGGACGGCGCGTTTCATCTCTCGCCCTTCAAGTCCCTGGCCAGGGAGACCTCCATACGCGAGCAGGCCGAGAAGATACTCCAGGATGTGGGGTTGATTGATGAGCGTCACCACACCGCGTCTGCTATGTCTCGTGGCAACAAACGAAGGCTTGAGATGGCGATGTGTCTGGTCCAGCAGCCCAAACTGTTGCTGCTGGATGAGCCGACGGCCGGTATGTCGCGATCCGACACCAATAACACCATTGATTTGCTGAAAACCATCAATGAGGCCCACAACATCACGTTCGTCGTCATCGAGCATGATATGCACGTCGTGTTCAGCCTAGCTGACCGGATCAGCGTGCTGTCACAGGGGCATGTGATTGTGGAGGATTACCCTGACAAGATCAAAGGCCACCCCGAGGTTCAGGAAGCCTATCTGGGCACGGCGGAGTCGGAGTGAATATCGTGCTTACAGCGAAGGAATGGAAATAATGGCGGAACAATCGGCGACCCATGTTACTCATCAGTCCAGCTCCGAATCAGCAAAACCTGCCTATTTTTCGGTTTGGGACCTGCACGCCTATTACGGAGAAAGCTACATCGTCCAGGGCGTAACGATGAATATCCATGAGGGGGAAATCCTCGCGTTGCTTGGGCGAAACGGGGCTGGGAAAACCTCGACCCTGCGAGCCATCGCCCGGGCGGATTCTCCCATGGTTACTCATGGCGAAATCTGGCTGGATCATCAGCCATTACACTCCATGAAAGCCTACCAGGCGGCTCAGAGTGGCCTGTCTCTCGTTCCCGAAGATCGTCGCATCATTCCCGGCCTGAGCGTTTTGGAAAACCTGAAGCTGGCTCAGCTGGCACCGCCTTCCGGCTGGTCCATTGATCGGATCTTCGAACTGTTTCCCCGCCTGGGCGAGCGGCGTAATCAGGAGGGCACCACCCTGTCGGGCGGTGAGCAGCAAATGCTGGCCATCGGTCGGGCGCTGGCCCGGGATATCAAGCTATTACTGCTGGACGAGCCATACGAGGGGCTGGCTCCCATCATAGTGCAGGAAATCGAACGTACGCTGAAAGAAATCAAGTCGCTGGGGATGACTACCGTCATCGTCGAGCAAAACGCGATTGCAGCACTGAAGCTGGCGGACCGGGCAGTCATTCTGGAGTCCGGTCAGGTGGTGTTTGACGGTCTTGCGAGTGAGGTTCTGGAGAACGAGCAGCTTCGGCAGGACTATCTGGCCATTTGATGGCTGCCCCAGTGGGGCAGCTTCATAGTCCACTCCCGCAGACACTGCGTGTCTTCAACCTCCCGGGCCTCATCGAGTGTGGCCCATCGATTGCCTTCACTTTCGAAACGAAATCCTCAGAAAAGCAATGTTCGGCATAGACGCTGTTGCCTGCTGCGGCGCTGGCCTCGCGCATGGCAATGGAAGGGCGGGCAATGATGTCCGCTGCGGAAATCGATCATGGTGGTATTGCCTTGTAATTAATCTTATTTACTGCATTCTACAGGGCTATTCATTCATGCAACGGGAGGCCCACCATGACAGACACAACACTTAAGGATCAGCTGAATAACGCGGTAAAAAATGCCATGCGGAACAAGGAGAAAGATCGACTTGTCACGCTGCGGATGGCACAGGCTGCGGTGAAACAGATTGAGGTTGATGAGCGGCGGGAGCTGGGGGACGACGACGTGCTGAAGGTGCTGGACAAAATGCTTAAGCAGCGCCGTGATGCAGCCAGCCAGTACGACGATGCCGGACGCCAGGAACTGGCCGATAAGGAACGGGCGGAAATGGCGATCATTGAAGAGTTCATGCCGGCGGCCCTCAGTGATGAGGAGCTGGAAGGGCTGATTCGTTCAGCCATCAGCGCCACCGACGCCCAGGGCATGCAGGACATGGGACGTGTGATGAACGAGCTGCGCCCCCAGGTCACCGGCCGGGTTGATATGGGGCAGTTGAGCAAAAAGGTTCGGGCGGTGTTGGCAGGTCGATAACCGACCCGGTCGTTCATCCGCAATGGATGTCTCGGCCTACCAGTTGAGCTTGATACTGCCCAGAAGGGCATCCCCCAACCGGACATCCTGGGTACCCGCCTGCAAGTCCTGATAGCGAACGCGGGTATCCGCGCTCGCGCCAATCCCGAGCTCCAGGGCTGGCCATGCATCCCTGCCCGGGCGGATCCGGTAGCTCAGTTCGGCTCGCCATTCCCGCAGATAGAGCGAGCTCTCCACCGCCCGTGCTTTGTCGAGCGTGGCCCAGCGATCACCGTCTCGTCCTACCCGGAACACCCAGCGGTTCCCGGGGCCCTGCCAGCGCAGCAAAACCGGGAGGTCCACCAGCCAGTGACCGGTCTTGCTGGTATCTTCCCAACGCAGTCTGGGCAGCCACCGGAAGGACCCGAAGCGGTGATCGCCGCCAATCCCCAGACTCACCGGCGAGTGCCGGCCGACGGACCGTAACAAGGCAACTCGCCCGTTGATCACGTCGCTGTGAAAGTCCCTGTATTTGAACATGTTGGAGGTGCCGGCGACGCCAGCCCTGGCCTGCACGCGAAAGCGCCGGTGCTGCCACTGGCCATCGACAGTCAGTCGGTGCAGATGACCATTGTGGGCCGGTTCTCCGGTGCGGATGCGCAGGGGCTGGTAATCGTAGTCAAGCCCAATGTCTCCCCAGGTAACCTCCCTGCGCCAGCCAACGCCTCGCTGGGAGCGGGTGACTTCGGTTGCCGAGGGCTCATCGACCGGCCAGTCGTAGGGCTGCCACTGGCGGTACAGCAGATAAAAGTCGTCAGACGTGTGAGCGGCTACCGGCAGAGCCAGGGCGGTGAGCAAAAGAACACCTTGAGACAGATGCGAGCAAGTCCGCCACCCTGTGAATTGCATGGTCTTTGCCCTACGCTTGTAGCCATAACGTGGTCAGCCCAAACGGATTCCAGACGCCTATGTCCGACAAAGAGCTTCGCACCAGATCCGATAAACAATCTATTGATCAGTTTATCCAACAGGTTCGCAACCTGCCCACGCAGGCCGGCGGCGGAAGTCGGGGGCGACTGATCTTTGCCCTGGATGCCACCGCCAGTCGCGAGGCAACCTGGGATCAGGCCTGCCACTTGCAGAGTGAGCTGTTCCTGGCCACCCGTGATCTCGGAGGGCTCGCTATTCAGCTCGCCTACTACCGGGGCTTCCGTGAATTCAAAGCAACGGGTTTTGTGACCGAGACCGGCCAGTTGCTGAACCTGATGAACGGGGTTTCCTGTCGGGGCGGCCGCACCCAGATTAGCCGTGTTCTCGCCCATGCGGTGAAAGAAACCCGCGTTGAGCCGGTCAGAGCAGTGGTGTTTATCGGGGATTGTTGCGAGGAACCGGTGGATGAGCTGTGCCACAGCGCGGGAGAGCTGGGTATGCTGAGAACGCCGGTGTTCATGTTTCACGAAGGCGGCGATCCCCATGCCCGAGCGGTGTTTCAGCAAGTGAGCAAGCTTTCTGGGGGAGCCTATGCTCCGTTTGACCGCAACAGCCCTCAGGTTCTGAAGGATCTTATGGCCGCAGTGGCGGTCTATGCTTCCGGGGGTGCCAAGGCGCTGGAGGATTTTTCCAGCCGCAGCTCTGCAGAGGTCAAACGTCTGACCCGGCAAATCCGATAACGCCGTTGCCCATCCATTGATGACCGACCAAGACCAAGGAGTGTGAGTGCCACTGACGTTACTGCTAATTGGCCTGGGATTTATTGCCTGGGTCTGGCTGCGCAGCATGCCGGCCAGTCAGCGCAAGCCGGCCATCATGAAACTGACGTTGGTGGTTGGCATCTTCATCGTGGTATTGCTGGCCGCGACCGGTCGTCTGCATTTCGTGTTTGCCCTGCTGGCGTTACTGTATCCCCTGCTGAGAAAAATGTTTCCCTCGTGGTTGGCGAGTCTGGCATCCGATGACAATGGTCAGGCAAAAACCGGCCGACAGTCGCAGGTTTCCAGCGACATTCTTGAAATGACCCTGGATCATGACTCCGGATCCATGACGGGCAAGATCCTGAAGGGCCCCATGGCCGGCAGGGTGCTGGCGGATCTGAGCGAAAGCGAATTTCTGGAGTTGCTCAGGTACTGCCGCACGCAGGATGAGGACTCCGCCCGACTTCTGGAAACCTATCTCGATCGGCGGTTCGGTGACTCCTGGCGCGCTGACGATGACGCCGGGAGCGGCGGAGGCACGGAAGAGGGCGGGTCCACTGACAGAGGTAATGGCAGCGCGAATCTGACGGAAAGCGAAGCGCTGGATATTCTTGGTCTGGAGCCCGGTGCCAGCCGGGAAGAGATCATCCAGGCCCATCGACGGATGATGCAAAAAGTCCATCCCGATCACGGCGGCAGCAACTATCTGGCTGCCCGCATCAACGAAGCGAAGCTGCGCCTGCTAGGCTGAGGGTTCACGCCCTGCCGTTTGCCTGTCTGCAGGCAGGCGCGCAGGTCACGTCAAGCGGCGATTCCATCCTCGATTACAGGAGATATCTGACATGAGCACCTACAAAGCAATCAAACTGGTGAAGCGGCCTGAAGGATCCATCGGGCCGGAGCTGTTCGAGGTGGAGGAGAAAACCGTTCCAGAGCCTGCTGAAGGCGAGTTTCTGATCCGGCAAACCTATATGTCCCTGGATCCGGCCATGATGGGCTGGATGAGCGAGGACACCGACAGCTACATTCCCCGGGTCGAGCTTGGCGATGTCATGCGCTCGTCGGGCATCGGCGAGGTGATCGCTTCCAGGCACCCGGACTTCAACGAGGGTGATCAGGTCATGGGGTTGTTTGGCTGGCAGGAGATGGTTCTGACCGATGGCACGGGCGTGAACAAGGTGGACAAGTCGTTGCCACCGGAAATGGTTCTTGCGGTCTTTGCCCTGCCGGGGCTGACTGCCACGCAGGGGCTGTATGGCTATGGCCATCCCAGGGCGGGGGAGACGCTGGTCGTGTCCGGTGCTGCCGGCTCTGTCGGTTCCATCGTCGGGCAGTTGGCCAAGGCCGATGGACTCAGGGTTATTGGTGTGGTCGGCACGGACGAAAAGGCGGACTGGATTGTCAACGAACTCGGCTTTGACGGTGCGGTGAATTACAAGACCGATGATCTGGGGGCAAAGCTGGATGAATTGGCTCCGGACGGTATCGATGTGTATTTCGAGAACACCGGTGGCCCAATCCTGGATTATGTGTTTGAGCGAATGAATGCTCATGGTCGCATCGTGGTGTGCGGCCTGATTGCGGATTACACTTCGGCAAATCCGCGCCCCGGTCCCAACTGGATGCGCATCATCAAAAAGCGCTTGTCCATACAGGGCTTTACCATGCCGGATCACTGGGACAAAACCAAAGAACTGCAGGCCAAACTCACCCCCTACGTTCAGAAGGGACAGATCAAATACCGTGCGCATGTGTTGGAAGGCCTGGAATCGGCCATGAGCGGGCTGGGGTTGTTCCTGACCGGGGACAACAAGGGCAAGTTGATGGTAAAGCTCTAGGGCGAGCTTTACCGCTCTCGCTGGCGCATTGGCCTGCAATGCGTCAGAGGCATATCTGCACGGCATCGCCAATGGCCAGTGCACCCCCTTCCACCACGCGGGCTGTGATACCGCCGTGCCCCCGCATGGCGTTGTAGCCGCCAGGCCCCAGGGCCGTCTCCATCTTGCTGCAGGGATGGCACAGGCCGGTGTATTCCAGCACCACGCTGCCGACCCGGAAGCGTTTCCCTTTCAGTGCCAGAAGATTCAGACCCGAGACCACAATGTTGCGCCGGAACACTTCTGGCGGGATAGCCTCACGTTGTAGGCAGGAGGCGATGGCGTGCAGGTGCTCTTGCTGAATCAGGGTCACCTGCCGCTTACTGGTTTCCCGGCCTTTGAACCGGTCACCTTCCAGGCCCTTGCCCGGGGTGACGGCGACCTGATTGGGGGTGGTCATCGTTTCGCCCTGGGCCGGGCGGATGCCGATCCACTCGACGCGCCCGCACTGGGGCAGGGTGTCCAGCAGGGATTGAAGTGAGGACTTATCTGACATGGTTGCTCGCTCT
Organism: Marinobacter suaedae; assembly: GCF_030519635.1. Taxonomy (NCBI): domain Bacteria; kingdom Pseudomonadati; phylum Pseudomonadota; class Gammaproteobacteria; order Pseudomonadales; family Marinobacteraceae; genus Marinobacter; species Marinobacter suaedae. Next base: position 599,492 of record NZ_JAUMIS010000001.1, on the reverse strand, counting down.
GTTTTAAGTGCTTGAAACATCAGGGCAGACAGGTTATCTGTTACCCTTTTCTCATCGCGCTCTCCGTAACCTTCATTGCGATGGACTGCTCGTTTGCTTTGATACGTTAAACAACAAACAAGGAACTAACATGCCCGCTCAAACCGTCTGGATTACCGGCGCCTCCTCTGGCATCGGCGAAGCCCTGGCCATTCAATACGCAAGGGATGGTGCCCGTGTCGTGCTCTCCGCCCGACGCAAAGAGGAACTGGAACGGGTGGCCGGTCTTTGCTGTGATGCCGGCCTGTCGGAAGACAGCGTGCTGGTGCTACCCCTGGACGTGACCGACTGGGTTTCCTTGCCCGCGTCGGTTCAGACCGTGCTGGATACTTTCGGCACCATCGATCTGCTGGTGAACAACGCCGGGGTTTCCCAGCGCTCCCTGTGCAAGGACACCGACATGGCGGTGTACCAGAAACTGATGGACGTGGATGTGATGGGGCAGATCGCGCTGACCAAGGCAGTGTTGCCTCACATGCTGGAGCGGGGCTCCGGACATCTAGCGGTAACAGCCAGTGTGGCCGGCAAGGTTGGTGTCCCCCAGCGAACGGGGTACTGTGCTGCCAAGCATGCGGTCATGGGCTTCTTTGACGCCCTGCGGGCCGAGGTGGAAGGCCAGGGTATTCATGTGTCCACCATTGTACCTGGTTTTATTCGAACGGATATCTCTCGCAACGCCCTGGCTGGCGATGGCTCAGCTTTCGGCAAAGTGGATGAGGATATCGCCGGCGGTATGGACGTGACCGAGTGCGCCGAGGTGGTGTTCAAAGGCCTTCAGGCGAAAAAGCGGGAAATCCCGGTGGGCAAGGGCAAGGAAATGGCCGCGCTCTGGATCAAACGAGCCGCGCCGGAAGCCCTGTTCCGGATCGTTCGTGCCCGGGCCTGAGTATCGTTGACATCCAGATAGCGGCACCTACTGGGTTACTTTTGCAGGCGCCGCTTTCTGGGTGGTCGCTTTTTTGCGCTCGCGCTGAGGGCGTTTTCTGATCGCCGGCGCAGGCGGTGCCGGCAGGTTCTTAACATAGGCACCGGGTGCCGGCTCAATCACCGGCAGATGACCTTGCTCTGCGGTTCGAGCTTTCACCTCGCCACCGCCGAAGGCTTCGGCCCATTCGACCCAGTCGGGCCACCAGGAACCCTCAAACTGCTTCGCTCCTTTGAGCCAGGACTCGGTATCCAGATCCGTGTCCTCGTTCACCCGGTATCCGTACTTTTTCTTGTCCGGCGGGTTGATGATACCCGCAATGTGCCCGGAGCCGCCGAGAACAAATCGCACCGGCCCACCCAGGTTTCGGGAGCCCCGGTAGCAGGAGGTCCAGGGCGCGATGTGGTCCTCAATAGCCGAGGCAAAGTAACAGGGTATAGTCACCTTGCCCAGATCAATCGGGGTGCCCGCCAGTTCAATTCCGCCAGGCTCTTTCAGCCGGTTTTCCAGGTACATGTTACGCAGGTAAAAGCTGTGCATGGCGGCAGGCATGCGGGTGGTGTCGCAGTTCCAGTAAAGCAGGTCGAAAGGGGCAGTATCCCGTCCGAGCAGGTAATTGTTGATGTAAAAAGACCAGATCAGGCTGTTGGCCCTGAGCATGTTGAAGGCGATGGCCATAGAAGAGCCATCAAGGTAGCCCTGCTTGTCCATGGCCTTTTCGATGGACCGGATGGCGTCTTCGTCGATAAACACCTTCAGGTCCCCGACGTCCGAGAAATCCATCAGGCTGTTGAGGAAGGTCGCGCTCTTGACCCGATCATCGCCCCGCGCGGCCAGCCAGGCCAGCGTGCAACCCAGCAGGGTGCCACCAATGCAGTAGCCCACGGTGTTGACCTCTCGCTCGCCGGTAGCGCGTTCGATGGCGTCCATGGCGGCGACCGGTCCCTCGAGCATATAGTCTTCAAAGCCCTTGTTGGCCAGTTCCGGGCCGGGGTTCACCCAGGAAACGACAAAGACCGTGTGGCCCTGTTCGACCCAGTAGCGGATGAACGACTTTCGCTCGCCCAGATCCAGAATGTAGTACTTGTTGATCCACGGCGGGATGACCAGCAAGGGCCGGCGGTGCACCGATTCGGTGGTTGGCCGGTATTGGATGAGCTGCATCAGATCGTTCTGGAAGATAATGTCCCCCGGTGTGTTGGCCAGGTTGTCACCCACGGCAAACGCATCCGGGTCGGACATGCGGAAAGGCATCGGGCCCTCTCCCTCATCCAGGTCTCTCAGCAGATTGGCCATGCCACGAAGCAGGTTCCTGCCCCGGGTCTTGAGGGTGGCACGCAGTACCTCCGGGTTGCTCAGGATGAAGTTGCTCGGGGCCATGGCATCGGTCATCTGTCCGATGAAAAAGTGCAGTTTGTGCCGGGTGTGATCGTCCAGCCCCCGAACATCATCAATGGTGTCCATGAGCCAGCGGTTGTATAGCAGGTAGGCCTGTTTGATGGCGTTGAAGGCCATAGTTTCGTTCCAGGCCTGGTCGCGAAACCGCCCGTCTCCGGGCTCGGGTTCCGCCACCTGCAGTGGCTTGTTGCCGATGCTGCTGGTCAGCAAACTCATCCAGAAGTTGCTCGCGTCCCGGGCCAGGCGCATCTGGGCGAACAGCAGTGTGTCGGGCTGGGTGGCGAGCTTGCCTGTCAGTACGGCGAAGGGTGTGACCAGGCTTTTGGTGCTGGCCGGATTGGGCGGGGCGCCGCGTAGCCGGCGCATGATGGAGCGTTTGATCAGGTGGCCGGCATGAGCCCCGGCCCGCGCGACAGAGCGTCGCACGACGTTGGGCTCAAACTCTGACGCGGATGTGGTCTTTACCGGTTGTTTGGACATGCTCACACGCTCCGCTTCGGGGTTACCGACCCCCTTACTACATGTAGACACCGCCGTTCACGTTGATCTGCTGGCCGGTGATGTAGTCGCCTTCCGCTGCGAGGAACACCACCGCGCGGGCAATTTCCTCCGGCTGGCCAAAGCGACCCATGGGAATACGGGCAATGATCTGTTCGCGGATGTTTTCAGGCACCTGCTCAAGCATCTCGGTTTCGGTGAACCCCGGGGCAATGGCATTGACGGTGATGTTGTACCTGGCCATTTCCAGTGCGAGGGTCTTGGTGAACGCGATAATGCCACCCTTGCTGGCCGCGTAGTTGGCCTGCCCGAAGTTACCGGCCTGACCGACGAACGAGGTGATATTGATGATCCGGCCGAAGTTCTGTTCCATCATGATTTTCAGCACTTCGGAGCAGGTGGCGTAGACGCTTCCGAGATTGGTATCTAGCACGTCATTCCAGTCATCATCCGTGAGTTTCTTCATGGACTTGTCACGGGTGATGCCGGCGTTGTTGACCAGAATGTCGATGCGGCCCCAGGTGTCATAGACCTGATCTACCAGGCTGCGGGCTTCCGGCATCTTCGAGAGGTCCGCCTGGATGGCCAGGGAGCGGACGCCCAGTGCTTCAATCTCCCTGGCAACTTCGTCCCCTTCCGACTGACGCGATCGGTAGTTGATGGCAACATCCGCGCCACGCTGGGCGAGTTGGAGGGCGATGTGTCGGCCGATACCACGAGAGGCGCCTGTAACGATGGCGACCTTACCTTTGAGGTCTTGCATGATACTCTCCTTGAATCATGTGACTGTCTGCCGGGTAATCATTTTTCTTGTTAAATGATCACTCTGAAGTTAGCAGCGCTTCGGTGGGCTCACAAGAAACCGGCCCAGCCCCGGGTTGTCAGGCAGAACGGATGAAAGTCCGTAATTTTGGAGAAATTTCCTCCCGCCAGTGGCGTCCGTTGAACACACCGTAGTGGCCTGCACCCTGCTGGATATGATGGACCCTTCGGGCGCTGGGCACATTTATACATAGGTCGTGGGCGGCCCGGGTTTGCCCGGGGCTGGAGATGTCGTCCTTTGCCCCCTCGATGGTCATCAGGGCGGTGTTGCGGATGGCGGCCGGGTTCACCGGGCGGCCCCGGTGCCGCAAGCAGCCCCGGGCCAGATGGAATTCCTGGAACACGCGCTGAATGGTATCGAGGTAATAGGTGGCTGGCAGGTCCATCACCGCCAGGTACTCGTCGTAAAATTCCCGATGGCGGCTGATCTTGTCATGGTCACCTGCGCGCAGCGATTTGAACAGCTCACGATAGGCGCCAAGGTGGCGGTCGAAGTTCATGTTTATGAACCCGGCCAGCTGCAAAAAACCCGGATACACCTTGCGCATCGCCCCGGGGTAGGGCGCGGGCACCGGATGAACCAGGTTACGCTTGAACCAGCCCAGGCTGTGCTTGGTGGCCAGCTTGCAGGGCTCGGTGGGATCAATACGAGCGTCAATGGGACCGCTCATCAATGCAAGAGAGCTGGGTGTTGCCGGATGGCCGTCTTCCGCCATAAGGGCGGTGGCTGCGAGCACCGGTACCACAGGTTGGCACACGGCCAGTACGTGGGTATCCGGCCCAAGGTGTTCCATGAAATCGATGACGTAGTCGATGTAGTCATCGAGGCCAAAGTCGCCCATGGTCACTGGAACGCGACAGGCGTCCCGCCAGTCGGTAATGTACACATCATGATCCGGCAGCATGGCTTCGACAGTGCCTCTCAGCAGCGAAGCGAAGTGCCCGGATAATGGCGCAACGATCAGCAGTTTCGGGCCATCCGGGCGCTCCGTGCTGCGTTGAAAATGCTTGAGCTGGGCAAAGGGATGGCGCTTGACGATGACTTCCTGCACATCAACCCGTTTGTCATCACAGACGGTTGAGTTCAGGTTGAAGGCCGGTTTTGGATAACGGCGGGTAAGGTCTCCGAAGACCGCGGAGGCGGACGCGATGCTGCGTGCTCCCGGGATATTGGACAGGGGACTGTCCGGATGCCGAAGCAACTGGCTCTGGGCACCGGTCAGCATGCGCAGGGGCATCAGCGCGGCGCGGCTCATCTCGTGGGCGAAATACATCATGGCACGGTCCTGCTAGAGTTCTGGGATGCGGCATTTTCGAGCCAGTCCGTTGCCCCATGCACACCTGATGTTCGTGTCCCAAGGTTATCTTTAGCAAAATACACTATCACAGTTAAGGCAAGGTACGAGTGTCATTCGGTGTTGTGATATAACAAAGCTTCCCATGATGGATCGCGGGGTATTTATGTCAGAGCTTGAAGCGCAACAACGGGCAACGCTGGCCCGGCTGGAAAAATTCAGCCGCTTTACCGACAGCAGTATCCGAATACCGTTCACCAGCACCACCATTGGTGCCGAGGCGGTGATTGGTCTGGTACCGGTGGTGGGTGATGTGGCTGGTCTGGTGCTGGCCTGTTACGTTTTGATTGAAGCGCAGCGTACCGGGGCCAGCAAAAACGTGAAGCTGCGTATGTTGCGCAACATGGCCATCGACTTTTTCGGTGGTTTGTTGCCGGTGGTTGGGGATGGCTTTGATGCGGTGTTCAAGGCAAATACCCGCAACACCCGGCTGCTGAAAAACTACCTGGAAGAGCAGCTGTCGGTCGAACCGCCGCCACCGCCTTTCCCTTGGAAAACCGTGATTGGATTGTCCCTCTTGTTTGCCCTTATTACCGGCGGGTTAACACTCATTTTTTAATCGTCTGGCAGGCGTGGCTGCAGGACGTATTTCAGTTCACCAGGACGGCAGGACTGCTGTTATGATGACCTCCCCCGAAAGCGCACCGAGCCCCTGGATCAGTTTTCTGGCGCACTTGTTTCTGATCCTCGTGGCCTGGACATTGTTCATCAAATACCTGTTCCCGATGGGTTTTGCATGGGCCACCGGGGAAGTCTGGTCAACCTATATCTACTGGGATCTGTGGCCGCTCGCCCACCTCTGGCTGGCGTGGAGCCTGCTCAGGCAACCGAGATACACGCGGGTTCTGGCAATCGGTATGTCGGTTGTCGAGATCCTGATTATCGTTACCCTGTTCACCCGGTTTCTTGCTGACCCGGAGTGGTCCATCTGGCGCACCAACTGGTTTGTGAACAAGGTGTTTGTGCTGGCGGCCTTTGCGCTCGTTTTGTGCACGGCATTATGGCGGCCCAAGATTCTGAAGGGGCGTTCCGACTGATGGAACCATTACCCGGCAAACTCATTTACCAAAATACAGGCATGCCTGTTCGAGGCCTGCCTTAGCGGAGCAAAGTCACCATGAGTGAAAATCCGACCGATCACGTGCTTGGCATGGATGGCGAAGAACGCTACGACTACTTTCTGGATGCAGTGGCGGAAGAGCGGGAAATCTGGATTCTGGTCAATGAGGCCAGTCAGTTTCTGAAGATTGTCTCTGAAGAAGATCGCGTGGCGTATTTGCCGGTCTGGCCCAGCGATGCGTTTGCCGCCGATTACGCAGAAGGGGCAGGGGATTTGTCGCCAAAAGCGATTTCCCTGCCGGACTTTTTCAAGAAATGGGTACCGGGATTAACCCGGGATGGCATTGATATCGGGGTGTTTCCCGGTGCGCAAATCGAGCTCTGGATCACCGAGCCGGAGGAACTGAAGCGGGATTTGCAGGAAGTGCTGTCCGGGCCGGCTTTCTAGCTGGAGCCTATGTTCCGGCGCCATTCTAAACACTGACAATTTGAGCGCTCCGCCGCCAATAAGTTGCTTCGCAGGCCGTGGATGAGCGGATCAGTCCTTCCTGAAAAGCTCGTTCATGTCCTTGAACGCCTTAAATTCAAGCGCGTTACCGCAGGGATCGAACAAGAACATCGTTGCCTGTTCCCCCACCTGCCCTTCGAAGCGAACATAGGGCTCGATCACAAACTTTGTTCCCAGTGATTTCAGACGCTCTGCGAGCGCTTGCCACTGTTTCCACTCGAGGATTACGCCGAAGTGGGGAACAGGAACATCGTGTCCGTCGACCGGGTTAGTGTGCGCGGCTTTCTGGGAGGCTGTCTTCGGATGCTCGTGAATAACCAGTTGATGGCCGAAGAAATTGAAATCAACCCAGTGGTCGCTGGAGCGGCCTTCCTCCAACCCGAAGACATCGTTATAGAACTGCCGGGCGGCTACCAGATCGTATACGGGGATCGCCAGATGAAAGGGGGAAAGGCTCATCGAGTACTCCTTGGATTCTGATGAAATAAGTTTGGGTAATTTCTTGACGATCACATGAGGAGCGGACTCAGTCAACGGAAGTTCTTATTCCATCTTGGGACGTCCTCGAACAGGCAATCCGAATAGTTGCAAATTGGGCGTTTTCGGTGGCAGGGATGCGTTCTGGAACCGCACTGTCAGAGACTGTTCCTGGGTGGGAAGGGATCACGGAACATTCTCTTCCGCTCACTGCTGAAAGCTTGAACAAAAAAAGGCAGCCGAAGCCGCCTTTTTTACGAAACGTTAGTCGTCTGAATTACAGAGCGACAACGTTCTCCGCCTGAGGGCCTTTCTGGCCCTGAGTTACGGTGAACTCAACCTGCTGGCCTTCAGCCAGGGTCTTGAATCCGCCGCCTTGAATAGCGCTGTAGTGAACGAATACGTCAGGGCCGCCTTCGCGAGTGATGAAGCCAAAACCTTTAGTTTCGTTGAAGAACTTAACGGTGCCAGTAACAGTAGACATATTAGATATTCCTGAATCAATTTTTTAATGAATTGCAGACCAGCCTTGTGCCGGACATGCAACCGGGTGCGGAAACTAAGAAACACGCGGGATCAAAAACAGGACGGGTACTATTACTGCCAAACGTCTTATTCGTGAACTGCTTTGCTAACTCTTTCCAACGGCGACCACTGTACCCCTGTTGGTTGTGAATGACCAGCTTTTTTTATAAGGAAAACAACCTATAGGGGGTAGCTGTCGTAAGGCATATCCATCTGCTTTTCTCATCATCACGGCTTTGTGACTCAGCCAGTGGCCCAGTCTGGCCGTCATCAAAGGGAATGACGGATGGTAAGAGCCAATCAGATTGATCTAAGGCTTTCCTCCTGAAGCATGGAAGATTCATCGAGAGCGACTAGAGTTGGTGTGTTGATAACCAGAATGGTTCGTCCATTCGTTGGAGGAGGTCTGATGCTGTTGAGGTATCTGTTTGCGGCCCTACTGCTCGTCTTTTCGGTTGCGTCGGTCTACGCCTCGGCCATCTACACAGCTACCCTTGCCGGGGAAAACGAAGTGCCGCCGGTACAAACGCAAGCTTCTGGTGTAGCCAGTTTCGAACTCGATGCTACGCAGACCCGGTTGGACTATCGGGTTGACGTATCGGGCCTCAGTGACGTGATTGCGGCACACCTGCACCTGGCGCCGACCGGCCAGAACGGCGGCGTAGTCGCGAATGTATTGGCGTCTGCTGTTCCCGGTGGTGTGGTGAATGGGCCACTTGCAACCGGCACCCTGGAAGAGGCGGACCTCGTTGGAACCTTGACGGGGGCGTTTAGCCTTTTTATCGATGCGCTGAACACCGGAAGCTTGTACGTCAACGTGCATACTGAAGCCCATCCCTCGGGTGAGATTCGGGGGCAGGTAGGGCCTGTATCCATTGCTGAGCCCTCCTCGATAGCATTGATCCTGCTGTCGGTCGTGGTGTTTTTAATGCTGCGTCGGCACTGATGACCCTGCGGTGAGGCAAACCGCTTTCTGAATTTGCCCGCAGGTCTCCGCTTTAAGCCCGTTCGGGCGGATCAGGTTCCTTTGCTTAAGGGCACCAGGGAAAGATCCTTCTCCAGCCGATAAGTCTCGAAATCACGCGCAAGAAACAGGTTGCCCTGGTAGTGCTGCATGGCTTCGGCTGCTACCTGGCTGATGTGGGGCGTGCCAACCGGGCCGGACTGGTAACGGGAACTGAAGTGGGTGAGCACCAGGTTGGGCAGCTTTACCTGCTGGGCAAAGCGGGCTACCTGTTCGGCTGAGCTGTGTTGTGGCCAGGGGCCGACCCGGTCGGCCACTTCCTGGGTGTAGGTGGATTCGTGGACCAGCACATGGCTGTCCCTGGCGGCCTCTGCCAGCAGTTCGGGGGTGTCGTTGTCGCCCGCGACGATGAGTCGGCGTGCCGTGCGGGGGAGGTGTGTGTAATCGTCGCTTCTGATCAACCGCCCGTCATCGAGCAGCACGTCATTGCCTTTCTGCAATTCGCCCCAGCTCGGTCCTGGCTCGATTCCGTCCTGCCTCAACTCTGCCTGAAGGAGCTGGCGCTCCAGATGGCGCTCGGTGAACTTGTAGGCACGACAGGGTACGCGGTGGGACAGGGCCACATTGGTGACGCTGAAATAGTCGTCCTGCCAGTAAAAGTCGGGTGCTTCGGAGTCAATAAAGTTCAGGGAATAACTGAGGCTGGAATCACTGTTGTTGATTACAGCATGGATCAGGCGCTGAACCTGGGTGGGGGCAATAATATCCAACGGTTCAGTACGGCCAAGCATGGAGGCGCTGGTGAGTAGACCTGGCAGGCCGAAGGTATGGTCACCGTGAATATGGGTAATGAAGATCGCCCGTAGCTGCATCACCGAGTAGCGGGTACGCAGCAACTGGTGCTGGGTGCCTTCACCGCAGTCCACCAGATACCAGGGCTTGGGGCCAGACCGGCACAAAGCCAGCCCCGTCACGTTTCGCGACCGTGTCGGCGTACCGGCGGATGTACCCAGAAAGGTGAATTCCATGGTTTCCTGTTGGGTGCTCAGGGTATCTCTTCAAACAATGTACCCAACCTTGGCTGTGGTGTCAGTTTCCCGCATAACCGAAGGGCTTCCCAGAAACTCACCTGATTGGCGGTGAGCACCGTGGTGTCCGTGATTTCTTCAAGTTCCGTCAGCCAGGCGACAGAGTGCAGGGAGGTGTCGGGAATAAGAAGGGCATCAACCTCTCTGGGGGTATTCTGGAACGCGAGTTCGATGACGTCCTCTTTCCCAAGAGTTCCCACCTCAGCGGCGGTCACAATTCCCCGGCTCGAATGGTGAACCACGTCGATATCGAAATGATTGAGGAACTGGCAAAACAGAAGCGCCACATCTTCCGGGTAGGTGGCAGCGATGGCGACGCGCTTGGCATCAACCGCTTTCACGGCCCGGGCAAACGCCATGGCGGTTGTGGATGCCGGCACCCCGAGCTGCTTTTCCAAAGCGTCGATCTGCTGGCGGATTCCATCCAGTCCCAGAACGAAACTCGCGCTGGTGGATGTCCACATCACCGCTTCGATGCCGAGGCCTTCGAGGGACGTTGCGCCCTGTAACAGCCGGCTCATGCTGCCCATTTCGCTCAGCGCTTCGACCGTGTGGGCGTCTTCCAGAAACTCGGTGTGGACCAGATGAACCTCGGCTGGCGGTTCGATCATGGTACCCATCAGGGGAAAGTCATCTTCGGCCGCGTGGCCGGGGTAGAGGAAGCCCAGTCTGGCGGGCTGTATGCGGTGCATGCTTCCCTCCTTTTTTGTGGCTCATCCAGTGATCGGGTGGGGCGGGAACATGAGTGTTTGTTCTGGATCCGAACGTTGTTTGAGCTTAATAACCTCAAGTTAGTCTATGTCGGCGTCTTGCGAGGCGTTTTACCGCGGCCCCGACTCTCGCTTTTTGCAAAGTTTTACTTGTCCAGATGGGGGAGGGTTTCACTTTTTGCTTTACAGTACAGTGCAGTAGAGATGGATTTTACGGATATAGAGGACAACAAATGGATCTTGTTTTCGCCCTTCAGGTGATCGTTACTGGCTTCCTGATTTCTTTTTTCGCGCCTTCCGTGGCTCGAAAGCAGTCGTTGTCTCGCTCTTCGCTGGCACCCGTTGTACTTTTCGTTCTCTGTTTCGGTGAAGCCGAAATAGCGCAGGCTGCGGTTTACAAGTGTGTTGGAGAGGACGGGGAGTTGATGTTTACCGATCGTCCTTGCCCATCGGCAAGGGTGACTGACAACGTGGTTGATGTGACGCCCCCCGGCGCATCCACCAAATCAGAGACCCGGTTAACCCGGACAGATTCCACCAGCCGTGCACCTTCAAACACGCAGACAAGCATGTCCTGGAAGGCGAAGTGCACGTTCGAGAACGGCAAAACGGAGTGCGCAGAGGTCCAGCCGGATGTGCCTGATGTCGGAACGCTCAATTGTGAGCAAGCAACGAGAAGGGCGCATCAATGGATCAATCCACGAATTGAAAGCCGCCTCGTAAACAGCAACAGCAATGATGGTCCGGACTATCTTCTGGACACCTATCGGCAGATGAAGGTGGATACCAGCTTCTCTCGCTGCCAGAAAGCCACCGGATTATCACGCCGTTTCTTCCAGTGTCTCGACACGCCAGATAGCTGGTTGCCAGCTTGTATTCAGGAATTCCCGAGAATGTGACCCGCGTGTGAAGGTGGTTCCCTTCCCCTGCCAAGTCCGCGCTATGCTGAAGATGGAATTTTGGTTTTCAGGAGACCCCAACTATGCGTGTCGAGTCCATGGCGGTATACACAGCAGAGCTGGAATACGCCGGCAAGGCCTACGCGTTCGCGGGTGGGCGATCCCATACGGTGTTCACTACGACAGTCGTGGCCCTGGAGACCGATACCGGTCTGGCGGGATACGGGGAAGTGTGCCCCTGCGGTCCGAATTACATGGCAGCGTTTTCGGAGGGGCTGCCCTCATGTCTCGAGGTACTGGCCCCCACCGTCATTGGGCAAGATCCACGGCAGGTTGCCTGCATCAACGAGCGAATGGATCAGGCGCTGACCGGTCACTCGGTTGCCAAGGCGGCGATTGATATCGCGTGCTGGGATCTGCTGGGGAAGGCAGCCGGGTTACCGGTGTACACCTTGCTGGGTGGCCTGTTGAGCCCGTCTATGCCGTTGCACCGGATCGTGCCCCTGGCGGAACCCGGGGAAATGGAGGCCTCCTTGCGTCAATACCGTGCAGAGGGCTTTCGGCATATCCAGATCAAGCTGGGACATGAGGTTGAGGCGGACATCGAGCTGATGCAACGGCTTGGCCGCCTCAAACAGCCGGACGAACTCTGGGTTGGCGATGTGAACGCCGCGTGGCGTCGGGATCAGGCACTGCGGTTCTCCAGGGCGGTCGAGGATATCGATGTCTTCCTGGAGCAACCTTGCCGCGGTTATGACGAATGCCTGTCGGTACGACGGCGCTCCCGGCACCCCATCAAGCTGGATGAAGGGCTGAATTCGCTGGCGGATGTTCAGCGGGCGATACGGGATGACGCCATGGATGCCATGGCTCTGAAGGTCAGCAAGTTTGGTGGCCTGACCCGATCACGGGTTATACGGGATGTCTGCGCGGATGCCGGTATTCCCATGACCATCGAAGATGCCTGGGGCAGCGGCATAGCGACCGCTGCCTACGCTCACCTGGCAGCCAGCACGCCAGCGCAGGCATTACTGAACACCACGGATCTGCATAACTACAACACGTCACAGCTGGCCACAGGTGCGCCGGAGGTTGCGGGTGGACGGATGAGCCTGAGTGATCGGCCCGGCCTGGGGGTAGAACCGGATTTCTCGGCACTGGCGTTGCATGACGTGTTTGAATGATCAGGCCATCACACAGGTTTCATTTCCTGGGTTCAGCCGCCACTGCTTGGTGATTTCGTCCGCTCAGTACAGTGATCAAGTGTTGGGTCAGTCTGAGCGCTCCGGAGAGCAGGGGGCCAAGCAACCAGAGCATCCATCGGGCCAGATAGATGGCGGGTAGTAGCAGCAGGAACCAGCCGACGATCTGAAATGCCAGGGCCGGCACATTGAAAACTTCCGCCAGTTCCGCAAACAGATCGTTGATGATGCTGGGGTGGGATAGCACCAGATACCCGGCCCCGATGATCGCTGGCCATTTGGCGTATCGGGCAGTGCTGAGCACCCATCGCGCGCCTTGGCTTGCCCGGGTGGCGAGGGCCGCAGTACGGGTGCCCCGGCTGGCACCGCGGGTGGTCACCGTGGCTGCACGGCCCAGCCGAAGCACTTTGGTGGCGCTGGCGAACAGCAGCACATCCACCGATGCCCAACCGATATCACCGGCAGAAATGGGTTCATCCGCCCGGTACTTGATTTCCAGATCCCTAATGCCACTGGTGAAAAACTGGTTCAGCCCTTCCAGAACCCGCTCGGTCACGATCCAGTGGGTCTTGCCCTGGGCGTCGACGTTAAACTGACCGATAAAATCATGCCCCTCGCTCTGGATGAAGTTCACCGCGTACCAGCCTCGCTCTGTTGGCGTCAGTTGTTCGCTGGGCGCAGCGGCTTCGGTATCGGCTTCCCCGTAAAAGAATCGCTTGATCGCGTCGTACTGTTCGGCCGCGTTTCGCATCCATTCAATCGAGCGAATCGGGTGGCTCGCAAAGTACTGAATCGGGGGCAGGGCATGTTCCCCGTAGCGTCTCAGGATGTTCTGGAACTCCGGTTCCGAGCCATAGAGCGGGAACAGCTGGTGGGCCATCTCGGGATAACGCATGAGTGCGGCTTCCGCCTTCAACAGCAGCAATCGGTCATTGGCCATGTCCAGCAGAAAGGCCTGAACTTCGATGGGCTGTTCCTCCAGCGCCGGAAAGTCCTCCAGCACATCGCTGGCGTGAACCTGGATCAGCCGCTGTTCGATGGGCACCGGCCTGATGGCCAGGCTGATACAGACCGCAAGTATCAAGGCAATGATGCTGGTCAGGAGTAGCTTCTTCACATAGGTTCCGTGTGTTTTGGGCTTTCAGCCCCTGATTTCGGATTTGTTGAGGCGTCGCTCACCTTAAGTTGAGCTGATTTTCACCCAGTTGTCAGCGAAGGTGATGCTATTTTCCGAGAATTTCTCCCAGGCCCCGCAAGTTGGAAACGTGATCGCAAATGGACTTGGTGATCATCAAAATCGGTGTGGCAACAATGAGGCCCACCGGACCCCATAACCATCCCCAGAACAACAGCCCGACAAAAATCGTAACCGCATTCAGACTGGTGATGAAACTGGTCAGCCACGGCGTCAGCAGATAGCCCTGTACGCTGCTGATGACCAGCGACAGCCCGCCGACAAGGACCGCCATATTCAGTTCGCCAAACTGCACAAACGCGGCAAGCCCCGAGCCAATCAGCACCAGGAAGGGGCCCAGGTACGGAATGGCGCTGGCTACCCCTGCAAGCACACCCCACAGTGCGGCCTGATCCAGATCCACTGCCAGAAACGCGAGCCAGGTGACGACGCCAACAAGCAGGCCACTGAGTACCGTCACAAAGAGGAACCGACGCACCTGGCGGTGGACATCGGCCATGATCCTGGCCGCTTTGCGCATTCGGGCGATGGACGGGCCGGCGAGTTTGACGATCTTGCGCTGGTAGATTGACCCTGCAGCCAGCAGAAAATACACCAGGAACAGCACCGAAAAGAGCTGGGAGACCAGCACCAGCGCCGCCGGCGTGCTCTCGATGACATACTGCTGGATGTCGAACGGCTTCTCCACTTCCTGGACCCGGGTGACGCCCGTTGGAGGACCCTCGGATTGCTCCGTGTCGCTCGATGCCGTGTCCTCGATCTCCTTGGCGACTTTCTGGGCTTTCTCGACAATGCTTTCTTCATCCGGGGTGTTCAGTTGTTTGCGCTGAAACTTGTCGAAAGCCGCCGGGATACGGTCCAGCATGGTGATGGCTTCGTTTTTGAGAGGCACGCCAGCAACCCCGACCACGCTGACCAGTAAAGACAGAATGATGGCGGCGCCGAGAGGCCGGGGAATTCTGAGCCGCCGGAGGCCCGCCACCAGCGGGTCCAGGGTAAAGCTGATCAGTATTGCCAGCACCAACGGAAGCAGTACTGCTTTCGCCCACTCAATGAAATACAGGGTGACCACGCAGGCCACAACGAGCAGCGCGACACTGCGAATGTTAACAGCGTCCAGCAGAGGCGGGTTCGTCCCTTTCGCGTCCGTTTTTTCCCTGTCGTCCTCATTTGGACGTCCGCTTGATCTCATGAGCGCAAGTACCCCGGAAATTGCCCGTGCCGTTAGTGAGTCTAGTGGCTATTTGCCCATCCGGTGGATTGTTGGGAAGGGCGATGAGCCTTCGGTTTTCCGGCGGTGTGCTACGCTGATTCGATGATGGTGACTGGTTGAGCCGCAGGCGGTTCATGGCTCCCGGTTTGGCTGTACCTCATTGGCAGTTAACGGGTTCAAGGGGAGGCAGGCAAATGGAAGCGAAATCCGGTCAGGACGAATACAGTCAGGTAAAGCAGGATTTACAACAGCTTCGCGATGATCTGGCGAAACTCACGAGAGCGGTGACGGAAGAACAGAAAGGCAATATCAGCAGTCTGCGCGACGAAATCCGACGGGAAAGCCAGGCGGCTTTTGATCAGGTTCGGCAGAAAGGGAACGAGGCCGTTGACCGTGCCAAGAACGCCGGTGACAAAGCCATTCACGACGTAGAACGGAAGATTGAAGAGCGGCCATTGCTGAGCGTCATCATTATGTTTCTGATTGGCGTTCTGGTTGGCAAGTTGCTCGATCGTTAGTCCCATGATCGACTCCACGGTACTCAAGAATGCCGTTCGAAAAATCATTGCGGGGGTTGTCGGGCTGATCGTTGCTGTCATTCTTCTGTGCGCTCTCCTGATCACCTCCTTCTACCTGCTTGTTCAGGCTTCAGTACAGGCGCTCACGCCGCTGGTGGGTAACACCGAAGCTATGGCGATTGTGGGCGGAAGTTGTGGGTTGATTCTGGTGTTGTTCTTCTGGGGATTGATCGCACCACGATCGTCTTCGAAGACCAAAAAAGCGAGCGGTGACAGAGGTGGACTGTCCGTCGATTCGGTGCGGGCCATTATCCGTGAACACCCAATGGAATCCGCCATGACGGCTTTTGCCATGGGCGTAGTGCAGCAGACGGACCCGAAGCTCCGGTCAGTTTTGCTACAGGGCGGCTTCGAGTTGATGAAACGGCAGGACCTGACGGGGGCTCCTGAGACCGAACCGCCACCTTGAGGGGAAAAGAGCGTACTGAAAACTCAGAAAAAGAACGCGCCGTAGAGCCGGGCTCCCCGATACAGGTCTTTCACGGTGCCATTCAGGTCGTCGTCGTTCACGTCAACGTCTATGGCGAGCCGGGACAGGGAACCTCCGATGGAGAAGTTGTCCAGCATCCGGTACTCCGCACCGATTTGCAGTTCCAGAAGGGAACCACGAATCTCATCCTGGAAATCGAAGTAGAAACTGTCCATCCGAACTCGAGTGGTCAAGCGCGGTGTAACGGCATAGTCCATTCGAAAACCGAAAATCGGCATAGGGGCAGTCGTTGATGCTGTTTCGGCAACACGGTTGCCCGAACCCTTCAGTTCCGCTTCGTAATCAAGGACGTTGAAGCCTGCTGAGATGGCCAGTTCCACTTTGTCCAGATGGTAAAAACTGTAGGCATAGGCAATCTTATAGAAGTTATTTTTGATTCGGCTGTTTACCTGGGCCGTGGCGCTGAACGTGCGGTCGAGGAATTTGATTTCGCGGGTGATGGTCTGGCTGCCTTTCCGGTCCAGTTGAAAGGCCCCTAATTCGATACGATGTCGGTCGTTGAAGCGATAGTACGCGTCGAAAAACGGAGTGGTGATTCTGGTGTCTCCGTCCAGGTCCCGCTCGAAGTCGATGGTAGTGCCCAGGCCTGTTTTTACGCCGTTGGCGGTGAGGCTTGTGGCGGAATCAAACACCGAAAATGCACCCACCTGAAGCATGACTTTGTCAGGAAAGGCCTCGCTTTCAACGTCTTCGGCCATGGCATGGGAGGACATCATGAGTGCGCCGAAAATCGGGGGGAGCACGGTCAGGTTAACGAAGCGGAGTGGTTTCATGAGCGGCCGGCCTTTTGATGTGAGCTGAAACGACAGTACGGCCTGATCCGCTGCTTCAATTAACACCGGAGTATTGGACAGCGTCGGGAATTCTGCAAATGAATGGCTGATCAGATCTTGAACAACAAACCTCGGGGAGGGCACCCATGGCAGCGCACCTGAAACCTCGTATTCAGCGTATCCAGCGGCACCTGGGGATTACCCCGGACGGCGTGATCGGCGTGGAAACACTGACTGCCCTTGAAAACCGGTTGTTCGGCCCGTCCATGGCGGTCGATCCGGAAGCCGGTGAATCCCTGATCGTCACGCAAAAGGGACTGAAGTTTCTGGTCAAGCATGAAATCAGCTCGGAGGCTTATTACCGGAAGTTTCTTTGCTCGCCGGTGCATCCCGGTGGCCAGTCTGGCGTGACCATCGGTATTGGTTATGACCTTGGATACAACACGGCCAACCAGGTCCGCAACGATTGGGCAGGCATGATTGGTGACGCGACCCTGGAACAGTTGCTTGTGGTTTGCGGACTGAAAGGCAGTTCTGCGAAATCCGTTGTAAAGAATCTCGGTGATCTGGATATCCCCCTGGATGCGGCGGAGCAGGTTTTTTATCAGTGCACCTTGCCCCGCTACGCGAAAAACACGGCGAGGGCCTACCCCGGGGTTGAGAAGCTTTTTCCCGATGCCCAGGCCGCGCTTTTGTCGCTGGTGTATAACCGGGGAACCAGGATGTCCGGGAGTCACCGGCGCGAAATGAAGGCGATTCAAGCCTGGGTGGCGGAGCAGGATTACAAAGCGATAGCGGATGAAATCAAAGCGATGAAGCGACTTTGGGAAAACCAGGGCTTGCCGGGCTTGCTCAAGCGCAGGGATGATGAAGCCCGGATGGTGCTCGGTGCGGACCGGGAATACGAGGACGACGAGCTGGTACGGTTGTGAGGCCGCTTTTGAGTCATGGTGCATGAACCGATATGATCTCGGGCCATTGCCAGCTACGGAAGCTATTCCATGAAATTCCCCAAAGTCACGATCATTCTGGTCACCGCTGCCCTTGCGTTTGTTCTGTGGGAACAATCTCAGTCGCCGTCTGAACCGCTGGATGCGAGCCGTTTTCAGAACCTCCCGGCCAATCCTGCCGAGCGCGGCGTGGTTGTGGATTATGTGGTCGATCAGATCCCATCGCTGTGCGAACAAACCACGGAAAGCTCCGATGCGCGGGAGGCGTGTGTCGAGCAAAGTGAAAGTAGAACCTCATCCTGTCGCCGGGCCGTCTACGACCGTTTCCCTGAGATCATTGCCTCCGAAAAGATGTTCCGAGACCTGTCGATCAATATGATGAATTGTCTGATGCCCCAGTCCGGGGTGGTTCAGCCGGCATCCTGACAATTCCAATAAAGGCCAGTCCAATGTCTGAAGATCCTCTCAAGTCCCTGTCCGATATGGTCAGCGACGCTCATGCCAGCATTCAGGCTGCCCATGAGCATATTAACCCGGTGGTGGAAGTGCGCCGTGGTATGCGTAATTCAGGCATCCCGGCGGATGTCATCACCATTGACTGCCTGCGAACCCGTCGCCGCATTACCCTGATCCTGCACGACGAACAGCCGGGCGTACTGCTTTACCAGTTCATCACCATCGAGGAAGAGGTTGGGGATAACTTTCAGGGCATTGCACTTGCTGAGGTCAGTGTGAAGAAACTATGCGAATGGATGGTGGAGTATTTTGGCTAGTATCGATTTAAGGGTTCCGAGTTCTCCCTCTGAAAGGTTTGTGTTGCGATTCGTTCTTCAATACGTAGCACATTCGGTGACTGTCTTTTCCATGGTTGGCTGGAGTGTCTTTGGTTTGATGGTTCTGGATTTGTACTCCAGTGACATCACTCGGACCGTGTTTGAGGCGTTGATTGATCTCGGCGTCGATGAATTGGCCCCGATGAGAGAGGGTCGCTCAGTTGTTGTCAGTACAGAGGCCAGTGAGATCGGATCAAACAGCATTGATGGCTGGGGTGTATTTGAGGGCATCATTGGTAATGTCATGCTCGGCCTCCTGTTCGTAACCGCTATTACAACGACCATGTTCCGGAGAAGTCTATCTATCCCCACCGAGACAAAGCTAAAGGCCATACGCTGGGGTGCTTTCGTCATACTCGTTGGTACCGCCATCAGCGGTTTTCTGGATCCAGAAAAATCAAGTAACTTGGGGCATCTAGTTGCAACGTTTATTTTTGGTGCAGGAATGGCGGTTTTTATCTTGGTCGTCAGCTACGGAGCCGTGCTCATTAACGTCTTTCTGAGGGAATATCTCGAGGCTGTGGCAGAGTTTGAGCGAGGGGGATAATCTCTGCCCCGAGTTTCCTATATAATTTCTATTATCGCTCTGGTATTGCAGGTTTTTTCGGACGGCAGGACATGATAAGCGTATCGATTGATAATCACCCCACTAGTTTTGCCGAATGAAAGCTTCACCAGACGGGCGCGTATAGGCAATTCGGCGATCAAAATATCGCCACAGTGTGGGAAGGCTTGATTTACAGGGCAAGAGAGCACCTTTCAAAGCCGTGCTCACAAAGTTATCCACAGATTATGTGTGTAAGTGGCCGCGCCAACATGGTGCGGGCAGAAGGTTTGCTCTGGATAAGTTTCTTTCAGATTAATAGGTCTGGTTTAAGGCTTGTTTTTAGATGGTTCTCTGATTTTCAGGTCGCTTGCAGTCAGCGCCGAAAAGATTCGTCAGTTCGACAGGCGAGCAACGATAGCGCACCGAACAATACATAAGCGCCTGCACGATCAAAATATCGCCACTCTTGGTGAGGGCTTGAATGACGGGGGCAGGAGACGCCTTTCAAGCCTGTGCTCACAACGTTATCCACAGTTTTTGTGGGAAAGTAACATTTGCTTATGACTCAGCAATCCGCTGGAGCCACTCCACACCAAAACGAACCCCAAATCCCTGAACCTCAGTGGGAATAACGCCCAGACCGCCTTTGTGAGTACCTGTAGGGGCAATATCGACATGCAGCCAACCGATGTTGTCGTCCACGAACTTACTTAAGAAACGCGCGGCGTAGATATGGTCGCCCGCTCCCTCCACCCGGCATTGCAAGGTATCGGCAAGGTCGGACTCAAGGTCTTCGTCATAATCGCGCTCGAACGGAAATGGCCAGACCCTCTCGCCACAGCGCTCTCCGGCCTCAATTATGGGCTCAAGCCAGGTTCGACGGTTGGTGAAGCCACCTGCGATCCGTTGTCCCAGAGCGGAAACGCAGGAGCCAGTCAGGGTCGCATAATCCAGCATGGCCCTGGGCTTTGATCGGGAGGCGAGGGCAAGCGTATCGGCCAGAACCATGCGGCCCTCGGCATCGGTGTTTACGATTTCGATCGTGGTGCCGTTCATGGCCGTGACCACATCATTGCTCTTGGCGGCCTTTGGACCAATGTGATTTTCTGCCAGAGCCAGCCAGCAGTCGACCGGGTGGGGAAATTTCAGCCTGGTCAACGCGAGCAGGGTGCCCAGTGCCACCGCGCTGCCCTGCATGTCGCCGTTCATGCCACGCATGTGACCACTCACTTTCAGGTCGCTGCCACCGGTATCGAAGCAGACACCCTTTCCGGCCAGCGCCAGAGGGGGGGCATCAACTCCGGGTGGTCGGTACTGCAGGTGCAGGATGCCGGCGTCCGGTGTGGGGCTTGCCTGAACCACCGAGAGAAACGCGCCGGCGCCCAGTTCTTTGAGTTCGTCGATGCCATAAAACCGGCTGGCCCAACCTTCTCTTGTTGCAAGCGTTTCCGCGTATTGCTGGTAGAGCCCGGGAGTCAGGTAGTTGCCGGGCAACTGGGTGAGCCAGCGAGCCAGGTTGTTGCCTTCGGCCGTTGCTCTGGTTGTGGAAAAGTCGGCGTCATCGAAATTGCCATAGAAGTTCATCGCCCGCAGTGCCACGGGATCCGCTGCCTTGCCGGTCATTCTTGGAAGCTGAAACAGATGAGCCATGCCTGAGGCGACCAGAGCATCGGCCATGGTGCTGACTTTTTCGACGTCGGCGAACAGCGAAATCACATTGACGGTGATGGCACGTTCCTTCATCAGTGGGCCGAGAGCTTTACGGGCCAGTGTGGCGTAGCTGAAGGTCGTTTTCGTGTCCGGGACAAACAGGATTGCTGTGCGGTGGCCCCTGGGGCCACTCAGGAAAACTGGGTTGGTGGACGTGGGGAAATCCGTCAGCCGAAGGGTCAGGAAATCTCCCCACGGAGCCCTCAGCAAGGCTTTGCGGTCAGATTCAGGAACCAGTAGCACCAGACTAACACTGGTATCGAAGTCCCAGGCTGCGGGCACCCGGTGGTCCGTGTCGATTTTTAGTTCGGGTAATTTGGGCAGATCGAGAACCATGGCTGACCTCTGTGCTGGCGAATGTGGCCTGATTCAGAGGATAGTCCCGATCTCATTGTCTGCCATGGAGAAGCTCGACTAGCCCACCCGTTTCTCTTCATAGGGTGACAACCAGTTTTCGATCGCTTTCTGACCTGGTTGTTTTCCAGTCACTTTGGGCGGAGGCTTGATAACAGGCGCTTCGTCCCTCCTTTCCCGCCGGTGCTCACAGAGTTATCCACAGTTTTTGTGGGCAAAATTCTGTTTTGTTTTATCCCCAGTCTGCACAAAGTATGGTCTCAGGCTCAGGAAGCTGGCACAGTTCGTCCGGTTTAACCGAACAACAGAATAAGGAGCGGCTGGTGAGCGAGCTTGTAACCTATGAACTGAACGATGGTGTGGCCACTGTCACTATTTCAAATGGCAAGGCGAATGCGTTGAGCCATGAAGTGTTTGAAGCCCTTAATGGCGCACTGGACCGTGCCGAGCAGGACAAAGCCGTCGTGATCCTGACGGGGCAGGCCGGAATTTTTTCCGGAGGCTACGACCTCAAAGAAATGCAGAAAGGGCCGGAAGCGGCGACCGCACTGGTGACTGTTGGCTCGACCTTTACTCGCCGCCTGGCCGCTTTCCCACTGCCGGTGATTGCTGCCTGTAATGGACATGCCATTGCCAAGGGGGCGTTTGTTCTGCTGTCTGTGGATTACCGCATCGGCACCGAAGGGCCGTTCAAGCTGGGTCTGAACGAAGTGGCTATCGGTATGACCATGCACCACGCCGGTATTGAGATCGCCCGTCATCGCCTGGCGCCGGCCCATTTCTATCGTTCGGTGGTGAATGCGGAGATCTACAGCCCGGAAGGAGCCGTTGCCGCCGGATTCCTGGACGAAGTGGTACCTGCATCGGACCTGATGACTCGTGCCAACGAACTGGCACAGCAGTTCAAGCAGCTGAATATGCGAGCCCACAGTGAAACCAAGGTCAAGACCAAGGCAGAGTATCTTGCCCTGCTTGATCGCTGTATCGAGAAAGACGCAGAGCATCTGGGGCTGTCAGGCTGAGTCGGTTGTTTTCCCCAGCGGCGAAACCTCCCGAAACCCGAACAGCCTGGCAAGGATAAGGTCAGGAAACGACTGAATCCGGGTATTGTAAAGGGTTGCGCTGTCCGTCTGGCTGTTGCGCAGCAGGGCCAGGTAGTTTTCCGTCTCTGCCATGATGTCCATGAAACGGCTGACCACGGGGTGGCTCTTCAGGTCCGGATAATCTTCGATCCGGGCCTGCAGCGCGGCAGTAAACTGTTTCTCCCTCGCCAGTCGATTACCGGTTTGCTGAGTCCCCGCCAGATCCGATGGATTGGCGGCTCTCAAACTGGCCAACGTTTTCTGCAGATGCTTTTCGTGAGCCAGCAAAGCCTTCACTGCTGTTTCGAGGCTTGGCCACAGGTCATAACGCTGCTGCAAAATAGTGTCGATATTGGCTTCGGCACGGTCCACGCGCCTTTTCAGAAAAATCATGTCGTTGTAATGCAGGATGCCCAGATAGAGGCAGAGCATTGCGGGCACCACCACCGCTGCCGCGAGCAGATTGCCCGGGCTGAAGTTGCCATCGGCGGCCAGCAGGGAGGTGGCGGAGAACAGCGCTAGTGCCAGGGCAACCGCGGTGATCAGGAAACCTTTGGAGCCGCTGCTTTCGACGATCTCTGCTTCGGTTTTTGCGCTGAGCAGGAAAGGGCTGTCTTTGTCTGCCTGCAGGGTGAGACGCTCGGGGTGTTCGTGACTCAGGCCGGCAAAACCGAGGCAAAACAAACGGGAGCCGGGAGGAAGCAGGCGCACCGTGTGACGCTGGTTGCCCCGTGTTTCCGAGTGTCGTTCGGGAAAGGCGATCTTGGCCCCATCCGGATCAATCAGGGCCCGTCCGTAGGTGTCCTCAAGCCAGAATGGAAGGTGTTCGTGCTGATGTTCGATGGTCCGCCACTGGTTGTCTTTATCCGAGCCCCGGTTCTCTTCAATCCGGTAGTTGAAGGCCACGCAGGGTTCGTTTCTGAGAGGGGCGGTTAACGTGCCAAATGTCTCGTGGGGGGTGACGGCTCCTTCTACTTCCGCCAAGCCATAACTCAGTCCCGCCGTGCTGCTGTTTGGCACCGCTTCGATCAGACGCTTGAATTTGACCTTTCGTATGGCGGCAATAAGCAAGAGTAGGGCTGCCACTGCAGCGGCCACGCTGAGTCCCCAGCCAATCCAGGTGTGCTGATAACGGGTCTGGGGCTTTGATTGGACCAGTTGTTGCGTGAGCGCCTGTGTTGCGGCATCGAGCGCGACTTCTGTAGACGAAGATGCGGTTGTTCGTTGGTACATCCAGTTGTCGAGCCAGCCACTGGTGTTTCGTTGAATCAACTGTTTAAGCGCGGCCACATCCGCCCGGGCGGGCAGGTTGTCGGGGGCGGCTTGGGCACCTTGTTGACGTGCCTGATACAGCGTGGTGACCGACGACCATTCTTTGCTGAGCTTGGCTGCACCCATCACCGAGAGCGTGCCCGTCACGGCAACGAGCATTGTCACAACGAATACCCAGAACCGGTGTACCCTTGCGAAGGTCAGCAAAAGCGCCACGCCCAGCGCGAGTAACCCGGTCGCGGCCGAAACCCTTATGGCGACGTCTAACAGCCGGTCACCTCCTGCGATGTCAAAGGGGCGGCTGGATATTTGTGGCGACAGGTTGAAGGGCTCAAGACTGGAAAATACCAACTGCTGATTGGCGCTGTCATATCGCCCGAGCACATTGACCGTATCGCCCGGAGAAAGGGCCCATTCCGAGTAGATCCGATCCCCTTCCCGGCGCTGGAAGGAGCGTTTGATTCGCCATTGGATATCGCTCGCAGAATCCGGTGTGATAGTGATACTGTTGGTGTTGTCGCGCATCAGAAACGGAACGGCTTGTTGTCCCGAGTCCAGAGTTCGGGTGCGCCGATCACCGTCGCTGTCCCAGTATTCCTCTTCAAGCGCATAGCGGAAATACACCGCAGGTGTTCCGGTGTAGGGCGTTTTTACCGTACTGCCTGCGTCCTCCACTTGCCCGCTCACCATATAGGCCCCCCGGGTCACGCCTGCCAGGGGGGTGTAGGGCAGGCGTTCCATCTGGCGGGCTTCAGCCAGCTGGCTCAGGCCGTTTTGCATAAGAAGATAGGCGCCGACCAGAGCAACGAGGCCAAAGAAGGCCGGAAACAGGCGCTTGGTAAGACTTGATTGGCGGGGTCTGCTCATGGACACAGCGTCCTGCGTGTAGTGTCTTGGGTCTTTGCGAGTATAAGGCATGTATCTATCGGGCTGTGGTCGAAATATTGTTATTACACTGGGTGCAGGCAAGCTCCTGTTACAGCGACTATTTTGAAGTTGCAGGTATCCAGGCCCAGAGTTCTCGGCTTTTCTGGTAATTGACGGCTGTTAGCCAAGGCTGGAGAATCCGGTTCTTTTTTATACTAACGAGGAGCCACGTCGTGTCCCAGTTCGAGCAGTTCGCCAGTGATAATTACAGCGGAGTTTGTCCACAGGCATGGAAGGCGATGGAGGCCGCCAACGCAAAGCCTGAGCCGGCCTACGGTGAAGACAGCTGGACGCTGCGCGCGGCGGACTCGTTGCGGGCATTGTTTGATACCGACTGCGAAGTCTATTTCGTGTTTAACGGAACTGCCGCGAATTCTCTGTCGCTGGCGTCCATCGGCCAGTCTTTCCACAGCGTCATCTGTCACGAGTTGGCGCACATTGAAACCGACGAATGCGGTGGCCCGGAGTTCGCGTCGAACGGATCCAAGCTGCTCCTGGGGCAGGGTCCCGAGGGTAAACTGACGCCCGAGAGCATTGAGCACCTGGTGACCAAGCGCACGGATATTCACTACCCCAAACCAAAAGCCCTGAGCCTGACCCAGGCCACCGAGGTAGGCACCATCTACACCCCGGAAGAGCTGAAGGTGATCAAATCCGTTGCGGATAAGCACCGGCTGAATATCCACATGGATGGGGCGCGTTTTGCCAACGCCGTTGCAGCGCTGGATGTGCACCCGGCGGACATCACCTGGAAGGCCGGTGTGGATGTTCTGTGTTTCTCCGGCACCAAGAATGGCCTGGCGATGGGAGAAGCGGTGGTTTTCTTCAACCGGTCGCTGGCGGAGGACTTTGAATGGCGCTGCAAGCAGGCAGGCCAGTTGGCGTCCAAGATGCGCTACATTTCTGCCCCCTGGTGCGGCCTGCTGGAGAACGACACCTGGCTGGATAATGCCCGCCATGCCAACGCTTGTGCCGCGCGGCTCGCTAACGGTTTGAAAGATATCCCGGGAGTTGCCTTCCGATACCCCCGCCAGGCGAACGGTCTTTTCGTGGAGATGCCGGAGCCGGTTCAGGAAGCCCTGCGCGCCAGGGGCTGGCGGTTCTACAACTTTATCGGTGGGGCGGCGCGCCTGATGTGTTCCTGGGCGACGACCCACGAGCGCGTCGACCAGTTTATTGCCGATGTCCGGGAGTTGATGGAGCAGTTCCCGGCTGACCAGATTTTGCATACTGCGTAGGGGTTTGCCCGGTCGCCTGCCGAAACGCGCGGGTGAAGTTTGCGGAGTCCTGATAACCCAGCCGGTAGGCCGTTTCGGTCACGCTGAGTTGTTCATGGGCCAGGTAGTGCCTGGCCCTATCCATACGCTCGCGCAGCACCAGTTCCCGAAAGCTAATGCCATCCTTTAGCAACCGGCGGTGCAGTGTCCTTGAGGACATGCCCAGATCGGCTGCAATGCTTTGCTGGCTGGGCAGCGCGGGCCCACCGTTCTGCAGTCGTTGCATCACCAGTCCCGCCAATCCCCTGTGTCGCTGCAGTTGTTCCATGTCTTCCTGACATTGGGCCAGTGCCTGGCTGTGTGCTGCCTGATCGGCCAGGGCAAAGGGAATGGCGAGTTTCTCCGTTGGCAGTGACAGGTAATGTTGCGCTTGCCCAAACTCGATCTTTTCAACCGAGGGGCCAAGCCGCTGTTTCAGGGCTGGTTCTTCGGGGAATACCAGGCTCGCATGTAAGCCCAGATTACCCACCAGAAAACTCCCCATCACATCGAAACTGGCGAGAAGGGTGTGCACCACGAACTTTTCCGTCCGCTCTGAAATGCCCGTTGCCGGGGAGATGAACAGACAGGATCGGTCGCCCCGGCGTTCAAGCCGCAGAACCGCCAGAGCGGTGATTAATGGAAAGAAACGAACCGCTACCGCAATGGCTTGTTCAGCGTTTGCTGCCGTCAGGCCCGCATAGCCGGCGGCACCGTGAGCACTTACGTTCAGGTGATGTCCCAGTCGGACGCCCGGTAGTGGCTCGTTGGCAAGCTGTTCAACGTTGCCCAGAAAGCGATCCAGTGCGTGATGGCTGACCCACCCGTTAGATACCCGCAGGTCTTCAGGGTGCAGCCCTGTACCGGCCAATAACCTGGCTGTTGACAGGTTATCTCGCTCCAGTTGTTCACAGAGGAGGTGAACGTATCGAGTCGAGGTTGGTGTGTGGGGGATACCCGATTTCATGTGTTCATATTCTTGTTGATTATCTGATCAGTGTCTGAAAATGACAGCCAACTGTCAATTGTTGACCTGCACAGATTCAGGAACCGTCGCACAGTAGGCGAAATAACCGGTTTGGCGTGAAAAAGGGAGACCGCCATGTTTGAACGGATACCGCCTCGGGTAATGATTGCCTTCAAGAAAGTCATGTTCCTGCTCGTGTTTTTCGTCGCGATGTTGCCCTATAACGCCTGGCAGATGATGCAGGAGAATGGAAACTGGAATCTGTACGCCTGGTGGCCCCTGTTCGTCATCTTCGGGATTATCCCGGTGGTCGATCATCTGGTGGGCAAGGACTCCTCGAACCCTCAGGAGGATGAGGTTGAACGCCTGGCTGGGCAGCGTTGGTACTCGCTGCTCACGCTCTTGGCGGTGCCTACCCAGCTGGCCGTGCTGGCTTTCGGCGCCTGGGTCCTCGTGACCACGGAGCAGTTTTCGTTGGCCGGGCAGATTGGCTGGATTCTGTCATGCGGCATTATCAGCGCCATTTTGTCCATTAACGTCGGGCATGAACTGATTCACCGCCGCAGCAGGCTGGAGAACTGGGCTGGTGGCCTCCTCTACGCTTCCGTATGCTATGCCGGCTTCAAAGTGGAGCATGTCCGGGGGCATCACGTCACGGTCTCCACGCCGGACGACGCCTCCTCTGCTCGCTTCGGTCAGAGCCTCTACCATTTCCTGCCGCGCGCTTATCTGGGCAACGTACGGAACGCCTGGAAGCTGGAGGCCAAGCGGCTGAAAACACTGGGGCTGCCGGCTTTGCATTGGCGCAATGAGCTGATCTGGTGGAACGCGGTTAGCGTTGGGTTTGCCGTGGCGGCCTTGCTGATCTTCGGTTGGGCTGGTCTGGTGTTTTACCTTGGGGTGAGCTGGATGAGCTTCACCACCCTGGAAATCATCAATTATATCGAGCACTACGGCCTGCATCGGCGGAAACTGCCGAACGGGCGTTACGAACGCACCACACCCGCCCATTCATGGAACAGCAACTACCTGATTACCAACCTGGGATTGTTCCACCTGCAGCGTCATTCCGATCACCATGCCTTTCCGACTCGTCGCTATCAGGTGTTGCGGCATTACGATGGTTCCCCTCAGCTGCCGACCGGTTACGCGGGCATGTATGTTCTGGCCTTGATACCCCCGCTCTGGTTCCGGGTTATGAATCCCCGGGTTAAGGCCTATTATGAAGGAGAGGAATGGCAGCTTTCGGCGCAGGAGTTCGAGCAATCGGTGGCTTGATGGCACCTGAGCACTGGTCGGGGTGCCTCCGTCCTCAGAAAACCAGGGCCATACTTCGGTGTCCTTCTGCCGTGTGAATATGGCCGCTCCTCATTACGACAGCCTGACCAGGGAGGGTCCCCCCTGATGGATCGACAAGTTGAAATTCCGCTGCCTTCGGGGCATCGCATGCGGGCCCACTGGTTTTGCCCGAAGAACGCCAATCCGCATCAGGCGGGGATCATCGCCATCCACGACATCTTCGGATACACCGACGATATTGAACGCATTGGTCATCGTCTGGCGGCGAATGGCTATCCGGTGCTGGTGCCCGATCTCTATGACCTGCCAGTCAGCAAACCCTTGTGTGTGGTGAAAACACTCAAGGCCCATGAGATGGGCAAGGGGGAGGCCTTTGAACAACTGGAAGCCTGCAGGCAGTGGTTGCTGAATCAACCGGAAGAACAGGTGACCCAGGTTGGCGTGATGGGATTCTGCATGGGGGGGCGGTTTGCCGTGCTCTACGCAGTCCAGGCACCGGTGCAGGTGGTGGCGCCTTTCTATGGCGAAATCCCGAAGGACCACGAGAAACTGCAAGGCATTTGTCCCGCTGTGGGTGGTTGGGGCAAGACTGACCTGGTGTATGGCAGTCATGGCGAGCGACTGGCGAGCCATCTTGACCGCCTTGGGGTCCCTCACGACATCAAGACCTATGAAGGTGTCGGCCACTCCTACATGAATCAGCACCCGGGGTTCGTTTTCGAGAAGCTCGCAGCCGTTTCACCCATGCGGGCCAGGTATGACGAAGAGGCCTCGGAAGATAGCTGGCGCCGTGTCATCAGCTTCTTTGAGAAAGTCTTTTCGGGGGAGATCCAGTTTCCCAGTGCCGCCAAACCCTACACTTCTTTTTGATTTGGCAGAGTTTTTCCTGTCTGTCTCTGGAATTGTTCTAGTATGGGTACGTCAAGCCAGTAAAAGTATGCGATCGCTAACTGGCTATGACCTGCCAGCGGTGAGTTTAGGCGTCCGTCGCTTGAAGATTGACCAGAGATAACGGGAGCTTGCTATGAGCGCGGTTTCATTATTCTCCGCAAAAGTGAATGCTGGTGATGGGTTTGATTCACCAGCTCCCCTGGCCGACATTCCGGGTTGGACCGTCGACAAACAGTCTCAGACCGAGATTTATGTGATCAACCACAACCTGAACCTGTCGTCCCCTGACAGGGATTTGCATGTTGTGGTCACCCCCATGACTCCGTTGTGCACTGCGGTGGTTGAGAGCCTCGATGCGAACTCATTCAGGGTGTCCACCTGGACGCTGGGGGAGGCGCCGACCCAAACGGACTTTATGTTTATTGCGATGCTCTCAGGCTAGGGAATGTCGCCACAGGGAAACGGTTCTCCGAGCCTGACGGTCCGGCAGTGCATGTGGCCGACGCCAGTGCTGGCATGTGAGACAATCAGGATTCCAAAGAAAGCCTGGCGATTTCCTCGGCATAGAATTCGTCGAAGCTCTTAAAATCCATACTGTCACGGCCGCAGCAACGGATATCACCGGTTTTGATGTTGTAAACCCAGCCGTGAATCTGGACCTTCTGCATGGCCAGTTTCACCGCGACCACCGGGTGGGTGCGCAGGTGCTGGACCTGTTGCAGCACGTTTTCCTCGATTGCCTCGTTCAGGTACTGACTGTCCAGACTGAATTCAGTAGGCACATTATTGCGTTCACGGACAATCTCCATGGCCGATCGGCAATGCCCCAGCCACTCCTTGACGTGGGGCAGGCCCTTGAGCGCCGAGATGTTCATAGCCCCTTTCACCGCCCCGCAATCGGTATGGCCGCAGATGATAATGTGGCGAACCTGCAGCACGGCAACGGCGTACTCGATGGACGCGGTCATTCCACCGGTCTCATTGCTGTGGGGCGGGATGATGTTACCGGCGTTCCGGCAGATGAACAGGTCGCCCGGGTTGGTCCCCGTGACCAGGTTGGGGTCAATGCGTGAGTCCGAACAGGTGATGAACAGCACGTCCGGGTTTTGCCCATCGGCAAGCGCTCCGAACAGGTCTTTACGCTTCGGATAGACGTTCTGGCGGAAATCCAGCACGCCCCGGACAATGTGTTGCATGAATGACTCCTTAAATTGGCAATGGCAGGGCCTATCTGAGCATATCCACAGGAACGCGCGCCAGACGACTAACGTCGCGGCCCGTTTTCTGTTGCTCGAATTGATTAGGCCCTTTTACTCCTTCCGGAGCCTCAACGCCAGTCGGTCGGGTGGAGTCAGCGACCTTTGAACACGGCCTCTCGACGTTCGAGGAACGACTGGATCCCTTCCTTGACGTCCTCGCTGGCCATCACCGGTTGCAGGGAGGTAAAGAGGTGCTCTTTGGCGGCCATCTCGCCTTGCTGAATGGCGAGCTTCGAGGAAGCGAGGCTGCCACTGACCCCCAGGGGAGCCGCTTTGGCAATTTTTTCCGCGATGGCCAATGCCGTGCTGAACTGTTCGCCAGGCTCCACCAGCTCCTGAATCAAGCCCCACTGGTAGGCCTGTTCTGCATTCCATTCGTCCCCGGTGAGCAGGTAGCGCTGGGCGTTGCCCCAGCCGATCTCCCGTTGCAGCCGAATCGTGGCGCCACCACAGGGGAAAATGCCTCGCTTTACTTCCAGCTGGGCAAATCGGGTGCCCTTGGCCGTCACCCGGATGTCGGTATTCAGCATCAATTCGACACCGCAGGTGAAGCAGATACCCTGAGTGGCAAAGACCACAGGTTTGGTCAGGGCGTCGCCCACAACGTTGAACGGGTCCAGTTCACCGTCGTTTGGTTCTATGCCCTTGCCGTTGGCAAAAACGCCAGCCCAGTCATCCAGCTGCAAGCCGCTGGTGAAGTGGTCGCCCTCTGCGTACAGCAGGCCAACTCGCAGGTCGTCTGTTGTCTGCAGGTGGTGATAGGCCGCGGCAATCTCATGGTACATGGCGCGGTTCATGGCATTCATTTTTTCCGGCCGGTTCAGGCCCATGAGCAGGATGTGCCCGCGTTGCTCAACGTTAACCAAGGACATCGAATCACTCCGTAGTAAAGGCTGCCAATTCGCATGCTCAATGGGGCAGAGGGCGACGGCGTGTTTTGAATAAGATGGTTAAAAGATTCGCACGGCGGCTCAAGGATTGGTATTGGCGTTTATGACACAAAGTTGGCTGAAATCGCCAATCGAGGGAGGGTTTACTGATGTGCTGGCGCGCAGGTGCTGCCGGATCAAGCTGTGTTATCGCATGCTGATAAACTTCATGGTATACCAGCACATCGTTTTTATGGGGGCAGGCGTTCCTGTCCCGGAGCACGGTATTAAGAGTCAACCCGGAGTTTCAAGTCATGCCAAAAGCAAGTGAGATCAAAAAGAATTCAGCGGTGGAATTTGAAGGACGCGTGTATTTCGTCAAGGACATTGAGCGCTCGGTGCCTCAGGGGCGTGCCGGAGGCAGCCTGTACCGGATGCGGATGTACGATGTGGTTACCAACAATAAGGTGGATCATACCTTCAAGGACTCCGACATGCTGAACCTGGCGGATCTGGTGCGCCGCCCGGTGACCTTCTCCTACACTGATGGTGAGGAGTATGTGTTCATGGACAGCGAAGACTATTCCCAGTACAGCCTGAACAAGGAGGCCATTGAGGACGAGTTGTTGTTCATCAGCGAAGACACCGAAGGCCTCATGGCTATTTTGCTCAATGACTCTCCGGTCTCCCTGGCCCTGCCGCCGACGGTGGAGTTGGAAATTACCGAGACCGACCCATCCATCAAGGGCGGTTCCGCAACGGCCCGTACCAAGCCGGCCACACTGTCTACCGGCCTGGTGGTTCAGGTGCCGGAACACATTTCCACAGGTGACCGAATCAAGGTAAACGTGGAAGAGCGCAAGTTCCTGAGTCGGGCCTGATCTTATCCGACTGGAGGGCAATGATGGGCAGGAACAACGACAAACTGGTGGTGTTTTACGATGGGTCCTGCCCGGCCTGCATCAAGGACCGACGCTGGTACGAGAAGCTGGCCGGCAAAGGCGGCGATTCGGTGGAGTGGCTGGACATCACCGGCCAGGACGCCCTGTTGCGTCAGCAGGGCATCGACCCTGACAGTGCCCTGCGTGAACTGCACGTCAAGGATGCTGAAGGGCAGATCCACCGGGAAATGGATGCCTACATTCTGCTGATGTCACGGGTGCAGGTGCTCAAACCGCTGGCCTGGCTGATCGGTTTGCCGGTGATCCGGCCGGCCCTTGCCCGGTGGTACCACGCCTGGGTTAGCCGAAGGCTGGATGGGCAGGCCTGACACTGTTCACCGGATAATTCCTCTTCTTTTCTGCTTCCGTCCGGAGTTTTAAGCTCCTGACGAATATTCGATGTATTTTGGCTCTTTATTGATCTAACGCTCTGACCCGCCTGTTTTATTCTTAATACAGAGGCTGCGATGCGGAAGAGGAGCAGCAGCGATGGAAAAGGTAGATTGGCGACTCAAGGGGTTGGAGTATGTGAACTGCAACTGCGACCTCGGCTGCCCATGCCAATTTATGGGGCGGCCAAGTCATGGTGACTGTGAGGCGTTTGCCGCAGTCAAAATCGAAGATGGTTATTTTGGCGACACCCGGCTGGATGGATTGGCTTTTGCGATGACACTGAAGTGGCCGGGTGCCATTCACGAGGGTAACGGCACCGCTCAGGCTTTTGTGGATGAACGGGCGACTCCGGAGCAG
The DNA here is from genome assembly GCF_030519635.1 of Marinobacter suaedae. Classification (NCBI taxonomy): domain Bacteria; kingdom Pseudomonadati; phylum Pseudomonadota; class Gammaproteobacteria; order Pseudomonadales; family Marinobacteraceae; genus Marinobacter; species Marinobacter suaedae. Next base: position 566,867 of record NZ_JAUMIS010000001.1, on the reverse strand, counting down.
CGTGAAGCACTCATGGCTATTTTGTCTGGCGAAACATCCGAGCCAGGCGCGACGTTCTTCAACGTGTTCGCAAGCACGCTCACCACGATGCACGACCCGGTGTTTTGCCCCATTGAAATCAGTTGTGACGTTGAAGGCCGGCATGCCACGGTGCGTGTCGCTGACCTGATCGAGGCCAGTGCCAGCCCGATACTCAGTCCGATAGATGGTTCAGAGCATAGAGCGCGGATCGATCTGCCCAGGGGCTTTGAATACGCAGTGGCTGAAGTGGCGACAGGAAAAACGAGTGCTCATGCGGATGTGCCCATGGAGTTGAGTGCCAGCCACAGTCACCTGGCGCATCTGGATATCGGGCCGACCGGCGTCTATCACTGACCCGGGACAATGGGATGCGCGCTAGACACGGGGCGTTCTCAGGGGAATGGCTGCGGGGCAGCTTGCTGACCCTGGCTGGATTACTGGCCATTGCTGCACTGGCCTGGCTGTATTTGATCGGCATGGCGTCGGACATGGAGGGTATGTCATCGGGTTCGATGATAGCGTTCCATCACTGGACGCTGGGGTATTTTGCCCTGATGTTCGTGATGTGGAGCATCATGATGGTGGCCATGATGATGCCGAGCGCAGCGCCGATGGTGCTTTTGTACCGGCAAGTCGTACGTAAAAACCACCTTCCTGCGGTGCGAGGAACGATTGCGTTCACGGGGGGCTATGTTCTGGTTTGGGCACTGTTTAGCCTGGCCGCGACGCTCCTTCAGTGGTTGTTGGAAGAGTGGGCATTGCTTAGCCCCATGATGCGTAGTCAGAGCGTTTTGTTCAGCGGGGCGCTGCTGATGGCCGCAGGAATTTACCAGCTTTCCTCATTCAAGCAGGCCTGCCTGAAACGATGCCGTGGACCCCTTCTGTTCATTACCTGTTACTGGCAACCGGGTGTGAAGGGGGCGTTCACGATGGGGCTCCGGCATGGTGCCTTCTGTGTGGGGTGTTGCGGGGCATTAATGCTGCTGTTATTTGCAGGCGGTGTGATGGACCTTACCGTGATCGCGGCCATTGCCGGTGTGGTGCTGCTGGAAAAGCTGGTGCCCCACGGTGAATGGTGGGGGAAAACCATCGGCGTCCTCGCCATCGCCTTCGGGCTAGGTCTGGTTGTTTCTGGCTAAGCGCTGGTGGGCAGGATTATCCCCGCCCATCCTCGACATCATCCACATCTACCTGGCCAGTCAGGCGCCGGCGAATGTGCGACCAGGACAAGCCAAAGGCCAGCAGCACAGAGATAACCAGCAGGATCACCCAGGTCATCTTGCCTTCGCCTTCCAGGCTGAGCCAGCCCATATCCACCATCAGCCATACCAGGCAGCCCAGCAGTGCTGCCCCCAGGGAAATCCCCAGCCAGCCCAGTGACAGGAAGGTTGCGCGAAGGAATACGATCCAGCCAATCAGCAGAATAATGCCCACGATGGCAATAACGGGCCCCATGGTGGCATCCGGGCCAAAGGCCCAGGAAATATAGGAATACTGTGTGGGGTTATAGGTGCCGAAGACGAGTGCTGCGGCAAAAATCCAACGCCCTATGAGACTGCTCAGGCTAGAGGAAGCGGCCATAGAAAGTTCTCCGAGGCAGGTGGCGCGTGTCCGGTAGCGTGTGTGAGTGGTTCCGAAGAACGGCGTCGGAGCCTAATTCAGCTTAGACCAGATTTTGCCGGAGCGGCGCCAGGCGCGGAGTTGCGGTACAGTACGCCTGAATTCCTTTCAGATGGAGATGAAAGCATGCCTGATCGTCCCGCCAAGCCGGTGTCCGCCTCTGCGGTGGAGCAGCACGTCTACAAGGTGTTTCCCAACGACATGAATTCCCACAACACGGTGTTTGGCGGAATGATCATGGCGAAGTGTGACCGGCTGGCGTTAGTGGTGGCAGAGAGGCACTCGGCCCATGTGTGTGTGACCGCAGCGGTGGACTCCATCCACTTCCGCGCACCGGCCAAGGGAAACGATACCCTGCTGTTCAATCTTTCCCTGAACCGCAGTTGGGGATCATCGATGGAAATCGGTGCCCGGGTCGAGGCGGAAAACAGCTACACCGGCGAGGTCCGCCATATTCTGTCGGCCTATTTCACCTTCGTGGCGCTGGATGAGAGCGGCAAGCCCGTGGATGTACCCCAGGTGATTCCGGAAACGGACGCGCAGAAACGCCGCTTCAGTAACGCGGGCATTCGCCGGGAAGGGCGACTGAAAACCCGGGAACAGCTGACCGCCGGTTGAGGCTCAGATACCCGCGTCTTTAACGTTCTCCATCACCACAAAGGTGCTGGTTTGTTGCACGTGGGGCAGGGCGGAAATCTGTTCGCCAAACACCTTTCGGTATTCGGCCATATCCCTGGTGCGAACCTTCAGCAGGTAATCGAAGTGGCTGGCAATCATGTGACACTGCTCCACCGCCGAGATTTTCCGCACGGCGTCATTAAAGGCGGACAATGCGGCACTGCTGGTGTCCCCAAGTGTTACCTGGGCAAACGCAATGTGCGACTGCCCGAGCTTGCTCTGGTTAACCAGTGCCGTGTAGCCGGTGATGTAGCCATTCTCTTCCAGCCTGCGCATTCTGACCTGGCATGGGGTTTTGGACAGCCCCACCCGGGAAGCCAGCTCGGTCACTGTTATTCGGGCATTTTTCTGCAATTCACGAATGATCGAGTGATCAATTCGGTCCAGTTCGACCATAGCTCGGGTTCTCAATGAAATGAATTACTGGTTAGCCCTGAAACTATAACCAATTGTCCTGTCTATCTGTATACCATGGTCGAAATGACTTCAATATTGGCGCGGTACAGTCCGGGAGCCCCTGAAAGTTCTTGCTTTGACCACTATCATGAGGAGTACCCTGATTCGTGTAAGTTGTCGAAAGGTCCGGCACTGGAGTGCCTTAAAGGTAAAACGCCTAAAATGAGTAAGATCAAGAAATAAAATAAATTCCAGGCGCTGTAAAACGACCTTTTGTCACGTTTTGGAGGCTCTAATAGGAAAATCGTCTTTGTTCATCCCGGTAGAATTTCCGGCAGACGAATAACATATAAGAGGGTGAGACTATGAGACCGCAGCGATCAGAAATTCCTGCTCTTGAAGACAGCCGTCAGGCGGTTCGTGATTATTACCTTGCTGACGAGCACAAGGTCATTCATGAACTGATTGCTGGCGCGGAACTGTCTCAAGCCGAGCGCGACGCTATTTCCAAACGTGCGGCCGACCTGGTACGCAGTGTTCGCAAGAACGCCAAGCCCACGATCATGGAAAAGTTCCTCGCACAGTACGGTCTCACCACCAAAGAAGGTGTTGCCCTGATGTGTCTGGCCGAGGCCCTTCTGCGGGTTCCGGACAGCATGACCATCAATGACCTGATCGAAGACAAGATCACCTCCGGGGCTTGGGGCAGCCACATTGGCAAGGCCTCGTCCCAGCTGATCAACACCGCCACCATTGCGCTGTTGATGACCAGCAACCTGCTGAAAGATTCAGAGCGTGGTGGTGTCGGCGACACCCTGCGCAAGCTGCTCAAGCGCTTCGGTGAACCAGTGATCCGCACCGTGGCAGGTCAGGCCATGAAGGAGATGGGCCGTCAGTTCGTGCTCGGTCGCGATATTGAAGAAGCCCAGGAAGAAGCCCGGGAATACACCGCCAAGGGCTACACCTACTCCTACGACATGCTGGGCGAAGCGGCTCGCACCGACGACGATGCCAAGCGTTACTACGACGCCTACTCCAAGGCGATCGAAAGCATCGCCAAATCCTGCAAGGACGATGTTCGCAAGAACGCCGGTATCTCCGTCAAGCTGTCCGCCTTGCTGGCTCGCTACGAGTACGGCAATAAAGAGCGGGTCATGAATGAGCTGGTGCCCCGTGCCCGCGATCTGGTGCGCAAGGCCAAAGCCGCTAACATGGGCTTCAATATTGACGCCGAGGAACAGGACCGGCTGGACCTGTCACTGGACATCATCGAAGCACTGGTTTCCGATCCCGAACTGGCCGGCTGGGATGGCTTCGGTGTGGTGGTGCAGGCCTACGGCAAGCGAGCCTCCTTTGTTCTGGACTGGTTGTATGCCCTGTCCGAGAAGTACGACCGCAAGATCATGGTGCGCCTGGTCAAAGGCGCCTACTGGGATGCCGAGATCAAACGCTCCCAGGTGATGGGTCTGGACGGATTTCCGGTCTTTACCCGCAAGGCCTGCAGTGACGTGTCCTACATGTCCTGCGCAACCCAGTTGCTCAACATGGCCGACCGCATCTACCCGCAGTTCGCCACCCACAACGCGCACTCGGTGTCCGCCATCCTGGAGCTGGCGAACGCCAAGGGCGTGAAGAACTACGAGTTTCAGCGCCTGCACGGGATGGGCGAGTCCCTGCACGATGAGGTGATCGCTGTCAGTGGTGTTCCCTGCCGGATCTATGCACCGGTTGGCCCCCACAAAGATCTGCTGGCGTACCTGGTTCGCCGACTGCTGGAAAACGGGGCCAACAGTTCCTTCGTGAACCAGATTGTCGACACCAGCATTACGCCGGAGGAAATCGCCAAGGATCCCATTGATGTGGTCGTGGCGATGGGGGACAACATTTCCAGCAAGGCGATCGTCCATCCGTTCAAGCTGTTTGGCGACAAGCGTCGCAACTCCAAGGGCTGGGACATTACTGACCCGGTTACCGTGGAAGAGGTCGAAGCCGGCCGTGGTGCCTTCAAGGATCATCGCTGGAAAGGTGGCCCGCTGATCGCCGGTGAGGTTGCCGGTGGCGAGGTTCAGGTGGTTCGTAACCCGGCCAACCCGGACGACCTGGTGGGCCACATGACCCAGGCTTCCGACGCCGATGTGGATACTGCGATCAAGGCTGCACAGGACGGCTTTAAAGGCTGGTCTGGAGTGTCCGCCGAAGAACGCGCCGCCTGTGTTCGCAAGGTTGGTGACCTGTATGAAGAACACGCCCACGAACTCTTTGCCCTGACCACCCGGGAAGCTGGCAAGTCCCTGCTGGATGCCGTGGCTGAGATTCGCGAGGCGGTAGACTTTGCCCAGTTCTATGCCGACGAATGTGTTCGCTACAAAGATGACGGTGAAGCCCGCGGCGTTATCTGCTGTATTTCACCGTGGAACTTCCCGCTGGCCATCTTCACCGGCCAGATCCTGGCCAACCTGGCGGTGGGTAACACCGTGCTGGCCAAGCCGGCCGAGCAGACCGCGCTGATCGCCTACCGGGCGGTTGAGCTGATGTACGAAGCGGGTATCCCGAAAGACGCCATCCAGCTGGTACCGGGCACCGGTGCCACTGTGGGTGCGGCACTGACTTCCGACTCCCGGGTGACCGGTGTGTGCTTCACCGGCTCCACTGCGACGGCCCAGCGCATCAACAAGGTCATGTCTGAAAACATGGCGCCGGATGCGCCACTGGTGGCCGAAACCGGTGGTCTGAACGCCATGATCGTCGACTCCACCGCGCTGCCGGAGCAGGTGGTGCGTGATGTCCTGGCGTCCTCCTTCCAGAGTGCGGGCCAGCGCTGTTCCGCCCTGCGCATGCTGTATGTGCAGAAGGACATCGCCGATCACCTGCTGGAAATGCTTTACGGCGCCATGGAGGAGCTGGGCATCGGTGACCCGTGGCTGTTGTCCACAGACGTGGGCCCGGTCATTGATGAAACCGCTCGCAAGAAGATCGTCGACCACTGCAAAAAGTTCGAGGATCAGGGCAAACTGCTGAAGAAACTGCCGGTGCCCGATAACGGCCTGTTTGTGTCGCCGGCGGTGCTGAAGGTGTCCGGTATCGAAGAGCTGGAAGAGGAGATCTTCGGTCCGGTACTGCACGTGGCCACCTTCGAAGCCAAGGATCTGGACAAGGTGGTTGATAGCATCAATGCCAAGGGCTACGGCCTGACCTTTGGTATGCACAGCCGGGTGGATCGCCGGGTCGAGCACGTGGCCAGCCGCATCAAGGTCGGTAACACCTACATCAACCGGAACCAGATCGGTGCCATCGTCGGCTCCCAGCCGTTTGGTGGTGAGGGGTTGTCTGGCACAGGCCCGAAAGCGGGTGGTCCTCAGTACGTTCGTCGCTTTATGAAGGGCGAAACGACCGTGGTTTCAGCCGACACCGGCGCCAAGAGCATTGGCGCGAGCAAGCTGCAAAAGTTGATTGATCAGGTAGGGGCCATGAAGGCACCGAGGCCGGAGGCTCGCGAAGCTCTGATCAAGCCGATTTTTGGCGCTGTTCCGGCCCCGCTGGACGCGCACAAGGAAGAGTTGCCCGGGCCGACCGGTGAGCTGAACCGTTTGTCTAACCACGCGCGTGGTGTGGTCCTGTGTCTTGGTCCGGATCGGGCGACAGCTCTTGAGCAGGCCGGCACGGCCCTGTCACAGGGCAACCAGGTGGTGGTCATTGCGTCGGGTATCGAAGGTGCTGTGAAGGATGCCGCCAGGGCTGGCCTGCCGATCACGGGCGCCGAGGGCTTGCTGGCATCGGATGCGCTGACGCAGGCGAGCGGTTTCGAAGCGGTGGTGAGCTGTGCGGATCAGTCCCTGCTGCGGGAATATCGTCTGGCCCTGTCCAAGCGTGATGGTGCTCTGCTGCCGTTGATAACCGAGCACAAGCTGGATCAGCGCTTCGTGATTGAGCGTCACCTGTGTGTGGACACCACCGCAGCCGGTGGTAACGCCAGCCTGATTGCGGCTGCCGAATAAGCTCAGTCGGCAGATAAAAAAACGCCCGGTGGTTATGCCCCCGGGCGTTTTTTGCAGGTATCCAGTATCGGCTCCACAAAGGGCTTGTGTTCCCGAATCTCCTCCATGGTCAGGCCATTCAACTCGTAAGGAAACACCAGCCAGTCATCGGTGCGGTGCAGGCAGTAATCAGGCTGCAGGTTGGTTTGGTTGTACGCGGGACGCTGCCACAGAGTGGCGACTTTCAGCTCCCGGGCCATGTTGCGCTTGCAGTTGCGCTCCAGCTTGTCGATCACAGCCTTAATGTTCAGGCCCGTGCTGAAGACGTCATCCACAATCAGCAGACCGTCGTCCGCGTTCAGGTTTTCCAGCAGGTACTGGGTGCCGTGCACCCGGATTTCCGTGTTCGGAGAGGCCACCATGTTGTGGTAGTAGGGTTGCCCCCGGTAGGACGTGCGTACGGCGATGTGGTCTGTCTGGACGCCAAGTGTCTGCAGGCATTCCTGGACGTAGATGCCGATGGAGCTGCCCCCGCGCCACAGACCCACGATAAAGGTGGGGCGGAAACCACTCTTGAATATCTCTACGCCCAGCCTGAAGGCATCGAGGATCAAGTCTTCTTCTTCCAGATAGTGTTTGTTCATGCTAATCCTGGTTGCCCCTTTTTTCGTCTGACGGTTGCCAAGTGGGCACTGGAGCGAGAATATACCCGATCGCCCCGAAATTGCGACTCGTGAGAGACCCATCGGCACATGAGCAAGAAACAGTATCTGACCGCGCAGGGACTTCTGGAGGACTCCTATCGTCTGGCTGCCAACATCGTTGCCAGCGGATTCCGGCCTACCTTCATGATTGCCGTGTGGCGTGGCGGAGCCCCCATCGGAACCGCCGTTCAGGAGTTCCTCGACTTCCACGGTATCAGCACGGACAACATTGCCATCCGCACGTCGTCCTACAGCGGAATTGATGAGCAGAGTCGGGAGGTCAAGGTATTTGGTCTGAACTACCTGGTCAAGAACGTACGGCATGAGGACCGCCTGCTGATCGTGGACGATGTCTACGACACCGGGCGCTCGATTGAAGCCATTATCAACGAGCTGCGCACCCGGGCCCGCCTCAATACGCCGGCCGACATTCGTGTTGCGGTTCCCTATTACAAGCCCAGTCGGAACCAGACGGACCGAATCCCGGACTACTATATGCATGAAACCGAAGCGTGGCTGAAGTACCCGCATTCGCTGGAAGGGCTGACCCGGGAAGAAATCGCCGAGAACCGGCCTGCCATCTACGAGATTATCCGCGAGCATCTTCCCGACTGAGCCGCAGACCGGGGCCTGCGGCGTTCAGTTTCAGCAGGCGCCGCATACACATTCATGTACCCAGAGATGAGAGAAACAACCGCTATGTCACTTCCACCTTGCCCCAAATGCCAATCCGTGTACGTGTATGAAGACCAATCGAATCTTGTCTGCCCCGAATGCGCACACGAGTGGAATCCATCGGAGGTAGCTGCGGAAGACGCATTCGTTGTCCGGGATGCCAACGGGACTGTCCTGGAAGAGGGCGATAAAGTCACTTTGATCAAAGACCTGAAGGTAAAGGGCAGCTCGCAAGTGCTGAAAATCGGCACCAAGACAGTGATTCGAAGAATTGTCGAAGGCAAGGATCACGAACTTGACTGCAAACTGCCGGGGGCGGGCGAAATGATGGTGACAGCCAAGTTTGTTAAGAAGGTGTAGTCAGGCAGCTATAAAACGATCGACTCCGTTTCCCCAATGACGACAGGTAACCCTACTTGATGACTGCTCACAATCGGCAAATCGTACTGTTGGACGGAGGCATGGGACAGGAGTTTGTGCGGCGCAGTCGCCACCCGGTTTCGCCTCTCTGGTCGGCTCAGGTGATGCTGGATGAGCCGGACCTGGTTCAAACCGTCCATCGGGAATTCATCGAGGCGGGCGCCCGTGTCATCACGCTCAACAGCTACAGTGCCACGCCGCAGCGTCTGACCCGCGATGGTGAGTCCGGTTGGTTCGAGCCGCTGCAGGCCGCGGCGCTCATCGCCGCCGCCCGGGCCCGTGAAGAAAGCGGAAAGGACGTGCGCATTGCTGGCTGCCTGCCGCCGCTGGTGGCGAGTTACCATTATGAACTGGTGCCTGACGATGCCACCTGCCTGCGGGATTATCGCCGCATCGTGGCGGCCCAGGCCAAAGGCGTCGATTGTTTTATCTGTGAGACCCTCTCTCTGGCACGGGAGGCGCGGATGGCGACCGTCGCCGCAGCGGAAAGCAATCTGCCGGTGTGGACCGCTTTCACCGTGGACGACGAGGACGGCAGTCGCCTCCGCTCCGGCGAATCGTTGGTCGAGGCGGCCCGGGAGGTCGCGGCTGTCGGTGCCGAGCGGGTCCTGGTCAATTGCTCGGCCCCCGAGGCAGTCACCACCGCCATGGCCGAACTGGCCGGGCTCGGCATTCCGTTTGGCGGTTACGCCAATGGCTTCGAATCTGCGCCCAAGCTGCAAGCGGGCGGCACCGTGGATATCCTTACGGCACGCTCGGATCTCGGTCCCGACGCCTACGCTGAGCACGCGCTTCGCTGGGTAGAGCAAGGCGCGACCCTCGTTGGAGGCTGTTGCGAAGTGAGTCCGGCGCATATTGAGGCTTTGGCCAATCGTCTGACTTCGGCAGGATACCGGCTGGTCTCTTCCTGACCCATTCCCGTGACCAACACCTTTCCCCGTCGTTTTCTGTCAAACAACGAACTTAGATCGCCAGACGTTCGCCATCGTCCGGTGCCAGCGCCTTGGTTGCCGTGATGATGTGCGCCGGCACGCTAAACTCCACGGTGCCATCCGGAAGCTGATATGCAGACAGCGCGGATTCGGCCTCTCGAATGACCGCTTCGGTCTGCTCGTCCGTCAGCGCCACACCGGCAAACGGAAACCAGCCCCGGATATCGGCCTGCACCAGATCGGTCAGGCTCGGGAATCGGGCCGTCTCCATCAGGCGTATCCTGCTGTAATCGTGAATGCCGGCCTGGGTGAAGAGGTCGTCCAGCGTGTCCGGGTCGCCGAGTGAAAAGGGGGCCGCCAATAGATGGCCGACTTCGGGTGATACGACCTGTGTGTAGATTTCAGAAAGGGTCCGGTAGACCGGCTGCTGGTCGAAACCATCAAACACCGTCACCACCAAATGGTGTTTGGGTTTGAGCACCCGAATCATTTCTCGTAACGCGGTTGCCGGATGCTCAAGCAGCATCAGCCCGAACTGGCAGAGCACGGCATCAAACTGGTTGTCGTCGAAGGGAAGGACTTCTGCGTCACCCTGTTGCCACGTTATGTCGGCGGATTTTCGGCGGGCTACCGCGAGCATGCCCGGATTCAGGTCATAACCGATGACTTGCCCGTCTGGGGCGACCTGTCGTGCAGCGCCGAGGGTTAGTTCGCCCGGGCCGCAGGCCACATCGAGCACGTTGAAACCCGGTTTCAGGTGAGCGTGTTCGAGGGTCTGGAAATTCCAGGGAACAAACAGTGTTGGGGTGAGGCGTCGGTCGTACTCCTGCGCGACCTGTTCGAGTTGCTCTGGTGTTAAGTCCGGCATGGTGCGGCCCCCCGAGCATCGTTCTCTTGGTGGGGTGCAGTGATAAAACGCCCCACAACCTGATTTAACTCTAGTCCGGTCAGGGGTGGCTGTCGACCGCTGGTGGGGCTTGTGGGGGATGAAGGAAAAAGATCCGAAGGGGCATTTTGCCCCTTCGGTTGTTCACTCAGTCGGTGTGAGCGTCCTTGTACAGGGACTTTCTTGGCTCTGCGAACACTTTGCGAACCATTGGTTCGAAGTAGGACAGAGGCAGGGTTTCCGCCTCCGGATCAAAGGCCGGAGAGTCGTACTTGCTGACGAATTCGATTGTCCGCTTGAAGTGCGGATGTTCTTTGTATTCGTTCCGCATGTCACGGTCCATGCCCAGGTAATGGAAGAAGTGGTAGCCCTGGAAGATGGCGTGGTGCTTGATCATCCAGTGGTTAGCGTCGCTCACGAATGGTTCCAGCAGCACGGCGGCAACGTCGGCATGGTTATAGGTACCGAGGGTGTCACCGATGTCGTGCAGCAGGGCGCACACGACGTACTCGTCATCTTTGCCATCCCGGTGGGCCAGGGTGGCGGTTTGCAGGCAATGGGTCAGCCTGTCTACCTGAAAGCCGCCAAAATCGCCCTTCAGCAGCTGGAGATGTTCCAGGATGCGGTCGGGCAGGGTCTGGGCAAATTTTCCAAAGGAATCGGCAATGATCTTCCAGTCTTCGGCGGTGCCGTCCTTCATGTGGGTGAAGGTGGCCTGGGGTGCAGTAACGTCACTCATCAGAAATCTCCTTTACTTCTCGTAGCCGGGGTTCACCCGGTCCAGCTTGCGAAGCAGTCCCGGCCAAGCCAGTTTGCCACCCAGGCCGCGAGTTGCCTGCGAGGCCTGCTGCTGAATCGTATCGACAATACCGGCAGGTACCGGTGTCAGTTCCCGGTTGCCCGACAGTGCCTGAATCTGGATTTCGCAGGCTGTCTGCAGGACATACATGCCCAGGAACGCATCGGCCACGCTGGAACCGGTGGTCAGCAGGCCATGGTTGCGCAGGATCATGAAGTTGTTGGTGCCCAGGTCTGCCTGCAGGCGCGCCTTTTCATCTTCCCGCAGCGCCACACCTTCGTAGTCGTGGTACGACAGGTTGGAGAGCGGGAACAGGCTCTGCTGGGACAGCGGAAGCAGCCCTTCCGACTGGGCGGAAACGGCAACCCCTGCGCGGGTATGGGTGTGCATCACGCAGGCGGCGTCTTCGCGAACGGCATGAACCGCGCTGTGGATGGTGAAACCGGCTGGGTTTACATCGAAATCGTCCGGGTTGATCTTGTTGCCTTCCTGGTCGATGCGCACCAGGCTGGATGCGGTGATTTCATCGAACATCATGCCGTAGGGGTTGATCAGGAACTGGTGGTCCGGTCCCGGGATGCGCACGGAGATGTGGGTAAAAATCAGATCGTCCCAGCCGTACATCGCAATCAGGCGATAGGCGGCAGCCAGGTCCACACGCAGCTGCCACTCTTCGGCACTGACCTGGTCTTTCTTGGAGGGGATTTCGATACGCTCAGACATGGCGGTCTCCTTCATTGTTCGTTTGCCCTTGTGGGATTCCTGACGTCAGTTTAGGTCGTGGAGGGAGCGATCCACTGTCAAATGGTTTACATTTGGTTCAGGTGTTCGTAGGTTTTGATCATGTCTGAATTAAGCGATGTTTTAAGAGCCTGCCCGCTGTTGGGTGGCCTGCCCGATAAAGGCTTCGCGGAGGCCGAGATGATGGCCCGCTGGCGCAACTTTGGCGAAGGCGAGCCCATCTATGAGAAGGGCTCCATGCAGTCGTCATTGTGTGTGATCGCGCAGGGGCAGGTGCGCATCAGTTCGGTGAACTCGGAAGGCCGGGAGGCCACGCTGATTATTTTCGGGGCCCCGGCCTGGATCGGCGATGCGGTCTTTTCACCGGGAATGCCCAGGGTGTATGGCGCCACCGCCCACGAGAAAACCCGACTGGTGGAGTTGCCGGGTGAAGGGTTTCGCCGGCTGCTGGAAACCTACCCGCAAGCCTATCCGAAGGTGCTGGATCTGATCAGTCAGCGGCTGTGGTCGGTCATGTCCATCATTGCGGACGACGCCCTGCAGGGCATTGCCACCCGGATCGGCCGACGTCTGTTGTTCCTGGCACAGCTTCAGGGCGCCGATGGGCTGACGTCCCATCCGGTCACGTTTCAGCTCACCCGGGAGCACATCGCCAACATGATGGGCATGACCCGGCAGGGCGTTCATGGAGCTATCAAGCAGTACGAAGAGGCCGGGCTGCTGAAACTGGAGTACGGCCGGGTGACGGTCACCGATCCGGTTGCTCTTCAGGCGTTTCTGAAAACGCTTCCGGGCTGACCGAAACACCCTGGCCGGTGCTTTCCTCGTAGAAAGCGCCGGTCAGATTCGTGGCTACTGGTTGAGGTATTGGGAAAGGTGCAGCACGAAGGTGCCGTCCTGGTTGACGCTGTAGCCGGCGTACAGGCGGTTGCCATTGATTGCGACGCTGCCGGTGGTGATCTGCACATACTCCCGAAGGCTGGATTCTGCCACCCGGTTGCCATCGGAATCGTATTTGGCGTTCATGCCGTCACCCACGATGAACAGCTCGCCGTTGGACAGCTCCGCATCACTGACAATGCCCTTCTCCCGCTTGTTCCAGATGACCCGGCCTGCGGCATCGAGCTTGACGATTCGATGGCCGTCTTCATTGGATGTCGTCAGCAGGAGGTCTCCACGGTTGTCTTCGAACACCGCCGGTCGGCCGGGCAAACCGTAGCTCTCGTAAGCGGGCGAGAAAGACCTGGACCACAGCAGCTGGCCGGTCGCGGAGAAGCGGGACAAGTGCGACCCGCCATTCTCTTCCAGCGCATTGATGGCCACCAGATCACCCTGCTGGGTAAATCGGGTTTCGCCAAAGGCCCAGTCCCGATCGGAAATTCGCTGGTGCCAGAGCTGCGCGCCACTGGCGTTGAAAAGGGTTACGGCGGAGCCGCCACCCAGAGCCATATCGCCGTTCATGTTCACGTCCACGGAGCGGGCCACATGATAGGGGTGTTCGATGGCAAGCAGTTGGTTGCCGGCCAGGTTGAACACCCGGGTCTGGGCACCCGTGACGTAGAGCTTGTCGTTTCCCAGGGTCAGCGTGCGGTACTCGGTGCCCTCCCCCAGGTCCTTTCGCCAGCGTTCATTTCCGTTGGCGTCGAAGCTGATCAGATAGTTGCCGCTTGCCGACTCCTGCTCGCTGACCACCCGGAACTGCTCCAGCAGCATGTAGCTGTTGTCGGATGAGTCCAATACCAGCTTCAGAGGGCTGTCGTCACTGTCATAGCCAGTGGTGGACAGGTCCAGAGCTCGGGACCAGACTCGATTGCCGGAGGCATCGAACTTCACCAGCGCAACGTCGTGGATGTGAAGCTCCATGGACGCTCTGATGGTGCTGGCCGCAACGAGGATGTTGCCGTAGCTGTCGACGGCCATGTCGTCGAACCAGGCAAGACGATCCGGCTCTTCACTGGCTTTCGGGTTAAAGGTCGCGACCCACTCCGGGGTGATGGTGGCCGTGCAGGCAATCAGCACGGTAACGGTAAAAAGAAGAACGGGTAATTGACGCCATGTATTACGGGGCATACTGCTATCCTTGCGTAGTTGAACCTCTCCTGTTGAAACGAAAAAGCACCTGAAAAACTTGCAGTTTTCGTCCAATAGAGAGCATCCTACCGATCCAAAGTAGTACATTCATACTAATTTTATGGGTACTCGCCACCCAGCGTTGCGGAGCCGTGCTGTGTTGTCACTCAACTGGTCGTTATTATCTGCCTTCATTCCCACGTTCTTTGTGGTGTCCATTACACCCGGTATGTGCATGACCCTGGCGCTGTCCATGGGCATTACCATTGGTGTGCGCCGGGCCCTGTGGATGATGGCTGGTGAACTGCTGGGCGTGGCGATCGTGGCAACGTCGGCGGCCATTGGTGTGGCGGCCTTCATGCTGAAATACCCCACCGCGTTTGCCGTGTTCAAGTATGCCGGTGGTGCCTACCTGGCCTGGCTGGGTATTCAGATGTGGTTTTCCAAAGGTCGCATGGCGATGCCGGAGGAGGATCAGTCGGCGGTTGACCTGTCACGCTGGCAACTGGCGTTTCAGGGTTTCGTGACGGCCATCGCCAACCCCAAGGGCTGGGCCTTCTTTGTAGCCCTGTTGCCGCCATTTATTGATAACAGTCTGCCGATGACGTCCCAGTTGGCGGCGCTGATCCTGATTATTCTGCTGCTGGAATTCATCTGCTTGCAGCTTTACGCCCACGGTGGGCGTGGCTTGAGGGCATTATTGCGTCAGGGCAATGGTGTTCGCACGGTAAACCGGGTGGCCGGAAGCCTGATGATCGCGGTGGGGATCTGGCTGGCGTTCGGGTAACGCCCGATATCAGAACGTGCCGGCGTAGCGCTCGTGCAGGATACCAACGCGATGCACGTAGGCCTTGGTTTCCGCATAGGGTGGAACGCCCTGATAGCGGGTGACTGCACCGGGGCCGGCGTTGTATGCGGCGGTTGCCAGGCGAATGTCGCCGTTGAAGCGCTGCAGCATTTTGGCCAGGTAATTGGCACCCCCGCGAATGTTCTCGGACGCAACGAGCGGATTCACGACGCCCAGTTCCCGGGCCGTGCCCGGCATCAATTGCATTAACCCCTGAGCTCCCACTGGAGACAGCGCCTTTTCATTGAATGCGGATTCGGCGTGGATAACGGCCCGGATCAACGCAGGGTCAACGCCGTACTCGCGGGCCGCGGTCAGGATTTCATCACGATAGCGTTGCTTGAACAGAGGGGTTCTGCGCCAGTCGACGCTGGATTCCGGATCGCAGGCATAGCAGTGGAACCGGATGACTTCGAACTGGTCACTGCTGGGGCGAACGCTGCTGTAGGCCACAACGCCGTGGTCATCCTTGTAGCGATACACGGTGTCGTTACCGGTCGAGGCGCGGGGCTGGCTCTTTCTAACATTGGTGAATTCGACCGTGCCATCGGGGTGCACGATGCGGGCAATCTCTGCCTGAGCCACGGCGGCCGTGAGCATACAGGTCACAAAGGTGAGTGTGGCAAGCGGAAAAGCTGATCGCGTCTGGCCAGTTGTCATTCGTTATCCGTGCGGCTACTGCAGGCTGTCTGAAAGAAAAAACGTCATTCTTTTTGCCGGATTATACGGCTTTGCGCCAGCCTTGAAACCGCAGGGATTGTCGGAAAACTGTTACTTTTCGAGTACTGCCGGCCAGTTCTCATTCGCCGTGCGGATGAAGTTCTCGGTATCTTCCAGCCACTGATCCTGAACGGCCTGGTTGTAGTTCAGGTACAGCTTGCCATCCTTGACGGTCCAGTGTTCCGGGTCGCCCTTGGCCAGGTAACCCTGGCTGACCGCCCAGGCACAATAGCCACCGTATTGGGGTACATAGGCATCAGGATCGGCCTCAAACTTCGCCTTGTGTTCGGCACTTGCAAAGCGCCAGCTGACGCCCAGGTATTCGGCTGAGTGGTTGCTGGAGCCTTCGGTTGCCTCGCCATCCTCGAAGTAACTAACAACGTCATAACCGCCGGCGCCGGTATTGGAGAGAAGGCCTGTGTAAACCGGATCCTCGGCGGCGACGGCTGCCGCCGAACTCAGGATCAGCGCCAATGACACGGCAAAGAAATGGGCTAGAAAACGATAAGCTGTCTGAAGCATGGTGTCCTCCTTGAGACATTGATTATAGTTTTCAGACCAAGGTTAGACGGACTTGTTACAATCGGCCGCCAAACAATTTCCCCGGAGTAAACATGCCCTTCCTCAAGACGAATCAAAACATTGTTCTCATCGGTATGCCCGGCAGCGGCAAGAGCACCGTTGGGGTTCTGCTGGCCAAGCGGCTTGGTATGGGCTTTGTAGACACCGACCTGCTGATTCAGGAAAAGGCCGGGCGCACCCTGCAAGACATCGTGGATGAAGACGGCTATCAGGCCCTTCGCCACATCGAAGAAGAAGTGCTGCTGGAACTGGACGTCCACCACCAGATCATCAGCACCGGCGGCAGTGCCGTCTACAGTGAGGCCGCCATGGCGCACCTGAAGGCCAACGGTGTGGTGGTGTTTCTGGATATTCCCCTGGATCTGGTCATCCAGCGCATCGGGGATTACAGCGCCCGCGGCATTTCCCGCCGGCCGGATCAGTCGCTGGACGATCTGTTTGACGAGCGGTTCGCCCTGTACAGCCGGTATGCAGATATTGCGGTCAAGGGCGAGGGCCGAAGCCAGGATGAAGTTTGTGAGGCGGTCGTTGAGAAGATTTATTCCGGTCAGCAGCTGGGAATCTGACCGGTTATAGGGAGAGTTGCGTTCGGGTCGGACAACAGCTGACTCAGCCACCCGAACGCTAGTACCTGCCAAGACCTTCTCTAGACCTTGGGTCCCCGTCCGCGAATCACGTTCGCTATCAGGGATATCACCAGAAGAACTATGAAAATGAAAAACAGAATCTTCGCAAATTCTGTCGCCGCGCCGGCTATACCGCCAAACCCTAAAACACCAGCGATTATTGCTACAACAAGACAAACTATCGTCCAATAAAGCATGTTGTTTCCTCCAGCTGGAGCTTGAGCTCTAACTGTAGGAGAAGTCTGCCGGAAAGCTAGTTCTGGGCGCTAATCTCCCGTAATGCCTGGACCAGCGTTTCAGGTTCCTGGGCGCCGGAGATCAGGTACTTCTGGTTGACGATGTAGGCAGGCACTGCGGACACGCCGGCCTGCTGGTAGCGTAGCTCTTCCTCACGCACGGCATCGGCATAGCGGTTCGACGCCAGAACGGCTCTGGCTTCCTCGGTATCCAGCCCGGTCTGTTCCACGGCGGCAAGGAGAATATCAGTGTTGGAGATGTTCTCGGCCCGTCCGAAATACGCCTCGAAAAAGGCCAGCTTCAGCTCGGTCTGCTTGCCGTGTTCAGCAGCCCATTTGAGCAGACGATGGGCGTCGAAGGTGTTGCGGGTGTGGCGTTCCTGAAGCTTCTCGAAGTTAAGGCCCAGCCCGGAGGCAATCTCCATCATCTGGGCCTGGTTGGCCTTCATTTCCTCTTCGCTGCGACCGTATTTCCGGGCCAGTGCCGGCAGGATCGGTTCGCCATCGTTGGACGAATCCGGATTCAATTCGAAGGCTCGCCAGTGGACATCAAACTCCAGTTCGTCCTGCAGCTCGTTCATGGCTTTTTCCAGCCGCTTGTACCCAATGGCGCACCAAGGGCAGGCGATGTCGGAAACAATGTCGATGTTTAATCTGGTCATGACAACTCCCGTTAGAAAACTGACCGCAAAGGCTAACGTAATGAACCCGGCCTTGTCGTCCTTACGCCGGGTTTCCGGGTTCCGGTTCACTCACCAGGCGGGTGCCCGACCAGTTTTCCATCAGCCGGCAGGTAATCAGGTCACCGGTAACGTTAATGGCAGTACGGCACATGTCCAGAATCCGGTCCACTCCCATGATCAATGCAATGCCGCTGGGAGGTACGCCCACCGTCTGAAGCACCATCGCCAGTATCACGATGCCGACACCGGGCGTGGCGGGGGAACCCACCGACGCGCCCACCGCCATGGCGACCACCAGGGCCAGACTGCCGACACTCAGATCCACACCGTACACCTGGGCAAGGAACACCGTCGCTACTGCCTGATACAGCGCCGTACCGTTCATGTTGATGGTGGCGCCGAGCGGTATGACAAACTGGGACACCGACGGCCGGACGCCGAGCTTGTCCTCTGCGGTTCGGATCGACATGGGCATCACGGCGGCGGAACTGGAGGTGGAGAAGGCGAGCAGGAGCACGTCCCGAGTGTCCCGCAGGAACCGCCTTGGTGAGTCGCCGACGAGGAGTTTGAGAATCACCATGTACACCACCAGCATCAGCAACAACCCAACGATGACCGTGAGCACATAGGAGGCCATGCCCAGCATGGCCTGGAATCCGATGGTGGTGGTCAGTTGCGCCATCAGTCCGAACACTGCGATGGGGGCCAGGCGCATGGCCCAGCCCACGACGGTCATACAGATCTGTTGCAGGGAGTCCAGCAGCTCCAGCATGGGGCGGGATTTCTTTGGGTCCATGCTGACCAGCGCTACACCCACAATGATGGAAAAAATCACCACCTGCAGCATTTGCCCTTCCACCATGGCGTCCAGCGGATTGCCCGGCAGCAGGCCGATCAGGGTTTGCGGCAGTTCCAGAACGTCCGGGAAGTCAGAGCTTGCGGATGCGGCGACTGACGGGGAGGGCGCGGTGGCGGCCAGCCCGGTCATCATGGCGCCCGGATTCATGACACCGCCGATCCACAGGCCAATGACGGCAGCAACCGCCGTCGTAATGACAAAGAAAATCGTGACCCGGACGCCCAGCGTGCGTAACTGTGCCAGGTCTTCGCTGGCGGCGAGACCACGCACCACCGAGGCAATGACCAGCGGAATCACAATCATCTGAATGGTGGCCAGGAACAGCTGGCCGGGAAACGCCAGCCAGTTGCCGACCAGGCTGCCCGTCGCCGGTTCCACCAGACCCACGGACGGCCCCAGCAGGGTGCCGGTGACAAGCCCCATCAGCATGCCGATCAACACCTTCAGCCACAGCCTTCCCTTGACCAGACCGGACAGGTAACCGCTCAAATGGCGGAGTTGTTGGGGGTAATAGCCGTTGTTTTCCATGCCAGTCAGTCGTCCGTGCGGTGGGCTACGGGAAGTATAGGGTATTGGATAATGAGACCCGACTCTCAGCCCTGAGCTGAATCAATAATGAGTGCGAATCCGCGGATGCCGATGGACTATGCTGAAATCATCACAATAAAACGAGGTTCTGCCATGCCGTTCTCCGCCGATCACCTGTCCGAACTGAACCTTCTAGCCCAATTCCCCTCGTCATCCACTCAGGAGGGCATCAAGGTACATGCCCACACAGCCGCACCCGAAACCATTCAGGCGGCTGAAAACCTGTTTTCCAAGGGGCTGATCAGCCAGAAAGACGGCGGTTATCTGACGCCCCTGGGGGCTGAGGCAGTCGAACTGACCCAGAAACTGCAGTCCATTCTTGGCGGTTCCTAGTTGCCAGTTGCACCGGGTCCGGGGACTGCAACAGCGGTTCCCCGGCTCACTATCTGGTCTGACCAGCCACAGGTCTGATTGCCGAACCTTTTGGATTGAACGATACTGACCGGCTTATTTCGTTCGGCTGCTAACCTTTAGCCTGCAGCCATTCATCCATTGTTCAGTCTGGTTGTTGCCCATGCATCCGGTCGTTTCGTCCTACCTCATTCCGGCCCTGTTTGTCTGGCTATGGAGCACCGGCTTCATCGGTGCCAAGTACGGCCTGCCCTACGCGGAGCCGTTCACCCTGTTGCTGATCCGTATGCTGATCACCCTCGGTCTGCTGGCGGTGCTGGTCCGGTTGCTGAATGCACGCTGGCCGGGATGGCGGGCGGCGGGGCACCTGGCGGTGACCGGGGTGCTGGTGCATGGCTGCTATCTGGGCGGCGTGTTCTACGCGATATACACGGGCATGGCCTCTGGCATTGTGTCGCTGATTGTCGGGCTCCAGCCCCTGGTGACGGCCGCGGTGGCGGTAATGGTATTGCGGGAACGGGTGACATTCCGGCAATGGATCGGGCTTGCGTTGGGGCTGTTTGGTGTCGCCCTGGTGCTGTTCGAGAAATACGGCACCGACTACACCGGCGTGGATCTGTCGTTGTGGGCCATCGTCTGGGCGGTGTTTGCCCTGGTCGGCATTTCCGTGGGCACCGTGTATCAGAAGCGCTTCGGCACGGGCGCCGATCTGGTGACTGGTACGTTTATCCAGTACGCCGCCGCCGCGACCTTTTTTGCGATCGGTGCCTTTGCGCTGGAAACCCGGGAAGTGGAGTGGAGCCTGCAACTGAAGCTCTCCATGGCCTGGCTGGTGCTGGGGGTATCCATCGGTGCGATCCTGCTGCTGATGTGGCTGATCCGCCGCGGCGCGGCATCGCAGGTGGCCAGTCTGTTTTATCTGGTGCCACCGGTGACGGCGTTTGAAGCCTACCTTCTGTTTGGCGAACAACTCGGTGGCCTGGCCATGGCCGGAGGCCTGGTGGCCATTGTGGGTGTGGCGCTGGTCGTCACCCAGAACCGGCCTGCGCCGAAAACACCCGTTGCCGGGGGTAAGCCATGAACGATGTCACCCGGGGCGTCTGGTACGGATTGTCTGCCTATCTGATCTGGGGCTGCTTCCCGCTGTTCTTCGCCTTGTTTGAGGGCATTCCCGCGTATGAGGTTCTGGTGCACCGGATCATCTGGTCCTGTGTCTTCCTCTCGCTGGTGATCACCGCACTCAGGCGCTGGCGGCCGGTAAAGCTGGCGCTGGCCGAGCCTGCCAAACTGTGGCGGGTGCTGGCGTGTGCGGTGCTCATTGCCTCCAACTGGGGCATTTACATCTACGCGGTCGAAACCCGCCATGTGCTGCAGGCCAGCTTGGGTTATTTCCTCACGCCGCTGGTGAACGTGGCGCTCGGCTTGTTTGTGCTCAGAGAGCGAATGGCCGTGTTGCAGGTGGTGGCGGTGGGGCTGGCCGGCGTGGCCATTCTGGTTCAGCTGGTCACCCTGGGTGAACTGCCGTGGATGGCGCTGGCGCTGGCGCTCACCTTTGGTACTTATGGCCTGTTGCGCAAACAGGTGGCCCTGGACGGGCTGTCCGGCCTGTTTGTCGAGACGCTGTTGCTGTTGCCGGTGGGTTTGCTGGCGTTCAGCTGGCTCAGTACCAGCGGTCAGTCCCATTACGGCGGCGACACCCTCCACGCCACCTTGCTGATGGCCAGCGGCATCGTCACGGCCATTCCACTGCTGCTGTTTGCCGGCGCGGCAAGACGGCTGCGCCTGGCGACCCTGGGCTTTCTCATGTACATCAACCCCACGCTGCAGTTCTTCCTCGCCCTGTGGGTGTTTGGCGAACCCCTCAGCCAGACCCAGCTGGCCAGCTTCACCATGATCTGGATTGCGCTGGCGCTTTACAGCTGGTCGTCGTGGCGCAGTCAGGCAGCCCGAAAAACCGCCTTGGCGCGCTGAGCACGAATTTATGCCGAGCGGCGCCCGGTCACAAAAGCAAATCGTTTCTTCGGTGAATAAACAGGCGAATGATTTCCCTGGATGCTGCGTTGTCAGGATTGGCATCCCTTTTTACCAGAGTCGTGCTGAATGCAGTTCCTTGACCGGATGAGCCTTCGCAGGCCAGCTTGTACATCAGCGCGACCTGGCCGTCCGGCCCGACATCGACGTCAGGATACATCGGCTTGAAACCCTCGCCAGTGCTGTAGAGGACTGTGGTTTTGTTTACGCCTTTATACGGCGAGGTTGCCAGTATCACTTCGCTGAATCGTGCGCGATCGGAGTAAGTGGTCGGCTCGATGCGGCTCCGGGATTCCAATTGAACCAGCTCATTGCCATGGCGGTCCGTGAGCACTGGAGAGCAGGAGACGAGGGGTTGTCCGGCAACGACGAACGGGTTTCCGTTAAAGGAAATATTCGATCCCGGTCCTGCCAGGCTGGTCATGATTCGTACTGTGCTCGTCTCTACCGACATCCAGATAATCGGTGGAGCCTCACGATGGTCGGCTGCCGAGGAAGGCAAAGCCATCAGCAACGAAGTGATGGTCAGCGCGGAAACGAGAAGTTTTCTTTTGGTATTCAACATGATTCCTCCTCATCGTCAGAACTGTTGAATGCGGGTATTAGAGGGACTGGGCTTGCTTCGCTCCATTAAACACTCGGGGCTTATGGTGACAGCATAGGAGGACCTACCATGGACAGCCAACCTTTCGCTCTGGAATTCAAAAGCGAAGTAAACCCATATGCCATCAAGTACCGAAGTCCTCGACGCAGATGCCTAAGCCTCCATCCTCGCCATCAGATCGATGATGGCGTTCGAGAATGCCATCGGTGAGTCTTCCTGCAGAAAGTGCCCGCCCTGGAGGGTGGTGTGTGGCTGGCCTTCCGCGCCCGGAATTCGGCCCTGCATGTAGGCATCACCGCCCCGGGTGATCGGGTCGCCGCTACTGAAGGTTGTCAGGAAGGGTTTGTCCCACGTTTCCAGTACCTTCCATGCTGCACGATTCGCGGGCGCGGCCGGGTCATCCGGTGCGATCGGCACCAGCGCGGGGAAGGCCCGTGCGCCGGCCTTGTAGGTCTTGTCCGGAAACGGGGCGTCGTAGGCCCGCATCTCATCTTTGGTGAGTGTTCGGGCAGATCCCAGGTTGACGATTCGGGCCACGGGAAACCACGGCGTGTTCAGGGCAAAGCCTTTCCACAATTTGAACACCGGTGGCACCTTCTGGTCGCCGGTAGGCAGCATGCCATTGCCCACCACGATGGCGCGGAACCGGTCTGAATTCTCCGCTGCCAGCCGAAGTCCGAGCAGGGAACCCCAGTCCTGGCACACCAGGGTAATGTCGGTCAGCTCCGTCTGATCAAGGAACGACTGCATCCAGTCCATGTGTTGCTGGTAGCTGTAGGCGTTGATATCGGTCGGTTTGTCCGATTTGCCGAAGCCGATCAGGTCCGGGGCGACTACCCGGTGCCCCTTGGCGACACACAGCGCAATCATGTGACGGTACAGGTAAGACCACGAAGGCTCGCCATGGAGCATCAGAATGGGCCTTGCATCGGCGGGCCCCTCGTCCACGTAGTGCATCCGCAGGCCTTCAACCTCTACATAGCGCGGCTCAAACGGGTAATCGGGCAGGTTGTGAAACCGGTGCTCGGGGGTGCGGAGGAAGTCCATGGCGTGGGTCTCGCTGAGTCTGGTTATTTGTTATTGGCTTTTCCGCAGTGTGCCCAGCCCCTTCAGGACCGTCAATTCCATAACGGCCTTTGTAAGGGGCGAAAGCCCCGTTCGTGGCTTATGGTTGAGTGAGTGAAACTGACGATGTTCACCGGAAGGAAAGCGCGGGAGCTGCATTGATGACCTATTGGCTGGTCGCCAACCCCAAAGCGGGCGATGGAGCACGAGGCAAGGATTTCTGGCTGGCCGCCCTGGAACGCGCCGGCATCAGCGAGCCTCGACCGGTGGGTTTTGATGATCAGGCATGGACGGATCTGGTCTGCCGGGGCGATGTCCTCTTGGTGGCCGGGGGCGATGGCTCTGCGAACTTCGGGGCACAACTATGCCTGGAAAAGGACGCCACGCTGGCCGTTCTGCCGTCGGGAACGGCGAACGATTTTGCCCGCAACCTGGCATTGCCGCAGGACCCCGATGCACTGTGCGCTCTGATTGCCGAGGGCAGGTCGCAACTGGTGGACGTTGCTGAATTCGGTGACCGGTTGTTTCTCAACGCGGCGCACGTGGGCCTGGGCACACTGCCGGTGCGAAAATCCGAACGCGCCGGCAAGAAGCTCTTCGGGCGCTTCAGTTATGGTCTGGAGCTGTTGCGCCGGCTGAATGCTGCACGCGGATTCCGGGCGGAGATCCGTTGTGACAAATCCGAGGTGGAGGGGCGCTGGTTGTCCGTCGCCATCGCCAGCGGGGCCTTTTTCGGGGGTGGTAATGAGATTCCGGAAGCCAGCGCTAATGACGGTCAACTCACGATGGTGGCGATCAAGCCCCGGTCGCTCGGGCAACTGCTGCTCGCTTTTTTAACGGTTCGCCTGAATCGTTCGCGCGACCGCACGGGTACCGTTGTTCAGATGACCGGGCAGCGTTGCAGTGTCATGACTGGGAAAGCCAAAACCGTGACCGCCGATGGTGATGTGGCCGGGGAAACCCCGTTGCAGGTGGTTTGCCGGCCGCGTTGTCTCAGGGTGATCGGGAAAACCGTGGTGAGCACAGCACCGAGAAAAACGGCATCCTAGAACCAGAGCCCGCCCTCGGGTTCCGGTTGTTTTCGCTCAACGGTCAGGCCTCGGGATTCCAGAAAACTGACCAGCGCTTCGGTGTCTTCCAGATTCAGGAACGAACCCAGCGACACGTGGACATCGCGGTGAATGAGTGCCAGCTTTGGGGGGGCGAAAGGGTGCGCCGGTGGGTTCATTCGCAGGCGCGCGTAGCGTAATGGCAGTGTCCATTCAGACAGCTTTCGGGTCCGGCCCTTCTCCAGGCGAATGTCGCCGTCATTGATGGTCAGTACTTCCTGGCGCTGGCACGCTTTGGACGTCAGATAAACGCCCGCAGCCAGCGCCAGCACTTCGGCGCCGGCAAAGGGAATAATCACCCAGGCGCCAGCCAGGGCCATGCCGGTTGCGATGATGGCGGTCACCGCCACCACGCACAGCCAGATACGGACATTGCCGCGCCAGCTCAGGGAGCGGTTGGGGGTGAGCAGAAGGCGGACACCCTCTGCGTGTTTCAGGTGCTGAACCATAGAACGGGCCTTGCTCATCAGTTAGTCGTAAATACGACCCGCTGCGCGATGCCGATGAATGCAGCCTGATGAAGCACGGGTAATGCACTCGCGGCGAAAAGCACGACATACTGGATTACATGGGTTTGATGATAGACGAGATTGGCAACGGGGGGCGCCGTGGCACGTAAATCCCTGCTGAGAAAAACACTGACCTGGCTGGTGTCCGCCTGCCTGGCGGTGGTGTTGCTGGTGCTCGGGGTACTGGTGCTGTTTCGCTTCGTTGATCCGCCCACCTCGGCCTTCATGCTTGCCTATCAGTGGGGTGACCAGGACCCACCATTGCAGCAGGAATGGGTGGATGGCGAGAAAATATCCCCCTGGATGTCGCTGGCCGTGATCGCCAGTGAGGATCAGCGATTTCCCCAGCACTGGGGCGTGGACCTGGACGCCATCCGGCAGGCAGTGAGTGACTACCGGGCAGGGGATGGGCTGCGGGGCGCCAGCACCATCACCCAGCAGACCGCCAAGAACCTGTTTCTCTGGAATGGGCGCAGTTTTGTTCGCAAGGCACTCGAGGCGGCCCTGGCGCTGGGGATCGAGCTGGTCTGGCCCAAGCAGCGCATACTGGAGGTTTATCTGAACATCGCCGAATTCGGGCCCGGGATTTATGGGGCCGAGGCGGCCAGTCGCCACTACTTCGGCATTCCCGCCAGTCAGCTTTCGGCGTACCAGTCCGCGCGCCTGGCTGCGGTGTTGCCCAATCCGAACGTGCTGAGCGTGGTTCGCCCATCTCCCTATGTGGTCGGGCGGGTGAACTGGATTCGTGGACAGATGCGCCAGTTGTCTGGATTGGCGTACCTGCAAGACTGGGCGCGCTAGAGAGAACAAGCCTATGAAAACGACGGTTCTGTGCTTGATCAGCCTTCTTGTGTTTTCGGTGCATGCCGATGAGTTGGAAGACATTGTTCGCACGGAGCTGGCCGAAACCTTCTCGCTGGCATCCTTTCTGACCAACGGTGAAACGCTCCGGTTCGGTGTCTGGGATTTCAATCCGAACGACTTTATTAAACTGGAAGATCCCGAATTCGGCTCTGCGGAGTCCTCTGAGTTACGACGTTCTATCCAGAATGTGTTGATGCCGCTCACCGTTGAAACCGGGCTGCCGGAATGGAATTCCAGTCTGACGTGGGGTGGCAGCCTGTCGTTTCTGGAGGTGAAGCAGGAGGGCCGGCTGATCGTAGCGGAGGATGAGAACAGCCCGGTCGACAGGGTGACCAATCGGGTGTTTTCGGTGGGCGCTCACGCCCTGTGGGACTACTTTTTTCGTCCTCAATGGCATCTGCGTGCCAGGCTGGAGGGCCGCTGGATGCGGTATCGCAACGACACAGATTTCCGCTCGCCCGCCTCTCGTAATGTCCGGCCCATACTGGATAACCTGGTGACCAACATTTCGGTCAAGGCGCTGATGTCGGAAACGGCGCTGGGTACGCGTTATCTCAGTTACTGGAATAATTCGATCTGGAACTGGACGGCGGATATCCATTATCTGGCCGGAGATACCTACGACACGGATATTCCCGCGCACGATACCCAGCCAGAAGCCTGGTTCAGCCGTGCGGGTGTGCGTATCAAAGACCCCTCCATGCTGCCCTTCTGGCGGG
Source organism: Marinobacter suaedae (assembly GCF_030519635.1). Taxonomy (NCBI): domain Bacteria; kingdom Pseudomonadati; phylum Pseudomonadota; class Gammaproteobacteria; order Pseudomonadales; family Marinobacteraceae; genus Marinobacter; species Marinobacter suaedae. Next base: position 540,558 of record NZ_JAUMIS010000001.1, on the reverse strand, counting down.
ACCAGAGCCTGTGGCTGGAAGCCTATCGGGTGGATCTGGGCGGTGATCTCGATGGCCAGCTGGGCAACAACCATTACTACGAGGTGGGCGGCGGCTGGCAGATGGAATTGCCCGGCTGGTTCGGCTATTTCGAGAGCGTCGCCGTGGGCATCAACCTCAATTATGGTAGCGTGCTCCGGGGTGGCACCCTGGTGTTCCTGTTCAACGAAGAGTAGATCGAAGGCGTAACCATGATCAGTGACTTTGACCGCAGCATGCTGGCACGAGCCGTCACCCAGGCAGAGCAGGCCCTCGAGAGCGGGGACGAACCCTTTGGCTCGGTGCTGGTTTCGGCCGATGGCGAGATTCTGTTTGAAGATCACAATCACGTTGCCGGTGGTAATTATACCCGCCACCCGGAGCTGGCCATTGCCCAGTGGTCGGCGGAGAATCTGACGGTTCAGCAGCGCGCCGCGGCGACCGTGTATACCTCCGGCGAGCATTGTCCCATGTGTGCCGCCGCCCATGCCTGGGTGGGGCTTGGGCGCATTGTGTACGCCAGTTCGTCGGAACAGTTGAGTCGCTGGCTGGCTGAGATGGGTGTGGGTGCTCCGCCGGTGCGGCCACTTCCGATTCAGGAAATCGCGCCCGGAGTAACGGTTGAGGGACCTGATCCCCAACTGGCGGAGCGGGTTCGGGATCTCCATCGGCGCCGACAGGGTCTGGAAACAACCAATCAGGAAAAGGATGAATAATGGCCGAAACACAACCATTGAGGGTGTTGGTGCTGGGAGCGACGGGCCTGACCGGTGGGAAGGTCGTCAACGGCCTGCTTGAACGGTCCGAGGTGGCCGAGGTGGTGGCACCGGTGCGAAGGCCAACCGGCGTAGACCACCCCAAGCTTACGCAGCCGGTGGTGGATTTCGATGACCTGGCGGCACACTCCGAATTGTTTGATGTGAATGTCATCGTGTGTTGCCTTGGCACTACCATCAAGAAGGCCGGCTCGCAGGAACAGTTTCGCAAGGTCGATTTTGGTTACAGCCTGAAGGCCGCCGGGCTGGGTCGTTCAGCCGGTGCCAGGGCGTTTATCCTGATGTCCGCCGTCGGCGCTTCGGCCAACTCGAAGATTTTTTACAACCGGGTGAAAGGGGAACTGGAAGACGCGGTGCGCGAACTGGGGTATCCGTACCTCTCCATCTACCACCCTGGCTTATTGTTGGGGCAGCGTCAGGAGCACCGGACTGCGGAAGCTCTGGGCATCAAAGTCATGCCGCTGGTCAACCGCGCGTTGCTGGGGCCGCTGGTGCAATACCGGGGGATAGAAGCGGCCACCGTGGCCCGGGCCATGGTCAATGAGGTTTGCGGCCTGGCGACCACCGCCGATCCGGTGGTTGGCCGGCAGGTCTGGACCTACCCGGAGATCTGCAGGCTGGCAGGCGATGAGCCTGGCCTGATCTAACCCAGGGTGGCATCCAGCGACATCATCACCACGAAGCCCGTCAGCAACGAGAAGGTGGCAATCGTCTTGTAACTGTTGCGGTGGGTTTCGGGAATAATTTCATTGCTGATGATAAACAGCATGGCGCCGGCAGCAAAGCCCAGGGTCCAGGGCATGATGGGCTCGGCGATCCACACCATGGTGGCGCCGAACAGTCCGCCGATGGGCTCGGCAAGGCCGGTCATCAGCGCGATGGTGAAGGCTTTCACACGCGAGTAATTGATGGCCAGCAGGGAAAAGGCCACGGCCAGCCCCTCCGGAATATTCTGAAGCCCGATACCGGTGGCCAGCACATAGCCATTGCGCACATCGCCGCCGGCAAACCCGACGCCCACCGCCATACCCTCCGGAAAATTGTGCAGGGTGATGGCAATGATAAACAGCCAGATACGGCGGATGTGCTCCGCATGGGGGCCCTCGCGGCCGAGGCTGAAGTGTTCGTGTGGCAGTTTCTGGTGCAGGTAATACAGCACCCAGGCGCCGGACATTACTCCGAAAATGACCACGGCCGCAGCCGCCCAGGTGGTTCCGAGTAGCGTCTCGCCGTACTCCAGCCCGGGCAGCAGCAGGGAGAAAAACGAGGCAGCCAGCATGACCCCGGCGGCCCCTGCCAGCATGCTGTCCTGAAGCTTGTCTGACACCGACCTGACGAAGAAAATCGCCATCGCACCCACGCCGCTGGCCAGCCCGGCAGCCAGACTCGCCATGGTGCCTTGCCAGATGATGCTGACGTCAGTGGCCATGTCGGGCGCGTCTTCTGTGATCGGCAGCGGGGTTGTGTGTCATGGCTAGCTCAATCAAGGGAACTGAGGACGAACGGGACGGGCGGTTTCCTCCCGTAGATCGCATTCCTTGCGTCCTGGCCTCTTTGGCCAACTCAACTAACAGGTACGACAGTTTGTGGGCGGCAGTTCAGCACCGGTTGAGTTGACCCCCGTGCGCTGCCGGGCGGCGGGATCTCAGGCTTTCCCTGCGTCTTCTTCTGCCGTCTTGCCGGTCTTGTCCGAATGGCCCAGTGATCGATCCGGATCAATCTGGTCCCGTACCAGTTGCTTGAGCTGGGTAATTTCCGGGAAGCCCTGTTGCTCCTTGCGCGACCAGATGCGCGCGTCGTTTACCCACACTTCAAAGATGCCTCCGCTTCCCGGGTGCAGGGTGAGTTCGTCCAGAGCACCTTCAAAGGTGGTCAGCAGTTCCTGGGCCATCCAGGCGGAGCGAAGCAGCCAGCGGCAGCCGGTGCAGTAGTGGATATCAACTCGGTTTGTCATACGTTCAAATCTCTGTTGTCTTGGTCAGGTGATGCCGCATCCTGCTGAACAGCTCGTCCTGGAAGTGCTCGGCCAGCGGGTATAGGTGGCCGGCATCCGGCAGCAGCCTCAGGGATGCTATAGGCAGCTTGCTGGCCAGGTGGCAGGCGTAGTCTACGGGAATGAACGGGTCCTGTTCTCCCTGGTAAATCATGATCGGTATTCTGACATCTGCCAGCCGGAAGCCCCAGCTTTCCAGTTCGGTCAGCAGATCGGTGGCGATGGCTGTGCCGCCGCTGGCCAGACACACCATCTGGTCCCGCCGGAAGACCTTGCCACGGAGGAAGTGGCGCAGCAGTTCCCGGTCCTCCGCGCTGACCAGTTGCTCGGCTTCGCGCATGTACAGGCCGGGACTGCGACGGAACATCCAGGCGGCGACGCCAACGGCGGCCTTGGTCAGTGCCGGGCTCAGCCGTGCCAGGCGAGGGCCGGGCCAGCGCGTACCTTCCACGAAACGCTGGGGTTGATGATACTCGTCGAAACTGGTGTAGCCGGACAGGCACACCCCCAGATCCATCCGTCTGCGTAGGGCGAAGGCGCAGGCGAGGGTCCGGGAGCCGCCGCTCGACCAGCCAATGTGGCTGAATCGCTTGAACCCCAGAGCGTTCGCCAGGTGCAGGATATCAACCGGGTAGTCCAGCAACGAACGTCGCCGATGGAAGTCCGACAGCCCGATACCGGGGCGGTCCGGAGTAATGATGCGAAAGCCGTGGCGCCTTGCTCGCTGGTGAAAGAAGCGGCCTTCCAGCCGCGATCCGGGCATCCCGTGGCCGAAGAAGACCGGGTAGCCATCCCTTGCGCCCATATCGGTGTAGGCGAAGTTGCGCCCGTCCTGAAGCCGGATGGTGTGATCGACAGAAACGGTGGCACTGGATGTTGGCTGGGGGCGTCCTGGCAAAAAGTGTCCTTGGCGACGGAGTGTCAGTCGGTTTTGTAAGTGGGGAAAACGGATCGTGAGAGTGTGGGTTCACAGCCTGTCACCCGTTGTGCCCGCTCGTGGGCGTGAAGGTACCAGCGCACTCCGGCCTCGGTAAAGGTACGTTCGGTAATGGCGATGTCGACGGTCTCGAAGGTCTGGGGTATGGGGGTGCCATCGGCGTGACGGTATACACAGCCAGCCGTAAGGGTGATCGGTGTGGCTGGCGGCAATTCGATAAAACCGTCTTCCCTGGGTTGAGGTGGCTGCCCCTCAACAGCGACGATCTTCAGGCAGGGACCATAGTGGATTTTGTCCAGGTCCTCGATCTCCTCGCTGAGACAGTGTTCCGCGCTGAGGAACACCACGTTACGTTCGATGCCTTCCTCGTTATCGGGCAGCGACTGGCATCCGGCAGCCAGCAGCAGGAGGATGGTCAGCGCTGTGATGAGGTGCTTCATGGGTGCTCCCCCGGGTCGTTTGCCATGCCAAGGTAAACCGGCGTCATTCGTTGGCCGTCGCCGGAGGGTGTCTGGCGCAGTGCACGGATCAGTGTGCTGTCACGGTGGTAGATGTCGCTGCGGATCTGAAGCTGCCCGCTGTTGTCCACCCAGGCCGTCCAATATTCAATGTAGACCGGAACCGGGGTGGGTAGCATCACTGTCTGGGTTTTCTGGGCGGTAACGGCTTCATCCAGGGTTCCCCGGGACCATTCCGGATCGCCAGACATCAGCCACTCGGCCAGCTCAAAGGGTCTCTCAACCCTGATGCAGCCAGAACTGAAGGTCCGGTCGATCCTGCCGAACAGCGACTGCCCCGGGGTGTCGTGCAGGTAGACCGCGTAGCGGTTGGGGAACATGAACTTGATGCGCCCAAGGGCATTCTGGGGCCCGGGTTGCTGGATCAGGTGATAGGGAAACTCCTCCGGGGTCAGATCGGCCCAGGGAATGGTTGCCGGGTCTACCTGTCGTTGGTTGCTGCCCCAGCCCTCGTATACCCGGATGTCCATTCGATCCAGATAACCGGGATCGCGAATGATCCTGGGTAACTGGTCAGCAATGACGAGCTTCCGGGGGATAGTCCAGGTCGGGTTCAGGACCAGGTAGCGAATGCGATCACTGAACACCGGCGTCTGCCGGAAGGGTTGGCCGACGATGACCTTCTGCTGGAAGACATCCAGACCGTCCTCCACCATGGTCAGGCTGAAACCGGCAATGTTCACCAGCACATAACGATCTCCCAGCGACTGCGGCAGCCAGCGCCACCGTTCCAGGCTGGCGTCGATTTGTCGTACACGCTCGATCGGCAGCATGTTCAGGGCTTCCAGTGTGTGCCGGCCAATCAGCCCGTCCGGTGCCAGCCCGTGGCGGGCCTGGAAGGTCATCAGGGCGGGTTTCATCTCTGGGGTGTACATGCCCAGATTCACAGGAGGAGATCGTTGCTCCCGCTCCGACAGGTCAGTGAGCACTCGCAGGCGCCGACGAATTTCAAGCAGACGGTCGTCGGAATCTCCGGGCCGGATAATGTCGCCCGGGGGAATCGACAGCCAGGGTCTCCCCAGCAGCTTTGTCAGCTCGGCCCGGGCTTCAACCAGTTGCCTGTAGCTCGGGTGGTCTGGACGGAGAGACGCCAGCTCACCGGTCACATCGTTGGTTGCCAGGGCGGTGGCCAGCTTTTTGATAAGATGCGGTTGCTGGTCTGAAACCGACCAGTCGGGTTGACGGGTATGGGGATCCACCTTGCCGTCCAGAAGATGAGCACCCAGCAGAAGGAAGGCATCGGACAGCAGCATGTCCAAGTCCGCCTGCAGTTCGGGGGAGTGTTGGTGTATGTCTCCGTATGCCAGCTCGGTCAGGAGGGTAACGTGGTAATCCTCGGGCGACAGGCCTTCCCGGCTGACCGCATTCACGGCCTCGATCAATTGCCGCCGGGCGATGGGCGAGTGCCAGGCGGGCTGGTATTCCCGGGCGTTGTAGAAACGCGACAGGGCTTCCCGGGCAAACAGCGGCTTACCAAGGACTTCCACCGGGAAACCGGCATCCAGTGCTTCCACCCGGGACACGATAGCCTCACTGGCCGCCAGCGATGGAGAAACCCAGCTCAGGGTTAACAGGCTTAAGCTCAGCAGTAGGGCTCGTATGCGCATCCTGAATGCGGGCATGCAGTATCTCCGGCTTTTTACTGAACAAACAGCATAGTTGAGAAACGGGCGTGCCCTTTGGATGTCACCACAACCCCATTTGTTCCCCGCCGGGCCGGCGGAACAGGTCTGTTCGCAAGGGCTCGCTGGCGTGTAGGGAAAAGCCGAGCTTGCGGGCCCGGTTGTTGAAACGCTGGCGAATCAGTTGGGCATAGGGGCCGGTGCCGGTCATCCGGCGGCCAAACTGACTGTTGTTGTGTTTTCCGCCCCGCAGGTCCCGAATCCGACCCAGCACCCGCTCGGCCCGGTCCGGGAAATGCCGTTGCAGCCAGTCCTGGAACAGCTCGTCCAGCTCCAGGGGCAGCCTGAGCATGATCCAGCTGGCCCGGGTGGCGCCGGCCGAGGCGGCAGAGGTCAGAATCTCTTCGATCTCGTGGTCATTGATGAACGGAATCACTGGCCCGAGGATAATGCCGGTAGGCACGCCGGCCGAGGCCAGTTGCCGGATCACCTTCAGGCGGGTGGCCGGTGCGGCGGTGCGCGGTTCCATACGCCGTTTCAGGTCGTTGCTCAGTGTGGTCAGGCTGATGCGCACCGAGCACAGGCCCTGCCTGGCCAGTTCGGAGAGCAGGTCCAGGTCCCTCAGGATCAGCGCTCCCTTGGTGATGATGGACACCGGATGGCGGTATTCCAGCATGACTTCCAGCAGGGAACGGGTGATGCGCCGTTCGCGCTCGATGGGTTGGTAGGCGTCGGTGTTCACCCCCAGGGCGATGGGCGAAGGGGTGTAGCCAGGCCGGTCCAGTTCCCGGCGAAGCTGATGGTCTGCGTTCGGCTTGGCAATCAGCCGGGTTTCAAAGTCCAGTCCCGGGGACATGTCCCAGTAAGCGTGGGTAGGCCGGGCAAAGCAGTAAATACAGGCATGCTCGCAACCCCGGTAGGGGTTGATGGACTGGTCAAACGGCACATCCGGTGAGCGGTTCCGGCTGATGATGGAGCGGACCCGTTCATCGATGACTTCCGTTGCGATCGAGTCCGGATTCGGCTCGTCCTCCTCCGACTGGTACCATTCGCCATCTCGCGAGCGTGCGATCACTCGTGGCTGGTATCGGTTGTGGGGATTCAGGCTGGTGCCACGGGTTTTCATGGGTCTTGATGCTGGTTAAATGTACAGTAGTCTGATGCTAGCTCTGAATGTATCGGAGCGCAAGGGTGCCGGCGGTGTTTCGGCGTTAATCGGTGAAGGGAGTAGTGATGTCTGACCTGACAATGGTCCAGTATGGTTTGATAGGCCTGATCTTTGTCTGGAGCGGCTTTGTGCGATCCGGGCTGGGGTTTGGCGGGGCGGTGCTGTCACTGCCGTTTCTGTTGCTGGTGCTGGATCAGCCGCTGGTCTTCCTGCCGCTGATTTCGGTCCATCTTCTGGTGTTTTCCTCCCTGACCATATGGATCAATAACCGCAAGACACAGTCAGCCACCGATGAATCGGGCCGTCAGACGCCCGGTCGTGGGGCGAGAGAGAGTACCGTCGACTGGCAATACCTGCGGCGCATCCTGGCGATCATGATCGTACCGAAACTCATTGGTGTGCTGGGCCTCATAACCCTTCCTTCCAAGGTGCTCAGTGCCATTATCTTTGTCATCGTGGCGCTGTACTCCGTCTCCTACATCATCAACCGCCCGTTCCGGAGTGGCAGCAAAACGGTCGATACCCTGTTTCTGATGCTGGGCGGGTACATCAGCGGCACCTCCCTGATCGGTGCGCCCCTGATCATAGCCGTGGTGGCCCAGCACCTGCCCAAGGAGAAACTGAGGGACACGCTCTTTGCTCTCTGGTTTATTCTGGTGACCATCAAAATGGCCGCGTTTGTCTGGGCCGGCGTAGACCTGCAGCTGATTCATCATCTCTGGCTGCTGCCCTGTGCGGCGGTGGGGCATGTCATTGGTCTGGCGGTTCACGATCGCATGCTCCGGGCCGAAACGCCGGTGTTTTTCCGGGTGCTGGGCACGGTGTTGCTGACGGTCAGTACGATCGGGATTTTCAGCGTCGCAGGCTAGTGCCATCTGAACTTGTGTCCTGCCCGTCCACGGCCAACACTTGGTGTGGGTATTCAGAGGGAGGACGCTTCCCATGGGCGAGCAACCCGACTATTCCCGGCTGCGGAACTGGATGGTGGACCAGCAGATTGCGGGCCGGGACATCTCATCACTGCTGGTGATCGAAGCCATGCGGCGCGTACCGCGTGAGCGATTTGTGCCGCCGGACCTGGCGGACAGCGCCTACGACGACGGCCCATTGCCCATTGGCGAGGGGCAAACCATTTCCCAGCCCTACATCGTGGCGCTGATGGCGGACGCGCTGGACCTGCAAGGCGGGGAAGCCGTACTGGATATTGGCACTGGGTCTGGTTATGCCGCGGCGGTGCTGGCGTCCATTGCGGGGCGGGTGTTCAGCATTGAGCGTATTGAGTCGCTGGCGGCCAAAGCGGCTCGTGTGCTGAATCAGGAAGGCTACGACAACGTGGAAGTGCGCTGTGCTGACGGCACCCTGGGCTGGCCGGAAAAAGCACCCTTCGATGGCATATGCGTGGCGGCGGGGGCACCGGCGGTGCCGGATGCGTTAAAACAGCAACTGGCGATTGGTGGCCATCTGGTGATTCCGGTCGGCTCGCAACATACGGTGCAGTCACTGCGACGAGTGACCCGGGTTTCGGAGTCGGAATATCGAACCGAGGATCTGGGGGGCGTTCGGTTTGTGCCCCTGAAAGGCGAACAGGGCTGGTCCTAGACCAGCCCTGTTTTGTTTCGGGAGACCGTAACGGCTCAGGCCGCGTTGGTGCTCTCGAAGATCTTGTCGGCGGACGCCGCCACGAAACCGGTGTACAGGGTTCCGTCTTCTTTCGGGTAACGCAGGGCGAACTCGTAGAAGCAGCTCGGAATGGTTTCCTCGCGGTCAGAGAACTGAACCGGAATGCGGTCTGCCATGGTGGAAGACTGCTCCAGCAGGTCTGCCGGGGAACCTTTCACTTCGCCACCGGAGGAGTTCACGGTGTAGCCGTTGTCCTTCAGCAGCTGGTTCACTTCCGGAACCGTGTTGTGCTGGGTCAGGTGATTGATGCTGACGGTGAAGTGGTTGGCACGGTAGCCCCACGCCGCCATCCACGCCGCGTACTCGCTTTCTTCCAGCAGCTTGCGGTAGGTGTCGTAGTCCACGTCCCAGTGACGGCCGGAGTACAGGAAGTTGTCGGCGGTGACGTCTTCCGGCTTAACCTGGGCAACCATGTCTTTCACGATGGCCTGCAGTTCCGGAGAGAATTCTTCCACCAGCAGTTCAGAGATAAACACCTTGGGCGCTTCCGGATCCGGATGCTCGAAGTGGCGGGCAAACAGCTTCTTGGCTTCGAAGTGGTATTCGCCGCAGGGCTTGTAGCCGATGCTGGTGAAATGCTCAGCCAGAGCGTCCAGACCTACTGGCGCCAGGTTGAAGGTACGCAGGGCAATGTGATCGTTCACGATGGCCTGGCCTTCCTCTGCACCCAGGATGCGGTGGATTTCTTCCGCCGACGGGGTTACCGATTTGTAGTTGTCCCACAGTTTTTCAAACAGATCTTTATGATTGGTGTGCATAACTTACCTCCGCACGAGTATGTTCTTTTGGAGCCGGCATAGTCCGGGATTGACTGGTCAGAGGCAGAACCCGGCAAACGCTGCCGTTTTGAAGGTTCAGCTGCTCGGCCTGGGCTGGTGTCAAAAACAGGGTTCGGGAACCTGCCCGGGTAATTGCGTCATTCAGTACCGTTGCCCGGAAACCGGCGGTTTCGGTATTGGTCACCAGCAGCGGTGAATCAAACTGTGTCCGGCTACGCTTCTGGAAATCATTGGTCGGCGCACGGTCAATTTCAACCGACCAGTGTTCAGATTCCTGCACGCTGCGAATACCTGACAGCTTGCATTCGACGGTCGGGCCGCCATCAAACAGGTCTACATACCCCTTGTGCCGGAAACCCTCGCTCTTGAGCATATGCAGCGCCGGACGGGTTTTCTCATGAACCTCACTCAGCACGCTCTGGGCTTCCGGGCTCAGCAGGCAGGTATAGAGCGGATGCGAGGGCATCAGCTCTTCAATGAAATCGGTATTGCCGCTACTGATCAGACGAGTGACCTCGGCAAACTCCATATCGACAAAATGCGCTTGCATCCAGTCCCAGAACGGCGAGCGGCCCTCGTCATCGGAAACGCCACGCATTTCAGCAATCACCGTATCGGCAAAGCGCTCGGGGTGCAGGCCCATAAACAGGAAACGAACGCGGGACAGCAGTTTGCCGGCATTGGGGCGACGGAATTCGGGGCGCAGATACAGCGAGCAGATTTCGGAGCAGCCGGAGTAATGGTTACAACGGGACAGGGTTTCCACGCTGTGGCGCAGGCCCAGATCACGGGAGTGATGGGTCACCGTATTGCGATGGAAATGGTACAGAGGGTGGTCGTGGCCAACGGCCGCCTCGATCCCGGTGGTGCCCATGATCTCGCCGGTGACTTCGTCTTCCAGCACGAACAGGTAATGCTCGTTTTCGGGCGTCGATACCGTCCGGTTAAAACTGGCAACGGAGTGCTCGATCTTGCGGGTCAGTGCCTCGCGGTCCGGCATCAGGGAAGTAAAGCCCGGGCCGGATTCAACGGCGATCTGATAGAGCGTGTCCAGATCTGAATGTGCAATCGGGCGAATCAGCATGTCCGAAATTCCTGTGTTGATTTGGCACAAAGTATGATGACTTGGTGTGTCAAATTGCAGATGCAAAATGAGCGAATCGGGATAGAATTAGATCAAATTGAAAGGTTGAGATATCAAAATGATTAGTAAGCAGGACCAGAAGCTACTGATGCTGTTGCGTCAGAACGCCCGAACCAGCATCAGTGACCTTGCCCGGGAGCTGCATGTCTCCCGCTCCACAGTGCAGAATCGCATTGCCAAACTCGAGGCCAGTGGGGTGATTCGGGGCTATTCGGTGATGCTGGGTGGGGAGTTTTCCGAAAACCTGGTCGAGGCCCATGTGTCCATCAAGGTGCTGCAGAAGCTGACAGCCAAAACCAACCTGGAGCTGGAGGACATCTCCCAGGTGGCTCAGCTGTTCGCCGTCAGCGGCGAGTACGACCTGATTGCCATCGTACAGGCCCAGTCCCTGGAGGAACTGAGCGCGGTACTGGATGAAATTGGCAATCTGGAAGGGGTTGAACGCACCAACTCGGCGGTGGTGCTGGAGACTCGCTTCCGGCGCTGATGTCAGACAGGCTTCAGCCGGAAGCCCTGTTTCGGAAAATGGATGTGGACCCGGCCGACGGCAGGCATCTCGCGGGCGAGAACGGTTTCGGTGGCACCTGAATAGACCAGTATTCCAATGACCGGGTCTCGGCCATAGTCGGTAGGCGCAATGCTGACAGTTTGCCCCGCGTGCTGCGTATCCACCGCGGCTGGCAAGGCCCGTGGTTCTGCCTGGCGGGCCTGCTCAACGGCGTCATCCTGCGTGATCTCAGTCGGTGTGCCGTGGCCAAACGCCTTGATCCGCGCCATCCAGTCCGCGACTTTCGGGTAATCGCGAAGCCAGGGTTTGTTGGCCAGGTCGCAGGCGTACCAGAGGCAATGGTAGGCGGAAAAGTCGGCAACACAGGGCTGATTCCCGAACAGAAAGTCCTGTGTCAGTCGCTCGTCCAGATCGGCGATAAAGGCACGAGCTACTTTTTTGGCCTCGCCCGCTCCCATTGCGCGCACCCGGGCCTTTCGGCCCATCGCCACACGGTCCTTCAGGAAACGGAGGGTATGGAGCAGGGAGGTTTCACGGACCAGCTTGATCATCAGCCGTGCGTCACTGGAGGCGATCACGCAGGCCAGAAAAATCTCCAGATCCACCTTTTCGACAAATGCCTGTACGTTTTCAGGCTGTTCGCTCAGCGACAGTTCCGGCTTATTAGCGAGGCGGGCAATTTCTGTGGCGATGGTTCGTGTATCGCAAAACACATCGGCGCCCAGCTGAGCGACCGGGATTTTCCGGTAACCGCCGGCGAGGGTCTCAAGAACGGGGCGAGGCGGCATCTCCTCTACCTGAACCGATTGCCAGGCAAGGCCGGCGTAGCCGAGCATGGCGCGCGCCTTTTCGGAAAAGGGAGACATGGGGTAGTGAAACAGCACCAGTTCAGACATACAGACGCATCCGTTCGTTGGAAAAACGACTAGTTTACAGGAGGATGCGTTGGGTTACAGGCCCGGGCAGCGGCTGCGCAGGCCTTTTCTTGCCGGAGTCAGTTCCCCAGCAGACCCACGGACGCACAATAGAGGAATGCAGCGGAACCCAGCAGGATGATGCCCCAGGCGGGGAAAATCAGAAAAGAACGGGATGATGATTTCACGGAGTCCTCCGATTGGCGAGCAATTCGCGTTGCCTTCAGTGTCAATCTAGAGCAAAGCCCCGAACGGGGTGGTCTGGTTCTGTGAACTGGTTCACGCCGGTGGTAAATATTGTCAGCCAGACAGATGTGTGTTGCTATTGAGGCACTCCCGAATACCGCTACTATGAATACAGAATCGAACCTCAGGATTGAATCACTAAAATAATAAGGAGCCATCGATGGCAACGGATTCTCGCAAGCAGACCTCCCTCCATTGCCTTTACTACTGGGCCAAGGAAACCCCCGATACCGTGTTCATGACCCAGCCTTATCCGGATGGTCGGGTTGAGGACATCACCTGGAAACAGGCGGCCGATCAGGTCTCCAGAATGGCGGGGCACCTGAACGGGCTGAACTTCCCGGACCAAAGCAAGATTGCACTGCTGGGCAAGAACAGCGCTCACTGGATTCTGGCGGATCTGGCGATCTGGGCTGCCGGCCATGTTTCTGTGCCGCTGTATCCGACGCTCAACGGCGAGACCGCGGCCTACGTGCTGGATCACAGCGAGGCAACGTTGCTGTTCCTCGGCAAGCTCGATGGCAAGGCGGATGGCTGGAATGACATCAAGGGGCATCTCCCGGCTGACCTGCCGATCATCTCCCTGCCCATGTCGCCCCGGCAGGATACGCCACAGTGGGATGAGATTGTGGCCAGGACGGAGCCTGCGGAGCCGAAGTTGCCGGACCCGGACAGGCTGGCAACGCTGGTCTATACCTCGGGCAGCACCGGTCGCCCGAAAGGGGTCATGCACAGCTTCCGGACTATGATTTCGGTGGCCGAGGGCCTGCAGCAGATTTTCCCGGTGGATTCGAGTGAGCGCATGCTGTCGTACCTGCCGCTTGCGCATGTCGCCGAGCGGGCGGCTGTGGAAACGCAGGTTCTGTACTATGGCTTCCACCTGTACTTTGCCAACTCCCTGGACACCTTCCAGGAGGACCTGCAAAGGGCTCGCCCGACCGTATTCTTCTCCGTTCCGCGGCTGTGGATGAAATTCTATCTGGGTGTGAGTGCCAAGCTGCCTCCCAAGAAGCAGAAGGTGCTGTTCAAGATCCCGGTGCTCAACTCACTGGTCAAGAAGAAGGTGTTGAAGCAACTGGGGCTGGATCATTGCCGTGCAGCGCTCACGGGAGCGGCACCGCTGTCTGCTCCGATCATCGAATGGTACCGGAACCTCGGGCTCGAGCTGCTTGAGGTGTATGGCATGTCCGAGAACTTCGCTTACTCCCACGCCAACCGGCCGGGCAGAACCCGCGTTGGAACTGTCGGGCTCGCGAACCCGGGGGTAGATCACCGCATCGCGGACAACGGCGAGATTGAAGTGAAGAGCCCGGGGCTGATGCTGGGTTACTACAAGAATGAAGAGAAAACCAAGGAAGACATCACCGAGGACGGGTACCTGAGAACCGGTGACATGGGTGAAATCGACTCGGAGGGTTTCCTGAAAATCACCGGGCGGGTGAAGGACCTGTTCAAGACCGCCAAGGGCAAATACGTGGTTCCGGTGCCCATCGAGAACCGCTTCAATCACCCCAAGGTGGAAGTGGCGTGTGTCGCCGGTGCCAACCAGCCCCAGCCCTGTCTGCTGGTGTTGCTGTCGGATGAGGCGAGGGAGGAGCTGGCAAACGGTGGCGACCGCGCGGAACTGGAGCGGGAACTGCGTGAGGTGTTCGATGCGGTCAACGCGAAGTGCGAGCCCCATGAGAAGCTTGCCCGCATGATCATCGTGAACGATCCGTGGACCATGGAAAACGGCATGCTGACGCCAACCATGAAGATCAAGCGGAATATCATCGAAGACTACTACGCGCCGAAAATGGACAGCTGGTTCGAACAGTCCCAAACGGTCATCTGGGAAAGCTGATTTCCAAAGAAAAACGCCGATGTCCCGTGGGGGCATCGGCGCCTTAGAATTCCTTCCTGTCGGGCCTGATCTTCAACTACAGGCCAACATTCCTTACACGCTGCCCTGCATTCCGGGCATCTCAATAGCGGTTCCCGCCTGAGTCTGAACGGCCTGCGCCTTGCGGCTGAACCGTTGCACCAGTCCTTTGATGGCTGCGCGGGTGTATTGTCTCCGCGTCTCAGCGCCGTTGTGGAGGAGCGCTGACGGAAGCGGCTGATCTGTAACACTGTGTCTGTTAATCATTACGCTTTCCTCCAAGTAGGTGCGAAATAGTTAGCGATCTACCTTAAACTGCGGGACGAATTCTAGAATTTCTATTTCGCAGTATAAATAAGTTAAAATCCGTACTCATGTTGCAAAAATGCAGTGAAAGATGGACTGGGATTATCTGAGATTTATTCGCGCCCTGGCCCAGGGCGGAACCCTTGCTAAAGCGGGACAACTGCTGGGGGTGCACCAAACCACGGTTCTTCGTCGGCTCGACCAGGTGGAGGAGTCCATGGGGGTGCAATTCTTTGAGCGCAGCCGGGACGGTTTTCAGTTAACGCCGGTGGGGGAGACCGCCTTCCGCGAGGCGGAGAAGCTCGCCGTGGCCATGGAAAACCTCGAGCGCAAGCTGGTGGGGCAGGGGGACGATCCGGTGGGCAAAGTCCGGGTTGCGGCTGAGGATGTCCTGCTCAACGAGCTGCTTGCCCCGATTCTGTCGGCACTGGTGCGGGACTATCCAGGCATTGAGCTGGAAGTACTCACCGATAACGACGTTGCCAACCTGAGTCACCGGGAGGCGGACATTACCGTTCGGCCGGAAAACGAACCCCAAGAAACGCTGTCAGGCGAGCGAATCGCGGCGATTGAGTCGGCGGTGTACGGCTCGATCGGTTATTGCCGTCGGCACCGCGATATCGAAATGCTGAGTCGTCCGGAAGACTTTCGCTGGCTGATACCGGACGAAACCTTTACCCAGCTGGCTACGGGACGCTGGTACCGGCGTAACCTGAAACACGCGGAATCCCTGATTCGATGCAATAGCCTGCAGTCCATGGTTGCGCTTGCCAGGGCCGGTGCCGGACTGGCCGTCTTGCCCTGTTACCTGGGGGAAAGCGCAAAGGAACTAAGGAGACTGAGTGATCCACTGGAAGGGGAAAGCGTGGATCTTTGGCTGCATGTGAATCAGGACACCCAGCAAATGGCCCGGGTCCGGCTCGTCATGGAGTATCTGGTGGAGCGGTTGCGGGAACACGCTGGCGCCATCGAGATCAGCGCGTCGTTCTGAGCAGACCGGCTAGCCAGGCACAGAGCAGAATGGCCAGAACTGGTACCAGCGCCAGCACTGGAATTCTTGCTCGCAGGTACTGAGCTGGTTGTCGTACCGGAATGCCCGGTTCCTGACCCGTTTGGCGAGCCCGACAATGGCGGGTTTTTCGTCGAAGGTGCGTCGGCTGAAGCCACCCCGGCCTTCGTGGTAGGCCAGGTACAGCTGATAGGGATCGGAATAGGCAACGTCCAGGTGTCGGTTGGTCAGGTGGTTGTACCAGCCGATGAAATCCAGCGCGTATTCCATATCGGTTCGTACCGCATACCAGCTGCCGTCATTTGCCCTGAGGTAATCCTGCCAGGCCGGGTCCAGTGCCTGGGCGTATCCGTAAGCCGAACTGATCCGGAACCAGGGCAGCCAGCCCCACAGACGTTTACGGGGCGGCTGGGCATGGCTGCGGAATGACGACTCGTAATAAACGAACGCCATCTGGGTTGCGATCGGAGTGCCCCAGCGGTCCTGGGAACTGCGGGCATAGTCGTACCAGACCGGGTGTTCCCGGAAGATTTCGCATAGGTGTTCTGCATTCGCTGGCGGTGCCGGAGCAAGCAGGCTGAAACGGATAGTCGCCCAGATGCCAATGAGTACGCCGGCCACCGGCAGGACAAACCAGGTGAGCCGGGATCGCCATTGCGAGACGCGCTGCCTGCGCCGTTTTGTGGACCGCTTCCCTACCAAACTGTCATCTCCCAATGTCGGCGATCACTTGCCGATTTGGCATATCTCGTGCCATAAACAAAGTAAGGCATGAAATGGGATGATAGTGTTATGAAGCCTCGCGCTCTAATTAAACCTCTTTTATATGCGGCGGTATTTGTTGCTGGCCAGGCCGTGGCTGCACCCAGTGCCCAGCAGGTTGTGACCGCGTCACCCATCGACGATATCGTGGCCCAATATCCGGCAATGCTGAAGCAGGGCATTCAGGATGGCCTCGCGCAGGTTGGGCAGTTGCCGCCAGCGGTCACCGCGACCATTGGTCAGGTGGTCAGCCTCAGTTTTCGGAATGCGGACATCGAACAGCAGATTGTTGAGAATCTGGAAAACAATCTGACGTCTGAACAACTGGCCTCGGTTCATAGCTGGTATGAAACACCGGTCGCCCGGAAGATCGCCGAGGCTGAAATTGCCGCTTCCGCGCCCTCGGTCTGGAAAGACATTCAGGCTCAGGGGCCGGAATTGAGCCGGAAGTACCGTAATACCGAGCGCAGCCGGATGTTCGAGCGCTACGACCGCGCGGCCCGCGCCACAGAAAGTGCGGTGGACACCACCATGGCTGTGCAGCTCGGGCTGGCCAGCGCCATGGTATCGCTCAGCCCGAATTCAATGAGTCAGGACGAACTGCGCCAGGCCATTGAGAGTCAGAGGAGTACTCTGCGGGGTGTGGTTGGGCAGCAGGTTTTCGATAGCTACCTGTACACCTATGAAGACATCAGCGCCCAGGAAATGAGTCTGTACCTGGACTTCCTGGAAAGCCCACCGGGGGTCGCCTTCTCCCGGACCGTCGCAAGCAGCATCCAGCAGGCGATCTCGGAACCGATTGAATCGGTCAGTGCGCAGATGGCTCGCCTGCTCTCGCCAACGGGCGGCAGCCAGTAATATGAAAAGCCACTGTATCGCGGGAATCAGTGGCTCTGTTTGCAGAAACTTGTCAACCCACTCGCACCAACGGATTGGTGAAAGAATTTGAGCAAAAATTTGTCCGGATGCGAATTTGGGTCCATGTTATACACATGTGCAACGGTGGAGTTGCTCTCATGGATTTCAACGCGTACCAGAAGGCTCTGACTCTCCTGTCCAGGGGAAGCGAATGTCCCTTTCCGCCAGAGGAGTATGATCATCGGCTTGCGCGCGTCCGTCAGTTGATGGAAGCCGATGACATCGATGCACTCCTGCTGACTGACAGCTCCGATATCTTCTACCTGACCGGCTACAGCACCTTCGAAGTTTCTGTGCATATCGCGCTGGTTGTTACCGCCTCCTCTCTGCTGCTTCAGGTACCTTCCATCGAGATGGGCCCGGCCATCGTGACCACTCGTGTGGACAATGTGACCGGTTACCGCTGGGAAGGCATTGGGGAAGTGATGCTGCCCCTGATCGATGCGTTGAGCGACGCCGCGGACACCGTTGGTATTGATGCGTGGCACGGCTCTTTGCGCCTCGGGGTTGTGGAAGGGCTGAAAGCCCGGTTGCCGGGTGTTCGTTTCGTGGACGCTGGCGGGCTGGTGAAAAAAGTCCGGATCGTCAAATCCGAGAGGGAGATTGCCTTCCTTCGTCGCAGTGCCAGCGTAACGGCGGAGGGCTTGAGGGCTGCGGTTGCCAGCGTTCGCCCGGGAATCACCGATAACGAAGTGGCCGCTGCCGGGGCTCGGGCGTTGCTGGATGCGGGCAGTGAATTCATGAGCATGCAACCCATCGTGACCACGGGCATGCGTAGCAGCGTTATTCACACCAACCACAAGCGTTGCCCGATTGAACCCGACGAGCCCGTGTTCCTGGAATTTGGTGCCGCCTGGCATCGGTACACGGCACCGATGATGCAAACCGTCATTGCAGGCAAACCCTCGGCCGAGATGCAGCGGGTGTTCGAAGGATGCCGTAAAGTGGTGGACACGCTTCTGACGGCCGTTAAACCGGGTAACACGTTCGAGTCAGCCGCGCAGGCTGCGGATAGGGCCCTGGCGCCGCTGGGCGACAAGGTGTTTTTTTCCGGGGTGTTTGGATACACCGTGGGGGCTCAGTTCCCACCTTCCTGGGTCGAGGGGTCCGGTTTTATCGCCCGTGGAGGCAATACGACGTTCAAGCCGGGCATGGTCTTCCATCTGCCTATCTGTTTGCGTATTCCCGGTCAGTGGGGGATTGGCTGCAGCGAAACCATCCTGGTCACGGATCAGGGTACGGAAGTGCTGACCGACAACCCGTGGACGCTTACTCCAACCTGAGATCCTGAATGTAGATGGTGGCGGGCTCAGGCAACCGGGATACGAACACCTTGAATTGGGATATGTTGTCCATTTCCATTCGCCGCGTGCGCGGTGCCTTTTCGATATCGTCCAGATCAATAGTGAAGGTTTGAGAACCGGGTTGCATTGTCAACCGGATGTTGTACCGATCGCTGTGGGCGTTGTTGCCACGTGAGTGGGTCCAGTCGTTGATTCTCAGGGTCATCTGAAGAGGATGTGCGTTGGGATTGAACAGCGTCATGCTCAGCTGCTCATAGTCGCGCCAATCTGAAGGGAGGTTACTGAGCGAACCGCCGGAGTACAACTTGGTGTCAAAATCCAGCCGAAGGCTCTGTTCATGGGGGCTGGCGTGTTCCTGGGATGGTGTTAATTCCCCGTACCAGTAGGGAGTGGGGTCGTCGTGGCGGAAGTCGTACAGCAGTGGTAACTGGTGTGCGACCTTAAACTGCTGGACGCCAACAGCGGCAGTGGTTCCCAGTTCGAACAGAAGCAGCAGCGTGCTGGCAATGATCAGGGCGGGCGGCGTCGTGGGACTGGCTGATCTGTTCTCATCCAGCAGAGGGTGCCAGGCAAGCACAAACCAGACGCCGATGAGGTTTCGCAGCATATCGTGCCAGCTGGCCTCGCGACCCATATCCGACTGGATTACCTCAATAGCACCACCGATCAGCAGCACCACGACCGTTGGCAAAATCCATAACTGCCAGCCGCTCAGCCGTCGCCAGGGATGGGCGGCCAGTGTCACCAGACCGAAGAAACCAATGTGCCCCAGATTCCAGACGGCGCTTCCGAACGGGCCATTGAACCAATCGGGGCCACCGAAAAACAGTAAGGGAGTAACAATCAGAACAACCAGGAAGGCCAGGGAACGAGGCCCCAGCCAGCCTGGTCGGTTCGGGGAAGACACCGCTTCCATTAGCTGCGGCTGGTTACTTCCAGCAGGTGATAGCCGAATTGGGTCTTGATCGGCCCGATCACTGTGTTCAGTTCGCTGTTGAACACCGCCTTGTCGAACTCCGGAACCATCTGGCCCGGGCCGAAGCTACCCAGTTCGCCGCCGTTACGGCCGGACGGGCAGGAAGAGTGTTGTTTCGCCACTTCGGCGAAGTCCTGACCACCTTCAATGGCTTTCTTCAGTTCTTCGCATTTGGCTTCGCTGTCTACGAGAATGTGACGTGCAGTGGCCTGTGCCATGGTTGGTCTCCTTTCTGTGTATGGGTACTTCGGAACGGGAATGCTGCCGTGCCCCTCGCTTCGAGGCAAGCTCTTTTTATCCGTGCTTTTGCTGTCTCACGGTTGAAACCGCAAACCTGTACAATGCCGCCTTTTCCCGCAGGTGCCTGTTTGTTCAAGCACGGCCGCCCTTTACTCCTATAGGTTTTTTCTTGATCTCCACCGCCAACATCACCATGCAGTTCGGGGCCAGGCCCCTCTTTGAAAATGTGTCTGCCAAGTTTGGCAATGGCAACCGTTACGGCCTCATTGGGGCCAACGGCTGCGGAAAATCCACGCTGATGAAAATCCTCGGTGGCGATCTTGAACCCTCCGCTGGCCTGGTGATGCTGGAGCCGAACAGCCGACTGGGCAAGCTGCGCCAGGACCAGTTCGCCTATGAAGAGTTCACGGTGATGGATACCGTGATTATGGGCCACGAAGAGCTCTGGCGGGTGAAAAATGAGCGGGACCGGATTTATTCCCTGGCTGAAATGAGCGAGGAAGACGGCATGGCCGTGGCCGATCTGGAAGTCCAGTTCGCCGAAATGGATGGTTACACCGCCGAATCCCGTGCGGGTGAGTTGTTGCTCGGCCTGGATATTCCGCTGGAGGAGCACAATGGGCCGATGAGTGCCCTGGCACCGGGCTGGAAACTGCGTGTGTTGCTGGCCCAGGCGCTGTTCTCTGACCCAGATGTATTGTTGCTGGACGAGCCCACGAACCACCTTGATATCAATACGATTCGCTGGCTGGAGAACATCCTGGTGTCGCGCAACAGCACCATGATTATCATCTCCCACGACCGTCACTTCCTGAATAGCGTGTGTACACACATGGCGGACCTGGATTATGGCGAGTTGCGCCTGTTTCCAGGTAACTACGATGAGTACATGACTGCAGCAACTCAGGCCCGTGAGCGTATGCTGGCGGACAACGCCAAGAAAAAGGCCCAGATTGCCGAGCTTCAGCAGTTTGTCAGCCGATTCTCGGCCAATGCCTCCAAGGCCAAGCAGGCCACGTCCCGGGCGCGCCAGATCGATAAAATCCAGCTGGAAGAGGTGAAACCCTCCAGCCGCGTCAGTCCGTTTATCCGTTTCGAACAGGGTAAGAAACTGCATCGCCAGGCGGTCACGCTCAAGGACCTGAGCAAGGGCTTCGACGGCGAATCGTTGTTCAACAAACTGAACCTTCAAATCGAGGCCGGCGAGCGGGTTGCCATCATCGGCCCGAACGGCATTGGCAAAACCACATTGTTGCAGTGCATGGCGGGCGCCTATGAGCCAGACAGTGGGGAAGTGAAATGGACGGACAGCGCCGAGGTTGGATACTTCAACCAGGATCACACCGCGGATTTTTCTGCCGATGAAACGCTGACTGACTGGATGGCCCAGTGGACCAAGGGCGGTGAGCAACTGGTTCGTGGCACCCTGGGGCGTATGCTGTTTTCCGGTGACGACATCGGCAAATCCGTGCAGGTTCTTTCCGGTGGTGAACAGGGGCGCATGCTGTTTGGCAAACTGATCCTGCAGAAACCGAATGTGTTGCTGATGGACGAGCCGACCAACCACCTGGATATGGAATCCATTGAGGCGCTGAACCTCGCGCTGGAAAATTACCCGGGCACGCTGATTTTTGTGAGCCATGACCGGGAGTTTGTTTCGTCGCTGGCGACGCGAATTATTGAGTTGAGAGCCGACGGGGTAACGGACTTCAGTGGTTCCTATGATGATTATCTGCGGAGTCAGGGTTACTTTTGACAGATGAATTTGGGGGTGGCCGAGCGAATAGTGCTGTCCAAAACACGCTCAAGCACATCCCTGTGACACTTGGGCTCCGCCATCCATGGCTCCGCACAGTTTTGGACAGCACTATTCGCTCGTCCAATCTGGCTCCGGCCAATACCAGCAAAAAGGGGATTTGAATGTGAACGAATCGGCCGTAGTTTCAGCAACCCGACAATGGGTCGAAGACGTGGTGGTCGGCTACAACCTGTGTCCGTTTGCCAAACGCGAGCTGGTCCGGAACCGGGTTCGATTTGTGGTTTCCGATGCCAGTGATGAAGATGCGTTGCTGCAGGCGTTGCATGCTGAGCTTCGCCGCCTGGACGATGAGCCGGATATTGAAACCACCCTGCTGATCCACCCGGATGTATTGCAGGCATTCGGACCCTACAATGAATTCCTGGATGCGGCTGACGGGCTACTCGCGTACCTTGAGATGGAAGGCGTATACCAGATTGCCAGTTTCCACCCGGACTACCAGTTCGAAGGAACGGAACCGGATGCTGCGGAGAATTACACCAACCGGTCTCCGTACCCGATGCTTCACCTGTTGCGGGAAGCCAGTCTGGAGGCGGCCATTGATAGCTACCCGGATGTGGATGGGATCCCTGAGAGAAATATTGAGCTGATGGAAAACCTCGGCGCCGAGAAAATGCGGAATATCCTGCTCGGTTGTTTGAAGGTTTCGGAGTAACTCGATGGGCTGGGTTGGGCAGGTGGGTAGTCCCTGCCAAAACCCGCTCAACCACATCCCTGTGACGCTTGAGCTCCGTCATCCATGGCTCAGCACAGTTTTGGCAGGGACTACCCACCCGCACCCGCATCGGTCGAGCGGCCGCACCTTCACCCTGACAAGATAGAGGCACAACTTTGGGACTTCTTTTCGAGCAAATTGACAGCCAGCCCTCCGAAATCGGAGAGATCACCCTGCGTCGGCGCCGGATTCCGGCGATCGGTAACCGGGATATTTTCGAAGTGAAGCTCGGCGAAGAGTTCCTGATGTCCAGCATGTTCGTGGACGCGGAAGTGGCGCTGTCCGACATCGGCCTGAATGCAACCCCGGGCGATAACCTAAGTGTGGTCGTTGGTGGTCTGGGCCTTGGGTATACCGCCGTGGCTGCGCTCAAGCACGAACGGGTGGGGGAGCTGCTGATTGTCGAGTACCTGGAGCCGGTCATTCGCTGGCACCAGCAGGAACTGGTGCCATTGGGAAAGGATATAAACGCCGATGCCCGCAGCCGCTACGTGCATGGGAGCTTCTTTGATCTGGCGATAGCCGAACCTTCAGAAGGAGGTTTCGATCCCGAGTCGCCCGGAAAAACCTTCGATGCCATTCTATTGGACATCGATCACTCACCCCGGGCTCTGCTGCACGATTCCAATGCCAGCTTCTATACCGTAAACAACATTCGCCAGATGGCCCGGCAGATCAAACCCCAGGGTATTTTTGCCATGTGGTCCAACGAAGGGGAAGATGAGGAATTCATGGCGGTGCTGCGGGAGGTGTTTACCGATGTGGCCTGCCACGTGGTGACTTTTTTTAATCCGTTTCAGAACAGGGAATCGTTTAATACCGTATACGTGGCCCGAAAACCGGGCTAACAAAACCGGGAGGCCTATGCCTGTGATGACCCACCGCACCCGACCTTTCAGTACCAGCCAGCGGTTGCCGGAGACCGATGAGGTGCCGGTGCAGCATGAGCCGGAACAGGCCGGGGAAATGCTGGCGGATTTCATTCGAAAGCACCCCAGGCTCCTGGTGCTTACCGGGGCGGGTGTGAGTACCGATTCGGGCATCCCCGATTACCGCGATGGCGACGGTGCCTGGAAACGCAAGCAACCGGTGCAGCACCAGGCCTTTATGGAAAGCTTTGAAACCCGGCAGCGCTACTGGGGCCGGAGCCTGATCGGTTGGCCGGTGATGCGCAATGCCTCGCCTAACCCGTCGCATCATCACATCGCCCAACTGGAACTGCTCAATCACACCAGCCTGGTGGTCACACAAAATGTGGACCGGCTGCACCAGAAGGCGGGCACCCAGGGTGTCGTTGACCTGCACGGCCGGGCGGATGAGGTAATCTGCATGAGCTGTGGTTTCCGGTGTTCCCGGGATGAGGTGCACAACCAATGCGACACACTCAACCCGCGCTTCCGGCAGTATCAGGCCGCGACCGCGCCAGACGGGGATGCCGACCTGGATGTGGATTTCTCAGATTTCAAACCCGCAGACTGCCCCCAGTGCGCGGGCATCCTGAAACCGGACGTGGTGTTCTTCGGGGATTTCGTGCCGAAGCAGCGAGTTGATGCCGCACTCGATAGTCTGCGCGAGAGTGACGGTTTGCTGGTCGTGGGTTCCTCGTTGATGGTGTACTCCGGATTTCGGTTTTGTCGGTACGCAAAGGAGTGGGGAAAACCCATCGCAACGCTGAATCTTGGCCGGACGCGGGCAGATGATCTGGCGGATCTCAAGCTTAATGCACGCATTGCCGAGACCTTGGAAGCGTCACTGCCTGCGCTTTCGTGACAGCAGCCTTCATGTTCTTGTGACCACCTATTTGGCCGCCCCTCTGTTTTTGCACCTAATTAAACAAAAGCGAACATTCCACGTATCGAATAAGCTCTCAAAACTGTCCGCTTCTTTTGACTGTTCTTAGCTGCTATTTAATCGTTCCTCCACCCAGGCATTGAAGGTAGCCAGTGCTCCCTCGTTGCGCCCGAAAGTGAGCTTGCTGTTAGCACCGCTGGCCATGCCCGCCTGAATCTGCTCGCCCAGCTCAAAGTCCTCGTCCAGGGTATTCAGGGAAATCTCCCGGTTGCGCTGCCAATAGTCCAGTTCCTTTTCAGTCAGATCTTCTACCGGTTTGGGGATCAAAGGCGTGATAAAGATTTCGCTCTGATCAACGCTGATAGGGACCGTTTGAATCCAGTCAATATGGTTTTTCTGAACCAACAGCACCATCTGAGGGGCGATGCTGTACACAACATGGGCGATGTCTCGCAGGCGCACGTCTTGAATGAGGTCTTTCGTCACCGATTTGAGCTCTTCTGTCGGCATCACCACACGAAAATGCGCGCCTAGTTGGTCCGTCACGCAGGTGTTGCTGAGGAAATAGGGGCCGATGGTGTTTTTGTGGGCGAATTTGAAGTGATAGGTCTCCAGCCCGCCTTCGGTGACGATTTTCCAGTTGGCTTTCCAGGTCCGGCGATGGGTCTCAAACTTGTGTAAACCGTCGCACTGAAGCCATTCCAGGTCCGCTTTCACCGGTTCGAGGTGGGCCTCGAGCTGTTTCTCGGCATCGTCATCATTTTTGGCTGTGGGGCATAGCCAGATGAAACCGTACGCTTCGACACAGGGAATTGGCGCGAGGCCACTCTGGCTTTTGTCCAGTTCTGGAAAGCAGGTTTGCTCGAAAGGGGCCGAGAGCAACTGTCCATCGTTTCCATAGCGCCAAGCGTGGTAAGGGCAAGAAAACGCTTTGGCGCAGCCCGATGCTCTGGATTCTACCTGGGCGCCACGGTGGCGGCACACGTTATGAAACGCCTTCACTTCGCCGGCTTCGGTTCGAGTGAAAAGCACGTTGCCGGAGTGGGTTGCTACTGTGCGAAAGTCGTTCGGATTGGGCAGCTCACTGCTGTGCAGGTACGCCACGGGCAATGCCTGATGAATGGCATGGCGTTCCTGTTCGAAACGCTGCGGGTCGGTGTAACGTTCGACCGGTGACGTGTGAGTCTCGGCGGACAGGGTGGTGGACTTATCGGCCAGAAGATTCAGGCACTGTTTGAGAATGCGGGTTTCGTCGTGACGGTTCATAAGGCCTCCTGAGCGAATGGAAAGAAGCTTGGGCTTGGTCCCACGAGGTTTACGGGACTCCAATGTCATCCACCATAGGAGGCTTTGGGGTTGGACAGTAGGTTGATTTTTTGCTGTCGAGTTGTCCTATAGTTGCAATTTATGCGATTTATCTCAATAAAGATGCAAATATAGAGCTAAGGGCCCCGCTGTTGAAATCACTTCAGGACATATTGATTGATCCCACCATCCCGGTGATTTTTCTGGCCGATGTGTTGGAGGCCGTTGGAATCGATTCGCCGGAAGCCAGATCTGTTCTGGGTGAGCTGTCGCTTTCGGCGGATCAATTGAGCGTCAGTGCGAATCGATTGTCGGTGCTGGAATACAGCGGCGAGATCGCACGGTTGATGAACACCACCGACGACCTATTTCTGGGCTTTCTCGATCGGCCGGTTCCTCGCAGAGCCTTCGGCGTGTTTGCGCTTGGCGCGGTCGGGTGTCATTCGCTGACGTCGCTGGTGGCCTATTTCAACCTGTACTTCTCATTGTTCACCGATCAGTTCCGTCTGCGACTTCAGAAACAGCATGGCGAGGCTCACTTGGAGCTCGAATTTGAGGAGCGACGGCCCCTCAGCTACCGGTTTATCTATCAGAGCATGCTGCTGATCCTGCTTCGACTGCTCGGCTGGTTTGCCGGGGAGGAGCTTCAGCCGCGAGAGGTTCGTTTTCGCTTCTCCGAAAGCGACCACGACGAGCATTTTCATTACCTGTTCGGTGTTCCCCCGACGTTCAACGCACCCGATACGGCGCTGGTGTTCGATGCGAAGCTGGCGGATACGCCGCTCTCAATTGCACAGGACACGGTGCGTGAAATTCTGAGAGACAACCAGAACATGATGCTGGTGCGAACCAAAACCAACCCGTTTACCAGGCAGGCCCGCCGGTTGCTAGTGCTTAACAAGGACCAGGGCTGGCTGCGGCAGCAGGACATCGCGGTACAGCTGGGCATAACGGAGAACCTGCTGTGGCGAAAGCTGAAAAAAGAGGGCACCACCTACAACCAGATCCTTGCTGGCCTGAAGCGGGATTATGCGCTTCGACTTCTGACGAACCCCAACCTGAGCATCGAGGACGTTTCCCGACGGCTGCACTTTGAAGAGGTGAGTGCCTTCACCAAAGCATTCAGGAAATGGCTGGGCCAGGCGCCAGGCGCATATCGCAGTAAGTTGATTTAGGCGACTGATACGAGCATGCCAATTGCCATTTGAATGTTCGCTTTGCGACCAGACCAGGCTCCCAAACTCTCTTAAACAGATGCGGTCGTTCCCGGCGCAATTTAGTGCGAACTCAAATTAATCGCCTATTATGGTGTGTACCTCACCTGTTTATAATCAGGGACCCGTCAAGGATATAACAATGAATAAGATGATCCTGTTGGCCCTTCTTGTCAGCCTGTTAATGCCGCTGTCCGTTTCAGCTCAGGTTCCCGACGGTTTTTTTGATGTCCAACTTCGCACCGTCCCCGTTGCCGGGCGTGTCCATATGATTCAGCGGCCTGACGGATTCGCGAATGTCGGCGTCTTCGTGGGTGAAGAGGGCGTGTTACTTGTCGATTCCCAGTTTAAGCCCCATGCCGAGCAGCTTTTAGCCGCCGTTCGCGATCTCAGTGACGGCGAGATACGCTTTTTGATAAACACCCATGTACACCCAGATCACATTGGTGGGAATGAACCTCTTGCGACAGGTGGCGTGCTGATTTTTGCCCACGACAACATGCGGGTGCGAATGCTGGAACGCCGATCCCGGTTCCCACGGGGAAACGGCGGATTCTTTCCACAGGCACCCGCTGCGGCACGTCCCTTTGTGACCTTCAAAGAGCAACTCACCTTCCATTTCAATGGAGAAGAGGTAAAGGTTTTCCTGGCGCCGCCGGCCCACACCGATGGTGACACTTTCGTCTATTTCACCGAATCCAATGTCCTTCACCTTGGCGACGTCTTTCGCACTACGAGCTATCCGGTTATCGACGTTTACAATGGCGGCACGCTGGCCGGGACCATAGAGGCCCTTGACCTGGCGATAAGCCTGGCCGGACCGAATACCAGAATTATTCCAGGCCATGGAGTCGATGTGGTAGGGCGGGAAGAGGTCGTTCAATTCAGGGACATGATCGTGGATGTCGCCCAGCGGGTCCGGGAACTTATTTCTCAGGGTGAAACGCTGGATGGGGTAATCGCCGCGGAACCAACCAAGCAGTACGACGATAAGTGGGGGAGGGTTGCTTCATGGTCGGAAAAAGACTTCATACCCATCGTCTACCATCAGCTCGGAGGTGGCTCGCTTTACGAGTGACCTGAGCAACAATCGGCCGCTGAGCCCGGGCGTTCTGTCTTCACAAAGTGTCTGCGCTGGCAAAGAGTTTTCAATAATCGGGAGCATTGCTCGTGAAAAATATCTCAGGACGCTGTCTTTGTGGTTCGGTGGCATACCAGGGCAGCGTGGAACCGGTGTTTTCTGGAAACTGTCACTGCACAGATTGCCGAAAACTCAGCGGAAATGGGCACCTATCCTTGTTGGTGGTTCCCAACGATCAAGTACGTGTGGAAGGCCAGGTAAAACAACATTCTGTCACCGCTGATTCGGGAGCAACGGTCTCAAATTACTTTTGCGTCGATTGCGGATCACAAGTTTACAAAACCGGTGAGCTGATGCCTGACATGACTTTTATTGTCGCATCGACGTTGGATGATCCGGAAGTCTTCACCCCAGAAATCAGTCTGTATGCCTCAAGAGCCGTCAGCTGGGATCTGCCTCATTCAAGCACCGTAGTGTTTGAAACCATGCCGGCATCTGAAACCTGAAGAAAACAAATCCACAGATGCGGTCATTTGCCCGCCCAAACGAGCTCAACGCAGAACCGGCATCTACAAGATCGACTTCGAGTCAACGGAAGGTAGAGGGGCGGTATTCTGGGTTGATCTGCCTGTGGTTGACGACACACCCTGAATGTTCGCTTTGCGACCCGAGCAGCCAATTTATTGAGTCATTTCTCGGCGACGTGATGGTGACATGACCATTCGAACCGAAACATTTACCGCGTCAGCCCAATCAAAAAAGCCCGCTCGAAAGCGGGCTTTTTCATGGCCGGGAGGCTTACAGCAGGTTGTAGATAAACACCGCTGCAACCGCGACCGGGGTGAAGTACCGAACAGTGGTGTACCACAGACGGAACATCGGTTCGGACAGTGACAGCTCGTTCTTCACAGCCTGGCTGGACATGACCCAGCCGACGAAGACAGCGACCATCAGGCCACCCAGCGGCAGCAGGATGTTGGCGGTGAAGAAGTCGAGCAGGTCGAAGATGGTCTTGCCTTCGAACATGGCGAACGCGCCCAGCGGTGCGAAGTCGGACCACAGGTTCAGCGACAGGATCGACGCAATACCCAGCGCCCAGCACACCAGGCCAGCACCCAGGGTGCTCACGGTGCGGTTCATGCCTTTTTGCTCTTCCAGCCACTCAACAATCGGCTCCAGCAGGGAGATGCCAGACGTCCATGCGGCGAAGATCAGCAGTACGAAGAACAGGGTGCCGAACAGGCTGCCCATCGGCATCTGGCCAAACGCCAGCGGCAGGGTCTGGAAGATCAGGCCAGGACCAGCGCCCGGCTCCAGGCCGTTGGCGAACACGATCGGGAAGATCGCCAGGCCAGCCAGCAGCGCTACACCGGTGTC
The DNA here is from genome assembly GCF_030519635.1 of Marinobacter suaedae. NCBI lineage: Bacteria > Pseudomonadati > Pseudomonadota > Gammaproteobacteria > Pseudomonadales > Marinobacteraceae > Marinobacter > Marinobacter suaedae. The sequence continues at coordinate 511,577 of NZ_JAUMIS010000001.1, read as the reverse complement.
GATGATGGACACGGTGATGGAGGTCTTGGCGATGGACACTTTCTTCGGCAGGTAAGAGCCGTAGGCCATCATCACCGCCATACCCAGGCTGAGGGTGAAGAAGGCGTGGCCAAGGGCAACCAGAACACCGGAGGTGGTCAGCTTGGAGAAGTCCGGCTGGAACAGGAACGCCGCTGCACGGCCAAACTCACCGGTGGTCATGGCGTAGCCAACCACCAGAAGCAGCAGCACGAACAGGCCGGGCATCAGGATGCTGACAGCACGCTCAAGACCAGAACGAACGCCGCGGGCTACCACCACCATGACCAGCGCCATGAATACGGTATGCCACATCAGCAGGGTGAGCGGGTCGCTCAGCAGGCCGGAGAAGATGGCGCCGATGGCGTCGGCAGACTGGCCCACCAGCTGGCCGCTGGCCGCCGTGCCAACGTAGGAGGCAGCCCAGCCGCCAATCACGGAGTAGAAGGACAGGATCAGGAAGCCGGCGAGTACACCCACGGCACCGATCATGCGCCACATGGGGTTGAGTTTGTCGCGCTCGGCGATCAAGCGAATGCTGTTCACCGGGCTGCGACCGCCACGGCGACCAATCAGCACTTCACCCATCATGATGGGGATACCGACTACTGCAATACAGAGCAGATAAACCAGGACAAACGCACCGCCACCGTGTTCACCGGTGATGTAGGGGAACTTCCAGATGTTACCAAGGCCTACCGCGGAACCGGTGGCCGCCAGGATAAAGGCCAGGCGTGAGGACCAGAGGCCACGCGCGGCATTGGCGCCTTCCTGCGCTCCGGTATAGGTAGTGCTGCCGGATTGTGAAACGGACATAAATGTCTCCTGCTAGTACTTGTTTTTGTATGGGGAAACAGAGGCTGTGACGGACACAGCCTCAAAGATTTAGTTACCGGTGATTAGCCTGCGCGAGCGAGGCGCTCGGGCAGGGTGCTGACACGGGCAACGTGCTTCTTGAATCGCTCTTCAGCGAGTTCATTGGCGATCGCGCCCGTCGGGCGGCCGCTGTCGTCGGAGCGACGGAAGATCTCCGCCAGAGTGTCACCAATGGTTTCCACGTGGGCGCGGGACTTCTCGGCGGAGCCGAAAGTGCGCTCGTAGAACACATCGATAATGCCGCCGGCGTTGATGGCGTAATCCGGGGCATACAGAATGCCACGGTCTTTCAGGGCCTGGTCGTGATCCGGACGCTCCAGCAGGTTGTTGGCCGCACCGGCGATCACAGAGGCCTTGATCTCGGGGATGCTGTTGTCGTTCAGGACGGCACCCATGGCACATGGGGCAATCACGTCCACCGGCAGGGTCAGGATGTCCTCAGCCGCAGCCGGCTTGGCACCCAGTTCGTCTACCGCACGCTTCATGTTGTCCTCATGGATGTCGTACACCCACAGCTGGGCACCGGCCTCGGCCAGATGCTTGGCCAGGCGGAAGCCCACGTTGCCGATACCCTGAATGGCGACTTTCAGACCGTTCAGGTCGTCACGGCCAAGCTTGTGCTTCACCGCCGCCTTCAGGCCGATGAAGGTACCGTAGGCGGTCGCCGGTGACGGATCACCGTTGCACGGGCGACCATCGATGCCCGTGCGCTCAACGATGCCGGCCACGTGCCGGGTGTGACGGCCCATGACTTTCAGGTCCGCGACGCTGGTGCCGGAATCTTCGGCGGCAATGTACTGGCCGCCAAGGCCGTCCAGGTGCTTGCCCATGGCTTCCAGCAGCGCTTCGGTCTTGTGCTTGCGCGGGTCGCCGATGATCACGGACTTGCCGCCGCCCAGGTCCAGGTTGGCCAGAGCGGACTTGTAGGTCATGCCCTTGGACAGACGCAGTACGTCGCGCAGGGCTTCCTCGTCCGAGGCGTAGGGGAACATCCGGCAGCCGCCGAGGGCAGGGCCGCGAGAGGTGTTGTGAACGGCAACGATGGCTTTCAGTCCGGTTTCCGGATCACAGAAAAAGGACAGATGCTCATGGTTGTCGAATTCGGGATGGCTGAATACGTTCATGTCGTTTCACCTTTCTCGTAATGCCACCGCTACCCTTGTGGGGCCTGCGGTGGCTGGTTCTTGTTGTTAGACCGCAGCGTTTGCGATTTGTTGATGTTCCCGTGCGTTCGGGTTCAGTTCCGCACGCAGCTGGGACCGCTCCTTGCGGGTGGCCTCGTAGGCTTTTTCCTTGACCGGGCCATAGCCGCGGATCTTCGCGGGCAGGTTGGCCAGGGCACGGGCGGCGTCGGCGTGGTCTTTGCTCAGGTGCTTCAGTACCCAGCTGACATCGCCCTCGTATTCACGGATGAGCTTGCGCTCCAGGCGGCGATCGGCGGTGTAGCCAAACGGATCCAGCGGCGTGCCGCGCAGACCTTTTGCTCTGGCGAGCAGGGCAAACACTTTTTCCATCCAGGGGCCGAACTTGATCTTCTTGGGGCGCTCGCCGTTTTTGGCGCGGCTGAAGATGGGCGGAGCCAGATTGAACTCCAGTTCCACGTCACCCTCGAACTCTTCCGCCAGTTGTTTGCGCAGGCTGCCGTTGCTGAACAGGCGTGCGACTTCGTACTCGTCCTTGTAGGCGAGCACCTTGGCGTAGTTTTCCGCGATGGTGCGCAGCAGTACCGGGTCACTGCCCAGTTGCTTGGCAATGCGGGCTTCCGCCTGGCGCACCAGCTTCTCGTAGCGCTTGGCGAGCGCCGCGTTCTGGTACTCGGTCAGGAAGTCCATCTTGCGACGGATCAGCTGGTCGGTGGTTTCCATGATCTGCACCACGTCGCCCTTGGGCTTCGGGAAGGCCAGCTCTTTGACCCGGTCCAGATCGTGAGCCGCCCGGCGGCCCCACAGGAACGCCTGCTTGTTCTTTTCAACGGCGGCGTTGTTCAACTCAACGGCCCGCTCAATAGAAGCGGCGCTCAATGGCAGCAGGCCTTTCTGGTAAGCGAAGCCAACGGTGAACAGGTTCACCGCCATGTTGTCACCCATCAGGGCCTTGGCGAGCTTGCCGGCGTCCAGGAAGTGGCCGCCGTCTTCGCGGCAGGCTTCGCGGATGCTCTGCTCCATGGACTCGCCCGGGAACTGGATGTCCGGGTTACGGGTGAAGGCCGCCGGCATGGCTTCTTCCACGTTGACCACGCAGCGGGAGAAACGGTTGTCCAGCTTGGCCAGGGCATCGTCAGTAGCCGCAACCATCAGATCGAACGCCAGCATCAGGTCGGCTTCGCCGGCCGGGATGCGCACGGCGTGGATGTCTTCCTGCTTGTCGCTGATGCGGATGTGGCTGACCACAGCGCCGAACTTCTGCGCCAGGCCAGTCTGGTCCAGCACCGATACGCCTTTGCCTTCCAGGTGCGCGGCCATACCCAGCAGGGCACTGACGGTCACCACACCGGTACCGCCCACGCCGGTCAGCAGGATGCCGTAAGGGTTGTTGCCATCCACGGCCACCGGCTCAGGGAGTTCCGGGAAATCCACATCAGCGCTGACACCGGCCGGCTTCTTCAGCTTGCCGCCCTTGACGGTGACAAAGCTCGGGCAGAAGCCGCGCACGCAGGAGAAGTCCTTGTTACAGGCGGACTGGTCGATGGTGCGCTTGCGGCCTTCCCCGGTTTCCTTCGGCAGGATGGACAGGCAGTTGGACTGGATACCGCAGTCACCACAGCCTTCGCACACATCGGAGTGGATCATCACGCGCTGATCCGGGTCCTCCATGGTGCCGCGCTTTCGGCGACGACGCTTCTCAGCGGCACAGGTCTGGTCGTAGATGATGACGGAGCAGCCTTCGATCTCACGCATTTCGCGCTGGAGTGCATCCAGGTCATCCCGGTGGTGGAAGGTGGTGCGATCGGCAAAATCCGCCCGGGACGGGTACTTGTCCGGCTCGTCGCTCACCACCGCAATGCGGCGAACACCTTCACCGTAGAGCTGGTGACTGATTTGCTGCACTGTCAGGGTGCCGTCCACCGGCTGGCCGCCGGTCATGGCCACCGCATCGTTGTACAGGATCTTGTAGGTGATGTTGGAACCGGAGGCAATCGCGGCACGGATGGCCAGCAGGCCGGAGTGAAAGTAGGTGCCGTCACCCAGGTTCTGGAACACGTGCTTTTCTTTGGTGAACGGTGCCTGGCCAAGCCAGGTGACGCCTTCACCGCCCATCTGGGTAAAGGTGTCGGTGCCCCGTTCCATCCAGGTGGCCATGTAATGGCAACCAATACCGCCGAGGGCACGGCTGCCTTCAGGCACCTGGGTAGAGGTGTTGTGGGGGCAGCCGGAGCAGAAGTGCGGTGTCCGGTCCAGACGATCTTTCGGCTGGGCCAGGCTGTTTTCCTTTTCGGTCAGGAAGTTCAGGCGACGATGCAGCTGGTCGTTACATACGCGGTCACCCAGGCGGGAGGCGATGGCGCGGGCCACCATGGCCGGGGTCAGTTCGGAGATGACCGGCAGCAGCTCTTCGCCTTTCTCGTTGCACTTGCCGATCACCAGCGGGCGCTGAGCGTCCTGCCAGCTGTAGAGCTGGGTTTTGAGCTGGTCCTCGATCAGGCCGCGTTTTTCCTCAACCACCAGAATTTCTTCCAGGCCGGACGCGAATTCGTAAATACCCTCTGGCTCCAGCGGCCAGGGCATGGCCACCTTGTAGACGGACAGGCCAATGGCTTCGCGCTCCTGCTCACCCAGACCCAGGTCGGCCAGCGCCTGGATAACGTCCAGATAGGCCTTGCCGGTGGTCACAATGCCGAGCTTGGGCTGGCTGGCGGACAGAACGGTTTTGTCCAGGCGGTTGGCGCGGCAGAAGGCCTTGGCGGCTTCCAGCTTGTAGCGGTGCAGGCGTTCTTCCTGCTGCATGGGCTTGTCCGGCCAGCGGGAGTTCAGGCCACCTTCGGGCATCTGGAAATCCCGGGGGATTTTGATATCGATGCGGCTCAGGTCCAGATTGGCGGAAATGGATGAATCCATGTTCTCCGCCAGGGCTTTGAAACCAACCCAGCAGCCGCTGAAGCGTGACATGGCCCAGCCATACAGGCCCATGTCCAGAATGTCCTGAATGCCGGCCGGATTCAGTACCGGCATGCCGGCATCCATGAAGGCGTAGTCGCTCTGGTGAGGCAGGGTGGAGGATTTGCAGGCATGGTCGTCGCCCGCTACCGCCAGAACACCGCCAAAGCGGGAAGTGCCTGCAGCATTGGCGTGCTTGAAAACGTCTCCGGTGCGGTCAACGCCCGGGCCCTTGCCGTACCACAGACCAAAGACGCCATCGTACTCGGCGCCTTCGAAAATATTCACCTGCTGGGAACCCCACACGGCGGTCGCGCCGAGGTCTTCGTTGATGCCCGGCAGGAAGTGGATGTTCTTCTGCTTGAGGTAGTCGCGCGCGGTCCAGAGGACCTTGTCGAAGCCGCCCAGTGGCGAGCCGCGATAACCGGAGATGAAGCCGGCGGTGTTCTGGCCGTTGGCCTTGTCGAGCTGGGCCTGAAGCAGGGGCAGGCGTGCCAGCGCCTGACTGCCGTTCATGTAGACGGCGCCGGATTCTTTTTCCCAGACATCGCTCAGACTGGCGTTACGCAGTTGTTTCTCTTGCATGGTGTTCACCGTTTCCAGACAAAATGAGGGCACGGGCGCAGAGTCAGAGTGCGCCGGGTGCGAATTCGGTTCGAGTTCAGGCTTTGGTCAGGTAGCCGTTAAATCGAAATACAGGCCCGGGGGCGATCGATACTCGAAGAGCTGGTGGCCGGGACGGCCATTGGAAACGGTTGGAACCGGGAGCGTGCTGCAGACGCAGGGCTGCCCGTAGGACGTACGAGGACTGTTGTTTTTGACATGACTGAAATCCTTTCCACCTGGCCGGATCACGACTTGAGTGGCTATCTTGTTGTTGTCTTCCGGCTTTTGGCCGGTTCACTGATTTCATTGGTCCACCCGGTGTTCCGGGTTTGCCCTTTTGGGGCCGGACGATCGACAAGCTATTCACTTTTTTTGGCGAGGTCAACGAACAAAAGTTAATCAATTGGTCGATGTTCCGGGGCGGGCTTTGTAACTCACTGTTAAACGGAAAAATAATTTTTGCGAACGATTTTGTAACTGGTTTTTTCCGTTTGGTTCCATCGAGTCGGGATAAAATTCGGCATTTACCTATTCGCTCCCTACGTAATCTCACATAACGTCCCGTGATGACTGCATCCTCGTTTTCCTATCAACTCCAGCCGCATCGGATCGGTCAGGAGTTTGTCCGCCTCTTTCCCATCTCCCTGTTCGTGGTGGCGTTCGGTGCTGCCTTTGGTCTTGCGGCTACCCAGAAAGGAATTCTTCCGCTGGAAGCACTTCTGATGAGTTCGGCGGTGTTTGCGGGGGCTTCCCAGTTTGCGGCCATTGATATGTGGAATGGCGAGGTTTCAGTGTTGCCGTTGATAGCGGTGGTGTTTGCCATCAACTCCCGTCACCTGCTGATGGGGGCCTCCCTTTACCCCATGCTGAAGGATCTGAGCCCCGGCAAGCGCTACGGTTTGTTGCTCCTGCTGACCGATGCCAACTGGGCGGTGTCGGCACAGGATTACCAGAACGGCCGACGCAATCTGGAAGTTATTATTGGCGGCGGACTGGTACTCTGGCTGGCCTGGATCGTCGGCACCTGGCTGGGCGTGTACTTTGGTGGCTTGCTGACCGATCCCCAAAGCCTGGGGATGGATATGGTGCTGGGTTGTTTCCTGCTGGCCATGGCACTGGGCGGCAAGCAGAAATCCGTTCGTACGCTCACCGCCTGGGCCGTGGCTGGCGTCGCGTCTCTGGCCGCATGGAAGTGGTTGCCGCCGCACACCCATGTAGTGATTGGTGCACTGGCTGGCGGTGTGGTTGGCTATTTCTGGCTGGAAAAGTCGCCTGCCAGCAAAGCCGATGCAGAGGAGGGGGCGCAGTGACCATCGAGACCACCGTTGCCGGCACGTTGGCGCTGATCGCCATCATGACCCTCGTCACCGTCGCCACCCGTTTCGGCGGCGTGTTCATCATGTCCTACCTGCGCATCAGCCCCCGGGTGGAAAGCTTCATCAATACCATGGCGAGCTCGGTGTTGATCGCCATTGTGGTGCCCATGGCCGTTGCCGGCGACGCCGGCGCGTTGGCGGCGCTGACCGTCACGGCTGTGATGATGCTGTTGCTGAAAAAGCCCCTGCCGGCCATTGCCGCCGGTATTGCGGCGGCTGGCCTGGTGCGTTACCTGATCTAGCGTTCTACGCTTTGGCTCGAGCCTCCAGCCAGTGGAACAGGGCTGATCGGATTTGCGGGAAGTGTTTCCCGGCAATGGTCCAGTGGCAGCATCCCTTGATTTCGACCGTCGTGGCCTGGTCTCCAAACCGTTTCGCAATGCTTCGCTGGATGCGAATGGGGGTGATTCGGTCCTCCGTGCCACCGATGATCAGTACCGGGCACTGAATGCGCTCTACTTGAACGTGGGCGGCGGAGCGGCTGCGAAGAATAGGGCCCATGCTGATCTGGAACGTTGCCATACCCGATTCGTAGGTGGTGCTGTCGAAGATTTCCTCCTGCAGTGCCGGACTCTGGGCATTGGCAACGCCGTAGCGGATATTCTTCAGTCCGATTTCTGTCACCCGCTCCCACATCGGGAAACGCAGCAGGTTCGCCCCCAGGGTGCGGAATACCGACAGGCCCCAGCCATTGATGCCCGCCGGTGCAGCCGATGACAGCAAGATGAGGCGTTCGCAGGGCACCCTCGCGGCAGTCAGCTGGGCCAGCAGGGCGCCCATGGAATGCCCCACCAGAATCGGTGGGGATTGCTGCTTCTGCACCGCCTCGACAATGCATCCGACATAATCTTCAAGCCGCGCCCGGGCCAGTTTCGCCCGGGTGACTTCAGTGTGTTCGGCCTTGGGGCAATGGTAAGGCAGGCGCAGGGCTGTTACCGGATAGCCCTCCTGTGCGAAGGCGTCACGCAGCTCATGGAGTGTCTCATCGGTGCTCCACATGCCATGCACGAGCAGCACCGGGGGCTTGTCATCGTCGGGCCTCGCGAGACCATCGAGTTTTCGCGGATTACTTGTCATGCCGTTGCCGCCCACTGGTCACTGTCGGTCTTTGCGGCCGCCTCGGACCCCGTCTGGAATACCAGCACGCCATCGTCCACCGGGTCCTCAACCAGCATTTTCTTGTCCTTGCCGTAGTGCATGGTCACCTGCCAGGGGGGCGCCTTGCCCTGGCGTGGCATTCTGTCGGCGGCACGACGGATGTAACCGGGGGCGAAGTTATCCAGCACACCAGTGTCCGTCCAGCTGTTGTGCTCGTCCACCGCGGTCGCCACGGTAAAGCCATGTTCATCCATGTGCTCGAACAGCCGGCACAAATACTGACCGCCGATGTCGCACTTCAGTGTCCAAGGGGCGTTGGTGTACCCGAAAATCCAGCCATAGTTGGGCACGTCCTGGATCATGATGCTCTTGTAGCTCAGCTTCTGGGTCAGGGGCACCGGCACGCCATCCATTTCCAGCTTCAGCCCGCCCATCAACTGAACATCCAGGCCAGTGGCGGCGACGATGATATCGGCGTCCAGGTGCTCACCGGACTTCAGCACAATGCCGGTTTCGTCAAAACGCTCGATATGGTCTGTCACCATTTCAGCTTTACCGGACTTCAGGCTTTCAAAAAAGTCGCCGTCCGGCGCTGCGCACAGTCGTTGATCCCAGGGCATGTAATCCGGGGTGAAGTGGCGGATATCGACGTTTGGTGCCTGCTTATGCATGTGGTTGATCAGCAGCTTGCGGGCACGCTCTGGCCAGCGCTGGCAGGCCAGGTACAGGGCGCGCTGGATCAGGATGTTGCGCTTGCGGGCCAGCAGGAAGACCCAGCGTTTGGGCAGTATCTTACCCAGAAACATGGAGATTTTATCCGTGTCGGGCATGGCCATGATGTAGCTGGGGGAACGCTGCAACATGGTCACCTTGGCGGCTTTGTCTGCCATGGCAGGCACCACAGTGATGGCCGTGGCGCCACTGCCGATCACCACCACTTTTTTGCCCGTGTATTCGAGATTTTCAGGCCACTGCTGGGGGTGGAGTATTTCGCCCTTGAAGGATTCCTCACCGTCGAAGTGCGGCCGGTAACCGTGATCGAAGTTGTAGTAGCCGGCACAGTTGACGATGAAGTTGCAGGTAAAGGTTCGGGTTTTGCCGCTGGGTTCGTGCAGGGCAGAGAGCGTCCAGCGCTGGTCGGTGCTGGACCAGTTCGCGGTGTCGAGTTTGAGGCCAAACTTCAACTTGTCGTAAAGGCCAAACTCTTCGGCGGTTTCCTTCACGTAATGACGAATGTCCGGGCCCTTGGCGAGAACGGTATCGGAGTACCACGGCTTGAAGTTGTAGCCGAAGCTGGCCATGTCGGAGTCAGAGCGGATGCCTGGGTAGCGGAACAGATCCCAGGTGCCCCCCATCCGGTCCCGGCGCTCGAGAATGGCCAGGCTTTTGTCCGGGTGCTGCTGGGCGATACGGCAGGCCGTGCCAACCCCGGAAAGGCCGGCACCGATGATAATGATGTCGTAGTGCTCCGCACTCATGGTCGTCTCCTTGTTGTTAATTTTCCGACGGATGAGTTCTTACTATGTCAAAGGGTCCCTTGACAATATTGACGAATCGGGACATTTTTTTGACATATTGGGACAGGAGGCATCGTGACCCATCTGATTCGGGCAACCAATCTCAGAGGATTTGACCAGCTGGTCCGGCTGCGGGGCGGGGACCCATTGCCGTTGCTTGGCAAGTACCGCATTCCTCCGGCGGAGCATCGTGATGACCGCTCGTTCATCGTCTACCGGCATCTGTCGGCACTGCTCGAGGACACCGCCCTTGAACTTAACTACCCGGAGTTTGGTCTGAAACTGGCGGAATACCAGGGTATGGATATTCTCGGGCCGGTCAGCGTCATTGCCCGCAGCGCCGATACCGTGGGCGATGCCATCAACAGCATCGCACGCTACCTGCATTTGCACAGCCCGGCGTTGGGACTGAGCAAAACGGTGGAGGGCAGCGGTGACGATCAACGTGTTCGATTTGCCTTCCTCATCGATGACGCCGACGCCGGCGGCTATCGCCCCCAGGCCTACGAACTCAGCCTCTCCAACTCCATGCAGGCGATGAAGCTGCTGTGCGGGGAGTGTTTTGACCCCCTCAGCGTACACTTCAAACATCCGAGGGCCGGTGCCGAAGCGGCCTACCGGGAAGTTTTTCATTGTACGCCCCATTTTAACGACAGCTGGTGTGGGTTTTGTCTGAGCCCTGATGTGTTCGATATCCCTCTGGCCAGCGCCGATCACCAGACTTGGCAGCTGGCTGAGCAGTACCTTGCCTCCCAGCAGGCCCCTAATGCCATGACCCTGGCCGAGGATGTGACGCGCCTGGTCAACACCCTGTTACCCACGGGTAAATGCAGCAGCGAAACCATTGCTTCACACCTGAACATGCACAAACGAACCCTTCAGCGACGACTGGGCCAGGAGGGGGTGACCTATGAGCAGCTGCTGAATGAGGAACGACAGAAACTGGCCCGCCATTACCTGGCGGAACCCAACCTGAAACTCAGTCAGATCGCCGGCTTGTTGGGCTACTCTGAACAATCCGCCTTTAATCGGGCCTGTAAGGATTGGTTTGGGGTGACGCCCAGGACTTTCAGGCAGCAGATAACCGAGGACAGCCTTCAGTCGTTGGGCCAGTAAATCGGGTCGTTTATCGATCCGACAGGCAAGACATGAGTTCTGTTTCAAGGCTATCGCTCAGCCGCGTCCCGATAATTTCTATGCGGCTTTCCGGGCAATCTTCCAGAGGCGTTTCTGTTAAGGCATCAGACGTTGCGTTGTAGCCAAAGACGCCACTGTCGGTGATAAACACTGCTTTCACACGGTCGGCGTCGATCCCCTTCAGGAAGGCGAGTAATTTGTCGTGATTGAACGAGTGTTCCGGCGAGAATCGCCAGCCGATGCTCTCGTATCCTTCGCCACGATTGTGTGCCTTCAAATAACCACAATCCGGGATTGGGGCCTCCGAGAGCCGTTCGGCAGGCTTGTGGGCATGGTGGTGGGTTTCGCCGGTCTGCAGCGAGCGTGTCGGACCGCGCAGTAAGTCGATATCGATAATGCCGTGCTCGGTAAGCACTGTCGGTGTCTCTGCACTGGCATGAATACGGGTGTATTCGGTGAGTCGCTCTTCATCACCCGGTTGATACAGATCGCGCTTATTGCCGATCACGATATCGGCAATGGAAATCTGCTGGTTAAAGGTCTCGTGTTGCGTATAGCGCGGATCCGCAAGCTTCCGGGCATCGACCAGGGTCAGGATTTTTTGCAGGGCAAGGACATCCCGGTAATGGTCCGCCGACAGAACCTGTAGCACCTCGACGGGGTGGCCCAGTCCGGCTGGTTCAATCAGCAACCTGTCCGGCTGCGCCCGGGCCAGCAGCTGGTTCAGGGCAATTTGCATGGGCAGGCCGGAAGCACAGCACATGCAGCCACCCGGCACCTCGCGGATGAATACTCCCTGGTCCCGTTCATGCTGGCCCTCAAACAGACTGCCATCGACACCAATCTCCCCGAACTCATTGACCAGTACGGCCCATCGCTCTTCTTCAGGCTTGTGCTTCAGCAAGTGCAGTATTGCGGAAGTTTTTCCGACGCCGAGAAAGCCGGTAATGATATTGGTTGGAACAGCCCTGATGGGCCCCGGTGCGGTGTTCATGAGAAATATACGTCTCCCCTGGGAACCCGGAGTGGATTTTCTGCCTAAACTTGGTGTGACTGGTTTTGGCCCGAGACTCTCTCTTTCAGGCGGGCCTGTCCAGTCTCAGTCACAGTTTGTTAGCCACGAATAGGTCCTTTCATCCAGGGAGCGCCGTGATGCCGAGGGCGAGTCGCCTCTCACCTTACTTTGTCACTCTGGCACTGATCTGCCTGCCGCTCATGGTGGGCCGTGTCGAAGCGTGCATGGTCTGCATTCCATATCCTGAGGAAACCGCGACCGACCGGCTGTTGCACGCCGAGGTGGTCGTTTTTGCCCGTGAAAACCCGGACAAGCCGTTTTCGTACTCGGTGGTTGAAGTACTCAAAGATGACGTTGAAGCACCACCGATTGATCTGTTCCTCCCCAGTACGACACGCAAACGCCTGGCGCTCAGGCCCGGGGACTCCGTGGCATTGGTCTTCGACGCCTCGAAAAACGAGTGGCGATCGGCTGGTTACGCAACCCCTGCCTACCAGGACATCGTGCGGAAAATCGTGAAGCGGGCGCCAGCCTGGAACCGGACGGCACGAGTGGAGAGTCGGGCCAGGTTCTTTGTGCCGTATCTTGCCAGCGAGGATGAAAGTATTCACAAACTTGCCTATCTGGAAGTCGGGCAGTCTTCCTACGATACGATCCGTGAGGCTGACAGTGTCGTGCCCGCCACTCAGGTTCATCGTTTCCTGGGCAACCTGAAGTATATCGAGTGGCATGCGCTCTACATTCTGCTGCTGGGTGTGGATGCGCGGCCGGAGGAAGAGCAAATCATACGCCAGGCCATGGAGAGCCGGGCGCAGCTCGGCATCACACTCAATCTTTCGGCGTGGGCGACGGCGCTGATCGAAATTGATGGTGAAGAGGCCGTCGAATGGCTGGAGCAGCATTATCTTGGCGCTGCCGACCGCGAGTCCGATGCCGTGGTGGAAGTCGTCAAAGCGCTGTCGGTACAAGGTGCCCGTAACCGTTCCAGTCTGCGGCAACGAATTGCAGACAGCTATGCGCTGCTGATTCAAACCCATCCGTCGCTGGCAGGTTGGGCGGCACGGGATCTGGCCTCCTGGAACGACTGGCGCTTCGCCGATGCACTGGCCGAAGTGCGGGATGGCGACCAGGACCTGGACGGTGCGACCGCCTTCTCCATCAACTACTACATCAGGCGGGCGGAATCCCGCGCTTCGAACTGAACTCCCTTGATTTCGTCACCGGCCAGGACTTAACTGAAATGAGTGGTCTCCGCTTGATCTCTGCCAAAGCGGAGCCTTGGACAGGAATGGTGCAGTACCTGTTACTTGAATCCAGGGAAGGAGGAAAGTTATGGAGTTGCCATCATTTGATGAGCTCAAGGACCTGGCTCAGCGTGATCCGGAAGGCTTCGAAAAATTACGATCCGAACTGATTGAGGACTGCATCCGCGGCAGTTCCGAGGCCAACCAGACCCGGCTGCGTGGACTTCAGTTCGTGATTGAAGCCAAGCGGCGGGTCGCTGGTAGTCCCATGAAGGCGTTATTGGAAATTCAGGCAATGATGTACGACTCGGTTCTGGAATTGCAGCAGGTCCTGCTGCATCAGGGCCGCTCTTGTGAACCGCCTGCATCGATAGACACCCGTGTCCTGGATTTCCCACCGCCCTTGTCATCCGCGGATTAACGGTTTTGGGATGGCGCGTCCCTTCCACTACTATCAAGATAAGTCAGTGCGAGGGGCAAAGTAACCGTGGGACTGTCGATTAACAGAACGGAGTTTTCGGCGGAGGAGTTTGAGCGTTTTGCGGCCAAGGTCCGGACGGATCTCAGCGCACTGACTCGTCTTCTGAACCGGCCCGGCTTTGGTGAGGGAAAGGCTTCCATTGGTGCCGAGGTCGAGTTCTACATCGTCAACCCGGATCTTCGGGTTCAGCCTATCAACACGGAAATTGCGGCCAGGGTTCAGGATCCCCAACTGACTGTTGAACTCAACCGCTTCAATCTCGAATACAACCTCAGCCCCCAGGCTTTCAAAGGCGATCCGTTCGCCCGGACAGAGCAGGAGCTGCTCTCGGCCATTCAACGAATAAACCAGCACGCTGCATCACTCGACGGGGAACTGGTGCCAATCGGCATCTTGCCCACGCTTCGCCAGGCCGACATGGGACCGGAGGTGATGACGGACGAACCCCGCTACCATGCGTTATCCAAAGCGCTGATCGAGCAACGAGGTGAGCCGTTCAGCATCCACATCGGCGGTAATGATGTCATTGATCTGGAGGTCGACGATGTGTACATGGAGGGCGCCAATACCTCGTTTCAGCTGCATTGGCGGGTGCCCGCTAACCGCTTCGCCGATTATTTCAATGCGGTCCAGCTCGTCACGCCGATTGCCCTCGCGCTGTCCAGCAATTCCCCCAGCCTGTTTGGTCATCATTTATGGGACGAAACCCGTATTGCGCTGTTCAAGCAATCCATCGACAGCCGATCCCCCAATCATAAAACCTGGCGGCACCCACCCAGGGTGTATTACGGAAACGGCTGGGCCAGGGGCGCCTGGGAGCTGTTCGCAGCTTCGGCATCGCTGTATCCCCCCATCATTCCGCTGATGTCGGACGAAGACCCGATGGCCGTGATTGACTGCGGGGAAGTGCCGAAACTAACCGAACTGCGCTTGCACCAGGGCACCACCTGGCCCTGGAACCGGGCCATCTATGATCACACTGAAGGGGGGCATCTGCGGATCGAGATTCGTTCCATGCCGGCAGGGCCCACCGCCGTTGATATGTGTGCGAACGGGCTGTTCGTGATCGGGGCGGCGTTGGCGGTGCTCGATGACATTCATCACCTGACCTCGATACTCCCTTTCCACTACACCGAGCACAATTTCTATCGGGCCGCCAAGTACGGCATCGGCGCTGAGATCATCTGGCCACACAAGAATCAGGTTCAGTTGCAGGACACGCCGTTGTTAAGCGTAGCCCGCGAACTGCTGCCGCGGGCCCGGGAAGCCCTGAAACAGACCGACGTGGACGAGGCGGAAATACACCGCCTGCTGGGAATCATCGAGGGCCGGATTGAATCCAACATGTCTGGCGCCCGCTGGCAGCGCCATATCACCGAGTCATTCCAGGTGTCCCAGACCCCCGATGAGGCGTTCCGGAGCATGCTGTCTATATACATGGCCAACCAGAAGGAAAACCGGCCGCTGCACGAATGGTCGTTGTCGACGTGAGCAATCTGAACGTACTGGATTATCTGAACAATCCGTCGCCCCGCACATTGGGCCGCTCCCCCCTTGAGTGGCTGGACCGACTGAACAAGCCCACGGTGGTTCGTGTTGCCGGTCGTGATCGTTCCCGCACCCGGGCCATGGCAACGCTTCTACACGGTAATGAGCCTTCGGGCCTGTTTGCGCTTCACCGGTGGCTGCTCGAACAGCGCACCCCCGAGGTCAACATGCTGTTTGTCCTGGGAGGGGTATATCCCGCGAAGATTCCACCCATGTTTTCGCTGCGCCAGCTGCCCGAGGGGCTCGATCTGAACCGGTGTTTCAAGGAACCGTTCGAAGGGGAAGAGGGTGCCATCGCCCGGGCCATGCTGGCTGAGCTTCGCAATGCAAGGCCCGAATGCCTGCTGGATGTGCACAACACCTCAGGCACGGGGCCTGCCTTTGCGGTGACCATTACCAATGACGCCGCTCACCAGGCACTGACCTCGCTCTTTACCGACCGGCTGATCATGACGGATCTTCGCCTGGGTGCGTTGATGGAATATTCCGAACAGGAGGTACCGACGGTAACCATCGAGTGTGGTGGCGCCCAGGACGAACACGCTCATCAACTGGCGTATGAGGGGCTTGTCCGGTACACCTCAAAACCGGACGTGTTGTCGCTGGAAAAGGCGGACTGGGAGGTCGCTGTACTGCGAAATCCGATTCGGGTGGAGCTCGCGCCTGAAGCGACCATCGAATACCGGCCTGAACCCTCCGGCCATGCGGATCTGACGTTTCCTCCTGACATTGAGCACCGCAATTTTGGCGTGGTTTCCCCGGATGAGCCCCTGGGCTGGATTGGTAACAAGGGCCTCAGCATACTCACAGCCATCGGCCACAACCGGACCGAGAACCTGGAACAGGTGCTCCGCATCAAGGATGGACAGATCTACCCCGCCCAGGCGATCAAAGCTTTTATGATCACTACCAATCCGGTGATTGCGAAGAGCGACTGCCTGTTTTATGCGGTCAAAGCCACCGGCGAACCCATTTTTTAACCCCATTGCCTCAGGCTTCAGGTGCCTCGCCCGTCCGGGCACAACCATGCCAGCACATGTCGCACACCGAATCGTCCCTTGAGAGTGTATGCGGACGACTGTAATGCCCGTGTTGCCCATCGCTGGCAATGACATCGGCCCCCGGCCAATCGTATAGACACCAGGACTGGAAGAAAGCATCCAGTTCGCCATGATCACCATGCCGTTCAATCACACGACGAACAAAGGTTTGTGGTGGGCAGTGCGTCCAGTATGTGTAGGTGTTGCCTCCTTCGGACCACGCTTTCACCGCATAGCCCGGAGCTCCGGGCGCGCTGAACGGGAAAACCATGAGCGCTCGGAGAGTCCTTTCTATACGTAGTGCAGGGTCGCGGCTGGTGACACGAAAAGGTATGGATACGGCCGTTAGCATCCAGTTATAAACTTTCCAGCCTACATCGGCCACCAGTGTCCTGGCGTACTCCGAAGGCACACCACGGCTTATCATTGCCTGATAGGCAGCGGTCGTGATTACCGCCAGAAAGACCGTTTGACGATTGCCATAGGTTGGCAAATTGTCGAGTTCTGCCATTGGCATCAACTGTTCGGAGCGCGCCCATGTTTGCCTGAGATAGTCATTGATGTCGGATTCAAGCCACCGTCCCTTTTCTGGCTGGGTAAGATCAAACAGTCGCCCCTTCAGAATCTGACGAGCTGATCGACGGAAAACCGGCCGGTAAATCATCTTACAAGCGGCTATGTACGTTCGGTTCGCTAGGTTCATTTTCTTGTCTTGGCGTGACATGGCCGCGCCATCCAAAATCACTTGATGTCAATCGCATAAGCAACGACAGCTAAGCGGAATCCCTGTCCCACACGATGTTGTTCTTCGACCTGTCAAAATAAGGGGCGAACACGGACAGTGCTGCGAAGCTTTGCCCCTCCTTCAATATTGGCCCGTGGAGGGTGTGTTGTGGAATGAAGACCAGGTCTCCCTGACTGACTTGCTTTATCTCATCGCCAACTTTGAAATCGACGTTGCCCTCTATGATAACGAGTATCTCATCGTGGTGATTTTGAGTATGAAGGGCATTGCCACTGTCACGAACCACCCCGACATTCGCCGTTAAATGCGTTCCATCGAAAACGAACACCCTTTTTATCGGATCATTCTTAGTCGAATCATCTGTTTTTAGCGATTCAACGACCTCGTTGAGGTTTTTGAAATGCATCATGTTGGTGTCCTCCCCAGGCAAAAGATCGATCCCCTGTCGCTCTTGGTAGGACTCTCGAAGCGGAGTGAAGTTTCTGCGTTTATCTCGCGAAAATATCCGCCTGGGGCAAATTATGTCGTCGCTTCGATAACGAAGCCCCAGAGCGACAACCATCGGTACTGGATAGGGAATCGGGAAACCGTCAGGGAAGTGAAACCAGCCTTGTACAGCGCCTCTTTCAGTTCCTTCTTGCTATACAGGTTCGCTTGCCACCACTGGCCGATAAGAGGGCGTGTAAGCCAGTTCCGGCGTGTGATGAAAAGGACGAATCGCCCACCTTCGTTCAGCCGCGAGCGCAGTCTTTGAAACCCTTCACTCACACGGTGCGGGGGGAGGTACTCGAACATCGAGGCGGAAATGATCAGATCGTAGTTGGTCCATTCCGCTGGCAACGCCTCTGATTCAAGAACATCGGCCTGTGTAAGTTCGACGTCCGTGATAGCACGCTTGTGAAGTGTTGCGCGAAAGCGGTCAATCATCGCCGGCGTCAGATCGAACGCGTGGAAGGATCCGGGAACCATTCGCCGCTTAAGTAACGCATCCCTGAGTGCGAGCGTCGCGAATCCAGTGCCGCATCCGGCATCAAGCACATGAAGGCCTGACCGGAGCCAGGAGGCGCGCAGAAAGTACGCACGGATACCTTGCGGATAGCGGACGACATTTACGAACCTCGTGTAGGTAGCGACGCGGCTCGAATACAGGTCAACGGGGTTCATAAGAACAAAGGGGCGCTATATTCATGTTGAAACTGCCTCAGGTGTTTAGACGGCCGCATGCCCCATCACTGGCTGTCTTCTGCCATCGGATTCGGGTTTCGCAGAGCCAGCTCGCCAATGCCCGGCAGTTTGATGCCCAGCGCCATCGGGTTTACTCCCAGTGACAGGCCCAGCACATTCAGCTCCAGCCCCTCCCGGACGCCGGCCAGCAGGCCGAAGTAGCCGCCAACCGACAGTTGGTAGCCCGCGCCACCCGGTACTTCCGCAACCCAGTTTTCGCCCAGGTAGTCCTTGCCGATCGCGTGGTTGGGCAGCGCCACATCAAGCCCGGGTACTTCGCGGATCACCCAGGCGACAAAGGTGTTGCTGTTGGGACCTGGCCAGGCTTTGTATTCGGTGGGGTAGGGGTAGGATTCGACGGCGTCGGAGATGGCGGGGATGAGTTTCTCTGCCTCCTCACCACGGATGTCTGCATAGAGTTGCGGCCGGGCGCCGAACCAGTGGCGGTCGGGCACGCCCGGGTGCGACCTCACCACCTTGTGGCGCCAGCCCAGCACTTCGTGAACGTGGTAGTCGCTGGCACCCTGGTTCTTGGTGGCTATCCAGGTGTGCACGGCAAAGTACCCCCGCCAACTCCAGGCCCGTGCGCCATAAACCTGCACGACCGCACCGTCATAGTCCTCTGGTGCCGGCGCAAGGCCAGCACTTTCCCGGCTGGCGGTTTGCCAGCTTTCTGCACCTTGCAGGCTGCCACTGGTGGCCATCAGTAGTGGCCCTGAAAGGATCAGTGCGACTCCGGCCAGTAGCCAGAGGCTGATTTTCGATACTTTTTTCATGGCAAAAAGTACGAGTTACACGAAAGGGCAGATTGCCAACGGACGCGGCTGGTTTGCCGGCACCGGGCTTGTCTTCTAGGCTCAAGAGTATCTTCAGCCACGCTGTTTTCAGCAAATCCGGAGGAAGCAATCATGACTGACCACCACACGTACAAGAAAGTGGAGATTGTGGGTTCGTCCAAGAATAGCATCGAAGATGCCATAGAGAACGCCTTGGGCGAGTGTGCCAAGTCGATTCACAACATGGAGTGGTTCGAGGTGGTGGAAACCCGCGGCCATATCGTCGACTCCAGGGTCGGCCACTACCAGGTGGTGCTGAAGATCGGCTTTCGCATCATGGATAGTTAACGTTGATCACCCGGGTTCGGATGGCATCCGCCAGTCGGTTCATCAGATCCCGGGCCTCGCCATCGTAAAGGGCCTGGCATTTGTCTTTCAGTACCCGGCGTTCGTGGTCGGAGGACGAGTCAGACACTTCCTTTGACACATCCATATGCTGGCAGGCAGCGAGGTGAACCTTGATCTCGGTATCAATCAGGCGGGTCACCAGTTCTTCGACCGTCTCGTTGCAGAACGGACGATTCAGGTTCATTAACTGGCGGGCTTCGAGCGCCGCGTTGCGGGCATCGAGCCGCAGGTCGCCGGCGGATTCTCCATTCTCGATGGCTCGTATAAAAATGCCTACGCGATCATGTAACTGCCAAAGCTGGGGCCATATTTTGCTGTAGGCTTCTTTTTCCGTGTCATATCGGGTGGCTCCCGGATCGGCACCCAGAGTGGGAGGCGGGCGATGGCCGCCGCCTGAGAATTGACCGATGCGGAGTTCTTCCAGTTCACGCCCCAGTGAGCGGGCCTGCTGGCGCAGGGAGTCGGCTTCCCGATTGGCACTGCGGGACAGCGTAAAGGCCATTACCAGAGCGACAATGCCAACCAGCAGTGCAATGGCAGCAAGAATAAGCGCGGTTTGGTTACCTTCCAGAAAACTGAGTAGTGGGTCCGTTTCCATTCGGTCAGAATCCGTTTGAGCCTCGTCAAGGTTTCAGTATAGAAGTTAATCCTGATCCTGTTGTTTGTACGGCAAAAAGCTGAACGATTCCTGAAAATAGGCGTCCACCTGGGCCGCTTCGTCGCGGATAAAGGTTCGGATGGCATCCCGGAAACCCGGGTGGCTTATGCCGTGCCAGGAGTGGGTGAGCTGCGGTTCAAATCCCCTTACCAGCTTGTGTTCGCCCTGGGCGCCTGCATCGAAGCGGCTCAGGCCGAGTTCAATGGCCAGTTCGATGCCCTGGTAATAGCAGGTTTCAAAGTGCAGGTGGGGGTATTCTTCCAGGCAACCCCAGTAACGCCCGTAGAGTGTGTTCTTACTGGTCAGGAACAGGGCGCCGCCAACCCACTCGCGGTTTTTCCGGGCCATAACCAGGTGCAGATGTTCGGGCAGGTTGACTCGAATCAGCTCGAAAAACTGCCGGTTCAGATAGGGGCGCTGCCCGCGCTTGAGATAGGTGGCCTGATAGAACGTGTAAAAAGCCTCCATGACATCATCCGGAATATCCTCGCCGTGAAAACGGCTGAACACAATGCCCTGTTCAGCCACCTGACGGCGCTCGCGCCGGATGGACTTGCGTTTGCGGGAGGTAAGCTGTTCCAGAAAACCGTCAAAGGTTTCGTACTTGCGATTGTGCCAGTGAAACTGACAGCCGAGCCGGCGAAGTTCCTGTGGGTAGCCCAGGAGCTTTCGGTCCCGGGCATCCGGGAACAGCAGGTGCCAGGAGTGGCCACCCAGTTGATGCATCAGGTTGTCGAACAACTCATGGAGTTGGCGCGCGTCCAGCAACCCCCGAAGCTCCCGGGAAAGCAGCAGGCGCGGCCCCTGGGACGGCGTGAACGGAATGGCCATCAGCAACTTGGGGTAATAATCCAGTCCGTGCTGGTGATAGGCCTGGGCCCAGGACCAGTCGAACACATACTCGCCCATGGAATGGGTCTTCAGGTAAGCCGGCGCAAGGCCGGCGATCTCACCATCCAATCGGAAAATCAGGTGGCTGGGCTCCCAGCCGGTTGAGCGGCTGGTACAGCCGGAACGCTCCAGAGCCTGAAAGAACTCGTAGCGCAAAAACGGGTTGTCCTGGCCAGCCAGGCGATCCCAGTCTGCCCGTGGAATGTCTTCCACCGAGTAGCAGGTGTCCAGAGTCAGGGAGAGGGTTTGTGTATCAGGCATCCGTTACAGGCTTTTTTGGGTGTCCTTGGTCATACCATAGGTCAGAACTTCGCTTTCATCACGAACTCTGGGTCAGAAGACGCCGGCAAGTTCTCAAAATGTAAAGGTTCTGCAAAGGAAAGCGACAGGAAACAGCGGCTTGAATCAGCCGTGGTAGACTCGGGATCATTGTTCAGGAGGCGCAAGATGCAGAACCGGGTGTTGCTGGTTGAAGATGACGAGGAATTGCGGAGCCTGCTGGCCCGTTATCTGAGTAATCAGGGGTTTACGGTTCGTGAAGCGGCCAACGGTAACGATGGGCTGGCCCTGGCCCGGGGGCAGAACTGTGATCTGGTGGTGCTGGATATCATGCTGCCGGACATCAATGGCTTGGAAGTGCTGCGTGAGCTACGCGCCGACACTCATTTGCCGGTTGTTCTGCTTACCGCACGAGGCGATGAAACCGACCGTATTGTCGGCTTTGAAGTGGGCGCCGATGATTATATTCCAAAGCCCTGCAATCCGCGGGAGCTGGTGGCCCGGCTGCAAGCCCTGTTGCGGCGGGTGGCGTGGGATCAGCGAGCCGAGGTCAATGCTGCCCGGGTCTATGGCGATCTCAAGGTGGAGCCGGAGCACCGCCGTATCCTGCAGAACGACCAACCGCTGGACCTCACCGCCACCGAGTACGAAGTCTTGCAAGTGCTGCTGTCCCACGCTGGCAGTGTGGTACGCAAACCGGACCTGATGCAGTGGGCGCTTGGGCGACGTCTGGAAGCGTACGACCGCACCCTGGATATGCACATCAGTAACCTCCGTCGGAAACTGGGGCCGGACGGGCAGGAACGAATAGAGACGGTTCGGGGGCTGGGGTACAGCTACAAGGTGCTGGCATGAAATGGCTGCCGTCCGTGCCGCTGTTCTGGCGGATTTTCCTGTCGATCTGGCTGGCGATGGCCGTGACAGTGGTGGCCAGTAACCTGGCGAGCCGGGTACTGTTGGATCGTGAGCGACAAGCCATTGAGCGGCAGGCCGGGCTTCATGACCTTGGCTTGGAAGCTATCGCGATTCGCGAGGAGAACGGCAAATGGGCGCCCTGGCGTTTTCTGCGTGAACAGGGCGAACAGATGGATCTGCACCTTATTCTGATTGATCTGGATGATAAGGAGCGGCGCCTGCCGTCTTTCGTGCGGGAACGCATGGAATCCAGCTGGTATCCCCAGAAACCGGCACTGTTTGATATCAATGAAAGGTATCAGCTGGTGGCCTGGCCCCGGGCCTCAGGGGAAGGCTGGCTGGACCCCGGTGTGTTCCGTTTCATCGAGCTGGCTCTGGCCGCCGTGCTGATTACCCTGGCGTGCTGGTGGATTGCCCGTATGGTTTCGCGCCCGATGAATCACATGGAACAGACCGCACGGCAAATCGCCGGTGGGCGGACCGAGCTGCGGGTCAGTGAGCATATTGCCGGGCGGGGCGATGAGGTTGGCCAGCTGGCTACGGCGTTCAATGCCATGACCGACCAGCTGTGCACCCTGCTGGAACGGCAGAAACATTTGCTACGGGATATCTCCCACGACCTTCGAACGCCCCTGACTCGCCAGCGAATTGCCATTGAGTTGGCGACCGATGCCGGTGAGGACGAACAACTCATGGCCAGTATTCTGCGACAAAACGAACGGCTGGAGGCCATGACCGCCCAGATCCTGACCTTGTACCGGGTGGCCGAGCAGGGCAATGACATCGAGCGGGAGCCGGTTGCGCTGCTGACGTTGATCAACGAAGTGCTCCAGGATGCGGCGGACTATGCGGAACACCAGGGGGTAGACTGTCAGCTCACGGCCGGGCCAGAGTTGCTCAAGAGTTCTGTACTGGGCGATGGCGAATTGTTGCGCCGGGCGTTTGAAAACATCCTGCAGAATGCCCTTGACCACACCTCGCCGGGGGATGCCGTTCAGGTGAGTGTCGGGACATCGGGGCAATTTCTCGAGATCGCTTTCGAGGATGAAGGCCCGGGCGTGGATGACGAACACCTGCCGCACCTGTTCGAGCCCTTCTACCGCGCCGACAAATCCCGCGGGGGGCAGGGCTGGGGTCTTGGCCTGGCCATTGCCAGGGACATTGTCGCGGCCCACGACGGCTCAATCCGCGCCGATCGAGGCGCTTCGGGCGGCTTACGGGTGACGATCCGTCTGCCGGTCTTTATCGGCACCTGATTCCGGTTCGTCCGGTGCCGCGTCGTCCTCGGGCATAAGGCGTTCGGCACCGGAAAAATCGATGCCTTCCTGCAGTTCATCGTCTGCGAACCGGATACCGCAGGCGGCCTTCTGGATCCTGGCTGGGCTGGCTGCGCCCGGACTGGTACGATCGCTGTCTTCAGACATAAGGTTTACCTACTGATGAGCAAGGATTACCCGGTCCCCGCAGGATACCTTGAGCGGGAAACGGAAGTGAAGAAAAGCCGCTTCATCGCCCGGATTGCGCCGGTTTCCTCTCGTGAGGAGGTCAAGGCGTGGCTGGACGAGGCCCATAACGATCATCCCGATGCCCGGCATGTTTGCTGGGCTTACCAGCTGGGACGGCCAGGCTCCGCCGCAGAGGCGGGCATGAGTGACGACGGCGAGCCCTCGGGCACCGCCGGAAAGCCCATTCTAAATGTCATTCAGCACAAGGATATGGGCGACGTGCTGGTGATGGTGATCCGCTACTTCGGCGGCATCAAACTGGGCGCTGGCGGTCTGGTGAGGGCCTACGCCGGTGCCGCTGAGAGTGTGCTGTCGGCCGTGGACCGTGTGGTCCAGCAGCCTATGGCCCCCGTAACCGTGACCATGCAGTTCGCTGACGAACAGCCGGTAAGGCACTGGTGTGAGGTCCACGGTGCCGAGGTGGTCTCGGTTGACTATGGCAACCGGGTCACCGCCCAACTTCAGGTTCCGGAAGAGCTGGCCGATGCCTTTGCAGCGTTCTGCGATGCCCAGCGATTGGACTACCATTTCGATAACTGACCCGTAAGGACAGCTGTAGGTCTCTGGCGGACGTATACTGAAAGGACGTGAGCTCCACAAGGAGGATCTTGCATGCGTTTTCTGATGATCACTGCCCTGTTGCTGGCGTTGGCCGGTTGCACGGCCAACGTGGTAACCGACTACAAGGACACCGCCATGTTCGGCAGTTATGGTACCTGGGCTTTTGCGCCCAATGCCGGGGCAGGCTCGTTCGTTTCCCTGGATGGCAGCCGTGTTCGTGCTGCTGTGGAGCGGGAAATGAAACGCGAAGCCCTGCGCCAGGTGCCCGAAGCCGAGGCGGACCTGCTGGTGAACTGGCAGATTGTTGAAGAAGAGCGGCTGGAGCAGGTGGGTGTTGGCGTAGGTATCGGGTTTGGCCGCGGCCCCTTTGGCTGGGGCATGGCTGCACCGCCGCCGGTGCGGGAAGTGAAAGAGGGCAAGCTGGTCCTGGAACTGGTGGATACCTCCGCCAATGAGGTGGTCTGGCGAGCCGTCAGCCGCCGTTATCTAAAGGAATTCCAGTCGTCCGACGAACGCCGTGAACTGATCGATGAAGTGGTCGCGGAAATGTTTTCCCAGTACCCTCCGGCCCCTGAGTCATAAACCGGAGCAGAACAGAGGACCGGAATGAAGAAGCGAAATGAAGGTGGACTGGTGTTTTCCACCGAGCACGGCCGTATGTGCCCCGGCTGTAAGAACCCAGTGTCTGAATGCACCTGTAGCGAGCCCGAAAGGCCGAAGGGCGACGGTATTGTGCGGGTAAGCCGTGAAACCAAGGGCCGGAAGGGCAAGGGCGTGACCCTGGTAACGGGCATCCCCATGGATGACAAAGAACTCAAGGCTTATGCCAAAGTCCTGAAAGCCAAGTGCGGCACCGGTGGAACGGTGAAAGACGGTGTCGTGGAGATTCAGGGCGATCAGCGGGATATTCTGGTGCCCCTCCTGCAGGAAAAAGGCTGGACGGTGAAGCGTTCGGGAGGCTGACTGGAGGGATACAGTTTGCTGCTCAAAACATGAGAAAGCCCCGTGACGCCAGAAGCGTTCACGGGGCTTTTTTTATGGTCTGTTCAGGCCTTGAGCTTACTCGTAGGTACAGAGGTAAGCGGTGTCCACATCGGTAGTGACCTTGAAACTGGCCTGGCCAGCCACTTCGAAGCTTTCGCCCGCGCCGTAGGTCAGCCAGTCATCCATACCAGGCAGCATGACGGTCAGTGCACCGCTGATGATGGTCATGGTTTCTTTCTTGGTGGTTCCAAACTCGTATTCGCCCGGGCTGATCACGCCTACCGTCGCTGGCAGAGTTGAGGTCTGGAAGTTGATGGACTTGGCGTTGCCATCAAAATATTCATTCACTTTCAGCATTGTGCGCTGTCTCCTTATAAGAATTTTGGCGCCTACTTTACACGAGATTAGGCTGAAACCAATGGAAATACTCGGATAGGTGCCGTTTAGACGCTTCTTATTGGTCCCAGGGGTTGCCCCGGGTGTGTTCGGCAGTGTTCACGCCAATGTGCATCGCGGCCTTGGCCAGGATGTTGGCACTGACCGGTGCGGTCATGAACAGGAACACGGTAATCAGAATCTCTGAAATGCCTGTTTCGCCCCCGTGGCTGAAGTACAGTACGGAGCTGACCATAATGGCGCCCACACCCAGTGTGGTTGCCTTGGTGGGGCCGTGCAGTCTGGTGTAGAAGTCCGGCAACCGGACCAGTCCAATGGCACCAATCAGGGTAAACGCGCCCCCAATCAGCAAAAGGATGGATATCATAATTTCAAGAAACGCACTCATAACGTGTGTCCTTTATGGGCCGGTGATTAGTCGATCACGCTGCCGCGCTTGAGATATTTGGCCATGGCAACGGTGCCGACAAACCCCATCACGGCAATCAGCAGCGCAGATTCCAGATACATCCGGGTACCCAGGGTGATGCCCAGCAGTATGATCAGGGCGATGGCGTTGACGTAAAGCGTGTCCAGCGCCAGCACCCGGTCTGGCGCATCCGGGCCCTTGATCAGGCGAAATACGTTCAGCAGGGCGGCCAGTGTGACCATGGCAATGGTGATGTAGAGGGCTGTGACCATCATTGGAACATCTCCAGCAGAGGTTTCTCGTAATGGTTCCGGATCGTGTCGATCACTTCCTGGTCGTTTTCCGCGTCCAGGGCGTGAATCAGAAGCAGCTTGTTGTCGTCACTCACGTCTGCGCTCACCGTTCCCGGCGTCAGGGAAATGGTGCTGGCCAGAATACTGATGGCCAGAGGATGCTCCAGTTCCAGCGGATAGGAGATGAATGCCGGGCGAGGCTTGCGAGGGCTCAGAATCAGCCAGGCGACTTCAATGCTGGCGATCACGATGTCCCTGATGACCCGCAGGAGGTACAGCGGCATGCGCCAGGCCCTGATGAAGGCCGGTGGGTCCGGCCAGAAACCATGGGTCATCTGGGGGATGGCCCAGGCCAGCAGGATACCAATCACCAGGCTTGCACCAGAAATGCCGTCGCTCAGAAGCTGCCAGGTGGCAAACAGCAATACGCTTAACCAGGGTTGGGGGAAAAAGCTCAGGCGATCAAACATTATGGGTTTCCTCCCACCATCGGCGTGTTGAGCACCTCTATGTAGGCCTGCGGGTTGTTCAGCTGTTCGGCAGTCGCGTCGGTGTATGAACCAATCGGCCCGGCCAGCGCCACAATAATCAGGCTAAGGCCGACCAGCGCGCCGGCGCTGACCGATACCGTGCCGGTCAGCGGTGATTTGTTTTCCACGTGTCCATCCACCGTGCGCCAGAACACAATACTTCCAGCCCGGCTGTAGGCGACCACGGTAAAGAAACTGCCAATCAGGATGACTGACCACAGCCACGCCATCTGAGAACTATCCAGCGCAGATTGCAGAATCAGCACTTTGGCGAAAAAGCCACTCAGGGGCGGCAAGCCGGCGGCGGCCACGGCGCCCACTAAGAACAACACGCTCAGGAAGGTACGGTTGTGCATGCGTGGCGCTGTGACGATCTTGTCCTTGGCTGAGCCGCGCTGGTTGGAGACCAGATCAGCAACCAGGAACAGGCCTGCGACGGTCCAGGTGGTGCTCAGCAGATAGAAGAGGGCAGCGGAAATACCATCGGTGGAGCCCAGGGCAATGGGCGCCAGCAGGGTGCCCACGGAGATCACCACCTGCCAGGCCACCAGGGTTTTCAGGTTATCCGCACCCAGTGCGCCAATGACGCCCATGGTGAGGGTGATCAGGGCCAGCGGGAATACCCAGTCCATTCCCAGGTTCGCCAGTGAGCCGGCGGAATCGCCAAAGATCAGGAAGTAGATCCGAAGGATGGCGTAGATGCCCACCTTGGTCATCACCGCAAACAGGCCTGCCACGGGCGCGGTTGCCCGGGCGTAGGCCTTTGGCAGCCAGAAGCACAGGGGGATCAGAGCCGCCTTGAGCGCAAACACCACCAGCAACATCATGCCGCCGGCCTTGACGATGTTCAGCTCTTCGCCGCTGACTTTCGGAATCTCCACCGCCAGGTGCGCCATGTTCAGGGTGCCGGTGACGCTGTAGATCATGCCGACGCTGATCAGGAAAATGGCCGAGCCAGCCAGGTTGAGGACCACATAGTGCAGGCCCGGCACGGTACGGGTTCGGCCTCCTCCATGCATTAACAGGCCGTAGGAGGCGATGAGCAGTACCTCAAAGGCGACGAACAGGTTAAACAGGTCGCCGGTCAGGAAAGCGATGTTCAGCCCCAGCAGCTGGAACAGGAACAGGCCATGGAACTGGCGGTTACCCTCGTCCTGGCCACCGATCGAGAAGATGTGGCAGAACAGGGCGAGGACCGAGGTCAGCACCAGCATGAGCGCGGCCAACCGGTCCAGCACCAGCACAATGCCAAAGGGCGGCTGCCAGTTGCCAAAGGCGTAGAGCCGGTAGGTGCCATCGCTCGCCATAACCAGCAGAACGATGGTGGACACCATCATCAGCACGGTGGTGATCAGGGCCAGGGTCCGGCGCAGGCTGATCGGGGCATAGCCCATGAATACCTGCAGAATGCCGCCGATCAGCGGGATCAGAATGGGGGCAGTCAGCCACTGCGTCATTGCTGGCCCTCCTGTTTTTCCTGTTCGGTGTCTGCCAGGCGGGCATTGCGTTCGCCGTCCACGTGGTCATCCTCATGATCGGCCAGGCTGCGCAGGGACAGCACCACGACAAACGCGGTCATGGCAAAGCCGATCACAATCGCGGTGAGGACCAGTGCCTGTGGCAGCGGGTCTGAATAGGCGTCCGTAGAGCCGAGGATGGGCTGGCCCGCAGTGGCCAGTCGGCCGCTGGAGAACAGGAAAAGGTTTACGCCGTAGGACAGCAACGTCAAACCCACCACCACCGGGAAGGTGCGGGCCCGCAGGATCAGGTAGACGCCGGAAGCGGTCAGCGCGCCGATAACCAGAGCAAAGACAAGTTCCATTACGCGCCCTCCTTAGGACTCTTGATGGCCGAGTGCGGTGAGATTCTGCCGATACTCACGATTGCCAGCAGAGTGGCGCCAATGACCGTCAGGTAGACCCCGAGGTCAAAGACCAGTGCCGAGGCAACCTCGAACTTACCCACCACTGGCCAGGTGATGTAGCCGAACGTGGAGGTCAGGAACGGGTAGCCGAAGGCGAGGCTGCCGGCACCGGCGATAACGGCGAACAGCAGGCCGATACCAATCACATTGTGGTATTTGAATGGCACCCGGTCCTGGGTCCAGACCATGCCGCTGGCCACGTACTGCAGGATCAGGGCAATGGACGTGATCAGGCCGGCAATAAAGCCGCCACCCGGCAGGTTGTGCCCGCGCAGGAAGATGTAAACGGATACCATCAATGCCAGTGGCAGCATTGGGCGGGCAATGAGTCGCAGCATCAGGGGGTGCAGATCCCGCGTCCAGCCGTGACCCTGGCCGTCGCCCGGGGGCGGTGTCAGGGCCATATTCTTCAGCATGGCGTAGATGCCCAGCGCCGCAATGGCCAGCACGGTGATTTCGCCGAGGGTATCAAAGCCCCGGAAGTCCACCAGAATCACGTTTACCACATTGGTTCCGCCACCTCCGGACTTGCTGTTTTCCAGGAAGAACTCGGAAATCGAGCTGAACGGCTGGGTCAGCATGGCCAGGGTCACCAGCGTCATGCCTGTGCCCGCCACCAGTGCAATGATGACATCGCGAATGCGGCGAGGCTTGGAGGTCTCAAGTGGTGTCCAGGACGGCATGTAATAGAGTGCCAGCATCAGCAACACAATGGTGACCACTTCCACCGACAACTGGGTCATGGCCAGATCCGGTGCCGAGAAGCGGGCAAAGGCCAGTGCCACCACCAGTCCGACCACGCTGAGCAGGGTCAGTGAATAGAAGCGGGAACGGTGCAGGGCTGCAGTAAGGAACGCGCAGATGATCAGCACGCCGGCTGCCAGGGCGGTGGGGAGGTCGATGGGCGACAGGCCAGACTCGCCAACAAAAATGCCAAGATCCATCAGCGGCGCGGCGGCCACAGCAATGACGCTGACGGCGAGGAAAAAGACATATCGCTGCAGCGAACCATTTTCAACGTGCTCGGTGATGCCCCGGGCAAAGCCTTCGACGCGCAACATGGCGGCTTCGAACACTGCTTTCTCGTCCACTTCTTTAAACCGTGCGTGGAAGTCGAAGAATTTTTGTCGCTGGGTGTACATCAGCAAACCGCCGAAGAAGGCGATGAAACTCATCAGCAGGGGCAGGTTGAAGCCGTGGGCAATGGTCAGGTGGTACTCGGGCACCTCTCCGCCCAGCGTGGCCGAGGCCGCTGCGTAAAGCAGAGGTCCGACAGAAATCGCCGGGAACATGCCCACCATGATGCAGGCAAACACCAGAATTTCGACGGGAATCTTCATGTAGCGGGGCGGTTCATGGGGCGGATAAATGGGCAGATCCACCGGTTGGCCGTTGAAGAACACGTCGTGGATGAATCGGGCCGAATAGGCAACCGCAAAAATTCCCGCCAGGGTGGCCACCAGTGGCGGCAGCCATGCCCAGATGCCCGGCAGGTTCAGTTCCAGGGATTCGGCAAAGAACATCTCCTTACTCAGGAATCCGTTCAGCAGGGGAACACCGGCCATGGACGCGGCTGCCACCATGGCCAGGGTGGCGGTATGGGGCATGTATCGCCAGAGCCCGTTGATGCGCCGCATGTCCCGGGTGCCGGTTTCATGGTCGATGATGCCGGCAGCCATAAACAGGGACGCCTTGAAGGTGGCGTGGTTAATGACATGGAACACGGCCGCCACTGCCGCCAGTTCGGTCCCCATGCCGAACAGCAGGGTGATGAGGCCCAGGTGGCTGACAGTGGAGTGGGCCAGCAGACCTTTCAGGTCGTGCTTGAACATGGCCACGTAGGCGCCAATCAGCAAGGTGGCCATGCCGGTAAAGCTGACCATGTAGAACCACTGTTCAGTGCCCGCCAGAGCCGGATAGAGGCGGGCCATCAGGAAGATGCCGGCCTTGACCATGGTGGCCGAGTGCAGGTAAGCGGAGACGGGCGTCGGCGCCTGCATGGCGTGGGGCAGCCAGAAGTGGAACGGGAACTGGGCGGACTTGGTAAAGGCGCCCAGCAGGATCAGGGTCAGGGCCACCGGATAGAGCGAGTGCGCCTTGATCTGGTCGCCGGCGGCCAGTACCTGATCCAGCTCAAAGCTGCCAACAATGTTGCCAATCATCAGGATGCCGGCCAGCAGCGCCAGCCCGCCACCGCCGGTGACGGCCAGTGCCATTCGTGCCCCCCGCCGAGCGTCCTGCTTGTAGTTCCAGAAGCTGATCAGCAGGAAGGACGTCAGGCTGGTCAGCTCCCAGAAAATCATCATCAGAAGCAGGTTGTTGGACAGCACAATGCCCAGCATCGATCCTTTGAAACTCAGTAGCAGGGCATAAAACTTGCCGACGTTCTCCTGTGCCTTCAGATAGTAACGGGCGTACAGGATAATCAGCAGACCGATGACGAGGATCAGCAGGGCGAACAGCAGGGACAGCCCGTCAAGGCGGAAACTGAAGGCCAGCCCCAGGGCAGGAAGCCACTCGGCGTGGTACAGCACAATGCCGCCGTCCGCGAGGGTTTGCCAATGAGGAAATAGCGCCGCAAGGGCAATCAGCGCCGGCACGGACGAGGCAATGGCGATCGCCGTGCGCCCTCCCTGGGCAAACAGGGGCGCGGCTATGGCCCCCAGAAATGGCAGTAGAACAACCAACGGTAGCGACATCGCAACCTCTTATCGGATCCTTGTTAGTCGTAGAGACAAGCCTGTTATTGTTTCTTGTCTCCGGCTCCATCCTTCAGTCAGAGCGGTGCTGACCCGAGGACAGGATAATGATGAACTCTCAGGCCCGGGCAGGTGGATCAGGAAAGTACGGCAAACGCCCCCGATGCCGCGCGATGTCTGCGGTTATCGGCGTGCCAGTGGAGAACTTGCAGCCAGTAGACCTTATGGTCATGGTCGCTCCGTCAGTCAAACTTGATTGCCGATGATACGTGGCCCGTCCTGCTGGTCAAGTCACCTTGCCATTCACCAAGTGTATACTCGGTATAAATTTTTCGTGAGGCAACATCATGAGTTCAACCTACCCAAATCTACTTAAACCCCTCGATCTTGGATTCACCGAACTCCGAAATCGTGTGCTGATGGGCTCCATGCATACCGGCCTGGAAGACCGGTTCTGGAACATCCACAAGTTTGCCCGCTACTTTGCCGAGCGTGCCGAGGGTGGGGTAGGCCTCATGGTGACTGGTGGCTACTCGCCCAACCTGGCCGGTCAGCTGGCGCCTCTGGCTTCCACCATGAACAACAAGGGCACGGCACTTTTGCATCGCCATGTTACCGGTGCCGTGCACGAGGCGAACGGAAAGATCTGCCTGCAGCTGCTGCATGCCGGGCGCTATGGCTATCACCCGTTCACCGTCTCTGCGTCTGCCACCAAGGCACCGATCACTCCGTTCAAGGCGCGCGCCCTGTCTGCCCGTGGTGTTGAAGGGCAGATCAAGGACTTCGTCCGCGCGGCGGAACTGGCCAAGTATGCCGGTTACGATGGTGTGGAAGTGATGGGTTCCGAGGGCTATTTCATCAACCAGTTTCTGTGCGAGCGCACCAACCAGCGGACGGATAAGTGGGGTGGCCCCTATGAAAACCGGATGCGCCTGCCTGTGGAGATTGTGCGCCGGATCCGGGAAGCGGTTGGCCCGGATTTCATCATCATTTACCGCTTATCGATGCTGGACCTGGTGGAGGGTGGTCAGACGTGGGATCAGATCGTCGCGTTAGGTAAGGCCATCGAACAGGCGGGCGCCACTATTATCAACACGGGCATTGGCTGGCACGAGGCACGGGTGCCGACCATTGTTACCTCCGTTCCCCGGGGTGGATTTGCCGATGTCACTGCCAAGTTCTATGGCGAAGTGGATATTCCCGTCTGTACAACCAACCGGATCAACACGCCCGAGAAAGGCGAGGAAATTCTGGCCGCCGGCAAAGCCGATATGGTGTCCATGGCTCGCCCTCTGCTGGCGGACAGCGAGTTTGTGCGCAAGGCCGAGCAGGGCCGGGCGGATGAAATCAATACCTGCATTGCCTGCAACCAGGCCTGTCTGGACCACGCGTTTCAGGCCAAGCGGGCGTCCTGTCTGGTGAACCCTCGCGCCTGTCATGAAACGGAGCTGGTGCTGACCGTGGCGCCGGTAGTGCGGAGTGTGGCGGTGGTGGGCGCCGGGCCTGCCGGGCTGGCCGCCGCGACGACTGCCGCCAAGCGTGGGCACAAGGTCACCCTTTTCGAAGCGGACGACCGGATTGGCGGGCAGTTCAATTACGCCAAGCGGATTCCCGGTAAGGAAGAGTTCTACGAAACCCTGCGTTATTTCCAGCGCCAGATCGAGCTGCTGGACATCGACCTGAAGCTGAACACCCGAGTGGATGTGGAATCCCTGGCCAAGGCCGGTTTTGACGACGTGGTTGTCGCCACCGGCGTCAAGCCGAGAACACCTGCTATTGACGGTATTGACCACCCGAAAGTGCTCGGGTATCTGGATGTGTTGCGTCATAACAAGCCGGTGGGCAAGTCCGTGGCGGTGATTGGCGCCGGCGGTATCGGGTTCGACGTCAGTGAGTTTCTGACCCACGACTTCAGTCATCAACCCGAAGGCGAGCAGATCAGCATTGATGCCTGGCAGGCAGAATGGGGTGTGGCTCCGGACTACGAAGGGCCGGGTGGCCTGGCCGAGCGTCAGCCCACCGAGTCGCCCCGCAAGATCTACCTGATGCAGCGCAAGACCGGCAAGGTTGGCGCGGGTCTGGGCAAGACCTCCGGCTGGGTGCACCGAAACAGCCTCAAACACCGGGACGTGGAAATGCTGCGTGGCTGCCGATATGACCGCATTGATGACGATGGTCTGCACGTTACCCTGGTGGACAAGGAAGGCAAGGAAACCGAAACCCGCGTGCTGGATGTCGATAACGTGGTGATTTGCGCCGGGCAGGAGTCCTACCGGGAACTTTTTGATCAGCTGGAGGCCTCGGGTGTCAAGGCGCACCTGATCGGCGGTGCCGATGTTGCCGAGGAGCTGGACGCAAAACGGGCCATCCGACAGGGAACGGAAGTTGCGATAAAGCTATGACCTTACTCATTGCGTTCGCGATCATCTCGATCGGGTTTTCGTTCCTATGTTCCATTCTGGAGGCGGCTCTGCTGTCGGTGACGCCAAGCTATGTTGCCTCCCTGAAAAACGAGCGGCCGCAACAGTTTGAGGGCCTCCGGAAACTGAAGGACGACGTCGAAGAGCCGCTGTCCGCCATTCTTACGCTCAACACCGTGGCCCACACGGTCGGGGCAACCGGGGTCGGGGCCCAGGTTGCCGTTGTGTTTGGCGAGGCGTGGCTAGGCGTGGCCTCCGCAGCGATGACCCTGGCCATTCTGATTTTCTCCGAGATCATTCCCAAGACCATTGGCGCCAAGTACTGGCGGGGACTGGCGCCATATTTGCCAGCCATCCTCGGGTTTATGATCAAGGCGTTGCTGCCGTTCATCTGGTTGTCCAAGCAGGTGACCCGCCGCATCGGATCCGGTGAGCCGGAGACGGACATTCGGGGAGAAATCAGTGCCCTGGCAGAAATAGGCCGGGATCAGCAGGCGCTTGATGAGGATGAAAAACGAATCATCCACAACGTACTGAGATTTCATGAAATCAAGGTGGATTCGGTGATGACCCCAAGAACCGTGTGCAAGTACATCGAGCCGGGCACAACGGTGGAGGTGTTCCGGGACAAGGTACGGAACTCGCCCTTTTCCCGTTACCCGGTCATCGACGAAGAGGGCGAGGCACTTGGCTATCTGCACCGTGCCGATCTGCTCAATCTCGATGAGGACGCAGATCTACTGTCCCACATGCGCGAGGTCAAGCGGGTCAAGGGCAATACCAATATTGAATTCCTGTTTTCAGACATGTTGCGGGAGCGCCAACATCTGGCGGTGGTGTACGATCAGCTCGGCACCTGGCTGGGCATAGTGACGCTGGAGGACATATTGGAGACGCTGTTGGGCACCGAGATCATGGACGAGACGGACAATGTCTCTAACCTTCGCCGCTACGCGAAACAGCGCTGGAGCCGTCGCCTGAAGAAAAGCCTGGCTCCCGGAAGAGGTGAGAAAAAAGATTAGCGAGCGGTTTTTATGGCATTGAAGATGGCTTCAGCTTCGGCCGCAAGTACCTGACTTCGCAAGCTGTTGCCACTTTCTAAGGCTTTTGCCAGCTGCTTTTGCTTCATGCAATACAGCTTGTTCAGAACGTCGGCCTGACTTGGCCGTGATGGTGTGTCCATGGTGCCCTCCCACTCAGACACTGGTGTCAAAATTCTTTACGAACTGCACCAAAATTTGGCCTTCTATTTTTTCTGACGCATACCTCGTGCCATTGTTACAGTCGTCATCGGGCAAAGCGGGCCCGGTAGGCCCCTGGAGCCATGCCGGTATGCTTCTTGAACAGACGGGAAAACGAACTTACATCCTCGTAGCCGGCTGAATGAATAATATCTTCAATGGCTTGGCGGGATGACTCCAGTCGCTGGCGGACATGCTCAATGCGAAGAAGCTGCAGATAGGTGGTCGGCGTGTCGCCCGTTGCTGCCCGGAAACGTCGGAACAATGATCGTTCGCTCAGCCCGGTCTGCTGGCAAAGATCCCTCAGGGTGACGGGTTTGGTGTAATGGGCGTCAAGCCAGTCCTGCAGTTCCAGAATGGTCCGGTCCGCATGATATCGCTTGGTTTGCAGCGCGCCGTAGGGCGCCTGGCTGGTTCGGCCGGCATCAATGACGAACGCCTTTGCCAGCTGTCGGGCGACATCGGTGCCTGCATAGCGCTCCACCAGATAGACGCCCAGATCCCACCACGCCATGCCACCGCCGGCGCAGGCCACGTTGCCGTCCACGGTGACCAGCTTCTCCGGGTGGCAGTAAACCCGGGGGTAGCGCTGCCGGAACTGGTTACTGAAGCCCCAGTGGGTGGTTGCCTGTTTTTCGTCGAGCAAGCCGGCTTCGGCCAGCAGGAAGGCACCTGTGCAGTTGCTGGCTAGCAGGGTTTGCTTGCTGTCCTGCTGGCGTAACCACTCGATAAGGGCCTGATTGCGCTTGAGCACATCCGGGATGAAGGCACCAATGGTGGGAATAACGATGACGTCTGCCGGGTCGTCGGTATCCCAGCGCCCATCGGCCATCAGAGTCATCCCGTTTATGCAGCGACACGGGCCTCCATCCCGGGTCAGCAGCCGGGTATGAAAGCGTGGGTCCGGTTCCTCGCTGTGGATGCGTGCCCACGACACGCCCGCCAGACGAAAAAGGTCAATGATGCCGGTGATGGCGCTGGCCAACGCACCATCAAAGCCAATAACAGCGACACGGAGCATGTTGTTTGCCCTTAAATCAGTGCATTAGGGATTAGATAGGCAGTATCGACCAATAATATGTCATAAATGCCGGTTTATCATCCGAATGGCCTGTGACACCCTGTGTGCAAGCACATAGGAGATTCAAGCATGAGTGATACGCTGATTGACCGCCGTGACCTGGCGTTCCAGCTGTACGAAGTCCTCGATACCGAGAGTCTGGCCACCCGGGAACGGTTCAGAGAACACAGCCGCGACACCTTTGATGCGGTGATCGAAACCGCCGATCGGCTGGCCCGGGACAAATTTGCCAACCACAACAGTGCGGCAGACAAGCAGGAACCGCGTTTTGTGGACGGTGCGGTGGAGATGCTTCCGGACGTCAAGGAGGCCTTTGATGCCTATGCGGAGGCTGGTTTCCTGGCCGGACGTTACGACTACGAGTTGGGTGGCATGCAACTGCCTGAATCGGTTATGGCGGCCTGCAATGGGTTCTTCACGGCGGCCAACCCCGGCACGGCCGGGTACCCGTTTCTGACCACCGCCGCCGCAAACCTGATTCGCGTGTTTGGTGATGAGCAGCAGAAAGCGACGTTCCTGCCTCACATGCTGTCAGGTCGCTTTACAGGCACCATGGCGTTGACCGAACCTCACGCCGGTTCCTCACTGGCGGATATCCGTACCTCGGCCACCCCAACCGACGATGGCCATTACCTGATCAAAGGCGCCAAGATCTACATCTCCGGTGGTGAACAATCCCTCACCGAAAACATCGTTCACATGGTGCTGGCCAAGATCAAAGGTGCACCGGGTGGTGTGCGGGGTATTTCCCTGTTTATCGTGCCCAAGTTCCGGGTGGGTGGCGACGGAAACAGCACCGAACGCAACGGGGTCAGCCTTGCCGGCCTGATTCACAAGCTGGGTTACCGGGGCACCACCTCCACGGCACTGAGTTTCGGTGACGATGCGCCCTGCCACGGTTATCTGGTGGGCGAGCCCCACCAGGGCCTGAAGTACATGTTCCAGATGATGAACGAAGCCCGCCTTGGCGTGGGCTTTGGCGCGGCAGTCATCGGTTATCGCGGCTACATGCACAGCCTGGAATACGCGAAAGACCGTTTGCAGGGCCGCAAGCCCTCGGAGAAGAACCCGGAAGCCCCGCAGGTACCCATCATCGAGCACGCGGACGTTCGCCGTATGCTGCTGGCCCAGAAAGCCTACAGCGAAGGGGGGCTGGCGCTGTGTTTGTACGGTGCCCGGCTGATGGACGATCAGCA
The DNA here is from genome assembly GCF_030519635.1 of Marinobacter suaedae. Taxonomy (NCBI): domain Bacteria; kingdom Pseudomonadati; phylum Pseudomonadota; class Gammaproteobacteria; order Pseudomonadales; family Marinobacteraceae; genus Marinobacter; species Marinobacter suaedae. Next base: position 474,392 of record NZ_JAUMIS010000001.1, on the reverse strand, counting down.
TACCCATCCGGACGAGGAAAAGCGTATTGAGGCGGGCAAGCTGTTGGACTTGCTAACCCCGGTGATCAAGGCGTGGCCCTCGGAGTACGGCCCCAAGGCCAACGACCTGGCCATTCAGGTTTACGGCGGCGCGGGTTACACCCGGGAATATCCGGTTGAGCAGTGCTGGCGGGACAATCGACTGAACCCGATTCACGAAGGTACCAACGGCATCCAGGCGCTGGATCTTCTGGGTCGCAAGGTCTGGCAGGATCAGAGCCACGGCCTGCAATTGCTGATGCAGCAGATGCAGATCGATCTGACCGAAGCAAAAACCGACCGCTGCCAGCAGTGGGCGCTGTCCCTGAGCGAAACCCTGCAGAAAGCGGTTCAGGTCACCCAGAGCCTGGGCAAGAGCCTGATGCAGGAGAACCCGGATCGGGCGCTGGCGAATGCGTCCTGTTACCTGCACCTGTTCGGCCACATTGTGGTGGCGTGGATGTGGCTGCGACAGGCCAATGCCGCGGAGAAGGCGCTGATGGCGATGCCGGCAGGCAGTGAGGAAAGCTTCTATCGCGGCAAGCTTCAGGCGGCCCAGTATTTCTTCCACTGGGAGCTGCCCACGGTGGCTCAGGACCTGGTGCTGCTGCGCAATCAGGATGACACTTGCCTGGAAATGAAAACGGAGTGGTTCTGACCGAAAGGTCCCCGCTCCTATCCCTTCTTCAGCCCTCGGCCTGATCGCCGGGGGCAATTACCAACCACCCCTTCAGAACTGCTGGCACAGCTGACAGGCCTTGCCGGGCGGATACTGGCGAAATCGCTGATTGTGAACCAGACTCCTGCCTGTAATAAGAAAAACCACACAAACCATCGAACAACTTTAAACGGGGATGGCTTCTGCATGATTCCATCGAGGGGAGCGCCGAATACGGTCGTACCTTGGTCGGCTCTGGATATTCTGAGTAGCTACATCACTTCCGGTCAGCTTGCAGAGATTGTTTATCGCGACAGCTCCGGTCAGGTCTGTACCGTTCATGACATTATCAAGGACCTCTATAGCCGTGCAGGCCATGATTACGTGTTGCTGGGGCGGCGCGTGATGGTTGGCATTGACCATATCATCACACTGGACGGCCAACGGCTCTGCCCGTCAGCCTACTAACTAACCAAAGGGTAATCCGGCGTCGGTTGTGTGGTGCGTCCGGTGCCCTTAACCTGTCATAGCGGTACTTTATGGACCAATGGAGGGAATGGTTATGTATAAACCAATTCTGGCAGCAGTTGCTTTTACACTGACGCTCGGACTGACTGCGTGCAGTTCTGAGGAAAGCGAAGAAGGTGTGGATCTGGAGCAGGCCGCAGACAATGTTGAAGACATGGCGGATGATGCAGCTGATGCTACTGGTGATGCCTATGAGGACACCAAGGATGCGGTTTCTGATACGGCTGAGGAAATGGGCGAGGCGGCAGATGACGCTGCGGATGCTGTGAAGGAAGGGTACGAGGATATGACCGAGGAGTAACCCCTCAGCCCGGGTCCGGCACGCCCTGCCCGGGGCGGTTGTTTGCCGGGCCTGCACAGACTGATATCCACCCACCCAGTCAACCGACGAAGCTTCTCCTTTCAATGACAAAAGGGCCCCGTTGCGGAGCCCTTACACCTTTCGAAATCACAACGAATCAGGAACCGACCATGCCGGGGGGAGGCAGGTTGCCGCCAAGCATGTTTTCCACCACGGCCGCATTGTAGAAGGTTTCGACGCTTTGGATCTTGTCGTCCCGGACACGGAACCAGACCGCGAGCCGGACATCGCCGATGGGTTCGAAGTGTGTCCGGTAATCGAGAATGGCGAATACGTGCTCACCGTCGGCACTGAGCTGACGGGTGACCAGGTCTTTCTGGATGGCGACCAGGCCGAACTGGTAGGCGAGCATGTCATCGCGATTCAGGAAGCGCATGTTCGGGCCAACATACTCAAAGCCCTCTTCGGCCAGCAGAGCCTTGGCTTCTTCCAGTCGCTGGTCATGAACGTCGGAGATGAACTGCGCCACGATGTCTTTTGGTTGCATGGTTGCCCCCAATAGCTGATAGGCGACGGCTGGACATGCCTTGGGTTATGGATGTGCAAGGCGTTCTGCACCCCTTCACCTCTATAACAAAAGCGGGACAATGACAAATGACACTTGGAAATGGGCCAGCAGAAAGCGGTCGCGTTAGCTGCAGAGAAAGCTGACAAACACTGACCGTGGCGCTGCAAGGAAGGCCGGGCGGCGCACTCCCGGCCAATCGCTGACTGCAGCGGGCTATACCGCAATGGGGCTGTGGTAGACTTCGGCTAAGTATGGAAAAGGAGACTTACCTTGACTGAACCGGAGTTTATTCCTGCAGGTTCGGACCCCGTAGCCCGTCGCTCAGACCCCGCCCGTAACCTGGCGGTGGTGGTCTATATCCTTCAGGCCCTGCATTTTTTTACCGGAGGCATCGCGCCGCTGGTGGGCGTTATCATCAACTACGTCAAACTGGATGACGTCCAGAATACCTGGGTGGAAAGCCACTTCCGCTGGCAGATCCGGACCTTCTGGATTGGCTTGCTCTGGACGGTCATCGGGGTGCTGACCACGGCACTCATTATTGGCTGGTTCATCCTGCTGGGTGTGTCCATCTGGATGATCTACCGCATTGTCAAAGGGGCGCTGGCCCTGAATGACGGAAAAACCATCTGAGGCCTCCCGGCCTCAGCTAACGGGCGCCTCAGGATACTTCCTTCAGCCGGAGCGCGCTGACCATGCCGCCAGCGCCCATTAAGCCCAGTACCAGAATCACAGCGATTTCCGAGATGGCCGATATCGCCGCGGTCAGGGCGCCGGTCACCAGCAGCAGAACGCCAATCACAGAATTGCTGACGGCCGTGTAGTCGGTGCGCTTGTTGCCGCCGGCCATGTCCACCAGATAGGTTTTCCGCCCCAGCCGGACGCCCGAGTGGGCAATCTGCAGCACGAAAAAGGCTGCGGGGTAGAACCAGGAACTCCGTGTTCCATCGTCCGCGGCCATGGCGGTAACAGCCACGACCAGGCAAACCCCGCTGGCAATGGCGGCGCCGCGAATCATGGTTTTGCGGCTGGATGAGTCCGCCATCCAGCCCCAGACGCTGGCACTGATGGAGCTGGCCAGACTGCTTACCAGTAAAAAGACACCGAGAAGAAGGCTGCCCTCCGATTGCTGCTGGGCCAGCACCACGAAATAGGGCGCCGCCAGGGCCGAACACAACAGCAATGCCCGGGTAATCACGAAGTGGCGAAACGGTGCATCCTCTTTCAACAGTGACAGGCTCTTGAACGCCTCTGCCAGCGCATTGCCTCCACCACTGGTTTCGCCCTCGTATTCCTGAACGCCGGCGAACAGAAAGCCTGCAATCACCCAGAGCCCGGCGGCCAGCAACAGCAGCAGACCATAAAACGCCACATTCGGATCTTCCTGCCCCCAGAACAGAAGGAGCGTCATGGCGACGGTCAGGGTTCCGCCGAACGTGGTGGCCAGGCCGGACAGACGGCCCCGGCGGGATTTGGGGATGCATTTGCCTTGAACATCTTTCATCGCCACCGAGCAGAAGCCTCTTGCCAGGGAAAAGGCGATCAGTGCGGCAACAATCCCTGCGCCGGCCGCGTACCCCTCCAGAAACCAGACGCTGGCGGCCATGGCCATCACACTGACGGCTTGGCCAAAGCTGCCCATCACCCAGAACCATTTGCGCACCGGCTTGCGACGAACCCAGGCACCGATCACCATCTGTGGCAGCATCGAGCCGGATTCGCGAATGGGCACCAGCCAGGCCACCAGGGCCGGCGCGCCCACCGCACTCATCAGCCAGGCCAGTACCGTCTTGGGGCTCGTCAGCAGGTCCCCCAGTTTGGTCAGTACGTTACTGGCGAGGATCAGGAAGAAGTTTCTGGGCACTTCCCGGCAGGCTTCGTCGGGAATGTCCTTGCACACCCGGGCGTCTTCCTCGTTGGCAATCAGGCTGTAGAGCTGGTCGATGGTATCGGTGTTCTGCTTGGTCAAGGTGCGCTTCCTGCTGGTCCTGATGGGAGTAAGTTGTTAAGGGTAACAACCGTGCCCGCGGGTTTATACCGTCATCGGGATGATCCGGCCTGTTCAGGGTAAGGGGACGGTGCTAGCCTTCGATGCGCAAACGCTTCCTTACCCGCGGCTATCCGGAGTTATCCATGCTGAGTTACCTGCACGCCTTCCATGCCGGCAATTTCGCCGATGTCCAGAAACACGCAGCGTTGACGCTGACGATGTCGATGATGCAGGCCAAACCCTCCGGCATTGCTTGCATCGATACACATGCGGGAAGTGCGGTGTATGACCTGAACAGTGACCGGGCACGGAAAACCGCCGAAGCCGATGACGGTATACGGAAAGTCTGGGCGGCCCGGGGCAGTCTGGCATCAGCGGACTGGCAACCCATGTTGAGTGTGCTCTCCGGATTGAACCCGGCCTCGGATGATCTCAATCGATACCCCGGATCACCAGCATGGTTTGCCCACTTTCTTCGGGCCGATGACACCTTGACCACGTTTGAGTTGCACCCCACCGAAGGCGCCCGGCTTGAGGAGTGGGCCAGTGCCAGAGGGATTAAGGTCCGGCAGGAGGACGGCCTGAAAGGCATGTTCAGGCTGCTTCCTCCGCGTCAGCCCCGTTTGCTGGTGCTGATGGACCCGTCCTATGAAATCAAATCCGACTACCAGGCCGTTGCCTCGGCGCTGGCGAAGGCGTGGAAGAAATGCCGTCATGGCGTCTATCTTATCTGGTATCCCGTGCTCACCAGTGGCCTGGAAAAAGGCTTGCTGGAAGGCGTTGAGCAGGGTCCGGTCCGGAAGGTGCTGCGCAGCGAAGTACACCTGGACCATCCGCCTGAGCGGGGGATGACCGGTTCCGGCATGTTGATGGTCAATCCGCCCTGGGGCCTGTCCGAGCGTCTGTCCGCCATGATGGACGACGTGAGTGGGCGCGAAGCGCTTGGCGTTACTCACCGGCTGGATTGGCTGGTCCCGGAGTAGCCAGCGCACCTGACAACTGAGGAGTCGTTCGCTTGACCGAAACGCACGATTCACCCCCCGAAACCCCGTGCTTGCCTGGTGGCTTGATTCCTATGGATGAGTGGGAGTTTCCGGAGTTGTCCGTCCGCCGTTCGGTCAAGGACGCTGTTCGGCATATTGCGGTGCAACTTCGCGGGGGTGTGTCACGCAAGGAACAGCCCTTTCAGAGTCTGGATGACCTGCCGGAATTGTCTGCCAGTCAGCGTCAGCGTATTGCTCCCGACCCCGACTTCTCGGCTCTGGCCGCAGCCATTTCAGAGGCGCTTCGGGAGCGCAGGGAAGAGGTTCCGAATCCCCGGGATGTCGCTTTCCTGGTGGCGCCACCGTTTTCCGGCATGCGCGAGGCACTGGTCCGCTGGTCCTGGTCGACAATCGGGCAGGGTCAGGGCGATGGGAGCGAGTGGGTCATCGCGCCGCCCAAGAGCCTGTTGATGAGTGAGAGCGAGGCCGTCCAGTGGTGGGACGAGCAGGACCTGTCACGGCCCTGGGTGATTCCGGAGCTGGCCGACTTCTGGCTTCGCCATATGGGTGGGCTGGCGCTGGTTCAGGAATTGCTCCGTCGGGTATCAGCCGGTACGGCTGGTCGGGGCGTGGTGGGCTGTTCAAGCTGGTGCTGGCAGTTCTGGGCCAGCTATGTGCCGGACATACCGGCCGCACCCTGCACCCCCGCGCCACTTAATTCCGAGTACCTGGGGCAATGGCTGACGTATCTGGCCGGTGATGATGAATCCGATCCGGTGGTCGCGCGCATGGCCCATGATGGTCTGTATGTGCTGCCGGCGCGCGGAAAACTCGATGGCAAGAAGATCAGGCACAGCGGCTTTCTGAGTGATCTGGCCGCTGCTTCCCGTGGCAATCACGGGGTTGCACTGGCGCTCTGGCGCTCTGCACTCCGGGCGGCTCCGGAAGAGGGCGCCGGGGATTCAGGCGACAGCGAACCGTCCCGCTCACGCAGTTGCTGGGTGGTTCCTCTGGACAAGCTGAGCCTGCCAGCTATGCCACCAAGCAAAGACCGTGCGATAGGATTTGTGCTTCATGCGCTGCTCCTGCACGACGGACTTGACGAGCAGTCACTTCGCCTGGTGGCGGGTATCTCCCGGCAGGACACCACCAACGCGCTGGTGTTGCTGAAACGGGCCGACATCATTCACTACAGGGACGCCGGTAACCGCTGGCATGTGACTGATCTGGCCTACCCGAACACCCGGCGGCACCTGCAAAGCTGGGGCTTTCCCGTGGACAGGTTCTGAAGGGAGGATGGTATGGAAGATCTTGGCTTGAAGGAGGTTTTTGCAACGATCAACTCGCAGGCGTTGCTGGACGCGCTGCTCGTGGTCGTTGTCGCAATGGTAATCATTGTCGTGGCCCAGAAGCTCTTGCCGGTGCTGGCTGGCCGGCTGAGTGGCAAACCTCGTTTGTATCTTCTGGCTTCCGTGCCCCTGATTCGGCTGCTGGTGATCGTCGCAACCATCATCATCGTGGTGCCCATCCTGATCGAGCCCTCGTTCGAAAACATGGTTGCCATCTTCGGGGCACTGGGGCTGGTGCTGGGATTTGCGTTCAAGGATTACGTGAACAGCCTGATTGCCGGGATCGTCACCCTGTACGAGATGCCCTACCGGCCGGGAGACTGGATTCAGGTGGATGGCCACTACGGTGAAGTGCGCTCCATCGGTGCCCGGGCGGCGGAAATTGTCACGCCGGATGACTCGGTGGTGGTGGTGCCCCACAACATGCTGTGGAACGCCCTGCTGGCCAACGGCAACGACGGTACCGACAACCTGATGTGCGTGGCCTGCTTCCATCTGGAGCCTAACCACGATGTGCAGCGGGTACTGGATTTGCTTCGGAACGTAGCGTTCACCAGCCCGTATACACGAACCTGGCAACCGGTCGTGGTGGTGGTAAAGAACGAACCGTGGGGCATGCTCTATCGCCTGAAGGCCTATCCGCTGGAACCCAAGGAGCAGTTCCGTTACGTGAGTGACCTGACCGCCAGGGGCGCTGATGTTCTGGCGGAGGCAGGCGTTGGCTTCGTGTCAGCTCCCGTTACGGGCGGATGAGCCCGCTGCATGGCTTTCGAAGGTATTGCCACTTCGGGTCAGCCAGTCCAGCAGGTCCGTGCCGAACTTGCCGGTGGAATTTACGTAAGTCTCGCGAGCGGGAAGGCTCGCTTCTGCGAAGGCGGCGCGCTCTTCATCGGTGAGTCGAACCACCTTTATTTGCGTTGATTCGAGCATCCGTTCCAGGCGTGCTTGGTTCAGTTCCCTCTGGGTATTCCATGCAATAACCGCTACGTCTTGCAGGGCCCCCTCGAGCAAGGCTTTCTGGTTGTCGGGCAGCGCTGCCATCCAGTCCGGGTTGGTCACCACCGATGAGATGAACTGGGCGGGCCGGCCCAGTGTCAGCGTGCTCTGAACCTCGTAGAAATTCATTTCCTCAATGGCAAAGATCGGGTTGGTCTGGCCATCGGTCTTGCGCAGCTGAAGGTCGTTGTAGACCTGCGAGAAGGGGGTTTGCTTTGGTTCAGCCCCGTACACCCGGAAGGATTCGGCGGCAAGGTCCGAGGTCATGGTCCTGAAACGCACGCCGTGGAAATCGGCGGGCGATTTCAGAGGCTTGTTGGCGGTCCATGCCATCCAGCCCTCGGGAACGAAGGACAGCAGTTTCAGGTTCCGCTTCTCGTAGGCGGGCTCGAACCGGGTAACCAGTTCCGGGCTGGTCAGCAGATTGCGTATGGCCTCTTCGTCGTCCGGGAACAGGTAGTGGAGGTTGAAGACGCCGACTTCTGGAATCCGGTTGGCCAGGTGGCCCGGGGATGCGAAGGCGAGATTCACCGAGCCGTTACGTACCAGTTCCGTCAGCTGGGTGGACGTCCCAAGGGAACCATAGGGGAATATCTCCAGTTCGACCCGGCCATCGGAGCGGGTCTCGACCAACTCCTTTAACGCCTTGGCATAGGCATGCTGTACACTGCCCTCGATCTCTTCCAGCGCGAAGCGCCAGGTTACGGGGTACTCATCTGGAGTTGCATCAGGGTTGGCATCACTGGTTGATGGTTCCTGGCTCTCAGAACAGCCAGCGATGATCAGCATCACGGTGGTGAGCAGCGATAAGCAAAGTGCCAGAGGGCGCATGTCCCGGTCTCCGGTATCTGGGCGAATGCCTGGGTGAGTGAAAGGGAGCGCTAACCTAACATATTAGGGCAGGATAATGCTGCCCGAAGGAGTTTTGGAGACTGTATGACCAACCAGAAGCAGGCCATGCTGTTCGGGCTTGGGACGGTGTTGTTGTGGTCGACCGTGGCGACCGCGTTCAAGCTGGCGTTGAGGGATCTGGCGCCAGTTCAGTTGCTGTTGATCGCCTGTGCATCGTCGGTGCTGGTGTTGGGCGTCATACTGCTGGTACAGGGCCGTTGGCATCTGGTCTTCAAACTTCGGAAGCGTCAGTACCTCCAGTCGTTCGGAATGGGGCTGATCAACCCCTGTCTGTACTATCTTGTACTGTTTGCGGCGTTTGATCGATTGCCTGCTCAGGAAGCACAGCCACTCAACTACACCTGGGCGCTGGTGCTGACGTATCTTTCTGTGCCATTTCTGGGGCACAAGCTCCGTCGCGTCGACATTGTGGCGGGACTCATCTGCTATGCCGGCGTGGTGGTGATTGCCACCCGGGGCGCGGTGACGTCGCTCAGCTTTTCCAACCCGCTTGGTGTGGGGCTTGCGCTGGGCAGCACCGTGATCTGGGCGTCCTACTGGATCCTCGCGACGCGTGATCAGCGGGATCCGGTGGTCGGTCTGTTTCTGAATTTCCTCTTTGCCTTGCCCGTCATCGCTCTTATCTGTGCGCTAACCGAGGGCATTCAGTTTCGTCCGATGGCTTCGGTGGGGGCTGCGGTTTACGTCGGCGCTTTTGAAATGGGTATCGCGTTCGTGCTCTGGTCCTATGCAATGAAAAAAGCAGAGAACACGTCCAAAGTCAGTAACCTGATTTTTATTTCGCCGTTCCTGTCCCTGGTGTTTATCTACTTCATCCTGGGAGAGGAGATCCTGCCCTCAACGTACATCGGGCTGGTGATGATTATGGGTGGGCTCTGGCTTCAGCAAAGGAAGGTGTCCGCACAGAAGCAGCGGTTGGTCCATGAGTCCTGAGTGGAGTGTTTACATCGTCCGCACCGGCAAGGGCACACTGTATACCGGCATTACCACCGATGTGGCGCGTCGGCTGGCAGAGCATGAGTCAGGAACCAAAGGGGCACGGAGCCTGCGCGGCAAGGGCCCGTTAAAGCTGGTCTTTCAGGCGGAGGCGGGGGACCGGAGCCGAGCCTCCCGCCTGGAGTGGCACATCAAACAATGGCCCAAGGCCAGAAAGGAAGCGCTGGTCCGGGGCGAGCTTACCCTGCCAGATGACGTTTGATGTGGGCACCTGCACCCTGCAGGGCGGCTTTGGCCCGGGCCAGCTGGCCCGCGTGGAACTGGAACACGTGCCAGAGGCTGTTGAACACTTCCAGAGTGGTTTGGACATCCTGTCGCTTTGCCTTGTTGGCCAGCCGTTCTGAATCGTTTAGCAGGACTTCTTCACTGCCTACCTGAATCAGTAGTGGCGGAAGCCCGCTCAGGTCGCCGAAGATCGGTGAAATCAGTGGATTGGTCAGTGGCTCCTGTCCGCCATAGTAGTGGGCGTTTCGCTCAAGCCAGCGAACCTGCAGGACGGGTTCGGTTTCCGGCACGTGCATCTGCTCGTGGGTCAGGTCTACAAGGGGGGAAAAGACTGTGATGGAAGAGGGCAGGGGCCGTTTCCCGTCCCGCAGCTTCAGGGCCAGGGAAAGACACAGTCCGCCACCGGCGGAATCTCCGGCAAGGGCAATCTGGCTGGCTTGGACACCATCATCAAGCAGCGCCTGGTAGACGGCCTCGGCGTCTTCCAGTGCCGCCGGGAACGGATGCTCCGGTGCCAGCCGGTAATCCGGAGCAATCACCTGACAGCCACTGGTTTTTGCCAGATGGCCGATAATGCCGCGATGAGTCGTGGGAGAGCCAAAGATAAAGCCCCCACCGTGCAGGTACAGAATGACACCTATATTATTGCCGCCACAATTGGCCCGTGTAATGGGCATACCGCCAAGGGTTTCCTCGGTGAAGCTGCAGTCCCGCGGCGGTGTGGAGCTGCGGAAAGCCTGAGCCACCAGCGTCCGCTGCAGGTTCACCGGCAAAGATGGGTGAAGGATCGGCCTTACAAGTCGGTTCATGGTATGACGCAGGCCGGTCTCAAGAAGGTATTGCAACATCTGTGTTCTACCCTCGCTATACGTTAGGATTGTCATTAGGTAAGCGAATAAACAATCATGACAGGCGTTTAACTCTACGTGTACTGGAAAACAGATACCATAGAAATTCCGGATTGGGACCGAGGGTCCTTGCTCGAAAGGCTCGAGCCCTTCGATCCGGGCGTGGCGGACTTGTTGAGCGATGAAATGATCGCTTACTGCCGCTTTTACGGGCTGGATCTGTGGGTGGAACACCCAGACGTCAGTTACTGCCAGGGATACGTGGAGGCCGGGCCCCATCAGGTCATGGTTCACCACTACCGGTTGCCGGAATCGTCTCCCACACGGGGAACGGTTTTCATTTTCCATGGATACTTCGACCATGTAGGCCTCTACAGCCAGTTGATCGAGCGTTGTCTTGGGGCAGGCTTGAATGTTCTGGCCTACGACCAGCCCGGACATGGGCTGTCCAGCGGGACGCCGGCGGCAATTGGTAGCTTCGCTGAATATCAGGACGTTCTGATGAAGGTTCTTGGGCAGGTACAGGACAAAGTGCCAGGGCCCTGGTTTGCCGTCGGGCAAAGTACCGGAGGCGCCATCCTGATTGACTACCTGCTGTCCAATAATCACACGGAAGAGACCTCGGCGTTCAAAAAGGTGGTGTTGCTGGCACCTCTGGTCAGACCGACGGGGTGGTTGGGAGCCAAGGTGTTGCACAGCGTGATGAAGCCGTTCATTACGCGTTGGCGGCGGGCGTTCTCAACCAACAGCGGAAACTCACGGTTCCTGAAATTTCTTCGGGAGCATGATCCGCTTCAGGCCCGCGCGGTCCATGTGGATTGGGTCAGCGCGTTGCGACTATGGATTCCAAAGATTGAGTCGGCGCGACCGGTAAATTTCCCGGTAACGGTGATTCAGGGCGAAAAGGACCTGACGGTGGATTGGCAGCACAACCTTCGCATCGTCCGGAATAAATTTGCTGCGGTTGAGGAACTGAGAATCCGCGATGGGCGTCATCATCTAGTGAATGAAGCCCAGGATTTACAGTCAACGGTTTTCAATACAATTATCGACACCTTTGTTTGCGAAACGACCGCCAGGGCGGAAGCAGCATCGGGTCGGGCTTAAACATTTCAGAGGAGATTGCTGTGAAAAAAACGGTTCTTGCATTTGCGGTTGCGACGTTGGGGTTGAGTGGGTGTATGACTTACGACCCTTACACCGGTGAAGAGAAAACCTCCAGCGCAACAACAGGCAGTATTATTGGTGCGTTGGGTGGTGCAGCCATTGGTGCGGCAACCTCCAGCAAGAGCGATCGTGGTAAGGGTGCGCTGATTGGCGCAGCCGGTGGTGCGGCCATCGGTGGCGGCATCGGTTACTACATGGACAAGCAGGAAGCGGAACTGCGCCGCAAGCTGGAAGGCTCCGGTGTGCGGGTTGTGCGCAATGGCGATCAGATTGAACTGATCATGCCGGGCAACATCACCTTCGATCTGAACGAATCCTCCATCAAGCCGTCCTTCGTGGACACACTGGACTCCGTTGGTCTCGTTCTGCAGGAGTTCGACAAGACCAGCATCCAGATCGCGGGCCATACCGACAGCTCCGGCTCCCAGAGCTACAACCAGCTGCTGAGTGAGCGTCGTGCATCCTCCGTGCGCGACTTCCTGATGAACCGCGGTATTCAGCCGCAGCGCACTCGTGCGGTTGGCTACGGCGAACGTTACCCCGTTGCTTCCAACGATACCCCGGCCGGTCGTGAGCAGAACCGTCGGGTAGAGCTGACGCTGGTACCGATGCAGTAAGAGGCATCCGCAGTCAGTGAGTTTCAGAAAAGGCACCACAGCTTTGGCCGCGGTGCCTTTTCTTTTGTCCCGTACTGGCTGTTTTACTGATTATTTGCTGCCGGGCAGCCAGCTTTCTATGCGCTGCTTAAGGCTTTCCAACTGGCTTTCGCTGGCGCCTTTTAGTTCATCCAGTTTCGAGCGCGCTGTTGCGATCTGATCTTCAACGCCCTGTATTTTCTCAGAGAATTCTTTCTGTATTTCCGCCTCTGCCTGTTCATCCTGGGCAGATGCTTTCTTTTTCTCCGCATCGGCACGCAAGCTTTCGACTTCTTTGCTCCAGCGCTCTGTCTGGGTTTCCAGTTTCTGTATCAGCGAATCCTTCAGAGACATAGAACCTCCTGTCATCCAGGCCGCCGGGATGTGAATGTGGGAGCGGCCTCAGTAAGAGAGTGGGTTCGCGCGATGACAGATCAAGGTCGGCGGGGTGAACGTTTTGTAACCGGATAGTGGCGGGGCAGGTATAAAATCTGCTTTTCAGGCAATAAAAAACCGGAGATGTGTCTCCGGTTTTTTTGACTTGCTGTCAGGCCTTAGAACAGTACCCGGCAGCGAATGGTGCCCTTGACGTGGCGCAGTTTGTCCAGTGCCAGTTCGCTGTACTCCTTGTCCACATCAATCACCACATAGCCCACATTCTCGTTGGTCTGCAGGTATTGGCCACAGATGTTGATGTCGTTTTCGGAGAACACCTGGTTGATCTCGGACAGCACGCCCGGCACGTTCTCGTGGATGTGCAGCAGGCGGTGCTGGTTCGCGTGGGACGGCAGGGCCACTTCCGGGAAGTTCACGGAAGACACGGAGGTGCCGTTGTCGCTGTACATGGCCAGTTTCTCTGCCACTTCACGGCCAATGTTTTCCTGGGCTTCGATGGTAGAGCCACCCACGTGTGGCGTCAGGATAACATTGTCGAATTCCCGCAGCGGAGAGATGAATTCTTCGTCGTTGGACTTCGGCTCGACCGGGAACACGTCGATGGCTGCACCCAACAGTTTGCCGCTACCTAGTGCCTCAGCCAGCGCGTCAATGTCCACCACGGTGCCTCGGGAGGCGTTCATCAGAATGGAACCGGGCTTCATCTGGGCAAACTGCTCGGCCTTGAACATGTACTTGGTGGACGGTGTTTCCGGCACGTGCAGGCTCACCACGTCGGCAATGTTCAGCAGTTCCTGCAGGGTGCCTACCTGGGTGGCATTGCCGATCGGCAGCTTGGAAACCACATCGTAGAAGTACACGTCCATGCCCAGGCCTTCGGCGAGGACGCTGAACTGGGTGCCAATGTTGCCGTAGCCGATGATGCCCAGCTTCTTGCCACGGATTTCGTAGCTGTTCTTGGCAGACTTCAGCCACTCGCCACGGTGAGCCTTGGCGCTTTTCTCAGGAACGCCGCGCAGCAGCAGAATAGCCTGGGCCAGAACCAGCTCGGCAACGCTCCGGGTGTTGGAGAAAGGTGCGTTGAACACCGCAATTCCGCGGCGGGTGGCCGCCTGCAGGTCAACCTGGTTGGTGCCGATACAGAAGCATCCCACCGCGACGAGTTTGCTCGCGGCATCAAATACTCTTTCAGTCAGCTGGGTACGGGACCGGATACCAATGAAGTGCGCATCGGCAACCTTCTCAATCAGGTCCTCTTCGGCCAGCGAGTGAGTCAGATACTCGATGTTGGTGTAACCCGCAGCGTTCAGGGTATCAATCGCAGATTGATGCACGCCTTCCAGCAGCAGAATCCGGATCTTGCTCTTTTCGAGAGACGTATTTGACATAGAAATGCTTCCGAACCTTTCGTCACGTGAAACGGCCTGTTACCAGCTTTACGCAAGGGCTGGCTCACAGAACAGGGGCGGTATGATACCATAAACGCAAGTTTTCACAGTGTGCTGATCGGCTTGTTTTAAACGATTGTTTGCAGGCGGGCAGCACCATGCTAAGAGACTGATGCTCAAATGAATTCCGATCAAGTTATTGCTTCCCTGAAAGAGTTAATGGCTGCCGGCGATGCCCCGGGCAAGGTGCTGACCGATCCGGCCGATCTTGAGAACTACGGTAAGGACTGGACCAAGATCTACCCGCCCAAACCGCTTGCGATCGCATTGCCGAAAACCACGGAACAGGTGCAGGCACTGGTGAAATTTGCCAACGAGAATCAGGTGGCTCTGGTGCCTTCCGGTGGCCGGACTGGCCTGAGTGCCGGTGCTGTGGCCGCCAATGGCGAAGTGGTTGTGGCCTTCGACAACATGAACCAGATTCTGGATTTCAACGCCAGCGATCGGGTGGTTCGGTGTCAGGCCGGGGTTGTTACCGAGCAGCTGCAGAATTTTGCCGAAGAGAACGACCTCTACTATCCGGTGGATTTCGCCTCGGCTGGCTCCAGCCAGCTAGGGGGGAACCTGTCCACCAACGCCGGTGGTATCAAGGTGATCCGTTATGGCATGAGCCGCGACTGGGTGGCGGGCCTGAAGGTGGTCACTGGAAAGGGTGACATTCTGGATCTGAACAAGGATCTGGAAAAGAACAACACCGGCTACGACCTGCGCCACCTGTTCATCGGTGCCGAGGGCACGCTGGGCTTCATCACCGAAGCGACCATGAAGCTGTCCCGGAAGCCGGATAATTTGACCGTGCTGGTGCTGGGCCTGAACGATCTGACCAACACCATGGACGTGCTGCAGACGTTCCAGAAGAAGATCGACCTGACGGCCTACGAGTTCTTCTCCCATCAGGCGATGGGGCACGTGCTGGCCCATGGGCAGGTGCAGGCGCCGTTTGAAACCGAAGCGCCTTACTACGCCCTGCTGGAGTTCGAAGCAGTGTCCGATCAGGTAATGGACGACGCCATGGAACTGTTCGAGCAGTGCATGGAAAATGGCTGGGTGCTGGATGGTGTGATCAGTCAGAGCGAAACCCAGGCCCAGAACCTGTGGCAGCTGCGTGAGGGTATTTCCGAGTCCATTGCGCCACGGACGCCCTACAAGAACGACATTTCCGTGATGGTGTCCAAGGTGCCCGGGTTCCTGCAGGAGATTGAGGACGTCGTCACCACCCATTACCCGGATTTCGAGATCATCTGGTTCGGCCACATTGGCGACGGCAACCTGCACTTGAACATCCTCAAGCCCGAAGACATGGCCAACGAAGACTTCTTCGAGAAGTGCCAACAGGTGAACAAGTGGGTGTTCGAGATTGTTGAGCGTTACCAGGGCAGTGTGTCCGCCGAGCACGGTGTTGGCATGACCAAAAAGCCCTACCTGCAGTACACGCGAAGCGAGACGGAAATTGCCTACCTGAGGAGCATCAAGCAGGTGTTCGATCCGAACGGTATTATGAACCCCGGCAAGATCTTCGACTGATGCAGGATCACATCGTCGTACTGACCGGTGCTGGCATCAGTGCCGAAAGCGGTCTTTCCACCTTCCGTGATAACGGTGGGTTGTGGGAGCAGCACAGTATCTACGATGTGGCCACACCCGAGGCCTTTGCTCGCAATCAGGAGCTGGTGCTGCGTTTTTATAACGAGCGCCGTCGCCAGCTCCAGTCCGCCCAGCCCAATCAGGCCCACCAACTGCTGGCCGAGCTTGAAAACACCTATCGCGTGACGGTGGTGACCCAGAACGTGGATGACCTTCACGAGCGCGGGGGTTCCAGCCAGGTGATCCACCTGCATGGGGAGCTGACCAAGGCCCGCAGTACCCGAGACCCAGGTCTGGTTTACGATATCGGCTACCGGGACATTGAACCGGGTGATACCTGTGAACGGGGCGCCCAGCTTCGTCCGCACATTGTCTGGTTCGGGGAAGAGGTTCCGATGCTTGAAGAAGCCGCGGAGGTGGTTCGCACCGCGGATCACCTGCTCATTGTCGGGACGTCGCTTCAGGTCTATCCGGCGGCAGGATTGGTGTACGAGGTGGGCGATGGTGTTCCCATCACCGTGATTGATCCGGGTGCGCCGGCTTCCGTGTCCCGTGCTCGTGTTATCCGCAAGGGTGCCTGCGAAGGCGTCGCCGAGTGGGTTCAGTCCCTGTAATGCAAGGGTAGAGACGTTCCCGAATCAGGGCACAGTATCCGCAGACTCTCCGGCGGGGGCCAGATACTGTTCCAGATCGGAGCGGAACGCCGCCTGAACCCCAAGACGCTTCAGTATCCAGTAATGCCCGGCAATCATGCGGTCGATGAAGATGCTTTCCACCGGTGGCTTGAAATAGTCCAAGTACTTGAACACCGTACTGGTTTTGGACGCCACGTGGGTATGCAGGTCGGATTCGGCAAAGTCGTAGGGTTCGGGCTGGTCAAAGGGCACGATCAGGATGTCGCGCCACATGGCGTAGTAAGCCGCATCCACCGCCGGCTGGCTCTTGACGCGAGCGCCCAGGTCGATCAGGTAGCGGTCGACGGCCTGATAATCCTCATCCAGCGCGGACACCAGGACGTTACGGTAGGCCTCGACAATCTCCGGCTTCAGCTTTTTCACGCAGCCGAAGTCATACATGATGATGGTGCCATCAGGCCGATAGGCAAAGTTGCCGGCGTGGGGATCGCCGTGAATACACTGGAACTTGAACAGCTGGTCGGCCATGGTGCGGAAAATACGGTGGCCGATCAGGTTGATGGTGTCCTGGTCGTAGCGATCCTGTGTGACCTCGTTGATGTGGTCGCCCTCCACCAGCTCCAGGGTCAGCACGCGTTTGGTTGAGTGGCTGTCGATCACGCCGGGAATCAGAACCCACTCGTCTTTGTCGTGGAATTTGCGAAACAGCTTGAGGTTGTTGGCCTCGTTCAGGTAGTCCAACTCCTCTTTCAGGCGTTCCCGAATCTCGCCGAAGAGCTGGTCCACCGTTTCCTTGGGCATTTTCAGCAGCCCGCCCAGCTTAAGGGCCATACGCAGCTGTTTGAGGTCGGAATCGCAGGATTCGTCCACCCCCGGATACTGCACTTTCACGATCACGTCGGTGCCATCGTGCAGTCGGGCCCGATGCACCTGGCCAATGGAGGCCGCGGCGTAGGGTTTTTCCTGCAGGTATTCGAATAGTTGTGAGATGGGCTGTCCCAGTTCGGACTCAATCTGCCTCTGGATGACCGAAAACGGCATCGGAGGGGCTTCCTTCTGAAGTCTTTGCAGCGCGTCTGAAAACTCCTTGGGCAGGAAGTCCTGAGTCTGTGAAGCAATCTGCCCGACTTTCATCACCGCGCCCTTGAGTTCGCCCAGGGTGTCGGCAATCTGGTCTGCCATCCGGGTGTAATTCTGGCTGCGGGCGGCCTCGTCGTCGTCCTTCCGGAAGACCTTGCGGGCACGTTGTCCGGCATACTGTCCGGCCACGGAGGCCGTCATGCCGGCGAGTTTTAAAAAGCGTCCGCGGCGGGATGTAACGGGTTTCTTTGCCATACCTGATGTACGTCTTCCGCTGAAAAAGGAATCACCTGCGTGTGACGTTAAACCACTTTGGTTTCAACGAACAGCTCATCGTCCAATTCCAGTGACAGGGTTTGCCCCTCGGCCAGGGGGCCCACGCCCTTCGGCGTGCCGGTCAGCACCACATCGCCCGGCATCAGTGAGAACTGGCTGCTGATATGGGCTATCAGCGGCAGGATGGGCATCAGCATGTCGCGGGTGTCGCCCCGTTGCCGAAGTTCCTGGTCAATGTCCAGGGTGAAGGTGAAGTGGTCTTTGGAAAACTTTTCTGCAGCGACGAACGGAGACAGTGGGCAGGCGCCGTCAAAACTCTTGGCCCGTTCCCAGGGATGGCCCTTTTCTTTCAGCTGACTTTGCAGATCACGAAGTGTCAGATCCAGTGCGAGTCCGTAACCCAGGATCGCGGCTTTCGCTTCACTCTCGGATGCGTTGGTCAGCGGGCGACCAATCAGCACGGCCAGTTCGGATTCGTAATGAACCTCGCCCTGGTTGCGGGGGATGGCCAGGGGCCGGGTAATGTAAACCGCCGCGGTGGCGGGTTTGATGAACAACAGCGGTTCATCGGGGATGGGGTTGTTCAGCTCCCGGGCATGCTCGGCATAGTTGCGGCCGATGCAGACGATTTTACCCAGTGGCAGATGGAGCGGGGTTCCATCCTTCCAGTGGTGTTGATAATCCTGCATGGCCGCCTCCTGTGTGTTCCGGAATTATTCCCCTTCAAACGAACAGACAGTGTATACCTGAAGTCCCTCTTCCTGAAGCTTGCGGGAGCCGCCGAGGTCTGGCAGGTCGATCATGGCAGCCACTTCGACGATTTCAGCGCCGATCCGGCGAATCAGCCGGGTGGCTGCCAGCATGGTGCCGCCGGTGGCGATCAGGTCATCCACCAGGACCACTTTGTCGCCGGACTTGAAGGCATCCTTGTGCAGTTCGACAGAGGCGGTGCCGTATTCCAGCTCGTAGTCTTCCACCAGGGTGTCGAAAGGCAGCTTGCCTTTCTTGCGAACCAGAACCAGAGACGCATTCAGCTCATAGGCCAGGGCAGAGCCGATGATGAAGCCCCGGGCGTCGACCGCTGCGACGGCATCGATTTTCTGGCCGTGGTAGCGGTGGACGAAGGCGTCGATCAGCTTGCGGAATGCCGTCTTGTCCTGCAAAACCGTGGTGATGTCACGAAAGGCAACACCGGGTTTGGGCCAGTCCGGAACGGTCCGGATGGCTTGTTTAATGCTTTCCGAAAAATAGTCCATGACAGATCCGGTTAACTCACTGGACGGGGTTTATTCCCCACCCAGGAAAATGAATTTCAGCACAAAGACAATGGCAATGATCACGACACTCGGGTTCAGGTCGGACCAGCGACCGCTGAGCGCCTTCACAATAGCGTAGGTGATAAACCCGAAGGCGATGCCGTTGGCGATGGAGAAGGTCAGCGGCATCATCAGGGCGGTCACCACCGCAGGCGCGGCATCCGTGATGTCATCCCAGTCCACGAGCTTAAGGCCACCGGTCATCAGCACGGCAACGTAGAGCAAAGCGGGGGCAGTAGCGTAGGCCGGAATGATGCTGGCAATCGGTGACAGCAGCAGGCACGCCAGGAAGAGCACCGCAACCACCACGGCCGTTAATCCCGTGCGGCCACCGGCGGAGATACCGGCGGTAGACTCAATGTAACTGGTAGTTGTGGACGTACCCAGTGCGGCACCAGACATGGTGGCGACAGAGTCTGACATCAGGGCACGGCCAAGGCGGGGCAGTTTGCCGTCTTTGTCCAGCAGGCCGCCGCGCTGGGCTGCGCCAATCAGGGTGCCGGAGGTGTCGAACAGGTCAACAAACAGGAAGGCAAAGACAACGCTGATCATGCCCACGTTCAGGGCACCGGCAATGTCCAGTTCCATGAAGGTCGGAGCCAGGCTCGGCGGAGCAGACATGAATCCGTTGTACTCCACCATGCCGAGCATCA
This sequence comes from Marinobacter suaedae, assembly GCF_030519635.1. Classification (NCBI taxonomy): domain Bacteria; kingdom Pseudomonadati; phylum Pseudomonadota; class Gammaproteobacteria; order Pseudomonadales; family Marinobacteraceae; genus Marinobacter; species Marinobacter suaedae. The sequence continues at coordinate 454,830 of NZ_JAUMIS010000001.1, read as the reverse complement.
TGGCAATGGCAGTGACCGCGATGATACCGATCATGACGGCACCGGTGATCTGGCGGAACGACAGCGCGCAGATCAGTACGAAGCCACCGAAGAACAGCAGGCTCTCAGCCACTTTGATGTCGCCCAGGCCCACCAGGGTAGCTGGATGATCAACCACGATACCGGCGTTCTTCAGGGCAATCAGCGCCAGGAAGAAACCGATACCGGCGGAGATGCCGAAGCGAAGGGACATGGGGATGCTGTTAATGATCCATTCACGGACCTTGAAGATGCTCAGCAGGAAGAAGATCAAGCCAGACAGGAATACCGCACCCAGTGCCACCTGCCAGCTGTAGCCCATACTGCCAACCACAGTGAACGAGAAAAACGCGTTCAGGCCCATACCCGGTGCCAGGGCAATCGGGTAATTGGCCCAGAGGCCCATGATCAGGGTGCCGATGGCGGCTGCAATACAGGTCGCCACGAACACGGCACCGAAATCCATGCCGGTGGCGGACAAGATGCTTGGGTTGACCACGATGATGTAGGCCATGGTCAGGAAGGTGGTGATGCCCGCGATCACTTCTTTGCGAATATCAGTGCCGTGGGCCTGAAGTTGGAACAGTCGTTCAAGCATGACGGGTGTCTGCCTCTTGGGATTGCTGAAGGTTGGAATTGAAGCGTGTGTTTTGGATGGACAAAACGGCTTAGATGAAAAGGCGGTAATCTTACCGGCTGAGGGCTCTCAGGCCAAGTCAGGATTGGCCTGTGTTCGTAAAAAAGTGTTTGCTCACTTCTGGAATGGATCCCGCTGCAGGCGGATGTCGAAACGGACGGCGGCCATCCGGACGATGACGATAAAAAGCAGTCCGACGGTCAGCGCTGTGACCTCGCTGTCCAGTAGCCACTGGCAGGCAAAGTAAACCCAGCAGCCGGCAAAGGAAATGGAGGCGTAGATCTGATCTTTCCGGAAGATATAGGGCACCTCGTTGCACAGGATGTCGCGCAGGGCACCTCCGAAGGTGCCGGTCATCACACCCAGCAGGGACGCAATGAACAGCGAGTGCCCCAGGTCCAGGGCCAGCTGGGCGCCCAGAATCGAAAAAATGCCAAGCCCGATGGCGTCCGGTAACACAATGCGGGATTCTCGAATCCTGTGGGCCCGGTTCCAGTAACTGAACACGACGGCTATGCACAGGATCAGGATCGGCAGTTCCTGATGCTTCATCCAGTACAGGGGATGGTTGTCCATCATCAGGTCCCGCAGGGTTCCGCCACCGAGGGCGGTCACGAACCCGATGGTGAAGATGCCCACCGGATCCATGTTCTTTGCCCTCGCGACAATCATGCCTGATATCGCAAAGGCCACAATTCCGGTCATTTCAAGCAGGTAGATGATATCGACCATCGCGTTCACCTGGGGAGTGGGACAAACGCCGTAAGGCAAGCGCGCCGAAGCATAGCGAAAAACCGCGCCCGATTCACCCGCCCTCCGGAACCCCAACGTGCAGTGATCCACCGGCGCACTTGTCTCCGTACACCTGCGCTTGTCTACCTGTTAAGCGGTAAGGAGATTGTCATGCCATTGATGCGTCTGGCCTACGCCAGCACTGCGACGTTCGAGGCCGAGCCCGTCAAGCGCGGTATAGAGCCCCATGTTGCCCGGATTCTGATGGAGTCCCGCCGAAACAATGTGAAGAGGCAGCTCGTGGGTGGGCTGTATTACGGCGACAACCGGTTCTTCCAGTATCTCGAAGGTGAAAAGGAGGCAGTGCTTGCGCTCTACCAGCGGATCAAGGCGGACCCCAGACACCGGGATGTGGTGACGTTGATTGAGGGGCCTCTGGAGAAAACGACATTCACCGACTGGTCGATGAAGTACGTTCCCTTGTCCGCCGACGTCCAGCAACTCCTGAACCGATATGGGCTCCGTGAGTTCGCTCCGGCGTCGTTTGATGCATCCATGTGCGAAGAGATGATCCAGTTGATTCGTAGCTCCAGGGGCGATCAGAAACTGGTTAATCACGACGAGGCGGAGACAAGGGCTCAGCCGCAAGCTCGCGTGCTGTCGCCGGCGATGATCGGCGGACTGATCCTGGCGGCGGCCTGTGTCATTGGTGGGCTCGTTGCGACCGGAGCCAGTCTGTAATCTCCATAAGCGGCATTTATCGGGATAGATAAGTTTGCTTCAGTTGCTTCATGGCCTGACTCGGTTTAGCGTGACCGGCATTGCTTGGAAGGGAAGCTCGCTTTCCCATCATTATCGCTGCTACAGGAGTTGCCATGAAAGCCATTCTCTGCAAGGAACACGGTCCCGCGGAACAACTGGTCATCGAGGATATTGCCAGCCCGGAAGTGAAAGGGCGCGGCGTTAAGGTTCGGGTGAAGGCCGCCGGCCTGAACTTCCCGGACACCCTGATTATCGAGGATAAGTACCAGCTCAAGCCGTCCTTGCCGTTTTCTCCGGGTGGCGAACTCGCAGGCGAAGTAATCGAGGTGGGCGACAAGGTGACCCGCTACAAACCAGGTGATCGGGTCGCCGGACTCACCGGTTACGGCGCCTTTGCCGAGGAAGTGATCGTTCCCGAGCAGAACCTGTTGCCGGTTCCCGACAGCATGTCGGATGAAAAAGCCGCGGCCTTCATGATGGTTTACGGGACTTCATATTATGCGCTTAAGCAGCGCGCCAACATCCAGCCGGGCGAGAGTCTGCTGGTGCTGGGCGCCAGCGGGGGCGTGGGTCTGGCCGCCGTGGAACTCGGCAAGGCCATGGGTGCGAAGGTGATTGCTGCGGCCAGCACCGATGAAAAGCTTGCAGTAGCCAAAGAGGCCGGTGCCGATGAGCTGATCAATTACACCGAAGAACCTCTCAAAGACGCGGTCAAAAAACTGACCCGCAGCAAAGGTGTGGATGTGGTCTACGATCCGGTGGGTGGTGATTTCACCGAACAGGCGCTGCGCGCTATGGGCTGGAACGGCCGTCATCTGGTGATTGGTTTCGCTGCCGGCGATATCCCCAAGGTTCCGGCCAACCTTACGCTGCTGAAAGGCTGCTCATTGGTTGGCGTGTTCTGGGGCAGCTTCACCCAGCGCGAACCGGAAGCCAGCGCCAGGAATATGATGGACCTGATGCAGCTGTTTGCAGAGGGCAAGATTGACCCGAGAATCAGCGAAGTCTTTGAGTTTGAAGACTATGCCCGGGCACTCAACACCCTCACCGAGCGTCGTGCCACCGGGAAAATTGTTTTGCGGGTGGCAAAAGACTGACCGTCGGTTTTAGCGACCGAATAACCGTCGCGCCTCTCGGAGTATTGGTGGGAACAGGAAGAGCGAGCGGGAGGCCTGGAAGGTCACCCGCTTTTTTTCTGTCAGAAACGCACGTCGCCCGCGTTGATCTGCTGTTCCAGTTCAGGCGTCACGCGTGTGTACTCGGTGCTCTTGGGCAGCCAGACGTAGACTTCGTCTTCCAGCTTGTCGGTTGAATACGCCTGTTTCTGGATGTCGACCTTGCGGTACTTGAAGGTGCCGGTTTTTTCGATGGCGTTCGTGACACGAACAAACACCGGGACGGCGTAGGCGGGCAGGTTAGACTGCAGATAACCGAGTAGTTTGTTGATGTCGAACGGGTGGCCATTACTGCGGGGAACCAGGGTCACCATGCCGGCCTTGCCATTGGTGTTGGGGATTTCCACGCCGTAGACGATGGCCTCTTCCACCATGCCGGAGCCGTCGATGATGTTCTCCACTTCGTTGGTGGACACGTTTTCCCCTTTCCAGCGGTAGGTGTCCCCCATGCGATCAACGAACTGCAGGTGGCCGCACCCGATTTCCCGCAGGACATCGCCAGTGTTGAACCAGGCGTCGCCCTTCTTGAAGGCATCCCGAAGAATGGATTTTTCCGTAGCGTCCTTTTGGGTATAGCCCTCAAAGGACCACTTCTTGGTGATTTCGCCGATCAGCAGGCCGGGCTCGCCCCTGGTGACTTCTTCCAGCCTGCCCTTGCTGTTGCGCACGGGATCGCGGGTTCCGTCGTGGAATTTCACCAGCTTGTACGGGGCCGTGGAAAAGCCAACCGTGTTGTCCAGGTTCAGGAAGTTGCTGAAGCCGATGTTGCCCTCGCTGGAGGCGTAGAGCTCGGCCACGGTTTCGATACCGAAGCGGTCTTTGAACTCCCGCCAGATGGAAGGACGCAAGCCGTTGCCAACCATTTTTTTCAGGCTGTGGTTGCGGTCCTGGTCGCTGGCCGGCTGATTGAGCAGATAGCGGCAGAGTTCCCCAACGTAGCCGAAGGTGGTGGCGTGGTATCGCCGTACATCATCCCAGAACGCGCTGGCGGAGAATTTCCGGCGGATAGCGATGGCCGACCCGCCTGCCATCACGGAACCCCAGCACACCAGCAAAGCGGTGCCGTGATACAGAGGCAGGGTGCAGTAGAGAACATCCTCGGGTTTCATGGCAAGGGACATGTGGCCAAAGCCGCCGTAGGCCTTGATGAACTTGCGATGGGAACCGGGCGCAGCCTTGGGCAGGCCAGTGGTGCCGGAGGTGAACAGGTAGATGGCAGTGTCACCCATCCGGGGCGGGTTGGTGAGTTCGGGGCGGTTGCTGTTGAACCGGCTCACCGCTTCCGCCAGATTGATATAGCCGTCCGGCGCATCACCGAAGGTGCCCAGGGTATTGGCGTCCGCCATAAACAGGAACGGATGAGAGTGCCGCGTCTGGACGCTGTCTTTTACCTCCGCGAATGCCTCCACAAGCTCTTCCCCGACAACCACCATCTGGGGTTGGATCAGGTTGATGCTGTGCGCCAGTACCTTGCCACGCTGGGAAGTGTTGACCATGGCGCAGGCGATTCCGAGTTTGGCCGCGCCGGCGACCACGGCGAGCAGTTCCGGACGGTTCTCCAGAAAAACCGCGATGGCGTCACCCTTGGTGAGGCCCTGATGCATAAAATACTGGGCGATTCGGTTCGCCCAGCGGTCGAATTCACGCCAGGTAATGGTTGTGTCGTCGAAATAAATGGCGGGGCGCTCGCCATAACGTTCCGCGTTGCGTTCAATCAGGGTGCCGAGGGTCAGCTCCTTTTTGTCGTTTTTGACGGCGTAGTAGTAATAACCCCGGGCGATAGACGGAAAACGGCGCAGGACGGCCGGAAGGCTCCGGGCGATGTCCAGTGCGGATACGTTGTTGCTACTCATGATCGGGTCCGTGATGGTGAGTGTGGTTGTCTGGATTCTGGTTTGTGTTTGCTGTCGGCTATTCAACAAACAGGTCCGTCATCAGCGGACTGTCCCCCGGCTGGTATCGGTAGGCCTCGAAGTCGGTCACGCCGTCCTGTCGAAGTATCTCCTCGTCAATGAGATTCTGGCCGGTCAGTTCGCTGGCCGGGCGCTTGAGGATGCTGACGGCGGCATCCGCCATGATGTTTGGCTTCCGGCCTTTGGCCAGCATCTGTGGTCCACCGGCTTCAAACTCGACAGCGGCGGTGGCGATCAGGGTTTTGGGCCACAGGGTATTCACGGCAATACCATAACGCCGGAACTCCTGGGCCATGCCTATGCTCATCATGGTCATGGCGTACTTGGTGCTGGTGTAGGGGCCGTAGTGGGCAAACCACTTCGGGTCCAGGTTCAGTGGCGGCGAGAGGCTCAGGATATGGGGCCGGTCTGAGGCTTTCAGGTGGGGCAGGGCGGCCTGACTGCAAACGAGTGTGGCCCGCGCATTGACCTGATGCATCAGGTCGTAGCGGCTCACCTTGAGCTTCTCCACACCGGAAAGGCGGATGGCGCCGGCGTTGTTGATCAGCGCATCCAGGCCGCCAAAATACTCGGCGGCTTCGTCCATGCGCTGTCGAACGAGGTTTTCATCCCGAACGTCCAGCACCAGTGGCAGGGCCTGCCCACCGGCGGCTCGGATCTCGTCAGCCACGGTATGAATGGTGCCCGGCAGTTTCGGGTGTGGCGTGTCGGTCTTGGCCGCGATGACAACGTTGGCGCCCTGTCTGGCGCAGGCCAGCGCAATGGCACGGCCGATGCCCCGGCTGCCGCCGGTGATAAAGATGGTTTTCTTTTCCAGTGTGGTCATGCTTCGACTTCCTGTTTCGCCGACGTGCTGTCGGCAATTTCTGCCAGTAGCTGGCTGCGTTTAACCTGAGCACCTTTGCTGACGAGCACGTCGGTGATGGTGCCGTCCCGATCAGCCTTGACGGGATGTTCCATTTTCATGGCTTCCAGTATCAGCAAGGTGTCCCCCTGCTGAACCTGCTGATCGGGCTTGACGAGGATATCAACGATGGCCCCGTCCATGCTGGCCTGAACTTTGCCGGTGCCAGCACCCTGGGCACCCGCAGCGGCCTGATGGGTGATGTCCCGCACCTGCCAGGCTTGTCCGTCGAGTTGGAAATATAGGGAATCGGCTTGCCGGTGATATTGGCAGGTCTGACGAATGCCATTGTCGATGAAGCAGGCCTGCCCGTTATTCAGGCTGTCAATGGTCAGCGAATGCTGGTCTTCGCCTAAAGTGACTTTCAGCCCCGAGTCGCTCCGGCTGACCAGCAGCTGGAACGGTTCGCCATCATGTTCAAGAAGGATCGGTGTCATGGTGGCCGGGGCGTTGCTCCAGGGGCTTTGGCCACTGCTGTCGTGGTCGAGCAGGCAGGCCGCGATGGCCAGTTCCCGGATGCCGGGCGTCGCTGGCTTCAGCGAAGGATCGTCGCTGAATGCCTGTTGCAGGAAGGCCGTGGTCGCCTCGCCGGCACCGAAGGTGTCATTGGCGATAATCCGGCTCAGGAAATGCCGGTTGGTGGTCAAGCCGAATACGGTGGTGTCCTCCAGCGCCCTCACCAGTCGGCGGCGGGCATCATCCCGGGTCGGTCCCCAGGCGATGACTTTGGCCAGCATGGGGTCGTAATGTGGGGTGATGGTGTCGCCACGGCGCACGCCCGAGTCAAAACGAAGACCCTCGGTCAGTGCGGGCTCGAAAGCCAGAAGCGGGCCGGTTTGCGGTGTGAAGCCGTTGGCCGGGTCCTCGGCATACAGGCGGACTTCAATGGCGTGTCCATTCAGTTCAATCTGCTCCTGAGCCAGTGGCAGAGGCCGGCCTTCGGCCACCATCAGTTGCCACGCCACCAGGTCCTGGCCGGTGATCAGTTCGGTCACCGGGTGCTCCACCTGAAGCCGGGTATTCATTTCGAGGAAGTAGAAATTGCGCTCCTTGTCCACCAGAAATTCGACGGTGCCGGCACCTTCGTAACCGCAGGCTTTGGCGGCCTGAACCGCCGCTTCACCCATGGCTGCCCGAAGCTCGGGGGTGACGAACGGGGAGGGCGCTTCCTCCACGACCTTCTGGTGTCGCCGTTGCACGGAACAATCCCGCTCGCCCAGATAAACGGCGTTGCCATGGCGATCCGCAAACACCTGAATTTCGACGTGGCGGGGTTCGATCACGGCTTTTTCGAGGATCAGTTCGTCGTCGCCAAAGGCCTGTTTGGCTTCTGATCGAGCCCGTTGGATGTTGCTTAGCAGGTCAGCTTCGGCCTCGACCAGGCGCATGCCCCGGCCACCACCACCGGCGGAGGCCTTGATCATCAAGGGGTAGCCGATATCCCCAACGGCAGCCACCAGTTCATCATCGCTGGCGTTGTTGCCCTCGTAGCCGGGCACCACGGGTACACCGGCTTCCTGCATGGCAATCTTGGAGCGGCGCTTGCTACCCATCAGTTCGATGGCGCCGGAGGGTGGGCCAACGAAGGTCAGCCCCTGTGCTTTGCAGGCTTCGGCGAAGGCGGCATTCTCGGACAGGAATCCGTAGCCGGGGTGCACGCAGTCGGCGCCGGTTCTTTTTGCGGCGTCAAGGATGGCGTCGGCGTTCAGGTACGACGCGGATACCTGGGCAGGCCCAATGCAAACGGCTTCGTCGGCCAGCTCGACATGGAGCGCCCTGGCATCGGCGTCGGAATAGACCGCTACCGTCCGGTAGCCGAGTGCCTTGGCGGTGCGAATGATCCGGACGGCGATTTCACCGCGGTTGGCGATCAGGAGTTTTTTTAGCATTGTGCCGGTCTCTTGGGTTTGATGCCTATCCGTGAGCGACTGGGAAGCTGTTTTCAGGAAAACGCTACGAGCACATCCATGTACGCTTGGCTTCGGCCATCCTTGGCCTCAGACATTTCCTGAAAACAGCTTCCGAGCCCCTCACTCCCTCGAACTATTCTTCGGTTGCCCACGCTGGTGGGCGCTTCTGCATAAAGGCCATGGTGCCTTCCGTTCCTTCGCTGCCCCGGATGGCTTCGGCGAACTTCTCCGCGGCATCATCCAGCAGGACGTTCATGGCTTCGTGGCCCACCCGATGCAGCAGTGCCTTGGTCTCGGCCGTGGCGACCGGAGCGCATTGGCGCACCCGCTCGATAGCGTGTCCGAGCATTTCTTTCAGCTCTTCATCCGAGGCTGCCGCCTGATGAACGATGCCCAGCCTGCAGGCTTCGTCGGCATCAATTCGTAATCCGAGCAGTGCCAGCCGGCGTGCCTGGGTGAGGCCGATTCGTTCGACGACGAATGGCGCGATCTGCGCCGGAATAATGCCGAGGGTGGTTTCCGGCATTCCGAACTTGGCGGTAGGTCCGGCGATGGCGACATCGGACACGCAGGCCAGGCCAAACCCACCGCCCATCACGGCGCCTTCGGTGACGGCGATGACCACCTTGGAGGATTCGTTCACCTGCTGGATCATCTGGCCAAAGGCCCGGTTCAGTCGGTAGAACGGGTCGGCCTCGCCTTCGCCAGCTCTCTGACCCCGGGCACCCGCCATGTCCTTGATGTCGCCGCCGGCACAGAAATGCCCGCCGGCGCCACGAATCACCACGGCCCGGATGTTCAGGTCGGATTCAATCTGGGTAAACACCGTGGACAGTTCCGCCACCATCTGAAGACTCATAGCGTTGCGAACGTCCGGTCGGTTAATGGTGACGAACAGGGTCGGCCCCTGTTTTTCCAGCAGCAATGTTTCGCAATGCGGTAAAGATTCCATCAAAAATGACTCCAAGAATGTGGTCTGGGCCGGTAGCCCGATAGTTCCTGCCAGAACCGTGGAGGGCCATGGATGGCCCGACCGAGCCCTACAGGGACGTACTCGCGGGCGTGTTCTGGCAGGAACTATCGGGGTGCCACTCCTCCAGACTCCGATGGCCCCACAGGTTGGTCAGTCTGTTAATCGCGTTTCTTACCGGGCAACGTCCCCATCATCTTGCAGATAATTCCCAGCATGATTTCGTCTGCGCCACCACCAATAGACACCAGCCGAACATCCCGGAAAGCCCGGGACAGCGGGTTGTCCCACATGTAGCCCATGCCCCCCCAGTATTGCAGGCAGCTGTCGGTGACTTCGCGACCGAGTCGGCCCGCCTTCAGCTTGGCCATGGACGCCAACTTGGTAACGTCCTTGCCTTCGATATGCAGTTCGCAGGCCTGATAGGTGAGGGCACGCAACGCCTCGATTTCAGTTTGCAGTTCCGCCAGGCGGAAATGGATCACCTGGTTGTCGATCAGCGGCTGGCCGAAAGTTTTGCGTTCGCGACAGTAGGCGATGGTCTGGTCGATGCAGTTCTCCAGCGCCTTGATCACGTTGGCGGCGCCCCACATACGTTCTTCCTGGAACTGCAGCATCTGCATCATAAAGCCAGTACCTTCGGCCCCGATGCGGTTGCGTTGGGGGACGCGCACATCGTCAAAGAAGATTTGCGCCGTTTCCGAGGAACGCATCCCCAGCTTGTTCAGGTGCGGGCTGAACGAGATGCCGGGGCTGCTCATGGGCACCACAATCAGCGACTTGTTTTTGTGGGGTTTGTCGTCGCTGGTGTTGGCCAGCAGGCAGATGAAGTCCGCTTTCGGGCTGTTGGTGATCCACATCTTGGAGCCGTTGATGATGTAGTCATCGCCGTCTTTCCGGGCCGTGGTTTTCATGCCCGCGACATCCGACCCGGCGCCCACTTCGCTCACTCCAATACAGCCCACCATCTCCCCGGTGATGGCCGGGGTCAGGAAAGTACGCTTGAGTTCGTCGGAACCGAATCGGGCGATGGCCGGTGTGCACATGTCGGTTTGCACGCCGATGGCCAGGGGCACGCCACCGCAGTGGGCCATGCCAAGCTCTTCGGCGGCGACCAGGTTGTAGCTGTAATCCAGCCCCATGCCGCCATATTCTTCCGGCTTCTGAATGCCCAGAAGGCCAAGGGCTCCGAGCTTCCGGAACAGGTCGTGGATGGGGAATTCACCCGCTTCCTCCCATTCGTCGCAGTAGGGGTTGATTTCTTTTTCAACGAAATCCCGAACCGTCTTTCGGAGGGCTTCGTGTTCGGCGGTGAATTTCACAGTGTTGTTCTCCTTGTCAGAAATCTCTGGATGCGATCCGGTTTTGTCAGAGCCGGGCAACGCCAAAGCTGTTTGGGCGCAACTGGCGGGCCTCGGCTTCCCGGCACACCGATAACACCAGCGACAAAATCCGGCGGGTGTCCCGCGGGTCAATCAGTCCGTCGTCCCAGAGTCGGGCGGTGCCGTACAGCGCCGTGGAGCCTTCTTCCAGTTTCTTGGCCGTGGCCTGCTCCAGGAATTCCAGGGTCTTCGGGTCTGGCTCGATGCCGCTCTTGCGCTGCTTTTCCTCGGCCACAATGCGCATCACCTTGCCCGCCTGGGCTGGGCCCATGACCGCGGTGCGGCTGTTCGGCCAGGCGAAAATGAATCTTGGATCCAGCCCCCGCCCGCACATGGCGTAGTTCCCTGCACCATAGGAGCCGCCAACCACAATTGCGACCTTGGGTACCTGGGCATTGGCCACCGCCTGCAGCATCTTTGAACCGTGCTTGATGATGCCGTTCTGCTCGGAGTGGGTGCCCACCATGAAACCGGTGGTGTTGTGCAGGAACAGCAAGGGGGTGCCAGCCTGGTCGCACAACTGGATGAACTGGGCAGCCTTGGCACTGCCTGCGGGCGTGATCGGGCCGTTGTTGCCGATGATGCCCACCGCATGCCCCTCGATGCGGATGGTGCCGCACACGGTCTGGTCGTCGAACTCGTGCTTGAAATCCATGAATCGGGAACCGTCGGCAATCCGCGCCAGGATCTCCCGCACGTCGTAGGGCTTCTTGGCGTCGGAAGGAATGACGCCCAGTAGTTCCTCGATCGGGTAAAGCGGCTCGTCCCACGTCAGATTCCGTTGAATGGGCAGTTGTTCGTTCCAGGGCAGGGCGCTCATAACATTTCGGGCGATGCGAATGCCGTCGGCGTCGTCCTCGGCAAGGTATTCGGCGGTACCGGCCACCTGGGCGTGCATCTCTGCGCCACCCAGTTCTTCATCACTGGCAATTTCGCCCGTGGCTGCCTTCAGCAGGGGTGGGCCGGCAAGGAACATCTTGGCCTTGCCGCGCACCGTGATCACATAGTCCGACAGGCCCGGCTGGTAGGCACCGCCGGCGGTGGCGTTGCCGTGAACCACGGTGACCTGGGGAATGCCCGCAGCCGACAGGCGAGCCTGGTTGGCAAAGCCACGGGCGCCCTGAACAAAGATGTCGGTGGCGTAGTTCAGGTTGGCACCGCCGCTTTCGGACAGCGACACGATGGGCAGTTTGTTTTCCTTGGCGATCTGCTGCAGGCGCAGTGTCTTGTCGAGACCGGCCGGGGAAATGGTGCCGCCCTTGATGGCACTGTTGCTGGCTACGATCAGGCAGCGAATGCCGCTGACGGTGCCAATGCCGGCAATGATGCCGCCGCCGGCCATGCTGCCGTCTTTGTCGTCGTGCATCTTGTAGCCGGCCAGGGAGCAGAGTTCCAGGAACGGTGTGCCCCGGTCCAGCAGGCGATTGATGCGATCCCGGGGCAGCAGCTTGCCGCGGCCGTTGAATTTCTCCCGGGCGGCTTCGGCCAGGTCCAGGACTTTCTGCTCCACGTCCCGGAAGGTCCGGATGTGGGTTTCCATGGCGTCGACGTTGGCCCGGAATTCGTCGGACTGTGGGTTAACGCTGGTGGTCAGTGGCTCCATGGCGATCTCCTCAATCCTCGCCCAGTACTTTGGGCTTGGTCGCTCGGTGGAAGCCGTTGAACGGCTCGTTGTTCTTGGCTTTCGGCAATGGCCAGACCCGGCCGCCCTGGGAGGCACCGCCGTCGATGCGAAGGCAGTCCCCGTTGATGAAGGCCGCCCCTGGGGAGAGCAGGAAACAGATGGCGGCACTGACTTCCGACTCGGTACCCATGCGTTTGATGGGCACATTGTCGCCCAGGCTGCGAATCCATTGCTTCATGTGCTCGGGGTAGTTGTCCATGCCGCTGGAGGCTATCCAGCCCGGCGCCACTGCGTTCACACGCACACCGGAGGCGGCCCATTCCACGGCGGCGGTCTGGGTGAAGTTCACCATGCCGGCCCGGGCGGCCCCGGAATGGCCCATGCCGGGCATACCGCCCCACATGTCGGCGACGATGTTGACGATCGCGCCGCCGTTTTTGGACAGGGCTTGTGTATAGGCCTCGCGGGCCATCAGGAAGCCCCCGGTCAGATTGGTGCGTACCACGGTTTCCCAGCCTTTCTGGTTGATGCCGGCCAGCGGGGCGGGGAACTGACCGCCGGCGTTATTGACCAGACCGTTCAGGCTGCCGTGTTGCTCAAGGATGGCCTTCATGGTGGCTTTGACCTGCTCTTCCTCCCGGATGTCGCACACATGAGCAGAGGCCACGCCACCGTCTTCCTCAATCTCTGCCTTCACGGCTTCGACCTTTTCCGCCTTCCGACCTACCAGGGCAACACGGGCGCCCAGTGACGCCAGTTCGTGGGCGGTGCAGCGGCCGATACCCGAACCACCGCCGGTGACGATGAAGGTCTGGTCCTTGAACAAACCGGGGTGAAAGATGGATTGGTAACTCATGAATCGCGTCCTTGTTCCAGAATGGCCCGGTTGATGGGCACGGGGAATTCCAGTAACTGCTGGGCAAACGCCTTGCCTTGCGGGTCGATGCGCAGGCTGGCCACGCCACCCCCGCCAAGGCTGTGCTCCAGCAGGAAGTTAAAACCATGAATGCCGGGCAGGGCCCAGCGAGTGACCTTGCCGGTTTCCGGATTCAGGGTGTGGGCCATCCAATCCTTAACAGCGTCTTCGGTCAGGGCAGTCGCCAGGTAGGGAACGAAGTCCGGATGGCGGGCGAGCACGCCGATGTTGCTGTGATCGCCTTTGTCGCCGCTGCGAGCCCAGGCCAGGTCGATCAGGGGCACGGTGGTGTCGGGTTCTGCGCTCACCTTCGGTGGAGCCGGTTCCGGGCTCAGATCGCTGGTGTTCAGGCCGCCGTCATTCGCCACGGCGACCTCCGCGCTTTCGCCGGCCATATCCACCCGTACCTTGACCCCGGTCTTTGGCACCAGGCAGGAGAAAAGCCGGATCTTGGGCCAGACGGTGGGACGGCCACCCACAATCCCGGTGATACCCGGGGCCATCCCGGTCGCTGCCTGGGCGATTTCCCGGGAGAACAATATCAGTGCCTCTTTCTTAGGGTGGGCAGTACTGATCTTCACCACCACCTCCCGGCAGCCGCCGGCTTTGCCATGAGGACCATAGGTGACTTCGGTGCCCAGGAGTTCAATGCTGGTTTCGGAGTAATCTGGCAGGCCCCGTTCGCTGAACATGCGGGAGGTTTTGCTGAGTATGGCCTCGGCGACACTTTGCGCCTTGGTTTTGGCGTCAAGCCCGGCCAGCAGGAAGGTGACGGTACATTTGAAGCCATCCGGCCAGGTGCCGGAAACCTTGTAGGAATCGGTGGGTGGCAGCCCCCGGGCGCCTTGAACCGTTACCTGATCCGGGCCGGATTCGATGAGCTCCACCCGGGTAAAGTCACAGGTCACATCCGGCAGCAGGTAGGCCCGCGGATCCCCGATCTCGTACACCAGTTGCTCGCCAACGGTGCCCCGGCTGACCTGGCCGCCGGTGCCGTCGGGTTTGGTGATGATGAACTCGCCGCTGGCGCTGACCTCGGCGATGGGGAACCCCATGTTGTCATAGCCTTCGGCCACGTCCTGCCAATCGGTGAAATTGCCGCCGGTGGCCTGGGCGCCACATTCCAACAGGTGACCGGCCAGGCTGCCCTGGGCGAGCTTGTCGTAATCGTCCCAGGCCCAGCCGAATTTGTGGACCAGTGGCGCCAGTACCAGCGCGCTGTCCGCCACCCGGCCGGTAATCACAATGTCCGCGCCCTGATCCAGAGCGGCCACCAGCCCGGGTGCGCCCAGGTAGGCGTTCAGACTGACCATCATCGGCGGCATGGGCTGGCCGGTGGACATTTCGGTGATGCCGGCTTCCGCCAGTTTTTTCTTCTGCATCAGCAAGTCGTCACCGAGGACCAGGGCGATCTTCAGGTCCACGCCCGCTTCATCACACAGGGCCTGCAGGGCATCCCGGCAGGCAGTGGGATTCACGCCGCCGGCATTGGCCAGCACACGAATGCCTTTTTCCTTGATGTCGCCCAGAAGTGGGCCCATGACCGTCTGCACGAAATCCCGCGCGTAGCCCTGGGTCGGATCCTTCATTTTCTGGCCGGCCATAATCGACATGGTGATCTCGGCCAGATAGTCCGCCACCAGGAAATCGATATTGCCCTGCTGGACCAGCTGGCGGGCGGCGGTTTCAGTATCGCCCCAGAAGGCAGCAGAGCAGCCGATGCGCACGGGCTTTCGGTCGGAAGAGCTGTTGTCAGTCATAGATGGGCGCCTTTGGGTTTGGGCCAGTCTCAGTAACGAGGTGAATCGACTGAATTAAGTAGTGCAAACGAACATACCAAGCAAGCGCTTGGTTTGTAAACACGGAAATGTCAGGTAGAATCGTTGGCCTGACATGACTGCCGGGAAGCCCCTGTGAATCAAGCCGAAATTCTGAATGCCCTGATCGCCGATAATCTGGTTTCTGACCCGAAGGGCGCTCGTGGGCGTCTGCTCAAAGAAGCTGCTCGTCTGTTTCGGGACAAGGGCTATGAACGCACCACGGTTCGGGATCTGGCCGCTGCCGTCGGCATTCAGTCGGGTAGTCTGTTTCACCACTTCCGGACCAAGGAAGAAATCCTCAAGGCTGTGATGGTCGAAACCATTCACCTGAACACCGCCTTGTTAAAGACGGCGGTGGAAAGGGCGCAAACCGGTGTGGCACGTCTGAGGGCGCTGATCCGCGCCGAGCTGGAATCGATCAATGGCCAGACCGGGGAAGCCATGGCGGTGCTGGTATACGAATGGCGCAGTCTCTCCGAAACTTCCCAGGCGGAGGTTCTGAAACTCCGCGCCATCTACGAGCAGGTCTGGCTGGATGTGCTGGCGGCCCTCAAGGCCGAAGGTCAGCTGTCGGCTGACCCCTTCGTCGTGCGGCGGATGTTGACCGGCGCCCTGAGCTGGACCATTACCTGGTATCGACCGGAAGGCGGAGGGCTGAGCCTCGATGGCCTCACCGACCAGGTCATGGCCATGATGGCTTTCCCCCGGTAACTACGCGTTTTATATCCGCTTTTTGAGTGCTTTCTGATGGGCCATTGGCCTGATTGGCCCTAAAATTTGGTCGCCACAGCCATTTTTGTCCGACAGTGTTACAAGCATCCTTCTTTCTGTCTGTATTCTGAATCAACCATCAGACCGCGCTGCGGATCACGGTATGTGCAGCCGAGCCCGTGGTAAAAGAATGAATCAGTCATTCTGGACAGAATAACAAGGAAAGTAGGGCGAACCATGATCTCTTCACTGACAACGAGTGTCGGCGGCAGACTGTCTGCGCACTTAAATACGTTGACCCTGATTGGCTTGCTGCCACTGGCGGGCTGCTCGATGGAACCGATTTACAAAACCTCTGGCATGGTTATGTCCGGTTATTCCTGGACCGAAGCCACCCCCTACGTTATGCAGATGTCCGACCCGGCCATGGCCTGCGCCCTGGGTGAGGGCGTGGATCCGCTTCTCTACTCGTTTTCAGAAGTCGTTGATGCGCCGGACAACAGCGGCTCGCTGATGATGGCACTGGCGGCAAACTGTTCTGAATACCGGGCCTGGGAAGCAGAACTGGATTATCTGCGGGCGGATTACGCCGGTGATGTGACTGCGGCCAAGAATGCCCGGGAACTGGCGAAACGACTGAATGCGGAGTCTGCCATTCGACGCTACCGTTCGTTTGAAAGGGCGATGGCTGCCTATGAATTTGACCCTGCCGCCGAGCCGCTGGTATGCCCGGACTTTGATGACGATCAGGACGAACTGACCTTTCTTCTTGGCCTGCTCAATGGCATGCAGGCCATCGTGAACGATTCCAACTCCGGTGCGCGAGCCGACATTCCGAGAAACATCGCTCCCCAGGCTGAGCGTGCCGCCACCTGCGTTGATAACGCCAAGTGGGGTGGACTGCCCACAGCCGTTCGGGCACTGGTGTGGCTGCTGCTTCCGGATACCAAACCCGATGCCTCCACCGATCCATGGCAGATGCTGGACCGGAGTTCAGACATGTCCATTCGTGCCGGCATGAGAGCGGCCATGGCCATTGAGGTCGTGGCTGCAGAAACCTTTGGTCGTCCCGATGTGCTGGAGCAAACCATTGCTGAATTCGCCGCGGCCGATGACCGGATGAACGTCTGGGAAGACTATCGACTGGTGGATGTGGTCGCCGGAACCATTGTCCTGTTTGCGTCCGATAAATACTGGGCTGCCAACTATGGTCACCGCACCCCACAAGGTGCTTTCGGCACACTGAGTCCGGAACGTGCGGCGAACGACATGGAAACCATGGACCTGGACGGATTGCTTTAATCCCCCGGCTGCTGGGAGCAGCCGCAATGCTGATAACTATAAAATGACTGGGAGGTCGTTATGATTCGCAAGTCTCTGAATGCGCTCACCCTGGCCGCTATGGCACCACTGGCATCGGCACAATCCGTGTCTGTGTGTGTCTTCGACGTGATCGGTGCCAATGGCGACCTGTACAACATGATCAAGGACTATGCGCTGGAGATGAAAGCGCATGGTGTGGATCTGCAACTGAAGCCCTACACGGATGAGGGGGTGGCCATCGGGGACTTTAATGCCGGCCAGTGCGATGCGGTGGCGGCTACTGACATTCGGGTCCGCCCCTACAACCAGTTTACAGGCAGCATTGGCGCGGTGGGTGCGCTGCCCACGTATGACGACCTGAAAACCCTGCTGGCGACACTGGCTCAGCCCAAGGCAGCGCCGCTGATGAAGGAAAATGGTTACGAAGTGCTGGGTATTCTGCCGGTGGGCGCTGGCTATCTGTTTGTCAATGACCGCAGCATCGACACCGCCGGTGAACTGGCGGGTAAGCGAATTGCCACGCTGGACTACCAGGAAGACGCCATCCACATGGTCAACTTCGTCAAGGCCACGGTGGTTCCGTCCGATATCACCAACTTTGCTGGCAAGTTCAACAACGGCTCGGTGGATACCGCGTATGCACCTGCGTTCGCCTACGAGGCTCTGGAACTCTATAAGGGCCTTGGTGAGACCGGCGGTATTGTGGACTACCCGTTGGCCCAGGTAACCGTACAGATTGTTGCCCGCGATGCGGTTCTCGAGGACGACAAGGCTCAGAAAGCCCGTGAAGTGGCCTGGGGCATGTTCCCGCAAGCGATGAATCTGGTCTCTGGCCAGGAGGAAGCCATTCCTGATCAGAAGTGGGTTCGTATCCCGGCCAAGGATGTCGAGGGCTACCAGGAGATGTTTCGTCAGAACCGTCTGGAAATGCGGGATGGGCTGAACGGCGCGCCAAGCGTTTATCACCCGAAGATGCTGGGCTTGCTGAGCAAGATTCGTTGCGCGAGTAATCCGTCAGCTTCAGAGTGCACAGCCGCCAACCGTGAATAACAGGACGTTACCCCATGAATTGGCGAGCCCTGACCGCTCCTGAGACAAGGACGTTGTATCCCGTGCATCGGTTGCACGGGGTGATACTGTTGCTGTTACTGCTGTTCACTCTGGTGCTGGGGATGGGCAATTCGCTGCACTCCCGGTTGTTGTGGGTCGGTGAACAGCTCTGGCCGAACTACTATCTTCTGAACCCAGATGCCGCAGAACCATCCTGTCAGCTGGAAATGGATGTGGATGCGGAGGTGCAAAAGCGGGTAGCGGCCTATCAGCCCGATCCAGACGATTTGTTCAGCTCGCCCCCCAATCCGGATGCCATCCGCCAGTCCCTGCAACGAAACCTGGAACTGTGCCAGCAGGAGTACGCGCTGTACGAGCAAAACCTCAAGCTGGCGACACCGGCACTGGGTGCTTTCAAGGCGGTTGAGCAGGGATTGGCGGATTTCCTGCTCGGTAACATCGAACTGACCAAGTACCTGTTCATCGCCATGTTCGCCATGGCCGCAGCCATCGCGGCGCTGGACGCCGATCACATTGCCCTGCGCCTGCCTCGTAACCGGGCTGAGTGGCGATTGAGTCAGGGGGGGCAATTCCTCGTGAATGGCCTGATGGTCGGTTCGTTGTACGCCTACCTGGGTAAGCTGGCCGACTCGCCGGGTGTGGATCGCACGGTGGATCTGCAAATGGCGTGGGCTGGCGTGTTCGCCCTGTTCATGGTGATCAACGCAGTGCGTTTCCTGAACGTTCCGGAGCGGATGAAACCCGGTCGTCTGTCGCTGTCCTCCGGGCTGGTCCTTCCTTTGTACTGCGGTATGGGACTCATCGCCATGGGGTATTTTTTCCTGGTGGATGGCTACGCCTCGGGGCTGGCCATTTACTTCGGCATGATGTCCAACCTGTCATCCATGTTCATCAACATCGGGCTGTATGTTCTGGTGGGTATGGTGCTCAAGCAGACCCGGTTGCCGGAGCTGCTGCTGAATGTCATCAAGCCCTACCATCTGCCGGCACCCCTGCTGGCATCGGTGATTATCTTTGCCACGGCGTTTCCCACCGCCTTTACTGGCGCCTCGGGTATTTTCATCCTTGCGGTCGGCGGCGTGGTCTACGACGAATTGCGCCGGTCGGGCGCGGGTCGTCAGTTGTCATTGGCGACGACGGCCATGTCCGGAAGCCTCGGTGTGGTGCTCAATCCCTGTCTGCTGATCGTGGTGATCGCTGCCCTGAACAAAGAGGTCACGACCACGGAGATGTATGGCTGGGGCGTCTGGGTGTTCCTGATGTCCGCCACCCTGTTCTCGATTATTGTCTGCAAAACCCAGGGTAACTGGCGGCCCCGTCCGGCTCCGGGGGCGTTCCGCGCCTCGATCGGCGAGTTGCGCCCGCTGCTGCCTTACGTCGCAGTGGGTGCTCTGGTGATTTTCGCGATCTGGGGCATTCTGGGGCTGAACTTTAACGAATACAGTGCACCGATGATCCTTCCGCTGGTAATGCTGGCGCTGGTGTTTCTGGATGCCGGCAGAGACACCCGCAGCGAAGGCGAATCCCGGTTTCAGGCGTTCTGGAGCCGAAGCACGGCGGCTGCCAGCGACTCGGCGGTCCACATCGGAGCGCTACTGTGCCTGATCGGCTTCTCCATCTGCCTCGGTGGCATTCTGGAACGGTCTGACATTGTCCATGCCCTGTTCCCCGATAACCTCACCAGTCCCTGGCTGGCCATGCTGGTCATCGTGGTAATGCTCACGGTCATTGGCATGGTGATGGATCCCTTCGGTGCCGTGATTCTGGTGTCGGCAACCATTGCCCAGCCGGCGATTGGTCTGGGCATCGATCCCTTGCACTTCTGGATTGTCTGCCTGGTTGCGTTTGAGCTGGGTTACCTGAGCCCGCCGGTTGCGCTCAATCACCTGCTCACCCGGCAGGTGGTTGGCGAAACCGAGGTGATTGCCGGCGAGTGCACCGGCTCCTTCTGGCACCGTTATGAACGGTTGCTGCTCCCCCTGGCCGTCATGGGGCCAACGCTCCTTTTGGTGGCGTTTGTGCCGATGTTGTTCTACACCCTGTAGACAGGCCCTTCTTCTGAGCCCGCTCGTCCATCATGACGGAGCGGGCTTTTGGCATCTGCCCCTGATTGACTGTCGTATCGCTTTTTACACTCTGTAAAGCACAGGCTGAGTGCGGGCGTGTATGCTGGGCTAATTCATGGAGTCGAAAAAAAATGTCGCTGATAAATCAGACGGTTAACGCTTTATCTTGCGCTGTTTGTAGCGTCACTTTGTTGCTTGCAGGATGCGATGGCGGTTCCGACAGCAGTGAACGAGAACCTTTTAACACTGCCTTGTCTGGCACGATTGATATCGAAGCCGGTACCCGTGTTGACTTCGATAACGCGGATGCGCTCAGGTTTAATGCAGTGCCAAGAAGCACTGACCAGAGCTTGCCCCAGGAATTTATTCTGTCGGGATATGTCAGCGCTACTCAGGGCACCTACCCGAGTGCGCCTGATTTCCCTGCCATCTCCTATCCGGCAGATCCGCAGGATTCCTTCTCCATGGCTCTCGCTGCCGGGCAGGCGTTGGAATTGCAGGCATTTGCCACCCGGGCCGGGCCCTCAAGTGTACGGCTGACATTTGAGCGGGACGGTGAGGCGCTGGCTTCCAACTCGGGCTCTACCGGTACCACGTTTGGCTTGACCAATACAGGCGAGGAGGGCGTTTACACGGTTCGCGTCGACGTCCTTGGCGATTTGCCGGTGCTGTATGTTTTGTCCTCGGCGTTGGCCCCGACCGGGCAGGCGCGCAACCTTAGCTGGCCGGACCACGAGGTGATCGAAGGAGAGGCGATTGTTGGGCTCACTGCAGCCGCAAGTGGGACGAATGCCCGCGCCCTGGTTCAGCAGACGGGTATGACGCCCATGGGTGAAGTGGCTCCCGGATTCTGGCGGGTTGCTGCGCCGGCAAAGAAGACCAGTATGCGGGATGCCCGGGCGCAGGCCGGTACCCTGGCGTGGATAGAGTCCCTGCGAAAGCAACCTGGAATCGCTTCGGTCGAGCCCAACTATAAGATGCATGCACTGGCAAGCCCGCTGACGGAACCGCTTTATGAAAATCAGCAGTGGCACTATGGTCTGTTGAATGCGCCGACTGCCTGGCAGCTGGCACCCGGAGGCGGAGCCGGGGTGACGGTCGCCGTGATGGATACCGGTCTGTACCGGCGCAGTAGCACCAGCTGGCACAGGGATCTGGACGCCAATGTGGTTCCCGGATTGGATTTTGTGTCCGAACAATTCGATAACGATGGGCAACCGGGGCCGGACAATAACCCGAGTGATCCCGGCAACAGTGTTGGTAACAGTGTGTTCCACGGAACCCATGTTGCCGGTACGGTGGCTGCTCTGGCTAACGACGCTGGCGGCACGGGTGTCGCCTTCGGTTCATCGCTGATGCCTGTGCGGGTCCTGGGTGAGGGAGGCGTTGGTTCCGCAGCCGACCTGCTGAACGCCATTCGCTGGGTGAACGGACCCGAATCGGGGTCACCCCGTGCTGATATTGTGAACCTGAGTCTGGGCGGATTGCCGTTCATACAGGTATTGCAGGATGCCATTGACGAGGCAACTGCCCGCGGGGTCGTTTTTGTAGCGGCTGCGGGCAATTCCGCGACCTCAACGGAATCGTTTCCGGCGGCGTTTCGTAATGTATTTGCTGTCAGCGCCGTGGACGGCGCCGGTGAGCTGGCTTCCTATTCCAACCGAGGAAACTGGATCGACCTGGCTGCCCCTGGCGGCGACGCGAGCCGGGACGGCAATGCCGACGGTCGGGGAGATGTGATTGTCAGCACCAGTGCATCGGTAATCAATGGAACCGCCCAGGAAACCTACATAGGCTTGCAGGGGACGTCGATGGCGGCGCCCCATGTGTCGGGCGTGATGGCGCTGATGAAAAGTATCAACGGCACCCTGGACTTTGCCAGTCTCAACGCCCTCCTGGTTGCCGGGGATCTTACCGTACAAACCTGTGTCACACCTCCGTGCAGCAGGGATAACCGTCTGGGATGGGGGCTGATGGATGCGGGCAAGTCGGCATTAGCAGCCCAGAACAATACGGTGCCGGAGCTTCTGACAGCGTCTCCTGCGATTGTAACCCTGTCCACGGAAGGAGAGCGGTCTGCCACAGTCGTGCTGGAGGCTTTTGGCAGTGAGCTGCAAAGTGTGCGAGTCAATTCGGTTTCTGCGCCTCCCGACTGGTTGACCCTGAACGCCGACCTGACAGGCGCCTTGAGTACACGATTCGAATTGCCGATGACCCTGAATCCGGAGGCCTTGGGTAACGAGGTTTCCAAGCGCACGACTCTGGTCATCGAGTACACATCCGATCAGGCGCGCACCCTTGAAATTCCGGTGGTTGGCCGGGTGGTGTCTGATCAGAACGCGAAAGACGCGGGGCGGCACTTCGTGTTACTGGTGGCTCCGGAGCCACAGGGCAACTTCTATGTCACCGTCGGGCAGGCCAATGTGGTGGCCGAAAATGGACAATACCGTTTCAGTTTTGTACCGGACGACGGTGAAGAGCCCCTGCTGGCTAACGAAGTGCCGCCCGGTGATTATTTTCTGGTGGCCGGCACGGACCTGGATAACGATGGTCTGATCTGTCATTCCGGAGAAGCTTGCGCCGAATATCCGGTTGCAGGCCTGCGGGAAGTCATTACTCTGCCAGACAACGGCCCGGTGACCGGCATTCGAATGACCACCAGCTATTCACGTCCTTCGATTTCCGCCAGAACGCCCGACCTCTTGCCAAGACCGGGCTTTCAAGGGTATCAACTGTTGTCCGCCGAGCCGGCGGAGATTCCGACCAAGGCTATTGCTGAACCATGAAGAAGTGCCGATTTATACCTGTAGTTTCGTGCGCTGCCGTCCTGAGTCTGACCGCTGGATGCGCTCTGAGTCAGACCGAGACCGATACCGGTGCGCCGCTTGCCCGGCAGATCGGGCAGTCCTCTCACTGTGGCCTTACCGCTCCGGGGCACGTGGTACTGCGCAGTACCACGGATGTTGATCGTCTGGAACAGTTACCGGCGCGGACTCTGTCCCTGGCGCCACTCAGGGAGCTGGATTTTAGCCGGGAACATGTGGTTCTGGCGGCTCTGGGCCAGAAGCCTACCGGCGGGTATGGCGTGATGTTGGCGGATTCGGAAATTGTCGATGGGCGGCTGGATCTCTCGGTCACTGTCAAGGCGCCCGAGCCCGGAGCCATGGTGCCGCAGATGATCACCACCCCCTGCGCGGTGATTGCTGTCACTGCAGAGGGCTGGGATGGTTTGCGAGTGATGCCTGTTCAAAACAACCGTTGATCTTTCCCACCGAATCCCTAAGCTATGGCGCAGTTTTCAGTTTTAAATTGAGAGTTACTTCCTACCTATGAGCCAACAACAATATAACGCCGACGCCATTGAAGTACTGAGCGGCCTTGATCCGGTGCGCAAGCGCCCGGGGATGTACACTGAAACCAGTCGTCCGAACCATCTGGCTCAGGAAGTCATCGACAACAGCGTGGACGAGGCCCTTGCCGGTCACGCCAGCCGCATCGACGTCATTTTGTACAGCGATGGTTCGCTGAGCGTCGAGGATGACGGTCGGGGTATGCCGGTCGATATGCACAAGGAGGAAGGCCTGCCAGGCGTGGAGTTGATTCTGACCCGCCTCCATGCTGGTGGTAAGTTTTCCCAGGGTAACTACAACTTCTCCGGTGGTCTGCACGGGGTCGGTGTGTCCGTCGTCAATGCGCTGTCCAAGCACCTGGAAGTCCTGATCAAGCGAGACGGACAGCTGCACAAGATCACTTTTGCGAATGGCGAGAAGGCTTCTGACCTTGAGGTCATCGGCACGGTGGGCAAACGCAACACCGGTACCCGCCTGAAGTTCACCCCGGATGTCAGCTATTTTGACAGCCCGAATTTCTCCGTCAGCCGCCTGCGCCATAACCTGCGAGCCAAAGCGGTACTTTGCCCAGGACTCACGGTTACCTTCCTGCAGGAAAAGACCGGCGACAAGGATGAGTGGCACTACGAAGACGGCCTTCGCGATTACCTGCGCACCGCACTGGCGGACCTTGAAGCGGTTCCGCTGGATCCGTTTACCGGCACGTTTTCCGGTAACTCGGAAGCGGTGGACTGGGCCATTCAGTGGCTGCCCGAAGGCGGCGAAGCGGTGATGGAAAGCTATGTAAACCTGATCCCGACAGCCCAGGGCGGTACCCACGTGAATGGGTTGCGTACCGGTCTGCTGGAGGCCATGCGGGAATTCTGTGAATTCCGAAATCTGTTGCCCAGGGGCGTCAAGCTGTCGCCGGAAGATATCTGGGAGCGTGCCGCTTACGTCTTGTCCTTCAAGATGCAGGAGCCCCAGTTCTCGGGCCAGACCAAAGAGCGGTTGTCTTCTCGCGAGGCAGCTGCGTTCGTGTCCGGTATCGTCAAGGATGCCTTCAGCCTCTGGCTGAACCAGCACACCGACGTGGCCGAGGCGCTGGCGGAACTCTTCATTAGCAATGCACAGCGCCGTCTGCGGGCCAGCAAGAAAGTGGCGCGGAAGAAGGTGACCTCTGGCCCGGCATTGCCCGGAAAATTGGCGGATTGTTCCGGTGGTGACACCGCGCGGTCCGAACTCTTTCTGGTGGAGGGAGACTCCGCAGGTGGCTCTGCCAAGCAGGCCCGCGATCGTGAGTTTCAGGCGGTGATGCCACTACGCGGCAAAATTCTCAACACCTGGGAAGTCGACCCGTCTGAAGTGCTGGGGTCTCAGGAGGTCCACGATATTGCTGTGGCGATCGGTGTCGATCCCGGCTCCGACAAGCTTGACGGATTGCGCTACAACAAAATCTGCATCCTTGCCGATGCCGACTCGGACGGGTTGCACATTGCAACGCTACTGTGCGCCCTGTTCGTCAAGCACTTCCGTCCACTGGTGGAAGCGGGACATGTGTTTGTTGCCATGCCTCCCCTCTACCGGGTCGATCTGGGCAAGGAAACCTTTTATGCCCTGGATGAGCATGAGAAACAGGGAATCCTGGATCGTCTGGCTGCCGAGAACCGTAAAGGCAAGATTTCGGTCACCCGATTCAAGGGCTTGGGTGAAATGAACCCCCTGCAGCTTCGTGAAACCACCATGGCGCCGGATACCCGTCGACTGGTCATGTTGACCATTGAAGACGGTGACGATACGGATAGCCGTATGGATATGCTGCTGGGTAAGAAGCGTGCCTCTGATCGTCGCTCCTGGTTGGAAACCTACGGCAATATTGCCGACGTGCCTGTGTGATCTGTCCGAGGGGCCCGACTTCCGGGCCCTTCTGTTCACTCCTAAAACTCCTTTCTTAATATACTTAAAAAGAATATAAAAATTTAAATATATTCTTTTTAAGTATTTTTCTGAGTCGCTATCCTGCCAGTTTTGAAACTGGGCAGACCCTACATGGATTGGCAAGGCTGGTTCGCACTCTCATTGGCAGGTGCGTCCCTGATTTTCATGAGTTTCGGGCGCGTGGCACCCCACATTGTCATGATGGGTATCCTCATCATTCTGAGTGCCTCGGGTATTATTTCCGCGGAACAGGCGCTCAGTGGCTTCAGTAACAGTGGGCTCATAACGGTTGTTGCCATGTTCGTGGTGGCAGCGGGTATTCATCACTCCGGTGGTGTGGATCTACTGGTGAACAATCTGCTGCGCCATCCGAAGTCTGTCCGCAGTGCTCAGGCACGCATTGCCTTGCCGGTCACCTTCCTGAGCGGATTTCTCAACAACACCCCCGTCGTCGCTACCATGATTCCAGCGGTGCATGCGTGGTCCCGCAAGATTGGCATTGCTCCCTCCAAGCTGATGATTCCCCTGAGCTACTCCGCCATTCTTGGAGGGACGCTCACGCTGATCGGCACCAGCACCAACCTGGTGGTGAACGGTCAATACCAGGAACTGACCGGTGAGAAAGGGTTTTCCATCTTTTCCATCACCGCCGTGGGTCTCCCTGTTGCAGTCATTGGTGTGGCGGTTTTGCTGCTGGTGATGCCCCGCTTCTTGCCAGACCGGAAGGACCAGCAGAAATTCGGCTCAATGCGGGAGTTCACGCTGGAGGTGGCGGTTTCCTTCGATGGCCCGCTGGTGGGACAAACTGTTGGCCAGGCCGGGCTCCGAGAACTCGAACAGCTGTATCTCGTGGAGATTGAGCGCGATGGCAGCGTCGTCACCGCGGTTCCTTCGGAAGAACGTCTCAGGGGAGGGGACCGCCTCGTGTTCGCCGGTGATACCCAGTCGATTTCAGACTTGATGCGCATCAACGGGATTGTGCCCTCCGTGCATGAAGACGAACCGAGTCTGAGCCAGGATCGTGCCGAACGGCGACTGGTGGAAGCCGTCCTGTCACCGCAGTCGGATGTGTTGGGGATGACCATCCGGGATGCCCGGTTCCGGGACCGTTATGGGGCAGTGGTCATAGCCGTTGCCCGGGGTGGCAAGCGGGTATCCGGTAACCTTGGAAACATCCGCCTTAAGCAGGGCGATGTATTGCTGTTGGAGGCACGTCCGGCCTTCGTCAGTCGACAGCGGTACAACAAGGATTTTCTGCTGATCAACGATCTCGATACCGAGCGCCCGCGCCATGACCGCGCCTGGCTGTCCTGGGGAATTCTGCTGGTACTGGTGGGGTTAGCGGCCTGTGGCGTGGTCAGCATGCTAAACGCAGCCCTGCTTGGGGCTGGGCTGATGATTCTGACCGGGTGTTGTTCGGTGGAACAGGCCCAGAAGTCCGTCGATGTGCCGGTGATCCTCACTATTGGCGCTTCTTTTGCATTGGGTGCGGCACTTCAGGAAACCGGAGCGGCTGCCCTGCTGGCGGAATCCATTCTGGATTTCAGTGGCGGAGAAGTGCTGATGGCCATCTTGCTGGTTTACCTGGCGGTGTCTGTATTGACGGAAATCATTACCAACAACGCGGCCGCGGTTCTGATTATCCCCATCGTACTGTCCATGACATCCACCATGGGTATTGGTGCAGAACCTTTTGTGATGGCAGTGATGATGGCGGCATCGGCCAGCTTTGCCACGCCGCTGGGGTATCAGACCAATATGATGGTGTTCGGACCCGGAGGGTATCGATTCCTGGATTTCGTCCGGGTCGGTTTGCCAATGAACATCTTCATCGGAACCGTAACGGTGCTGGTGATTGCCCAGGTTTACGGGCTTACGGTCGGTTAAACTGATCAGGAACCGGGTTGGCGAGGATATCGCAGCTCAGCTCCCTCAGTGCACCGTCGTGATAGTGCCCCAGGGACAGGGCGATGCACATGAAGGCGACCGTCACGTCAATTTGAACGGCCTCGATCGTGCACAAGATAGCAACGTGATACTGCCGGAGGGTTGAGCAGTGTCTGGCAGGCCGTCTCGACGTTCTGGCTGTTCAGAATCACTGTACGACAACGCCAGGCTTTCAAGCGCCTGGCATGCCCACAAGTCGCGAGCATGGCCCGCTTGTCGTCAGGTCGGCTAACGCAACGGGCAGGTTATCAAAAAGCGATCGTCACCACGGCTTAATGTTCCAGACACGGAACCTTTTGTATCTGGCTGCGCGGGCGGTAAGAGGAGAAGGCGGCGGCCGTGCGTGCCGCCTGTTTGTCAGTTGTTGCTGGGGACAACAACGTCTTCGTCGAATTCCACTTCCATTGTCGTTTCTACCTTTCGATGGTTTTGCCCGGAGCAGGGCGTCAGGACTTGCTTAAAAGTCTAGCGTTGATGTTATTTTGAACAATCCGTAAAAGCCGTATACGACTAAAGGCGGGACGCCATATGCTGTTTGATCAAATATTTTGATGTTGGTCAGCAGAACATTTTGATTTCATTCGAATGGAGAGCTTCCTAAGCTCCCAACATTCCGTTTCCAGGGCAGCCATCTCATTCAAGGGACAAGGACACGAAGCGAGCTATGCAAGTTTTTAACTCTTCAAGCCGGTTTGGCGTCGTCAGTATCCTGCTTCATTGGTTGGTGGCAGTGGCTGTGTTTGCGTTGTTTGGGCTCGGTCTCTGGATGGTGGATCTCAATTATTACCATGAATGGTACAAAACCGGTCCGGACATCCATCGAAGCGTGGGCATCCTGTTATTCGGGCTGATGATATTCCGTGTGCTGTGGAGGGTGGTAAACCGGGGCCCCGGCCCGCTCCCCGGTCAGGCCAAATGGGAAGTGCGCCTCGCCCATGGAGTGCACGGGGTTCTTTACCTGCTGTTGTTTATTGCCTTTGTCAGTGGCTATCTGATCACAACGGCCGACGGCTCGTCGATCCATGTGTTTGACTGGTTCACGGTGCCTTCGGTAACCGGGCAGGTCAAAGGCCTGGAAGAGGTGGCGGGAGACATCCACTACTGGACCACCTGGGCTATTGTTGTGTTGGCAGGCCTGCACGCTGCGGCGGCCTTCAAACATCACCTGATTGATCGAGACGATACCTTGCGGCGTATGGTTGGCCGCTAAAGGTAGATCGCCACTGTTGTCTGTTGTTCCGAACGAACCGAACCAAAAAAGGAGAATGCCATGAAAAAACTACTGCTTGCGTCTGCCGTTTCCATGACCATGATCGGCAGTGTCCACGCCGACGGCCATGGAGGTACCTATGCGTTTGATGACGAAGGTGCCCACCAGTTCGTTACCTTCAAGATTTCCCACCTCGGCTTCAGCTGGTTGTACGGCCGCTTCAATGAGTTCGATGGTCAGTTCGTGTATGACGAGGAGAACCCGGAAAACAGTTCGGTGTCCGTCACCATCGATACCTCCAGTGTTGATTCCAATCATGCAGAGCGCGACAAGCATTTGCGCAGCGAGGATTTCCTGTATGTGGATGACTTCCCTGAAGCGAGTTTCCAGAGCACTCGCGTCGAGCTGGGTGACGATGGGGAGGCAGATATTGTCGGTGACCTTACTCTTCGCGGGGTAACCAAAGAGGTCACACTCGACGCCAAGATGCTTGGTCACGGCGAGGATCCCTGGGGCGGTTATCGGATGGGATTCGAAGCCCAGACCGAGCTCGCGTTGAAGGATTTTGGTATCCCCATGGACCTTGGAAAGGCGTCCGAAACTGTGGAGATTATTATCTCCGTTGAGGGCATTCGCCAGTAACCAGTGACCTGTCAGGTCTGTTGATCATGCCGGGGCTGAAGCAAGTTCGGCCCCGGGGTTGTCAATTCAGGTGGCGCTCAGAGCTGTCTGGCCTCGAACGTGTTGCAGTTGTCAATATCGCCGGTTTCAAACCCCCGGCGGAACCAGCGGGCCCGTTGTTCTGACGTGCCGTGGGTAAAACTGTCGGGCACCACCTGACCGCCGGCCTGCCGTTGCAGACGATCATCACCGATCGCGGCCGCGGCCTGAAGGGCTTCGTCAAGATCGCCGGGTTCCAGTATCTGACGGTCCCGATGGGCGATGTGGCCCCACACTCCGGCAAAGCAGTCGGCCTGTAGTTCCTGTCTGACGGATAATGAATTCACTTCCTGCTTGCTACGGCCCTGGCCCAGGCGTCTGACTTCCTGACTGATGCCCAGTACGGTTTGCACGTGATGTCCAACCTCATGGGCGAGCACATAGGCCTGGGCGAAATCGCCGGGCGCTCCGAAACGGCGGGCCAGATCGTCGAAAAACGACAGATCTATGTAAACCTTCTCGTCACCCGGGCAGTAGAAGGGGCCTACGGCAGCGCTGGCAAATCCGCAGGCGGATTGTACCTGGCCCGTGAACAGCACCAGTGTAGGTTCCCGGTAAGCTGCGCCGCGCTCGCTGAAGATGGCTTTCCAGGTGTCCTCGGTGTCGGCCAGCACAACCGAGGTGAAATCGGCGAGTTCCTGTTCGGCTGCGGTGAATTCCCGCTGGTTCTCGACGGTGGTAGGTCCCCCGCCTCCACCGAGCAGGAAGGGTAGGATATCGATGCCCAGCATTTTTCCGCCAAAGATCAGGATCACACCGACAATCAGGATCGTCCGCCCCATCTTGCTGCGAAAAAGCATCGGCAGGAACCTGAGCAGTACGGCACTTCCTGCACCGGCCGCAGCGTATCGGGTGGTTTGTCCCCGTCTGTCTTCGACGTTCTCGCTTCGCCTGCCGCTTTTCCAGCGCATAGCCATGCCTCCCGGGGTGCGTCTGCAGAAGTTTCGGGCCCTCGCCCGTAACCGATGGATTCACTGAACGTCAGGCATGTGATCCTGAGGTGGGCGCGAAAACGACGGAATCTCGCGCTGGTTTTTGCTACCTGATGACCCGGGGAATGCCGCGCTGGTCCTTGTCCGCACCTGGGTCGGATGCAGTGAGATGGAGTCGGCGGGCTCACATCATGGACACAAGTATAGACGTCGGGAAAAAGTCTGCGACAAGCGGGGATTGATAGGGGTTCAGGCGAGGAGTGTGGACCAGACCTCTCGGGTGGACTCACTGGATAAGCACGTGCCTGATCTCAGGCGGACGACCGGGAGGTGCTCCTGGGGCAGGTTATTCGTGGGACTGGGCGGAACGGCACAGGTGGCGCTGACGCCAGAACTGTCCGGCGAAGATGACCAGCCAGATGAGCAAGCCGGCCCAGAGATAAGGCTCGGGCACCTGAAACGAGCCACTGATCGCGAACTCGACCAGAAGCATCAGGGCAACGGCCAGTACGGCATTGACCATGGCGGTCATCATGGCTTGTCCACAAGCTTTCAGGTTGGGTTTCATAGAGTTCCGTTGGCGTTTGGACATTGAAACGGTTACTGACGAATAGTTAATAGAATACGGACCGGGTCGATGAGCCTCCATTCGGGGTTTCCGCTATTGGAAGTTGGAGTATCGGAGCCGGCGTCCATATAATGTGGCTCGCCCCGGTGCTGGTGAATATTCCGCAGGTTACAGGTAGCATCGCTGGCAGCATAAAAAAACAGGTACAAGACGCAAAAGAGGCATCCATGCCAGAGTTTCAGACAACGGATGAGGGCTTTGAGCGGGTTTCGCTCCGGGATTATACGGAGAAAGCCTATCTCGATTATTCCATGTATGTCATCCTCGACCGGGCGTTGCCCAACGTCGGGGATGGTTTAAAGCCGGTACAGCGGCGCATTGTGTACGCCATGTCCGAGCTGGGGTTGAAGTCCACCGCCAAATATAAGAAATCAGCCCGTACCGTGGGTGACGTCCTGGGTAAATTCCACCCCCACGGCGACAGCGCCTGTTACGAAGCCATGGTGCTGATGGCGCAGCCGTTTTCTTATCGCTACCCGTTGGTTGACGGGCAGGGTAACTGGGGGTCACCGGACGATCCAAAATCCTTCGCTGCCATGCGATACACCGAGTCGCGTCTGGCGCCTTTCGCCGAAGTCCTGCTAAGCGAACTGGGGCAGGGTACCGTGGACTGGGTGCCGAACTTTGACGGCACCATGGACGAGCCCTCCGTTCTGCCTGCGCGTCTTCCCCATGTGCTGCTTAATGGCACCACCGGGATTGCTGTCGGTATGGCCACGGATATCCCGCCTCACAATGTTCGTGAAGTCGCTTCGGCGTGTATTCGCCTGCTGGATCAACCGGATGCAACCGTTGATGAGCTTTGCGAGCACATCAAGGGCCCGGATTTCCCAACCCAGGCGGAAATCATTACTCCCCAGAAAGACATCCGTCAGATGTACGAAACCGGGCGCGGCTCCCTGCGGATGCGGGCGCGCTGGATTCGTGAGAACGGTGAGATTGTCATCACCGATTTGCCGCACCAGGTCTCCGGTGCACGGGTTCTGGAGCAGATCGCGCAGCAGATGCAGACCAAAAAGCTGCCAATGGTGGGCGACCTTCGGGACGAATCCGATCACGAGAACCCCACCCGACTGGTGATTGCGCCGCGTTCCAACCGGGTGGACCTGGAAGGGCTGATGGCCCACCTGTTTGCCACCACGGATCTGGAAAAGACCTACCGTGTGAACGTCAACGTGATTGGCAACGACGGTCGACCGGGGGTGAAGGGGCTGGGTGAAATCCTGACCGAGTGGCTGGTGTTCCGCCGAACCACGGTCACCCGGCGTCTCCAGCACCGATTGGATAAAGTCCTGTCCCGCTTGCACCTTCTGGAAGGGCTGTTGATCGCGTACCTCAATATCGATGAGGTTATCGAGATCATCCGTACCGAGGACAAACCAAAGGATGAGCTGATCGCTCGCTTTGGCCTGTCTCCGGAACAGGCGGAAGCCATTCTGGAATTGAAGTTGCGCCACTTGGCCAAGCTTGAAGAAATGAAGATTCGCGGCGAGCAGGATGAGCTGTCTGCAGAGCGTGATGAGCTGCAGTCTATTCTTGGTTCCGACGACCGGTTGCGGGAATTGATCAAGAGTGAACTGCAGGCTGATGCCGAAACCTACGGCGACGATCGTCGCTCGCCTATAGTAGAGCGTGATGAGGCTCGTGCCTTCAGCGAAGCGGATCTGGTGTCGAATGATCCGGTAACCGTTGTGCTGTCCGAGAAAGGCTGGGTTCGAGCGGCGAAAGGTCATGATATTGACCCTGACGGGCTGAACTATAAGGCCGGTGACCGGTTTGCCCTGGCTGCCCGGGGGCGTAACAACCAGGCTGCCATTTTTATCGACTCGACGGGGCGGGCCTACTCACTTATGGCCCACAGTCTGCCCTCTGCACGGGGGCAGGGGGAACCGCTTACCGGACGTATCAATCCGCCTTCTGGTGCGACGTTTGCCGGTCTTTTGATGGGGGAGGCCAGCCAGAAAGCTCTGCTGGTCACTGATGGTGGCTACGGGTTTGTGGCATCCCTCAATGACATGGTCAGCAAGAACCGTAACGGAAAGGCGCTGGTGTCGGTGCCCAAGGGTGCCCGTATCATGTCGCCCATATCTGTGCCGGTTTCGGATAAAACCCTGTACCTGGCCGCCATCTCGAATGAGGGCCGCATGCTGGTGTTCCCGCTCAGCGAATTGCCGGAACTGGCAAAGGGCAAGGGCAACAAGATCATCAGCATTCCGTCTGCCCGAGTACAGAACCGGGAAGAATTCGTCGTGGCGGTTGCCGTATTCGCCGAGGACGATCAGCTGGAAGTCCGCGCCGGCAAGCGCAAAATGGGACTACAGTTCAGTGACCTGGAACATTACCTTGGGGAACGCGGTCGTCGGGGGCATAAACTGCCGAGAGGGCTTCAGAGGGTGGATGCCATCGATGTGATTCCTTCAGCTGCCCCGGCTCAGCCAGAGGAGACGCTCGAGAGTGAGTGAACTCATCCTGATTAACGTGTCCGGGCGCGATAAGCCCGGGCTGACCTCGGAAATTACCGGAATTATGGGACAGTATGATGTCCGGATTCTGGATATTGGTCAGGCGGTCATCCACGATCACCTGACCTGGGGGATCCTGATCGAGATCCCGGATGCGTCGAAATCGTCACCGGTCATCCGGGACCTGCTGTTTCGCTTGCACGCACTGGATCTTCAGGTGCATTTTGCCCCGATTACCGTCGAGGAGTACCAGTCCTGGGCAGAGGGTCGGAACCGGGCATGCTACATCGTGACGCTGCTGTCCCGGGACATAAAGGCGGAGCAGATTGCCCGGGTTTCAGCCATCACGGCTCGCCATGGCCTGAATATTGACAATATCACCCGCTTGTCGGCGCGCCCGTCCCTGACTTCGTCGGAAAACCGCATCGCCTGCGTGGAATTTTCGGTGCGCGGACAACCGGCGGATCTGGAACAGTTGCGGGCGGACTTCCTGCATATTGCCGGTGAGATGAACGTGGATATTGCGTTCCAGCAGGATTCCATCTTCCGCCGCAATCGTCGCCTTGTGGTGTTCGATATGGACTCCACCCTGATTGAGGCCGAGGTAATCGACGAACTGGCGCTGGAGGCCGGTGTGGGCGAGCAGGTGGCCGAAATCACCGAGAGGGCGATGCAAGGGGAGCTGGATTTCAGTCAGAGCTTTGCCGAGCGTCTGGCGCTCCTTCAGGGACTGGATGAATCGGTGCTGGAACGGGTAGCCGCACGCCTCAAGATGACAGAAGGGGCAGAGCACCTGATCAAGAGTCTTAAAGCGCTGGGCTATCGCACGGCAATCCTTTCGGGCGGCTTTACCTATTTTGCCCGCCACCTGCAGAACAAGCTGGGCATCGACTATGTCTACGCCAATGAGCTGGAAATTGTCGACGGCAAGGTGACTGGCAAGGTTTCAGGACAGATTGTCGACGGCAAGCGCAAGGCTGAGTTGCTGCTGGAAATTGCCGAAAGAGAGCGTATCTCCCGCGCCCAGGTGATTGCCGTGGGTGATGGTGCCAATGACCTGCCTATGCTAAGCCAGGCAGGGCTTGGAGTTGCCTTCCGTGCCAAGCCGCTGGTGAAGGAGTCGGCCCGTCATGCCATCTCAACCCTGGGGCTGGATGCCATTCTGTACCTGATCGGTTTCCGGGAGAGCGAGACCAATCAGGGGCTTGCAGACGCAGGCATCTGAGAGCCCTCGCAGATATGAAAAACGGCGCCCTCGGGCGCCGTTTTCGTTGGGCTGGCGAACTTACTGATCGCCGAAGTCGTAGTTCATCTCCGGTGCCGGGGCCTGCAGGTAATAGCCCTGGATGTAGTTGACGCCGGCCTGCCACAGGGTTGCCAGAACGCCCGCGTTCTCCACCAACGGAATGATGGTCAGCTTGCCGTTGTTCTGCAGGGTCTTGACCATTTCCTTGACTTGTTCCTTGGCTTCGTCGCTCTTCTGGATTTCCTCGGTGAAGGATCCGTCGATTTTCACGTAGTCGGCATTGATGTGCTTCAGGGTGTTGAACGGATTGATGGCACCGCCAAACTGAGCAATGGAAATCTTGCAATGCAGTTCCTGCAGCGTTTTGCTGAATTCCTTGGCCTGTTTGAGATAGTTGTTGGCGTCGCCTTCGCGGATCTGGAATATCAGCGAGTCGCCGGGCAGTCTGGCTGCTTTTAGAGCCACGCTGAGCCAGGCGCTGAAGGTCTTGTCCTGGAGGGTTTCTGCCGTGACGTTCAGGAACAGACGGGTATCGTGTCCCTGCGAACGATGGCTGGCCAGCTGCTTGATGGTTTGCAGGATTACCCAGCGGTCAATCTTGATGGCGGTATCGGCCGGTCCAGTCGGTGGCAGGAAGTCATAGGGAGAGACCTCCTCGCCATCCTTGTTGACCATGCGAACGAAGGTCTCGTAGTGCTCTTCACCCTCGCCGCGCAGGTTGATGATCGGCTGGAACAGCAAGCGGAAGCGATTGTCTTCAAGTGCCTTGAGGATAGCTTCGACCGAATTACTCTGGTCCAGGGTTTCGTAGTCAGCTGGATTGTATACCAGTACGCCGTTACCCCCTTCCTTGCCTGCCTGTTTACGAACATCGGCCGATGCCGTATGGGACCTGGCCATCAATTCCTCGGCTTTCGGAGAGTTTTCTGTGATGGCGGCAATACCGATGCTCACAGTGAGCTGGACAGTCCGGCCATTGATGTCGAAGAGGTGGTCTTCCACCGCCTTGCGGACCCGCTCACTGACGTCCGTCATGGTTTTCTCATCGCACGGCTGATGCATGATGGCAAAGGCATCGTCGCTCAGGCGCGCCAGAGTCATTTCGTCCCCGGCCTGTTCCTTGAGCAGGTTGGCCAGGTCGCCGAGCAGCAGGTCTGCACCGGCAATGCCCACCTGACCTTTCATGCTCATGAAATTATCCAGTGCGATATAAGCCAGTGCGCCGGATTCGCTGCTTTTGGCGGCATTGGCGATGTTTTCAGACAGTGTGTCCATCAGGAACTGACGGTTGTACAGGCCGGTCAGCAGATCCTGGCTACTGATCTTGCGCAGTTTTTCTTCCAGTTCGGCGTCACTGTGCTCCGGCTGAAGGACGATCTGGGTACAGGTCTCACCGTCGTAGGTGGCTGCTGATACTGACATGGTCACGTTCAGCTCGTGATCGTCACTGCGGCGGGCAACGCAATTCATAGTCATGCCATCTTCGCCCTTTTCGACGAAGGACTTCATGAACTCCTTGTACTTGCCCTGGCTGTCCGGAGTCAGGGTATCAAGCACCGGGATACAGATCAGTTCGTCGATATCGTCGTAACCCAGGAACTCCATGTACGACTGGTTGGCATAGATGTGCATGCCATCGTTGATGTAGGCGATGGCGTCCTTGGAGCTTTCTAGCAGCAACTGACAGCGCTGTTCCGCTTCTCGCAGGTGGGACTCGAGAAGTCGACGGCGGCGGCGTTCTTCCAGGGCAGCCAGCTCTCGGTTCACGACCAGAACCAGCAGATCGGTCTGATCGACGGGGAGTGCATCCTGTGCGCCGGCCTTGATGATCTCAACGGTTCGCTCGTGACTGTATTCATTGGTCAGTAAAACGAATGGAACGTCTTTGTCCATCCGGCGAATCATCGCCAACGCGTCATCCGCGGAGAATTCTTCGTCCAGATCCCGGGCGATAAGCAGGTCCCACTGGCCCGCCTTCAGGGTTTCTTCAAGGTCTTCCTCGGAAGTGATGCGGTGAGCGCGGGTGGCCTTGCCGGAGTTCCGGAGCAGGCTGACGAGCGATTCAGCGTCGTTCTGTGATGGATCGAGAATTAGGAGATGTACGGTCGCGTTCTTCTTCTGCATTCGTTAGGCGTCTCGTGGTACAACGGTTGTCTAAGTCGGCCCTGTGGTCAGGGGGGAGTTCGCTGAAAATCCCGGAATGCGATGGCTGGATCACCAGCATCGATGGGCCAAATAGTCACTTAGGCTGAATGATGCAGGGGATATTTCCCAATAACAACCCTCGGCGATGCCGAGGGTTTGCTGCTTGTGTCTAGAGGGACGGCCACAGGGAGTCGAACTCGTCCTCACTGGCGCTGGGCACCTGTGTTCCGGTCATGCTCCGATTGCCGGTGTTGTGCAGTTTTAGCTCGAACTGACTGATGCTTCCGGACGATGCGACTTTATTGGATAGCACCCCTTCGTCTACCCGGCCATCGTACAGCATGGAAATCCGACTGCCGGACTGGAACGGCAAGCGCGGCGTCACCAGTGTGGCTGCCTGGTTGATGGCGCTGATTTCGGGCAGCAACAGGCCTCTCAGGTACTCGGAGCTGTTTCCCACTTTCTGGATCAGCTTTACACCGCAGGGAGAGGCACTGGGGGCCAGCAGTTCGATGCCGACCTGGGTCCCTTCGCCTTTGGTGTGCTGGAGCCAGCGCACCATGGCAATGCTCCAGGGGTGGGAATGGTGTTCTCGGACACCGAGGATTTCACCGGACTGAAGCGATGATGGGGCGGAGGTCTCCCACACCACGCAGTAGCCACCCGGACTGGTGTTGATCAGGGTCGGGTGGTGTGCGCGGGGCTGGTTCTTGTCGTCCTTTGAGGTGGCGGAATTGCTGCCGGAAGCGCCCTTGAAGTTAATAGGTGTGTCGGCTGCGTGGAGCATGTCTTCACGAGGTGCGCTGTCGGGTGAGTTGGCCCAGGGGTCGTTCTTTTCCCGAGCCGATCGGACAAACGGATTGGTCTGGTCTTTCAGATCCCAATCGTTGCCATCGATGAAGTCGCCGAAGACCTTTTCGCCAGAGACAAAATAGTGGGCAGCGGTCAGGCCCACGCAGACCTCAAGGGTGCCCTGGCACGCAATACGGTTAAAGTTCCGTTTTGCAACAATGCCCAGAGCCTGGCTCAGGTGGGTTAGCAGGGTGTCGTTAATTCTGGCGGGTATTGGCAGTGGTGCTTCAGCGTCCAGATGATTGCGGCGGTTATGCAGTGTCTCCGCAACCATTGACGAGAGTTTCCGGCTATCGAATCCGATGCTGTCCTCACAGGGTGACGCCTGCAGGAGGCTGCGGTACATGGGCGGGTTGTCATGCTCCAGGTTAATGACGAACAGACTGTCATCTGTTGCATCAGTCTGGCAGGAAGCGTAATCGCTCCAGAGTTCAAACAGCTCGTATACCTGCACCAGTTCTGGCTGGCGCAACTGATTTGGTCGGGCGCAGCCAAGCAGCAAGATCCGCTTGTAGGCATCTGCCACGGTGCTGGAACGACGATGCTGCAAGGTGTCATCGTCTATTTCAGTGTTGGCCAGCTTGTTGCGGAGGGCGAAGCGGAACAGGCGGTGGCATTCGAGCCAGCTGCGGGTCGGACTTGGGCAGTACAGCTGGTGAGAGCGAACGATGCCGGCGGCCAACTCCGAGATGGCCCGGTGGCAGGCCAGTGACAGGTGCTTTCGGTTACGGTCGACACCGCCGTCTTCCAGTAATTCCAGTACGGACAGTTTGTAGCCAGAGGCCAGATGCATCTGCAGCGCCTGCGACAGGTTGGCAATCTTGCGCTGTTTCTCCGTCAAGGCCACGGACATGCCAAGGTAGTGTCGTGACAGCTCGTCGCAGACGAAGCGAATCTTCCCTCTGATCTGTTCCAGCAGCTGCAGCCGTTGCTGTGGATGGATGTACAGCTGGTTCAGCTCAATGATGGCGTGGTAGAGCTGGCGGGAGGCTTCGCCGATGTTGGCGAGTGGCAACTGTCCGGTCCAGTCCCTGAATGCTTTCGGCGTGTGATCGCAAAAAGACAGGGTGGACGTCTTTTGCTCGGGGACTCGAAGATCGGGTTTCAGAATCGTGCCTTCCATTAGTTCACGCCAGTATCAGGATCTTGGTAAGTATTCAAAGCCGGCTCAGGCCTTTCACGCGATTGTAATTGTGCTGAGGCGTTTTGCTGAGACAAATGCCGTGAATACGTGTGTTGTTTTGTATCAAACGTTACCGGACTTTCACGAAGTCGACTAGGCGTAAAATGAGAACGGTTCACCACTTAACAATGTTTGACGTTTGGGGTGCCGGGTCGGTGTGTGTCGCAGGTCACAGGTTGATGTTGAGTGGTGTCTTGCTCTCTTCGCCAGGAATCTCCCGGACGAGGCGCGGAACCAGAAAACCCGGCAGCCGGGTAAGCAGTTGCTGAATCAGGCCCTGGGCCCGCTGGTCTTCGACGTCGAAGTGGTGGGCACCCCTAACGGGGTCAAACGCGTGCAGGTAGTAGGGCAGGACCCCGGCATCAAACAGGGACTCGCTGAGAGACTCAAGGGTGTCAGCGCTGTCATTGATGCCCCTGAGTATTACGCTCTGGTTCAGAAGCGTAACCCCCACCTCTGAAAGTCTGGCCAGTGCCTCCCGAACACTGGCATCGATTTCCGCCGGGTGGTTAATGTGCAGCACCATCACCACCCGCACGGATGTTTGGGAAATCCAGTCGATCAGAGCGTCACACACCCTCTGGGGAATCACCACAGGTAGCCGGGTATGGAGGCGCAGGCGTCTGATGTGGGGCAGCCCGGTGATGGCGTCGGCCCAGTCGGCCAGCAGGCGGTCGCTGGCCACCAGCGGATCGCCGCCGCTGAAGATGACCTCGTTGATTTCCGGGCTGTCGCCCAGGGTTTCGATCACCTTTTGACGGTCACTGGGAGACAGGCGCTGGTCCTCGTAGGGGAAATGACGCCGGAAGCAGTAGCGGCAGTTGATCGCGCACTGGCCGGTAACCATCAACAGCGCCCGGCTGCGATACTTGCGGATCAGGCCGGTGGTCTGAATTGCGCCGTTCTCAGCCAGTGGATCCTGCACGAAACCATCGGCGGGTTCGGTCTCGTCGGTCAGAGGGAGTACCTGGCGCAACAGCGGGTCGTAGGGGTCCCCTTTGCGCATTCGAGCCAGGAAAGGTTCCGGTACCCGTACGGCGAAAAGCCTGTGCCCGGTCTTCGCCCCCTCAAGCCAGGTTTCGGGTGCGAGCTCCAGCCGCTCCAGCAGGTCGGCTGGCGACGTGATGGAGTTCGAGAGCAGTTGCTGCCAAGTTCGGCGGTCTTCCGCGGGATGGGCTTCAATACGGGTGGGAGTTCGCTGTATCATAGCGACCTTTCATTCATATACTGCATTCTGTCAGGTGAACATTTCATGGCTTCATATTCTACCAACGAATTCCGCAGTGGTCTTAAGGTTTTGCTCGACGGCGACCCCTGCATCATGCTGGATAACGAGTTTGTTAAACCCGGCAAGGGGCAGGCGTTCAATCGTGTGAAGCTGCGTAACCTGATGACCAACCGGGTCTGGGAGCGTACCTTCAAGTCTGGAGAATCCCTCGAAGCGGCTGATGTTCTCGATCAGGACATGGAGTACCTGTACACCGACGGTGAGTTCTGGCATTTCATGCTGACGGATGGCTCCTTTGAGCAGTTCGCGGCGGATGCCAAGGCGGTGGGCGATAACGTCAAGTGGCTCAAGGAGCAGGACGTCTACACGGTGACTCTGTACAACGGTGCCCCGCTTTCCGTGACGCCTCCCAACTTCGTGGAGCTGGAAGTGGTTGATACCGATCCCGGTATGAAAGGGGATACGGCCCAGGGCGGATCCAAGCCCGCGACCCTGTCCACCGGTGCGGTTGTAAGCGTTCCGCTGTTCATCAGCATTGGCGAAGTTCTGAAAGTGGATACGCGTACCGGCGAATACGTCAGCCGTGTGAAGAGCAGCTGAACCACCAATGACGACTCAACCTGTCTGGCAGCCCTCTGCCTCACAGGCCGCTCTGAAAAGCCGCGCACAGCAGTTGAAGTTTGTGCGCGGCTTTTTTGATGAGCGGCAGGTCATGGAAGTTGAAACGCCGGTGCTTGCCGCCCATGGGGTGAGCGACCTGAATCTGGATGGCGTGCGTGCTCATGTGTCGGCCGCGGGGCGTCGCGGAGGCTGGCTCCAGACCTCTCCTGAATATCATATGAAGCGCCTGCTGGCAGCGGGCTCCGGATCGATTTTCCAGGTCTCCAGAGTATTTCGCGACGGTGAGCGGGGGCAGCGTCATAACCCGGAATTCTCGATGCTGGAATGGTATCGGGTAGGGTTTGATGATGAAGCGCTGAGGGCGGAGGTCGCAGATCTGGTATGTAGCTGGCTCGATTGCCGGCGTCCCCGGACGGTTTCCTATCGCGACGCGGTGATGGCCTGTGCCCATATTGATCCCTTTGAAGCCTCCGACCGGGAGTTACGCCGGTGCTGTGAGCACTGGCTTGAGCCGGACCAACTAGCCGGTATGGGGCGGGATGCCTGTCTGGACCTGATCATGAGTTTTGCGGTGGAGCCCCAGTTGGGGCAGGACGTGCCCGAGTTTATTGTGGACTATCCGGCGTCCCAGGCGGCATTGGCGAGAGTGTCCGAGCGAGATGGCCACCCGGTGGCGCACCGGTTCGAACTGTATATCGACGGTGTCGAACTGTGCAACGGCTACTGGGAACTGGTGGATGCGGACGAGCAGCGTCGGCGCTTTGAGCAGGATAATCAGTTGCGCAGGCGTGCAGGAAAGCCGGAAATGGCGATTGATGAGGCGTTTCTGGCTGCTGTGGAAGCGGGAATACCCGAGTGCGCCGGCGTCGCACTCGGGCTGGATCGGTTATTGATGCTCAAGCTGGGAACCCGCGATATCGCCGATGTACTGGCGTTTCCCTTCGAGCGGGCGTAGCTCCGGATCGCCGGGTTCGGGCCTCCGGCGTTACGCGAGGGTACCGAAGGCTTCGCCCAGTCGAACGCTGCCGCCGGCTGACAGGTTTTCGTTCCAGTTCACCGAGCCTTTCGGCATCACCAGGACTACCGTTGAGCCGAGTCGGAAACGCCCCATTTCCTCGCCTTTCTCAAAGCTTCTCGCTTCATCGCCTTCATAGCGGGTGGCGGTAAGCTGGCCATCGCCCGGGGCCACCACGCCTGACCAGACGGTTTCAACGCTGCCAACAATCATCGCGCCCACCAGGACCATCGCCATGGGGCCGGCCTCGGTGTCGAAAATGCAGGCAACACGCTCATTACGGGCAAAGAGGTTGGGTACGTTTTCCGCCGTGACCGGATTCACCGAGAACAGTTTGCCCGGGATATAAACCATTTCCCGAAGTTTGCCCGCCATCGGCATGTGAATGCGGTGGTAGTCCTTCGGGGAGAGGTAAATGGTTGAAAACACGCCTTCGGCAAAGGGTTCGGCCCGTTTTTCATCACCGCCGAGCAATTCGGTCAGGCCGAACGACTGGCCCTTGGCCTGAAACACCCGGTCGTTGGTGATCTCGCCCAGCTGGCTGATGGCGCCGTCCACCGGGCAGGCCATGGTCTTTTCGCCATCGGCGATGGGGCGGATGCCGGGTTTAAGTTCACGGGTAAAGAATGCGTTGAAACTGGGGTAAGCGGTGGGGTCGGATTCCCGCGCTTCGCTCATGTCTACGCCGTAGCGGCCGATAAACCACTTGATCACCCGGTTCTTGAGCGCCGGGTTGCTGTCATCGTCAGCAAGGCGGCCGGCAAGGCGAGAGACCGCAAGTTGCGGCGTAACGTACTGGCTCAGAACAAACAACTTGTTAAGCATTAATAAAACCCTTTGCGCTCGAGAGCGCGAGAGTTTACCAAAGACTGGTCCATGTATAGAAATGGTTTCACGGCGTGACCATGGCTCATCCGGGGCAGCCAGTTAACCATCGCATCCGAACCAGTGCGGAACTGGGCGAGTTCAGCTGGTGAACGGCAGTCCCGGTTCAGTCCAGTTTGAGTCCGCGGGCCTGCTGCTCGGCCATGTCCTGAAGAATCCGGTGGAAACTTTTCAGGCGTTCCGGGCTGATTCTGCCGGCTTCGGCCGCCGCGTCGATTGCGCAGCCCGGGTCGCCCATGTGGCGGCAGTTGCGGAACTTGCAGTGGCCGATTTCGTCGCGGATTTCCCGGAACCCGTATTCGATTTCATCCGGAGTCATGTGCCAGAGGCCAAATTCCCGAATCCCCGGAGAATCAATCAGATCACCGCCAATGGGCAGGTGAAAGAGTTTCGCGGTGGTGGTGGTGTGTGTGCCCTTGCCAGTGCTTTCAGAAATCGCGCCCACCCGGATGGCTTCATCGGGAATTAGCGTCTGGATAATGGATGACTTGCCCACGCCGGACTGGCCAACGAAGACACTGGTCTGGCCTTTTACCAGCGCTTGCACTTCCGGTGACGGTGTATCGCCGGCGTCCACCGCGGATGTGCGGACCACCTCGTACCCGAGCGCTTCGTAGCGGCTCAGCAGGGCATCGATCTGCTCCTGATTGCGGTCGCTGATCAGGTCGGTCTTGTTGAGCAGGATGACGGCCGGAATGTCCGACGTTTCGGAAGCGACCAGGTAGCGGTCGATCAGGTTGTCGTGGGGCTCGGGCTCAACGGAAATGACCAGGATGATGTGGTCGATGTTGGCAGCGACGGGTTTCAGCGCTCCGAAGTTGTCAGGCCGCTGAAGCAGGTTCTGGCGGTCGCAGCGCGCCACAATCACGCCGGTTCCGTTTTTACCCGGGCGCCAGATGACTTTGTCGCCGGTGACCAGGCTGTCGATGTTGGCCCGGACAAAACAGCGCACCACCGTGCCCTGATCCTCACCCTCCAGCACTTCAACATCCAGTTGCTGGCCGTAGTGCGCAATGATCAGCCCTTGTTGCTCCGGACCCAGTTCGCCGGCTTCAGCCTGTGCCTCGATGGCCTTCTCTTTCCGGGCGGCCCGCTCGGCCCGCTCCTGCTGGATCTTCTTGATGCGGAATTGCTGCTGTTTGTTCAGTCGCCGTTTTGCCATTCGGGATCGCGAGTCGCTGTCCAGTGGAGTTGAGGTGTTACATGATACGTTAATCAGCCACAATACGGGGCGAATTTACTGATTTCATCATCAAGACAACCACAAGGTTAGGAAAGAGTCATGGCAGAAGGCGATCGCTTGGTTTGGATTGATCTGGAAATGACCGGACTGGACCCGGAGCAGGAACGGATTATTGAGATGGCGACCATCATCACGGATTCGCAGTTGAATCTGGTGGCGGAGGGGCCGGTGATTGCCGTGCATCAGCCGGACAGCCTGCTCGACGCCATGGATGAGTGGTGCACCAAAACCCACGGAGCCAGTGGCCTGACCCGGCGGGTCAAAGAGAGTTCGATCGGAGAAGCGGAAGCCGAACGCCTGACACTGGAGTTTTTACAGCAGCACGTGGAGCCGGGTTCGTCTCCGTTGTGCGGCAACAGCATCGGCCAGGATCGCCGTTTTCTGGTGAAGTACATGCCAGAGCTGGAGGGCTTCTTCCATTACCGCAACCTGGACGTCTCCACCATCAAGGAGCTGGCGCGTCGCTGGCGTCCGGATGTGCTGGCCGGGGTGAAAAAACAGGGCAGTCATCTGGCGCTGGACGACATCCGCGATTCCATCAACGAGCTCCGCCACTATCGCGAGACTTTCTTCCAGCTATAAACCGTGCTGTCTGAGAGCCCACTGCACGTGCTCACGGACCATCTCTGATGGGTGGTCCGCCCGTCGCTTCAAGGCTTCCATAACCGGAATGGTCGATGGGGCGTTGCCCAGTCCCACGGCCAGATTTCTCAACCACCCTTCGTACCCCGTGCGCCGAATCGCAGAACCTTCGGTGCGCTTCAAAAACTGCTCTTCCGTCCACAGGAACAGTTCCGCCAGGGAACTGTTGTCCAGTCCGTGGCGTGGCTGGAAATCGGCTTCCTGTGTGGGTTTGCTGAATTTCTGCCAGGGACAGACCAACTGGCAGTCGTCACAGCCGAACACGCGGTTTCCGATGAGGGGTCGGAGTTGCTCCGGAATACTGCCTTTCAGCTCAATGGTCAGGTAGCTGATGCAGCGCCGTCCATCCAGTTGGTACGGGCCAACAAATGCCTGGGTTGGGCAGATATCGAGGCAAGCCGAGCAGCTGCCACAATGTTCAGTCTCGAAAGGCTGATCAACGGGCAGGGGGGCGCTGGTGAAGATTTCACCGAGAAAAAAGAACGAGCCAGCCTTGGGATGGATGAGCATGGTGTTCTTGCCGATCCAGCCCAGTCCGGCGCGTTGAGC
Source organism: Marinobacter suaedae (assembly GCF_030519635.1). NCBI lineage: Bacteria > Pseudomonadati > Pseudomonadota > Gammaproteobacteria > Pseudomonadales > Marinobacteraceae > Marinobacter > Marinobacter suaedae. The sequence continues at coordinate 410,121 of NZ_JAUMIS010000001.1, read as the reverse complement.
CAGGGCTCGTTCTAGCACCGGAGCACTGTCGACAAAGGCGCGATAGTTGTGGCCGGTGACCGCTTCGTCAATTCGACTGGCCAGGGTTGCCAGCCGCTTTCGTATCACCTTGTGGTAGTCCCGACCCTGGGCGTATCGCGTCACATAAGCCTTTTCGCGGTCAGTGAGTACTTCTTTCGGGTTGTCCGGGGCGGGCAGGTAATCCATGCGAACAGAAATGACACGCTTGGTGCCTGGCACCAGTGAGCAGGGTGTATACCGTTTGTCCCCGTGGTGGCCCATGTACTCCATTTCGCCCTGATAACCGTTTGCCAGCCAGTTCTGCAGGTGGGCTGCGTGCTCGCCCGTATCCGGGGTGGTGATTCCGGCGCTGGAAAAGCCAAGCTCCCGCGCCCACTCAGGAATGCGTCGGGCCACGTCGGCGAGTGTGTCGCCTGAATCGGTCAGGGGCGGTGTGGTGCTGGTGGTGCCTGTCATGGCAAGGGCAACTCACTGTAAAGCATGGGGTTTGTTGTGAATCTGATTCAATTTCGACCTTTAGGGTGGTTTTGCTATCCTTTCCAGATAGCTGGCTTTTTTTCTTCATCCGCTTTCTGCAACGGGATCCGAGCCTTATGCCGCCCTTCGCCACGAGCAGTCTACCAGACACACTGTATTCCGCCGAAGGCGTCCGAGAAATAGATCGTTATCTCATTGACGAACAGGGTGTAAACGGCTTCGATCTGATGCAGCGTGCGGCCCACGGCGCGTTCCGGCGGCTGGTGTCGCGCTGGCCCTACGCAGGTAAAGTGTTGGTGCTGTGCGGTGCTGGCAATAACGGCGGTGATGGTTATCTGGTGGCGGCCAATGCGGTGCGTCATGGCATGACCGTTAATTGCCTTGCCGTTGCGCCGACCGACAAGCTGGCGGGCGATGCCCTAAGGGCGTATCAGAAGGCGGCAGCCGATGGTGTGCAGGTGCAGCAGCTCGATGACATTGGCGAGGATCACCTGGCCAGTCTGTTTTCGGAGGCCGGCCTGTTGGTGGATGCCATGCTCGGAACCGGGGTATCCGGTGCGCCCCGCGAGCCTTTCTCCGGAATGATTGCACGTTCCAATGCCTGCAATGCCCCTGTGCTGGCCATCGATCTGCCCTCCGGATTGAATGCGACAACCGGGGCGGCGGCTGGCGATGTTATCCAGGCGGATATGACCGTCACGTTCATTGGCCTGAAGCTTGGACTTTTCACCGGACAGGGCGCGGCCAGTTGTGGGCAGGTGGTGTTCGATCCCCTTGATACGGAAGAGGCTGTCGAGGATTGCAGTGAAATTCCGTTGGCAAACCGGATTGACTGGCCGGGCACTATGCCATGGCTCCCTGCCCGGAGGGCCAATGCCCACAAGGGGCGCTTTGGCCATGTCTTGATTGTTGCCGGAGATCGTGGCTTCGGTGGGGCAGGATTGCTGGCCGCTGAGGCTGCCAGCCGGGCGGGCGCGGGGCTGGTTTCACTGGCAACTCGGCCGGAGCATGTTCCTGCTGCGCTGGCGCGTTGCCCGTCGGTCATGGTCCAGGGGGTTATTCACGGATCGGAGTTGCCGCCGCTGTTAGAGGCTGCGTCGGTCGTTGTTTGTGGGCCCGGCATAGGTACCAATTTCTGGGGGCAGCAAATGCTGGATCAAGTCGTGACCAGCGATAAACCGAGGGTGCTGGATGCGGATGCCCTGAACCTGATGTCCTCCCGGGTGCCGATACAGGCGGACAATCACATCCTGACTCCTCACCCGGGCGAGGCTGCGCGGCTGCTCGAATGCACGGTGCCCGAGGTGGAGTCTGACCGCCTCGCTGCGGCGAGGGCACTGCAGAAAAAATTCGGCGGTACCGTACTGCTGAAAGGTGCCGGCACGGTCGTTGCCTCCGCCGACGGAGTGACTGATATTGTCAGTGGCAGCAATCCGGGCCTGGCGACCGGTGGCATGGGCGATGTTCTGTCAGGCATTATAGGGGCGCTCTACGGCCAGTTGCAGGATGTTCGGCGGGCAACGGGACTGGGTGCCTCCGTGCACCTTGCGGCCGCTGACCGGGCCTCTGTGCATAAGGGTTACATGGGATTGATTCCCTGTGATGTGATTGACGCCTTGCCGCTCATATTTCGTGAAGCGGAGGGCTTGCCGAACCGTAGTCGGGAGGATTGATGGCAGTTTTCGGCAATGAACGCCGTTTTTTTTTGCAGAATGAGGCAGAAACCGAAGCCCTTGGGCAGGAAGTTGCCCGACATGTGATAGCATCCGAGCGGGGCCTTACGCTGTTTCTGGACGGTGATCTCGGTATGGGCAAAACCACCATGAGCCGGGGCATCATGCGTGGGCTGGGGCACAAGGGCGCGGTGAAAAGTCCGACCTACACCCTGGTGGAGCCCTACGAAGACCTCACGGTACCGGCGTATCACTTTGATTTGTATCGTCTTGGTGATCCTGAAGAACTGGAATACATGGGGATCCGGGACTATTTCTCAGGCGGCAATGTGTGCCTTATTGAGTGGCCTGAGCGAGGCGAGGGCCTGCTGCCCGAACCGGACATCGAGATCCACTTCGAACGTGAGGGCGACGGCCGTTCCGTTGTTCTACGGGCAGGAACAGAAGACGGGGCGGACCTTCTGAACCGGCTGGAACTGGTCGGCAATAGTTAACGATTGCGCAATTGCCTGGTTGGGCGGGAAAGCAGTATGAGTATGGAAAAATTAATCCCGAGAGCGCTTTTTGGCGCTGTATCGGCACTCCTGCTGAGTGTGTCTTTTCTGGCGCATGCCGGCTCTCGCGTGGACGATGTCCGCCTTTGGCCGGCACCCGACCACACCCGGCTCGTGCTGGATACGGCGGGCAAGGTTGCCCACAATATTTTTTCTCTCCAGAACCCCTCGCGACTGGTTATTGATCTCAAAAATGCCGAACTCGGCGCGGACTTTGATGCGCTGGACCTGGCCGGGAGCCCTATCAAGCGCATCCGGAGTGCGCCCCGAAATGGTAGCGACCTCCGGGTAGTGCTGGACCTGAAAAGCGACATCAAGCCCCGCAGCTTCCAGCTGGAGCCAAACGGCCAGTACGGCCACCGGCTTGTGGTCGACCTGATCGACGAGAATGGCCGGAGGTTTGAAAAAACCGCCAAACCGACCGTGACACAGAGCGTTGGCGGCCAGCGCGATATTGTTGTTGTAATTGATGCAGGGCACGGCGGTGAAGATCCGGGCGCTATTGGCCCGAAGGGGACCCGCGAGAAAAACGTCGTTCTGCAAATGGCAAAAACCCTGGCGGCCCTGATTGATAAGCGGCCGGGTTACACTGCCAAGTTGACCCGTACCGGTGACTATTACATAGGCCTGCGAAACCGGACGCTGCTGGCGCGCAAGTACAACGCCGACCTGTTCGTGTCGGTGCACGCTGATGCCTTCCGCACACCTCAGCCCAAGGGGGCGTCGGTATTTGCCCTGTCCCAGCGCGGTGCAACCAGTGAAACCGCGCGCTGGCTGGCTCAGAGCGAGAACCGCTCTGACCTGACAGGCGGTGTTTCCCTGGACGGTCGGGATGACATGCTGGCGGGCGTGCTACTGGACTTGTCGATGACCGCCAGTATCAACGCCAGCCTCGGTGTGGGCAGCTCGGTGCTGGGTAACCTGGGCCGCGTGGCCAAGCTGCATAAACCACGGGTAGAACAGGCGTCCTTCGTGGTGCTCAAGTCCCCGGATATCCCTTCGATCCTTGTGGAGGCTGGGTTCATTTCCAACCCCGAGGAAGAGAAAAATCTGAATAGCCAGTGGTATCGTGACCGACTGGCATCAGCGATCATGAAGGGCATTGAGGACTACTTCCAGAAAACACCGCCGCCGGGAACCATGCTGGCGTGGCAGAAACAAAGGGGCAGTTCGGCCGTCAGTCATTACCAGATCAAGGCCGGCGACACGTTGTCCGGCGTAGCCAGGGAAAACCAGACCACGGTCAGCGAGCTGATGCAGTTTAACGGCCTGACAGACGACCGTGTTATGGTAGGGCAAACCATTCGTATACCCGCTTCCTGAGTAAGAGGTTTTTCCAGAACATGCCCCACATTCAGTTGCTCTCGCCGCGGCTCGCCAACCAGATTGCCGCGGGCGAGGTGGTGGAGCGTCCCGCATCGGTTGTCAAAGAGCTTGTCGAAAATTCGCTGGACGCCGGTGCCGGCAGAGTCGATGTTGAAATAGAGCAGGGCGGCGTCAAGCTGATCCGGATCCGGGATGACGGTAGCGGTATCAGCGAATCCGACCTGCCTCTGGCGTTGAGCCGCCACGCCACCAGCAAGATTACCAGTCTTGATGACCTCGAGGCCGTTGCGTCCCTGGGCTTTCGCGGTGAGGCCCTGGCGAGTATCAGCTCGGTGTCCCGTCTCACCCTGACATCCCGCACGGAAGAACAGGAAGCGGCGTCACGGGTGGAAGTGGAAGGCCGGGACATGGACGCCCACATATCACCGGCTGCGCATCCGGTCGGTACGACCGTGGAAGTTCGGGATCTGTTCTTCAATACCCCGGCGCGCCGCAAGTTTCTGCGCACCGAGAAAACTGAATTCAATCATATCGAAGAGTGTGTCCGGCGCCAGGCCCTGAGCCGTTTTGATGCCGGATTCACCCTGCGCCATAACCAGCGGGTGGTTCAAAGCCTGCGGCCCGCGGAGACCCCGCTGGATAAAGAGCGCCGGATCGGATCCCTTTGCGGCCAGCAGTTTATTGATAACGCGGTGGTCATCGATGCCGAAGCGACCGGGCTGCGCCTGTGGGGCTGGGTGGCATTGCCCACCTTTTCCCGCAGTCAGGCGGATCTGCAGTACTTTTTCGTGAACGGCAGGGTGATCCGTGATCGACTGGTGGCCCACGCGGTCCGCCAGGCGTATCGCGACGTTCTGTACAATAACCGGCATCCGGCGTTTGTCCTGTACCTGGAACTGGACCCTGCCACGGTCGACGTCAACGTGCACCCAACCAAGCATGAAGTTCGCTTCCGGGATGGTCGCCTGGTCCACGATTTCATTTTCCGGACACTGCACAAGGCGCTCGCGGATGTTCGGCCCGATGATCACTTCCGTGGCGCGGTTGCGCAGTCGGTGGTTCGGGAAGGGGGAGCAATGCCCGGTACAGGGGCAGAGGCCACAACGTCCGCAGCAACAAGCTGGGGGCAGCCTTCGCAGCCGGCGGTTCCTTCGCCGTCGTCGCCGGGCGCTTCCGGTTACGGCGGCTACCAGGCCTCCCAGCCCCAGCAGGAATGGCGCGCCAGCGATCAGATGGCGTTCTACAGTTCGCTGAATACTGGCGGTGGCGTTACCAATGGACAATCGTCAGCCGCCATCGCCGATCTGTCTGTTGCAAGTCCGACGCCCCCCGCCGACAGCGACGAGGAGCCTCCGCTGGGTTACGCGATTGCCCAGTTGCACGGCATCTACATTCTGGCTCAAGGCAAGGCCGGCCTTATTGTGGTGGATATGCACGCTGCCCATGAGCGGATTACCTACGAGCGGATGAAGCGGGCGCTTGCGGACCAGGATCTCAAGAGTCAGCCTTTGCTGGTGCCGGTATCTCTGGCGGTCAGCCAGAAGGAGGCCGCGTTGGTCGAGACCCATGGAGGCGAACTCCAACAGCTTGGACTGCAGATTGAGCGTATAGGGCCGGAAACCCTGGCCGTTCGGCAGGTGCCGGCGCTACTTCGAGGAGCAGACACCGAACAGTTGGTGCGGGATGTGTTGTCGGACCTGATCGAGCATGGTCAGAGCGATCGAGTGGAGGCCGTCACCCATGAGCTGCTCGGCACCATGGCGTGCCACGGCTCCGTTCGGGCCAACCGGCAGCTGACCATTCCTGAAATGAACTCTCTGCTTCGGGACATGGAAGCCACCGAGCGCAGCGGCCAGTGTAACCATGGGCGTCCGACCTGGACGCTGGTCACCCTGTCCGAGCTCGACAAGTTGTTCCTACGCGGTCGCTGACCTATGGCGCACGAGAACGGGGCCAACTCTACCCAGAAGCCGCCCGCCATCTTCCTGATGGGGCCCACGGCTTCGGGCAAGACCGATCTGGCCATCGAGCTTTGTAAGCGACTGCCCTGCGACATCATCAGCGTGGACTCGGCCCTGATCTACCGAACCATGGATATCGGGACCGCCAAGCCCAGTGCCGAGGAGCTGGCGGCCGCTCCCCACCGTTTGATCGATATCTGTGATCCGGCCGAAACCTATTCAGCCGCGGATTTTCGCCGGGATGCCCTGGCGGAAATGTCGGCCATCAGTGCAGCCGGACGCATTCCGCTGCTGGTGGGCGGCACCATGATGTACTACAAGGCCCTGCTGCACGGTATGTCACGCTTACCGTCGGCCAGTCCGGAAATCCGCCACGCGATCCAGCAGGAAGCGGAGGAGAAAGGCTGGCAGGCCTTGCACGGGGAGCTCGAGCTGTACGACCCGGTTGCTGCCCGCCTGATTCACCCCAATAACCGCCAGAGGCTGATGCGGGCGCTGGAGGTCTACCGCCTGACCGGCAAGCCGATTTCATCCTTCTGGCAGGCTGAATTCGCCAATCCATCACAAAATCAGCGAGATGGGGTTGAGGATTTCACCTATTTCACCCAGTGGCAGGCAGACGAATCCGAAGAGCTACCGTATACTGTTATTCAGCTGGCTGTAGCCCCGTCAACGCGGAGCCAGCTTCATGAAAGGATTCATCAGCGGTTTTTAAACATGCTGGAGCATGGCTTCCTTGATGAGGTGCGTTCACTGATGGCGAGGGGGGATTTGCATCCCGATCTTCCCTCCATGCGCTGTGTCGGTTACCGGCAGGCCTGGGATTTCCTGGCCGGCAACGTTGACTATGACGCGTTTGTGAACAAGGGGGTTGCTGCAACCCGGCAGCTGGCCAAGCGCCAGATGACCTGGTTGCGGAAGTGGTCGGATGTGTTCTGGCTCGACAGCGGGGACCCAAAGATCACCGAGACTGCCTTGAAAAACATCGGGCTTCGCACCACTTTTAAAATTGACGATGACGATCTGAATTAACTAAAAACAGGAGAACACCCATGTCAAAAGGGCACTCGTTACAAGACCCTTACCTGAATGCCTTGCGCAAGGAGCGCGTGCCGGTATCCATCTTCCTGGTGAACGGTATTAAACTCCAGGGCCAGATTGAATCTTTCGATCAGTTCGTGATTTTGCTGAAAAACACTGTCAGCCAGATGGTCTACAAGCATGCCATTTCCACTGTCGTGCCGGCGCGCAATGTTCGCCTGCCGCAGCAGGGCACGGCAGGCGAGGGTGAGTCTGAAGACTGAATTGTCAGACCGCCCGAAGATCGCCACCCGCGTTTCCGACGAACCTCAGGGTTCCAAGGACGCGGGTGTTTGTTTTTATAGCCCGTTGAAATGTTTCCACCGGAGTTGAATTGGTTTGTTTGAACGTCCCGATGTTGGCGAACGCGCCGTACTGGTTCATATCGATTTCACCGCTTACGATGACGCTGAAGACCCGGGTGAATTCCGGGAGCTGGTCACTTCTGCCGGTGTGGAGCCTGTGGCCCGGATAGGAGGTTCCCGCAAGCAGCCAAGTCCCCGCCTCTTTGTGGGTGAGGGAAAACTGCAGGAAATCCGGGATGCGATCCAGGCTTACGAGGCGGATGTGGTGCTGTTCAATCACGCCCTCAGCCCAAGTCAGGAGCGTAATATTGAACGGGAACTGAAGTGCCGGGTACTGGATCGCACGGGGGTTATTCTCGACATTTTTGCTCAGCGGGCCCGCACCCACGAGGGTAAGTTGCAGGTTGAGCTGGCCCAGTTGGAGCATATGTCCACACGCCTGGTTCGCGGCTGGACACACCTGGAGCGTCAGAAAGGCGGGATTGGCCTGCGCGGACCGGGTGAAACCCAGCTGGAAACCGACCGACGGTTGCTTCGGGAGCGCATCAAGTCAATCCACAAACGGTTGGCAAAGGTTCGTCGTCAGCGTGATCAGGGGCGGCGTGCCAGGCAGCGGGCTGACATTCCGACGGTGTCTCTGGTCGGTTACACCAACGCAGGCAAATCTACGCTGTTCAACCGAATTACAACCTCCAGCGTATACGCTGCTGATCAGTTGTTTGCCACACTCGACCCAACCCTGCGCAGGTTGGAACTCCCGGACATCGGGCCCGTAGTGATGGCGGACACGGTGGGTTTCATTCGGCACCTGCCCCATAAACTGGTGGAAGCCTTCCGGGCAACCCTTGAGGAAACCACCGAGGCGACCTTACTGCTGCACGTCGTGGATTGCTACGATAGCCGCAGGGACGACAATATCGAACAGGTGGAATCCGTGCTCGCCGAAATCGGTGCGGACGAGATTCCGGTTCTTCAGGTGTTCAACAAGATTGATTTGCTTGAAGGTTTTTCTCCAAGGATTGATCGTAACGAAGATGGAATCCCGATCCGGGTATGGGTCTCTGCGGTAACTGGCGAAGGGATCGATGACCTGTTCGACGCGATTGTGGAGCGCCTCGCCGAAGACGTCGTCCACTATTTTGTCTTGCTTGGGCCAACAGACGGCAAACTGAGGGCTCTGTTGCACGAGGCGGGTTCGGTATTGAGTGAAGAGCACCGGGAGACCGGCGATGCGGTGCTGGAGGTCCGGTTGCAGAACCGTGACTGGCGGCAGTTGCTCAGCCGTGCAGGAATGAATGAAGAATCGGTTCGCCTTGATGATCGCCATGCCTGAAAGCGCATGGGCTATTGCCGGGGCGATGATAAATCCCTAGTATTTGCAGCCATCTACACGTAAGGAACGGAGAGCACTATGGCCTGGAACGAACCGGGTGGAAATCGCAATGACAACGACCCCTGGGGAACTGGCGGAGGTCGGCGCGGCGATGATCAGGGGCCGCCAGACCTCGATGAAGCGCTAAAGAAAGGTATCGAAAAGCTGAACAAAATGCTGGGTGGCAAAGGCTCCCGCAACGACGGAGGCGGTTCCGGAAGTTCCGGAAGTTCCGGCGGATTCGGTGCGGTTCTGGCACTGGGCTTTTTGCTGTTCTTGGGTTATGTGATCTACCAATCTTTCTACACGGTGGACGAGCAGGAGCGGGCAGTAGTCCTTCGATTCGGTGAATTTAACCGCACCGAGGAGCCAGGTCTGCGCTTCAAGGTGCCGCTGATTGATGATGTCACCAAAGTGCTTGTTACCAACGTGCGTACAGCCGAGTCCAGCGGTCAGATGCTGACCCAGGATGAGAACCTCGTTACCGTTGATCTGCAGGTGCAGTACCGGGTTGAGGATGCCAAGGCTTACGTCCTGAATGTACGGGATTCGAACCAGGCTCTTGCCTTCGCAACCGACAGTGCGTTGCGCCACGAGGTGGGCAGTTCGTCGCTGGACGATGTTCTGACCGAGGGGCGTGCTGAGCTTGCGGTGCGAGTTGAGCAGCGGCTCCAGCGTTTCCTTCAGGAGTATGGTACGGGCCTTCAGATCGTCCGGGTGAACGTGGAAAGCACACAACCGCCGCCCGCGGTTCAGGACGCTTTCCGTGAAGTTCAGCGCGCCCGTGAGGACGAACAGCGCGTGAAGGAAGAAGCCGAAACCTATCGAAACAAGGTGGTTCCTGAGGCGCGTGGTCAGGCTCAGCGGATGATTGAGGAAGCTAACGCTTACAAGCAGGAAGCGATTGAGCGCGCCCGTGGTGAGTCGGCTCGCTTCACCGAACTGCTGTCAGTGTATAAGCGGGCTCCGGAAGTCACCCGGGAGCGTTTGTACCTGCAGGCTCTGGAATCAGTACTTTCTAACAGCAGCAAGATCTTTGTTGATACCGAAAGCAGTGGAAACATGATGTATCTGCCACTTGATCGTCTGACACAGGGTGCCTCGCTGCCCCGCAGTTCCCGGAGTGGCGACAGCCAGTCATCCGGCGACCGAAATGGGGACGTGGATATTCAGGAGTTGACCGAGCAGGTCATCCGGGAGCTTCGCTCCAGACAGGAGACTAACGGACGGAGGAGCAGATAATCATGGGACCTAAAGGTGTATTGGGGCTTGCAGGCACCCTGATTGTTGTCCTGCTCGTTCTCTCAAGTGTTTATATCATTCCGGAAACCCATCGAGGTGTCCTGTTACGCTTCGGTGAGTTGGTGGAAACTGATATCCCGGCTGGCCTTCACTTCAAGGTGCCGGTGATTGATCAGGTGCGGGAATTCGATATCCGGGTACTGACCATGGATCTGCCTTCGCGCCAGTACCTGACCACCGAGAAGAAGCCGCTGGATGTGGATTCCTACATTGCTTGGAAAATCCTTAACGTGGACCAGTTCTACCGGGCGACTGGTGGTGATGAGTTCCGGGCCCAGTCTCTGCTGTTGTCCCGCGTGGACAATGGCCTGCGGGACGAATTCGGTATCCGTACCATGCACGAGGTGGTCTCCGGTCAGCGTGATGAGCTGATGCACGCTCTGAGGGATCGTGTCAACGAAACCTCTGTCCAGGAATTTGGCATCGAGGTTCTCGACGTGCGGGTCAAGGCCATCGAACTGCCGGGCCAGGTCAGCGACAACGTCTATCGTCGGATGGCCACCGAGCGGGAAAAGCTGGCTCAGGAATTCCGTTCTCGCGGTCGTGAGCTTGCCGAAGGCATTCGTGCGGATGCGGATCGTCAGCGCACGGTTGTTCTTGCGGAAGCTTTTGCCGAGTCGGAAGAGACGCGCGGTGAAGGTGATCGGGAAGCTGCCAACATCTATGCGGATGCGTACGGTTCCGATGCTGAGTTCTACAGCTTCTATCGGAGCTTGCAGGCCTACCAGAAGACCTTCTCTGAGAAAGGCGACATCATGGTCATCGATTCCGACAGTGACTTCATGAAGTTCCTCAAGGATCCGATGGGCGCCCAGTAAGCCGCGCGCCCTTGGCAAAAACCGGAATACCTCGGTATTCCGGTTTTTTTGTGTCGTTCAACCGTGTAAAATCCGTCCGGTTTTGTGTCAGGGTTTTATCGCCCTGAGTTCGCCTTAAATCCTGTGTAACCGCTGTCGGGCTATGTGCCTGGGCGGGTCTGACGGACAACGTTATCTCATGACAGTATCTGATCGCTGGTTACTGCCGGACGGGGTGGAAGACATTCTGCCGCCACTGGCCGGACGGATCGAATCCCTGCGCAGGGATGTAATGGATACCTGCCAGCGCTGGGGCTACCAGCTGGTTATTCCTCCTCTGGTTGAATATCTGGAGTCGCTGTTTACCGGCACCGGTAACGATCTTCAGCTCCAGACTTTCAAACTGACGGATCAGCTCACTGGCCGGATGATGGGCGTCCGGGCTGACATGACGCCCCAGGCTGCCCGTATCGATGCTCACACCCTTGCACAGGATGGCATTACCCGTCTTTGCTATGCGGGCCATGTGCTGCATACCCGTCCCCGTCATATGCTGACCGGCCGGACTCCGATTCAGGCCGGCTGTGAGTTGTTTGGCAGCGCTTCCGAGGCTGCCGATATGGAAGTCATCCGGTTGATGCTAGAAACCCTGCGGGTTGCTGGTCTGCCTCGTATTCACCTGGATCTCGCTCATGTCTCCATCTACCAGAGTCTGATGGGGGCGGCGGACTTTGGTCATGAGACTGAGGCGGCCATTTTTGACGCCATGGCGCGCAAGTCGGTACCGGAACTGGATGAACTGCTTGGACACTGCGAGGCAGGTTCGCCCGGAGCCAGGCTGAGAGATCTTGCCCGGGTCAGTGGCGGGCGCGAGGCGCTTGAGCAGGCCCGCGACATCCTGATCGGCTTCTCGGAGGATCTGGATGCCGCGCTGGGCAAGTTGAGCCGCGTGTCTGAAATGCTGGCAGAAAGTTATCCGGAAGTGAGTCTTGGCTTCGATTTTTGCGAGCTTCGTGGCTACAACTATCACACTGGGCTGGTGTTTGCCGCCTACGTTCCCGGTCATGGCGACTCGGTTGCCAAAGGCGGCCGTTACGATGCCATCGGCAGCGATTTTGGCCGTGCAAGGCCGGCAACAGGCTTCAGTCTGGATATTCGGGCGCTGGTGTCGCTCGGTGAACGTCCCTTCAAGGTGGCCGGCGCCATCTGGGCGCCATCGGATGAGGATGCGGCGTTGGAAGAGGCTATCCTAGAATTGAGAGCGAACCATTCGGTTATCCGTGCCTTGCCGGAGGACGCTGGAACGAATCCTTTTGTCAAAGGCTGTGATCGTCACCTGGTTAAGCGTGATGGTAAATGGGTCGTTGAGAATCTCGGTTGAGACCCGAGGGTCTCTACCATCAATTACACGTATTTGGATGAAATGCCTGCCCCAAGGGCAGCGGCACTGAGAGAAAATCATGGGTAAAAACGTTGTTGTGCTGGGCACCCAGTGGGGTGATGAAGGCAAGGGTAAGATTGTTGACCTGCTGACCGACAAGGTGGCCGCGGTTGTTCGCTTTCAGGGCGGACACAATGCCGGTCATACACTGGTTATCGATGGCAAGAAAACGGCCCTTCACCTGATTCCGTCCGGGATTCTGCGCGAACACGTGGTGTGCCTGATTGGCAACGGCGTTGTGTTGTCCCCGGAAGCGCTGCTGAAAGAGGTTCGGGAGCTGGAGGCCAATGGTGTCGCTGTGCGCGACCGACTGCGCATTTCGGAAGCCTGCCCGATTATCCTGCGTACCCACGTTCGCATTGACCAGGCCCGCGAGCGCGCCCGTGGCAATGACAAAATCGGTACCACCGGTCGGGGTATTGGCCCTGCCTATGAGGACAAGGTTTCCCGGCGCGGTATTCGCCTTGGCGATCTGGCGAACCCCGCTGATTTCGAAGCGAAGTTGCGTGAAATCATGGCCTACCACAACTTCGTTTTGACCGAATACTTCAAGGAAGAGGCCGAAGACATTGATGCTGCTCTGGCCGAGCTGAAGCAGATGGGCGAGGAAATCCTGCCGATGGCGGCGGATGTGACCGACATGCTGCACGACTTCCGCAAGCGCGGTGAGCATATCCTGTTCGAAGGCGCTCAGGGCTCCTTGCTGGATATCGATCTGGGCACCTACCCGTATGTAACCTCCTCCAACACCACCGCAGGCGGTACCGCTACGGGTTCCGGTTTCGGGCCCCTGTTCCTGGATTATGTGCTGGGCATTACCAAGGCCTACACCACTCGCGTTGGCTCCGGTCCGTTTCCGACCGAACTGTTTGATGACATGGGAAATCACCTGGCGATCAAGGGTAACGAAGTCGGCACCACCACCGGTCGTGCCCGTCGCTGTGGTTGGTTCGACGCGGTGGCCCTGCGCCATGCCATTCAGATCAACAGTGTGTCGGGTATCTGCCTGACCAAGCTCGACGTGTTGGACGGACTGGAGACCGTGAAGGTCTGCGTGGGCTACAAGACGCCGAATGGCGAAATCACTCGCCCGCCCATCGGCTGCGACAACTACAAGGACATTGAGCCGGTGTATACCGAGCTTCCTGGCTGGAGTGAGAGCACCGTAGGGCTGACCGGCATCGATCAGTTGCCCGAGAACGCCAAGGCCTATATCCGCTTCCTCGAGGAGCAGATTGAGGCGCCGATCGATATTATTTCTACCGGTCCGGACCGGGTGGAAACCATCACTCTGCGTCATCCCTTCGGCGAGTAAGTCTACCGAAGCAAAAAAGCCGCCCCACGGGGCGGCTTTTTTGTGTCAGGGTTTTTCGGCAATGACGGTGGCCCGCTTGGGCCCCGGATAACCTTCAATGGTTCTGGTCGGGTCTTCGGGATCGAGGAAGTCTTTCAGCGAATTGAATCGCATCCAATCGGTACTTCGTTGCTCCTCGGTGGTGGTTTCCGTGACATCCACCACCCGGGCGTTCTCGAATCCCGTGCGGTCCAGCCAGCGCAGCAGGGTATCGCAGCTGGGCAGGAACCAGACATTACGCATCTGGCCGTACCGGTCTTCGGGCATCAGGCTGTAGCCCTCGGGTCCGTCGACAACCAGTGTCTCCAGGACCAGTTCGCCGCCTTTGCGCAGGGTGCCTTTGAGTTCCAGCAAGTGGTCCAGAGGGGAACGGCGGTGATAGAGCACGCCCATGGAGAAGGTGGTATCAAAGGCCTGCAGATTCTCCGGCAGGTCCTCCATTCGAATGGGCAGCAGGTCAACCGGTACATGGCCGAGATAGCGTTTGACACTGAGGAACTGGAACAGGAAGAGCAGACCGGGGTCAATGCCAATCACCCGCCCGGCACCTTCGCCAAGCATTCGCCAGCAGTGGTAGCCTGACCCGCAGCCAACGTCGAGGATTCGGCGGCCACTCAGGTCTGACAGGTAGGGTGATACCCGATCCCATTTCCAGTCTGAACGCCACTCGGTATCAATGTGGATACCGAAGAAATCGAATGGCCCCTTACGCCAGGGCATCAGGCCCTTCAGCGAGGCTTCGAGCTGCTCCTGTTGAGCGGACGAGAGGGGCGTCCGGGATTCCAGTGTTACTGCCGGGCAAGTGAGGTTTCCGTTGACCTCGGGCAGCTCGGGAAGGCCGTCAAGGGCGTTCAGCCAGCGCACCATGTCGCCGTGGGGCCGTTCCTCAAACCGAAGCGTGAGTTGTTTGCGAAGTTGCTCGGCCCAGCGTGCCTGGGGGCCATTGGAGGCGGTCAGCTCTTCGAAGAGCCTTTGGTAACAGGTTTGCCAATCGAAGTGTGTCATGGGGGCGAGTGATGTTTAACCGTTCTTGATGGCCAGCATGGAGACAAAATTGAAGCACTGGTACCACACCATCACATCGTCGAATCCGGCGTCGAGCAGTCGCTGCTTGTGAGCGGCCAGGGTCTCAGGTATCAGTACCCGTTCAATGGCGCTCCGCTTCTGACTGATTTCCAGATCGGAATAGCCATTGGCCCGTTTGAAATCATGGTGTAGCCGGGTTTGCGTATTTTGCTCCCGCTCGGATTCGAACTGAATTTTTTCCGACAGGATGAGCACGCCTCCGGGGCGGGTTGCCCTGGCAATGCGGGTCAGCAGGGCTGAGCGCTCCTCCGGTGCGATGAACTGGAGGGTGAAGTTCAGGGTTGTGACCGAGGCATTGCTCAGCTCGGTATGCAGGATGTCCTCGCACCTGAGTGTGACCGGCATCGGATTGTCGTCGAGGGCGATGTAGTGCTCGCAGCGCTCGATCATGGCGCTGGAGTTGTCGACACCGAACAGGGAACAGTCCGGATAGGAGATGCCATGGCGCATGGCCAGCGTAGAGGCGCCCAGAGAGCAGCCGAGGTCGTAGCAGTTGGAGCCGGCCTGTGCGTACTGTTCGGTAATCACCTCGATCATCGGGATGATGGTGGTGTAGCCGGGCACTGACCGGCGAATCATGTCGGGAAACACCCGAGCCACCGATGCATCAAAGCGGAAGTCGTCGGGTCGCCGCTCGGTGGCAAAGAGTCGGTCGGTGGCCTGTTCGGGTGGCTTGCCCGGAGACTTCGGTTTACTCATTGTCAGCAGGCTCCGCGGATTCAGTGGCATCGGGGACAGAGGGGGCTGTTGGTGAGGGACGGTAACAGCGTACGCCCCGGTTTTTGTGGTCCACCAGAATGCCGCGGAATGATGGGTCGACATCGGCGGCAATGGCCAGATACCCGTTCTCGCAGGTAGCGTGCAGTTCAGAGGCTTTGTGTGACATCCGGAAGGGCTGGTCCGGATTGACGTGAATGGCCTCAAAAGTGCCAACCGGAACGTGGTCCTTGTTGTCGGAGTGATCAATCCGGCCGCTGGCCTCAAGGACGAGCACCGTTACAACGATGGAAACCACGGCCGTCAAAATCAGGCTGCGAACCGTATACTGGGCCTCTTGCTCGGGCATGCTTACCTCAAATGCTGTGAAACGTTGAATGACTCAGTGTTGGCCGGGGAGTGACAGCGATGGTGACTGCAGGGCGGCCAACTGCTCCCTGAGCGCGAGAATCTGATCAGACCAGAAGCGGGGTTTGCCAAACCACGGAAAGAAGCGGGGAAATGCCGGGTCGTCCCAGCGTCTGGCGAGCCATGCGCAGTGGGCAATCTGCCGGTAGCAACGCAGTGGTTCGATCAGGTGCCGTTCTCTCCGGTTGAAGTCCCGAAACATCTCGTAGCCTTCAAGCAGCTCTCCCAGCTGGGCTCCTCGCTCTGAATCCTCTCCGTTGAGCAGTAACCACATATCCTGGATGGCTGGCCCGGTGCGGCAATCGTCCAGGTCCACAAACAGCATCTGCTCGTCGCGGCACAGGATGTTGCCGGCGTGGCAGTCGCCATGCAGGCGCAAGTCTACCACAGGTCCTGCGTCATCAATTCGGGCCGCGCACAGCTCGATCAAATCCCGGAGCAGGCTGTCCCAGGCAGGGCGCAAGTCTTCCGGTATCCATCCGCCTTCCACCAGCAGTTGATTATTCGCAACCAGGCCATCGAGTAATGACAGGGCCGGCCGGTGCCGGAACGTTTGCTTGGCGCCAATGTTGTGCAGCTGGCCGAGCCATTGCCCAAGGCGATAAAGGGTATCCGTTACGCTGACATCCGGAGCCTGGCCGCCTCGCTGTGGGAACACAGCAAAGCAAAAGCCAGAGTGGCTGGCCAGGGTGTCCCCAGAAGGCATTTCAAGTGGCGCGACCACGGGAATATCGGCGTCAACCAGCTCCCGGGTAAAGTCATGCTCTTCACGAATCTGGGCTTCAGTCCATCGGCCGGGGCGGTAGAACTTGGCAATGACCGGTGTGGTTTCTTCCAGGCCAACCTGGTAAACCCGGTTTTCGTAGCTGTTGAGGGCAAACAGGCGTCCATTGATGTCGAAGCCCACGGATTCCAGGGCGTCCAGTATGGTATCTGGCGTCAGGGCATCGTAGGGGTGGGAAGATTCTGTAGCAGTTTGGTGGTCGTGGGTCATAGGGCAGCGACTCAGAAGTCCGTCTCGTAATCGGATTTCATGGCCCGAATATGATACCAGTTTTCATCCAGTTCCCAGCGAATTCGCCGGATACCTTCGGCTCCCAGAACAATGTCGCCGGCCCGGGCTTGAATTTGGGCGAGTTCGCGCTCGGCGCGCTGCCAGGCTTTGTCACTTTCGGCCAGACTTTTCATGCTTGGAAAAACCGCACCCAGTGCCTGCTGGGTAGAGACATTGTGCGAGCGCAGTGAGCTCATGATGGCTGTGTTTCCTTCCACGCGAAGTACCCGGTGTTGATAGGGGTAGCCGGCAACCACGGGGTCTGACTTCAGCAATTCGTTCAGACTGATGACCTCAAAGCCGCGCCAGCCGAGCCAGCTGACGAACACTGCGGCTACAACCATCACCAGTAAAAACTGCTTTTTGTCTGACATACCTGCTGGGCTCCGTGCACATTTTCAGTATTCCTGACGCAGAGTATAACTGGTCTGATCCACTGAGTAATGGGTGCTTCGCGCTGCAGTGCGCTGGATCAATCGGTTATGCTTTTCCCACTACACGGTGATGTTCAGGGAGTAAGGTTTGTCGGCAGAGTCGCTTGAGGTACAAACGGTTGTGATCGGTGCGGGCGTGGTTGGTCTTGCCATTGCGCGCAGCCTGGCCCTGGCCGGGCATGAGGTGGTGATTGTTGAGCAGGGCCCGCGTTTTGGTGAGGGCTTGTCGTCGCGGAACAGCGAGGTCATTCATGCCGGGATCTACTATCCCGAGGACAGTCTCAAGGCCCGCTTGTGTGTCCGTGGCCGCAAGTTGCTGTACGACTATTGCGGTGAGCACCGGGTCAACCACCGCAAATGTGGCAAATGGATTGTCGCCAGTTCGCCGGATCAGGTCGTATCGCTGGAAAGGATTGCGCGAAAAGCCGAAGCAAACGGGGTGGCGTTGAAGCTGGTCGACGGTCCGGATCTGGCGCAAGCGCTGCCCCGGCTTTCAATCTGCTCGGCGCTCTGGTCGCCGGAGACCGGGATTGTCGATAGTCATGGACTGATGGTGTCTCTGTTGGGCGAACTTGAGGACGTTGGCGGTCGCATTGCGTTCGGCACACCTGTTCTGGAGGCCGAGTCCTGTTCGGGCAGTCACCGCCTGCTTATCGGAGGCGATACGCCTTGTGAGTTGCGTGCTGAAAACGTGATCAATGCGGCGGGCCTGGGGGCGGTCAACCTGGCAAAACACTGGCAGGGTCTGCCTGACCATGGCAAACCGCGGCAATGGCTCGCCCGGGGTGTTTACTTCAGTTATCGCGGCACGCCTCCGGCGGATTGCCTCGTGTATCCGGTGCCTGAGCCAGGTGGTCTCGGAGTGCATCTGACCCTGGATCTCGCCGGTCAGGCCCGGTTCGGCCCGGACGTGGAGTGGATCGATGAGATTGATTACCACGTCGACCCGGGGCGGGGCAGGCGGTTTGTTGAGGGGCTGAGGCGCTGGTGGCCGGAGGTTGATGAGTCCCGCCTGGAACCCGCCTACGCCGGTATTCGCCCGAAGTTGAGCGGGCCGGGTGAACCGGCTGCCGATTTTCGAATTGATGGCCCTGAGGCGCACGGCGTGGCTGGTCTGGTTAATCTGTTTGGCATTGAGTCGCCTGGACTGACGTCGTGCCTCGCGATTGCCGAGTACGTGAAGTCCCGGTTGTCCTAAAGTGGCGTTCGCGCCAGCGCCCAAACCTGTATGTCCTGTGCCCCCTGATTCTTGAGGGCGGATGCAAGGCTGCGTGCGGTCGCCCCTGTGGTGACCACATCATCGATGATGGCGATGCGGCTCGGAACTTCCCCCTTCAACTCAAAGACCCGGCGCAGATTTTTCAGGCGTTCATCTCTCCCCAGACCACGCTGACTGTCGACGTGGCGTTTGCGTGCCACAAGGCTGGAGGCGACGGGTATCGCCAATTGCTTCGCCAGTTCCTCTGCAATTACCTGGGCCTGGTTGAACCCGCGGGCCAGGCGACGCTTCCGGTGCATGGGCGCCGGTATCAGGGCGTCCGGCCTGGGAATGGTTTGCTCTTGCATCAGGGTTTCGAGCTGTGATGCCAGGTCCGCCACAAGGGGGCGAAGGAATTGTCTCTGCCCCTGATCCTTAAAGCGCCGAATCATGGCGTCGGCCGGAAAGCGATAAAGCCAGGGGATGATCGAGCAGGAGAAGGACGGAGGGTTGGACAGACAGTCGCCGCACACCAGGCCGGACATGGGCATTGGCATTGCGCAGGTCTGGCACGGGTAATTATTGCGCGGCAGATCATGCCGGCAGGGGCTGCACAGGCCGTCTCTCGCTGAGGTATCCAGGCAGGCAACGCAGAGCCCTACCTTGCGAGACTGGTTAACCTTTAGTGTTAACAAGGTTGACAGGATGTCTGTGCTCTTTATCATCTGGTTCTTCCGTAAACCCAAAGGCCGGAAAAGGTTAACAGGACTCCTTTATGACTGCTACTGCACCCCGTCACGACTGGACGCTTCAGGAAGCGCGTGCGCTGTTTGAATTACCGTTTAATGATCTGCTTTTCCGTGCCCAGAGCGTTCACCGTGAACACTTTGATCCGAATGAGGTTCAGGTCAGCACGCTGCTGTCCATCAAGACCGGCGCCTGCCCGGAGGACTGCAAATACTGTCCGCAAAGCGGTCATTACAACACCGGGCTTGAGAAAGAACGGTTGCTGGAGATCGATAAGGTCGTCGCGGAAGCCCGCGCAGCCAAGGAACGTGGCGCATCGCGTTTCTGTATGGGGGCGGCTTGGCGAAGCCCCTCTAAGAAAGACATGCCCTACGTGCTGGACATGGTGAAGCAGGTCAAATCCCTTGGGATGGAGACTTGCATGACCCTGGGCATGCTGAAGGAAGATCAGGCAAAAGAGCTGGCCGATGCGGGTCTGGATTATTACAACCACAACCTGGATACGTCCGAAAAGTTCTACAGCCATATCATTACCACCCGTACCTATCAGGACCGCCTGGATACGCTGGACAATGTCCGCAAGGCCGGGATGAAGGTGTGTTGCGGCGGCATCATGGGCATGGGCGAAGACGAGGATGACCGCGTTGGTTTGCTGGTTCAGCTGGCGAACCTGCCACAGCATCCGGAAAGTGTGCCGGTCAACATGCTGGTGAAGGTGAAGGGTACCCCGATGGAAGATGTGGAGGATCTCGATCCGTTCGAGTTCATTCGCATCATTGCCGTGGCCCGAATCATGATGCCAGCCTCCCACGTGCGCCTGTCTGCCGGCCGGGAGAACATGAATAACCAGATGCAGGCGCTGTGCTTTATGGCGGGTGCCAATTCCATATTCTATGGCGAAAAGCTTCTAACCACTGCTAACCCAGAAGCCGATGCCGATATGCGGTTGTTCCAGCGCCTGGGCATCCGCCCCGAACAGCGCGAGCAGTGCGCAACGGAAGATCAGCAAATCGAGGCGATTGCCGGTGCTGTGGAGCACGAAGCGACCCGACATTTGTTTTACGATGCCACCCGTGAATCGGCCGCATCCTGATGCGGCCCGTCACTAACGCTGTCTGAGTAAACTCACGTTTTACGGGGTGTGTCGTTGCGAGATTTCGAAGCTGAGTTGGCAGAGCGGAAGCGGGCCGGGCTCCATCGGGTCCGGCGTCAGATTTCCGGTCCACAGCAACCGGTGCTGACCTCGGATGGCCGGGAAATTCTGTCCTTTTGCAGTAATGACTATCTGGGGTTGGCCAATCACCCGGCCAACCTCGATGCCTTGCGCCAGGCTCTGCCGTCAACGGGGCTGGGCGGGGCCGCATCCCATCTGATCTGTGGACACCACGATGCCCATCATCAACTGGAGCAGCGTCTGGCTGAGTTCACTGGTCGGAGTGCCGCGCTGTTTTTCTCCACCGGTTACATGGCGAATATGGGGATCATCGCCGCGCTCGCGGGGCGGGGCGATACTATTTTCTCTGACCGCCTGAATCATGCGTCAATCATTGACGGCTGCATTCTCAGCCGTGCCCGGGTGCACCGGTATCCCCACGGTGATATGGCGGCTCTGGAGTCGATGCTGAAGAAAACTTCCGGACACAAGCTGGTCGTGACTGACGGTGTGTTCAGTATGGACGGCGATGTGGCCCCGTTGCGCGAACTGGCCCGACTGTGTCGTGAGCACGATGCGCTGCTGGTCGTGGACGATGCCCATGGTATCGGTGTGCTCGGACCTCAGGGCCGGGGCAGCGTGGCAGAACTGGGGCTGTCGGAGCAGGAGGTGCCGGTACTGATTGGTACATTGGGCAAGGCCGTGGGCACCAGTGGTGCGTTCGCGGCCGGGCCCGAGGTGCTGATGGAGTATCTGGTCCAGAAGGCCCGCACCTACATCTATACGACGGCCATGCCGCCCGCCATTGCGCTGGCGACCTGCGCCAGTCTGGATGTCATTGAGCGGGATGACGCCCGCCGGGAGCACCTTGGCAGTCTGATAACCCGGTTCCGGCAAGAGGCCGGGGCCCTTGGCTACCGGCTGATGCCCTCGGAAACCCCAATCCAGCCCATCATGGTGGGTGATAACTGGAAAGCCCTGGCACTGAGTAAGGCCCTGGAAGAGCGGGGGCTGCTCGTGACCGCCATCCGGCCACCCACGGTGCCGGAGGGAGAGGCCCGCTTGCGTGTGACGCTGAGTGCAGCGCACACCCATGGCGATCTTGACCGTTTGCTCGACGGCCTGTCCGCGTGTCGGTCACTGTTGGAACGGACGGAGGAAGGCCTGTGAATGCCGCTTTGCATACCTTGGTAGGGTCGGACCTGTCGGAATGCCAGAACGACCTTCCGATCGCGGATAAGGTGGATATCGCCCGGGAATTTGGCGTGGCCAGTGCCACGTATGAGCAGGCCTCCAGGCTTCAGCGCCTGATGGGGAATGCCATGATTGCCGAGCTCTCGCGGGCTGGGTTCCAGGGGGAGCGTGCTCTGGATGTTGGCTGCGGGACCGGGTGGTTCACCAGAGCGCTGGCAGGCATGGCATCGGTCGGTCGGGTGACGGGCGTTGATCTTTCTGCTGGCATGGTTGAGCGCGCGCGCAACACTGTAACCGGGGATGTATCTTGGCTGGTTGCCGATGCGGAACACCTGCCCCTGCCGGATGATAGTGTTGACCTGATTTTCAGTAACCTGATGATCCAGTGGTGTTCGGACCCTGTTCCGGTGCTCCTGGAGTGTCGCAGGTTGCTCAGGCCCGGCGGCCGTTTGATGCTATCGACGCTGATGGATGGCACGCTGAACGAGTTGAAGAAGGCCTGGGAGGTGGCAGATCCGGGTCGTCCTCATGTCAATCGCTTTGAGCCGGAGCATCGACTGCGTGAACTGGTCACGCAGGCATTGCCCGGAGCCCAATTTGTGCGTCGCACCATTGCCTTGCCCTACGAATCTCCACTGGCGCTGACGGGCGAACTGAAACAGCTGGGCGCCGGATTCAAGGGAGATGCCCGCCGCAAGACGCTGACCGGCCCAGGGCGTGTCCGCGCCATGTGCAAGGCTTACCCCAGGCAGCCAGATGGCAGCGTGGCGGCAAGCTACGAAGCGGCCTGGGTGTATTGGCAGGCGTAATCGTATTCGCAACTGAGAAGGATATTTTAGCTCCATGGCACGTAAAACCTATTTTGTGACGGGCACTGACACCGGGGTGGGCAAGACCATGGTATCGGCGGCCATTCTCGAGGCCGCCCGCTCGATGGGTAAGCGCACGCTGGCGATGAAACCGATTGCCTCGGGGTGTGACAACACGCCAGATGGCTTGCGCAATGAAGATGCGTTGCTACTTCAGGGGGCCATGACCGAAGAGCTTGCCTATGACGTGGTCAATCCGATCGCGTTGGAGCCGGCCATTGCCCCCCATGTGGCTGCTCAGCAGGCGGGAAAATCCATAACGGCGGGGCGGCTGGCGGGGTACTGCCGCGGGCTGCAAATGCGTTCTTACGATCTGATGCTGGTTGAGGGGGCCGGTGGTTGGCGGGTTCCCCTGAATGAGCGCGAGACTTATGCCGCGCTCCCCAGGGAGCTGGAGATGCCGGTTATCCTCGTGGTTAGCCTGAAGCTGGGATGCATTAACCATGCATTGCTGACGGCAGAAGCCGTACGCGCTGATGGTCTTCGCCTGGCTGGCTGGGTTGCCAATCGCCCGGAAAAGGAAACCATGAGCTGTGAACAGGAAACCTTCGACTACCTTCTTGCTCATATCGGCGCGCCCTGCCTGGGCAGCCTGCCCTGGAATCCGGAGGCGGATGCTGTCGCACTATCTGCGCACTTGGATATCAGTCCGTTGTTAGAAAATTGACCTGAAGCGTTGCTTGCTTGAGTCAATGATCAGTAACGCGTTATCGACAGGGGTTCAAGGGGCTCGGAATGGCACGGTGGGCATGGAAGGTGCCGCCAGGAAGATCGCCATGGCCTGTATGCGGGTTCTGTGTCCTACAACTATCAAAAGCTTCAGCGCAACCGACACTTTTCGTTCAGTCGCCGCCATCGTTGCAGATGGCTGGCGTTCTGAATCTCTTTTAGGCTCCCTCTGAGCCTGATTCCCTTCTTCACTGCCTGAATTCATGGTTGGCCCGAGGGCGGCCTTGCGTATGCGATCGCGTTTGCATCCATGGGTGGCGCACGGCAACACAAATTTCTTGCCTGGCTATTGACAATTCTGTGCCTCGAAACGTATGTTTCAAACAAGTGTTTAATTAAGGCTGTGGCGCCCATTGCTGCAGTGTCTGAGTAAACCCAAGGCTTATAGCTGCATCCTGTTCAGCTAAGTCCGCGAACTGAGGTTGATTACATGCCTGAATACAAAGCGCCCCTGCGTGATATCAAATTCGTAATGAGCGAGCTGCTGAGCAGTGAACAGCACTATGCCAACCTGGAGGGTGCAGAGGATGCAACTCCGGATATGGTTGATGCCATTATCGGGGAAGGAGCCAAATTCTGTGAGCAGGTTTTGTCTCCGCTCAATCAGGTGGGTGACAAGGAAGGTTGCACCTGGAGCGAAGACGGCGTTAAGACGCCGACTGGCTTCAAAGAAGCTTACCAGCAGTACGTAGAAGGCGGATGGCCTTCCATGACTGCGGATCCGAATTACGGTGGTCAGGGCCTGCCTCACTCTCTCGGTCTGGTTATGAGCGAGATGGTTGGTACTTCCAACTGGTCCTGGGGTATGTACCCTGGCCTGAGCCACGGCGCTACCAACACCATTGAAGCGCACGGTACCGAAGAGCAGAAGCAGGTTTACCTGACCAAGCTGATCAGCGGTGAGTGGACCGGCACCATGTGCCTGACCGAGCCGCACTGTGGTTCTGACCTGGGCACTCTGCGCGCCAAGGCTGAGCCGAACGCTGACGGTTCCTACGCCATTTCCGGCACCAAGATCTTTATCTCGGCCGGTGAGCACGATATGGCCGAGAACATCGTCCACATCGTTCTGGCACGGCTGCCGGGCGCTCCGGAAGGCACCAAGGGTATCTCTCTGTTCATCGTGCCCAAGCAGCTGCCGAATGAAGACGGATCTGCCGGTGAGCGTAACGCGGTTTCCTGTGGCTCTCTGGAGCACAAGATGGGTATCCACGGTAACGCCACTTGCGTTATGAACTTCGACGGCGCCAAGGGCTGGCTGATCGGACCTGAGAACAAGGGTCTGAACTGCATGTTCACCTTCATGAACACCGCTCGTATCGGTACCGCTATTCAGGGTCTGGGTGCTTCCGAGCTGGGCTTCCAGGGCTCACTGGCCTACGCCAAAGAGCGTCTGGCTATGCGTTCCCTGAGCGGACCGAAGAACCCGGAAGGCATTGCAGACCCGATCATCGTTCATCCGGACGTTCGTCGCATGCTGCTGACCCAGAAAGCGGTTGCAGAAGGCGCGCGTGCGTTGATCTACCTGACTGCACAGCAGGTGGACATCGTTCACGGTGGCAAGACTGAAGAAGAGCGTAAGGCGGCCGACGAAGCACTGAGCTTCCTGACACCGATCGCCAAGGCGTTCCTGACCGAGATCGGTTACGAAGCGGCTAACCTGGGTATGCAGGTATTCGGTGGCCACGGCTTTATCTCCGAGTGGGGCATGGAGCAGAACGTTCGTGACGCCCGTATCGGTATGATCTATGAGGGTACTACCGGTATCCAGGCGCTGGATCTGCTGGGTCGTAAGGTTCTGATGACCCAGGGCGAGTCTCTGAAAGGCTTCACCAAGCAGGTTCACCTGTTCTGCAAGGAAAACGCCGACAACGAGCAGCTCCAGGAATTCATCGAGCCGCTGGCAGCGATCAACAAGGAATGGGGCGAGCTGACCATGAAGATCGGCATGAGCGCCATGAAGAACCGTGAGGAAGTCGGTGCGGCCTCTGTTGATTACCTGATGTACTCAGGTTACGCCGTGTTCGCCTACCTGTGGGCCCGTATGGCCAAGGTTGCTCTGGACACCATGGCTGAAGGTACATCTGAAGAGATGTTCTACAACGCCAAGGTTCAGACCGCTCGCTTCTACTTCAAGCGCATGCTGCCGCGTTCCAAGGCGCACGCTGAAATGATGCTGGCTGGCGCTGACAGCCTGATGGATATGCCGGAGGAAGCCTTCGCTTTCTAAGGCGACAGGCATCGAAGGACGATCCTGAAAAAAGCCCGCTCTCCCTGGAGGCGGGCTTTTTCGTGAAGTAAACAGGACGATTGGGGTAAACTATATGCCCCGTTTTAAACGCGTGATGGGTATTTGGTACTGATAACCGGCTCCGCCGGTTGTGAGATGTGCACCATCGCCCGATAACACTGACAGATATGCTGGAGAGTACAGATGGCCGATTACCAGGCGCCTTTGCGTGACATGCGCTTTGTATTGAATGAAGTTTTCGACGCGCCCTCACTGTGGGCTTCCTTGCCCAAGGTTGCGGAAAACGTAGATCCGGAAACGGCCGACGCGATTCTGGAAGAGGCTGGAAAAATTTGTGGTGGCGTGCTTGCGCCACTGAACCGCGAGGGTGACGAGCAGGGCAGCAGCTGGAATGACGGCGAAGTCACTGCGCCAGAGGGTTTCAAAGAGGCTTACCAGACCATCGTAGAAGGCGGCTGGAACGGCCTGGGTGGTAATCCGGAGTTTGGTGGTATGGGTATGCCCAAGACCCTGGTTGCCCAGTTCGAGGAAATGATGCAAGGCGCGAACATGGCCTTTGGCCTGGCGCCGATGCTGACAGCCGGTGCTTGCCTGGCGATGGACGCCCACGCCAGCCAGGAACTGAAGGAAAAATACCTGCCGAACATGTACTCGGGCGTCTGGTCCGGTGCCATGGACCTGACCGAGCCGCACGCCGGTACGGACCTGGGAATTATCCGCACCAAGGCTGAGCCGAACGGCGATGGCTCCTTCAACGTGACTGGCACCAAGATCTTTATCACCTGGGGCGAGCACGACATGGCGGAAAACATCATCCACCTGGTGCTGGCCAAGCTACCGGATGCGCCGAAGGGTCCGAAGGGCATTTCCCTGTTCCTGGTACCCAAGTTCCTGGTTAACGACGATGGCTCCCTGGGCGAGCGCAATACCCTGAGCTGCGGCTCCATTGAGAAGAAGATGGGTATCAAGGCGTCTGCCACTTGTGTAATGAACTTCGACGGCGCCAAGGGCTGGCTTGTTGGTGAAGAAAACAAGGGCCTGGCGGCCATGTTCACCATGATGAACTACGAGCGTCTGGGCGTTGGAATCCAGGGTATTGGTGCCGCTGAAGCTTCTCTGCAGAGTGCTCGTGAATACGCCATGGAGCGCATTCAGAGCCGTGCCCCGACCGGCGCACAGCAGCCTGAAAAGGCCGCTGACCCGATTCTGGTGCACCCGGACGTGCGCCGCATGCTGCTGACCATGAAGAGCTATGTCGAAGGCGGCCGCGCATTCTCGACCTACGTTGCCCAGTGGCTGGATATCGCCAAATACGCGGATGATGATGAGCGTCGCGAGCATGCAGAAGGCATGGTTGCTCTGCTGACTCCGGTTGCCAAGGCCTTCCTGACCGATCGCGGTTTGGAAACCTGTATTGCGGG
Source organism: Marinobacter suaedae (assembly GCF_030519635.1). Taxonomy (NCBI): domain Bacteria; kingdom Pseudomonadati; phylum Pseudomonadota; class Gammaproteobacteria; order Pseudomonadales; family Marinobacteraceae; genus Marinobacter; species Marinobacter suaedae. Next base: position 383,197 of record NZ_JAUMIS010000001.1, on the reverse strand, counting down.
TCAGCAAGTGTTCGGTGGCCACGGCTTTATCCGTGAGTGGGGCCAGGAGCAGCTGGTTCGTGATTGTCGTATCACCCAGATTTATGAGGGCACCAACGGTATCCAGGCTCTGGACCTGATGGGGCGTAAGGTTGTTGCCAGCCAGGGCAAGCTGTACGAGCTGTTTGCTCAGGATCTGGCGGCCTTTATCGAAGTGAACAGTGGCGACGAAGCGTTGCGTCCGTTCCTGGAGCCTCTGGCAGCGGCGTTTGAGCGTCTGTCAGACGTGACCGACTTCGTTATCAACCAGGCCGGTGATAACCCGGATGTGGTTGGCGCAGCTTCTGTGGACTATCTGGACCTGTTTGGTCTGACCGCACTGGGCTACATGTGGGCCAAGATCGCCAAGACTGCAGCCCCGAAAGCCGCCGATGACGCCTCCGGCTTCTATTCGGGCAAAGTAAAAACGGCGCGTTTCTACTTTGATCGCCTGTTGCCGAAGACGGTGTCTCTCGCCGAAGCGATCCGCAGCGGCAGTGACTCGATGATGGCGTTGACCGCTGACGAGTTCTAAGCGGTCAGAAGCGCAATAAAAAAAAGCAGGCCCTCGGGCCTGCTTTTTTTGTGTCTCTATCCAGTCTGCTACAGTCTTTCGATTCGGTTCGGGTTGGTGACAAACGGATTCTCGTTACCCTGGACTTCGGCAATTTTGCTATGACGGCTAAGCTCCGTGTCGTCGGGCGGGTCCTGGCGATTCCAGTCTTTGAATATCGGAGGGCGTCCCAGCCAGGGCAGGCCATAGGTGTCTACCATGTAAGCCATGGTGCGCGCCACATCCCCTTTTACCCGTTCGGGGGGTTCGAAGAAGCCTGCCTGCTCCTTAATGCCGCAGTCTTCGCTGTTGGCGTGGGAGTCAAGCTGCTCGTAGCGCACGGTTTGCCGCTTCATTTCCAGTCGGCTTTTGACCGGTACCATGTTGTGCAGGTCTGAGGCTATCTGTCGGTATCGGTTGTCCTGCTCGCACTGGCGTGATGTCCCGCAATCGAGTGCGGTGCGAATGTCTGACAACGGATAAATATAGCCATCCTGGAGCATGAAGCCTTTCTTCTTGAACGCTTTTTCACAAAAGAAAGAAGTGCCACCGGTGGCATAAAGGTTATTCCAGAACTCGTTTTTGATCACGGTGTCTGGATCACTGAAACGAGTGTTCTGGCCAATCACAACACCGGTGGCAACCATCAGTGACAGGGTGGTTAGAGTCTGGATGTATTTTTTCATACGCCTCGTTCACCTCGCCGGGTCGGTGAGCGCCATTTCTTGGAATTGTTCGATGTCTGAACGATGGGTCAAAAAAACTGACGCTTTGTTCAGTTTGCATTGGAAAGTATGGCACACGGGGAATTTTCAACTGAATCTATCCAGTTGATAAATGTGTGTTTTTGTTAACCTGTTAACGCATTATTTCAGCTTGTTTCGAAGCTCTTCGTAGTTATCCTTCAGTGTTTTGCCAAGCCGTTCGGCCGCTTGCCGGGTTTCCTGGGAAGCGTTTTCGGCGTCATGGAAAATGTCCTCCATTTTGGCCCGAAAGCGATCCCACTCTTGCTCGAGGTCGTCCCATTCGTCCTTTACATCCTCCCGGGCAAGGTGGATCTGAACCCGGGCCTCATCGCGATACTGTTTGATCTTTTCGGTCAGCTTTTTCAGTTCTTCTTGAAATGACATGGCAGGCACCTCCCGGGCTGGTTATATCTTAACCATGCTCCTTGGCGTAAAAAGGTTCAAGATGGCAATTGAGCCAAAAGCCGATAACGAGAGGCGTTTTTGATCCGGATCAGTTTGGGCGTGCGAGGAAGGCTGAAAGATCGCGGAGGTGATGCCACGGCGGCAAATCGCCGAAGCCTTTGGCCGCCCGATCAATCCGGGCGCACATTTCGAGAGCGTGATGAAGCTGGGGCGGGGTGAGTCGTCGGGCGGCCTGCTCAATGACTCGGGCACGCTGGGGTTGAAATACCCCCCGCTTTTTCAGGAAGGCTGATGCGTTTTCGCCCTGACTGGCGGCGCTTTTCAGTTCCAGGGTGAGGTTTAGATCCCGAGTCAGAACGGTCAGCATGCCAAGAGGGTTCTCGCCCTCCTGCTGGAGCACGCCGATCATCTTTGCCGCATGGGGTGCACGGCCGGCAAGTAATTCGGTTGCCAGTTCAAAACCGTTAAAGCGTGAACTGTCCAGCACTGCTTTTTCCACGGTTTCTTCATCAATGGTTTCACCGTTGGTCAGCAACTGCAGACGGTCCATTTCCTGGCTGGCGGCCAGCAGGTTGCCTTCCAGTCGTTCGGCAAGCATGGCCAGGGCTCCCTGGGTCAGGTGAAGGCCCTGGCGGGTCGCTCGTTGCTTCAGCCAGCCCTGGAATTTGTCCGCATCAACAGGCCAGACGGGGACATGGACCCCCTTATTTTGCAGAGACTTGTACCATTTGCGCTTTGTCTCCGCGGCGTCAAGGCGGGAGCTGATCAGCAAGAGGATAATGTCGTCCGTGGGTGCTTCCAGGTACTGCTCCAGAACGTCCTTGCCTTTCCCCACCTTGCCGTTGGGTAGATGGATTTCGATGCGCCTACGCTCTGCGAACAGCGACATAGCATTGAACTCATCGGCGACGGTGCCCCAGTCAAGCTGGTTGTCTGCGTGGAAAGTCAGCCGGTCCTGAAAGCCTGCGTCCCTGGCGGCCTGTCGGATTTGGTCACAACACTCCTGAACGAGCAGGGGTTCGTCACCAGAAATCAGGTAAACGGGAGCGAGGCCTTTTTTCAGTAACTGCGGAAGCTGGTTGGCCTGAGTCTTCATGGTGAGGTCGAATCCGTTTCTTCTGCATCAATTGAAGCCTCATATTCTTCCCTGATCGCGTCAATCCGTTCGTCCGTCAGTGGCGCCAGACGAAAAATAATCTGCTGGGCAAGACGCTCATCGAGTTGAATGCGCAGGGTTTCCTCTTCCTGTCGCTTGGCCAGAACGTTGGTCTCGTCATAACGGTAACTTTCACTGGCCGTGAGGCGAGTGTCGGCAATAAGGGGAATGCGGTCGGCACTGGTAAGGCTCATGTCCACTGAATGCCGGAGCGTGTACTCCGCAGCAGAGGCCTGGGCCGTGATGGCGGATGCCCGCCGGTTTCGCTGGAAATCACTCAGATTGAGCACGAACGCCGCATTGGCTGGCGACTTGAGTTCGACCTCGCCCAGTTCCAGCTGGCTTCGGACCGCGTTGCACAGAGTGTCCTGAATGTCCTGGCTGCAGGTCACAGCCAACGGCTGCAGGGCAGGGGATACCGGTGGCGCGCCGCGCAACTGAAAACCACAGCCAGTCAACCCTGCCAACAGCAGTGCTGCAGCCGGTCGGGCCAGTGTGCTGGTTATCGGTGCGCGGCTCATGGGCATTGATCAGTTCGCTACGATGTTGACCAGTTTACCCGGTACTACGATGACCTTGCGAACGGTCTTGCCCTCGGTGAAACGAACCACGTTTTCGTTTTCCAGAGCAATCCTTTCCAGGTCGGCTTTAGCAATGTCGGCCGGTACTTCCTGTTTAGCTCGGACTTTGCCGTTGACCTGCAGAACGACCTGGATTTCGCTGCGAACCATGGCCTTTTCATCCGCCACCGGCCACTGGGCATCCACGACCGGTGTCTCGTGACCCAGAGCCTGCCACAGGTTATGGCAAGCGTGCGGTGCAATCGGAGACAGGAGCAACACGGCGGTGTTCAGGGCTTCCTGACGCACAGCACGGCTCTGGGGCTCGTCATCGTTCAGCTTGTTGACGTCATTCAGCAGCTCCATCACCGCTGCAATAGCCGTATTGAACGTCAGGCGCCGGCTCAGATCGTCACTAACCTTGGCAATGGTCTCGTGAGTCTTTCGGCGCAGATCTTTTTGCTTGTCAGTCAGCTCGGCGGCATTGAGCGTCGGGGCTGCACCTGCGGCGGTATGCTCGCTAACCAGACGCCACAGGCGTTTGAGGAATCGATGGGCGCCTTCAACACCGCTGTCGGACCACTCCAGGGACTGCTCGGGGGGCGCTGCGAACATCATGAACAGGCGAACGGTGTCTGCACCGTATTGGTCGATGATGGCTTGTGGGTCGATGCCGTTGTTCTTGGACTTGGACATCTTGGTGACGCCGCCGGCAATGACCGGTTGACCGTCTTCCTTGTGGATGGCCTGAATGGGCTGGCCCTTGTCGTCCCGCTCTACCGTGACGTCAGACGGGGCAATCCACACCTTGCCGCCTTTCTCGTCTTCCCGGTAGTAGGTTTCGGCCAGCACCATGCCCTGGCACAGCAGGCGCTTGAAAGGTTCTGAACTGGTGACCAGGCCCACGTCCCGCAGCAACTTGTGGAAGAAGCGCGCGTAGAGCAGGTGCAGGATGGCGTGCTCAATGCCGCCGATGTACTGGTCAACCGGCAGCCAGTAGTTGGCAGCGGACGGATCCAGCATGCCCTTGTCGTAGTTTGGGCTGCAGAAACGGGCGTAATACCAGGACGATTCCATGAAGGTGTCGAAGGTATCGGTCTCAAGAGTCGCCGGCTGGCCTTCGAAGGTCGTCTTGGCCCACTCCGGATCGGCCTTGATGGGGGACTGAACGCCGTCCATTTCGACTTCTTCGGGCAGGCGAACAGGCAGCTGGTCATCCGGAACCGGCCGCTCGGTGCCGTCTTCCAGAGTCATCATCGGAATAGGGGCGCCCCAGTAACGCTGCCGGGACACGCCCCAGTCACGCAGTCGATAGTTCACGGTGCGTTTGCCGATGCTGTGTTCTTCAAGGTACTCGGCGATGGCGTCGAAGGCCTCTTCGCTGGTCAGGCCGCTGTACTTGCCGGAGGAAACCAGGGTGCCTTTTTCGGTGAAGGCGGCTTCCTGGACGTCGATCTCACGACCGTCACGTGCAGCGATGACCTGCTTGATCGGCAGGCGGTATTTACGGGCAAATTCGTGGTCACGCTCATCGTGGGCCGGTACGGCCATCAGGGCGCCGGTGCCATAGTCGGTCAGAACAAAGTTCGCGATCCAGACCGGAATCTCTTCCTGGGTAAGCGGGTGGACGGCCTTGAAGCCGGTGTCGATGCCTTTCTTTTCCATGGTGGCCAGTTCCGCTTCGGCTACCTTGCTGTTCCGGCACTCGTCGACAAATTCGGCGACGTCCCGATGCAGCTTGGCGGATGCCTTGGCCAGGGGATGCTCGGCGGAAACGGCCATGTAGCTGACGCCCATGAGAGTGTCCGGGCGGGTAGTGTAAACCGTCAGGCCTTCGTCGGAATCCTTGAGGGGGAAGGTCAGCTCGGTTCCGACCGACTTTCCGATCCAGTTGCGCTGCATGGTTTTGACCTGGTCCGGCCAGTCATCCAGTTCGTCCAGATCGTTGAGCAGCTCTTCGGCGTAGTCGGTAATGCGAATGAACCACTGGGGAATCTTCTTCTGCTCCACCAGGGCACCGGAGCGCCATCCGCGCCCGTCAACGACCTGTTCGTTGGCCAGCACGGTCTGGTCCACCGGATCCCAGTTAACCGTGGACATCTTCTTGTAGACCAGGCCCTTTTCGTACAGCCGGGCGAAAAACCACTGTTCCCAGCGATAGTAATCCGGGCTGCAGGTGGCCAGTTCACGGTTCCAGTCGTAACCGAAGCCCAGCTGCTTGAGCTGGTTCTTCATGTAGTCGATGTTGGCGTAGGTCCATTTGGCCGGTGCGGTCTTGTTGGCAATGGCGGCATTTTCCGCCGGAAGACCGAAGGCGTCCCAGCCCATGGGCTGCATGACATTCTTGCCTTGCATGCGCTGGTATCGGGAGATGGCATCGCCGATGGTGTAGTTGCGAACATGCCCCATGTGCAGTTTGCCGCTGGGGTAGGGGAACATGGACAGGCAGTAGTATTTTGGCTTGCCCGGCTCTTCCTTCACTTCGAAGGTTTTGTTTTCTTCCCAGAAATTGCGGGCATTCTGTTCTACGTTACTTGGATTGTATTGCTCGTCCATTCCTGCCATTACCAAAGTTACCCTATAACAAAATGATGTTCGGAGCGGCCGGACATTCTAACGCACCAGCGCCCCGACAGGTAGTCTGCCAATCCGCGAATCCTGTGCCATGATTAGGGATGCTGATTGTCCGTGCCAGGCCTGCGCCTGCAGGCGGCACCTCCCTTCCGGACGGTATCAAGGAGTCGTTATGAGCGAACCCGAACGTAGCCATCTTTCAGGAAAAGCGCTGGAGGTCTATGACCGGATGCTTGAGCGTGTCCAGACCCGGCTGAAAACCTTGCCTGATGTCACGGTCCAGGCCCTGGAGGACGAGGTGCAGAAGGCCGTGGAGTTCGAATATGAGCTTGAGGAGATGACGAGGGAAGAGTCCGATCTGTTGGGCGCTTACCTGGAGCGGGACCTCAAGCACCTGATGCATTTCATGGAAGAAACCGGAGAAGGACTCGAAGAGTGGCTGCAGTTGGATATCGCCCTGCTGGAGCACCAGCTAGCGGACCGGCTGCTGTCGGTCGCGGACAAGACCCTGGTCGACACGCTGGAGTTGAACCAGAAACTGGATAACACCGATGCGGGCCATTACATCTCCGGCGAGGTGGCTACGGCCGGCATGTTTCGCTGTCTGAACTGCAGTCACATGCGCTGCCTGACGGCCACCAGTCATCTGGAACCCTGCGAAGCCTGCGGTTCCCACTACTACGAACGGGTTACGAGCCGCTGGCCGAAACAGGAGGAATGATCCGTTCCCGCACAAAGACCACCAGGATCAGCGCAATGGTGAGGGCCGGCCAGGAGCCGGTCTGCATGAACGGCGTCATGCCCTCAGCCGAGTAGACTTCCCCGCGCAGGGTGACCCGCTCGAATTGCGGCGTCGATTCGGTGATGTCGCCCTTGTGGTTGATGATCGCCGTGACTCCGTTATTCGTGCCCCGGAGCATGTAGCGCCCGGTTTCCAGTGCCCGCATCCGGGCGATCTGAAGGTGCTGTAGTGGGCCGATCGAAGCGCCGAACCAGCCATCGTTGCTGATCGTCAGCAACAGACCGGATTGACGGCTGTTGAACGCGACGAAATCCGGATAGGCCACCTCATAACAGATAAACGGCATGATCTTGGCGCCGCCTGCCTGAAGGGGACTCTGGTATTCGGGGCCCCGGCTGAAACTGCTCATTGGCAGGTCGAAGAAACCAATCAGTCCTCGCAGCAAGCCCTCCAGAGGCACATACTCGCCGAAGGGCACCAGTTTTTGCTTGTGATAAATGCCTTCCCCTTCGCCGATTGCCATGATGCTGTTGTGGAAAGTGAAGTCTTCCAGGCGTTCGCTGAAGCCGTACCAAGGGATGCCGGTAATCAGAGTGCTGCTGTCTCCCAGTCGATCGCTGATGTGATCGATGATCTGGCCGGCCTGATCGTGCGGAATGGGAATGGCAGTCTCGGGCCATAGGATCAGGTCGGTGTTCCATTGACCATCGGTCATACCCAGGTAGGTGACAATCTGGTCGCGCAGAAAGTCCGGATCCCACTTGATCTGCTGGGGGATGTTGCCCTGCATGGCCGCAAAGCTGGTGGGTTCGTCGCTGAGGCGAGTCCATTCAACCTGCTTCAGTTGCGGGCCAGCCAGCCACGGGATCAGAGCCAGCGCCAGGGTGGCGGTCGTCGCTCCCCAGTTACGATAGCGGGCCAGCCAGCAGGCGCCATAAATTGCTGCGCCGGTAGCCGTGATCCACAGGGTAATGCCATGCACGCCCACCAGTGGCGCCCATCCGCCGAGCGGGCCGTCCGTGTGGGCGGTTCCCAGGTAAAGCCAGGGGAAGCCAGTCAGCAGCCAGCCGCGCAGCCAGTCGCCCAGAAGCCAGATAGCCGGAAACAGAATGAGGCGACGAACGCGGTTTTCTCTCGCCAGTTTGCCCCAGAACCAGAAAGCCAGGCCGTGGAACAGGGCGAGGCCGGCGACGAAAATGGCTGTCAGCAGCACGGCGACGGGAACGTTCGTATTTCCGTATTCACTGATGCTGATATAGACCCAGCTGGCGCCGGATCCAAACAGTCCGAGCCCCGTGAGCCACCCCGCCTGGAAAAGCTTTTCCGGCGCTGCCGGTATGGTGACCAGCAGGATCAGGAATGCCGAAAACGGGCCGAGCCACCAGTACTCAAATGGCGAGAACGTCAGTGTCTGCAACGCTCCGGCGGCCAGCAGAATCAAGGCTGCCAGCCAGCGATTGCCGGAGAGTGGGAAGGTCAGCCCCTGGGGAGCGTCTGGGTTATGGCTCAACTCGGTTTACCTGCAACAGTCGGATGACGCGGTTATCGGCGTTGGCTATGGTAAAGCGCAAGCCACCGAATTCAACCGTTTCGCCTCGTCTGGGCAGGTGACCGAACTCCTTGAGAACCAGGCCGCCAATGGTGTCGAACTCTTCTTCATCCAGTTCGGTCTTGAAGAACTCGTTGAAGTCTTCAACGGGAGTTACGGCTTTGACGGTGTAGACTCCGTCTCCGCGACCCTTGATGTGGGTTTCTTCATCGAAATCGTGCTCGTCTTCGATTTCGCCGACGATTTGCTCCAGCACGTCTTCAATGGTGATCAGGCCGGCTGTGCCGCCGTATTCATCCACCACAATGGCCATGTGATTGCGATTTTCCTTGAACTCCTTGAGCAACTGGTTAAGGCGCTTGCTCTCAGGAACAAAGGTCGGTGGGCGGAGAATTTCCCGGATGCTGGACCAGTTCAGGTCGTCGTTCAGCGCCAGGGGCAGCAGGTCTTTGGCCAGCAGTACCCCGACGACGTCGTCCTGATTGTCACCAATGACGGGAAAGCGGCTGTGAGCGGAGTTGATGATTTCGCCGAGGAATTCCTTGGGCTCCTGGGAGGCCTTGACGGTGACCATCTGGGAACGCGGGATCATGATTTCTTCCACGCGCATGTCGATCACCTGCATCGCACCTTCGATAATGCTCATGGCATCGGTATCGATGATGCTCTGGGACTCTGCGTCCCGGAGGATTTCCAGCACGTCCTCAATGGACTCAGGCCCGCTGGAGAAGGCCTGTGATATACGTTCCAGCCAGGACTTGTTGCCCTGGCTGCGACTCGACTGATCGTCGCTCATGAGTCTTTTTCCAATTCCTCTGCTTCGTAGGGGTTACCAAATCCGAGCTGGCCGAGCAGCTGGACCTCGAGGGCTTCCATGACCTCGGCATCCTCGTCGATCACATGATCGTAGCCCTGTAAGTGCAGCATACCGTGTACGACCATGTGGGCCCAGTGGGCCATTAATTCTTTATGTTGTTCCCTGGCTTCTTTTTCAACAACTGGCGCACAAATAATGAGATCGCCCGCCAATGGAATGGTTATACCCGCTGGTGCCTCAAATGGAAAGGACAGGACGTTGGTTGGTTTATCCTTACCCCGATATTCCAGATTCAGTGCCTGGCTCTCCTGTTCGCCAACGATGCGGATAGTGACCTCGGATGACTCGTCGCCTTGCCAGGCAAGATTGGCCCAGCTCTCAAGGTGGGCTGGTTCCGGAATGCCGGGCTGCTGGTAAGCATCCTGCAAGTCCACCGTCAGCTTGCTCACTGGCTGCTGCCTCCGTCATCGAAGGCATCGTACGCCTCGACAATCCGCTGCACGAGAGGGTGCCGGACAACATCCTTGGCGCCGAAGCGCGTGAAGCCAATGCCCGAGACTTTGCTCAACACGCCGGCGGCGTGGATCAGGCCGGAATTTTGCCCGCGGGGCAGGTCTACCTGAGTGGTATCGCCGGTGATCACGGCGGTGGAGCCAAAGCCGATGCGGGTCAGGAACATTTTCATCTGCTCCCGGGTGGTGTTCTGGCTTTCATCCAGGATGATGAAGGCATTGTTGAGGGTTCGGCCGCGCATGAACGCCAGCGGGGCGATTTCGATGACGCTCTTTTCGATCAGCCGCGTCACCTGGTCAAACCCCAGCATCTCATAGAGGGCGTCGTACAGGGGGCGAAGGTAGGGATCGACCTTCTGGGCCAGGTCGCCAGGCAGGAAGCCGAGCTTTTCGCCAGCCTCAACTGCCGGGCGCACCAGCAGGATTCGCTTGACCTGTTCGTCCTTCAGGGCCTCGACCGCGCAGGCCACGGCCAGCCAGGTTTTGCCGGTTCCTGCCGGGCCAATGCCGAAGTTGATGTCGTGGGTGCGAATGTTGTGCACGTACTTCTGCTGGTTCGCGCCACGGGGCTTGGCCTGGAGTTTCGGGGTTTTAATGACTGTCACAGCGCCATCGTAGGGCACATCTTCGGGCAGGCGCTCCAGTCCGGTTTCCCGGATGAACAAGTGGACGGTGTCTGGTTGCAGGTCGTCCGTGGCTTCGGTTTCACGGTAGAGGTGTCGAATCACTTCAGTGGCGGCGGCAACGTGCTCGGTTTCGCCCTCGATTCGGAAATGGTGCCCCCGTCGGCCAATCTTGACGTGCAGTCGGCGCTCGATGTGTTTGAGGTTTTCATCGAACTGGCCGCACAAAGTGGCGAGTCTGCGTTGATCTGCCGGATGCAGGTCGAACTGTCTGGAGTCGTGGGTGCTCAAGAATGCTCCGTCGTGCTGCCCGGCAGGTGCCGGGCGTGTTGAAGGATTTACTTAATAATGGACCGATTCTGGAAAGTCTGTCGACTTAATCAGTGCAGCTGATCGTCCACCGGTACGCCCCGCAGGGAATTGGGGAATGCGTCGACAATCTCCACATCAATGAAGTGACCGACCACATCCGGGTTGTGGTGGCGGAAGTTGACGATCCGGTTGTTCTCGGTGCGTCCGGCGAACTCGCCCGGGTCTTTCTTGGACAGGCCGGTGACCAGAATCCGCTGGGTGGAGCCCACCATCTTACGGCTGATATCCATGGCCTGCTGGTTAATTCGCTGCTGAAGAATGCTCAGGCGCTGCTTCTTGACGTCCATCGGGGTGTCGTCCGGCAGATCGGATGCCGGAGTGCCCGGGCGGGCGCTGTAAATAAAGCTGAAGGACACGTCAAAACCGATGTCGTTGATCAGCTTCATGGTGTCTTCAAAGTCTTTGTCGGTTTCGCCGGGGAATCCGATGATGAAGTCGGAGGAGAAACTGATGTCCGGGCGGATCTTCCGCAGGCGGCGCAGCTTGGACTTGTATTCCAGTGCGGTATGACCGCGTTTCATGGCGGCCAGGATTCGGTCGGATCCACTCTGGACCGGCAGATGCAGGTGGCTGACCAGTTCCGGAACCTGTTCGTAGACGTCGATCATCGCATCGGTAAATTCCACCGGATGAGACGTGGTGTACCGAATCCGGTCGATGCCATCGATGGTGGCGATCAGGGTGATCAGTTCCGCCAGGTCCATGACGTCGCCGTCGTGGGTTTCGCCACGATAGGCGTTGACATTCTGGCCCAGCAGATTCACCTCACGAACACCCTGGGTGGCCAGGTGGGCGACTTCGGCAATGACGTCGTCCACCGGTCGGCTGACTTCCTCACCACGGGTGTAAGGGACCACACAGAAGGTGCAGTACTTGCTGCAGCCTTCCATGATGGACACGAATGCCGAGGGGCCGTCCGCACCCGGTTCGGGCAGTTTGTCGAACTTCTCGATTTCCGGGAAGCTGACATCCACCACGCCAACGCCGTTACCCTTGCTGCGAACCTCAGTAATCATGTCCGGCAGGCGATGCAGGGTCTGTGGGCCGAATACCATGTCGACGTAGGGGGCTCGCTCGATAATTGCCTCGCCTTCCTGGCTGGCCACGCACCCGCCCACGCCAATGATCAGTTCCGGCTTGCTGTTTTTCAGCGACTTCCAGCGGCCAAGCTGGTGAAACACTTTTTCCTGGGCTTTTTCCCGGATAGAGCAGGTGTTCAGCAGCAGGATGTCCGCGTCCTCGGGGGTGTCGGTCATTTCGACCGCTTCGCCGGAGCGCAGCAGGTCTGCCATGCGGGATGAATCGTACTCGTTCATCTGGCAGCCATGGGTTTTGATGTACAGCTTCTTGGCCATGAGTCTCAACGTATTCTGGTGGATGTTGCGCCGGACGAGTCGTGTCGACTGAGTGCTACAGAAGGCGCGGTCAAAAAAGGGACGGCGTATTATAGCGGTCTGCCTATTCTTCAACCACCGTTGTCTCGGCTTGTTGCTAGTTCAATGTGGTATGATGCGCGACTTTTCAAGTACTGACACCGAAGACCATGACCCCTGAACGCCTCGCCCGCATCAAGCAAGTCCTTGATACACGCCAGCCTGATATCAGTGTGTTAACCGATCAGGTTCACAAGCCGCGGAACCTGTCTGCGATCATCCGGTCCTGTGATGCGTTCGGGCTGGCTAACATGCATGTGGTCTGGCCAAGGGAAGGATTCCGTGCTTTCCGCAAAACAGCGGGGGGCAGTTACAACTGGGTGACGACCCATACCCATCGGACCATGGACGATGCCATTGGTTACCTCAAGGGGCAGGGCCACAAACTCTACGCGGCACAGTTGTCGGACCGGGCCGTGGACTACCGAGAGGTGGATTTTACCGTACCCTGTACGGTGATCATGGGCAATGAAGTGGATGGTGTCAGCGCGGGTGCGGCCGATCAGGCGGACGAGCATATCGTGATCCCGATGATGGGGATGGTGGAATCGCTCAATGTGTCCTCGGCCTGCTCGATCATCCTCGCCGAAGCCCGGCGTCAGAGGAAGGCCGCCGGGCTCTTTGATGCCCGGCGGCTGCCGGACGACGAGTATCAGCGTCTTCTGTTTTGCTGGTGCCAGCCGACTGTGAAGCGTTACTGCGATGACCGTAACCTGCCGTATCCGCCAATTGATCCGGACACCGGCGATTTGATCGACGGCGTCGGTTGGATGCAGGAAGTCAGAAAGCTGAGGGCTAACCGTCCGAGGTGGGACGATGAGCCTGCTGCCATCGAAGAAAATTTAGATTAAAAGCCATACCGGCTTGTCCAAATTCGCGCTGGGCTGTGATGCCTTTTCTGTCGGAAAAAATGTTCGAGCGAAGCGAGTTGTTTTTCCAGAAGAAAAGACTTTGCAGCCCGGCGCAGCCCCTTACCAGCCGGCTACCAAGCAACAACCGACGAGTTTACTCCTCGCGAGCTTCCAGATAACGCTGAAGCTGTTCCCGCAGCGCCTTGGGCAGTCGGGTTATGGTCAACGCGTCCTTGTCCTTGTCGTAATACACCGCCTGGTTCACCAGATCCGAGGAAAACGACACACTCATACCACCGCCGGAGCCAGCGATGCGCACCAGCTTTTTGACCTTGCGGTGATCCGGGTGAATCACGCCGCTTTCCGGCAGTTCGGTATTCTTGCCGGCAAACTCCTGGAAGCGCTGAGGGGCACTTTCGTCAAGGTATTCGGACAGGGCGCCGATTTCTACCGGCTCACCCAGGGCATGCTGCTCCTTGCAGAATTCATAGGCCTTGGTGCGGACTTCTCCGGCTTTTTCCGGCTCCGAGGTCTTCGCGAACGCTTCCACAGCATCCAGGAATGTCAGGGTTTCCTTTTCCACGTCCACCTGATTGGTGAATCCCGCAAGGCGGATAAACAGTTCACCTGGTTCGCCCGTGCCCCGGCCGTGGAGTAGCGTCAGGTAGTTGTCGCCGCTGTTGTCGCCAAGCCAGTCGTCCAGCTCTATGCGCATTGCCAGGTTCAGGCGCGAGAGGCTCAGGACATCGGTGGCGTCGAGAGTCTGGCTGCCATCGAAGCGCAGCGCACTGTCGGTTTCCATGATCAGCAGATAAACCACCTCGGCATCGGCCAGGGCCTCGTGGACAATCATCAGGTGCCCCTGAAACTCTTCCTGGCAGCCGGTCAGCAGCTCCTGCCACTGGCCGAACAGGCGGTCCGTCAGTGAATCGAAGCTCTGCTTGTCCTGAAGATAGTCTTTCAGCCAGGCGCCGAACGGACTTTCGCCGATATCATCGGTGAACCGGCCGTACTTTTTGCCTGGCTTGCTGTTGAAAAGCCGCTTCATTTGCTTGTGAAGAGATTCGTAATCGCCACCTGGCTCAGTCAAAGCGTCCCCGGCGTTCAGGCGGGCGGGCTGGCCTGGCTGATACTGGCTGGCGAAAGCGGTGCGGAGGTGTTTGATGGCCATGCTCGGACTCTCTCACAAGGGGTGCAATAAAAAAGCCCCGGAGGCGCCTGGCCTGCGGGGCTTTGGATTACCCGAGGGTCAGATGCGCTTGCTCCGGATCAGATCCTGAACCAGTTGGCTGACGGCGGCAGGAATTTCCTGTTCGCTGTCTGCGGAAACGGATGCAGAGGCTACATCGGAACCGAGGTTGACCGCAACGGCAATCAGCCCGTGCGCGGATAGCAGCTGAGCAGCACGACGGCGGTCGTCAGCATCACCGGTGTTGTCTTCAGTGAGAACAACGGACGTCTTGCCATGGTCGAATAGGGCGCGTTCGACCGCCAGAGCCAGGGATGTGGCCTGCTTGCCTCCGCAACCTACGATGGCGGGCTTCTGTGCCAACCGACGTTCGCGCTCCTCGGTGCTGACGGGCTCGAAAGAGCTGGCCTTGTCCGCCTGTCCGGCAATCATGCCGGCACCCACGGTGATGTTGGTGAGCCGGTCAATGACGATGAAGCTGCCCGTCGCATGGCTGCCCGGATAGTTGTCATATGCTACGGGCTGATTCAGTGTCAGCTCGCACAGGCCGATTTCGTTGAGTGCCAATTGTGATGGATTGGCATTCTGCTCCAGCGTATTCACATCGGTCTGATGGTGGATTTTCTTGATGGTGCCGGAGGTGAAGTTGGGGCCGAGCTTGATGTTGTACAGGCGGCCGGTTTCCAGCGGTGCGTCGGTCATCCAGACGATGTTGGCGTTAAAGTGGTTGTCCACCTCAGGCTCGTCGCCAACCTTGACCAGCATGTCGCCACGGCTGACATCGATCTCGTCTTCCAGGGTCAGGGTTACCGCCTGGTCAATGTAGGCCTCCTCGAGATTGCCATCGAAAGTGACGATGTCCTTCACTTTGCTCGTGCGTCGGGAGGGTAGGGCCATGACCTCATCGCCCGGTCGGATAACTCCGGAGGCGATCGTGCCGCAGAAACCCCGGAAGTTCAGGTTGGGCCGGTTGACGTACTGGACCGGAAGCCGGAAGTGCTCCATGTTCTTATCCCGGGAAACCTCGACGGTTTCCAGGATTTCCATCAAGGGCTGGCCGGTAAACCAGGGCGTGTTCTCGCTGCGGTTGACGACGTTGTCGCCTTCCAGTGCGGACATGGGAACAAACCGGATGTCTTTCAAGCCAAGTTTGGCCGCAAAAGCGAGGTAGTCGTCTTTGATTTCATTGAACCGCTGCTCGCTGAAGTCCACCAGATCCATCTTGTTGACGGCAACGACGATGTGGCGGATGCCGAGCAGTGAGGCAATGTAAGAGTGGCGGCGGGTCTGGGTCAGGACACCGTGGCGCGCATCGATCATCAGAATGGCCAGCTGGGCCGTGGATGCGCCGGTGGCCATGTTGCGAGTGTACTGCTCGTGCCCCGGTGTATCGGCAATGATGAACTTGCGCTTGTCGGTGGAGAAAAAGCGGTAGGCTACGTCGATGGTAATGCCTTGTTCACGTTCCGCCTGCAGGCCGTCTACCAACAGGGCCAGATCGAGCTTCTCGCCGGTGGTCCCCATCTTGGCGCTATCGGTCTTCAGGCTGGCCATGTGATCTTCGTAGATCATCTTGGTGTCATGGAGAAGGCGGCCAATCAGGGTGCTCTTGCCATCGTCCACGCTGCCGCAGGTAAGCAGACGCAGCAGTTGCTTGTTCTCGTGTTGACTCAGGTAGGCCTGAATATCTTCGGCAATCAGATCAGACTGGTGTGACATCTTAGAAGTACCCTTCCCGCTTTTTCTGTTCCATGGACCCGGCAGAATCGTGGTCAATGACGCGGCCCTGACGCTCAGAGCTCTTGGCCAGCAACATTTCCTGAATAATGTCCGTCAGCGTGTCGGCTTCGGATTCAATGGCACCGGTGAGGGGGTAGCAGCCCAGGGTACGGAAGCGAACCGATTTCATCATCGGGGTTTCACCCTCTTTAAGGGGCATGCGATCGTCATCCACCATGATCAGTGTGCCGTCGCGCTCAACCACCGGACGCTTGGCGGCGTAGTAGAGAGGAACGATCTCGATGTTCTCCAGGTAGATGTACTGCCAGATATCCAGTTCGGTCCAGTTGGACAGCGGAAAGACCCGGATGCTCTCACCTTTGTTGATCTTGCCGTTGTAGATGTTCCAGAGTTCCGGACGCTGGTTTTTCGGGTCCCACCGATGATGTTCGTCCCGGAAGGAGTAAACCCGCTCCTTGGCCCGGGATTTCTCTTCATCGCGGCGGGCGCCACCGAAGGCGGCGTCAAACTTGTACTTGTCCAGAGCTTGCTTGAGCGCCTGGGTTTTCATGACGTCCGTATGCTTGGCACTGCCGTGAGTAAAGGGCCCGACGCCCTGCTCAACGCCTTCCTGGTTGGTGTGCACGATCAGGTCCAGACCATATTCCTTGGTCTTGCGGTCCCGGAATTCGATCATCTCACGGAATTTCCACGTGGTGTCGATGTGCATGAGAGGAAACGGCAATTTGCCGGGGTGGAAAGCCTTGCGGGCCAGGTGCAGCATGACCGCAGAGTCCTTTCCGATGGAGTACAGCATGACCGGATTGTCAAATTCCGCTGCGACTTCCCGGATGATATGGATGCTTTCTGCTTCCAGCTGCTTCAGATGGGTCAGATTGTATGTGGTCATGGTGTTCCGCTGTTGTTTCACAGGCCTGCCAGATGTTTGAGAGCCCGAGTATATCAGAGGGGTGCGAGGAATAATAAGGTGCCCAAGTAGATGTTTGGGTTATAAAAATATAGCTGCGTAGAGCAGATTAGGAGGTTGGGCGGGTTATCAGATGGTCTTGGAGTCGGCCAGTAGCTCGGCTACGTAACGGTCCACGTAATCGAATCCGTTGCCTTCAAATTCGGAGAAGTTAATGCCGAGATGAAATTCATCTCGAGCAACGCGGCGCATATGCACGATATTGCAGTCGGCCACCACGCTGACGGGTTGGTGCGCCAAAACGGGAACCGAGAAGGCAGTCTTGACCGCTATCCAGTGGCCCGGGGCCGGGGATTGTTGGGTTGGGATCAGCTTTTTGATGTCTCCCCGGTTGCAGGAGATCATCACGCCCGAGCGTGACAGGTTAATTGTCGTGCATGTCAGTTTGTCGCCACTTTCGGTTTCTACGGCAATGTCGAACTTGACGTCGACCCGCTGTTGGTTCCGAAGATTACTTTTAATGGCAACTGGTTTCATGGTTACTCGATTGGCGTGACTGGTTTTAATGGACTCTGCCTTTCCCATAAATCCCATCCGGAGAGACGCTTAGGCTCGAAAAGTTTAGATGTTTGATGTGCGCACGGCAAGATTCGTGTCGCCCATTGTGTCAGATTTGCTGCAAAAAAATGAACATGGATTCACAAAAATGCACACCGATGGGAATTTTTCGATTAGTGGTCTTTACGCATCCGCTTTAAGGACGATGCGTGCTGCAGTGTGGTTCCATGGTGGGGTAAAATCGGCGTTTTCATTCATTCGGGAGTTTGCGAAAAACTCCGGGGACTCAGTTTGGTTATGACAGAAAAATCTCGCGATACCGACACTGGCAGTGGAAAGGTTGGCTTTATCAGCCTTGGATGCCCCAAGGCGTTGGTGGATTCCGAACGTATCCTGACCCAGCTTCGGCAGGATGGCTACGAGGTTGTGCCCACTTATGATGATGCTGATGTGGTGGTAGTGAATACTTGCGGCTTCATCGACTCTGCGAAGCAGGAGTCCCTGGATGCGATCGGCGAGGCGATGAATGAAAACGGCAAGGTGATTGTCACCGGGTGTATGGGCGTGGAAGCCGACCGAATTCGGGATACCCACCCGGGTGTGCTTGCGGTGTCCGGCCCGCAGGCCTACGAGGAGGTTGTTGGTGCGGTCCATCAGTATGTGCCGCCCCAGAAAAAGCACGATCCGTTTGTCGATCTGGTTCCGCCTCAGGGGGTGAAGCTGACGCCACGGCATTACGCCTACCTGAAAATCTCTGAGGGCTGCAACCATCGTTGCACCTTCTGCATCATCCCCTCCATGCGCGGTGATCTGGTCAGCCGGCCGATTGGCGACGTCATGGATGAGGCCAAGCGCCTGGTGGATGCCGGGGTAAAGGAGTTGCTGGTCATCTCGCAGGACACCTCGGCATATGGTGTTGATATCAAATACCGCACCGGTTTCTGGCAAGGGCGCCCGCTCAAGACCAAGATGCAGGCATTGTGCGAGGCGCTGGGGGAGATGGGCGTCTGGGTGCGTCTCCATTACGTGTACCCATACCCCCATGTGGACGACATCATTCCTTTAATGGCTGAAGGAAAGATTCTTCCTTATCTCGATATCCCGTTCCAGCATGCCAGTCCGAAAGTCCTCAAGGCCATGAAGCGACCGGCGCATGACAGCAAGACGCTGGATCGCATCCGAAAATGGCGGGAAATTTGCCCGGAGCTGACTATTCGCTCCACCTTCATTGTTGGTTTCCCTGGCGAGACGGAGGAGGATTTCCAGTATCTGCTGGACTGGCTGGAAGAGGCGCAACTGGATCGCGTTGGCGCGTTCAAGTACAGCCCCGTTGAAGGTGCCCGCGCCAATGAACTGGAGGGGGCGGTTCCCGAAGACGTCAAAGAAGAGCGACTCGAGCGTTTTATGGCGAAGCAGGCTGAAATTTCTGCCGCCCGCCTGCAGTCCAAGATCGGTCAGACGATTGACGTATTGATTGATGAGGTGGACGAAGAGGGCGCTATTGGTCGTTCGAAGGCGGACGCGCCGGAAATCGATGGTATGGTCTACCTCAACGAAGAAACCGACCTGGAGCCGGGGCAGATCGTGAAGGCCGTGGTGGAGCACGCGGACGAGCACGATCTGTGGGCGAGTCTCGTGCATTAAGGGCGAAGGTCGGCTTGTAGTAAACGAAAACGGGCGCCATAGGGCGCCCGTTTTGCTCTCTGAAGTAAGAGTTACCCGCCGAGTTTCTTCAGCAGAATCTCGTTGAACAGTTTCGGGTTGCCCTGGCCTTTGGAGGCTTTCATCAGGGGCCCCATAAACCCGCCGAGCATCTTCTTGCGTTTCTTCGGGTCCTCTTCATTCTGGAACTGGGCCACCTGATCCGGCATGCCGGCCAGAACTTCATCCACCATGGCTTCCAGAGCACCGGTATCGGATACCTGTTTCAGGCCCTTGGCGTCGATGATGGCATCCACATTGTCGCCGTCGCCGGTCCAGAGTGCTTCGAAGACCTTCTTGGCGCCCGCCGACGACAGGGTGTTGTCGGCAATGCGCACCACCAGGTCGCCAAGCTGGGCGCCGGAGATGGGAGACTCGGTGACGGTCTTCTCTTCGGCCTTCAGTCGGGCTGAAAACTCGCCCTGAATCCAGTTGGCCGTCAGTTTCGCATCCTTGCCGTGGGCCGCTGCCTCCTCGAAGAAGCTTGCCAGTTTGGCATCGCTGCTCAGCAGGCTTGCGTCGTAATCGTTCAGACCATACTGATCCTTGAAGCGCGCCTTTCGGGCGTCCGGAAGTTCCGGCAGACGTGCACGGGCATCCTCGATAAAGCTGTCGTCGATTTCGATGGGTAGCAGGTCCGGGCAGGGGAAGTAGCGATAGTCGTTGGCTTCTTCCTTGGTGCGCATTGAGCGGGATTCGTCGCGGTCGCCGTTGTACAGCCGGGTTTCCTGCTCGATCTTGCCACCGTCTTCCAGGATGTCCATCTGCCGCTCGACTTCGTGGGCGATGGCCTGTTCCATGAAGCGGAAGGAGTTCAGGTTCTTGGTCTCGGTGCGGGTGCCAAGCGTGTCGGAACCTTTCGGCTTCAGGGAGATGTTCACGTCAAAGCGCATGGAGCCCTGGGACATGTCGCCATCACAGATGCCCAGCGACGTCACTATGCTGTGCAGTTTTCTGGCGAAGGCGACCGCTTCTTCGGCGCTGTTCATATCCGGCTCTGTGACTACTTCGATCAGCGGCGTGCCGGCCCGGTTCAGGTCGATACCGGTCATGCCGTGGTAGTCCTCGTGCAGGGACTTGCCGGCATCCTCTTCCAGGTGGGCGTGGTGAATGCGTACGCGCTTGGTTTCGCCGTTGGCCAGATCGACGTCCACATAGCCAGGGCCGACGATGGGCTTGTCCAGTTGCGTCGTCTGATAGCCTTTCGGCAGGTCCGGGTAGAAGTAGTTCTTCCGCTCGAACACCGAGCGTCGGCCAATCTCGGCATTGACCGCCAGGCCGAACATTACCGCGTATCGAAACGCGTTTTCATTAGGTACCG
This sequence comes from Marinobacter suaedae, assembly GCF_030519635.1. Classification (NCBI taxonomy): domain Bacteria; kingdom Pseudomonadati; phylum Pseudomonadota; class Gammaproteobacteria; order Pseudomonadales; family Marinobacteraceae; genus Marinobacter; species Marinobacter suaedae. The sequence continues at coordinate 362,870 of NZ_JAUMIS010000001.1, read as the reverse complement.
GCAGCGTACCGGGCATGGCCAAGTCGACCGCGCTGGCCTGGGTGTTGGGTTCGGCACCGTAAGCGGTGCTGGTGCCGGAGAAAATCTTGGTCTGGGTGGCGAGCTGAACGTGAATTTCCAGCCCGATCACGATATCCCACTGCATGTGTTCGTCTCCTCTGTCGGGCTTATTTCGGCTCACGCTGGTGCCAGTCGGTCACCTGCTGGAACTGGTGGGCGGCGTTGAGCAGTCTTGCCTCGGCAAAATGGTCGCCGATGATCTGCAGGCCGACAGGTAATCCATCGACAAATCCGGCGGGTACAGACATGGCTGGCAGTCCCGCCAGGTTGATGGCGATGGTGAATATGTCCTCCAGATACATGGTCACCGGATCGTTGGTCTTCTCGCCCTGTATGAAGGCGGGTGACGGCGATACCGGGCTCATCAGGACGTCCACTTCCTTGAAGGCGTTGGCGAAATCCTGCTGGATCAGGCGACGGACTTTCTGGGCTTTCAGGTAGTAGGCGTCGTAATAGCCGTGGGACAGGGCGTAGGTGCCCACCAGGATCCGGCGCTTCACTTCGTTACCGAAGCCTTCTGCCCGGGTCCGGGTGTAAAGATCCATGAGGTCTTTCGGGTCTTCGCAGCGGTAGCCGTAGCGCACGCCGTCGAAGCGGGACAGGTTGGCGGAGGCCTCGGCCGGCGCAATCACGTAGTAGGCTGCAATTGCCAACTTGGCATTGGGCAGGGACACTTCCTTGACCGTTGCTCCGAGCTTTTCGTATTCGCGCACTGCAGCACGAACCTGCTCTTCCATGGCTGGGCTGAGCTGGTCAGAGAAGTACTCTTTCGGCAGGCCAATGCGCAGGCCTTTCAGCGGTTCGTTCAATGTGGCGGTGTAATCCGGCACGTCCCGCTCAATGGAGGTGGAGTCTTTCGGATCGAAGCCTGCCATCACATTAAGCATCATGGCGTTGTCTTCGGCCGTCCGCGCCATGGTGCCGCCCTGATCAAGGCTGGAGGCAAAGGCAACCATGCCGTAACGGGAGACCCGGCCATAAGTGGGCTTGAGGCCGGTGATCCCGCACAAAGCGGCCGGCTGGCGGATGGAGCCGCCCGTGTCGGTGGCGGTGGCTGCGGGCGCCAGGCGCGCGGCCACAGCGGCTGCAGAGCCGCCGGATGAGCCACCGGGAACGCGCTTTTCACCGTTCGCCAGGCCCCACGGGTTGGTCACCGCGCCGAAGTAGCTGGACTCGTTGGAGGAGCCCATGGCGAACTCGTCCATGTTGGTTTTGCCAAGGCACACGGCGCCGGCCTTGCGGAAGTTTTCCGTTACCGTTGCGTCATAAGGCGGAATGAAGTTTTCCAGCATCCGGGAACCGCAGGTGGTGCGAATACCATTGGTGCAGAAAATGTCCTTGTGGGCAAACGGAATGCCGGTCCAGGGCGTCGCGTTCCCTGCGGCGCGTTGTTCATCTGCCGCTCTGGCATCGGCCAGCGCCTGTTCTTCGGTGACAGTAATAAAGCTGTTGTACTTGCCGTCTTCTTTCTTGATACGGTCAAGCAGCTGCTGGGTCAGTTCCAGGCTTGAAACGGTGCCGCTGTCCAGTTCGCGGGCCAGTTCTGCTACGGTTTTGTTGTGCATGTTGATTCCTGAAGTCGCTGTTCGTCAGATCACTCAATGACTCGGGGAACGAGATAAAGCCCGTCTTCAGTGGCGGGGGCTGTGGCCTGAAAGGCTTCCCGCTGGTTTGTTTCGGTCACCTCGTCGGCGCGCAGGCGCTGAACGGCGTCCAGCGGATGGGCCATGGGCTCAACGGCGTCGGTGTCGGCGGCGCCGAGTTGATCCACCAGGTCGAGGATATTGCCCAGGTCTTTTTCCAGGGCTGAAACCTGATCATCATCCACTTGGATGCGGGCGAGCACAGCGACTTTTTCGATGTTCTCACGGGAAATGGTCACGCAAAGTCTCCCAGTATCTAAACTGTCATTGGTATTCGTACGAGATGTAACACGAAAGTGGCTGGCGCAGGCAGCCGGTGCATTAAACCGATAATGGTAACAGATTCAGGCGAGAGCGGCAGGATCAAAGGTGCCGGAGTATGGGTAAATCGTTAGGTTTCAGGGGTTTTACTGCCTTGCCTGCCGGGGTGCTCACTGCTAAAGTTGCCGCAATATTTTTGCCACCACAACTTTCAGGTTGAAACAACGCGAATGTTTATCAAGAAACTCCGAGGCATGTTTTCCAGCGATCTGTCGATTGATCTGGGTACCGCCAACACCCTTATTTATGTGCGCGAGCGCGGGATTGTGCTGAATGAGCCATCGGTGGTGGCAATTCGGACCAGCAATTCCCAGAAGATGGTCGCCGCCGTGGGTGCTGAAGCGAAGCGCATGCTGGGACGTACGCCGGGGAACATCACTGCCATCCGTCCGATGAAGGACGGTGTGATTGCTGACTTCGTGGTGACTGAAAAAATGCTGCAACACTTTATTCATAAGGTGCATGAGAACAGCTTTATTACACCCAGTCCTCGAGTTCTTGTGTGTGTACCGAGCAAGTCAACCCAGGTTGAGCGCAAGGCCATTCGAGAGTCGGCTCTGGGCGCGGGCGCGCGGGAAGTTTTCCTGATTGAGGAGCCTATGGCGGCAGCGATTGGCGCCGGGCTGCCGGTGGAAGAAGCCAGCGGTTCCATGATCGTTGATATCGGTGGCGGCACCACAGAGATCGCCATCATTTCCCTCAACGGCATTGTGTATGCAGAATCGGTTCGCGTGGGTGGTGACAAGTTCGACGAAGCCATCGTTACCTATGTGCGCCGTAACTACGGCAGCCTGATCGGCGATACCACCGCAGAACGCATCAAGCATGAGATTGGTTGTGCCTACGAAGGTCTGGAGATTCGCGAAATCGATGTGCGCGGGCGCAACCTGGCCGAAGGTGTACCCCGTGCGTTTACACTGAACAGCGAAGAAATTCTGGACGCGTTGCAGGAGTCCCTGGCGCAGATCGTGCAAACGGTTAAGAGCGCCCTTGAGCAGTCTCCCCCGGAGCTGGCCTCTGATATTGCCGAGCGCGGCATTGTGCTGACTGGCGGTGGTGCGCTGTTGCGGGGGCTGGACAAGCTGCTGAGTGAAGAAACCGGGCTGCCGGTGATCATCGCTGAAGATCCGCTGACCTGTGTGGCCCGGGGCGGCGGCAAGGCGCTTGAGTTGATTGACAAGGGTGGCATTGGAATGTTCTCCCAGGAGGGATAAGCCCGTAGGGAGGAATTACCATTAAGACCATCTTCGTTCAGGGTCCGGTTCCCGGCTTACGACTTCTGTTCATCATTATCCTGTCGGCAGCCCTTGTGGTTGCCGATGCCCGTTTTGATAAGCTCTCGACGGTCCGTAATACCCTCGGAACCGGGCTGGCCCCAGTCTACTGGCTTGGCAATGCGCCACAGCAGCTCAGTGACTGGTTCTCTGGTCTGTTTGTCAGCACAGAAGACTTGCAGCAGGAAAACGAAGATCTCAAAGCTCGGCTCCTGATTCTGGAACGCCGGGCCCTGAAATACGCCGCTCTGGCATCGGAGAACGCCGAACTGCGGCGACTGATGAACTCGTCCCGTGTGCTGGACGACCGAACCATCCTCGGTGAAGTGGTGGGTATCTCCCCGGACCCCTATTCCCACGAAATCATTATCAATAAAGGTTCGAGCGACGGTCTTATCGAAGGCCAGGCGGTACTGGATGCCCATGGTTTGATGGGGCAGGTGGTCCAGACCAGTCAGGTGACGTCCCGGGTTATTCTGGTATCAGACAGCAGTCATGCGGTACCGGTTGAACTGGTTCGCAATGGGCTGCGGGCAATTCTCCTGGGGACCGGTAATCCGGATACCCTTGAGTTGGTTCATGTGCCCGACACGGCGGATATTCGCGAAGGTGACCTCCTGGTCAGTTCCGGGCTGGGAGGGCGTTTCCCGAGAGGGTACCCGGTGGCAGAAGTTGCGCGAATTACCAAAGAACCCGGCGAGCCTTTTGTCTCCATCGAGGCCCGGCCGAAGGCGGAGTTAAATCAGAGCCGACTGATTCTGGTGGTGTTCCAGCCTGAGGTGCCCAAAGCAGACCTGAATGATTCCGAAGGTGGTAGCGGGACCGGGGTCGGACCGGCTGCCGGCGACAGTACAAGTCCGGAGGGTGAAAGCTGATGTTGTCAGTAATCAGTTATCCGGTGTTTGCTGTATCCGTGCTGATCGCCCTGGTACTGAGCATTTCTCTTTTTCCGGTGGACTGGCTCGCCTACCGGCCAGAATGGCTTGGCTTGATTGTGTTCTACTGGACCTTCCGGGCGCCGGCCCAGTTCGGGATTGTGTTGGCCTGGTGTCTGGGGCTGCTGCTCGATGTACTTGAAGCCACGCCTCTGGGGGTTAATGCCATGGCCATGGCGCTGGTGGCTTTCCTTGTCCTGACGGTTCATCAGCGTTTACGCATGTATCCCATTCCCCAGCAATGCCTGATGGTCTTCCTGTTGCTGGGCATCAACCAGATGCTGGTTCACTTTATCAAGCAGATGCTGGGCGCCCAGGATGCAGGCTTTAGTTATCTCTGGCCGGCGGTGACTGGCGCGCTGGTTTGGCCGGTGGTCTGTGTGCTGTTGGATAACATCAATCGCAGATTGGGTTAACCATGTGCGCTGTCGTTCTTGCCTCAGCATCCCCTCGCAGGTCTGAACTCCTGCAGCAAATGGGCGTGTCCTTCACGGTGCAACCGGCGGATGTGAACGAAACACCGAACAGTGGAGAACGCCCCGACACCTACGTGGAGCGTCTGGCCAGAGAAAAAGCCCTGGCGGTCTTTAGCGATTACCCGGATGCCCTGGTACTGGGTTCGGATACGTCGGTCGTGCTGGATGATCGTATTCTTGGCAAACCTCACGATCAGTCAGAGGCCCGGACCATGCTCAAGAGGCTTTCCGGTCGTTCCCATCAGGTCATGACGTCAGTCGCGCTGGTCAGTAAATCCGGGTGCCGCTCTCTGGTGGTGGTGACGGATGTCGAGTTTCGTACTCTGTCGGAGGGAGAGATCGACGCCTATATCGCCAGCGGTGAACCGATGGACAAGGCTGGAGGCTATGGAATTCAGGGTCTTGGTGGTATTTTTGTCAGAGAACTCAGGGGTAGTTACAGTGCGGTGGTTGGCCTGCCGTTGCAGGAAACTGCCGGCCTGCTGGAGCAAGCAGGTTATCCCGTGTGGAAGCGCTGGCCAATCAGTCTGGAGAACTGAAGATGAGTGAAGAAATCCTGATCAATGTGACGCCGGTAGAAACCCGGGTCGCCCTGGTGGAAAACGGTATGCTGCAGGAGGCATACATCGAACGCACCAGCCGCAAGGGCATCGTCGGAAATATCTACAAGGGCAAGGTGGTCAGGGTGCTTCCCGGGATGGAAGCGGCATTTGTCGATATCGGCCTCGAACGAGCCGCCTTTATTCATGCTTCTGACGTGATCTCCCAGAACTCCTCTGAAGATACTAACGACTCCCCGAAGACTGTGCCTGACATTCGCACACTGCTCCGGGAAGGGCAGTCACTGGTGGTCCAGGTCACCAAGGATCCGATTGGTACCAAGGGTGCCCGGCTGACGACGCAGTTATCGATTCCCTCCCGCTATCTGGTCTTCATGCCCGGCGTATCCCATGTCGGGATTTCCCAGAGGATTGAGGACGAAGCCGAACGCACTCGCCTGAAGGAACTGGTGGAACAGGCTGCCGCCGAAGAGACCGAGGTGCAGGGCGGTTATATCATCCGTACCGCCGCCGAAAGCGCCTCACCCGAGGACCTGATCGGAGACATGGCATACCTGCATCGGCTCAGCCAGTCCATTCAGGAGCGAATCTCCAGGGTGAAGGAGCCGGCGGTCATTTATCAGGACCTTCCCCTGTTTATCCGTACCATCCGGGACCTGATCAGGCCGCAGACGGAAAAGGTCCGCATCGATAGCCGGGAGAGCCATCAGCGGGTCATGGAGTTCGTCCAGGAGTTTGTCACCGAGTTTTCCAACAAGGTGGAGTATTACCCCGGTGAGCGTCCGATCTTTGATCTGTACTCGGTGGAAGATGAAATCCAGAAGGCCCTCAGTCGCAAGGTGCAGCTGAAATCCGGTGGCTACGTCATCATCGACCAGACTGAAGCAATGACCACCATCGACATCAATACCGGCGGCTTCGTGGGGCACCGGAATCTTGAGGAAACCATTTTCAAGACCAACCTGGAAGCGGCCAGATCCATCAGTCGCCAACTGAGACTACGTAACCTCGGCGGTATCATCATTATTGATTTTATCGACATGGAAGATCCGGAGCATCAGCGTCAGGTCCACAGGATGCTCGAGAAGATGCTCGAGCGTGACCACGCCAAGACCAAAATCACCGGCGTATCGGAGCTGGGACTGGTGGAGATGACCCGCAAACGGACCACGGAAAGCCTGGGCCAGGTGCTCTGCGAACCGTGCCCGATCTGCGATGGACGGGGCTTCCTCAAGACCAGCGAAACCGTGTGTTACGAGGTGTTCCGGGAAATTCTCCGGGTGAATCGGGCCTATGACGCGGAAAGCTACCTGGTGATGGCCTCCCAGAGCGTGGTTGATCGCCTGCTGGATGAGGAGTCTGACAACGTCGCCGATCTGGAGACGTTTATTGGTAAAACGATTCGCTTTCAGGTGGAACCCTTCTATAGCCAGGAGCAATACGATGTGGTTCTGCTCTGACGCGAGGCTGACGGGCTGGCCGCTGGGTTAGGGGAGTCAAATGTCCGCCACCGGTTCGGAAAACAGGGCTGCCGAGCAGACTTCCCCGAGGCCTGCACTGAGGTTTGCTGCCCGCTTATCGAGCGTCATCTGGTGGCTGTTACTCACGGTGTTGGTGCTGCTGGCGCTCTATGCCGGAGTTGGCCGGCAGTTGACGAGTAATGTCGACAGATACACCGCAGACCTTGAATCCGAGCTTTCGGCCCGTCTCGGCCATCAGGTATCCATCGAGCAATTATCTTCCCGCTGGTTCTGGCTTGATCCTTCCTTTACCGCTCGCAACGTTGTCGTTCGCAGACCCGACTCCGACGACTCACTGGCACAGATCGAGTATTTCCGGATTCGCTTTGATTTTTTGTCATCCCTGCTTCGTTGGCGGGTGGTGTTCGAAGACTTTGAGCTGGACGGTGTTGAGCTAGCCCTTCGGCAGTCGAATGAAGGCGAATTGAGGGTTCGCGGGGCCGAGCTGCCCGAGCCAGTAAACAACCGGCTAAATCGATTATTGCAGCTGGCCGGTGAATGGTTGTCCGAGCCCTATGCGAAGGTGACGCGCCTCAGCCTGTCGCTGAAAGACAGCGAGGGCGAGTTGCGTCACGTCGACGTCCCACAGCTTGATCTGGTTTATCGCGACGGCCTGTTCCGTGCCTCCGGGCGGGCGATCAGATCGGGGGCGACCGAGCAGTTGGCCAGTTTCCGTCTGGTTGGCCGGCATTTCTTTAGAGGCGATTTTACCGGTCAACTGTATCTGGATGTGCAGTCCGGTCGCCTTTTCGACGCCTTGATCGACGAGTACGAATGGCGCGACATTCGGGTTGAAGGTGTCGATCTGGGTGGCGAGGCCTGGCTTACCTTTCAGGATGGCGAGGTTCAGCAGGTTAACGGACGTCTCAATACTCCTTATCTTCAGCTATCGGTTGGTAACGAATCCCTGGCGCCCATCGAAAATATACAGGCGCGATTTGGCTGGCGGCGATCGGGGCACCCCCTGTCTTCGGTGGCCTCCGGGAGCGAAGCGGCCGATGTGTCAGAACAGCCTGGCGAGTGGCACCTTCAGGAACTTCAGTGGCAGTGGAACGCAGACAAGGTGTCACCATTCAGCCTGAGTATGGTTCCGTCTGAAAACGGCCTGCTGGCCAGTGCCAATGCGTTGCCCCTCGGGCCCATACAGCGCCTGCTGTCGGCGCTTCCCGTCCTGCCAGAACCCGCTTCAAACGCACTGGTCAATTATCGACCGGAGGGGTTTCTTGACGGGGTTACGCTCTGGTTTCCCAAAGACCCGCAAAGCAGCTTTGAGTTCGGGGGGCAGCTGCGAGACGTGCGTGTCGAGGCGTTCGGTGGCGCTCCGGCCCTGAGTGGCGTGGCGGGTCAGCTCTGGCTGGATCGTGAAGCGGGATATGTTGACCTTACCAGCGAGGATGGGCCAGTCGGCATGGCTTTCCCGGGGCTGTATAGCCAAGGGTGGTTATTTCCAGGGTTCAACGGTCGCGTGTCGTGGCAATTCGATAACACAGGGTTCCGGGTGTTCTCCGAGAACCTGAATCTACATTATGGGAAAGACACCCGCTTTACCGGCGCTTTTGAGCTGGCCAAGGCACCCGAGGAGCCGACCGGGCTGGAACTCGATATTGGTGTCGCGAATGGCAATGAGCAGACGCTGTCCGCATTTTTACCGGATAAACCCCTCAACCCGGGTCTCTACGACTGGCTGACCGAGGCCATCCAAACAGCAGATAATATTTCCGGTTATTACCGGGGCAGCGGCCAGATTGGCGCCCTGGCGGCCAAGGGCTCCTTTGAGTCTTCAATGGAATTCGGCTTTGACAAAGCGACCGTGGCCTATCACGAACGCTGGCCCGTGGTGTCCGGAGCCAGTGGGCGGGTGGTTGTGCAGGACGGGGTAACCAACGTGAGCCTGGATTCGGCTCGCACCGGGGGCATCACGCTTGAACCGAGTGACGTCCAGGTTGCCTCTGAAGACGGCGACACGGTGGTACGTGTGAACGCTGCCGGAGAATTTCCCGGTGAAGCGATTGGCTTCTGGCTGAAAAACAGCCCGCTCGGGGAAATCGCTTCCGAGCGGGCTGCTGAATTGGATATTGACGGCGATTACCAGATGGCACTGTCGATCGCGCTGCCGTTAAGCACTGAAGCGGAACCAGTCGTCGACCTGCAGGTGAAGACCGAGTCGGGCTCGGTGCGTTATCCCATTGCTGATCTGGCGTGGCAGGGTATCACTGGTGAAATTAGCTACCAGACCGAATCCGGTATTTCTGGCCTGGGTTTGAGTGCCCGGTTTCTCGGCCAACCGGTAGAGATCACCCTGGCCTCATCCGCAAACGACTCGGGCGTTTCCGTGCGTCAGTGGGGACAGATGTCTGTGCCGGACCTGTTTCGTCTCGCCGGGCGCGACGAGGGTGCGGGTTTCGGGGTAAGCGGAACCGTTTCCTATGTGGCCGAACTGAAGATGGGGGACAACCCCAGTCCGGGAGTGAGCCTGCGTTCCGGTCTGAGGGGGGTGGCTCTGGACTGGCCTGGTGCGCTGGGCAAGACTGCCGATGAGGTTGCGCCCCTGAAAGCCATCGTGAACCCCGGGGCCGACGGTGGAATTGAGATTATCGCCGATTGGGAGAATCGCGCGGCCTTTTCCCTGCTTTTCAGGGACTCAGGGCTGGATCTCAACGTGAAGCACCTGTATCTCAAGGACCAGCGTCTCGAAAATATCCAGCTCGAAGCAACGGCTCTGGAGGATCGGTGGATCATTGATGCTCGCTCGGAGCGGGTGGAGGGGCGACTGGTTGTGCCGGAACAAGGCATTGTGGTGGCCGACATCGAGACGCTTAGACTCAGGCGTGGCGACAATGACGAAGACAATGCCAGAAGCCTGCTAACCTTGGAAGAGCAGCTCGAAGCCTTCCGGTCACTGGGAATGGGCGACTGGCCAGACATCGATGTCACGATCGCCGATCTGCAACTTGATGCTGAGTCGGTGGGCTCCTGGGCTTTTCGTCTGCGTCCGGAAGCCGAGCGATTGAGTGTTGAAGGCATCGAAGGGAGGCTGAGTTCGCTGACTGTTGTGGGCGATATGGTCTGGAGTATTGTCGGTGCGCGTGAAACCACGCGATTCAACGGGCAGATTTCGGGCGGGGCGCTGAACGATCTGGGTCCACTCCTGGGCTACGATGTACCGCTCACCAACAAAACAACCAACATCGAGCTCGATGTTGACTGGCCCGGCCGGCCGGACGAGTTCGGCATCAGGCGACTGAGTGGATCGGTCCAGCTCAGGCTTGACGAAGGGGTCATACTGGAACAAAACAATACCGCTCAGTTGTTCCGGGTGTTCAACCTGCTCAATGCCGACACGCTCTGGCGCCGTTTGAAACTGGATTTTTCAGACCTTTATGAGCGTGGTGTGGCATTCGATGCGATTTCCGGGCAGGCTCAGATCACAGAGGGGTTGCTCACGCTGGACCCGGAGCTTCAGGTAGTTGGGCCTTCGGGTGCCTTCCGGCTAGTAGGTGCTACCAACATGGTGCAGGAAAGCCTGGATATGAAGCTGGTGGTTGTGCTTCCCTTGACTCAGAACCTGCCGCTGGCGGCCCTGTTGATGGGGGCGGGTGCCCCGATCGGTGGGGCTCTTTTTGTCCTGGATAAAGTCCTTGGAGACCCGCTCAGCAAGCTGACCAGTGCCACCTACCGTGTCGGCGGTACCTGGGATAATCCAGAGGTTTCACTTCAACGGGTCTTTGATACCGGCCAGTAACAGGAGGGGTTATGACAGCAGCACAGTCTCAACGAGTGGCAGCCATTCAAATGGTCAGCGGCCGCGATATCGACGTCAATCTGAAAGAGGCCGGCCGGCTGCTCGAACAGGCCGCCGCGAAGGGCGCGGCTGTTGCTGTTCTGCCAGAAAATTTTGCGGTATTGGCTACCGACCAGATGATCCGTTGTGGCAATCGGGAAGTTGAGGGTGATGGTCTGATCCGTCGTTTTCTGGCTGACCGGGCCAGGGAATTAGGCATATGGATTGTCGGCGGCTCACTGCCCGTCGCCACCAGGCCCGACGGTTCGCGCATTGACGACCGGGTCCGATCCAGTTGCCTGGTTTATGACGCCAACGGGCGCCAGGTGGCTCGCTACGACAAAATCCACCTGTTTGACGCGATGGTTGAGGACGCCCACGGCCAGTACCGGGAATCGGATACCTTCGAGCCGGGTGACCAGGTTGTAACGGTGGACACACCGGCGGGTGTTCTTGGTATGGCGATTTGTTACGACCTGCGCTTCCCCGAACTGTTCCGCGCACTTCGAGAGAAAGGTGCCACTTGGGCCTGCCTTCCCAGTGCCTTTACCTGGCAGACAGGCGAGGCGCACTGGCACGCTCTGATTCGGGCGCGTGCCATCGAAAACCAGTTGTGGATCGTGGCCCCCAACCAGGGCGGGCAGAACAGTGAGCGGCGCAAAACCTATGGCCACTCACTGATCTGCGATCCTTGGGGCAGGGTAGTCTCTGAACGGGATCAGGAGGGTCCGGGTGTTGTCTCCGGAGATCTGAATATGGAGCAGTTAACGGAGCTGAGAAAGCGGATGCCCGTATGGGAGCATCGCCGGCTTTAAGGCAGTGGCTGCACTGATTTCTCAGGGATTTGCGGCTTCGGCGTCGTCAATGCATTCTCGCAGGTAGCGGAACAGCTTCTTCGCCTGTCCCGTGTTCTTCTCTTTTTCCAGATCTTTGCGGGCGTTACGGGCCAGATTACGGAGGTGCTGCAGGTCGGAGGTCGGGCAATAGCTGAAAAACTCCCCGACAGCACTGTCGCCTTCGGAAATCATACGATCGCGCCAGCGTTCGGCCAAATGATGCCGGCGGGTGTGTTCTTCGCTACCGGCGTCGAATGCATCAATCGCCCGCTTGATACCATCGGGATCATCTTCACGGCGAATGACTTTGCCAATGTACTGCAAGTGACGTCGCCGGGCCTCATGCTGGCGGATCCGGTGGGACTCTGCCACGGCGGATTTGAGGGTTTCGCTGATTGGCAGTGTGTCCAGCTGGTCGCGGCTCAGTTCGAGCATTCGTTTACCAAGGTCCTGCAGTGCCTGCATTTCTCGCTTGAGCTGGGATTTACTTTTTCCAAACTCGTCGTCTTCGTAGGAATCGTGTTCGCTCATGATGGATCCGTATACTCGGGTCAGAGGCTGTCCGTTAGCCGTAAAAGATGGTGGCCAGGCCAAGGAACGCCATGAAACCCACCACATCGGTGACAGTCGTCAGGATAACGCTGCCGGCCAGTGCCGGGTCAATGTTCCTGGATTTGAGAAACAGGGGTAAAACCGTTCCAACCAGAGCCGCTGCAACCAGGTTAATGACCAGTGCGGCGGCAATGATGGCACCGATCAGCATATCGTTGAACCAGAGGGCGGCCGCGGCGGCCACCACCAGGGCCCAGAACAGCCCATTCAATACCCCGGACAGGAATTCCCGGTTTAACAGCCAGCCCACATTGGCGCCGCTGATCTGGCCGACAGCCATGCCGCGGATAACCAGGGTCAGGGTTTGGCTACCGGCGATGCCGCCCATGCTGGCAACAATCGGCATAAGGACCGCCAAGGCAACGACCTTGGAAATGGTCTCTTCAAACAGGCCGATGACACCGGCGGCAATGAAGGCTGTGATCAGATTAATGCCCAGCCATACGGCGCGCCGGCGGGTGGTTTTCCAGACCGGAGCAAAGGTATCTTCGTCTTCATCCAGACCCGCCATGCTCATCAGGGAGTGGTCGGCCTCTTCCCGAATAACATCGACGACGTCATCAATGGTGATTCGGCCCAGTAGCTTGCCATCATCATTGACCACTGGCGCCGAGATCAGGTCGTAGCGCTCGAACAGTGTCGCTACCTTGGTGTCTTGCAGTTCCACCGGTATCGGCTCGATGTCTGTGTCCATCACTTCCCGGACGGTGGAAGCCGGGTTGGACACCAGCATGGTGGTAATCGGCAACATGCCGATGAAGTCATCCCGACGGCTGACCACGATCAGGCTGTCGGTCATGGGGGGTAGGTTGCGGTGACGGCGCAGGTAACGAAGGACAACGTCGATACTGATGTCCGGACGGACCGTAATGGTGTCCGTGTTCATCAGGCCGCCGGCGGTGTCCTCCGGGTAGGACAGGACTTCCTCGACCCGCTGGCGGTCCTGCTCATCCATGGTGTCGAGCACTTCCTGGATGACCGTATCAGGAAGTTGCTGAAGCAAGTCGGCGAGGTCATCGGACTCGAAGTCCTCGATGATGTCGGCCAGTTCCTGAACGTTCAGCTGGCTCAGGAAGTAACCCCGGATGTCATCGCTCAGGTACTGGAGAACCTCACCTTCGAGCTGTTTGTCCACCAGATTCCAGAGCAGGGCGCGCTGGCGAGGAGGGGACGATTCCAGAAGGTGGGCAATATCACTGGGGCTCAGGCCGCCATTCAGGATACGGGCGACCTGCTTCAGGGATCCGCTGTCTAGGGCTTCGCTCAGGGAGCGTAGCCGCTGGCGAGCCTGACTTTTTTCCAGTATGTCTGTCATGGATTACCTGCAGTCAGAAAACCCCTGCATTATAGCGGAGTTAGGGCGTCTTGGTGAGGGGGACGTTCAGGTAAATCTGGCACGTAACGTAGCCTTACTCACCCTCGCCGAAATAGTCGTTGATGAGGGCGGTTAAGGCATCCACTGCAGCTTCTTCGTCCGGGCCATCGGCCACCACCTCGACTTCGGTGCCTTGGCTGGCGGCCAACATCATGACTTGCATGATGTTCTTGGCATCCACCTCCCGGCCTTTGCCGTGAATTCGCACGTTGCTGTCGAACTCCGAGGCAGTGGCCACCAGCTTGGCAGTGGCACGGGCATGGAGACCAAGCTTGTTAATGATGGTGATAGGGCGCCGAATCATATCCAGATCAGTTGTTGTCAGGCAGTTGCAGATGAGGCAGTTCTGAATGCCTTACCTGAACGTTGCCGTAGCGACGTCGAAAATGCTGGCACAGCTGTTCGCTGACAAACACCGAGCGATGCTGGCCACCGGTGCAGCCAATGGAAATGGTCATGTAACTGCGGTTACTGTCAGCAAACGCCGGCAGCCAGTTCTCCAGAAATCCGATCAGGTCATCCACCATTTTTCGGCTGGCTGGCTCCTGCTCCAGGAAATCGATAACGGGTTGGTCCAGACCGGTGTAGTTGCGCAGGCTGTGATCCCAGTAGGGGTTGGGCAGACAGCGCACATCGAAGACATAATCCGAATCCAGCGGAACGCCATGCTTGAAACCAAAGGACTGGATGAGCAGCGCCAGTTCCTGGTCTTTACGTCCGACCACGCGTTGCTTGACCATGTCGCGCAGTTCGTAAATCGACGTGCCGGTGGTGTCAATATAGAGATCGGCCAGTTTGGATAGGGGTTCCAGCAGGTTTTTTTCGTTGTGAATGGCTTCCCGGAGGGACGTTTTATCATCGCTCAGTGGATGTTTGCGTCTGGTAGCGTGAAAGCGCTGGAGTAACGACTGTTCGTCCGCATCGAGGAAAATGATCTCAACCTGGAGGGCTGTCGATTTCAGCTGGCGGTATATATCCTCGAAGTTGCTCAGTTCCCCGGACAGGTTCCTGGCATCAATGCTCACGGCCATTTTGCTGAGCCTGCCCGGTGTCGCATGCTCGGTGGCTTCCTGAGTCAGCGGGAACAGCAGACCGATTGGCAAGTTGTCGATGCAGTAGTAGCCGAGATCTTCCAGTACATGGAGCGCTGTACTTTTACCGGAACCAGACCTGCCACTGACGATAATCAGTTTCATGGTTTCTCAGCCTCCCCTGTCGATGAATGATTACGGGTTTCCGGCGGTCATGTGCTGGTAGAGGGTGCCGGACGCTTCGCACTGGCGAAGCCGGTCGCAAAATGCACGATCGTTGAACTTCTCCGCCAGCTGGCTCAGCAGTTCGAGGTGCTCGCTGGTTGCTTCCTTTGGCACGATCAGGGCAAAAACCAGATCGACAGGCTGGTTGTCGATGGCGTCGAAATCAATGCTTTGTTCCAGTGTTACCAGAACACCGATGACATGATCGAGGCCTTCCAGTCGGCAGTGGGGAATGGCGATGCCCTGGCCAATGCCGGTGCTGCCAAGGCGCTCCCGTGCCACCAGGTTGTTGAAAATCTGCGTTGCGTTGAGCGTGGCGTCGTGCTGGTGAATTTGCTCGGCAATAGACTCCAGTACCCGTTTCTTGCTCGATGCAGGAATCCTGCACAGGGAAAGTTCGGGCAAAAGGATGTTATCGATTGTCAGGGATGTGTCGCTCATGGATCGACTGCATGTCGGTTAAAAAAAGCTGCGGCAGGATACCCTGGCCGCAGCGCGATTCGCTGTTGTTCACGGATCCGGTCGCTACCGGGAGCCGTTACCGTGCTTACGGTCTACGTTCTTTTCCTTGTGCTTGAGGATCTGGCGGTCAAGCTTATCGATCAGGGCATCGATTGCCGCGTACATGTCCTCGTTTTCAGCCTTTGCGTGAATTTCACCGCCAACCACATGCATGGTTGCTTCCGCCAGCTGGCGCACCTTTTCCACCTCCAGAGTGACCTGGCAATTGTTGATGTGGTCAAAGTGCCGTTCCAGTTTTTCGAATTTCTCTGAAACGTAATCCTTCAGTGCGGGAGTCAGTTCTACATGATGGCCTGAAATGTTGAGTTGCATAGGCGTCTCCTGTTGTCATCATGCCGGCCCAAACTGGGGCCGGGCTGAGCGCTGGTGCGGTGTTCTGCACCAGCAGAAATGTTCAGGGGCTGCCCTTGCAGACCGAATGCCCCTAAACCAGTCGTTTTCGCTCGTTGGACGGCGGAATATGCATGGCCTCCCGGTACTTGGCTACCGTGCGTCGCGCCACCCTGATGCCCTGTTCTCCTAGCATGGCCGCAATTTTACTATCGCTCAACGGCTTTTTCGGTGTTTCTGCAGCAATCAGTTTCTTGATCATTGCACGGATGGCGGTCGAAGAACACTCCCCACCCTCATCGGTACTGACATGGCTGGAGAAGAAGTACTTGAGTTCGAAAATGCCCCGTGGGGTGTGCATATATTTTTGCGTCGTCACCCTGGAAATCGTCGATTCATGCATTTCGACGGCCTGCGCAATGTCTGACAGGATCAGAGGTTTCATGGCCTCTTCGCCCTGATCGAGAAAGCCTTGTTGGTGCTCCACAATGCGCGTGGCGACCTTCAGCAAGGTTTCGTTCCGGCTTTGCAGGCTTTTGATGAACCATTTGGCCTCTTGCAGCTGATCCCGGAGGTAGGTGTTGTCAGCACTGCTGTCCGCTCGCTTTATAAGGGAAGCATAGCTTGCATTGACGCGGATGCGCGGTGCGATTTCAGGGTTAAGCTCCACGCGCCAGCGACCGCTGTGTTTCCTGACAATTACGTCTGGAATCACATAATCCGGTTCCGCCCGGTCAATGGAATCGCCGGGGCGTGGATTCAGATTGGTAATGAGCGCCAATACTTCCCGAAGTTGGTCCTCTTTCAGCCGGCTCCTGCGCAGCAGTTGTGCGTAATCCCGATTGCCAAGCAGGTTGATGTAGTGAGTAATCACCAGACGGGCCTGGGCGAGCCAGGGGGTTTCGGGCGGAAGCTGGTTCAGCTGGATCAGCAGGCATTCCTGAAGGTCGCGGGCAAATACGCCGGGCGGATCGAAATGCTGCAGGCGATGCAGAACCGCTTCCACTTCGTCCAGTTCCAGTGGGTCCTCGTCTTCCTCTTCCAGCAGGCCGGCGTGAATTTCTTCCAGTGGGCTGGTGACGTAGCCGCGGTCATCCACGGCATCCAACAGTGCGTGGGCTACAGCGCTGTCCCTTTCACTCAGTGGGGTGAGGTTGAGCTGCCACTCAAGGTGATCCTGCAGGGTTTCTGTGGGCGAGTTTCGTGTCTCGAAGTCGTGATCGTTTTCGTCGTCGTTTCGGGCAGCGGGTGCTGGGGCAGACTGGTAGATATCGTCCCAGGCTGTGTCGACGGGCAGGTCATCCGGAATGTTGTCGGGAGCCTCGTTTTCGGTCGACCAGTCGGGGCCGGGATCGGGTTCGTCCCAGTCTTGCTCAGCCTCGGACGAGGCGTCTGCCGTAACGTCAGCTTCGGTATCGTTTTGGGAATTGTCAGCGTCGTTGCTGGCGGTGTCCGGATGCTGTTCGTCATCTTCCGACGTCTCCAGCATGGGGTTGGATTCCAGAGCCTGCTGGATCTCTTGCTGGAGATCGAGGGTAGATAGCTGTAGTAGCCGGATCGCCTGTTGAAGCTGGGGCGTCATGGTCAGGCTTTGACCCAGCTTTAACTGTAAAGAGGCTTTCATCACCATGGTTCAGGATCCGTTACTCATCAGCTCACGCGATTACGGAATGTGTCGTAAAAATCTATACACGACCAGCGTTTGCAGAGTACGCGGTCTAGCAAGTTCTTTGCCGAGTTTACTTGGTAGCGAGTACCAAAACAATTGGATGCCATGAGTCACAGGCGGAATTCATCGCCCAGATAGACTTCCTTCACCTGCTGGTTGGCGAGAATGCTCTCGGCGTTTCCAGAGGCAATGATATGGCCGCCCGATACGATGTAGGCGGTTTCACAGATGTCCAGTGTTTCCCGGACGTTATGGTCGGTGATCAGCACGCCAATGCCTTTGTCCCTGAGGTGGCGGATGATGTGCTTTATGTCACTCACGGAGATGGGGTCGACCCCGGCAAAGGGCTCATCAAGCAGAATAAAGGCGGGCTCCATGGCCAGCGCCCGGGCGATCTCCACGCGTCGGCGTTCGCCCCCGGAAAGGGCCATGCCAACGCTGTCCCGAATGTGGGTGATGTGGAACTCTTCCAGCAGTTCTTCCAGTTTGTGTTCACGCTCGCTGCGGCTCAACCGTTTGCGGGTTTCCAGGATGGCCATGATGTTGTCCCGGACCGACAGCTTGCGAAACACGGATGCCTCCTGCGGCAGGTATCCAATACCTTTTCGCGCGCGTCCGTGCATGGGCAACGGTGTGATGTTTTGGCCATCAATGGCGATTCGGCCCCGGTCGGCGGGCACGAGGCCCACGATCATGTAAAAACAGGTCGTTTTGCCCGCGCCGTTCGGCCCCAGGAGGCCGACGATCTCGCCGCTGCGAATTTCCAGCGAGACGTCAATCACCACTTTTTTCTGTTTGTAGCTTTTCGCCAGATTACTGGCTCTCAGAACTGCCATCGGATCCCTGTCTGTTGCTGGTGCTACGTGGCTGAATAATCATTTCGACGCGCCCGCCGCCTGTCGTGGTCTCGGCGCCACCCTCGGCGGTGACGACTCGACGGACGGTATCATAATGAATGACGTCGCCTCGGAACAGGTTCCCGTTTTGCTGGATCACGGCTTCCCGTTCGAACGTAAGCTGATTGTCCGTGGCAGACCAGGTAATGCTGAGTGCCCTTGCGTCGGTTTCGCCCGAGCCGTCCCGGGCGGGCTGCTGGTATCGGGCCGGGCTGCCGGTGGCTTCCACCCGGTTGAGGTCGTCTCCGGAGCGGTAGAGCATCACTTTGTCTGCGGTCAGTCGGGTCTTGCCCTGAATCAGTTCCACGGCGCCGTTGTATTCTGCGATGCCTTGCCCGTCATCCAGTCGGGCGCTGTCGGCGCTGACGGTGATGGGCTCGTCGGAGTCCAGGGTGAAGGCGGCAGCAGGGCCTGCGAGTGTCAGCAAAAGAGTGGTTGCCAGCGCCCCTCGGAGCCGCTTATTTGCCAGTTTCATAACGTCCTTCCACCTGGGATTTGAGTTCCACAATACGTTCGTCGATCCATGCTTGCATGCCATTTGCGCGGGTCACACCGGTTTTGTCGGCTATGGTGACCGGCGCATCGGTGTAAACAATACCAAGATCGTTGTCCAGTGTGAGTGATTCCGTGGTAAGTGTGATGTCTCGCTCACCCAGTTGCTGGAACACACGGACATTGCCGGTCAGATAGAGAATACCTTCGTTCTGAAGAAGGCTGCCGTTTTCGGCCTCGATTTGCCAGGGGGAGGTGTCGCCCTGTTCGCCAAATATGTTTGCTTTTGGCGCTTCGACAGTGGCCAGGTTGCCTTCTTCGAATTGCTCGATCCGCGGGCTGGTGAGCTGGATTTCCAGCTCGCCGGATTCGTTGTACGAGGTATAACTGCCGTTGACCACAAAGCCGTCCGGTTCCCGGGTGCCTCGCAGATCGGCCCGGTCGTTGCTGGACATGGTGGGTTCGTCGCTGCGCCACAACAGGAATATGGTCGCGCCGATGGTTGCGATCAGTGCCAGGGTGCGAAGCCAGGGGCGGTTTTCCAGTGTGAGCAGTGCGATCAGGCCACCATCAGCGTTGTCCGGATCGTAATCCGGAGCGGAGTCCTGATTGTTTTGCTGGGATGAGGTTCCTGAGGTCATGCGTCCGGTTCCAGGTATTTTGCCAGTGCCTCGTCCAGTTTGTTCTGCGATGCCAGAATCAGGTCACAGGCCTCGCGGACGGCGCCTTCGCCACCTGCTGCCCGGGTACAGTAATCGGCGTGTTTCTGGGCCAGCCAGTAGCCATTGGGTACGGTGATGCCCAGGCCCGCGAAGCGAATGGCTGGCAGGTCAGGCAGATCGTCGCCCATATAGGCAATTTGTTCCGGTAGCACATCCATGGTGCTGACCAGTTCCTGCAAGGCCACTTTTTTGTCCTCACGCCCCTGCATCAGGTGAGTGATGCCCAGGTCATTCATGCGTTTCTCGGTGAGCGCCGAGCGCCGCCCGGTAATAACCGCCACCGTGATTCCGGCGGCCATGAGCTGCTTGAGGCCCAGTCCATCAAGAATGTTGAAGCCTTTGAGCTCGTCGCCTGTGGCGCTGAAGTAGAGCCTGCCGTTGCTCATGATGCCATCGACATCAAAGGCCGCGAGCCGGATAGGTGCCGCCTTTTTCTTCAGGGCTTCGGGCCACAGGTCAGCCATTGGATGCGTTGTCTCCGGCATCAGATGACTCCCGCCCGCAGAAGGTCGTGCATGTTGATAGCGCCAACCAGTTCACCTTGTGCATTGGTGACCGGCAGCGCGTTGATCTTCATTTCTTCCATGATGTTCAGCGCTTCGGCAGCCAGATGGTCGGCCTCGATTGTTTTGCCGTTGCGAGTCATGACGTCTTCGATAGGTGTCGTGTGCACATCAAGGTTCTTGTCGAGGGTGCGTCGCAGGTCACCATCGGTGAATACACCGGTCAGTTTGCCCCGTGCGTCCAGAACCGTGGTCATGCCCAGCCCCTTGCGGGAAATCTCCAGCAGCGCGCCGCTTAAGGGGGTGCCTTCCTGGACTCGGGGAATCCGGTCGCCGACATGCATAATGTCTGAGACATGCAGCAAAAGCCGCCGTCCCAGGCTGCCGCCAGGGTGAGAGAAGGCAAATTCCTCGGCGCTGAAGCCGCGGGCTCCCAGTAGCGCCACGGCCAGTGCATCTCCCATCACCAGTGTGGCCGTGGTGCTGGAAGTGGGGGCCAGGCCCAGAGGGCAGGCTTCGGTCTGTACACTGACGTCCAGGTTGGCCACGGCCTCCTTGGCCAGCGTGGACGACGCGTTGCCGGTCATGCTGATCAGGGGGGCGCCCATGCGTTTGATCAGGGGCAGGATAGTCACCACCTCACTGGTATTGCCGCTATTCGAGATGGCGATCACGACATCCTGACTGGTAATCATGCCCAGATCGCCGTGACTGGCCTCGCCCGGGTGTACGAAAAAGGCCGGGGTGCCTGTGCTGGCCAGTGTTGCGGCAATTTTGTTGCCTATGTGTCCGGATTTCCCCATCCCGGTAACGACGACGCGCCCCTTGCACTGCATGATGACTTCGCAGGCCTTGATGAACTCATCATCAATGCGTTCTTCAAGAGCCTCGATGGCCTGGCGTTCAATTCGGATGGCCTGCAGTGCGGATGTGCGAAAATCCTTGGGGCTCGTTTCAGTCATCGGGATCCTTGCCTGGTCTGCTTGCGTGGGTATGGATGTACGTCAATCAAGTGGTGATGCGCCGCCCGGAAACTAGTCCAAGTCGACTGTTCAGTATATCATTTTCATACATCGACGCTGTTCGGTTGAGGTATGTTCGGGCAAACTGACCTTCAGATACAACCCGTTTTTTGTTCAAGGGATTGAGCTTCGTGCCCCAGCAGCAGCATGCTGCCGCTCCCACAAAGGTAAAGGCCATGGAATCGCCTGCGTATATTTCCCTGCAGAATGTTGTTTTCTCCCGCGCTGGGCGACGAATCTTCGATGGCGTGTCGCTGGATATTCCGCGCGGCAAGATTACCGCCATTATGGGGCCCAGCGGAACTGGTAAGACCACACTTTTGCGCCTGATCGGTGGGCAGTTGAAGCCGGATTCGGGCAGCATTCAGGTGGCTGGCCAGGAGGTTCCGGGCCTTAAGCGGCGAGCGTTGTATGAATTGCGGGAAAAAATGGGCCTGCTGTTTCAAAGTGGCGCACTGTTTACCGACTTAAATGTGTACGAGAACGTGGCTTTTCCATTACGCGTTCATACCTCCCTGCCGGAAGATATGATTCGCGATATCGTCCTGATGAAGCTCGAAGCGGTTGGTCTCCGGGGCGCGCGCCAGTTGATGCCCTCTGAGCTGTCTGGAGGCATGACTCGTCGTGTGGCCCTGGCCCGCAGTATTGCACTGGATCCCGAATTGATTATGTATGACGAACCTTTCGCCGGTCAGGATCCGATTGCCATGGGCGTTCTGGTGAAGTTGATCCGGGATCTGAATCGGGCCGCGGGGATGACCAGCGTTCTGGTGTCTCACGATGTTGCGGAGTCCCTGAGTATCTGCGATTACGCCTGTATTGTGGCGGATGGCAAGGTGATCGGGGAGGGCGAGCCCGATGAGCTTCAGTCCCACCCCTCGGAACAGGTTCAGCAGTTTTTACAGGGCAAACCCGACGGCCCGGTTCCCTTCCATTATCAGGCGAGCGGGCTGGACGCGGATCTCGGCCTGGCAGGGGGCGGTGCATGATCGAGCGTGTGGCCGCCCTTGGGCGTCAGGGGCTGGATGTGGTTGCCTCCCTTGGGCGGGCCGGTCAGTTTCTGTTTGGTGTGCTGGCAGGCGTTCCCCGGCCGGCAACCGGCTTTCCCCTCCTTATCAAGCAGCTCTACTCGGTTGGAGTGCTGTCCCTTGTGATAGTGGTTGTGTCTGGCCTGTTTATCGGCATGGTTCTGGGGCTGCAGGGGTATACGATTCTTAGCGACTACGGTTCCGAGGCGGCAATTGGTCAGATGATTGCGTTGACTCTGGTTCGTGAACTGGGGCCGGTGGTAACGGCGTTGCTTTTTGCTGGTCGGGCAGGGTCTGCACTGACGGCGGAGATTGGTTTGATGAAGGCAACCGAGCAACTGTCCAGTATGGAAATGATGGGGGTTGACCCATTGAGGCGTGTCATTGCCCCTCGACTGTGGGCGGGCTTCCTGGCAATGCCGGTACTGGCTGTGATCTTTTCCATGGTGGGGATCGTCGGCGGCATGCTTGTTGGTGTCGAATGGCTCGGTGTGTTCGAAGGTTCCTTCTGGGGGAATATGCAGTCCTCCGTGGATTTCAGGGAAGACGTACTGAACGGTGTAATCAAGAGTGTGGTGTTTGGTTTCGTATGTGCGTGGATTGCGGTGTACCAGGGCTACGACTGCGTGCCGACGTCGGCAGGGATCAGTTCAGCGACCACCAAGACGGTCGTTTACTCGTCTCTGGCCGTGCTGGGGCTGGATTTCGTGCTCACCGCAATCATGTTCGGTGAGTTTGGGTATTGAGTATCGGGTGTAAGTGATGACACAGAGAACGATGGAAATTGCAGTGGGTTTGTTTATGATTGCCGGTCTCGCTGCGGTGCTGTTCCTGGCCTTGAAGGTTAGCGGGTTGTCTTTGCAGTCGGCCGGGAACACCTACACCGTGTATGCCAATTTCAATGACATTGGCGGCTTGCGGCCCCGCGGGCGGGTTTCGATGGCGGGTGTGACGGTTGGCTCGATCGATTCCATCACGCTTGAGCCGGAAACCTTCCAGGCTCGGGTTTCCCTGGCGATTCGCTCGGATGTGGACAACATTCCGGCAGACAGTTCAGCCGTAATACGTACATCCGGATTGCTCGGTGAGCAGTACATTGATATATCGATTGGCGGCGACATGGAGTCTCTGGCAGAAGGCGATACGTTCTACTCTACGCAGTCGGCCATGAACCTTGAGCGGATGATCAGCAATTTTGCTTCTGGCCGATGAGCCAGTACGACGGAATTTTATTTATGAAGGAGAATTCGATGTTCGGAATGACACAACGCTTTCTGATGCTGCTTTTTCTGGTAATGGCGTTTGCCAGTGCGGCACAGGCTGATGCTGCCGAGGATCTTCGAAGCTATGTGGATGAAAAAACCCAGAAGATGGTTGCACAGCTCAACCAGGAGCGGGGGCTTTACGAGTCAGATCCGGAGGCATTCTATGCCAGCATGGACGCCTCACTGGAGGAGTTTGTTGATTTTCGCCGGATCGCAGCCCGGGTAATGGGGCGTTACGCTCGCCAGACTACCCCCGAGCAGCGGGATGAATTCGTCGCCAAGTTCAAGCGCAGCCTGTTTGACAGCTACGCCCAGGCGCTGGTGAATACCGAGGATTTCAGTATCGAGGTGAATGAAGCGGTGATAAATCCCCGCGATGAAGATCGGGCCTCGGTTCAGATGGAGGTGATCACCGCTTCTGGTAACCGCTATCCGGTGACCTACTCCATGTATAAATCCGGCGAAGGTGTCTGGTTGATGGAGAACGTGATCGTCGAAGGTGTGAATATCGGCCTTGCGTTCCGCGACCGTTTTGCCCAGGAAATGGAGCAAAATCGCGGTCAGGTCGATGTTGTGATTGATGACTGGGGCGATGCGGTGAAGTCACTGAACCTCGAAGAGGAAGTTGATAAGTCGTGAGTCTCGCAGTGCCGAGCGTGACGCTGAACGGTACGACACTGAGCGTCGCCGGCGAGGTTAATGCTGAGACCGTTATGTCGTTGCGATCCCGGGGCGAGGCCCTGATTCGTTCGGCCCGGTCACCTCTGGCCGTCGACCTCGCAGGGTTGGAGGCGGCCCACAGTGTGGTGCTTTCCATGCTTCTGTGCTGGCAAAGAGCAGCTGGAGAGAGTGGCGCAACGCTGACCTTTCAAAACGCCAGTGACCGTCTAAGGTCACTGGCGGCGCTGAGCAATCTGGACAGGCAAATCCCCGGATTCGAAACGGCCTGATGTGACGTCTGTCTTTGCGGGTTACTTTCCTTCCATCTCATGACGCTAAAGCTGACCCGCGCAACGTAATTGGTTACAATCCCGCCCCTGATTTTTTCAAAACGCCCGAGGATTTAGTTATGGATGCCACCGAAGCTACCGCACTGGTTGAAGCTGCGTTTCCCGGCTGTGAAGTTCAGGTGCAGGTCGACGGTACTCATTACCTGGTCGTTGTGGTGGGTGATGTCTTTGAAGGGCTGCCGACCATCAAACGGCAGCAGATGATCAACAAGGCGCTGTTCCAGCAAGTCATGGATGGCACCATCCACGCACTGCATCCAAGAGCCTATACTCCGTCTGAATGGGCCGAGCGACAGGGCTGATCCCCAGCACCGACAGAACAGGATAATTACCGTGGATAAACTAATGATCGGGGGGCGTAAGCCCCTGGATGGCGAAATCCGGATTTCCGGTGCCAAGAACGCTGCACTGCCGATCCTGGCAGCCACACTTCTGGCTGACGAGCCGGTTACTGTTGGCAACCTGCCGCACCTTCATGATGTGACGACCATGATGGAGTTGCTGGGGCGCATGGGGGTGGAGCTGCTGATCGATGAAAAGATGAGTGTTGAGATTCACGCCAATACCATCAAGCAGTTCCATGCGCCCTATGAGCTGGTGAAAACCATGCGTGCGTCCATTCTCGTTCTGGGGCCGCTGGTCGCACACTTTGGCGAAGCCGAGGTTTCACTGCCAGGTGGCTGCGCTATTGGTAGCCGCCCGGTGGATCTGCACATCCACGGTCTAGAGATGATGGGGGCCGACATCAAGGTTGAAAACGGCTACATCAAGGCGAAGACCAATGGTCGCCTCAAGGGCGCTCATATCTTCCTGGACACCGTAACCGTAACCGGCACCGAGAACCTGATGATGGCCGCCGCCCTGGCTGACGGCAAAACCATTCTGGAGAACGCCGCCCGTGAACCGGAAGTGGTCGACCTTGCCGAGTGTCTGATTGCCATGGGTGCTGACATTAAAGGCCACGGTACGGCGACCATAGAGATCAATGGTGTCGAGCGGTTGCACGGATGCCATTATGACGTGCTGCCTGACCGGGTCGAAACCGGAACCTACCTGGTGGCTGCGGCCGCAACCGGTGGCCGGGTAAAACTCAAGGATACCCGTGAGGACCTGCTTGAAGCGGTGTTGCTCAAGTTGAATGAAGCGGGCGCCCATATTTCCACCGGTCCGGACTGGATCGAGCTGGACATGAAGGGCAATCGGCCCAAGGCAGTCAGTCTGCGCACTGCACCGTATCCCGCATTTCCGACAGACATGCAGGCGCAGTTCGCCGCGATGAATACCGTGGCAGAAGGCTCGGGAACCATCGTTGAAACGGTGTTTGAGAACCGCTTCATGCATTTGCAGGAGCTTATCCGTATGGGCGCGGATATCACTCTCGAAGGCAACGCGGCCATTATCAAAGGTGTGGATCATCTGAAAGCCGCTCCGGTGATGGCAACCGATCTTCGGGCGTCCGCGAGCCTGGTCATTGCCGGTCTGGTAGCCGATGGCGACACCATCGTTGATCGTATCTACCACATCGACCGTGGCTACGAGTGTATCGAGGAAAAGCTGCAGCTGCTGGGCGCAAGCATCCGCCGGCTGCCGGCATAACGGAGATTAGGGGAAACTGGAAGGACGTATGACAGATTCCATCACCATCGCCTTGTCGAAGGGACGAATCCTGGATGAAACGTTGCCGCTGCTGGCCGAGGCCGGTATTGAGCTGGTCGACGACATCAAAAAATCCCGTAAGCTGGTGTTCCCTACCACCGATCCGAATGTGCGGGTGCTGATCATCCGTGCCACCGATGTGCCCACGTATGTGCAATACGGTGGCGCCGATCTCGGTGTAACCGGGAAAGACGTACTGATGGAGCACGGAGGCGAGGGGTTGTACGAGCCCCTGGACCTGAAGATTTCCCAATGTCGCCTGATGACAGCTGGTCCAAAGGGCAGTCAGCCTCCGTCGGGTCGCATAAAGGTAGCCACCAAGTTTGTGAACATCGCCCGCCGCTATTACGCCGCTCAGGGGCGACAGGCCGATATCATCAAACTCTATGGGGCGATGGAGCTGGCGCCGATTCTGGGGCTGGCGGATGAAATCGTCGATATCGTTGATACGGGCAACACGCTTCGTGCGAACGGGCTGGAGGCGCGTGAACTGATTGAGCATATCAGTAGTCGCCTGGTGGTGAATCGCGCCTCGATGAAGATGAAACACGGTCGCATTAACCCCATAATCGAGCGCATGGCTGCTGCTGTGGCGTCGCGACACGCCGAGGCGTAATCGCCGCCTGCTGTCGATTTTTTCAGGGTGTGCCGGTGACTTCGGCACGCCGTTTTACGGTCCGTGCTTGGGCCGCCTTCAATTCCCTCATTTAGCGCAGGATTGAATACATGTCTGATCTCAGTATCACTCGACTCAATACGTCCGACGAGGATTTTGACCGTTCGCTGGCCCGTCTGCTGGCGTGGGACGACAGTGTTGATCATCAGGTGAACGAGTCAGTGCGTCATATCCTGAGCCAGGTGAAGTCCCGTGGCGATGCCGCGATCCTGGAATTTACCGAACAGTTTGATCGGCTCAAGGCTGACTCTGTGGCGGAACTGGAAATGAGCAAGGATCGCTTGCTGAAGGCGCTTGAGGCCATTCCTCAGGATCAGCGCCTGGCGCTGGAAGCAGCAGCTCAACGCATTCGTGACTACCACGAACGACAGAATCAAACTTCCTGGCAGTACGAAGAGGCCGATGGGACGGTTCTGGGGCAAAAGGTGACGCCTCTGGATCGCGCCGGCCTTTACGTTCCGGGAGGGAAAGCAGCTTATCCTTCATCGGTGTTGATGAATGCCATCCCGGCGAAGGTGGCGGGTGTTTCCGAGGTGGTCATGGTGGTGCCCACACCGGATGGTCTGGTGAATGATATGGTCCTGGCTGCGGCAGCGATCGCTGGTGTAGACCGGGTGTTTACCATTGGCGGTGCCCAGGCGGTTGGCGCGCTAGCCTACGGAACCGAAACCGTTCCGGCGGTCGACAAGATTGTCGGGCCCGGGAACATCTTTGTTGCAACGGCCAAGCGGGAGGTGTTTGGAACCGTTGGCATCGACATGATTGCCGGCCCGTCCGAAATTCTGGTGATTTGCGATGGCCAGACTGACCCGGACTGGATTGCCATGGACCTGTTCTCCCAGGCTGAACACGACGAGCAGGCCCAGTCCATCCTGATCAGTCCGGACAAAGGCTTCCTGGATGCCGTTGAAGCCAGCATTCAGCGCTTGCTTCCAACCATGGAGCGTGCGGATATCATTGCGGAGTCGGTCGGCAGTCGCGGGGCGTTGATTCAGGTAGCAGATCTGGCGGAGGCCGCCGAGGTGTCCAACCGAATTGCTCCGGAGCATTTGGAGTTGTCCGTGGAGCAGCCGGAAGCCCTGTTGGAAAACATTCGCCATGCGGGTGCCGTCTTCATGGGGCGTTACACCGCTGAGGCGCTGGGGGATTATTGCGCAGGCCCCAACCACGTTCTTCCGACCAGTGGTACGGCGCGTTTCTCCTCTCCTTTGGGGGTATATGACTTCCAGAAGCGTTCGTCCATTATCGGTTTTTCGGCCAATGGTGCCGATAAAATGGGGAGGATCGCCTCTGTGTTGGCCAGAGGAGAAGGCCTGACGGCCCATGCCCGTTCTGCGGAATATCGAATCAAAGAGTGAATGCTAATCCCCGCTGGAGTGGAGCAGTAAGGCCATGAGCAAGTTCTGGAGTCCGCTGGTTAATGATCTCGTTCCCTACGTGCCGGGGGAGCAGCCCAAGGTCGCTAACCTGATCAAGCTGAATACCAATGAGAGCCCGTTTGGGCCTTCGCCAAAGGTTATCGCGGCCGTTCAGGCCGAGCTGAACGATACCCTGCGGCTGTATCCGGACCCCGAAGGCGAGAGCCTTCGGAAAACCATTGCGGCCTATCATGGCATCACGCCCGGGCAGGTGTTTCTCGGAAACGGCTCCGACGAGGTGCTTGCGCATATTTTCTACGGGCTGTTCCAGCACGGGGAGCCGGTGCTGTTTCCGGATGTCACCTACAGTTTTTATCCGGTCTACTGTGGCCTCTATGGCATAGAAAGTCGGCAGATTCCCCTGACGGACAGCTTCGAGATTGACCCGGCAGAGTACACCGGTCCCAACGGTGGGGTTATTTTCCCCAACCCCAATGCGCCAACCGGTCGGTACCTGGAGCTGGAGCATATCGAAACGATTCTGCACGCCAATCCGGATCGTGTCGTGGTGGTGGATGAAGCCTACATTGATTTTGGCGGTACCAGTGCGATTACCCTGGTGGATCGCTATCCGAACCTTCTGGTTACCCAGACCTTGTCAAAGTCCCGGGCGCTGGCCGGCTTGCGGGTGGGCTTTGCTGTCGGGCACCCCGATCTCATTGAGGCGCTGAATCGGGTGAAAAACAGCTTCAACAGCTATCCCCTGGATCGGCTTGCCCTGGCTGGAGCCAGGGCGGCGTATGAGGACGAAGCCTGGTTCCAGCAATGCTGCCAGACTGTTATCGCCGAGCGGGAGCGTGTAACACAGGCGCTGGAGCAGCAGGGCTTTGAGGTTTTGCCGTCCAGGGCTAACTTCGTTCTGGCTCGCCATCCCGACAAATCCGGCCAGCACCTGGCGACGGGGCTCCGGGAGAAGGGCATTATCGTTCGCCACTTCAACAAGCCCAGAATCAGTGAGTACCTCCGGATTACCATCGGAACGGCCTCCCAGAACGATGCGCTGATCGACGGGCTCGCAGCTCTTTAAACTTATCCGAGCAGAGCAAAGCCGGTGTTTTGGGATGTTGGCTTTGCTCTTTGATGGCAGGAGAAGATCATGATCACCCGAGACGAAATTCTGACCCGGATCGATGAATGGCTTCAGCCAGACAATTTTCAGGACTATTGTCCGAATGGTCTTCAGGTTGAGGGCAGGGCCGAAGTTCGAACCATTGTCAGCGGGGTGACGGCGTCAAAGGCATTGATTGATGCCGCAATTGATGCCGGGGCAGACATGATTCTTGTTCACCACGGCTATTTCTGGAAAGGCGAGGATGCCCGTGTTCGTGGAATGAAACGTGAGCGTCTGAAGCTGCTGCTCGATCATGACATCAACCTTGTTGCCTACCACCTCCCGCTGGACGATCATCCGGAATTCGGTAATAACCGGCAGCTGGCGGATGTGCTTGGGCTGCGGAATCCTCGTCCTCTGGCCGGGCTGGTCTGGCAGGGGGAGTTGGAACAGCCGCTGGGAGCCTCTCATTTTGCCGAATGGATCGCTGAAAAGCTGAATCGAACGCCGCTCTGGGTGGGTGAAGGTAAAGACGAGATAAAGCGGGTGGGCTGGTGTACCGGTGCCGCGCAGGGATTTATTGATCAGGCGCTTGAAGCTGGGCTGGATGCCTACATCAGCGGCGAAATATCCGAGCCCACCACGCACACCGCCAGAGAGTGTGGTATCCATTACTTTGCGGCGGGCCACCACGCTACCGAAAGATACGGTGTCCAGGCATTAGGCGCGGCTTTGGCAAAGGAGTTCGGGTTGACGCACCGGTTTATTGACTGCGACAACCCGGTTTAAGGATTCAGGCGTTGCCTTTTCCCGCCAGCCCGAAGTCTTCGGACAGGGTCCCGGAGGCTTTGGGGTCGGTTTTGGGCGCATAGTCCCGTGGTGCTTCCACGCCATCATCGCGGTCCCCGACTTCTCCCAGGCGCTTCCTCGCGGTTTCGTCGCCCAGTTCGTCCAGCCATTCATCGTCGTTGCACAGGCGGTTTGCGCCTCTGGCCATGTGCTGGTTGATGTCACGGTAGCTGTCATTGAACCGCCGGAGCAAATGAGCGGATTCCATGAAATGCTCGTTCACCTGCGCCTGATAGCGGGTGTATTCGTTTCGCAGTTCTTCGACCTGCTGTTCCGCCCGGCGTTGCCGGAGCGTGGTTCCTTGCCCTGAACGGCCAATCATGACCCCAATGACGATGCCGACGATGAGCGCGGCAACGGCTGCCAGAATCAGGTTTTCCATAGGTTGTGTCGTCCCTTTTTGACTGGAATTTTACCTCGCACGTTTTCCGAGTATAGCGCCCTGAGCGCTCGCAGCACATTACCTTGTGGTGAGCCAATCGTCGTAATTTGGCGGTGGGGCGGCATCGTGGCGAAAAATGCCCAAATGCGAGACAATACAGCGCCGAAATTTCATGATTATGATCCTGGAAAAATCAATGACCGCAGCGATGTCCAAACTAGATGCCAGTGCAAATCTGACTCCCTGGGAGCGTTATCAAAAAGATCTTGAGCGTCCGGATTTCCAGCAGGATGCTGCCCAGGAAGATGCCGTACGTCGTCTTCAGGCGTTGTATGAAAAATTGGTTGTTGCGGAAGAAGAACGCAACAAGGCGATGGCCAGGTTGCGTCGCAAATTGAAAAAGGGCAAAGAGGAGCCCGTTAAGGGTCTGTATTTCTGGGGTGGCGTAGGGCGCGGTAAAACCTATCTGATGGACACGTTTTACGAGTCGCTTCCGTTTGACCGAAAGATGCGTGTCCACTTTCACCGGTTCATGCAGCGGGTCCACAACGAGCTAAAACAGTTGAAGGGCGAGAAGAACCCGTTGGATCTTGTGTCCCGGAAGTTTGCCGAGGAAACCCGGGTTATCTGCTTTGACGAGTTTTTTGTCTCCGATATTGGCGATGCCATGATTCTCGCAACGCTGATGGACGGTCTGTTCAGCCGGGGCGTCACGCTGGTGTGTACCTCCAACATCGTGCCGGATGGTCTCTATAAGGATGGTTTGCAAAGGGCTCGCTTCCTGCCGGCGATCGCGTTGGTTAAGAAGTATACCGATGTGGTGAACGTGGATGGCGGCGTTGATTACCGGTTGCGAACACTGGAGCAGGCGGAATTGTTTCACTCCCCCCTGGATGCAGAAGCTGATGTCAGCTTGCGCAAAAGCTATGACGCGCTGGCTCTTGAGGCGGGCAAGCACAGTCAGAGTATTGAGGTGAATGGCCGGAAGATTCCGGTTCAGGCGCACGCCGATGACGTTGTCTGGTTTGATTTTACCGATGTCTGTGACGGGCCTCGGAGCCAGAACGATTACATTGAATTGGCGCGACAGTTCCACGCCATCATCATCAGCAATGTGCCAGTCCTCGGTGGTGAAAAAGACGATCAGGCGCGTCGGTTCATCAACATGGTGGACGAGTTCTACGACCGCAACGTGAAGGTCATCATGTCTGCAGCGGCACCTATCACCGAACTCTATGCCGGCGGCCGGCTCAGTTTCGAATTTGAGCGTACCGAATCCCGGTTGCTGGAAATGCAGTCCCATGAATATCTAGAGGCACCTCATAAACCCTAAGTTTTCTGGCCGGAGCAGCGCTCCGGTTCTTTGCTAAACCGGACGATCGGGCAGTTCGTCCCGACCCACAACATAAAGACAGAGAGATTGATCCATGAGTAGCGATAGCGTAGTGATTGTTAGCGGCGTTCGGACCCCGATGGGGGGCTTTCAAGGCAGTTTGTCGCCTTTGTCTGCGCCGGAGCTTGGGGCCATTACGATCGCCGAGGCAGTTAAACGCGCGGGACTTCAGCCTGCGGATGTGCAGGAAGTCATTATGGGCAACGTCCTGCCGGCAGGGCTCAAGCAGGGGCCTGCCCGTCAGGCGATGCGCCAGGCTGGTTTGCCGGACAGCACCGGTGCCACCACGATCAACAAGCTGTGTGGCTCCGGCATGAAGGCCGCCATGTTTGCTCACGACCTGATCAAGGCTGGTAGCAATGACATCATGGTCGCCGGCGGTATGGAGAGTATGTCCAACGCGCCGTATATCCTGCCCAATGCTCGTAAAGGCTATCGAATGGGCGCGGGCGACACTGTTCAGGATCATATGTTCCTGGACGGGCTGGAAGATGCCGAGACGGGGCGTCTGATGGGCGCGTTTGCCCAGGAGATGGCGGATAAGAAAGGTTACACCCGCGAGGACATGGATGCATACGCTATTCAGTCGCTCAAGCGAGCGCAGCGAGCCATTGAAGACGGTGTACTGGCGGATGAAATCGTTCCGGTTACGGTGAAAACCCGCAAAGGTGAAACGGTGGTTGAGCATGATGAGCAGCCGTTCAATGCCAACATCGAGAAAATTCCTTCCCTGCGTCCGGCCTTCAGTAAAGACGGTACGGTAACCGCGGCTAATGCCTCGTCAATTTCCGACGGTGCTTCTGCTCTGGTTCTGATGAGCGAGTCAGAAGCCGAGAAGCGGGGGCTCAAGCCGGTTGCCCGGATCGTGGGTCACAGCACTCAGTCCCAGCATCCTTCCGAATTCACCTGTGCTCCCGTGGGTGCTATCGAAACGCTCCTTGGCAAAACAGGTTGGAATAAGGCGGACGTTGACCTGTTCGAGATCAATGAAGCGTTTGCCATGGTGGCAATGATGCCGATCCGTGAGCTTGGCCTGGATCCGGATAAGGTTAATGTCCATGGTGGTGCCTGTGCTCAGGGTCACCCGGTTGGCTCAACAGGATCCAGACTGCTGGTCACGCTGATGCACGCGCTTCAGCGGCACGGAAAGAAACGTGGGGTCGCCGCCCTGTGCATCGGCGGCGGTGAAGCCACCGCCATGGCGATAGAGCTGATTTAATGAATAAAGGCCCGGTTTAAAACCGGGCCTTCTTACTTGCAATCCAAAGGCGCCGGGATGGGGTGATATCAAAATCATACTTTTGACTGATCAAAGCCCTCGACAGCCTTAGCTATAGTGCGTACATCACGAGCACTGTGCACGAAGCCTCCAATACATCGTGAACACCAATAATCAGAGCAGCGACTCAGAACAACAATGGAGTAGCCTTCCAATGACAAGAAAAACTCATCAATGGCAGCGTTGGACCAAATTGCCACTGGCAGCCGCGGTTGCCGCAGGTATGTCGGGTCAGGCGCTTGCCTTCAGCAGCAGCGTCTGGGGTGTCGACTACCAGTTCAATACCACGTTGTCAGCGGGTGCTGGCTGGCGGATGGAAGATCGCGACAAGCGTTTGATCGCCCCGGGTAACCTTGGGCCAGAATATGCTCCGGGCGGTTCCCTGGCGAACATCGGTTCCTCCTCGAATAACTTCGACGATGGCAACCTGAACTTCGAGAAAGGCGACACCTACTCGAAAATCGTCAAGGGTAACAGTGAGCTGTTCATCGACTATTACGTTGACAGCAATGTCCTGACCCGTGTCGGTGGTTTGTTGCGTGGCCGCTACTGGTACGACTTTGAACTGAAAGACGAAAGCCGTGCAGTGGATTATGTCGGCCAGCAGCGTGAACTGAACCCAAAAGCAAAGGGCAACGCGTCCGGCGGCGAGTTGCTGGATGCCTATGTGTTCACCGACTGGTACTTTGGCAACGTTCCTGTGAGCTTGCGCTATGGCCGCCAGGTGGTGAGCTGGGGTGAAAGTACCTTTATTCAGGGTGGTATTAACGTCATCAACCCGGTTGACGTGCCGGCCTTCCGTTCTCCGGGTGCCGAACTGAAGGACGTCCTGCTGCCGGTTGAAATGTTCTATATGTCAGCCGGTGTGACCGAGAACATTACCCTTGAAACCTTCGTCCAGGCCGATTGGGAGCCGGTTCGTCCGGACGATTGTGGTACCTTCTTCTCCACCAACGATTTTGCTTCCGATGGCTGTGGCCCGGTACTGCTGGCCGGCCAGTTGCCCGATTCTCAGGCCTACGCCCAGGGCTTCATCGCTCCGCGTATCGGTGATAAGGAAGCCGATTCCAAGGATCAGTTTGGTGTGGCCATGCGCTGGTATGTGCCTGCTCTGAACGATTCCGAGCTGGGCTTCTACTACATCAAGTACAACAGCCGTCTGCCTTACGTCAGTGGTCTGGTGAACAATCCTTCGGATCCCGGCGAGACTCAGAATAGCGATCCTGATCTTCCGTATTCCGCATTTCCAAGTTACTTCATCGAGTACCCGGAGAACATCAACCTTTACGGTGTCAGCATCAACACCACCACGCCAGGTGGTTGGTCGCTGGGTGCAGAGTATAGCTTCCGTGACAATGTGCCTCTGCAGTGGAGCGCGTTCGAGCTGATCTTTGGTGGTCTTCAGCAGCGTGGTCCCAACGGTGAAGTGCTGAGCAAGCTGGAGCAACAGCGTCTGGAAGAAACTGGTGGAGCGAACTTTGCGGGTAAACCCGTGGCGGGCTATGACCGCTTCAACGTGTCCCAGGCCCAGTTCACCCTGATCAAGTTCTTTGACCAGGTTATGGGTGCCAGCCGTCTGACTTTCGTCAGTGAATTTGGCGCAACCTACATCCATGATCTGCCCGATTACGATGAAGCTCGCTATGGCCGTTCTGGTACCTTTGGTATCGGCACTTTGCCACTGGGCGACGGATTCGACCTCTGTGAAGCTGGCGCAAACCTGAATACCAACTACTGTAATAATGATGGGTTTACCACTGACTTCTCATGGGGTTACCGCGCGCGGTTTGTGTGGGATTACCCGAACGTGTTTGCCGGTGTGAACCTCCGTCCGCAGTTGGCGTGGTCACATGATGTTCAGGGCTACAGCCCGCAGCCGGGTGGTGCGTTCAATGAAGGCAGCAAGGCTCTGGGTGTTTCCATGGAAGCGGTCTACCAGAACAAGATCACCGGTAATATCGGATACACGAACTTTTTCGGCGGTAAGCCGTATAACGAGTTGACAGACCGTGACTTCGCAACGGTGAGTGTTTCCTACTCATTCTAATACCGGAAAGAATTCGTTTTACGAGGGATGAAAATGAAATTAAACAAGAAACTACTGGCCACAGGTGTACTGGCTGCAAGCGTTTTTGCTGGTCAGGCCTATGGTGCGGTTTCTGCCGAAGAAGCGGCCAAGCTCGGCGATTCTCTGACCCGCATGGGCGCAGAGATGGCTGGCAATGGTGGCGATATTCCAGCATGGACGGGCGGCCTGGATACGCCGCCGGATGGCTACAAAAGTGGCGGCGCTTACATTGATCCGTTCTCCGGCGAGGAGCCGAAGTTCGTGATTGATAAGAGCAATGTGGATCAGTACGCGGACAACCTGTCTCCCGGCCAGATTGCCATGATCAAGCGCTATGACGATTACGTCATGCCGGTTTTCGAGACTCACCGGACCGCGGCTTACCCGGAGCCTATCCAGCAACAGTCAGTCGAAAACGCGACCAACGTTGAGTTGATTAAGGATGGTAACGGCCTCGGCAATTACGTAGAGTCTGTTCCATTCCCGATTCCGAAAAGTGGCGTGGAAGTGATCTGGAATCACATTACCCGTTACCGGGGTGGTTCTGTTGTGCGAACCATCGGTCAGGTAACCCCGACGGAAGGTGGTGCTTTCTCGGTGGTTAAATTCCAGGACGAGTTTACCTGGCGGACGGCTCTGAGCGACTACGAGCCCGGAGAAGATCCCAACGTTCTTTTCTACTTCAAGCAGGCGATCACTGCTCCTGCGCGACTGGCGGGTAACGTACTGCTGGTTCACGAAACCATCGACCAGGTGGCTGAACCTCGCCGGGCGTGGATCTACAACGCTGGTCAGCGTCGTGTCCGTCGGGCACCTCAGGTTTCCTATGACGGTCCGGGTACCGCGTCTGATGGCATGCGTACCTCTGATAACTACGATATGTACAACGGTGCTCCGGACAAGTACAACTGGGAACTGGTGGGCAAGAAGGAAGTGTACATCCCGTACAACTCCTACCGACTGATGAACCCGGACCTGGATTACGATCAGATCGTCAAGCCGGGTCATATTAATCAGCAACTGACCCGTTATGAACTGCACCGGGTCTGGCACGTTCGTGCGACGCTGAAGGACGGTGAGCGTCATGTTTACGCCAAGCGTGACTTCTACATCGATGAAGATACCTGGCAGGCGTCCGTGATCGATCATTACGATGGACGTGGTGAGCTGTGGCGGGTTGCGGAAGCCCACGCGGTCCAGTTCTACGATCATGACGTGCCCTGGTACGCGATTGAAGTACTCTATGATCTTCTGTCTGGTCGATATCTGGCCCTTGGCCTGACCAACGAAGAAGAGAACGCGTACGAGTTTGGTGCGGACCGTCGATTCCGGGAATACACTCCGGCTGCCCTCCGGCGGTCGGGCACCCGGTAAGCCGTTACCCTCGAAACAAAAAAAGGCGGACAAATGTCCGCCTTTTTTTGTTTTTCTTTAAGTAAAGTCCAGGGTTGTTAGAAAACTGCCACCTAGAAAAATAGTTTTACGTCAATTTTTTGCAGCCCCTTGCCAATTGGTTTACCCTTCCTGTCATACTAAAGGCGTACCCGTTGCCGGTCGCCAGTTGTAACTCAGTGTCGAAATGTCTTTTTCAGGCTTTCGGACCATTCCAGTGTCGCAGTTAACACGGGGCAGTGAGTGAAACCATTCAATGATGGCTGTGCAGCCAACGATGAGTTCCAGTCAGCGAATAACGGTCTGCAAAAAGGCGAGTTGGTCAAGGATCTGCTAAGGCAGCGGATACAGTTTCCGGCGCTGCCAGAAGGATGGCTTGATCGCCCACAACTCGAACAGTCTATCGCCGCAGCGCTCCGTCCCCGTAGCGTGATTCTAATTGAGGGTGGCTGTGGTTTCGGGAAGACCCATCTCGTTGCCAGGGCGATCGATACTCACCGATCCGCTCAAGACGATTGCTGCTGGATCACGCTTAATGGTCAGGATAATTCCCCGTCTCGGTTTCTGACGTTGCTTGCCATCGCACTTAACCTCTCAGAGACGCTGGAAAGTGCTCTCCACAGTGGTGGAACCTTCTCCGATGTGTTGGCCATGCTGTTGGTTTCGCTAGAGCGGAAGTCCGGCAAGGATGAGCCGAAGACACTTGTTCTGGATAACGTCCAGAGCCTGGCAAACCCGTCGGTAACAGCTCTTCTTCATCAGTTGGTCGCAGACCTGCCACGGTGTCTCTGTGCGGTTCTGATTTCACGCAGTGCGCTTCCATTCGAAACCCATAACCTTGAGCTTGAAAATCGGTTTGTCCGTTTTGGCGTAGATTCGTTTGCTTTCAGTCGGTCCGAAACCTTTGAGTTTTTTGCCCGGTTGTTGGCGTCTGAACGGTTGACCAGCGTAGCCGTCGATCAGCTTTACGAGGTAAGTGAGGGCTGGCCTGCGCCACTCGCCTTGTACCGGAGGGAGATCGCTTGCTCCGAGAATCGCCAATCACTGCTGGATAGCGCCAGTGTGCAGCGCTTTCTCAAGGAGTCTGTTCTGGGACATCTGACCCGACTCCAGCAGCGCTCTCTTCAGTTGATGGCTGAACTTGAGCTGAGTTCGGACTCTCTGTTTTCCTCCGGAGAATTTCCCGACTTTCCCGTTGATTTCCTGCCGTCTCAGGCCGCTGATATCGGCATTCCGCTGCGGGCGGTGCCCGGTCGCGGACGCTGGTATCGGTTGAATGGCTTGCTGAAGGAATGGCTGAAAACGCCGCAGGTACCGGGGCAGAAGGCGCGACTGCGTTACGTCAGTCAGTGGTTTGGTGAACGGGACCAGTTTCCGGAATCCCTGAAATATGCCCTTCTGTCCGGCGATTCGAAACTGGTCATCGAGATCGCGTCTGAGGGATCCGAAGCGCTGCTTCTCGGCCAGGATACGGCGTCGCTGTTGCAGCTCCGGAAGGCACTCCCGCAGCACTTGCTGGAGAGTAGTCCCCGTCTTCGAATTGTTTACAGTTGGGTGCATGCCATTGGTGGTCAGTTCAGCCGGGCCAGGGCGCTGATCAACGGCCTCAACGAGGTTGACAGAGCCTCCTACTCAGCCCGTTTGTGTGCGCTCGAAGCATTCATTCTGCGGGGGGAAGGCCGGATCGGGTCGGCGCTGGATATGGCGGATCGCGCCCTTTCCCAGGATGAACTGTCTGCCCAGGCCCGGCTGGTAACCCAGATGGTCCGCTCAAGTGCGTTGTCGGCTTGCGGTCGTTTTGCCGAAGCCAGGGAAGCCAATCGCATTGCGGCGAAACTGGCCCGTGAAGCCGGTGATTATGGATCAGAGGCTTTGTCAGTCTATGGCCACGCGGGTATTGAACTTGGCAAAGGGGCCTTGAAACACGCGGAGCAACTTCTGCGGACGGGGCTCGACACAGCCATGCATGAGCTGACGCGATATGCGCGCATCGGCGAAACCCGCCTGCAGCTGAGTCTCGCGCTGGTGCTTTGGCATCAGGGGCGTGACCGGGAAGCAGATTGTCTTCTGGCATCCTGCAGTCGGCAGGCTGAGCAATCAAGGGATGTCGGGCTGCTGATGGCCATGGCGCTTCGGGTATTGATGTGTCGGGCAGCAGGACAGTACGAGGAGGCTTTCGCCTGGGTAGGCCGTGCAGAGCGAACCATGCATGCCTGGCAGGTGGATGAGGCGTTTTTTGAGCCGGTTCTGGAGGCCCTGAAGGCAAGCTGTTGGCTGGCTCAGGGGCAACTGGAGAGCGCCCGGCAGGCGCTTGAGAAGCTGGAGCCTCATCGCTCTGCCGGCCGGATTCCGGAGCTGTTTCCGATGATGCCCGGGCTGCTCGATTGTCTTCAGGTTCGTGTTGATATGGCACAAGGGGTTGCCGAGGGCGCCCGTGAAAAGCTCAGCAACATCAGGCACCGCTATGGTGAGCGAATGCCCTCAGGGGTCGCCATACACGTGCGCCTTCTGGACGCGTTGCTCGCCGAGGATGGTTGTGACCAGAAGATACTGCAATCGGTTGTTGAGTCAGCTGCGGAAGAGCACTTTGTCAGTCCCTTTGTCGAGATGGCACATGAACTCAGGCCGCTGATGGAGAAGGTCTTTCCGCGTCTGGAGGAGAGCGCTTTCACTTTGGCGCTCGGTCGAGTTTTCGATTTGCAGGTTGCTCCCGCCCACAGGGATGTATTACCTGAACCGATCAGTGATCGCGAGCATGGTGTTCTTGAATTGATTGCCAAGGGGCTGTCGAATCAGGAGATCGCGGACGAGCTCCATATTTCACTTCATACCGTGAAAACCCATGCTCGAAGGATCAATGCGAAGCTGGATGTAAAGTCCCGGACTCAAGCCATCGTTCGGGCCCGGGAACTCGGCTTGCTCTAGGCGTTTTTCAACTCTGTCTTTAGCTCGTCGATGCGGGCGTCTTTTTCTGCCCAGAGCTGGGATACCCAGCGCTGGAATTCGGTCCGAACCGCGCGGTCATTCCCGTAGTCCATGCCCAGAAACTGCTCCGGAATCTCTCTGGTCTGAATATCGATCACAATCCTATCGATCCGTCCGCACAGATAATCCCAGAAGCCCGCCTTACCGTCCGGATAGACGATCGTGACGTCCAGCATGGTGTGGATCATTTCTCCCATTGCCTGCAGGACAAACGCTGTGCCGCCAGCCCTCGGTTTTAGAAGGTGGCGATAGGGAGAGTGTTGCCGCTGGCGTTTGGCCTCGGTAAAGCGGGTTCCTTCCATGAAATTGAAAATTGTCACCGGGGTATAGCGGAATTTTTCACAGGCGGCCTGCGTGGCTTCCATGTCCTTGCCCTTGAGTTCTGGCCGGCGGGCCAGTTGTTCTTTCGTGTGTCGGTGCATGAATGGGAAATCAAGTGCCCACCACGCGATGCCGAGAAACGGCACCCAGATCAGTTGTTTCTTGAGAAAGAATTTGAGCAGTGGAATTCGATTGTTGAGCACGTACTGGATAGCAGGAATGTCTGCCCACGTCTGGTGATTGCAGGTGACGAAATACCAGTGATCCTTATCAAGCTCCTCCAGCCCCCGAACGTCCCAGTGGACCTTGTGGAACAGATCCATCAGACAGTTGTTGAATCCGGTCCAGAGCCAGGCTATTCGGTTCAGGATGACGGTGCATAGAGTCCTGAATCCGCTCATCGGCACAAGCAGTTTGGCAATGGCAACGATCAGCAGGATGGGAAACAGTAGCAGGGTGTTGAGGAGTATCAGCAGGGCAGCAAGGCTACCCTTCAGAGGTGCGGGCAAGAAATACAGCATGCGCGGGGTCTCTGTCCTTTTATGGGGGTCAGCTTTCGGTTTTGGTTGTGGTTTGTCCGGGTAACAGGTTTGATTCGGAAATGGACGTTGCCATGCTTAGCAACCGGTCAGGCGACAGGTTTTGCATGACGCGGCTGAAATCCTGATCGTAAAAGCTCAGATTATTGTATTGGATGATCGAACGGATTTCGTTGATGTATGCCTCTCCCCGTTCGGAATAGCCCACCAGCCCCGCAGCAAGCTCGAAGCCTGACAAGGGCAGATCCTGGCGATTGTCGGCCCGGAGTTTTCGCAAGGTTCCGTAACTATGGTGACGGTTCAGATTTTCGATGTAGGCGCGGACCGATCGATAGGGAGAATCGAAGGTTGCTACTTCATGACGCGCGCCTTCCTTGCGTTGTTTTGGGATCAGTCCGCAGCCGCGAGAGAAACACCACTGGCCGAACAGGTTGAATCCGGCTGTGGCAAAGCGAGAGGTTCCCCAGGCCGATTCATTCGCCGCCTGAGCAAGAATAAGTGACGGAGGAATAACGTCCAACCGGTGCTTTAGCTGCTGGAAAAACTGGTGGCTGCCGGGCTCGCCTTTAACCCGCAAGCGATCAGCCTGATTGGCCAGCCAGCGCTGTTCCTTGGAAGAGAGATCGCTTTTCCCAACCAGCGTTTCGAGATAGTGTCGTTCCATCAAAATACGCGAGTTCGCAAGCACAATTCGCGGGTAAAGGAACGAGAAAAAAGCTGCCTTCTTTTCGGTGATGTCGTTGTACTGGGAAAAGTCTGGTAGATCCGCGTTCGCCCATGTTGGCAGTGCAGGAAGGGGAGGCTGTGAGCTATGTTGCTTCCGGTCGTTAAACCCGCCCATCTCGTCGTACGGGGAGTAAAAACCGCCCCCGACCGCAAACGCCAGCAGGGGAACCATCAGCATCAAAGCTTTTGTGCCTGAAGACATAAGGCCTCACTTGAAAAGGGTGAGGCAAAAGTATAACAGTTCTTGCCTTTTATGCAGTTATCCCGACCACAGGCTCACGGGCCCGTCAAGGGATGCGAGTGGCAAGCACCAGTCCGATGTTTTCCTCGCCGTTGCGGGTGTCTCGGAGGCGCAGGTAGAACTGGTTCTGGTCGGGGGTGAAGAACCCTTCCAGTGTTAATTCGCCGGTTGTGTCGGTGTAGGAAAAGCTTGCCTGCCCATTACCGGCATCTGCGTACACGAGAGTGACGCTGTCACCCAGTGAATCCACGAGGGAAGGCGAGGAAACTGTCGAGCCGCTCACACTGTGTGTGACTTCCAGGATACGGGGATCCAGTGTGGCGCTTGACGCAGAGTTGATCGTTAACGTTGCATGATTCATGTGCCGCAGGACATTGGTGTCTTCTGACATGCCGAGGCTGACTCCCTGGAGCCGATATCGGCCATTCGTCGGTGCGGGAATCGCGTGCTGCGAGCTGGCAATCAGAAGGCCGTCGCCGCCCGGGCTATCGTTCATGTTCACTGCCATGAAGCTGCCATCCGGAGTGCTGGCACCAACACCCAGCTGCGGTTTGGCCAGTTCGTCTGTCAGCAGGTGACTGATGCCGAAGTTCAGTCTGCCATCGTACAGAACGGCATTGTTTCTGTATGAGGGACGGCGATTCACAAGCCGGCTCCGGGTTACGCTGGTTGTGTTTTCCGACTGCACGGTTCCCGAGGGCAGACGGGCAAGTGCAGAGGTTGCCACTGATTCGTTGATGCTGCCGTTTCCGCTATTCACGGTCCAGATACCGGAGCCCGTCTCGACTTCCATCACCGGCTGGTTATCGAATGTCTGGCAGCTGCTTGAGCTGCCCTGTCGTTGAGAGGCGTAGACGATGTTGTAGGTGCCGTTAACGGATGACAATTCAAAGCCTGGTTGGCGCTCAACATTGATGTCTATGACGGAGAGGAAATGATTTTCCAGAATGTCTCTGCGCTTGTAGTTTTCTCCCTCAAGCTCCAGGGCAATCGCTTTTCCGGCTGTGAAGTAGCTACTGACAATTCGATCCGGTGTGTTGGAGTCGGCCGGCGGTTCGCTAATAAAGGCATCCATGTAGTAGGGATTGCGGGTCCAGCCGATGTTCCTGGAAAAATTGTTGGTGACGGTCTGGAATAATGCACGCCCGGCAGTCAGGCGAATATCATTAATAAGGCTTGCGGACCCGACGGCGGATGCGTGGTTGTTGAGTTCCCAGATGCTGTTATCCCGCAGGCAGAAGGTGTTTCCGGCCTGATGCGTCAGTAGTTCACGGCTGTACGGAATATCGCTGGACAGGACGGTAGAGTTCAATCCGGGTAAGAGGTCACTGACACTGGCAAATGACAGGCCGGGATAAACATGGTCCTCCTTGGGCGAGAGAACTTTCTCCTGACCTGTGCGCACGCCCCAGAAGCCGGCATTTGATAAGTTGCTCTCTAGAAAGGTCTGACCCAGCTCAACACCAAAGAATACTGAGTTGTAGTTTCCTTCGAGTACGGCGAGCTCCCCGGATGACGTGTCCAGGCTCAATGCATATTGCATCATGTCGTCAATGTAAGATGTGAAATCGCCACGGGCGCCCAATAAAGACAGCGCCGTCTCTTTACTGGCCGTGCTCGGAATGTCTATCTCGAAATCGTGAATCTGGTCAGCCAGCGAGGACCAAGCCGCCTTGCCAGTGCAGTCGTCTTGTTCTGTGCAGTCTGTGATCGCTTGTATGTCGAACACGGAGTACTTGGCGATCGTCTGTCTGA
Organism: Marinobacter suaedae; assembly: GCF_030519635.1. Taxonomy (NCBI): domain Bacteria; kingdom Pseudomonadati; phylum Pseudomonadota; class Gammaproteobacteria; order Pseudomonadales; family Marinobacteraceae; genus Marinobacter; species Marinobacter suaedae. The sequence goes on along the minus strand of NZ_JAUMIS010000001.1, from coordinate 320,031 downwards.
CCAGAAACTCTGAGAATGGATTGACCTGGACGTTCTGGTCCGCGTCGGCGGCCATCGAACGGTACACCTCATCGCCAAATCTGGCTTCAATGAGGGTGTCCGGACCTAGTGGTAGTCCACCTGGAAAAGCGATGGTAGCGGAGAGATCGTCGTTGTAGGTGATCTCAGCCGGGACTGACACAGAGTTGTCGGTCGTGGCGTAAACTGAGATGCTTTCCGGCTGCACAAGGCGCAGATTGCGGCGGGATGACTCTGCATCCGGAGCGGCTGTTTCGAGCACCTCCATCGTCAGTCGAATTTCATTGGGGCCGAGTCCCGAGGTCGTGCCGCCTCCACCGGGCGTTCCGGGCGTAAACCCTTCGCCTCCGGATGAGGCGCCGCCGAAGTCATTGGTGTCTTTTTTTGCGGCATCAATGGCGTCGCTGGTGCAGCCGCCGAGGAAGAGAAGCGCTGAAAGTAGAGCCGGGCCGGAAAGAGATCGCATTATCTGCTGTCCATGCGTTTGAATTCGGCCTTGAGTATATCAACCGATAACGCAGGAAAGCGTGAGAAAAGCCACGGAATGGGTGCCCTCAGGCTCGGGCACCCGGTTGGAAAGATCCAAAAATCAGGTGGGGGAGGGGGTTAATTTCAGAAAAAGATCTTCATGCCCGCCATGACCCCTTCATCCAGATTCAGGTCTCCACGGATGGGGCCGTCAAAGTCGGTGTTGAGGTAACGGTAACCGACAAACAATTCACCGTTGCGGATCAGGCGGTAGCTGCCACGCAGTTCCAGGCTGGTCAGGTCGTCGGAATCACCAAACGACATGATGCTGGGGGCGTAATGCAGCGAGCCGGTGAACGACAGACCCGGAGCGCGGGGGATGTTCAATGTGGCAAAGCCGCCCAAGGCGCCGGCGCCACCGTCCAGATTGTCGTCTTCCCAGGCATAGCCACGGATGCCAATGCCGGCTGTGGTTGGCAGGTTCCCGATGGCTGTTCTTCCCTGTGCGTGGAAGTCCAGGTTCAGGATGTCGCGACCACCTTCGTGGTAGGCGTAGCCGACGCCCATTTGCAGCTCATTGCTGGCATTGAAGAAGTTGGCCTGGCCTTTGACTGAGTCGTTGGTCAGGCTCAGGTCCAGGTCGCTGGCAATAGCGGGCGTGGCGGCCAGGGACAGCGCCAAAAGAGTAATGCGGGTGGCTTTCATGGATGCACCTATTGTAACTGTTTAAATATTTGGAATATTTTAATGGCCCGCTCGGGACCGTCTCAAGTGAAACGGTGGTAAGTTGTCGCGTGCGGACTGCTTTTTTAGTGTTGTGTGTCGCTGTCGCCCTGGTCGAGATCCTCTGGCGAGCTGTTTTCGGCAGGCACACGATACTCCTCATTGGCCCAGGCGCCGAGGTCAATTAGCTGGCAGCGTTCAGAGCAGAACGGCCGGAAAGGGTTGTCGTCGGACCATTCGACGGACTTCTTACAGGTTGGGCATTCTACGTTCATGGTGGCCTATTCGGGAAGTATGGCGAATTCTGCGACCGCAGCTTATCAAAAAGCCGCAGGCGCTTTGCAGTATTGTTCCAGCACTGCACGGAGCATTTCAATATTGACAGGCCTGGCAACGAAAGAATCCATGCCCGCCTTGTGGCACTTCTCTTCATCCTCCTCCCTGGCACTGGCGGTCAGTGCAACCACCGGTACAGGGTCACGGCCCTGTGATTCTTCCCAATGTCTCAGGCGCTGAGTGGCCTCGAAGCCGTCAACGCGCGGCATTGCGCAGTCCATGAAGATCAGGTCGAAGCTGTTCCACTGCCAAAGACTTTCAGCGGCCTCGCCGTCTGGTGCCGTCATGACGTTGCACCCCAGTTTTTCAAGGAGCCGGCTGGTGAGCGTTCGGTTAACCGGATTATCCTCCACCAGCAGCACTTTCATTCTCCCGCAGGGCAGATCGGGCCTTGGGTGTGCATCGCTCATGGTCTGCAGTGAAAAACGGGTCAGGAAACGTCGCTCGTGTTTTGCCGCATCTGAAAAAAGCAGGTTGAGAATGGGCGCAAGGCAGGACTCCCTGAGAGACTTGCTCAGGAATGCGTCGGCGCCGGCCTGACGAAAATGTTCGGCATCGCCCCGTTGCGGATTTGAAGACAGGATCAGCAGTCGCATGTGCGACCAGTCGGGATTGCTGCGGATCTGGCGGCAAAGAAGGTCGCAATCCATGTCAGGGACGAAGCCATCCAGAATAATGGCATCGAATGCATGCTCGCTGTCAGATGCCTGCCGGAGGGATGTCAGGGCTTCACCGGCCGATTTTACCGACTCAATGTTCAAGTTATGCCGGGACAGCATTTCAAGGGTGATCTTACGGGACAGGTGATACGAGTCGACGACCAGAACCCGCTTGTTTCTGATCATACGGGTGTCCGGGGCGGCTTTGCGGGTCTCTTCCTCGGCAACGGGCAGCGTCAACTCCATCCAGAAGGTGGATCCTTCACCGACCTGACTTTCAAGTTCAAGAGTTCCATGCATCAGCTGGACGAGTTGCCGGCTGATGCTAAGGCCCAATCCTGCCCCCGGGAGCTGACGCTGGAACCTCTGGTTCAACTGAACATAGGGTTCACAGACCAGGGGAATGTCGCTTGGGTTGATGCCAATCCCGGTGTCTTCCACAGACAACCTGAGTCGCACCATGGCGCCCCGTCGATTCAGTACCTCGATGCTGATCAGGACATGGCCGGAGTCGGTGAACTTGAGTGCGTTTGAGGTCAGGTTCAGAAGGATCTGGCGAATGCGCACCGGGTCGCCCTTCAAGGCCCAGGGCAGGGTTTCATCCACCCTCAGTTCCAGCGCGAGGCCCTTTTCCCGTGCCCGGGGGCCAAGCATTTGGACAATGTCGTTGAGGGTGTCTCTCAGGTCAAAAGGGATATCCTCAAGCACCATTTTGCCGGCCTCGATACTGGATATGTCGAGCAGGTCGTTGATGATGGAAGACAGTCCTTCCGAAGCGCTGAGCAGTGTCTGCACGTATTCCCGCTGCTCCGGATCCAGGGGCGTATCAGCCAGCAGAGTCGAATAGCCGAGCACCGATTGCAGCGGGATTCTCAATTCATGGCTGATGTTGGCCAGGAACTGGTTTTTGATGTGATTGGCCCGCAAAGCTTCGTCTCGCTCATCCTGGGACTGAAGTGTGGATTGGCGCAGGGAACGGGTGTCTTCGAGTAATTGAAGCCGCATGGTGTTCAGAGCGTGTTCCAGTTCCGACAGTTCATCCGGTTTTTTGGGCGGTCGCCGCTTGAGTTCCAATGGCGCGATTAATGCGTCCAGATTGAGCCTGCTGGCATAGTCTGCAATGGCTTCCAGATGCCTGGACAGGGTAAGGCGAACGATTACAAACAGTCCGAGGGTGCCCATTAACATGACTGACCATTGTGCCAGGAGGTTCAGGAGCGTCCGTTTGGTCAGGTCGGAGTAAATCTGGGTCAGGGAGGAAGTTAGCGTCAGGGTGCCCACCGTTTCCGGAGGAAGGTTACGTGTGCGGTCGTATCCGAGCGGGAAGCTCTGGTTAATCACCGCGCCTTCCGGCTTTTGGCCAGATGTAAATTCGCGCCCGGTGGTTGTCTGTATGTGGGCCTGTTGAATGCTTACCAGCGCAGTAATGTCATCCAGCCCATTGGCCGCTTCGCTGAAGTTCAACATCCACAGGTTATGGCTCAGGCTCCCGGCAACCAGTTGGGCAGTTTTGTTCTGGCTGGCCAGAAGGTCGTCTTTACTCCGACGAAGTTCGCTCAGGGTTTGAATGCCCGTGGTGACCACCGATAAAACGAGGCTGAAGAGAAGGACGTACACCAGCAGGCGGGCTGCCAGGGGTCTGATCCCCAGGCGCTTGGATAGGCGAGATGTAGGCAATGCTCAAATTCCTTTTGACAACAGCAACGTCTGCCTGGGCAGTTTAACAGACCGTCAGTACTTCCACACATTGATCCGGTCCCCGGTTCACAAAACGAAACCGAATATTGAGATCGTAGAGATGAGCCCCGTAGATTCTTTCCTCCTCCTGCCCGCGGCGGAACGATGGGCGAGGGTCGTAGCTGACAACGTCTTCGATAAGAGCCTGCAGGTCCGGGTAGAGCTCGGGTGATAACTGGCTGAGTTGAATCCGGGCCTCGGGCAGGAAAGTGACCTCCATCCGCTCTGTAGGGGCGCTTTCTGCCCACCCAAGAGATGCTTCTGGAATCGAGTCGGCAAATGGGAGGTAGGGTTTGATGTCCAGAATCGGGGTGCCTTCAATTAAGTCGTGGTCACTGATCTGCAGAATCAGTTTGCCGTCGCGGCGGATAATGCCCCTGTTTCGAACCACGGAGAGCCCCAGGCTATTGGGGCGAAAGGGCGAACGACTTGCGAAAACACCCATTTTTTTGTTTCCACCCAGCCGGGGAGGGCGAACGACCGGCCTCCATTCGGCCCGAACCGCTTCGTGAAACTGAAAGGTCAGCCAGAGGTGGCTGGCGGACTCCAGGCCCCGGAAGGCGTCTTCACGGTCGAATGGGGATTGGATGATCAGGTCGGCATGGGCGTGGCGAGTGAGGCCGGGCTGCCGCGGCACACCAAATTTGTCCCGGAAACAGGAGCGGGTGATGGCAATGGGTGTCAGCGTCAGGGCTTCCTGCGCTGGTCGGGATGGGTGTCGTGGCATGGTCAGTCCAGATAGGGTCTTTTAATGCTACCGGAGAAGTAGAGCTCTACCCGAAACAACAGGGAGCCCTGGTCTTTAAAGTTGCGTTCCCGGGGGAAGTTGAGTGCCGGTATGAGTTCGGCAAATATCCAGTCGCTGTAAAGTCTGTACCGCCAGGTAAGCTCGGCAAACACATCCGTTGTGCGCCATGATGGCTGGCTTTCGCCCAGGACGCCCAGTCGAGGCGTCAGGAGGGATCGGTTGTTCAGTTGCTTCTGAGTACTGAAAACCTGGGCACCGACGAATTTCCTGTCCCGGTGAACCCACTCCAGCTCTGACGATGATTGGAAGTACCAGCCGTTACCCGTCGTTCTGCCGACTGCGACCCAGGTGCGCTCACCCCAGCCATCGTTGTTGAAGTAATAGACCCGTTGCTGAGCGCTCAGGGTCCAATCGTCGTCCAGTTGCCATTGCTTCTCGGCGGTGGCGCGCCAGAATGCGTCTAGAGGCAGCCGCAACCGAACACCAAAGTCATTGGACAGATTCACCGCATCACCGATCTGGGTGAGGAAGCGGAGCGCGCCGGTCGCTTCGGTGTCGGATCGCTCATCATCCGTCAGTTGCCGATCGCGCTGCCGCTCTTCCAGGGGGATCAGCTCTTCACTTTCACTTTCGATGACCAGGCGGAGTTTGCGACGGGTAGTCGGAATATCGAGCCGGAATCGGGCCTCCGGGTCGAAGCTTGCAAGGTTACCGTAGGCGGATTCCGCGGCAAAACCGATGCGCAAATAACTGGCGTTGTTGGGCAGGCCCCGGTCGCTGCCGGACAGCGTCCTGTCTGCCCATTGTCCAAGCCGTTCGACCTTCGGACTTTGCCGGCGCTCCTGAAGAAGCACCCAGTTACTGAACTGGATCCAGTAGGAGTCTCTGGGTTCTGCCCAGTATTCCGACGGCTCAAAGTCGTAGAAGGACTGAGGCAGGCTCTGCGGTGACAAAACCTCGCTAAGAGGCATTTCCCGAACCTCTATTGCGGGCTCGGCAGCCGACAGTTGCAGGCTAAGAGTGCAAAAACCAAGAACTACCAGCCATGACCATAGTGATGGCAATGTCCGGTCAGACAAATTCCACCTTGAATCTTTCGTGTAAAGCACGAACCTGACGCTCCACGTCATTGAACGGACGACTGTTGTCTATTATAGCGTCCGCCCGCTTCAGTCGCTGCTCTCTGGGCATCTGGGCGGCAATAATCCGTTCGACCTGTTCCCGGGAGTTGTTGTCCCGCTGCATGGTCCGTTCTATCTGGGTGGCAAGAGGCACGTCCACAACAACGCTGCAGTCTACGAGCTGATGCTGGTCCGTCTCGAAGAGCAGGGGCGAAACGAGGAGTGTGTACGGTTGGTTATAGTTGTCGGGCACTAACTGCCGCTGCAGTTCTTCACGGATAACCGGATGCAGAAGGGCTTCCAGCCATTTCCGCTGCTCGGGATGTTCAAATACGATGACCCGGAGCCGAGCCCGGTCCAGGGCTCCATCGGGGGTCAGTATGTCCTGACCAAAATGGTCTGCAATATCTTTCAGTGCCGGGGTGCCGGGTTCAACGACCGCCCGGGCGACATCATCGGCATCTACCCAGTGAATGCCGAGCTTGCCAAACATCTTCACGACGGTGGACTTTCCCGAACCAATGCCACCGGTGAGCCCAATAACAGCCATCAGCTGACGCCCAGGAAGCCAAACCAGATGCGCTGGATGTCTGGCCCAAACCACAGGCAGAGGAGGCCCGCTGCCGCAAGATAGGGGCCGAAGGGAATGGGAACCTCCCGACCGTGCTTCTTGAATACCATCAGGCTAAGGCCAACAACCGCGCCCACAACAGATGAAAGTAGAATAATCGCAGGCAGCAACTGCCAGCCAAGCCACGCGCCGAGGGCTGCGAGGAGCTTGAAGTCTCCATGCCCCATGCCCTCTTTGCCCGTAACCAGCTTGAACAGCCAGTACACGGACCAGAGAGACAGGTAGCCCGCGACAGCGCCCCAGAAGGCGGAGGAGAAATCCGTGAAAACGCCGAAGTAATTGAGGATCAGGCCCAACCACATCAGAGGCAAGGTAATGTTGTCGGGTAACAGCTGGGTGTCAAAATCAATCATGGTCATTGCGACCAGTGACCAGACCAGCAGCAGGGCCCACAGTGCGGCTTCCGACGGCCCGAGCAGCGCAACCGTGACCACGGAGAAAATCGCGGTCAGGGCTTCGATCGCCGGGTAGCGTGGGGAGATGCGGGTTTTGCAGTTTGAACACTTGCCGCCCAGCAGCATATAGCTGATGACCGGAATGTTCTCCCATGCCCGGATGCCATGGCCACAGGAAGGGCAGGTCGACGCCGGTTTCGACAGGGTAATTGCCTGTTCCTGCGTTCGCTCACCTTCCGGAACTTCAAGAAACTCTTCGCACTGGCAGCGCCATTCCTGGTGCATCATCTTGGGCAAGCGCAGGATGACGACGTTGAGGAAGCTGCCGATGCAGAGGGAAGCCAACGTTACTGAGAGGTAAAGCTGCCAGGGCGTTGAGAGGAGAGTTTCAATAAAGGCCATGGTGTATCCGTTAGAACGAGAAAAGCCGGACTACTAGGTAGTCCGGCCTGTGTTGGTGAGAATTGGTTTAGCCGACGACCTGACCCATCTGGAAGATGGGGAGGTACATGGCAACGATTAGGCCACCGACCAAAACACCCAGAACGGCCATGATCATTGGTTCCATCAGGGCGGTAAGGTTATCGACCATATCGTCGACTACCGCCTCGTAATGTTCTGCAACCTTTTGCAACATATCGTCCAGATTACCTGATTCTTCACCGATGGCAGTGAGCTGAACGGCCATGATCGGAAAGACGTCTTGCTGGCGCATAGAAGCTTGAAGCTGAGTACCACTCGATACATCCGCTTTGATCCGTTGGATCGCATCACGGTAGATCGCGTTGCCCGTAGCTCCTGACACTGAGTCAAGTGCGTCGACCAAAGGTACGCCGGCTGCAAAAGTGGTGGAGAGAACTCGGCCAAATTTCGCTACTGCCGATTTATCGAGGATCTCCCCTAAAATAGGCATTTTCAGCACGTATTTGTCGATGAGGTCTGAGAATTTTTGTGACCGGCGAATAGCTTCTTTGAACAAGAAGATTGAGCCGACAATGCCAATGAGTACGATAAACCACCAGCTTTGCATCCACTCGGACAAATTTACGACCATTTGCGTAAATACGGGGAGTTCGGCTCCAAATCCACTAAATAGGCTTTCGAATTGGGGCACCACCTTGACTAGCAAAATTGCTGTTACAGCGATTGCAACTACAACGACAGCAGCCGGGTAGGTCATCGCTTTTTTGACCTTTTTCTTGAGTAATTCCGTTTTCTCTAGGTAAGTGGCTATTCGGTCGAGCATTTGTTCAAGGGCACCGGCTTGTTCACCCGAGTCCACCAAGTTGCAGTAAAGGTCGTCAAAGTGCTTGGGGTGCCGCCGAAGCGCTCCGGCAAAGCTTGTACCAGCAGCAATGTCAGTTCTGATGGTAACAACCAGCTCCTGAAGGCCTTTGTTTTCAAGTCCATCGGCAACAATGTCAAAGCTCTGGACCAGTGGCACGCCCGCTTTCATCATGGTGGCGAGCTGGCGGGTCAGCATGGCAATATCGAACGGCGTAATTTTCTTGCTTCCGCCAAATAATGGCTTTGGTTTCTTCTTGACCTTGTCAGGAATGATGCCTTGTTTGCGAAGCTGGGCTTTAACCAGAGCAAGGCTCGCTCCGTTTAATTCCCCCTGCGCTTTGTTGCCTTTTCGGTCTTTCCCTTCCCAGATAAATGCTTCCAGCTTTTGCGCTTGTTCTGCCATTACTAATCCTTCGTCACGCGGTTGGCTTCTTCGAGACTGGTTACACCCTCAATCACTTTAATGAGGGCGGACTGCCGCAAATTCCGGAAGCCTTCCGCCTGAGCCTGTTTTGCAATTTGAATGGAGCTCGCTTCTTCCATAATCATGTTTGCCAACTCATCCGTAATTCTGACCACCTCGTAAACTCCGACGCGGCCCTTGTACCCTCCACTGCATTTATCACAGCCCTTGGGGCGGTACAATGTGAAGCCTGTTTCAATTTGTTCCTCTGTGAACCCTTCCTTTAAAAGCACGTCTTTAGGGACGTCTATAGGTTGTTTGCAGGCGCTGCAGAGTCGTCGGCCCAGGCGCTGGGCGATAATCAGGCTGACCGATGTGGCAATGTTGAAAGCGGGGACGCCCATATTCATCATACGGGTGAGGGTTTCTGGGGCGCTGTTGGTGTGCAGCGTGGAAAGTACCAGGTGACCGGTTTGTGCGGCCTTGATCGCAATGTTCGCGGTTTCCAGATCTCGGATCTCGCCGACCATGATGACGTCAGGGTCCTGACGGAGAAATGCTCGTAGGGCCTCAGCAAATCCTAATCCAACTTTTGTGTTCACGTTGACCTGGTTAATGCCTTCCAGGTTGATTTCGGCCGGGTCCTCCGCGGTGGAAATGTTGGTTTCCGGCGTGTTCAGGATGTTCAGGCCCGTATAAAGCGATACGGTCTTACCTGACCCGGTGGGGCCGGTAACCAGAATCATGCCTTGCGGTTGCTTCAGGGCGTCTAGGTAGAGTTGTTTCTGATCCTCTTCGTAACCCAGGGCATCAATGCCAAGTTTGGCGGAGCTGGGGTCCAGGATTCGCAATACGATTTTTTCGCCCCACAGGGTGGGAAGAGTGTTTACCCGAAAATCAATGGCCTTGGTTTTGGACAGCTTCATCTTGATTCGGCCGTCCTGAGGTACGCGACGCTCGGAGATGTCTAGCTGGGCCATGATCTTGACCCGGGCCGAAATTTTTGGAGCGAGCTTGATGGACGGGCGAGAAACTTCTTTCAAAATGCCGTCGGTCCGGTATCGAACCCGATAGGTTTTTTCGTAGGGTTCGAAGTGAATGTCAGAGGCGCCCCCTCGAATGGCGTCAAGCAGCATTTTGTTGACGTATTTGACGATTGGTGCATCGTCGACCTCGGCTGTAGAGACGTTGTCTTGTTCGTCCTGATCGCCACCTTCGGTTTCGACGCCCTCCAGGTCTGCGTCATCCAGGTCGCCCATGGTGGTGTCTTGGGATTCCAGGTATTTGTCTATGGCCGCGCGCAATTTGGCGTCATCAACCAGAACAGCATCGGTGCTCAGGCCGGTATTGAATTTGATCTCGTCCAGCGCCTGTATGTTGGTAGGGTCTGACACCGCAATAAACAGGCGGTTTCCTCGCTTATACAGAGGAAGGGCGCTATGTTTGCGAATCAGTTTTTCGTCAACCGCTTTCTCCGGCATCATCTCGGGCAAGAAAGCGTCCAGATCCAGCACCGAGAATCCGAACTCCAGGGCGGCCGAAGAAGCAAGCTTGCTGCTCTCAGCAAGGTTATTCTGAGTCAGGTAGGTGATGAGTGGGATCTTGTTTTGGGCGGCTTGCAGAAAAGCATCTTTTGCGGTTTCTTCGTCCAACAGGCCGTCGTCTACGAATCGTCTGGCCAGTCCGGTAAGGGTAATATTGCTCTTGTTGTTAGACATAAACGTTTAAGAGTGCCGGTCAAGTTGTTGAAAACTGGTCTTGGGATGCTGTCGAGTGTAGAGGTGCCGGCGTTTATTTGAAAGCGTGGTTTTGCAGGCTTTTGTTTTGTTCGGTATCTACTCCGTTATGGTGCCGTGCTGGTGACAAAAAATGTCAGTTTATGACGCGTGTGGCGGGTGGTGTCGGTCGGGTAAGAGGGTGCTAGGCCTGCCCAGTGTTCTGCTTAGTGTTTATTAGGTTATTGATAAATATAGAATTTCAATTATTTAAACAGAGCTGGCACGGCCAGTGCTTAATGTCTGGCAGGCATCTGCTGCCAGCCTTGAGAGGGTCTCAGGGTGGCGGAGTTGGTCGATAACAAAATACAGAGGTTGATATGAAAAACATGCAAACCAACCAGAAAGGTTTCACTTTGATCGAGCTGATGATCGTTGTTGCGATCATCGGTATCTTGGCTGCCGTGGCTATTCCTGCTTATCAGGATTACACCATCCGTGCGAAAGTTTCTGAATTGCTTGGCATTGCTGCCGCTACCAAGACTCCTGTGTATGAAGGGTACGCCACCAGTGGTGAGATGCCTGCAGCGGGCTCCTCCGTAGTGACAGATGCTATCGCGAATTTTGATGCATCAGATTATGCCGGCACTACTGCTACAACTTATGCGGTAACTGGTGCGGACAATGAGATCGGAACGTTTGTTGTTACGCTGGAAAACTTGGGTGTAGGTGCGGATGGCGAAACCTTGACTCTTGTGTACACTGGTGCAGCAACCGGTCTGACCTTCACCTGTAACACTGGTAGCTTGCCTGACAAATACCTGCCGACTTCCTGTAAGTAAAGGCGGATAGAAAGACGGTGCGTTCTCTTGTGCGATAGCGGACCGTTTGCTAAAAAACCCCGAGCTTGCTCGGGGCTTTTTGCTGACTTTCGGGATTACACGTTTACCTCTTTAAACAACTCGGGCACCTCCGCATCCCACCCAAATCGCTCCCGAATTCGCTTCCGCATCACATCACTCGCCACCATCTCCCCGTGCGTGACATAAACCTTCTCAGGTTTCAGTTTTCCCTGCCCAAGCCATTCCAGAATCTCCTCATAATCCCCGTGGGCCGACAGCGAATCCAGGTTGAACACATCCGCCCGTACTAGCCAGTACTCGCCATGAATCTTCACGGATTCCGCGCCGTTCACCAGGGCATCGCCCCGCGTGCCCGGTGCCTGAAAGCCCGCAAATACAATGCTGTTGCGTTCATTCGGTAGTAACGTTTTCAGGTGGTGCAGAACTCGTCCGCCGCTGGCCATGCCGCTGGCTGAGATGATCACGCAGGGATAGCGCACAGAATTGAGCTCTATGGACTCCTCAACCTTTCGGACGAACTTGGTGTTCTGATCGATCAGGTGGCAGTCTTCTGGCGTCAGTTTGTGTTCCTTGTGGTGCCGGCAGAAGATTTCTGTGGCGTGAATCGCCATGGGACTGTTGAGGAAAACCGGCAATCTGGGGATTTTCTCCTCAGTCATCAGTTTGTGCACGACGTACAGAAGCATCTGGGCTCGTCCGACGGCGAAGGCTGGGATCAGGACAATCCCGCCCCGGCCGGCGGTTCTTGTGATGATCTCGGTCAGTTCGGCCTCCGGATCAACTTCCCCGTGTTTTCTATCCCCGTAGGTCGATTCGCAAACCAGAATGTTGGCCCTGGCAATGGGCTCCGGTGGGCGCATGATGATGTCGTTCTGGCGCCCCACGTCGCCACTGAAGACAATCGTCCGGTCTGTTTCCTTGTTATGCACATGCACACAGGATGAACCCAGGATATGGCCGGCCGGGGTAAAGGTGACCTCCAGGCCTTTTACCGGTTCAAAGGTTTCGTGAAAGTGCAGTGATTCAAAGTATTTCAGCGCTTCACGTGCATCTTTTTCGGTGAATAAGGGTTCCGGATGTTCGTGTTTCGAGAACTTTTTCCGGTAGGCGTATTTGGCATCTTCTTCTTGCAGATACCCTGCATCCGGCAACAGAATCTTGCAGAGTTCGTGGGTGCCTTTGGTGCAGTAGATTTTTCCCCGAAAACCGTTCTTCACCAGTGCCGGCAGGTAGCCGGAGTGATCAATGTGGGCGTGGGTGAGTACGACCGCATTGATGGTTGAGGGCTCGACGGGAAACCTGGCCCAGTTCCGGCGACGCAGTGTCTTCACGCCCTGATACATGCCGCAGTCCACCAGCAGTCTGTGCTTGTCGTCGGAGAGCAGGTAGCGGGAGCCCGTGACGGTTCCGGTGCCACCGAGGAATTGAAGTTTCATGGTGCCAGCCTCATGCAGGGGTGGTTGATAATGTAAGTATCACTGATCATAGTTCATGGCTTATTGATCTGAGGCAGGAGCCTGACAACATGCAATGCAGCGACATACTGCCCGATGTCATCAGAATCGCCGACGAGGCGAGCGAGCGGGTGCTTCACATCTACGAGTCGGATTTCAAGGTTCAATACAAGGACGACGACTCACCGGTAACCGCCGCAGATCTGGCCAGCCACGACGTGATCGTGAACGGGCTGCGGGCAATCAGCCACGACATTCCGATCCTGTCTGAGGAAGGGCGAGATATTCCCTGGGAGGAGCGAAAGCACTGGCAGCGTTTCTGGTTGGTAGATCCGATCGATGGCACCCGGGAATTCACCCAGCGCAATGGCGAGTTTACGGTCAATATTGCCCTGATTGAGGATGGTCAACCGGTAATGGGCGTCGTCACGGCCCCGGCTCTCAAAGAAGCGTTCTGGGGAGTGTCAGGGGAGGGAGCCCATAAGCGAGACAGGACAGGCAAGGTTCACCGAATTCAGGTTGCCGAGCCCAGGGTAGGGAAGCGTGTGGTGGCCAGCAAGAATCACCTGAACGACGAAACCCGGGCGTTCATTGAAACGCTTGGTGATCATGAACTGGTTCAGGCGGGCAGTTCGCTCAAGTTCTGTCGAATCGCCGAAGGCCGGGCCGACATTTACCCCCGTCTTGGCCCCACCAGTGAGTGGGACACCGGGGCGGGGCATGCGGTTCTGGCTGCTTCCGGGGGCGAAGTGCGGACCCTGGAGGGTGCGCCGCTGCGCTACGGCAAAGAGGATGTCCTGAATCCCTGGTTTGTGGGCGCTGCGAATTGGTATTTTTAGCATTGGGGCTGTTACCATCTGCGGTCCGAGCTTTGAGTAATCTCACCCAGATGGAGTGGTCATGACCTGGTACGCCATCCAGCACAAGCCGGCTCAGGGCGACCGTGCCCTGCAGCATCTCCAGAATCAGGATATCCACTGTTTCTTCCCGAAGATCGAGGTTGAGAAAATCAGGGCGGGCAAGCGAACCAAAAAGCTCGAGCCTCTCTTCCCGGGTTATCTGTTCGTCAACCTCGAACCCACCGATTCCGTATGGGGCAAGCTGCGTTCAACCCGCGGCGTTATTCGCGTCGTTGGCTTTGCCAACCGGCCTGCGCCCATTGGGGATGACGTTATCCGGCACATCAGAGACAGTCTGGATAAGGTCTCTGCGACGGGAGGTATCAAAGAAGGTGAGTCTGTCGAGCTGGATGAAGGACCGTTCAAAGGTATCCGCGCGATCTTCCAGACCTATAAAGGTGAAGAGCGGGCGATTGTGCTTATCAACTTCATGCAGAAGCAGCAGTTGGTCAGTGTCCCGGTAGCGTCCATTCGGCGCTGAGACTCTATTTCAGCGTCTTTCCGCCGCATTTAAGTCAGGTCCTGACCCTTTAACAATTCTTTACGCGTCTAACTGACTGAATCACCGTGAGGCGAGCAATCGAGGCTTGCCCCAAATTACAGAGCCGTTAGAATCCCGCCACCATTCGAAGTATATCCAAATAACCAAAATCACTTGAACGGGACCAAACCAGGGCATTTTTCATGCCCACGGCCCCGCTTTGCCACTGAAAAACTGATGGACATCATGCCCTCAAAACACTGGACCCTGGTCGGTGGGGCGGTAGCGTGCCTGATTACGTTAACTGTCAGCCTTACCGTGCAGGCGGCTCCCTGGATCGAACCCGGTGACGCCCGCGCCCGCTTTGCTCTGCAAAAGCTGGCAGACCGTGGTCATTTGGATCGCACCATTTCCACCTGGCCGGTGATGTGGGGCTCTATCGCGCAGGGCATCAACGCCAGTGCCCGCTCCGATACCGCAGCGACTGCCCGCGCGATGGCGTACCTGAACTCAGAGCAGGCCGCCCAGTCTGGTTCAGGAACTCGTGCAGAACTGACCTTGTCTGGTAGCGCCGAGCAATCGCTCGTTCAGGGATTCGATGACACCCCGAAAGAAGAGGCACAGGCGAGACTGGATCTTCAGTGGCAGGGCGAGTACTGGGCAGCTGGCCTTTCCCCCTCCATTGCTGCCAGCCCCACCGATGGCGAAGTATTCCGTTATGACGGCAGCTATCTGGCGGCTTCGCTTGGCAACTGGGTCTTTGGCGCAGGCGCCATCGACCGCTGGTGGGGGCCGGGGTGGCAGTCGAGCCTTATTCTCTCTGATAACGCGCGCCCTCTGCCCGCCGTATGGGTCAACCGCAAGCGGGATCTTGCTCCGAGCACAAGCTGGCTCCGCTGGATCGGCCCCTGGAATGCCACGCTGTTCGTTGGCCAGTTTCAGGATGAGCGCGCCATCAATCATCCGAAACTGATCGGGATGCGCTTCACCTTCCGGCCGGCTCCCGGTCTGGATGTCGGCCTTTCGCGAGCCATTATGTTTGGCGGCGAAGGGCGGCCGGAGACGGGGTCCGCCCTGATGGACGCGATGATCGGTCGGGATAACAGCCAGGATGGTGCAGATAACGATCCTGGCAACCAACTTGGAAGCATTGATGTCCGTTATGGCTTCGCACTCGGCAACCATTCCATGGGACTTTACACCCAGATGATGGGCGAAGACGAAGCGGGAGCCTTTCCGGCTCGAAAATCCTGGTTATTTGGGACCGACTGGACCACCGGCCTGTTTAATGCCGATCAGCAATGGTTTCTGGAGTACGTCAACACCACGGCGGACGAGCTCTCTGGCGAGCCCATGCCTAACGTGACCTATGAGCACTTCACCTACAACAGTGGGTTTCGGCACCATGGTCGTAGCCTGGCCAGCAGTTTCGATGGGGATGCCGAAGCCCTGACGTTCGGAGTTTTTCAGTTCCTAGATAATGGAGCCAAGTTATCCGCTTCGGTAAGCTACACCGCATTGAATTCGGACGGAGAGGTCCGAGCGGTGACGACCGATCCGGATGTTACCTACTTTATCCCGGCCTCCAATGACAAAGTCGCCATTCTGCAGCTCGGTTACGGCACGCCGCTGCCGATTGGCCGGCTGGAACTCAATGTGAGCGGCACTGACGGTAAAATCGAGCTGGTCGGCGGTGAGCTTAATCAGTGGTCCGCCAGTGCCATCTGGCGTTACAGATTCTAGTCGTATGAACCAAGGAAACCCTTCCCGGATGAAAGCCCTACTGACATTAGTGACCGCACTTGGCCTGACAGGTTGTGCGTTCGCCCCAGGCTCCCACATCGATACCAGCGGATGGAGCCCCAATTATGACAGCCAGCCTGAAGAGGACTTTCGTCATCTGGTCAAAGTACAGCGAATCGGTCCGGACACCCTTCGCAATGCCATTGTGGCCGATGTGGCGCCACCGGCTGAAGAGTTGATTCGAGCAGACAGCGAGTATGAGTATCGCATCGGTATTGGCGACGTACTCCAGGTCACCGTTTGGGATCACCCTGAACTTACGATTCCCGCCGGCTCCGAGCGGAGTTCCTCGGAATCCGGCAACGTGGTGAATGAGAACGGCACTATTTATTACCCCTACATCGGCTATGTGCAGGTGGCGGGCCTTACCCCCATCCAGGTGCGGGAGAAAGTTGCACGTCGTCTGGCCCATTACATCGAGGCTCCCCAGGTGGACGTGTCCGTGGCGGATTTTCGCAGTCAGCGGATTTATGTTACCGGCGCCGTTGATCTACCCGGTGTGTATCCACTCACCAACGTTCCGACCCGGCTTGTTGATGCCGTCAGTCAGGCCGGGGGGCTGGAGGCGGGCGCAGATTGGCGTAACGTCACCCTGACCCGTAACGGTCGGGATTATCGTCTGTCCCTCAAGGCCGTCTATGAAAAAGGCAACAAGCTGCATAACGTGCTGCTTCAGCAGGGCGACGTCATCAACGTCCCGTTGGGTGACGACCAGAAAGTCTTCATGCTCGGTGAAGTGGGTAAAACCGAAACCTTGCCGATGGGGCGCAATGGGCTCACTTTGGCGGAAGCCATATCGAACGCGGGCGGACTGGACAAGCGTCAGTCGGATGCAACCGGCGTGTTCGTGGTAAGGCGGGCCGAGGGCGCCGCGCCGGATGGCGAACACCTCATTGACATGTTCCAGCTCAATCTGAGGGACGCGACCGCGCTTGTGCTGGCCGACGGTTTCCGGCTCAAGGACCGCGACATGGTGTACGTCACCGCTGCGCCGCTGGCCCGCTGGAATCGAGTGGTCTCCCTTCTCTTGCCTTCATTCACGGCGTTGTTCCTGGGTGACCAGGCCGTCAATCTCGGCGAGTGACCGTACGATGTTTAATCGAATCCTTGTATTGTGCACGGGGAACATTTGCCGCAGTCCTGTCGCCGAGGCCATGTTGCAGGCCGGTCTTCCTGGCAAAAAGGTAGAGTCCGCAGGTCTAGGTGCCCTGGTGGACCACCCGGCAGATTCCATTGCGCAAGAGCTGGCAACACAGGCGGGCCTGGATATCGGCCAACATAGGGCTCGTCAGGCGACCACCGAGATGTTTCGCCGTGCCGACTTAATTCTGGTCATGAGCTGGGGGCAAAAAGCACAGGTTACCGAGCTTGATCCTTCGTCTAATGGCAAAACCCTGCTCATCAGCCGCTGGCTGGACGACCAGCCGGATATCCCGGACCCCTACAAGAAAAGCCGTGAAGCCTTCGTTCACGTTCACAAACGCCTGGAAGAAGCCGTTTATGCTTGGCTTCTTCGCTTGTAATAACATCGCGAGTTACGAATGACCCAAGCTAACAACACCACTTCGCTCCGTAGCCAGGTTCAGGACAGGGATGAAATCGACATTGGTTTTGTCCTCGGTAGTCTCTGGGATCACAAGTTTTTTGTCTTGACCCTCGGCGTTGTGTTTGTGTTCGCGGGTGTTCTTTATAGCGCACTCTCGACTCCGGTCTATGAGGCTGACGCACTGGTCCAGGTGGAGGAGAAGTCCGGCACCATCGGCGGAGCTGACCTCGAACAACTACTGGGTGGCAGTGATCTGAACACCAGTGCGGAAGTGGAGATACTTCGTTCCCGTATGATTCTGGGACAGGTTGTCGATCAGGTGGACCTGGATGTCCAGGTTGTCCCCAATACCTGGCCAATTATCGGGGATTGGCTGTTGAGGAGGGGGGTCGAGCGTCCGGGCTTCATGGAAGGCAGTGGCACCGTTTGGGCAGGGGAAACGCTCCGGATCGGCGAGCTGGTAACAAGCCATGACAGCGCCACATCGCGATTCACTCTACGTTCAGAAGGAGAGGGCCGCTATACCTTATTTGACACCGAGGGCAATGTCCTCGGCGAAGGCTCGGCTCGTACAACATTGAGCGTTGATCAGCCTTGGCTCGAATTGACGGTGACTGAGCTGGAAGCCCCTGCTGGAGCGACGTTCACGGTCGTTAAGAAAAGCAGACTGGCAGCCATCCATGGCCTTCAGAGGAGGCTTGCAATACAGCCTCTGGGTGGACGCAAGGAAACCGGGTTGTTAAGGCTCACGCTCAAGGGGCCCGACACAACCGAATTGGTGGAAAGCCTCGACGCGACCACAGACGTATTTCTAACTCAGAATATTGCCCGGCAAGCAGCAGAGGCTGACAAGAGCCTGGAGTTTCTGGAGGTTCAGGCGCCAAAGGTTCGGCAACAACTAACCGAAGCTGAAAACCGCTTGAACGAATATCGGCTGCAGAGCGACAGTGTAGACCTTACCCTTGAAACTGAGAGCGCACTGGAGCGGATGGTTAATATCGAGGGCAGCCTAAATGAGCTTGAGCTGCAGGAATCCGAGCTGTCCCGCCGCTTTACCTCGAATCATCCAGTCTATCGTTCGTTAATCGAGAAAAAGGAACAGCTGTTAAGAGAAAAGGCCCGGCTGGAGCAACAAACCGACGATTTGCCGGAAACCCAGCAGCAGATTTTGCGACTGAGCCGGGATGTGCAGGTGACGCAGGAGATATATGTTCAGCTGCTCAACCGTATGCAGGAGTTGCGTCTGGCACGAGCTGGCACAGTGGGGAACGTGCGCATACTGGACGACGCTGTTGTAAAAGGGAAGGTGGCTCCAAAGTCTGCGCGGATTATTGCCATTTCTGGCCTGGCTGGACTGTTGCTAGCCATGACGATGGTGCTGCTGCGAGGCATCCTGAACCGGGGAATTGTGTCACCAGACCAGCTGGAAGAACTGAATTTGCCGGTATATGCCACCGTTCCGCTGTCGGACGAGGAGAAACGCCGATCCAAGAAGGTTAACCGCACTAAGAACGAACGTCGCCGGAAAGATGGTTCCGCCAACGGCCTGCTTGCCGTGCGAAATCCCGCGGATCTGTCCGTGGAGGCGATCCGAAGCCTTCGAACTTCACTGCATTTTGGCATGATGGAGGGCAGCGATAACTGCCTTGTCATTACCGGGCCGAGTCCCTCAATTGGTAAGAGTTTTACGTCCACTAATCTGGCTGCGGTTTGTGCCCAGGCCGGCCAAAAAGTCGTCGTACTGGACGGCGACATGCGCAAGGGGCATGTGCATGAGGCGTTCAAGGAAGATGCCCATAACGGCCTCTCAGAAGTGCTCTCCGGCAAACTGGACTTTGAGCAAGCCATCCGACCCTCAGAGCTGGAAGGATTGAGCTGGGTCAGCCGAGGCAGTGCCCCTCCCAATCCTTCGGAGCTATTGATGCACGCCAGATTCAATGAATTTCTGAGCTACCTGAGCGACAAATTCGACCTGGTAATCATCGATACACCACCGATCCTGGCCGTTACCGACGCTGCTATCATCGGTAAACAGTGTGGCACGACCCTTATGGTGGTTCGCTTCGGCGTAAACACACCAAAAGAGATACAGGTTGCTGAAAATCGCCTGGCTGTAGGCGGTGTCAACCTCAAAGGCACCATCCTTAACGCCATGGAAAAGAAAGCCGCTATTAGCCAGGGCCACTACGGTTACTACAACTACGCATACAAATCGGATTAAAGGTGGAGGTCGCGAGGTCCACCTTAGGGGTTTAATGAAAACGTTCATCTGACCCCAAGTTTACATTTGCCCCCAAGTTCGAATCTAAAACCAAAACCATGAAACTATTAATCACCGGAGGCGCCGGTTTCATAGGCTCCGCCGTAATCCGCCACATCATCAAAAACACTAACGATGAAGTGGTCAACCTTGACAAACTAACTTACGCCGGCAACCTCGAGAGCCTTGCGGCAGTTAGCAAGAGCAAGCGCTACGCCTTCGAACAGGTGGACATTTGCAATCGCGCCGACGTAGAACGCATCCTGGCCCAACACCAACCAGACGCCATTATGCACCTCGCCGCTGAAAGCCACGTTGACCGTTCCATAGACGGCCCGGCAGACTTCATCGAAACCAACATCATAGGCACCTACACCCTGCTGGAAGCCACTCGGCAATACTGGCAGGCGCTGGAAGCAACAAAGAAAGCTAACTTCCGCCTCCACCACATCAGTACAGACGAAGTCTACGGCGACCTCCCACACCCAAACGAAACAGTCAACGCGGAAGAGTATCTGTTCACCGAACAAACCGCCTACGCCCCCAGCAGTCCATACTCAGCCAGTAAAGCCAGCTCAGACCACCTAGTGCGCGCCTGGCGCAGAACCTACGGCTTGCCAACGCTGATAACCAATTGCAGCAACAACTACGGCCCCTATCACTTCCCGGAAAAGCTCGTCCCGCTGATGATCCTTAACGCCCTCGAAGGCAAGCCACTCCCGGTTTACGGCAAAGGCGACCAGATTCGCGACTGGCTCTATGTGGAAGACCATGCCCGGGCCCTCTACAAAGTCGTTACTGAAGGCCGACCCGGCGAGACCTACAACATCGGCGGCCACAACGAAAAACAGAACATTGAAGTTGTATACACCATCTGTGACATCCTTCAGGAACTCCGCCCGCAGGGCTGTAGTTACCGGGATCTGATCACCAACGTAAAAGATCGCCCTGGCCACGACATGCGCTATGCCATAGATGCCCACAAAATCCAGAAAGAACTCGGTTGGGCGCCAGAAGAAACCTTCGAAACTGGCATTCGAAAGACCATAGAGTGGTACCTCGATAACCTGGATTGGTGTCAACGAGTTCAGGACGGCAGTTACCAACGAGAGCGGTTGGGCACAGGTTCGTGAGTTCATGCCCGCGGGGTCGGATAAAGGCTTTCATCTGACCCGAGTCCCAAAAAAAGAGATATAGGCAACCATGAAAGGCATCATCCTCGCCGGCGGCTCCGGCACCCGCCTTTACCCCATAACACTCGGCACTTCAAAACAACTCCTGCCGGTGTACGACAAACCCATGGTCTATTACCCGCTTTCCGTACTCATGCTGGCGGGCATCCGGGATATCCTCATCATCACAACCCCTGAAGATCAGGCCGGTTTCAAACGCGCATTGGGTACGGGAGAACAATTCGGCATCAACCTCAGTTACGAAGTTCAACCAAGCCCCGACGGCCTCGCCCAGGCTTTTATCATCGGTGAGGAGTTCATCGGTAGCGACAGTGTGTGCCTTGTTCTGGGCGACAACATCTTCTACGGCCAGGGATTCACTCCAAAATTGAGGCAAGCTGCGGCCCGGAAAAATGGCGCCACGGTGTTCGGGTACCAAGTGAAAGACCCAGAACGTTTCGGGGTAGTAGAGTTTGATGAAAACAACCGCGCCATCTCCATTGAAGAAAAACCACAGCGCCCAAAATCCCACTACGCGGTCACCGGCCTCTATTTCTACGACAACAACGTGGTAGACATCGCCAAAGAGGTAAAACCCAGCCAACGTGGGGAACTTGAAATTACCGACGTAAACCGTGCCTACCTGGAGCGAGGTAACCTCAACGTAGAATTGTTGGGTCGAGGGTTTGCCTGGTTAGACACAGGCACCCATGAAAGCCTGCTGGAAGCTGCCCATTTCGTGGAAACGATCGAAAAGCGCCAAGGCTATAAGATTGCCTGTCTTGAAGAAATCGCTTTCAACCAAGGCTGGCTGACGAAGCTGCAACTCCTTCAGCGGGCACAGGAACTCAAAAAAAATGGCTACGGTACCTACCTGAAGGAACTGGCGGAGGAGAACTTGGTGTGAGTTTGGTAAAGCTGACAAACCTTCCCGATTTGGGGGATGATCGCGGTGGCTTGGTGGCAATTGAAGAAAGCCAGACCATTCCATTCCCAATCAAGCGGGTTTACTACATATACGGAACCAAATCCGGAACGGCAAGAGGATTTCATGCTCACAAAGCACTCCAGCAAGTCGCAATTTGCATAGCTGGAAAGTGCAATATGCTTTTGGATGATGGCAATAATCGCGACACTGTAGAGCTTGGCTCTCCGAATTCGGCCGTCGCCATAGAGCCAATGGTTTGGCACGAAATGCATGATTTTACAGATGACTGCGTTCTCCTGGTGCTGGCTTCAGACCATTACGATGAAAACGACTACATTCGCGACTACGACGCGTTCCTCACTTTGGTAAAACAATGAGCTTTATTCACGAACTCTCTGACGTTGCCCAATGTCGAATTGGTGAGGGCACTCGCATCTGGCAATACGTAGTGGTCCTGGAGGGCGCGCAAATTGGCAAAAACTGCAACATTTGCGCCCATACCTTAATTGAGGGGGATGTAATTATCGGAGACAACGTCACCATAAAATCCGGGGTGTTTGTCTGGGATGGCACTCGCATCGAGGACGACGTATTCATCGGGCCGAACGCCACTTTGACTAACGATGCCCATCCGCGATCAAAGGTGTATCCGGACGAGTTCTCCGGAATAACCATCCGCCGTAACGCTAGCATCGGTGCGAACGCTACGCTTTTGCCAGGAATTACTGTTGGGGAGCAGGCCATGGTAGGTGCTGGTGCTGTCGTTACCAAAGACGTGCCTGCGAGGGCCGTCGTGATAGGTAATCCCGCAAAAATCCAAAGGTACTTGGACTGATGATTCCCTTTCTTGATCTCAAAGCGATCAACGCCCAATACCGAGACGAGCTCGTTGCCGCAGCCACCCGCGTAATCGACTCCGGGTGGTACATCCAGGGTCAGGAAGTGAGCGCCTTCGAGCAAGAATTCGCAGATTACTGCGGTACGCAACACTGCATTGGCGTTGCCAACGGCCTGGAGGCGCTCACACTCACGCTGCGGGCATGGAAAGAGCAGGGTAGGCTGAAAGACGGCGATGAAGTAATCGTGCCGGCCAATACTTACATTGCCAGCATACTCGCCATCACCGAAAACTGCCTTACACCGGTACTTGTAGAGCCGGACGAAGCCAGCTACAACCTGTGCCCGAAAAACACCGAAGCTGCCATTACTTCGCGCTCCCGCGCCATGCTTCCCGTCCACCTTTACGGCCAGCTCGCCGACATGCCGGCGCTGATGGACATTGCCGAAAGGCACAAATTGCTGGTATTGGAAGACGCCGCCCAGGCCCACGGCGCCAGCCTTAACGACCGAAAAGCCGGCAGCTGGGGCCACGCCGCCGGCTTCAGTTTTTACCCTGGAAAAAACCTTGGGGCTCTCGGCGATGCCGGTGCAATCACCACCAACGACGACGAACTAGCAACAGTCCTGCGTGCATTGGGTAACTACGGCAGCCACAAAAAATACGAAAACCGGTATCAGGGCGTAAACAGCCGCCTGGATGAAATGCAGGCAGCGATGCTGCGCGTAAAACTGCCCCATCAAGAAAAGGAAATCGCCGCTCGCCGCCAGGTAGCTCATGCCTATATCAACGGTATCAAAAACGATGCACTTACGCTGCCCCTGACACTAGGCACCTCATCTCTGGCGTTCCATTCCCACGTCTGGCATCTGTTTGTTATCCGCTGCCAGCAGCGTGAAGATTTGCAACAGCACCTTGCCGATCACGGTGTGCAAACACTAATTCATTATCCGATACCGCCCCATCATCAGCAGGCTTATCGTAACTGGCAAGAACAGAACTTCCCTGAAACAGAAGCCTTGCATAAGCAGGTTTTGAGTTTGCCGATCGGTCCGACACTTGCTGAAGAACATACAAAGCAGGTAGTGAAAGCCTGTAATGCCTGGAAAGCGTCTTGATGAGTGAGAAGTCTTCTCACAAGCAGATCCTGAAATCATCGGCGATCATTGGCAGTGCCTCGCTTATTAATATTCTCATCGGATTGATCAGACAAAAAGCACTCGCAGTTCTATTGGGGCCTTCAGGTGTCGGTTTGATAGGCATGTTCCAAGCGGTGATGGGTACTGTTTCTTCAGTCTCTGCGCTTGGCCTCTCTACATCGGGAAACCGGCAAATTGCTGAAGCCAATGGCAGGGGCGATCAGGATGCGCTCGACCAAGTTCGACGAGCACTATTTTGGGGAACGCTATTCTTAAGCGTGCTCGGTGCTGCGACAATGTGGGTGTTTCGGCACCAGTTTGCGAAATATTTACTTGATGCTCCAGACAAAGCTGATTCCCTCGGTTGGCTATCTATCGGTGTGGCCCTGTCAATAGCTGCCGGCTCACAAACAGCGTTACTTGGTGGACTCCGAAGAATCTCTGATATCGCAAAATTCCAGGTGCTCAGCTCGATATTGTCACTTACCTTTGGGGTGTCAGCGATCTGGGTGTTTGGAGAGCGTGGTATTTTGATCTTTATTCTCACCATTCCCTTATCTGCATTTTTGTTAGGGCATTTTTTTGTATCGCGCATTGGGAGAGTGAGCGCGCCTTTTCCCGGTTTCAAAAGCTTTTTCCCGCACTGGCGGAAAATGGCCAGTATTGGCATTCCCTTTATGCTGGCAGGGCTGGCGACTGGGTTAGGAATGCTGATGGCAAGAAGCATTATCCAGAGAGAACTCGGGTCGGTTGAGCAAGGGTACTTTCAGGCCGCTTGGACAATCTCAATGACCTATCTGGGCTTTGTACTCGCTGCCATGGGAACGGATTACTACCCACGGCTTACATCAGCAATACATAACCATGAACAGGCTAATCGTCTAGTTAATGAACAAATTGAAGTGGTTCTTTTATTGGCAGGCCCGGTGATTGTTACTCTTTTGGGCTTGGCGCCGTGGGCAATAAGGTTACTGTATTCCGCGGAGTTTGCACTCGCTACAGACATACTTCGCTGGCAGCTTTTAGGAGACGTTCTGAAAATTACCGCTTGGCCTTTGGGTTTCGTCATTCTTTCAGCGGGAGCTGGAAAAACATATATGATGACGGAATCATTTGCGATGGCGGTATTTGTAATATTTATATGGTTACTGATTCCTGAAATTGGCGTCATATCAACTGGCATTAGTTTTCTTGTCATGTATTGCGTTTATTTGCCTCTTGTCTACTCCCTAGCCAGATGGAGAACGGGTCTGCTGATTAATGCTGATGTTAAAGTCACTTTTGCAATTCTGATGGTGGTGGTGTCATCTGTTTTTTTGTCAAGCCTTTGGGATGACCTAGCAGGTGCTGTTTTAGGTGTCATCCTTGGCATTGTGCTTGGCATAATCAACTTTTTGAAGGTTATAAAAAAGGCTGAACTGTCAGGCCCGATAAAGAAAATAGCCACTTTAGTAAAATCCAGGTTGGCGACAATAGGAATTAACTTTGACTGAGAAAAACCGGCCCTTTATTTCTTTTGTTGTTTTTGCATACAACCAGCAGAAGTTTATTCGTGACGCTGTGGAAGGTGCTTTGTCACAGGAATATGCTCCAATGGAGATTATTCTGTCTGATGATTGCTCCACGGATGAAACATTCTCCATTATGCAGGAAATGGCATCAAGGTATTCTGGTACGCATGAGGTTATCGTTCGCCGTAACGAATTCAACCTTGGATTTATTCGCCATGTTAATGAGGTTTTTGAGGCTGCCCGTGGCGAGTGGGTTGTCGTTGCTGCTGGCGATGATATCTCAATGCCGAACAGGGTAGCGGAAATTGCCAAAGTTGTTGATGAATATCCTGATATTAACATGGTGTCGTCGGCATTGATGCCAATGGAAGAAAATGGCAAAAAAAAGGATGTCGCCTGTCTTTTCCAAGGGCAGGAAGAGCCTATGGATCGGGAAGTTATCGTTACTGGCGCAAAAGAGTTTCTGGATGACAATGCACCCTACGTTCATGGTGCGACATTGGCTTATTCAAAAAAGTTAATCCAAGCCTTTCCGCCTATGCCTCCTGATGCAGTTTATGAAGATGAACTTTACAAGTTTCGTTCTATTTTTTTGGGTAATAGGGCGCATGTTAATAAGCCCTTGGTTTGTTATAGAAATCATTTTCATCAGACTACTAATGTTAGCGGTAAAATTTCACGGGATTTGTATATTAAAAATAGAAGGTTGGCGACTGGCAAATATGTTGTCTTGCGACAGGCTTTAGATGATTTAAGGGGCATTGATTTAGATTATTTTATGTCTGCTCGTTATTTGCAGCGGTACTTAAAATCAGAGTTTGAGCTGTGTCGTGACCAATATAGACTATTTTTATTTCGGTGGCCGATAAGGCTTTTCTATTTTCTATTTGTTCTTGTGTCATCACCTGAGGCAATTAGGCGTATGAGGAGGAGTCAAATCTGTTTATCGATCTTTCCTGTTACGTTTATGAAAGCTCTTTATGATTGTTTAAGTAAGTATAAAAAAGGTCATGCAAATGATATGGATGATTGATAAACGGGAAGGGAAACCATGAAATTGAAGCCAATACGTCTGTTGTTCGATGCCAATTCGATGGTAATGCGTACTGGCCGCACGCACCTCTCCGGTATTGGACGCACCGCATTGGAACTGGCGAGGGCGCTGGATGAGTTGAATGACCCTGCCGTGGATATTCGCCTGTTGACACAAACCTTTCGTGGGCATATTCCTGAAAGTTTTCGTAATCTTGCAGTGCGCAATATTCCTTGGCCCATTGGCCCGCGCTATGACTGGCTCAAGCAGCGCTTTCCGCTGCTGGAAACGTTGGCGCCCTATGACCTGCTTTACGAACCCAGCAATTTCGCACCGTTGCATCGGCCGGATAAAACCGTGGTGACGATTCACGATGCTATGTTCTTCAGCTATCCCGAGTCATTTCTTGGCCATGACGGGCCAAGGCAGCATGCGCCAGCCTTTGCCCAGCGTGCACGGGCCATTGCTACGCCATCGAAAGCCTCCAAGGCAGATATCGTGAAGTATATGGGGGTTGATGAGGACAAGGTCACCGTCATTCCCTGGGGCGTAGACCGCGGCATTTTCAACGCCAACGATAAGCTGGGTGCGAAAGAACGTGTCGCCCGGGCAACCGGTTGTGATCGTCGCTGGTTTGTCGCAGTTTCCTGCGATATAGGACGTAAGAACACCATTTCCGTTTTGCGCGCGTTCAAGGCTGCCCTTGCCGAGGGCATAGAGCATGACTTGTTGCTAGTGTGGGGTAATCCGCCAGCGGATTATCTGCAAGAGTTTGCCGCCGAAGTGGAGAGCGGGCGCATCCGTTTTCTCAAGCATGTGGATGACACTCTGCTAGGCGATCTTTATGCCGGCGCCACAGCCAGCTGGTTTCCTTCGCGCTACGAAGGCTTCGGCCTACCAGTGCTTGAGTCGCTGGCCTGCGGTACCCCAGTGGTGACTTGCCGAAACAGCTCCCTGGCTGAAGTCGGTGGTGAGGCGGCCATTTACGTGGAGCCCGATGGGATTGACGAAATGGCGGAGCTGATGCGCGAGTTTGATGCCAGTCAGCCAGCGGGAGCACATGGACCCCAGGCGTGTCTTGGCCAGGCGGCCAAATTCCGCTGGGATGACACAGCTAAAGCTTACCTGGCGCTTTTCAAGGCTGCTGCTGAATGATGTCATGGCTAAAAGGGCTGGCGCACCTGCTGATGACTTATGCCTTGCGCATCGTGGTGTGGCAGCGGCTGGAAAAACAAGCATTTCCCGCCGGCAGCATCATGGTGATCGCGCCACACCCGGATGATGAAATCATCGGTGCCGGGGGCGTGATCTTGCAGGCGCTGGAACAAGAGCAGGAAGTTCATTTGGTGTATCTCACCGAAGGTGAGGCGGCGTGTCCGGCCAAGCCGGCAGAACAGGTAAAAAGCCAGCGGCGTGCTTTGACTCGGCAAGTCGCCGGTCAAATAGGCTTGCCACCAAATCATCAGCATTTTCTTGGCCTTGCCGATGGCGCCGTGCCTCAACGTAACCAGCCGGGGTATCAGTCGGCCCGGCAGGCGATACAGCAGCTGATTGATACCCTGCAACCCGATCATGTGCTGGCTACCCATGAGCTGGATTATTGGCCGTTTGATCATGTCGCTTGCGCGCATCTGGCGGAAGATGCGGTGGCAAAGGCCACTCATCGCCCCAATCTTTACCTCTATTGGGTATGGGCCTGGTATAACCTGCGGCCGTGGCACCTGTCACGGGCAGAGTGCCATGGTCTGTTTGCTGTCAGCTGTACTGCCCCGGCCACACAAAAGCAACGCCTGGTTTCCTCCTATCTGGATGCCCGTGCCGAAGATGGCAGCCGCTGGAGTGGCGAGCTGCCGCTTGCCTTGCGCAGGGCCAGCCGTTTTTCCGTCGAAATTTTGCAACAGAGAGTCCATGCCGAATGAGCAAGCCCTGGCAGATTAGCCTGCTGACCCGCTGGGAAGACATTGAAGATCCCGCCTTTGTCGAGCAGTGGCAGCGAATTATGGATGGCTCTGACAATGCGCACGTGTTCTTCCACCCGGTACTGGTGCGGGTGTGGCTGGACACCTATCGCCCATTGCGCGCGTTGCAGCCCCTGTTTGTGCTGGCCAGCCGTGGCGAGCAGCAAGTGGTGTTCCCGCTGGTGCTGTGGCGGCAAAATGCAAAGAATGCCTTCTTACGGACGATTGTGCCGGCCGGTCATTCGGATTTTGACTACCACGATCCAGTATTCCTGGTGCCGCCGGATGATGAGCAAGTACAAAGCTTTTACATTGCACTGAAAGCTGAGCTGGACAAGAGCGTGAAATACGATCGTATTGTTCTTGACGGCATGCATGAGCAGTCTGTACCGGATTACTGCAAGGTGGTGCATCAGGAGCCTTGCCTGCAGTGGTCGTTGAATACTGCCGAGTTTACCGAAGGCTTGGTATTACCCCTGAAGAAGAAGGTTGCCAAGGAAACCATGAGGCGAATGAAGCGTCTGAAAGAACAGGGCGAACTAACGTTCCGTCACTTTCTGCCAGAAGATGCTGGAGATGTTCGCCGATCGCTACTGGTTATGCTGGAGCACCATAAAAGGCGTTGGCCCAATGCTTATAAAGCGCCCGGCTTTCATGCCAACTTGTTAGAGCAGGGTATTAAGGCGGGGATTGTAGACTTTTTCGAAGTTAATCTGGGCGGACAGCCCCTTGCGTGGCGGGTATGTTATCGATACAGAGGCAAGTTCAGCCTGTATATGCCGGCCATTGATGAGGCCTTCAGCCGTTATGCGCCCGGCCATATCTCTTTAGCTTACGCCCTTGCTGAAGCAAAGAAATCCGGTGCGGTAACCGTGGACCATTTGCGCGGCGGTGAAGATTACAAGAATGCCTGGGGTGGCACTAAAACCCTGATCTACGACGCAGTCTTTAATGACAATTCACTCTCCAGCCGTATGCGTCTCGGCTTTTTCAAACTGCTGCAGCAAGCCAAAGCCGCTAGAGCAAGATTCCAAGTAAAGTAACTGAGAACCTCGCAATGCTACCCAACTTTATCGTGATCGGAGCCATGAAATCGGGCACCACTAACTTGTGCCATCAATTGTCTTTGCACCCTGAAATCTTTATCTCCAATCCGAAAGAACCTTGTTTTTTTTCCAATGATGACCGCTGGCAGAAAGGTCTTTCGTGGTATGAGTCGCATTTCGATGCCGTAGCCAAGGAAAAGGCGATTGGCGAGGGCTCAGTCAATTACAGCAAGTTGATGGAGTTTCCAAGCTCGGCAGAGCGGATTCGCCAGGTGTTCGACAAGGAGCTGCGGATTATCTACATCGTGCGTAACCCGCTGGACCAGATCCGCTCCAAGTGGATGCACATGTATGTAGCTGGCATGACGGATAAGGACTTTCGTCAGTCGGTGCTGGAAGATGCGCACTTTGTTGACTCTGCCGATTACCAGTTGCAGCTGGAACAATATCGGAGCTTCATCCCCGATGAACAGATCAAGGTGTTGTTTTTTGAAGACTATATGCGCGATCCCTCTGCGGTGCTGCGTGACTGCTTTGCTTTTCTTGGTGTGGATGAAAGTTTTGACCACATCCAGTTGGACGAAAACAAAAACACGCACGAGAACCGTTGGGGCGATAGCCCGCTACTAGCAACCCTGAAGAAATCATCTGTTTATCGTAGTTTGAAGAAGGTTTTACCCACCAGTCTGATTGAGAAATTGAGACCATTACTACAATGGCGTCTTGAGGAAAAGCCTGATTATGATGAGCAGATGAGGCTGCATTTACAAAAGCACCTGGCGAAATCGAGTAGCGAGTTTCTTGTCCAATATGGCAAACCTGCCGACTTCTGGAAGGGGTTTTAGTTTGATGAAGTTGTGTGCGGTGCGGTTTTGATACCCGACAGGCAAAAAAAAGCAGTCTTGCTGTTGCCATGCCTGCTAACCGGCGGCACCGAGGTGGCTACGCTGGACACGGCCACAGCCCTGCAGCAGCTGGGCTATCGCGTCAATGTGATCGTGTATTTCGATGAATTGGACCCGGCCATGCTGGCCGAGTTCAAGCGAGCAGGCGTTGAGGTAACCCTGCTTCGTTTGCCCCGCGCCGGTGGGGCAATAGCGGCAGTCCGACTGGGGCTGGCGCTTGGCAAGTCTTTGTTGAAACTGCGCTCTTCGTTGGTTTGGTTGCAGTATATGACACCGACACTGGTGCCATTGCTGGTGGCTCGGCTGTTTACCCGTCGTTTACTTGCTGCGGTGCATGTAGCCGCCGGGCATTACAATGCCAGTGGCATGGCACGCTTGCGGTGGCTGGCGAGTTGGTGGTGTAACGCGCTGGTTTGTGTTTCCCACACCAGTGCACGTGGCATTGTTGGGCAGGCGCCTGCCAATTCCCGGCTGGCGCAGAGGGTCAAAGTGTTACCCAATGCCATCGATACCGCGCTGGCGCAGAACGCGGTAGCTATAGACTGGCGCAGCAAAGTGGGCATAGCTGCCGAATCGCCGGTGATTGGCTATGTTGGCCGGCTGGCGCATAACAAAGGTGTGGATGTGCTGGTGAAGGCGGCTGATCAGGTAAACCGGCAGCACCCCGAATGCCACTGGTTGATCGTAGGCGATGGCTCGGAAAGGGAGCACCTGCAAGGCATCGTCGAGGAAGATGGCCTGGCCAACCGAGTGCATTTTGTTGGCAGCCTGCCGCGCGATGCTGTGTACAGTGCCATGAAAGGCTTCGACATTGCTGTGGTGCCCAGCCGCGAGGAAGGCTTTGGTCTCACGGCGCTTGAAGCAATGGCCTGTGGTGTACCTTTGGTGGCCAGTGGCGTGGATGCCCTGCAGGAAGTGGTGAAAGACGGTGAAACCGGCCTGCTTTTTTCACCTGGAGATAGCGGTGAGTTGGCTGAAGCCTTGGTGCAGCTGCTGGCATCGTCTGAACAGCGGCACGTTCTGGCAAGAGCAGCCAGCCGGCATGCAGGAAACACATATGGTCGACAGGCGTTTGTTGAAAAACTTGGCCGTTTGTTGAATGAAAAGGCAGTTATGGGTGAGGTAGGCAAGTGAAGTATCGCCGGGAGATTGATGGTCTAAGGGCATTGGCCGTCGTGCCAGTTGTGCTGTTTCATGCTGGCTTCAGTTTGTTCAGCGGTGGTTACGTTGGCGTGGACGTGTTTTTCGTCATAAGCGGTTATTTGATTACCACGATCCTGTTAGCAGAACTGCATGCCGAGAAGTTTTCCATTGTCAAATTTTATGAGCGGCGTGCGCGGCGCCTGTTGCCTGCATTATTCCTGGTGATGGCCTGCTGTCTTCCGTTTGCGTGGCTATGGTTGTTGCCGGAAGACATGGTGGATTTTGGGCAGAGCTTGATGGCGGTGGTTGGGTTTGTGTCCAACCTACTGTTTTGGCGTGAGGAGACGGGTTACTTCAATACCGCCGCGGAACTGAAGCCATTGCTGCATACCTGGAGTCTGGCGGTGGAAGAACAGTTTTACCTGCTGTTCCCGCTGCTTTTAATGCTGCTTTGGAAGCTGCCACGTACAGGCCTTTTGGTATTGCTGGCGTTTGTGTCAGCCATTAGCTTGGCTATTGCGCAGTGGGGGGCTCATAACCAACCGGCAGCCGCGTGGTTCTTGCTGCCCACCCGGGCGTGGGAGCTCGGCATCGGCGCACTCGTGGCCATGCATTTGCACAATAAGCCGCTCGATGCGCAGGCACGTGGAGGCTTCAACCAGTTGATGAGCCTCGTAGGCATCGGGATGATTGCCTGGGCCATATTCTTCTTCGACGATAACACCCCATTCCCCGGTGTTTGGGGTCTGTTGCCCGTGGTGGGGACGGCGCTGGTTATTCTATTTGCCACCCCTGCCACCTTGGGTGGCAAGCTGCTCGGCGCTCGCTCAATGGTAGGGGTCGGGCTGATCAGCTACAGCGCTTACCTCTGGCACCAGCCGCTGCTGGCCTTCGCCCGCCAACGCAACATTGTGGAGCTTGAATTGCCAGTAGTGTGGAGCCTGATTGTGGCTACCTTTGTGCTGGCTTGGCTTAGTTGGCGCTATGTGGAAACACCGTTTCGCCATGCGTCAACGGTGAGCCGGAAGCAGGTGTTTTCGTTTTCTGCAGCCGGCATGATGGCGTTTTTTGCTGTGGGCACCACCAGTTGGGCTACGAATGGGTTTGATGGGCGGGTGCAGGGAGAGCTAGCTGAAGGTTTATTGGCGGTTTCACGAGAGAAGACTGGTCAGCAGGATTGCTGGGAGGCTTATATAAAGCAGCCGTTTATCGAAAACGCCTGCTCTATTGGCTTGAAAAAGGAGAAGGCGGACTTTGCACTGGTTGGGGATAGTTCAGCTGGTGCCCTGTTTTCTCAGTTGGAAGCATTTTCGATGCGACGCACGTTGGGCGGCGTTGATATGACGCTTTTTGCCTGTCCGGTTCTGCTTGCCAGTGAGCGCAAGGACCACAGTCAACGAACTGCATGCAGGAGGTTCGGCAATGAGTTTCGTGAGGCGGCTGTCGCGGGCCGTTTGCCGCCAACGTTGATTGTTAGCTCAAGATGGACGCTGTGGCTTGAAAGGCAGGGCGTGGATAATCAGGAGGGAGGCAAGGAATCTATCAGGAATATCACGGTTGCCAATGAAAACACAAAGAAGCTTGGCTACGTCGAAGCGCTGTCTCGAGATTACGCCGAGTCGATCCAGATGCTGTTGGCGAATGGGTATAAGGTCGTGCTGATCTATCCAGTGCCGGAAATGGGCTGGGATGTGCCAAAGCACCTGATGAAAACGATACATATCAATGGTGAACTAACGCTGCATGACGCTTCCATCAGCCATCAAGTATTTCGACAGCGTAATGCACGGGCGTACGCAGCTTTAAACGCAGTTGGTGACCATGAAAATCTGGTCCGAATATATCCCGAAAAACTATTCTGCAATAGCTTCATCGACGGGCGCTGTGCCGCGCATGTGGACGGAAAACCGCTTTATTCGGATGACGATCACCTGAGTAAGTATGGTGCAGAGCTTGTGCTAGAGAGGGTAATTGAGCATCTGTAGTTGCGGGTAATCTCTGTCTTCATTGTCGGCTGTGGATTCTTGGAATGCAGAGAAAATCTATGGCTAATAGGTGTCTTGGAAAACTGGACAGTTTGTTCATCGATAAGCAAGGCCGGAAAATGAAGTATTGTCACCGAATGAAATCCGAATATGGCACGAAATAAGTGAGGAAAGATGGAACCTGAGAAAAAGTTAAGGTTGATTCATTTGGCGTCGTCGCATTTGATAGGCCTGACAAACCAGGAATTGCAACTGGCGAAAGCTTATCGAAAATCTGGTCTGGGAAGTATCTTGATTGTTACCGGTGAAAACGAGCAGGTTTCCGGTAGTTTTTCACAACTCAAACTAAATAACATCCCATACCAAGTAATCAGCGGCTTTGACCATCACCAAAATTTTTTCGGGTTGGTTCGTGAGTTCAAAAGAGTCATTTCTAAATTTAAACCGACTACGGTTAGTGTAAATACCAACTGGCAATTGCTGATAGTGGGTTTGTCAAGACTGCCTTCGTTAAATAAGTTCAGAATTGTGTACACAGTACATGGATTTCGCAATAACAGTCGGTTTAAATCCGTTGTGGCGCGGTTTTTGATTGGCCTGCTGCTTTTCCTGTTTGCAGACTCAATTAATGCGCCAACGCGATACGTGAGAGATGAGTTCAAGCTGTTAGGGTATAAAACGAAAACGATTCCCTTGGGTGAGGATGATGTCTTTTTCGAGAATTCATCCCTTCCGGACTTTTCGACGCCTATTGATTTCTGTTTTCCCGGAGAGTTTCGTAAAGGTAAAAATCAACGGCTCCTTGTAGATGCTTTCTCACAGTTCTTGGAAAAAACAAAGAATAGTCAATCAAAACTCTACTTGTGTGGATCAGGTGCCTTATTTCACGAGGTGGTGGATCATGCTAAAAAACTCGGTTTGAATGGCCGTGTGATATTTACAGGACAAATTGGCAGAAAGGAAATGATGGAATTGTATCGGAGGTGCCAAGTTGTAATTGTTCCAACCAATAGTGAAACCTTTGGCCACTGCATTGCTGAGCCACTGATCATGCAGCGCATCGTTATCTCCAAGCCGGTAGGAGTTGCCCTTGATTGCATTGAACATGGTAAGAATGGCTTTATCTTCGGTACTCAAAAGGATCTGGTTGATCAGATGGTGTCTGTTGCGTCTATGGATAAATCCGAACTCGAACGTATCTCCCATAGTGCCGGGGAAACAGGCAGACGATTTCGTTGGGCTGATGTGGCAAAGCGAAATATAGAAGAGCTGATGAGCTAAGATATATGGACAAAAAGCCTTTCTACTGCCAGCCAGTTTCTATTGTCATGCCCCTATACAACAAAGAGTCAACAGTGGTGGATTCGATTGTGTCCATCCAGGCCCAGACTCTAAAGGAGTGGGAGCTTGTTGTTGTTGATGATGGATCGACGGATCGTGGTGTAGAGCGTATTGCATCTCTGAATGATCCTCGAATACGCATTCACAAACAGAAAAACGCTGGTGTTTCGGCTGCTCGCAACAAGGGCGTTGAACTAGCCAGTCATGAGCTGTTGGTATTTATGGACGCGGACGATCTTTGGCTACCTGATTTCCTTAACGCAATTGTTTCATTGTGTAATGATTTTCCGAATTCCCATTGGTATGCAACCCGCTACGAAATATGCCATCCCCGAAACGGCAGATTTATTGCGAGAATCAATGGATTGACTGAAGGTTTTGTCCGGGGCGTAATACATGACTACTTTTCAGTCGCTTGCAGGTCCGATCCTCCGGTATGGACATCTGCTATGGGGGTTAAACGTCACGTACTCCGACGGGTTGGAGGGTTTCCTGAAGGAATATCTAGTGGTGAGGATCTTCTGACTTGGGCAAAGCTTGCTACCGTTTCGCCCTTGGCGTACGACGCGAGATCGCTTGCGATTTTTGAAGTTTCCGGAATTGACCGAACTCCAGACGCAGACTCAAAGGTGTTTTACGAGTTGCTCAAGTTGGCTCGCCTTAACCCTTCATACAAAAGCATCAAAGCGTACTTGGGCTTTTGGGCCCGTATTGAATCAATAAAAGCGATGGGCGTAGATGCCAACGCTTTTGCTCGTCGAACCGCTTGGCGTGCGTTTCGTTACGGGCCACTGCAGTGGCGTAACGCTTATACCCTTGTGCTCGCCCATCTTCCGGCTACCATACGCCACCGGATGGATACTTTTTTACGCCAGTTCGCACGCTGACAGGTAGTAGCTTTGATGAGGTTTTTTGCATTGCCTGAACAGCACCTTCGCCGTCGAATGCCCTTCATAATGTGGGCGTTGGCAGTGGGCTTGTTGGTAAATTTTGTCCCGATTTTCCTCCCGTTTTTAAGCGGTTTGCCCCTCAGCTTTCTAGGCTGGGTGTTGCCGTTAGTGGGTTGTGGGCTTTACCTGTTGATGAAGAGCGGAAGGGTAAGTTTCCCTTTACTCATCTGGTTGCCTTGGGCGGCCTGGGTGTTGGCGTATTTGCTGCTTGCCGAAGCAGCGAATGCCTTCCAGCGCAGTATTATGCTTCTGACGCCATTGGTTGTTGGCACTGCGTTTTCCTGTATCCGGGTAGATGTGGTATTCCTTGAGCAATGCCGTCGCTGGATGATGATTTTTGTCTTGGTTTACCTCTTGGCCAGTGTGATTGCCAAAGGTAGCGGTGCGTCCGGGGTGATTACTGCCGCTTTGTTGGCGAGTTGGTTGGCGGCAGGCTACGGCATGTTCAATCTGCGTAGAGATATGGCGCTGTGGGGACTGCTGGCGTTGGTGCCGGTCATTTCGGTAACGCGCATGGGCATATTGGCGGTTGGAGCGACGTTACCAGCTACCTTGTCGCCTCTTGCCCTGCACAAACGAATTGCTGTCGTTGTCTTGGTGGTAATTGGGGGGCTGGCTGCTTTTCAGCTTGAGAGCGTGCAGGAGAAGATGTTTTTCTCAGGTCAGGGTACCTTAAAGCAGGCTTTTCAAAGTGGCATTGCGATGCTGTCGGGTAACGCGGACGCGGTTACCGGGGATTTTCGTACCAATGCGCGATTAGGCATGACGCTAACACTCAAAGCGCAGGTTCAGGAGGCCTACTGGTTCGGCCACGGTGCTAATGCGGTTGAGGAAATTACCCGTACCTACTTCGATGGCCTGACGCACCCTCACAACGATTGGCTCCGACTGCAGCATGATTATGGCACCCTTGGAATGCTGATTTTTGCCTTCACTCTGGTGGTTCAGGCACTTTCCGCCTGGCGGGTAGCAAGAACCTTACACGGTGAAGCCGCTCGGTTTATGTACGCCGCTGCCAGCGCTTTTATCCCCATGGCCATGTTTATGTTTACGGACAACGTGATCATGTATGTCGCGTGGTTCGGTAACCTTCACTTTGCCATGCTGGGCTTGGGGTACGCGGCCGCCCGGTCACAGCGGACTGGCCTGCTGTGAGGATCCTTCTACTACATAATTTTTACGGCACCGAAGCGCCCTCCGGCGAGAACGTAGTTTTCGAGGCTGAGAAAACGTTGCTGGAGCAGCGCGGCCACTCGGTGCGGCTATTTACCCGTCACAGTGATGAGATTCGCGGAAAGGGTGCTGCGGGAACGCTGGCGGGTGCCCTTTCTACACCGTGGAACCCTTTCAGTGCGAAGGCGTTGAGTCAGTTGGTGGCGGAGTTTCGCCCGGATGTGGTGCATGCCCACAATACCTTCCCGTTATTGTCCCCAGCGGTGTTTCATGCAGTTGGGAAGCGAGCTGCTACGGTTCTCACTCTCCACAACTATCGCTTATTTTGCTCGGCGGGTATTCCCATGCGGGCCGGTCGAGTCTGTACGGACTGCATTACTCGGCATTCTGTACAGCCGGCATTGCGACATGGGTGCTATCGGGGGAGCCGGGTAGCGACCGTGCCGCTGGCCCTGAATGTTGCGATGCATCGCAGGCTGGGCACCTGGCAGCAAAAGGTGGATGCGTTTGTTGCTTTGTCGGACTTTCAGCGTCGGCTGATGGCAAAGGGGGGGCTGCCAGCCGAGAAGATGCATGTTAAGCCGAACTTTTATGCTGGGCAGCCTCCAGTTTTGCCCTTTGATGCTCGTGATGGACAGGTGGTTTTTGTTGGTCGGTTGGGCAGAGAAAAAGGCGTTCACACGCTGATTGAAGCTTGGCGAAAGTGGGGCAGTAATGCGCCTAAATTGAAGATTGTGGGCGACGGTCCGTTGAGAGCAGAGTTGCAGAACCGGGCTGAGGGGTTGCCCATTGTCTTTGCTGGGCAGGTGGGGGCAGAAGAGGCCCAGCAGGCGATTGCCCATGCTCGCCTGGTGGTATTACCGTCCGAATGCTTTGAGGGGTTCCCTATGGTGGTGAGAGAGGCGTTTGCCTTCGGCACACCTGTGGCGGTTTCCAATCTGGGCCCCTTGCCGGACATTGTTCGCCACGGTGAAAACGGTGTGGTGTTTGAGCCGGCGAATGCGGCTTCGCTATTAGCGACAGTTCGTGAAGCCTGGCAAGCACCGGGGTTGTTGCCCTGTCTTGCTGAAGGTGCCCGCCGCGAGTTTGAGACGAAGTATAACGAGCAGGCCAATTACGAGATCTTGATGAATATTTACCAACAGGCGGTTGAGAGAAACCGGGCAGAAGTATGAAGGAAGACATTCTAGGCTACCGGGTTGATGCGCTTTCACCCGGGGAGTGCTGTGACCAAATTTGTAATTCAATTGAGGCAGGCGAGAAACGCTGGCTGGCCTGCATGAATCCTCATTCGTACGCGGTATCGCTTCAGGACCAGACGTTCTCGTCGGCGCTTCACAATTCAGACTATCTGGTCGCTGATGGTGTTGGTGTGGTCTATGCGTCGCAGATGCTGGGCGGCAATATCAGTGAACGCGTGACTGGTTCGGATGTTTTTTCGGGAGTGCTGGAGCGGTTGAACCGCACTGGCGGCAGGAGGGTGTTTTTCCTTGGCTCAACGGAAGAAACATTGGCGGCGATTCGAAAACGGTTGGCTCGGGATTATCCCAATGTGATCTTGGCAGGAACCTATTCGCCACCGTTCAAGCCGGAGTACAGCCGGCAGGAACTGGATGAGATGATCGCTGCTGTAAATCTGGCGCAAGCCGATGTGCTCTGGGTGGGCATGACCGCACCCAAGCAAGAAAAATGGATTATGGACAATTTCCAGGAATTGGACGTGCGTTTTGCAGCGGCGATCGGGGCCGTTTTCGACTTCTACACCGGCCGTGTAAAGAGATCTCATCCTGCCTTCCAGCGAGTTGGTTTGGAATGGCTGCCCAGGCTGGTGCAGGAGCCGAAAAGGCTGTGGCGCAGAATGTTTGTTTCTGCTCCAGTGTTCCTGATAGATGTCTTGAAATCCAAGTGGTTCGGGAAAAGAGTCGTTAATTAAGGGCAGTTTTATGCCTGATCATTGTTTTGCGGAGAAAAGGTTTGGTTAAGAAGGCGTTGATAACCGGTGTAACAGGGCAAGATGGCTCGTACCTGGCGGAATTTTTGTTGGAGAAAGGGTATGAGGTACACGGCATCAAGCGTCGCGCTTCATTGTTCAATACCCAGCGGGTAGACCATGTCTACCAGGACCCTCACGCAGATAATCAGCGATTTATTCTGCACTATGGCGATCTGACGGATTCCTCCAACCTCACGCGTATCCTCCAGGAAGTTCAGCCGGACGAGGTGTATAACCTTGGTGCCCAATCCCATGTGGCGGTGAGCTTTGAGGCGCCGGAATACACCGCCGACGTGGACGCAATGGGTACCTTGCGACTCCTTGAAGCAATTCGTTTGCTGGGTCTGGAGAAGAAAACCCGTTTCTATCAGGCGTCCACCTCCGAACTCTACGGTTTGGTTCAGGAAATTCCCCAAAAGGAAACCACGCCATTCCACCCGCGCTCGCCCTACGCCGTGGCAAAGCTCTATGGTTACTGGATTACGGTTAACTATCGGGAAGCCTATGGCATGTATGCCTGTAACGGCATCCTGTTCAACCATGAATCCCCGCGCCGTGGCGAGACCTTTGTAACACGTAAGATTACTCGCGGCCTGGCCAACATCGCGCAGGGGCTTGAGGAGTGCCTGTTCATGGGCAATATGGACGCACTCCGGGACTGGGGCCATGCAAAGGATTACGTGCGGATGCAGTGGATGATGCTGCAGCAGGATCAGCCGGAGGACTTTGTGATCGCAACGGGTGTTCAGTATTCCGTGCGTGAGTTTATTCAGTGGTCTGCGAATGAGTTGGGCATCACGCTTCGTTTTGAAGGCGAGGGTGTCGATGAGGTGGCGACGGTCGAGGCCATTGAGGGTGACAAGGCACCGGCCTTGAAGGTAGGCGATGTCATTGTGCGGGTGGACCCTCGCTATTTCCGCCCTGCTGAGGTGGAGACCTTGCTGGGTGATCCATCCATGGCAAAGGAGAAGCTGGGCTGGGAACCGGAGATTACGGTTCAGGAGATGTGCGCGGAAATGGTGTCTGAGGATCTGAAGGTCGCCCAGCGTCACGCGTTCCTGAAGCGCAATGGCCATGATGTTCGGGTTTCGGTGGAGAAGTAACATGCCGGGTAGTTTGAGACACCAGCGGGTATTTGTTGCTGGCCACAAGGGGATGGTGGGTTCGGCGATTGTTGGTCGGCTGAAAGACCTGGGTTATGAAAATATCCTGACCGCCTCAAGGGATGAGCTGGACCTGCTGGACCAGGCAGGAGTGCGGGCGTGGTTTGCAGAGCACAAACCCGATCAGGTGTACATCGCGGCGGCGAAGGTTGGTGGCATTCATGCCAATAACACTTTGCCTGCGGAGTTCATTTACCAGAACCTGATGATCGAGGCGAACCTCGTTCACGCCGCGCATCAGTCGGATGTACAAAAGCTGTTGTTCCTCGGGTCATCGTGCATCTA
This sequence comes from Marinobacter suaedae, assembly GCF_030519635.1. Lineage (NCBI taxonomy): Bacteria > Pseudomonadati > Pseudomonadota > Gammaproteobacteria > Pseudomonadales > Marinobacteraceae > Marinobacter > Marinobacter suaedae. Next base: position 279,921 of record NZ_JAUMIS010000001.1, on the reverse strand, counting down.
CCCGAAGTTTGCTGAGCAGCCGATGCGTGAGGACGCCTTGCTGACTGGCACCCTCGAACCGACCAACGAGCCCTACGCCCTGGCCAAGATTGCCGGTATCAAGTTGTGTGAGAGTTATAACCGACAGTACGGGCGCGACTACCGCAGTGTAATGCCCACCAATCTGTATGGCCCTAACGACAACTTCCACCCGGAGAACAGTCATGTGATTCCGGCGTTGCTGCGCCGGTTCCATGAGGCGGTTCAGAATGATGCGGCTGAAGTCGTGATTTGGGGCAGTGGTAAGCCGATGCGGGAATTTTTGCATGTGGACGATATGGCTGCTGCCAGCGTTCACGTGATGGAATTGGATGATGCGACTTATCAGGCCCATTCCGAGCCCATGTTGTCCCACATCAATGTGGGTACCGGGGTGGACTGCACAATCCGTGAGCTCGCTGAGACGGTCGCAAGAGTAACGGGTTACCAGGGCAAGCTGGTCTTCGACAGTTCCAAACCCGATGGCACACCACGCAAGCTGATGGATGTGTCACGCCTCAAGTCGCTGGGCTGGGAAGCGAGTATTTCACTGGAGGATGGCCTTCGTGATGCTTATCAGTGGTATTTGGATAACCATGAAGTTGCCCGCATGGCTTGAGACCGAGTTGACGCTTTAGCGAGTCCGCTTTGGGAGCGGGTGGGGGGGATGATCGGATTGTGCGGTTTATCCCTCATCATCAATGACTGTAAAAAGACGTTAAATGCTTGCTCGGCTCATGCTCTTTTATCCTTTCCCTCTGTATACTTAGTCACCTACTTTTAATCGTCTCTGCCTACACTGGAAGTATTCCCTCAGCTCCCCGCATCTAAGTACTGATATTCCTGATTTAGAGGTATATATATGGTCTCGGCCAGCACTATCGGCCTGCTTTCGGCGTTCGCTTCCCTGATCGCTCTCCTGATTCTTAAACCGATTGCCGCCTACGTCGATCTCCTGGATCGGCCTGATCAGCGTAAGACTCACGTTGGCGCTATTCCTTTGGTCGGTGGACTGAGTGCATTTGCGGGGTTATGCGTTGCCTGGCTGCTGGAGATGCCAATGGCCGACGGGTATGGTTTATTCCTGATCTGCTCCGCCGTCCTGGTTATTATGGGCGCGGTTGATGATGCGAAGGATCTGCCTGCCAAGTTTCGTCTGGCTGGGCAGGTGGCGCTCGGTGCGATACTGGCCTTTGGTTCCGGTCATTCTCTGCAGTCCTTTGGCAATCTGTTTGGCCTCGGGGTTATTGAGTTGGGTATATTGGGGCCGTTCGTTACCATCGCAGCGATCATCGGAGCCACCAATGCGTTCAACATGGTTGATGGTATTGATGGCCTGGCGGGTAGTCTGTCTCTTGTAGCGCTGCTCTCACTGACCATTCTTTTTGCTTCGTCGGGCGGCTTCCCACTGGAATTGACACTTTGCCTCTCGCTCTCCTTTGCGTTGATTCCTTATCTTATGGCCAATCTTCGTATTCCTCCTTTCCGGCGGAAAATCTTCATGGGCGATGCGGGATCGATGTTCATTGGCTTTGCCGTGGTTTGGCTGTTGGTGAATGGAACGAGTCTTGAGAGTCAGGCCTTCCGGCCGGTCACTGCATTGTGGCTGGTTGCGATTCCGCTGATGGACATGGTGGCAATCATGGTGCGCCGGGCTCGGAAGGGGCAGTCTGTGATGAAGCCCGATCGGGATCACTTGCATCACATTTTCATGAGGGCAGGTTTCTCAGATCGGCAGGCGTTGGTCATGATCACCGGTATTGCCCTGTTGTTCGCGGCGTTCGGCCTCATCGGTGAGTACTTCCGAATTCCGGAGTGGCTGATGTTTAGCTTGTTTCTTGGTGTGTTTGCAGCTTATGACTGGGGGTTGAGCCATGTATGGCGTCTCTTGGTGCTGCTTCGTCGCAGGCGCATCGGCGAGCGCGCCTGATATCAAAATGTCCGGAGGAAATGCCAGCGTGCCATGTAGCGGATGCTGACAAAGAGCTGGTTAAAGGGCCGGGGCTTTGCTCCGGCTTTTTTGAGTAAGAGGATTGGTCAAATGTGGCCGTCGACAGAATATATTGGAAGTAATAACGCCACGTAACTGAAACAGAGGGGCTGTTCACGTAGAATCTGCGCCTTCTTGGTGGAAGAATTAGCACGCCATCAAACTGAGGATCTCCGGAATCATAACGTGGTTGCGGAGCCTATTCTGTTTGCGAACGGTCCTATTGCCTGGCCATGCCGGAGAAGGAGGGCGGGCGGTAGCGTGCCTGAATGAAAACTTGAACTGTGACAGGTCAATTGATGCACAATAATCAGGAAAGAATGGGTTATAGCGAAGAAATTAGTCTGGTGGATCTGGCAACCACCTTTGTTCGCCGCCGTCGGGTATTCTATATATCGTTCCTCGTCATTACCTTACTGGCGATAATTTATGTCCTGATGACACCTGCGAGGTATGAGTACGTAAGTCTGATACAACTGGCCGAAGACGGAAAAGGGGAATATTTAGAAGCCCCGGGTACCGTGGTGGCGAATCTTGAGAGTCGCTGGATTCCGGAACATGTAGCCACCTTTACCGAAGTCAATGAACGAGGCCTGCCTTTTGAAGTGAAAGCCACCAATCCCAAAGAAACAGGCCTTATTCGCTTGACCACAGACGCCACGGAAGAACAAAGTGATTTGGTTAGTGAGATTCACACAAAACTGATCACCAACGTAAAAGAACGGCAGCAGAAACTAATAGAGATTACTGGCAACACACTCGACAAACGCATCGCCTCACAGGCAGCGGTAGTAGCGGCATTACAGGCAATGGAAAGCAGTGAAAGCACAGCGTTGGCACTTTCGTCGGCCATACAGAAGCAGGCCGAGCTTGAAAGCGATAAAGAAGCCCTGAAACCAGCAGAAGTACTGGTGACGAGCCGACAAAGTAATCATGGCAAAGGCCCCGGCAAAGCGCTGATTGTAGCGTTGGGCGCAATTCTGGGATTAATGGTGGGCGTAATCCTGGCCTTCTCTGCAGAATTCGTTGCACTGGTGCGCGACAGCCTTAGCGACGAGCAAGAAGAGTAAGGGTTACAAGCAAAGCTGTTGAAAAAGACAGCTGACCCCAAAGGCTCAACGACCGCCATTTTGAAATCAAGCAATCCATAAGTGACTCTGACTCGATTTCGGGGCAGACCCTCTTTGTCAACACTAATTGCCTTTAAACTGGAAGAGCACCAATCCTTGAAAGTTCGGGACCTCTACCAAAAAATCAAGCATTACCTGCACAATACCTTGTGGATAATGGGAGACAAGGTTGCAACCCTGGTAGTTGGCTTTTTAGTCACTGTTCTCGTGGCGCGCTACCTGGGTCCCGAAGACTTTGGCCTTTATTCCTATGTAATCTCTGTAGCAGCTATACTCTCGGCGGCAGGTCATGTGGGCCTTAGCGGTTTGGTTGTGCGAGAAATTGTTAAAAAGCCGAACAATCGCGGTGAGACGCTCGGGACAACTCTCGGCTTGAAATTTATGGGTGTGGGTGCTGGCTATGTAGTACTTCTAGTGTATGCAGCGCTTTACGAGGGTATCTCTTCACCGGAATTTGTGATGCTTGCGATTGCCGGTGCTGCCCTCCTTTTTAGCCCTTTTCAAGTCTTTGATTTTTGGTTCCAAGCTTTTGTCCAGGCGAAGTATGTGACTTACGCTAGGTTGATGGCGCTTGCAGCTTCAGCCGGATTAAAGATAGCGTTCGTTTTTATTGGTTCAGGGGTTATATATTTTGCTGGTGCGAATTTGGCTCAGGCAGTCATTGTTGTTCTTGCTTCCCTATTCTTTTACAAGGCGACATCTATCCTTCCATTATCGGAATGGAGTTTCAGTTGGGGCCGAGCGAGAGAATTACTGAGTCAAGGCTGGTTAATTTATCTTGGATCAATTTTCGCGGTTGTCTACCTTAAAGTAGACCAAGTAATGCTGAAATGGTTCGAGGGTTCGGGTTCCGTGGGTATTTATGCAGTGGCCGCGCAGATTTCTGAGGCTTGGTATTTCGTTCCTGTCGCCATCGTGACATCTTTCTTTCCGAAGCTGATTAAGCTTCGAGATCAGAGCAGTCCAGAGTTTGATAAGCGATTCCAACAACTTCTTGACCTGTTGTTTGGTTTGGCGTTAGCCGTCGCTCTGGCTATGACGTTGGCTGCAGAATATGTAATCCTTCTTTTCTTTGGGGAGCATTATATTGAAAGCGCAAGTGTATTATTGATCCATGTTTGGGCTGCTTTGTTTATTTTCATGCGGGCTGCACTTTCAAAGTGGATTCTCATTGAGAATATTTTAGTTTTCTCATTGTTAACTCAGGGCGGAGGTGCTCTAGTAAATATTCTTCTGAATTATTTTCTTATACCCGAGTTTGGTGTCGTTGGTGCTGCATACGCTACACTCCTCTCATACGCGTTTGCATCCTTTGTTTCTCTGGCACTTTATAGTAAAACCCGTCCAATATTCTTCATGATGACAAAATCATTTTTCTTTGTCTTTCGATATCTTAAGTTGCGAGAAAATTAATGAAGTCTGTTGTAAAGAAGGTTTTGCCAAATTATTTATTAATCTTGATCCGATCGGCCAAGTTAAAGCTGGGTTTTCTGTTTTTGGCATTGGGTGGAAAGTCTAGATTCCTGGCGAGTTGTTATTACCTTGTTAACCCAAAATTCGCCAACGAACATTTTGCCGTTCTTCAGGGCCGAAAGGCATACCATGATTCCTTAGAGGAAATTGGCGAAAGCTGCGCTCTGTTGCGCCGAAACATCCACCGGCTTGAGAAAGGCTTAATAATGAGGCCTAGGCGTGAGGTTTTTGCTGAAGGTTTTATAACAGAAACAGTTGAATGCTATAGGAATGCATTACAGTCAAAGCATCTATCCGAATCTGAAAAAAAATGGGCTACGGATGTACTCGATGAGTACTTTGTAGTTGTGGGCTCCTCTGAAGAGATAGATAAAGCTAGATCTCTCTATTCAAATATTCGGAACAATGCGAGTGTAATTGCGAATGTTTGTGGCCTTATTCCTGCTAATGGTAACCACTTTAAGCCATACTCGTATAAATCTCTGCCTGAAAGAAATGTGGACTTTGATGAGCTTGCGAACCTATTTATTCGAAGGCGATCAGTACGCTGGTATCAAGATAAGCATGTGCCTTTGGAGTTAGTTCAAAAAGCTGCCAACTTGGCTAGTCTGGCACCCTCGGCCTGTAACCGGCAACCCTATAAATTCGCCTTTTGCAATGATAAACAGAAGGCGGTGGCAATTGCCAAATGCGCCGGAGGGACGACTGGGTTTGCAGGGAACTTGCCAGCGATCATCGCTATCGTCGGTGACCTCTCAGCTTATCCTTTTGAGCGAGATCGGCATCTCATTTATATTGATGGATCGCTTGCGGCCATGCAGCTGATGCTTGCTCTAGAAACACTCGGACTCTCTTCTTGTTCAATCAATTGGCCGGAAGTAGATAGCAGCGAACGAAAACTCCGAAAGATAATCAGTCTGAAAGATTACGAAAGAGTAGTGATGCTCCTGGCTGTCGGGTATGCCGATGAGCAAGGCGGTATTCCTTACTCGCAAAAGAAAACAAACCATTTGATCTTGGAAGATATAAGCGAATGATCATTGAAATCAGACGAGCCGGCTTCGTAAATAAAGGCGCTGAGCTAATGCTTCTTGCGGTTGTTCATAAACTTAGAGAGCGCTATCCGAAAGCAAAGCTCACTATGGCTCCAGTTTATGGAGGGGCCAGCGATACCTATGAAAAGATGGTCAGCTTGCAGCTGTATCCGAAAGCTTGGCTATGGCGAAAAGGGTTTGATTTCGGTCGATTCGCATCCTTCGTTCCCAAGCGCCTTCGAGCGCTTTATGGCTTGGTGCTCACGAGCGAGATAGATGTCATCTTAGATGTAGCTGGTTTCGCATATAGTGACCAATGGGGAGTTGATAACTGCAAAGAACTAAGTATATCCAGTTCTGTGTGGAAGAAGAATGGCACCAAGTTGGTGATGCTACCGCAGGCTCTGGGGCCATTTGAGAATGAGAATATAGATAAGTATGTTCGCAAATGGGCAGCTAATGCAGACTTGATCTTTCCGCGGGAGAGCGATTCCTATAAATATCTTACAGATATTGTGGGAGAGCAAGATAAAATCAAACTGTACCCTGACTTTACAAACCTTCTGGAAGGTACATTGCCAGAACATTACGATTCAACGGATAAACGGGTAGCGATCGTTCCTAATTACCGTATGATCGATAAAACCTGCGCGGCAGAAAGTAAAGCTTATCTGCCCTTCCTTATTCGCACGGCCAAGTATCTTCGAGAGAGCGGAACCAAACCCTTTTTGCTGGTGCACGAGGGGGTAAATGACCAAATGCTCGCTGAAAAAGTCTCCGAGGCAGTGGGTGGCATTCCGATTGTTATAGAGACCAACCCTCTGCATATCAAAGGAATTCTAGGAACTTGTGATGCCACAGTTGGGAGCCGCTTCCATGGTTTGGTCAGTGCGCTGTCACAGGGCGTTCCTTCGCTCGCAACTGGCTGGAGCCATAAATACAAACGATTGTTTGAAGACTATGGTTTTATCGAAGGGCTTGTATCGGTTACAGATAGCGATGAAGTGTTGCGGCGGAAAGTGGATCTGTTGATTTGCGAAGAATCCTCGGTTGCGCTGCGTGAAAAGTTAAATGATCGATCGGGTGAGTTAAAGCGTCTGTCGGAAGAAATGTGGGGCTTGGTGTGCTCGGTGATTGATGAAGTGAGAGGTAAGAAAAAGTAACCCAGCGCGATATCAAAAGTGAAGTGAAAGCTTATTCCCAGTTGAGGATAAATGCCACGGCCCAACGGCAATTAAGATTGAGCGATAGCCAGCTAGAAATCTGAGAGCAATCTTTTGTGGATTGTTCAATGAAGCCTCGGTTCTCAGAAAAAATGTAGCGCCTGCCGTCAATTGGGACAGGGATCTCAGATGAGCAGTTTGAACAGATATGATTGCTGACTGCTGGATTTATGCCGGAGGTTAACGGTGATACCTTCATCTGTGCTGTAGTGCATTGCAACGATTTGGCTGGTTTAAATCAGGCATTAGCCAGTCAAGCTATCAGCTAGTACCAGAAGAGTGTGTGTCTATGAAACGGGTTTCGATTTGTATAGCAACATGTAACCGGAATGAGATGCTTCGCCGTTGTTTATTATCGATCTCTCAAGCTGAGCTGAGCGATAAATACGAATACTTTGTTGTCGTTGTTGATAATAATGATCAGCCAGTTTCCGAAGAAATAGTAAATTATTTTAAAGGCTCTATGGAGTGTGTTTATGATTGGGAGGGAATTCCAGGCATTCCTTTTGCAAGAAATAGGGCTTTAAAGAATGCCCTAGAGCTCGGTGCAGATTTCATTGCATTTATAGATGATGATGAATGGGTTGAGCCTTCTTGGCTTATCAATATGGTTGCTTCTATAGATAAAGAGGGTGTAGATGTCGTAAGTGGTGGGGTTAACCAAGAAAGAGACGGAAAAATTTATCGAAAGCGCTATTTTGAGCGTATTGAGCCTAGGTATATTGCTGAAACTGACAATGTAATCTTTAAAAAATGGCTTGCTAAAAAATTAGCTTTCGATGAGGACTTTGCTCAAACTGGTGGCTCAGATGCAATGTTTTTTAGGCGCGCCATTGAATTAGGTGCGCGAATTGAATCATGTCCTACTGCGGTTGTGACCGAGGAAATGCCAGTGTTGAGGCAAGGTATGGCTTGGCGTTTACAAAGGCATTTTCGCTACGGTTTGACTCACTGCATGATTGAAAGGAAGCTGGAATATGGCGCATCTTCACTCTTCCTTTTCTGTCGTGCTGTATCACTCCTGCCAATAGGTCTCGGCGAGTCTCTGGTTAAGCTTTTTATTAAAGGGCCTGAAGAGGCGAAGGAAGGGGTTGACAGAATGATGAGAGGCGTCGGCTCCCTTTCGTACTTTTTAGGGATTCGGTATAACGAATACAAGCGCTAATAATGATTGTTTACTTTTTCTTGTTTTTTTTCTTCCTGCTTTTCGCCCTTTTCTATATGCACTGCTCGGATATGTCAGGCGGGAGTGCTATTTATGTCAAAAGATATGGCTCTATTTTCCTCTTCTTGCCTTTTTGCCTTCTTATATTTCTATTGGGGTTTCGGTATGAAGTAGGTTCGGATTATTGGAATTATATAGAGATTTTTGACAGGTTTGAAGCTGGCGATCCGGTTATTAGGGATCGTTTCGAGGTAGGTTTTTTGGCTGTCCTAGAAGGAGTGAGCTCGCTGGGATTAAGTGGTAATTTTGTGTTATTTTTGTTCTACCTATTCACTATAACTTTTTTTTGGATAGCTATTAGAGGTGTAGGTTTCGACTCTGCATCCATGGTATCTTTGTCTGTGATTCTTTTTTTAGGTTTGGGGCCGGTCTTTTCAGCCACCAATACAGTTAGGCAGAATTTTGCAATATCTATCGTAGTTCTTTTCTGCGCCTTATTCTCTAGAAGCAAGATTCTATCTACTATACCATCATCAGCTGTTGGTTTTTTGTTTCACTATTCTGCGCCTGTAGCGCTTGCATTCAATTTTGTCCCAAGGAAAGTGCTCGGTTTCAGGTTTTGGGGTTTGGCATCTATCTTTTGTGTTGTTTTATCTGCTCTTTTGATAGGTCCAGTTTTCGAGTTATTAGAAAGAAATCACGTTATCTTAGGTGGATTTGGAGTTTATTTTGAAGGTGATGGTGCCGTTAGAGAAAGCTCAGGCTTAGGTGTTCGGCTTATCTTTGAGGTTTTTGTTTTTCTTTTTCTGTCATTATTTGTGAAGAGAATTAATCCTAAGGCAGTGTGGTTTTTTAATATAGCGTTTGTTGGCGCGCTCATTAACTATACTTTTAGAGATTATGCTATGTTTTTACGGGTTTCTGAGTATTTTTCTGTTTTTAAAGTCCTTGCTATACCTTGGTTTATTGAGGTTTTCAGGGGGGTAGAGAGGCAACTTTTTTTTCTGACTTTTGCTATCTATTCTTTTTTTGCCTTTGCTAGGTCCGCCACTTCCGAACAGTTTTTGCCCTACAAGCTAGTATTTTTTAATTAAGATGGAGTCTAAGTTGAAGATTTTAGTATTCGCTGGTTATTATCTCCCTGGCTTCAAGGGTGGTGGGCCTATAAAAACTATCAAAAATCTTTTTGAGCAAGTGGGCGATGAAATAACCTTCAAGCTGATTACCGGCGACAGAGACTTGGGCGACAATGCTGCGTACACCTCAGTCAGCAGCGGCGAATGGATTCAGGTTGGCAACGCTTTAGTCTTATACATCCGGCCGGGTATAAAGGGTTACGCGCAAATGGCTCGGGAACTGTGGGCCAAAGAATACGATCTCGTTTATCTGAATAGTTTTTTTTCCCCACGGTTTTCCGTTTTCCCGCTTTTGCTGGCTAAAGTACTTCGGCAAAAAGTTGTGATTGGCCCGCGAGGAGAGTTTTCTGAAGGCGCGCTGTCACTCAAATCTTTCAAAAAACGCTGGTTTATAAAAATATTCAAATTGCTTGGATTTCATCGCGACACAGTCTTTCAGGTGTCCACTGATTTTGAAGCTGGGGACGTTCGTCGGGTTGTTGGCTCGGGGGTGGATGTTCAGATTGCAGAGAATATTGGTGCCAGAGAATTTGCGGAAGAAATTGAAACCCGAGCCTACCGCGTGTTGAACGCGGTCTTTGTTTCCCGGATTTCGCCGAAGAAGAACCTGCTTGCGGCTCTCGAGATGTTGCAGAAGGTTCAGCAACCTCTGAACTTTCATGTTTATGGGCCAGTCGAAGATCGAGATTATTGGCGGGAGTGTGAGAAAGCGATTGCGACCTTGCCACCACACGTAGAGGTTCAGCGCAAAGGTACGTTAAGCCCCGACGAAGTGGTTAAGACGCTCGAGAAATATGATGTTTTCTTTTTCCCGACTAAGGGAGAAAATTATGGGCATGTAATCGCTGAGGCGCTTTGCGCCGGTTTGCCTATTCTGATTGCAAACACTACCCCCTGGCGAAACCTTCATAATTTAGGCATCGGATGGGACCTTCCCCTTGATAACTTTGATGCCTTTAGCGCAAAGCTTGATGAACTGGCCACCATGCCCTTCGGAGAATACCTTCGTATGCGCCGGCATGTACTGAACTGGGCCAAAGGAAAATTCTCCCAAAACGATACGATAGAAGCCAATATCGCCCTGTTTAAATACGCCTACGGAAAGAAGTAAGGACCAATCAACATGCCCTTCAAGAAGAAGATCCTGTTAATCACCGGGGGTACCGGCTCCTTTGGCAGCGCCGTTCTCAATCGCTTCCTAGACACCGACATCGAAGAAATTCGCATATTCAGCCGGGATGAAAAAAAGCAGGATGATATACGCAAGCGCTACGCTAATCCCAAGCTCAAGTTTTACATTGGCGATGTGCGGGATTTTAATAGCGTTCTAAATGCTACTCGTGGTGTGGATTACATCTTCCACGCGGCGGCACTGAAGCAGGTGCCTTCCTGCGAGTTTCATCCCATGGAGGCGGTGAAAACCAATGTGATCGGCACTGAAAACGTGCTGGAAGCGGCCATCCAGAACGAAGTAAAGCGGGTAGTGTGCCTGAGCACCGATAAGGCTGTTTATCCTATCAACGCCATGGGCATTTCCAAGGCGATGATGGAAAAGGTCATGGTGGCCAAGTCCCGCAATGTGGCCCCGGAAAAAACCGTAATCTGCGGTACCCGCTACGGCAACGTGATGGCATCCCGCGGGTCGGTCATTCCGTTGTTTGTGGATCAGATTCGTGCAGGTAAATCCCTTACCATTACCGATCCGAACATGACTCGCTTCATGATGACGCTGGCCGATGCGGTAGACCTGGTGTTGTACGCCTTCGAACATGGCCGCAATGGTGACCTGTTCGTGCAGAAGGCGCCGGCCGCGACCATCGAAACGCTGGCCCACGCGCTGACCGATCTGATGAGCAAGCCGGATCACCCCATCAATGTAATTGGTACCCGCCACGGTGAGAAGTTGTTTGAAGCTCTACTCAGCCGAGAAGAGATGGCCTGCGCGGAAGATCTGGGCGGTTATTACCGGGTGCCGCCGGATTTGAGGGACTTGAACTACGGCAAGTTTGTGGAGCAGGGCGAGGAGAGGATCTCCCACACCGAGGATTACAACTCCCACAATACCGAACGCTTGGATGTGGCTGGCATGCAAGCTTTGTTGCATAAACTTGAATTCATTCGAGCCCTGGAGCGGGGTGAGTACCAAAGCCCGGAGGACTGATCGATGAAAGTACTGGTAACCGGAGCTAACGGTTTTATCGGCAAGAACCTGCTAGTGCATCTGCAGGAAAAGGGTGGTTTTGAGGTAGTGCCCTTCACCCGGGAGCACACCGAGCACGACTTGGCCGGCTTGTTGGATGGGGTGGACTGGATTGTTCACCTGGCTGGCATCAATCGTCCTCAGGATTCTGCTGAATTTGCAACCGGCAATCCCGGCCTCACCCAGGCGCTGTGTAGGGCGGTGCAGGGCAGTGGCCGGCAGATTCCGGTTATTTATAGCTCGTCTATTCAGGCCGAGTGGGATAACAAGTACGGAACCAGCAAGCGGGAAGCTGAAGAGGCCTTACTGGCGCTGAATGAGGCTACCGGCAATCCGGTTTACATTTATCGCCTGCCCAATGTGTTCGGTAAATGGGCGCGGCCCAATTACAACTCGGCGGTGGCCACCTTCTGCCACAACATCGCCCGGGATTTGCCGGTGCAGATTAACGATCCGGATGCGGTAATCAACCTGGTGTATATAGATGATGTTGTCGCCAGCTTCCTGAAACTGCTGGGCGGAGAGCCACTGGAAGGACCTTTTGTGAATGTGGATCCGGTTTACAAGATTACGGTGGGCGAGTTAGCCAACCAGCTGAACCGCTTCAAAGCCACCCGGCATAACCTGATCACCGAGCCAGTGGGTACCGGCTTGGTCCGGGCGCTGTATTCCACCTACCTAAGCTACCTGCCGCCGGAGCGCTTCACCTACATGGTTCCTCAGCACGGCGACGAGCGCGGTGTGTTTGTGGAAATGCTGAAAACCCCGGACGCCGGCCAGTTCTCCTTCTTCACGGCCCATCCCGGCGTCACCCGTGGCGGCCATTACCACCATTCAAAAACCGAGAAATTTCTGGTGATCAAGGGCAAGGCGTGCTTCCGCTTCCGCCACATGCTCACCGGGGAGTTTTACGAGTTGTCTACCGACGGTTCTAGGCCGGAGATTGTGGAAACCGTACCGGGCTGGACCCACGACATTACCAACGTGGGCGACGATGAGCTGGTGTGTATGCTCTGGGCCAATGAAATTTTTGACCGGGGCAACCCGGATACCTTCGCGTACCCGGTGGGTACCGAAGCCTGACTGAATCTGGAACTGCCATGAAAAAACTAAAAGTCATGACCGTGGTCGGCACCCGGCCGGAGATTATTCGTCTGTCCCGGGTGATGGCCAAGCTGGATGAGTATTGTGAGCACCTTTTGGTGCACACTGGCCAGAACTACGATTTCGAGCTGAATGAAATCTTTTTCCAGGACCTGGGCATCCGCAAGCCGGACCACTTCCTGAGTGCGGCCGGCGCCAGCGGTGCGGAGACCATCGGCAATGTGATTATCGCGGTGGACAAGGTATTGGCAGAAGTGCAGCCGGACGCCCTGCTGGTGCTGGGGGATACCAACAGCTGCATGGCAGTGATTCCCGCCAAGCGCCGCAAGATTCCCACCTTCCATATGGAAGCCGGCAACCGTTGCTTTGATATGCGGGTACCGGAGGAGATCAACCGCCGCATTGTCGACCATACTGCGGACATCAACCTGACCTACAGCACCATCGCCCGGGACTACCTGCTGCGCGAGGGTCTGCTGCCTGACCGGGTGATCAAAACTGGTAGCCCCATGTTTGAAGTGCTGAACCACTTTCGCGACGGCATTGAAGCCTCCGATGTGCTCACGCGACTGGTGCTCGAAGAGGGCAAGTTCTTTGTGGTTAGCGCCCACCGGGAAGAGAACGTGGATTCCGATAGAAATTTCCTGGCTTTGGTGGATATTCTGAACACTGTGGCCGAACAGTATGGCTACCCGGTGATCGTCTCTACCCACCCGCGCACCCAGAACCGGGTAAACGCCATGGGTGTAAAGTTCCATGAGAGCGTGTGTCTGCTTAAGCCCTTGGGGTTCAAGGATTACAACAAGCTTCAGCTGAGTGCCAAGGCGGTGTTGTCGGATAGCGGCACCATTAGCGAAGAAGCTTCTATCCTCAACTTCCCCGCCCTGAACATCCGCGAAGCGCATGAGCGACCTGAAGGTATGGAGGAAACCGCCGCCATAATGGTGGGTCTGGGGATTGAACGTGTGTTACAGGGCCTAGCTATTTTGGAAAACCAGGGTAGGGGGGATGAACGTTCTATGCGACTGGTGGAGGACTACAGTATGCCGAATGTGGCAGAGAAAGTAGTGCGGATAATTCATAGTTATCGGGACTATGTGATGCAGACGGTTTGGAAACAGTATTGAGGAAGCACATTTCCTATGGCGCGTAACAAAACGGATCTGGCGATTGTAAATCGGAGTTTTTGGCCGCAAAGCCAGGTAATTGGAGAGGCCCTATTGCAGTTCGCCGAGGAGGCTGCACAACATCATTCTGTATGTGTGATTACACAGGCTCAAGGCGACCTTGCTCGTCTGTTGGGAAGTAATGGGCGGGGCAAAGGTATTCAGTTGCGGGCCTGCAATGCCTACACAACCTCCGCCAGTGGTCTGATCAAACGCGTTGCCGAAGCCGTGTTCTTCATGCTCTGGACTTTCGTTAGCTTAGTGCGGGAAAAGCCGGCTAACGTGTATGTGTCTACTAACCCGCCAGTGGTCGTGCCGTTTATTGTCGCGGTGTACTGCCGGTTGTTTGGTGCGCGTTATGTGTACCACTTGCAGGACATTCATCCGGAAGCCGCCAACATTGTAATGCCGGTCAACTGGGTAATACTTCGTTTATTGCAGGTGGTAGACAATTACTCACTGCGTCATGCGGGTGCGATTATCACGCTGTCTGAAGACATGAAGACTTACATCCAGCAGCGCAGCAATACCGAATGCCCGATACACCTTCTGGATAATCCATCTTTTGCCGTAACGCCTGTGCCGATGGCCCAGCGCACCAGCGACATCGTGTTTTGTGGTAATGCTGGCCGGCTGCAACGAATCCCCCTGTTGATGGCTGCCATTCGGGACTATTTGCAACAAGGGGGCAAACTGCACTTCACTTTCGCAGGCGGTGGCGTGCACGCTAACGATGTGCAGGCACTGGCGAATGCCTATAAGCAGGTAGACTACCTGGGCTTTATCCCCGCCTCTGACGCTGCGGAACTGGTGAAGCAGCACCGCTGGGCATTGTTGCCGATTGATGATGAAGTCACTAAATTCGCCTTTCCCAGCAAATCCTCCGGTTATGCACTTGCTGGTACTCGGGTGTTGGCGGTTTGTGGGGAAGACACTAGTGTGGCACGCTGGGTAGAGCAGCTAGAGATTGGGGTGGTTTGCCCGCCGGATCATAATGCCTTGGTGAAGTGCTTTTTTTCGCTTGAGGGGGGTACAGCGGATAACTGCATGATCAGTTTAGATGTACGTGAAAAGCTGCATGTACCACATTTTGCAAAGGAGCTTTGTCGGATTACTGTTCCAGGGTCGGTTAAGGGTGACGAAGCTTATGCTTAAAAGACTTTTCGACATACTGGTGGCCTCCTTCAGCCTTTTATTGCTTTCTCCTCTAATACTCATTGTTGCCTGGCAGGTGCGCCGCAAACTCGGCTCTCCCATAATGTTTCGTCAAACTCGGCCAGGCCTGCATGGCAAGCCTTTTGATATGGTGAAATTCCGCACCATGCTGGACGCCACAGATGAACAGGGGCATCCTCTGCCCGATGACCACCGGATGCCGCCATTTGGTAGTTTTCTGCGGTCCACAAGCCTCGATGAGCTACCGGAACTGTGGAATGTGCTAAAAGGCGACATGAGCCTTGTTGGCCCTAGGCCCCTGTTGATGGAGTACCTGCCACTTTACTCGAAGGACCAATATCGGCGCCACGAAGTTCGCCCGGGTGTAACTGGTTGGGCGCAGGTGAATGGGCGTAATGCTATTTCATGGGAAGAAAAGTTCCGGCTGGATGTGTGGTATGTCGATAATCAGTCGCTTTGGTTGGACTTCAAGATTCTGTTTCAGACTGTGAAGAAAGTCATTGTTCGGGATGGAATCAGTGCGAAAGGTGAGGTGACGGTGTCGAGGTTCACCGGGAGCGGGCAGCAATCAGGAGAACGGAATGGATGAGGTTTTGGTTGGAATATACGGCGCGAGCGGGTTTGGTCGCGAGGTTTTGCCGTTGGTCAGGGAACAACTCAAGGGAAAAAACGCAGAGTTCGTCTTCGTGGATGATGGGGATCTTCCTTCTTCCTTGAATGGTTACTCTATTCTTCGTTATGACGATTTTCTCCACCATGCCGCTCGAGATAAACGGCTTGTTTTCGCTATTGCCAATAGCGCTGTTCGTGAGAAACTGGCAGACAAATGTGTGCGGGATAACATTCCGACGCTATCTGTAAGGGCGGCAAACGCAGTCATTCTCGATGAAGTTTCGATGGGTGAGGGCTCCATCATCTGCCACTTCACTCAGTTGACCTCGAATATTCGAATTGGGAAGTATTTCCATGCAAATATTTATAGTTACGTTGCGCATGATTGCGTGATTGGTGATTACGTAACGTTTGCACCGGCTGTGAGTTGTAACGGAAATGTCGTTATTGAGGATCATGCCTACATTGGCACCGGGGCTGTTATTAAGCAAGGTACGCCGGAAAAGCCGTTGGTGGTTGGCAAGGGGGCCACTGTTGGTATGGGGGCCGTGGTCACCAAAAGCGTTCCCGCTGGTATAACGGTAGTTGGGAATCCAGCTCGCGTGCTTGAGCATCGGAGGGCTTAGAAACTGAAAGGGAGCTGACTTCGCTCGAGGTCAGGCCGTGATCGACTCCTATTCGAACCTGCGCTTTGCGTGGTTTATCTGGCAGGCAAGACAAACGCTTGCCCAAAATTTCAGACACAGACGATTGAGTGATTATGCTAAACGGACCTTTCTCTCCCTGGCCGTCTTTTACTGACGAAGAGGCCAGTTCGGTGCGTGATGTGCTGCTTTCCAATAAGGTGAATTACTGGACCGGCCAGGAATGCCGGGAGTTTGAGTGTGAGTTCGCTGCTTTCGCGGATGCGGAATTCGCTATTGCCTTGGCTAATGGCACGGTCGCGCTGGATTTGGCTCTGAATGGATTAGGTATTGGCGAGGGGGATGAGGTGGTGGTTACGCCTCGAACCTTTCTGGCGTCGGCCTCCAGTATCGTGACCGCCGGGGCTATCCCGGTTTTCGCCGATGTTGACCGGGACTCGCAAAATATTACGCCGGAATCCGTCCGTAAAGTTCTCAGCCCTCGTACGAAAGCGATAGTTTGTGTGCACCTGGCAGGCTGGCCTTGCGATATGGATGGGTTGATGGAATTGGCTGAAGAGCAGGGTCTATACATTATTGAAGACTGCGCCCAGGCTCATGGCGCCCGGTACAAGGGGGGCTCGGTCGGTTCTATCGGACATGTTGGATGTTGGTCATTTTGCCAGGACAAGATAATGACCACCGGCGGCGAAGGTGGCATGGTAACTACGAATAGCCGGCACCTCTGGGAGCGTATGTGGGCCTATAAAGATCACGGAAAAAGCTGGGAGGCGGTGTACAAACGGGAACATCCTCCTGGTTTTCGTTGGCTGCATGAGAGTTTCGGAACGAACTGGCGAATGACAGAAATGCAGGGAGTTGTCGGACGCATTCAGCTTAAACGGATGGATGAGTGGCACGCGCAACGGATCAAGAATGCCGAAATCATTTGGGAATGTGCTCGCAACTTGCCGGGGGTGAGGGTTCCGTTGGTCCCTGATCATTTAGAGCATGGGGCCTACAAGTGTTACGTATTTGTTGAGCCCTCCGCGCTGGACGATGACTGGGACCGTGACCGAATCCAGCAAGAGATCGTCAACGCAGGCGTGCCATGTTTCTCAGGTTCCTGTTCGGAGGTTTACCTTGAAAAAGCTTTCGATGGCACCGACTGGAGGCCTCACAGTCCTTTGCCTGTCGCCCGTGAGCTGGGTGAAACCAGCCTGATGTTTCTGGTGCATCCAACCCTGACTGAGGCTGAGATTGAGAAGACCTGCAGTGTTTTGCGCGATGTCATGCGAAAGGCAGCGGCTTAATGAATGATTGGAGTGTTGAATGAAGATTGCCATCGCCGGCACGGGCTATGTTGGCCTGTCCAACGCTATGCTTCTGGCACAGCATCACGAAGTGGTTGCTCTGGATATTGACTTGGATAAGGTTTCCCAGCTCAACGAGAGCAGGAGCCCTATCATTGATCCTGACATTTCGGATTTTCTGGCAAACAAACAGTTAAATTTTTGCGCCACGCTCGATAAGGCGCGGGCTTATGCCAGCGCGGATTTCGTCATTGTTGCCACCCCCACAGACTATGACCCGGAAACCAACTACTTCAATACCAGAACGGTTGAGTTGGTGATTGCTGATGTGCTTGAGATCAATCCGTCGGCGGTGATTGTTATTAAGTCTACAGTTCCTGTGGGCTACACCAGGGATGTGTGTGAGCAGTTCAACTGCACCAACATTATTTTTTCGCCGGAGTTTCTCCGAGAGGGTAAAGCATTGTACGACAACCTTTACCCATCGCGAATTATTGTCGGAGAACGCTCTGAGCGTGCCGAGATCTTCGCGAATTTGTTAAAGCAGGGGGCCTTCAGGGAAGAGGTACCGGTTCTCTTTACCGATAGCACTGAAGCAGAGGCAATCAAGTTATTTTCTAACACTTACCTGGCCATGCGGGTCGCCTATTTCAATGAACTGGATACCTATGCTGCCCGGCATGGTTTGAGTACCCGCCAGATCATTGATGGCGTGGGATTGGATCCCAGAATCGGAGACCATTACAACAACCCCTCTTTTGGTTACGGGGGTTATTGTCTGCCAAAAGATACGAAACAGCTTTTGGCAAACTACGAGGATGTACCAAACAATCTGATCAAGGCGATTGTAGAGGCTAATCGTACGCGCAAGGATTTCATTGCAGACGATATTCTCCGCTCTGACCCTGAAGTGGTTGGCGTCTATCGGCTGGTTATGAAAGCAGGATCTGATAATTTCCGAGCGTCAGCCATTCAGGGCATTATGAAGCGAATCAAAGCTAAGGGAATTGAGGTGGTCGTTTACGAGCCGAAACTCGAGGATAACGAGTTTTTCCATTCTCGTGTGGTGCGCGATCTGGAAGAGTTCAAAAGGCTTTCAGATGTTATTGTGACCAATCGCAGAAGTGAACAGCTGGCGGATGTAGATGGAAAAGTCTACACAAGGGATCTCTTCGGCAGCGATTGAGTTAATGAACGACCATTTCCTGAAACTGATAATATCATTGGCCAACCTGTGTCCACATTCAAGTTGGTAAAGGACAACATGTTCGATAACTTCCTGAATCTATCTCGGTTTCACAAACGCTTGGTCTCTGTTGCTGCCGATGTTGTGGTGCTTATTTTTGCACTCTGGGCTGCGTTTTCCCTGCGATTTGATCAACAATTCTGGATACCTAACACCGATCAACTGGTTGTTTGCGGACTGACCGTGACCATTACCATTGGGGTGTTTGTAAAGCTGGGATTGTACCGTGCGGTTGTTCGGTACCTGAGTGATCGTGCTTTTTTAACCGTTATTTATGGTGTCGTGATCTCGGCGGTTATCCTGATTCTTCTGGGTTACTGGCTGGAGGTATTGGTTCCTCGATCCGTGCCATTCATTTACGGTGCTTTGGCGTTCATTTTTGTCAGTGGCACGCGCATGGGCGTGCGTATGCTGGTCAATCGACCGAAACGCCGTAATAAACAGTTTGTTGGTATTATCGGAGCCGGTGAAACCGGCATGGAGTTGGCTAGAGCTCTTGATCGGGGAATGGAATATCATCCGGCAGCTTTTATCAGCCTGCTTAAATCGAATCACCGGACCCTGATTAATGGCATTCCTGCCTTCGACATCAGCCACATTGAGCGTGTGGTCCGAGACCATAGAATCAAACGATTACTGCTGGCTCTGGACGAGGATTCCGGGATTGATCGAAAGCGCCTGCTGCAGAAGCTGGAGCCACTGGCGATACCGGTTCAGACTGTCCCTAACATGTCGGAACTGGTTGCCGGGCAGGCCCGGATCAACGACATTCGGGACCTTGAGATTGAGGATCTGTTGGGGCGTGATCCTGTAAAACCGGATAATGCACAAGTGGCAGCCGGCCTTTACTGCAAGGCTGTCATGGTGACGGGGGCTGGGGGCTCAATCGGCTCCGAACTTTGTCGCCAGATTATCCGCCACCGTCCCTCGCGGCTGGTGCTGTTTGAGCAGTCGGAATTTTCGCTCTATGCCATTGAGCGCGAGCTGCAGACATTGAACCGGATAGAGAATCTGGGTGTTGAAATACAAGCGCTGCTGGGAAATGTAATACACCGTCGGCGCTGTGAAGCGATCATGAAGGGCTTTGATATTCAAGCCGTTTATCATGCCGCCGCTTATAAACATGTACCCTTGGTCGAGCACAATATGATTGAGGGGGTTCAAAATAATGTGTTTGGAACTTTGCGTGTTGCTGAAGCTGCCATCGAGTGCGGAGTGGAACGGTTTGTTCTGATTTCGACCGACAAGGCCGTTCGCCCCACGAATGTGATGGGTGCCAGCAAACGCATGGCGGAACTCGTCCTTCAAGGCCTGGCTGAGCGACAGTCGGTGACGATTTTCTCTATGGTACGGTTCGGCAATGTGCTTGGTTCATCCGGCTCGGTGGTGCCGTTGTTTCGTGACCAGATTCGGGATGGTGGCCCGGTTACGGTTACCCACCCGGACATTATCCGCTACTTCATGACGATTCCCGAGGCCAGTCAGCTTGTGCTTCAGGCAGGCAGCATGGGGCAGGGTGGTGAGGTTTTTGTCCTGGATATGGGAGAGCCGGTAAAGATAGCAGATTTGGCCCGAAAGATGATTCACCTGATGGGGCTCACCGAGAAAACTGAGGAACAGCCGGAGGGTGACATTGAAGTGGTCTTCAGCGGCTTGCGCCCCGGTGAAAAGCTTTATGAGGAGTTGCTCATCGGTGATGATCCACACGGTACCTCTCATCCGAGGATTATGAAGGCCCGGGAAATTTCCATGCCTTGGGATGAGCTGGAGAGGGTTTTGGATCAGTTGATGCGAGCCAGTCAGGAGTTTGATTGTGGGCGGATTGTTTCACTGTTACGTGATGCCCCGACGGGGTTTGCGCCGAACGGTGATGTAGCGGATTTGATTTGGTGTCAGGGACAGACGCCCAAGCCCAAGTCAGCATCGGTTGTGAAACTGAGCTGAAGATGTGTCAGAAGAAAGCTTTCTTCTGACTCTTTGTTTAAAGACAGGGAATGTTGTAAATGATCAATATTAAACATCACGGAGCCACGTCTGGTGTGACGGGCTCTTGTCATGAATTGAGCTTGCAGACCGAGTCCGCTTCCGGGCTTGAGTCTGCGGAGCATGGAATCTTCATCGATTGCGGCCTTTTCCAGGGCCAGGATGAGGGGCGCTCGGCCTCTGCCGCCGATCTAACGATTGATTTCCCTATTGACCATATCCGTGCGCTCTTGGTGACTCATGTCCACATCGACCATGTGGGACGGATCCCCTATTTGCTGGCGGCCGGATTTGAAGGGCCCATTGTCTGCTCTGAGCCTTCGGCAGTCATGTTGCCGGAAATTCTGGAGGATGCCCTGAAAATCGGCTTTACCCGGGACCGGCGTTTGATCGAACGAGTGCTTGGGCTGATCAGGGAGCGGCTGGTGCCGGTGCCTTACGGCCAGTGGCACCGGGTGTTTGATGAGGGTGAGTGTTCGCTGTCGGTACGGCTTCAGCGGGCCGGGCACATTCTGGGATCTGCCTACGTCGAATGTGATGCCCGGATCGGAGATATGGAAGAGCGCATCGTGTTCTCGGGGGATCTCGGTGCGCCGCATTCGCCGCTGTTGCCAGCGCCGAAATCGCCCGAGCGCGCGGATCGGTTGGTGATTGAGAGCACCTATGGGGACCACGATCATGAGGATCGCAAGACTCGCAGGCATCGGCTGAAGGCGGTGCTGAAGAGTGCGCTCGCGGATGGCGGGACGGTTCTGGTTCCGGCGTTCAGTATCGGGCGGACGCAGGAGTTATTGTATGAGATTGAAGGGATTATTGCCGACTCATCTGAACCCGGGTTCGACTGGCGTTCTCTGGAAATCGTCGTCGACTCGCCCCTCGCTGCCAACTTCACCCGAATCTACCGGGATCTGAAACCCTTCTGGGATGCCGAAGCCCGGGAACGGGTCCGCTCCGGCCGGCATCCGCTGTCTTTCGAGCAATTGACGGTGATTGATTCCCATGAGGATCATCTGAATGCCGTGGATTACCTCGCCAGGTCTCATCGGCCCTGTGTGGTGTTGGCGGGCTCCGGTATGTGTGCCGGCGGCCGGGTGGTGAATTACCTGAAGGCGATGCTGGGTGATGAGCGCAATGATGTGCTCTTTGTCGGTTGCCAGGCCGCCGGAACGCCGGGGCGTGATATTCTTAACTATGGCCCCAAAGGTGGCTGGTTGACGCTGGATGGTGAGCGCTACAACATTCGTGCCCGGGTTCATCAGGTCGGGGGATACTCGGCCCACGCTGGGCAGAGTGATTTGCTGAGATTTGTTGAGGGGATTCCGGAGGTGCCGGAGGAGATCCGGATTGTTCACGGGGATTCCGGAGCCAAGGCGGCGTTTCGGGCGCTGCTGGAAGAAACGTTCAATACTCGGATTATGATTCCCGAGTAAGGTTTAATTTGCGGGCAGATAAAAAAGTCAATCAGCCCCTGCGTTTGTTAGATGTTGGAGGATAAATGAAAAAAATTGCGGTAATCGGCATGGGCTATGTGGGCTTGCCGCTGGCGGCTGCGTTTGGTGAGAAACGTGAGGTCGTGGGCTTTGATATCAACAGCAAGCGCATTGCCGAACTCAAGGACGGTGTGGATTTCACCCGGGAGGTGTCCCGCGAGGAGCTGGCCGCAGCCGGTGGTTTGTCTTTTACCGATCAGCTCGACGACATCGCCGATTGCCAGATTTTCATTGTCACGGTGCCGACACCTATTGATGAGTACAAGACACCGGATCTGACACCGCTGATCAAATCCAGCGAGAGTGTGGGCCGGGTGCTCAAGAAGGGCGATATTGTGATCTACGAATCCACCGTATTCCCGGGTGCTACAGAGGAGGTCTGTGTGCCGGTGCTGGAGAGGGTTTCGGGACTGGTGTTCAATCAGGATTTCTTTGCTGGTTACAGCCCGGAACGAATCAATCCGGGCGACAAGGAACACCGGGTGACGTCCATTATGAAAGTGACTTCCGGTTCCACACGGGACATTGCGAACGAGGTGGATGCGCTTTACGCAGAGGTGATTATCGCGGGTACCCATAAGGCCAGTTCCATCAAGGTGGCGGAAGCGGCGAAGGTGATCGAGAACACCCAGCGCGACCTGAATATCGCGTTGATGAATGAACTTTCCATGATTTTCTCCAGGCTGAAGATTGATACCCATGAAGTGCTGGCGGCAGCCGGTACCAAATGGAACTTTCTGCCGTTCAAGCCCGGGCTGGTCGGGGGGCACTGTATTGGCGTGGACCCGTATTACCTGACCCACAAAGCGCAGTCGATTGGTTATCACCCGGAGATAATTCTTGCCGGGCGGAGAGTGAACGATAATATGGGGCCTTATGCGGCCGCCGAGCTGGTGAAGACGATGATCAAGAAAGGCCACACGATTGCCGGTTCTCGGGTGCTGATGATGGGGCTGACATTCAAAGAAAACTGTCCGGACTTGCGAAATACCCGGGTCATTGATGTGGTTCGTGAACTGGAAGATTTTGGTTGTCAGGTAGATGTCACCGATTGTTGGGCAGATAGTGAAGAAGCGCAGGATGAATATGGTATTTCTCTGATTGGTGAACCTGAGCAATCAAAGTACGACGCCGTTTTTCTTGCCGTGCCTCATCGTGAATATTCGGAAAAGGCAAGTTCTGAATTAAGGGCCTATATCAAAGGTGATGGGGTGCTTTTTGATTTAAAGGGTGTGCTTCCAACTGGTGAAGCTGATATTCGCCTTTAATGTGAAGTGAGATAAGTTAAAAAAATAACAGGCAAGGACGCTGTCACTGGTCAAAGTGAAAAGGTGATGAACAATAGGAAGTGCTTTCTCACCTTTCGCAACCAAAAACTGCCCAAACAACCCACCGCTTATTGTTAATGGCGAGTTAATATGAAGGTGTACGACGTTTTTAACGGCGACGCAGATGGAATTTGTGCCCTCATTCAGTTACGTCTGGCTGAGCCTGCTGAAACCACCTTGATTACCGGCGTAAAGCGGGACATTGCGCTTGTTCGACAGGTGCCGGCATCTGAACCGGTTCGGGCCAATATCCTCGATGTAAGCCTGGAAAAAAACCGCGAGGCTGTAGATGCGCTCCTGGACGTCGGCAGCGAGGTGTTTTACGTCGATCATCATTTCCCGGGTGACGAACTGCCCAGTTCAGCAAAGTTTACCGCTCTGATTGATACCCAACCTACTACCTGCACCAGCCTCTTGATTGACAACTATCTGGGTGGGCGCTTCCACCACTGGGCTATCGCGGCTGCCTTTGGTGATAATCTGAATGCGATTGGCAATGACTTGGCTGAAAAAGCCGGTTTGTCAAAAGAGCAGGGCGAAGCCCTGAAAAACCTGGGCGTATGCATCAATTACAACGGTTACGGTGCCACGGTTGAGGATCTGCACTTTCACCCTGCCGATTTATTCCTTGAGTTTGTGAAGTTCGAAGATCCGCTGGGTTTGATAGCGTCGGAACCTGAGGTTTGGACGAAGCTCCGAAAGGGGTATGAAGCGGATATGGCGCGAGGGTTGTCCGCGCCGGTTCTTTTCAAATCCGATTCCGCTTTGATTGTGCAACTACCCGATGAGCCCTGGGCCCGCCGGGTCAGTGGAGTCCTGGGAAATGAGCTGGCCAATCGTCATCCCGACCAGGCCTGTGCCATTGTTACCGAGAGGCCCAATCAAACCTACCTGGTAAGTATTCGGGCCCCCTTGAGCAATCGAACGGGGGCAGATGAGGTTGCTCGTCGATTTCCTACTGGTGGTGGTCGTAAGGCCGCTGCAGGTATTAATGAATTACCGCCTGACAAGCTCGACGAGTTCATTGAAGTGCTTCAAACCTATTGGAGCTGAGGGACCGCAAAGCGATCTAGGGAGATTGCTTTGGCTGACAATATAGTTTGGAATCACCATAAGATAAGCCGTGCTGAGCGGACTGATAACAAGAACCAGAAGCCCTGTCTGCTCTGATCTACTGGCTTGAGCGGTTCCGGGAAGTCGACTATTGCCAACTTGCTTGATGTAGGCTTGCCTGACAGGGAATATCACACGTTTTGCTGGACGGAAATAACGTCCGGCACGGCTTATGTAAGAATCTGGGGTTATCAAACCAACCTTATGGTCTATGGTCCGGGGTGTTATCATTTTAATGACTATGTGAAAATCGGCCGCCACTTAATGTGCCGATTGGTTTTGTTGCGAATTCGCTTGTACCGATGGTTTGGAGTTTTTAAGTATCTGTAGGTGTGAACTGTTTTGTTGATCTTTTCGTATTCAGTGGTCAAATGAAATAATTCCTTTTTGGAGTGCCGCTAA
This sequence comes from Marinobacter suaedae, assembly GCF_030519635.1. Classification (NCBI taxonomy): domain Bacteria; kingdom Pseudomonadati; phylum Pseudomonadota; class Gammaproteobacteria; order Pseudomonadales; family Marinobacteraceae; genus Marinobacter; species Marinobacter suaedae. Next base: position 254,996 of record NZ_JAUMIS010000001.1, on the reverse strand, counting down.
AAAGTTTTGCTATTGTTTAAATGTTTTAATATGATCGTCGCCGTCGCGCGGGCGATGTTGATGGTTTCCTTGAAACCTAAATTTGAATAAGGTTGTTTTTCCATGGCAAAAATTAACGATTATTATCAAAAGAAGCAGCTTATGGAGAAGCTGGCTCTAGAGCTGGAAAAGCTGGAAGAAGATCAGGCTCTGAAGAGCGAACTTGAGTTTGAAAATAAAGTACGTGACTTGATGAAAGAATATGACAAGTCACCAAAAGACGTGCTTCAGATCCTTTCCGCTATTGATCCGTCATTGGCTGGCGCAAAAGTTGAAGCACCAGCTGGTCGTGCGAAGCGTCCGATGAAAACTTACAAGAACCCCCATACCGGTGAAGTGGTTAAGACTCGCGGTGGCAACCATAAAACTTTGAACGCATGGCGTGATAAGTACGGTAAGGAAGCGGTACAGGGGTGGCAGCAGGACTAAGCTGGTTACTTACCCGGTACCCAATAAAAAGCCCGGCAATTCGCCGGGTTTTTTATTGTCGAAAATAAGTGTCCGCAAAGAGGCTGTATTTGCTCAAGTTGCGATGGCTGCCTGATGCGTCTTATGGGGGGTTGCAGACAGGTGCTCTGGTGCGTTTTGTGCGTTGGATCATGCTTGGCTCAGGTTGCTGGTGAATGGGCGTCCCGATTGTGACAAGCCTCACTCCATTGGCCGATCTGCCTCCGATATAGTGCACCTGTGGCAAAAAGATGAATAACCCACAGGCCACCTGCCTCCGCTCATTAATGATTGCAGAATAAAGGGGGCGGTAGAGTCCGGCGTCGAAACTGGCTCTAACTGACTAATCAGAGACGCACAAACTATGAACTATACGGCGTACGGATACGCTGCCCTTACCGTGTTTTCTATGGGTATTTCTGCCGTTGCCCAGGCTGAGTTAACACCCATGTCAGATGAGACCATGGGTGAGGTAACCGGGCAGGCGTTTATGGAAATCGAAAACTTTAACAACGTTACCGGTTCGACTCTCGACTATACCCGGATGACCCTGGGTATGGAGGTCGAGACTCGAGTCAATATTGACGACGTCACCTTGGGTGATATCGACAGCGGTGCCGATCTGGCAGCGTCCCGTGTGGCGCTCGGCCACATTGCCCGAGCCGACGGTGTCGAGTACAACGGACAAAACTATCTTGCCGATGAATCCGTTCCATTTGAGGCTGCAAGGCCTTACCTCGAATTGGCGGAGGATCCTGATCCCACAAATCCGCGGTTGGTTGGTTTTCGAATGGGATTCGAGCAGGCGCGAGGTTCCGTTTCGTCTGTAACGTCGAGCTTCAGCGGTAATATTGGCCTGAAGATTACGGACGACAGTACAGGCGTCGTTTATGACGGGGCGCTATTTGATGCCAACTCCCAGGCGACCGATTATCGCGCGACCCATATAGGCATTAATGACGCGGCAGTTACGACGGATTGCGCAACCGGGACAAATTGCGCGCCATTGTCACATGCCCAGTCCTTGATCGTAGGCCAGGACAATAATGGGGCGACGGATTTTACCAGCGATTTCTTTATAGGCTTCCAGGCCGAAGATGTTCCCTGGCAGAGCCCTGCAGGCGCCAATGTCATCAATGCCGGAAAAGGGGTTTATCTTAATTTGCCGACCAGCATGACGGTGAATATGAGTGATCTGGCGACGGGCCTTCCGCGCCTCCGAACCCACCGAACCGATCTGGGGACAAACCTCTTTTAAGTGTTAAACTCCTGCCATTCACCCGTTTAATGACAGGAGTTTCGTCCCTTGATCCGCTCGTTCTACTGGCACGATTACGAAACCTTCGGTGTCGACCCGATTCACGACCGCCCCTCCCAGTTTGCCGGTGTCCGAACGGACGAAAACCTGAACATCATCGAAGACCCGCTGGTGATCTACTGCAAGCCAGCGGACGATTACCTGCCTTCCCCGGAAGCGTGCCTGATTACCGGAATTACCCCCCAGAAAGCCCTTGAGGATGGTTACCCTGAAGCGGAATTCATCGCGCAGATCAATGAAGCGTTCAGCCAGCCGGGTACCTGTGTGGTCGGGTACAACAGCCTTCGCTTTGACGATGAAGTGACACGTCACACCCTGTACCGGAACCTTCGTGACCCGTATGCCCGTGAGTGGCAGAACGGTAACTCGCGCTGGGACATTATTGACATGGTGCGGCTGACTTACGCGCTTCGCCCGGAAGGCATTAACTGGCCCAGAAAAGAGGACGGCAGTCCGAGTTTCCGTCTCGAAGAGCTTACCGCGGCGAATGGGATTGCTCATGAGAGCGCACACGATGCCATGTCGGATGTGCAGGCGACTATTGCCGTTGCCAAGCTGATCAAGGACAAGCAGCCCAAGTTGTTCGACTTTGTTCTGAATAACAAGGACAAGCACTCCGCCCGGTCCATGCTCGATACGGCCTCGATGAAGCCCGTTTTCCACATCTCTTCCAAATACCCTGCAACCCGAGGCTGCTGCGCCCTGGTGGCACCCGTGGCGGAGCATCCCACCAACAAGAATGCGGTCATCGTGTATGACCTTCGTGAAGACCCATCTGAACTTCTGCAGGCAACCCCTGATCAGATTCGTGAGCGGGTATTTACTTCACAGGCGGAGCTGGGCGAATCCACAAGTCGCTTCCCCCTGAAAGCGGTTCACTTGAACAAGTGCCCCGTGCTGGCCCCAGCCAATATGCTGTCAACGCTGTCTCAGGAGCGCCTTGCAGAGTTGGAGCTAAACGGTGAGACCTTGCGGGCCAATCTTGCAACATTGCGCGCAGGCAGCGATTTGCCGGCACGGATCGCGCAAGCGTTTGATCGCGACTTTGAAGGATCGGATCTGACCGACCCGGATGAGCAGCTCTATGCCGGTGGCTTTATTAGTCGTACCGATCGAGAAAAACTGAATTGGGTGTTAAGCCAGCCGGTGGAACAGCTTGGTGAACAGGAGGTCCGGTTCGAGGATGGGCGTCTGGATGAGATGCTGTTCCGATATCGGGCCCGCAATTACCCGGGTAGCCTGATTGGAGAAGACGTCGAGCGTTGGGAAAGCTTCCGTTCGCAGCGCCTGATGAGTCCGAAGCAGGGCTGGCGTTCTCTTGAGGCGTACGGGAAAGAGTTGCAGAGACTGGCCGCTGATCCGGAGTTAACCCCGAATAAGCGGCACATTCTCGAAGAGCTTCATCTGTATGGGGAAGCCTTGATTCCCTACCTGTAGGGTGTCGCGGGCGCTTTTCACCCGGTGCCCCAATAGCCATTCCCCCCGCGCTGCCGTACAATGGGCGCCCTATTTTTCAAGCTATTCATTTGCATTCAGTCAGGAGCAAGGACATGTCTGACATCAAAAAAGTGGTGCTGGCCTATTCCGGTGGCCTGGATACTTCCGTGATCGTGCGGTGGTTGCAGGATACCTATAACTGCGAGGTAGTGACCTTCACTGCCGACATCGGCCAGGGTGAGGAAGTGGAACCGGCGCGCGCGAAAGCCGAGGCGCTGGGTGTAAAGGAAATCTACATCGAGGATCTGCGCGAAGAGTACGTTCGCGACTACGTGTATCCGATGTTCCGAGCCAATACCATCTACGAAGGTGAGTACCTGCTGGGTACCTCCATCGCCCGTCCACTGATCGCCAAGCGCTTGATTGAGATTGCTAATGAAACCGGCGCAGACGCTATTTCCCACGGTGCTACCGGCAAGGGGAATGACCAGGTTCGCTTTGAGCTGGGTGCCTACGCGTTGAAGCCGGGTGTTAAAGTGATTGCGCCCTGGCGTGAGTGGGATCTGAACTCCCGTGAAAAGCTTCTGGCCTACTGTGAAGAGCGCAACATCCCGGTCGAGATGAAAAAGGGCAAGAGCCCGTACTCCATGGATGCCAATCTGCTGCACATTTCCTACGAGGGCATGAACCTCGAGGACCCATGGGCCGAGGCCGAAGAAGATATGTGGCGCTGGAGCGTGTCTCCAGAAGAAGCGCCGGATCAGCCGACGTACGTCGAGCTGACCTACAGTAAGGGCGACATTGTTGCCGTTGATGGCCAGGAGATGAAACCCCACGAGGTTCTGGAGCACCTGAACAAGGTGGCGGGCGCCAACGGTATTGGCCGTATCGACATCGTCGAGAACCGCTACGTGGGGATGAAATCCCGTGGTTGTTACGAAACGCCGGGTGGCACCATCATGCTGCGCGCCCACCGTGCCATTGAGTCCATCACCCTGGATCGCGAAGTAGCGCACCTGAAAGACAGCATTATGCCACGCTACGCGGAAGTGATTTACAACGGCTACTGGTGGTCGCCCGAGCGTGAGGCGCTGCAGGCGCTGATCGACAAAACTCAGGAGTACGTGAACGGTACCGTTCGCCTGAAGCTCTACAAAGGCAATGTGGATGTGGTGGGTCGGAAGTCGGACGATTCCCTGTTCGATGAGAAGATCGCGACGTTTGAAGAAGATCAGGGTGCTTACAATCAGAAGGACGCGGAAGGCTTTATCAAGCTGAACGCGCTGCGCCTTCGGATTGCCGCCGGCAAGGGCCGAAAGCTCTGATTACTCCCTGATGTCTTGCCGACTCAACGCCCGGAACTCTCCGGGCGTTTTGCCGTTTGTGGCTTTGAATTTCCGGTGGAAGGAAGTGGTTTCGCTGTATCCCAGCCGCAGGGCGATGTCCGGGATCGAGAGGTCGCTGTTCTTCAGGTAGTCCTCGGCAAGGGATTGCCGCACCTCATCCAGCAGTTTCTGGTACGACGTGCCTTCCTGGCTTAACCGGCGTTGCAGCGTGCGGTTGGTCATATCAAGAGCCTCTGCCACCATGTCCTGCCGGGTAATGCCCTGCATCAGCTGGCTTTGGATCATCTGTTTGACCCGCGCAGTGAGGGCAGTGTCGGTATCCAGTGCGGCCAGCTGCGTGAGGGCGTGGGTTTCCAGAGTTTTGCGCAGCAGTGGGTCCGGTTGTCGCAGCCGGGCCTCAAGCAGTTCCTTCGCAAACACAATGGCATCCTCGTCTGCTTCAAATTCAACCGGGCAGTGCCAGCGTTTCAGGTAAGCGCCTTCCAGATGTTTGCCTGGCGATGAGCGGGACAGGCGAACCCGAGTTGGGTCGGCGGCATCGTCGTCGGCCAGCCATCGGGCGTAGTTAATCCAGGATGAAATGACGTTATCGACGATGTGATCCCGAACCAGTGGATCGGTGTAGTTGCATCGCCAGCTCAGGATGGCCTGTTTTCCCTGTAGGGCAAGCCGCGTGGTACCCATGTGGCCAACGAGCCGTTCGAAGGGAGGGATGCGGGCCACGGCTTCGCCGAGGGTGGCGCAGCTCATCGTGATGTAGCCAACCACGCTGTAACTTCCTGGCTGAACGAAGTCACCGGTTTCCAATCCTAGAATCGGGTTGTTGGTGTGCTCCACCAGCAGGCGAATGAATTGTTGGAGCTGTTCGCCAAGGATGCGACCGTCATCGGAATCCAGTATCGCCGGATCAAGCCGGCAGCGCTCCATAAGCGGTTTTGTATCAATTCCGGCGGCCTCAGCGGCGCGGACATATTGGCGCAAGGCGGCGACGGAGGCGGTCCCAAGCGGTTTCATGGTGGCGACTGCATCTGTTTGTTTTGCCACAGTATACCGAAATATGCGGGAGAATCTGCTTGTGCCTGGGTGGGTACGGAAGCCCGTTGTTCTGTGGCAGTCGGGTGCTGTGTGCGGAGGGGGCAAATAAAAGGGCCAGCTAAAAAGCTGGCCCGAAAGTCGGAAAAAACGAAAGGCCTGAATCAATCGTTAATCCTGTGGAAGCGCATCCCATTTTTCGGCAGAAGTACAACACGGCTCCTCCGCCATGGGGATACTGCTTGAATCCACATTCACACCTTAGGTGGTGTGCATTTGGCTGTCTGTGTGTGAACGGTGTCACGGTGTTACGAGATGTGTTATCGCACCGGAGCGAAGTCGGAGTGTCTGACAAAGTTTTGGCGTCTGGCAGGGCGGGGGCGGTGAGAAAACAGGGCCCCAGAAACAACAAAACCAGCAAAGCTGCTGGTTGAGGGCGTTCTGATTGTGGTGATTCAAGTCTGAGCCTGGCAACCCCATATGGCGGCGGAGGTACTACACGGCTCCTCCGCCATGGGGGATTGCTAACCCATACTGCGCGAAGGTACTACACAGATCCTTCGTCATGGGTTCACAGCTTGCCCATACTGCAGCGAAGTTACTACTCGGCTCCTCCGCTATTGGGATGCTGCTTGAATCCACGAGTGCTAGATTAGTGGCTTCCGGCTCGGGTGTCTGTGTGTGAAGCGTATCCCTGTGTTACGCAATGTTGGCTGAAATTTGCTCAATTGTTACGCCTCGGCGCCCACGTCCGGGGATGTTTCCGTAAACCGTCTTGTCTCGTACGCCTCCATCAAACCTTCCACAGCTGATCGTTCCATGGCCTGAACCAGTGGCGTGCCTTTTTCCGCGTCAGCACGGCATAACACCATGCCCGCCTCCACGGAGATATAGCCTGCCGTGGTCTTCAATGCTTTGTGGTTGATGCCGTCGAAGATCCGCCGGAACGCGGTGGTGGTGCAGTGGTCGCTGTTGGGGAAGTAAGCGACGATGGCGAACTGGTTGTCGCCAACACGGCACAGCGCATCGATGGGTCGGATCAGGGATTTCAGCCGCCGGGCGATGCCGATGGCCAGTTCGCTCATGACGGTAGGGGAATGCTTGCGTTTGAGTTCCTGCCAGTTGCGAATGCCACACAGGACATAGGCACACGACCCACCCCGGGCCTCGGCGTGGCGCAGCAGTTTGCCCAGCCGCTCACGTCCGTATTTGCTGTTGCACAGGCCGGTTTCCAGGTCGATGATGTTGCTGGCTTCCAGTTCCCGGTTGTTTTCGATAAGCAGGGAGTTGGCCTTCAGTAGCGTGTTCTGCCGGTCGGCCATGCGATCCGCTGCAAAAATTCTCGGAATCAGTTGTTTGGTCATGTCCGACTTGTAGATAAAATCATCCACACCGCGATCGAAGGCTTCTGACAGGGCTTCGTTGCTTTCCCTGGCAGTGAGCAGAATAACGTAGGTGTAGTGGTTGGTTTGCTCGTCCAGCTGGCGAACGGAGTCAGTGAGCTCAAGTCCATCCATTTCAGGCATCAGCCAGTCCGCAATCAACACGCTCACAGGGCGCTGTTCGATCAGTTCCAATGCGGCTGGAGCGTTGTTGGCGATGCGGACATCTCGATAGCCGGCGTTGCGGAGGGTTCGCCCGACTACCATGCTGCTGAATTTCGCGTCGTCTACGACAAGGATGGGTAAATCCAGGTTTGGCATTGTGATCTACTTTTTATCGGTGTGTGGTCGGACCGAAGGTGCGGTTCGCCGGATGCGGTCCGGCGTGGCTCTTGCTATGCTTGGCAACCCTGCACATCCGCCTAATTTTATTGCGATAGTATACCGATAGCGGCAAATGGAGAATAACGACCATGCCTTCTTTTGACATTGTTTCAGAAATTGACCTGCACGAAGTCACCAACGCGGTTGATCAGGCAAAACGTGAGCTTGGTAACCGCTGGGACTTTAAAAATGTGGAAGCTGACATCGAGAAAGACGACCAGGGTGTAACCCTGAGTGCCGAGCAGGATTTCCAGTTGGAGCAATTGGAAGAGATGGTCAGGATGGCGTTTGCCAAACGAAACATTGACAGTCGCGCGCTCTCTGAAGGTGACGGGAGCAAGTCTGGAAAGCTGGTCAAGAAGCACTTCAGCCTCAAGCAGGGTATTGAGACGGATATGGCAAAGAAGATCGTGAAGATGATCAAGGATGCCAAGCTCAAGGTTCAGTCCAGTATCCAGGGCGATAAGGTTCGGGTCACTGGCAAGAAGCGTGATGACCTGCAGACGGCTATCGCTTTGCTGAAAGAGTCGGATCTGGACATTCCTCTTCAGTTCAACAACTTCCGCGACTGATTTTCTGGAGGCCAGGCCATTTTTTCCAGCGACCGCCGTGCCCTGATTCGGGATACGCTCTACACCTACACCCGTTGGCAGGTCATTGCGCTCCTGTTCCTCGGATTTTCCGCTGGCCTTCCATTCCTGCTGGTGTTTTCCACCCTTAACGCACGGCTGGCGGATGTGGGAGTAGAGACTGCTACCATCGGCTTCTTCAGCTGGTTGGGCATTACCTATTCCATCAAGGTGTTCTGGGCCCCGGTGATTGACCGGGTTCGCCTGCCCATTCTGGACCGGTTGCTGGGCAAGCGTCGAAGCTGGATGTTGCTGGCCCAGGCGGGGATTGCGACCGGCCTATACCTGATGGCGAACGTCGACGCCACCGTTGCGCCGGAAACGATGGCCTTGTTCGGATTTCTGGTTGCGTTCTCTTCCGCCACGCAGGACGTGGCTATTGATGCTTACCGAATTGAAATTGCCGAAGAGCGTTTGCAGGCCGCGTTGGCAGCGACGTATATCTTCGGTTATCGGTTAGCGTTGCTGGTCGCGGGGGCGGGAGCCTTTTATATTGCCGAATTCTGGTCGTGGCAGGTGTCGTATGAAGTGATGGCGCTGCTGGTGGGTGTCGGCATGCTGACTGTGCTGGTGGTCAGGGAACCCCGGCTGAATCATTTTGCCGCCGCCCAGGATATCGCTCACAAAATCGAGCAGGAAGCCGCCAAGCGTACCCATATGAGTCCACGGCTGGCACGGGCGGCCGGTTGGTTCTACGCGGCGGTAGCGGGCCCTTTTCAGGACTTTTTTGGTCGTTACCGGGATCTGGCCATTCTGATTCTGGTTACGGTGGCGGTGTATCGAATTTCCGACATCGCCATGGGGGTCATGGCGAATCCTTTTTACCTGAATTTTATGGGCTTTTCGAAAACCCAGGTGGCGGACGTGACCAAGGTCTTTGGCTTTTTTATGACCATCGCCGGCTCCTTTATGGGGGGCGTTCTGGTGATTCGCTACGGCGTGCGAAAGATCCTGCTTGTGGGGGCGGTGATGACGGCGGTCACCAACCTGCTGTTTGTTGTGCTGGCCCAGTATCCGCCCAATATCATGACCCTGGCTGCCGTCGTAAGCGCTGATAATCTCAGCGGAGGAATTGCGAACGTGGCATTAATTGCCTGGCTGTCGAGTATGACCAGCGCCTCGTTCACCGCTACCCAGTACGCCTTGTTCAGTTCATTGATGACGTTGCCTGGAAAATTCCTTGGGGGCTTCTCTGGCATTGTGGTCGCGGATTACGGCTATGCAGAGTTCTTCCTGCTGGCGGGCGTCATGGGGATTCCAGCTATTCTTCTGTCAATGTACATGATTCGAAAAGGGGATCGCCTCGACTCGCTGGCGCCGAGAAAATCCGAGGTCGAACCCGAACCAGCCCGAGCGGGGTGAGCTTTGGAAGCCGGAAAAGATCAGGCAATCTGGCTGGTGGTCATGGCCATTCCCGAAGGCAAGGTTGCCAGCTATGGTCAGGTGGCAAGCATGGCCGGTCTCGGGCGGCAGGCTCGTTACATTGGTCGGGCCCTGGGTAAGCTGCCAGCTGGTCACGTCGTGCCCTGGCATCGGGTGATCCGGAGTAATGGGCAGATCGCGTTTCCCGAAGGTTCCGACAAGTTTCGGGAACAGGTCTCGTTGCTTGAGCGGGAAGGTGTGGAGGTTGTCCGGGGCAGGGTAGCCATGGGCCGGTTTCAGTGGTCTTAGTTTTTTCTCAGGGGCAAGCATTCACTTACCCCGTAATCTCCGGTCTTAAACTCGCAAGCCCCCATCCACTTCAATCATGCGCCCCGTCAGGTAATCGTTTTCAAAGATGAAATCCACGGTGGTCGCAATCTCGTGTGGCTGTCCCATCCGTTTGAGCGGAATGCCCGATGTCATCCGTTCCAGAGCTTCGGGTTTCATGGAGGCGGTCATCTCGGTTTCGATAAAGCCTGGTGCAATACCCATCACCCGGATATTGTGCCGGGCAAGTTCCTTCGCCCACACGGGTACCAGTGCGGCGACGCCAGCCTTGGCCGATGAGTAATTGCTTTGCCCCATATTACCGGCTCTGGAGATGGAGGAGATGTTGATGATAACGCCTCCGCTGCCGTTACGGATCATGTGGGTGGCTGCCTCGCGCCCGCACAGGAATACCCCGGTCAGGTTGACGTCGATCACCGCCTGCCATTCGGCTAGGCTCATGCGCTTGATGATATCCCCGTCCTTCGCTTTTACCATCAGCCCATCGCGAAGTATTCCGGCATTGTTGACCAGGCCATCGATCTGGCCGAAATCTCGGTTGATGGCCGCAAAGGTTTCCTCCACGTCCTTTTCCCGGGCAACGTTGCATACGTAGGCCCGGGCATCGCCACCGGCTTGTTTGCAAGCGGTGACTGTCTGTTCGAGCTTTTCCGGTACGAGATCGATAAGAGCCAGTCTGGCGCCTTGCCCCGCCAGGTATGTTGCCATCGATCGTCCCAGGCCCTGGCCGCCACCGGTGATCGCGATGACCGAATCTTGAAGTTTCATGTTTCGCCCTAACGTAGGATAGTAAGTTGATCGCGCGGCGAGCCAAGGGGAGGCTGCCTTACAGATAAAAAGGCTGCCAAGTATATCAGACGCCGCAAACCCCACAGCCTGAATGCAGGTATCCCATGTCTATTTTCCTCCTTTTATTCATCGTCATGCCGATCGCCGAGATGGCGGTTCTGATCAAGGTAGGCGGTGTTATCGGTGTTCTTAATACGGTCGGTCTCGTCCTTCTGACTGCCGTCATCGGTGCCTGGTTGCTCAGGCAGCAGGGCTTGGCGACGCTGCTTCGTGCCAACCAGCGTCTCAACAGCGGTGAGTTGCCTGCCCGGGAAGTAGCCGAAGGGCTGATTCTGGCCGTTGGTGGGGCTTTGCTTCTGACGCCGGGCTTTATTACCGACACCATCGGATTCCTGTGCCTGATCCCTGTCACCCGTCATTGGTTTGCTGCTCAAGCGCTCAAGCGCATGGTGATTTCCGGCCAGCGCAGCCACTTCGAATTCCGGTCCGGACCGGGACCCTTCGAGCGGGACCCGTTTGGTGAGCAGGGCGGGCCGTTTGGTCGCCAGAGCCCGTTCGATCGGAAAAGCCGTTTCGATGAGGACGGGGACATCATCGAAGGTGAGTACAGTGACAGCACCGAGGCGGATCGTGATCGCATCGAAAAAAAATGAGAAAAATTTTTCCGGCGGGTGTTGAAAAGCTACGGGCCAACCCCACATAAGATGCACAAGTTAGCTTCAGGCCGATAACCATTGAAAACACAGTGGCTTAGCCGGTCGGGCATTTTGGCCGGACCCTGCGTTGCAGGTCTGACCTTTTAAACAGCAAATGTCATTGCCACATTAATCTGACTATTGGAGACAACGAGCAATGAAAATTCGTCCGCTACACGATCGTGTCGTCGTACGCCGAAAGGAAGAAGAAGAGAAAACAGCTGGTGGAATCGTTCTTCCGGGAAATGCCAAGGAAAAGCCGTCCCAGGGCGAAGTGATCGCAGTGGGTAACGGTCGCATTCTGGATAACGGTGAAACCCGTGCGCTGGCGGTCAAGGTGGGTGACACCGTTGTGTTCGGCCAGTATGCCGGTAACACCGTCAAGGTTGACGGCGAAGAGCTGCTCATCATGAGCGAGAACGACATCTACGGCGTGCTCGAGTAATCGCGCCGCGATTCGCAAGAGACTTTATTGATCCGTTTGATTCAATCTCGGTTTAAAGAACAGGAATAGTAAACATGGCAGCAAAAGACGTTAAATTTGGTGATAGCGCCCGTAAACGCATGGTCGCAGGTGTCAACGTACTGGCGGACGCGGTTAAGGTTACTCTGGGCCCGAAAGGCCGGAACGTAGTTCTGGAAAAATCCTTTGGTGCGCCGAACGTCACCAAAGACGGTGTTTCCGTGGCCAAGGAAATCGAACTGAAAGACAGGTTCGAGAACATGGGCGCCCAGATGGTGAAAGAAGTTGCCTCCCAGGCTAACGACACCGCGGGTGACGGTACCACCACTGCAACCGTTCTGGCTCAGTCCATCGTCAACGAGGGTATCAAGGCCGTGACTGCCGGCATGAACCCGATGGACCTGAAGCGCGGCATCGACAAGGCCACCACCGAAGCCGTTAAGGCGATCCGTGACATGGCCAAGCCGTGCGACGACAACCGCAACATCGCCCAGGTTGGCACCATTTCCGCCAACGGTGACGAAACCATCGGTAAGATCATCGCCGACGCCATGGAGCGTGTAGGTAAAGAAGGTGTTATCACCGTTGAGGAAGGCCGTGGCCTGGAAGACGAGCTGGACGTGGTTGAAGGTATGCAGTTCGACCGCGGCTACCTGAGCCCGTACTTCATCAACAACCAGGACAACATGTCTGCCGAGCTGGACGAGCCGTACATCCTGCTGGTCGACAAGAAGATCTCCAACATCCGCGAGCTGCTGCCGGTTCTGGAATCCGTCGCCAAGGCTGGCAAGCCGCTGATGATCATCGCTGAAGACATCGAAGGCGAAGCGCTGGCAACTCTGGTTGTCAACAACATGCGTGGCATCGTGAAGGTTGCTGCGGTCAAGGCGCCTGGCTTCGGTGATCGTCGTAAGGAAATGCTGCAGGACATCGCAATCCTGACCGGCGGTACCGTGATCTCTGAAGAAGTTGGTCTGTCTCTGGAAAGCGCTACTCTGGACGATCTGGGTAACGCCAAGCGCATCAACATCACCAAGGAAAACACCACCATCATCGATGGTGTTGGCGCCCAGGCTGATATCGAAGCGCGCGTTGAGCAGATCCGCAAGCAGATCGAAGAAAGCTCCTCCGATTACGACAAGGAGAAGCTGCAGGAGCGTGTAGCCAAGCTGGCCGGCGGTGTTGCCGTGATCAAGGTTGGTGCCGGCTCCGAAGTAGAGATGAAAGAGAAGAAGGCACGCGTTGAAGACGCCCTGCACTCTACTCGCGCTGCGGTTGAAGAAGGTATCGTAGCCGGTGGTGGTGTCACCCTGATCCGTGCAATCGCCGCTCTGGACGCCGTTGATGCCATCAACGAAGAGCAGAAAGCGGGCGTGAACATCCTGCGTCGCGCCATGGAAGCGCCGCTGCGTCAGATCGTTTACAACGCGGGCGGTGAGTCTTCTGTTGTTGTGGCCAAGGTACGCGAAGGCGAAGGCGCCTTCGGTTTCAACGCCGCCACCGAGCAGTACGGCGACATGCTGGAAATGGGTATCCTGGATCCTGCCAAGGTGACTCGTTCCGCTCTGCAGGCAGCGGCTTCCGTGGCTTCCCTGATCATCACCACCGAAGCGATGGTTGCTGATGAGCCTGAGGAAGACAAAGGTGGCGCTGCAATGCCGGACATGGGCGGCATGGGCGGAATGGGAGGCATGGGCGGCATGATGTAAGCCGTCCTGATCCCGACCACGCCTCATGACCTGAGTGTGTGGTTCGCCGGACCCTGAAAAAACCCTGCGCTGGTTGGTACTGGCGCAGGGTTTTTGTTTTTTCTCATGAACTTGAAGCGCCCCTTTGATAGACTCGATGGCCTGTCTATTGTGTGCGTGTTGTTGAATGAACGAAGCCCCACCCAAGCGTTTTTTCCGGTTCGGTAAGGTCCTGCTGCTGGTCCTTCTTGCTGCCGTTGTCTATCTGGGCGCGTTACTGGTCTGGGTACCTGCTGGTTGGGTGTGGAGTCAGGTGTCGAATCAGGTTCAGCTGCCGCAGCAGGTCAATGTTCGTCAGGTGTCCGGCCAGATCTGGGATGGTGCCGCGGGATTGGATGTGGCCGGTTTTCCTCTTCGTGTGTCGTGGGAATTGGGGCTGCCGTCGCTCACCGATCTGAGTATGCCCGTCGATATTTCCGTTGCTTCATCACAATCTTTGCTGGAAGGTAATGTTACGATTGGCTGGCCCGCTTCTGCCGAGTTGGATGCCCGTGGCCGGGTCGTGGTGAGTGAGTTTGAGGATCTGATTCGCCGCAGCGGCGGAGCAATGATTGAAGGCAACGTGACGATCGACCGTCTGAATGTGTTGTGGGCCGACAACCGGATTCAGAGAGCTGACGGTATCGGGCGCTGGCCCGGAGGCCAGGTAAGCTGGCCCATGGGTAACCAGACCGGCCAGGCCAGGTTCCCACCGATGCAGGCTGAACTGGATACGACCCAGGGCGGAATCGAACTGATTGTTGAAGAGCAGGACGGCAGTGGGCCAGCGGCAGAGGCGAATGTTCTTTGGAACGGAATGCTCGAAGTGCGGGTCTACAAACGCATGGTGGATCTGGCCCAGCAACCGTGGCCGGATACCGCCAGTCCGGACGATGTTATTTTCCGCGTCAGGCAGCCCTTGCTGCCGGGGGCTCGCTAAATTATGGCGATGAGTCTAAGAGCACAAACCCGTTTATCCAGGGCGCTGGCCAACGTTTTGCTCGTGGGGCTGGCCATCTATCTGGCGCTAGCGTTGGCCAAAGTCACCTGGCTGTTAATCTGGGATGAGCGCCCTGTACCTTCTACACCGACGGCTCTTGACGGTGGTAACAACGGTGGTGGATCCGCGCTGTCAGCACCCATGGCCAGTTTCGAATTTTTTGGCCGCCCGGAACAACAGCAGGGTGTCTCCGAGGTAGTCAAACGTTCGGCGCCTGAAACGCAGCTCCGGTTGCGACTGGAGGGGGTGTTGTTGGGTCAGCGTCCGGAAGACTCCGGTGCTATAGTTGCAGGAAGCAACGGGGAAACCGGGCATTATCGCGTTGGGGATATGCTACCGGGAAACGTCGAACTGGCCGAGGTTGAAGCGGGCCGTATACTGATTCGACGAGGTGGGCGATACGAGTCGCTGACCTTTGAAGATGATTCCGAGACACTGGTTGCACAAACCCCGGAGCAGCCGGCACAATCCTCGCCCGACGCCTTTTTGGATCAGGCTCGCGCCCAGCTAGACACCGAGGGTGCAGCCGCACTCAACGCCTACGGACTGCGTCCTGCGGACGACAGCGGTCAACCCGGCTATGTCTATGACGGTTCCAACGCCATGCTGAATGCAGTGAACTTACAGGCTGGTGATGTCATCACATCAATCAATGGGCAAATCCTTGGCGATATTGAACAGGATAAGTCGTTGTTTGACAGCTGGCGGGACCAGGCTCAGCTCGACATTGAAATCGAACGTGACGGTTCTTTTCTAACCATTAGTTTTGCAATACCCGAGCAATGGCGCTGATCGGGTTACTAGATACAGGACGAATTCGCCACATGCATAATCATAAAACCAACTTGTTGCGGGCTGTAGCCTTTCTCATCCTCCTGCCGCTGATGTCCCTGGCTCATGCACAGGAAGAAACCTGGCGGCTCAATCTCAAAGAGGCCGACATCCGGGCCTTTGTGACTCAGATAGCCGACATTACCGGCTACAGCTTTGTGGTTGATCCTCGCGTTAAAGGGAAGGTCACCGTTCTTTCCAGCGCGCCGATGAACAAGAGCGAAATCTACGACCTGTTCCTCGCTGTTTTGAACGTGCACGGTTTCACCGCCATTCCGGGCGAAGAGGTGATCAAGGTTGTCCAACAGGTGGATGCCAAGCAATCTGCCGAATCTCTGACCCGGTTCGACGCGACGCCGTCTGAGCAACTGATTACCCGGGTTATCCAGATTGATAACGCCAATGCGCTCGAACTGGTGCCCATCTTGCGCCCACTGGTGGCGAAGTATGGTCACCTGGCCGGCGTCGCTGCTGCAAACGCGCTGATTGTCAGTGATCACGCATCCAACATCGGCCGGATTGAACAGATCGTCCGGGAACTGGACAGTCCGTCAAAATACGAGGTGGAAGTCATTCAGCTGGATGAGGCCTGGGTAGGCGACATGGTTGTCCTGCTGCAGGAGCTGGCGCCGGAAGAACTTGGCAAAGGTGGTGGCGAAAATGCCTCACGCAAGTACAGTGTCACCGCCGACGAGCGTAGCAACCGGTTAATTCTGCGTGGCGATCAAACCTTCCGGGACAAGATGCGAGGCCTGATTCGCCAGCTTGATCAGCCGTCTGCCACCGGCGGCACAACCAAGGTGATTCGTCTGAAGCATGCTGATGCGAAGACCATGACCGAAATCCTCAAGGGTGTAATGGGGCAGGTCGTTGAGGAAGAATCCGGCGGTAAAGCGGGCGCCGCCAAGCCAAGTGCCAACTTCGCGGTGTTCGCCGACGAGGGGTTGAACGCACTGGTTGTTCGCGGTGAGCCTTCCTTGATGCAGGAAGCCGAACAGATTGTCGCCAGTCTGGATGTGCGCCGTGCGCAGGTGATGATTGAAGCGGCCATCGTGGAGATCAGTGACGAGGTTGGTCAGGATCTTGGGGTCCAGGCGGCCGTGGGTGACCGCTCTGGCGGTTCGACGCCGCTTGCCGCAACCAGCTTCGATAACGTCGGCCGAAGCCTGAGCGAAGTGATTGGTGCCATCGTAGCAGAAACGCCCATCGCTCCTGCCGCGGGTGGTATCACCATCGGTATTGGCGAAGAGGACAAGGGCGGTCTCACCTGGGGCGTGCTCCTGCAAGCCTTGTCCACATCGGCAGCGGCGAACCTGTTGTCCACGCCGAGTATCATCACCCTCGATAACCAGGAATCTGAGATCATTGTGGGTCAGAACGTTCCGTTCCGGACCGGGGAGTCCACGGTATCTGGTGATGGAACCACCAATCCTTTCACCACCATTGAGCGTCGGGATATTGGTCTGACTCTCAAGGTAACACCGACCATCAGTGCCGATGGCCTGGTGAAACTGGTGGTCGAGCAGTCCACGGAAAACGTGGCAGACAGTGTTGAGAACGCCTCTGACATCGTCACTAACAAACGTGAAATCAAAACCACGGTGTTGGCCGACGACGGCGAAACCATTGTCCTGGGTGGCTTGATCCGCGACGACTTCCAGGTGATCAAGAGCAAGGTGCCCCTGCTGGGTGACATTCCGTTCCTTGGTCGTCTGTTCTCCTCTGAATCGGAACGACGTACCAAGCGTAACCTGCTCGTCTTCCTGCGCCCGACCATCATGCTGGGTAAGCTGGAAGCCGTGGCTGTTACCGACGACAAGTTCAACGAACTCTGGGATATCAATCTGGACATGCGTGAGCAGCTCAAACTGCCCAAAGCAGAAATCAACCCGGAAGTGGATGTCCTGTTCGACGGACGTCGTCGGCAACGTCTCCGGGAGATCAGCGAGTAAGCGGAGGCATCGGGCAGTCGAGCTGGTCGGCAATGAGTCGCATCAGCTCGTATTCTCTGGGATCGACTTTCCCGTCATGGGTGATGCAATCGCCGCAGGCGTCAATGATTGCCGGCTTCAAAAGGGGAGAGAGCCCGTTTAACATCATCAATGCCTCCCGCAGTTGCCGCATGCCCACCTTCTCAAGAATCAAGTGCTCATCGGGGTTGGCTGAAAAGCCACTCATGACCCGCGTGAAGAGTGCCTCGGCATCGTTGCTGTTGTTGGTGCCGGCCCGTGCCAGAAGGCTCAGCAGTCTCTGAATGGCCGGCCCTACCTGGCGGTAGTTTCGATATCGAACCCGGACTTCCCGGCTTGCCCCGTCGCTCAGGTGGCGCCACAGAAAGCTGGTCATGGCCAGCTCGAACAACGACAGTTTTTTGTCGGCGGCCACCAACTTCTGAACGTTTGCCCGCAATATCTTGCGCTCGTCCGGATCCAGCTTGCGCAAGGCTGGCATCGCCAGTTCCAGGGCAGGAAAGCCAATTCCGTGGCCGGCAGCCCGAATCGTTGGAATCAGCAGCATTTGTACCTCAGGCTGAGCCCCCAGGACCGGGTGCTCCGGAATCAGCTCGAGGCGTGTCTTTTGCTGTTTCTCCGTCAGCTCACAAACCAGCAGTGCATAGCAGAGCTGAACGGCCCCCGTTCGGGTGTAAAGCTGGTCCCGAAAGCTCTCCGGCAGTCGGTCCAGGAAGCGAATGGCGAAGGCCTCGCTCTGAGGGTTAACGGTACCGACCCGGTCAGAGAGCCGCTTTTCGTTTTGGGCGCTTTCAGTTTCGGTGGCACTCGTTGGCCGATAGGGGATCGGGCCCGAGTCGGCAAAGCCCGCCGCCTGGGGCGGGGTGGGAGTAGTACCCGCGCTGCGTAGATCCTCGCCCGCGCGACTGTCCCTGAACCGGCTGCGTAACCGGGCCATGAGGCCAGGCTGGATGGCGTTGATGCGTTCTTCAATGGGCGGGTGTGAAGCCAGCAGTGACGAAAACTTCATTCGTGCACTCTCGCCGAAGCACATGTGATTCATGTCGCTCGCGTGACTGGTGGTATCCAGATAGCCGCCTTTGAGTCCTATTTTGTAAAGGGCTCCCCCAATTCCGTCTGGATTTCGTGTGAACTGAACGGATGAGGCATCGGCGAGCATCTCCCTTTGTCGGGATACGGCAGATTGAATCAGGCGGCCAAAGAAAACCCCGACATAGCCAATGATCATCAAAGCCAGGCCGATCGCGCCCATCGCCATTTGGCCCCGGCCATCTCTGGACGAACGGTATGAGCGATGGCTGCTGTAGAAAGAGGAGCGAATAAGGAATCCGCCAATCTGGCCAATCATCAGTATGCCGGCTAGCAAGGCAATCAGCCGGACGTTGATTCTCATGTCGCCATTGAGGATGTGGCTGAACTCGTGCCCGATGACCCCCTGAAGTTCATCCCGGCTCAACTGGGTAATGGCGCCATGGGTAACCACCATCACCGCTTCGCCGGGGGCGTAGCCGGCCACAAAGGCGTTGATTCCGGTCTCCCGATCCATCACGTAGAGCTCTGGCACCGGTACGCCGCTGGCAATGGCCATTTCCTCTACGATATTGCGGAGTCGGCGCTCGTCGCTGTCACGGGTATCCGGGTCGATGAGACGGGCTCCCACCATTCTGGCGACGCGCGTGCCTCCGCCGGCAAGATCAATCCATCGGACCAGCGATCCAATACCAATCAGGCCCACGACAACGGCACTGGTCATCAGGCCGTGATTCGATAGCAGCCAGTCATGGAAGGCGAGGTGGCTGGATTCGCTGCGAGTTACAAAGTAACCGACCAGGCAGACGGCCAGCGTGATCAGAACGACGGCCGTCAGAAAGAGAATCACCAAAAGGCCGGTATTGCGCCGGGCCTTGGCCTGGCGCTGAAAAAATCCCTGATGCGCCATAAATCAGCGCCTTAGAAAGAGACTTTCGGAGCCTGGCGAGCCTCTGGGGACTCCAGTTCGAGCTGGGCGGTTTCCTTGAACGCAAACATGCCAGCAAGGATGTTGTTGGGGAACTGTTCGCGGAAGGTGTTGTAGGTCATTACGCCATCGTTGTAGGCCTGGCGGGCAAAAGCGACCCGGTTCTCGGTGCTGGAAAGCTCTTCCATCAACTGCTGGATGGTTTCGTTGGCTTTGAGTTCAGGGTAGTTCTCCGCAACCGCGTAGAAATTAGCCAGCGCTTTGGTGAGCAGGTTTTCGGCGCTGCCGAGACGCTGGATCCTGGTGCTGTCGCTCGGGTCTTTTGCCGCGTCCTGCTGGGCGCTGACGGCATTATGGCGGGCTTCCATAACCTGTGTCAGTGTGGATTTCTCGTGGCTGAGGTAGGCCTTGGCGGCTTCCACTAGGTTGGGGATCAGGTCGTGTCGGCGCTGCAGTTGCACATCAATCTGGGCAAAGCCGTTCTTGAACTGGTTTCTCAAGGCAACCAGTCGGTTGTAGATGAAAACCAGGTAGAACACGACGGCGGCAATAACAATAAGGCCGATCAAGGTAGTACCCATTGCAGCTCCTGTATGGTGAGAGGGTCAGACGTTATTTTCGGCAAATTGCCCGTGAAAGCGATGGACGAAAGTCTCAAATTCACGGGCTGGTATTGGTCTACTGAAGTGGTAGCCCTGTGCCAGGCGGCAACCCCGTTGGCTCAGGTAATATTCCTGTTCAGCGGTTTCCACGCCCTCAGCCACCACCGACATATTCAGGCTTCGGCCGAGATCAACGATTGTATTGGCGATACGGGTGTCATCATCGTTCAACAGCAGATCACGAATGAACTGCTTGTCGATTTTCAGGTGCTGGACGGGCATCTTCTTCAGGTAGGTCAGCGAGGAATAGCCTGTGCCGAAGTCATCCACGGCAATACTGATGCCAGCTTGATTCAGTTGCTCCAGCTTGTCCACTGCATCCGCCATGTTGGTCATGAGACTGGTTTCGGTCACTTCCAGCTCCAGTCGTCCGGCCGGGACACTATGGCGCTCCAGTGTCTCCAGAATATCCTCAACAATATCGGGCTGTTGTAGCTGGACGGCGGACAGGTTGACGGCGACCCGGATGTCGATACCTTTGGCGGCCCACTGTGCGGCCTGCCAGCAAGCCTGCTCCAGAACCCACTGGCCGATTTCGATAATTGCACCGTTGGCTTCCGCCACTGGAATGAAATCGTCGGGCGGAACAAAACCCCTGGATGGGTGGTTCCAGCGTATCAGGGCTTCAGCTCCGCTGATGCGTCGGGTCTCCAGGTCTATCTGGGGCTGGTAAACCAGGTGGAATTCGCCCCTGGCGAGGGCCTCTGACAGGTCTTTCTCAAGCAGTTTCCGGTTGCGAATCTCCTGGTCGATCCTGGCCACGTAGAACTGCAGGTGGTTCCGGCCGCCCTGTTTGGCAAGCGTCATGGTTTGCTCCGCGCTCTGCAGCAGGCGATCCGCTTCGTCTGCGTCGGAGGGGAACATGGACACACCGATGGTCGCCGACATGCTGATGGTCTGGCTTTCCGCGGTAATCGGCGTGCTGAAACACGCCAGAACCTGATCGGCAGTCTCGGCCGCCTGGAAACTGTTCTGAATGCCCTTCTCCAGAATGGCGAATTGATCGCTGCCGAGTCGTGAAAGGGAAAAACGACTGCCCCCCAAAGTGGTGGAGAGGCGATCAGAGAGTTTCTGCAGGATCAGGTCGCCAACCCGGAAGCCACACTGGTCGTTCACGGACTTGAAGTCGTCAATACCGCAGACCATCAGGGACAGTACCTGATTATCTGACCTTGCCTGCTCAATGTCCTTTTGCAGGATTTCCATGAAGGTTTCCCGGCGAGGCAGGCCGGTCAGTTGATCGTACTGCGACAGTCGGTTGGCCCGAACTTCTGCTTCCCGGTGGCGCTCCTGGCTATCTCCGATGGCGACCAGCAAATTGTTGGTGGCATTCACCCAGAGTCCGATCTCATCCCGCTGGTGGCCCCTGGGGATCTTAATCAATCGGCCGTCCGGGTGTTCCGGGTCTACCGCTTTGACGGCCCGGATAACTTTCTCCATTGGACGGGCCAGGAGCAGATGAAAGACAAAGTAAAGGGCCAGACCAAGGATGCCGGCCGTCGCCAGGCCGGAGGCAAAGGTAAACACGGATCGATTGAGCCAGGTGTTGGCCGCCGGCGCTGTGTCGTAGTGAACCTCAAGGTACCCGTACACAGTGTCGGAGTCGTCACGGGTCAGGGGCGCCTGGTAGGTTCGTTGGGCCTTGAAAATCCAGTCTGTCAGGTCGCGGTGGGGAGCCTTCATCAATGGGCGGTCATGGCTGGCCAGAGTTTCGCCGTCGGAGTGAGAGATTCTCGCCAGGTGGACGGCGTCGGCGGCGAACAGCCCCTTGATCACCCGCGCGGCAAGGTCGGAATCGATATTAAAGACGGCCTTGGTTGCCGCATCCTCGACCATCGCGATGGTTTCCGTGGCCTGCGTCTCCAAATCGCTGGAGACGCGCCTGGCATCGACAAGAACCTGGGCCGCACTGATAACAAAACCACAGAGCAGCGCGATGGTCAGCAGCCACCAGAGAATGCGATCGCCAAGGCGCTGTTCAATATTGAGCTTGCTGTTCATTCAGGGCCATCGGTTATCGGTTTGGCGCGCGGGCCGGCGATGACTGGCATAGAACCAGTTGTGCTTTATTCAGGCTTTTTCGTTATTAAGCGCGCGTAACTGCTTTAAGTATCAGTGATTTTTTCAGAGTATGTAGCCATTGCGTGTATCAAATTGTTTGGTTTTCGTTGTGCTCGCATACAAAAAACGCCCACACGAGGTGGGCGTTTTTTCAGGCGGCCGGTGGGCCGCCAAAGCCAGAGCGAGAAGTCGATCAGGCCAGGTTTTCGTTCACGAAATCCCAGTTGACCAGCTTCCAGAACGCTTCCAGGTAGTTCGGGCGAGAGTTGCGGTAGTCGATGTAGTACGCGTGCTCCCAAACGTCTACGGTCAGTACCGGCTTGTCTTCACCGGTCAGCGGCGTTTCGGCGTTGCTGGTGTTAACGATAGCTACGCTTCCGTCGGCTTTCTTGACCAGCCAAGTCCAGCCAGAACCGAAGTTGTTGGCGGCCTTGTCGTTGAACTCTTTCTGGAACGCTTCGAAAGAGCCGAATGCTTTTTCGATCGCGTCTTTCGCAGCGCCGGTCGGTTCACCGCCGCCGTTCGGGCTCAGGCAGTGCCAGTAGAATGTGTGGTTCCAGACCTGCGCAGCGTTGTTGAACAGAGGGCCGCTGGCGCTCTTGATGATGTCTTCAAGAGACTTGTTGGCGTTCTCGGTGCCGTCAACCAGACCATTCAACTTGGTGACGTACGTGTTGTGATGCTTGCCGTAATGGTACTCCAGGGTTTCCTGGGAAATGTGCGGTTCCAGCGCGTTCTTTTCGTACGGCAATGCGGGAAGTTCAAATGCCATGAGGTCGTTCTCCCTGTCTCTCTTTGAGTGAATGTTCACTGCGCAACTATAAGGGCGAATTGACTTATATCAACCCTTCGCGGTTAAGGAACTTTGAAACTCGGGACTGCCCGGCAGGAACTGGGCACAGTTGCGAACCCGCCACACGAGCTCCTCGTAACTGTCGGCCAGAATGTTGACGTGGCCCAGCTTCCGGCCCGGTCGTTCCCCCTTATTGTAGAGGTGAACGTGGGCGTACGGCAGTTCGAGAATGCGGTCGATCTCGCCGTGTTCGGCGATGATGTTGATCATGCAGCTGAGTCCACGGGCTTCAACGCTGCCCAGTGGATGCCCGCTTACCGCGCGGATGTGGTTTTCGAACTGGCTGGTCATGGCGCCTTCGATGGTCCAGTGGCCAGAGTTGTGAACTCGAGGCGCCATCTCGTTGGCAACAAGGCCGTTCGCGGTCTCAAACAGTTCCAGGGTCAGTACGCCAACGTAGTTCAGTTCATTGAGCAGGGCGCGGATGTAGCGCTCGGCTTCTTCCTGAACATCCCTGCTCAAACCGGGTGCCGGTGCTATGGAGTAACGCAGTATGCCTTCATGGTGGGTGTTTTCCGCCATAGGGTAGAAAGCCACGTCTCCATCTTCTGAGCGAACGGCAATAATGGACACTTCGCGGCTGAACTCGACAAACTTCTCAACGATCAGCCGGGGATGACCAATGGAGGCCCACGCCGCTTCGGCTTCTTCCGGGTTCTTCAGGACCGCCTGTCCCTTACCGTCGTAGCCTTCGGTGATGGATTTGGCCACAACCGGGCAGCCAAGGGCTTCGGCCGCTGTTTTCAGGCTTTCTGCGCTGTCTGCGATCTTCCACTGTGGCGTTGGGATGCCCAGCTCCCCGAACAGTGTCTTTTCAAGCTCCCGGTTCTGGCAAACCTGCAAGGCGCGGGGGCAGGGGTGAACCGGCTTTTCTTTGGCCAGTTTCTCGGCGACTTCCACCGGCAGATGCTCAAATTCGTAGGTGACCCGGTCGACGCGCGACAGAAAATCATCCTGGTAACTGCCGTCCCGATCGATGATAACTTCGCCCAGGCCCGCGCTCGGGTTTCCGGACATGTCGTAGAACACAAAGGTTTTAGCCAGCGGATAACCGGCGAGCGCCAACATGCGTCCGAGCTGGCCAGCTCCAAGAACACCAATTCTCATGTCTTTCTCCTGCCATTGTTCGGGCTGGAAGGGTCAGTCTTCCCGGGGATCGGGGTTGTCGAGTACGGCCTGGGTCTGGGTGTTGCGGAAATCCTCAACAGCCTGCTGCACCGTCCCGTCAAACGTGCCAATAATCTGGGCGGCCAACAGGCCTGCATTGGTTGCTCCCGCCTTGCCAATGGCCAGAGTGCCAACGGCCACACCGCCGGGCATCTGGGCGATAGACAGCAGGGAATCGAGTCCATTCAGTGCCTTGGACTGCACGGGGACACCCAGCACTGGCAGTGCCGTCTGGGACGCCACCATGCCCGGCAAGTGAGCGGCGCCGCCAGCACCGGCAATAATCACTTTCAAGCCACGGGATGACGCAGTCTTGGCGTAGTCAAACAGCAAATCCGGCGTTCGGTGAGCCGAAACAACCTTCGTTTCATACGCAACGCCCAGCTTCTCGAGCATGGTCGCGGCGTGTTCCATGGTGGGCCAGTCGGATTTGGACCCCATGATCAGTCCTACAAGCGGCTGCATAAAAGACAGTCCCCAATAATTTGAAAGCCGGCCATTGTATGGGTTGGTCAGAGTCTGCGCAACTTGCCCGTGCCGCCGGCCTGCGGTCCCGTCCGTAGATTCCCCAAGGGGTTATGTGCATGTATTATCAACCATAAAGTCTAGACAAACCTCCATATTCTGAGGAGAAACAATGGAACCCATTCGCCCCGATGACGATGAACTCCGAGCTGAGGCCCCGAAGATCACGGCGGAACGTGATAACTCGACCCCGGGCAAGGTAAAGGCGGCATCCCGGGCCAGTAAGGAAAATGCCGACAAGCCGGCACGCCAGCGAACAGCCAATGGCGGAAAGGGCAGCATGGTTATGCTGTGGCTTCTGTTTGTTGGCCTGGCGTGCGCTGCGGTCGCAGGCTGGTACTCACAGAATGAGCGCATCAAGGCGCTGGAGGGTCAGTTGGAAGAAGCAGACTACTCGGTTCGCCAGAGTACGCTTGCCTTGGCGCGGGTAGAAGGGGAGTTATCCGAAACCGGCGAGACACTTGAGCAGAGTGGTGCCACGCTGGGTGAGAAGATTGCGGCGAACCAGTCTGGATTGAAAGCCGCCAACAGCGAGATCAGAAAGCTTTGGGTGGTGGCTAATGAGCGCAACAAGGCACGCCTGAATGAGCATGAGGAGCAGTTGAGCGGGCTTGAGGAGCGCCTCGCGGAAGACGTTGAAGCACGGAGGGCATTGCAGACCACCGTGGAGAATGCGAAAGCGTCATTGGCGGCTGATATCTCCGCGCTGGAGAATGAGGCCCAGGCTTCTATTGCGTCCCTTGAAGAGGCTGCTCAACAGCTGACCGCCCAGCTGACCGGGCTAACCCAGCAGATGGCTGAGGTAGACCAGTTGGTGGAAAGTCGTATTCGACGCTTCGAGCAGGAGCAGAAACTGTCGGCCAGCGGGGTCGAAAGTCGTTTGTCGGCGCTTGAACAGAAAACCAGTGCCGCTGCAGGTCAAAACACCGTCCAGGCCTTGCAGAGCGAGGTGGCAAGTCTGGAGCGGACGGTTCAGGCTATTGATTCATCGAGAGCCCAGCTTACCTCCAGGCTGGTTCGTCTGTCTGAGGAGGTCAATGCACTTCGGGCTCAGTCCGTCGCCAATTAAGCTGGCCCGGCTTGTACGCAGGGGTGAATGCGCCAATGTAACGGTTTGTATTCATCCCTTGCGGTAGCTCTCATTTCTCCGTTGAGCCAGTTGGTATCATCAGTCAACTCGCGGAAGGATGAAGAGTGAACAACAATGAGACATCGAATTCTCCTGGCTCTCCGGGCGATTGCTGGCTACGGAAATGGGTGGGCCAGGGTGCTTCTCGTGCTGGCCTTGATCTCCCTGTCAGGCTGCAAGATCTATCAGTCTATCGGTAAAAGTGTCGGTGGCTTTGTGCACCCTGTTTCCGGCCACGACTTTGTGCATATTCCTAACGATGAGTGGAATCGCAAGAACGCGCTGATCTACTTTTACCGACCTCACTCCCGGTGGGCCGGCGACGAAATCGAGTCCCCCAGTGTTTACATTGACGACAAGCACTACTTCAACTTCCGCAATGACAGCTTTACCTGGCTTGAGGTGAAACCGGGGGAGCGTCAAATCAATATGCGGCGCCCGTTACTCGGTCTCGAAGGTATGGGTTCTTTTGCGCTGAGCATGATTGTCGATGCAAAGCTCAATGTCGAAGCTGGCCGCATCTATTACCTGCGCTACAGCGAAGTAAGTCAGCCCGAGAGTGTTCATCCTGATATGGATTCTGAACACCCACTGGCTCAGGGTGATCTGCAGTGGGTAACCCGGGATTACGCCATGGGCGAGAGCGAGATTGTCTCAACCCGTTTTCTGAACAGTGACATGCTGGCACCAAACCACGCGGCGACATCCATTGTTGAGGTGAACGAAGACACCGATTACGAGCGCGCAATGGCGGCGCTGGAGGAAGAGCGTGAGGTGGAAATCGAACGGCTGAAAGCTCAGGGGCTGTACTATGAAAATCCCTGGTACTGGCCTTTTGGTTCCAGCAGTTCGCTCGAAGCAGATCGTAAGATTGAGGAGCTGGAAGCTGCCTACGTAGAGCTTGAGGAAGAGCGGGAGCGCCAGGAGGAACTCGAGTCTGGTGGCGGATGGTGGATCTTCTGACAGTATCAGAGAAGCGCTGCGGCTTGACTATTGTCGATCCTGGTTCGGGTGACTAAACTGGATTTGGCTTAATTGCTGAGAAAGCGCAACCATGACATTGAAGGAATCGATTGCAGACCGTTACGGAAGAATTGCCGGGGACCTTCTGCCCAAGCTGAAAGACACCTGGACCGACATGCGTAAATGGCTTGATGACGTGAACTGTTCATTGGCCAATCAAGCGGTTCCGGAAAAGCGACGCTCGCGGGTGAGTGAGTTATCGCTGTCCAGAAAAGCCAGGGAGGCGGGACAGGGGAAGCCCGAGCTCAAAGTCGTGAAGCAGCGGTCCAAAGCTAAGGGGTAATGTGTTCCTTTCGGATGAAAAGTGTCCAAAAATAAGGGCTTGGAAGTTTTTTTCAATTTTTTCCTGAAAACGTTTGACACGCTCAGGGAAATGCTTAAAATGCGCGTCTCACTTGGTTGAGACAACAACGTTGGCCCGCTGGCCAGCCTGTTCGTCACAAGTGAAACCCATGATTCAAGCTGGTTTACTGGCTGCGAAGTGGGTGGTTAGCTCAGCTGGGAGAGCATCGCCCTTACAAGGCGAGGGTCGCAGGTTCGATCCCTGCACCACCCACCACTTTCATGGGATGCCAAGATCAGGCTCAAAGCCGGATCGATGCGGAGCGGTAGTTCAGTTGGTTAGAATACCGGCCTGTCACGCCGGGGGTCGCGGGTTCGAGTCCCGTCCGCTCCGCCACTCTTTCTGGGTGGTTAGCTCAGCTGGGAGAGCATCGCCCTTACAAGGCGAGGGTCACTGGTTCGATCCCAGTACCACCCACCATATTCTGAAAAGGCGGACCAATCGGTCCGCCTTTTTTCGTTATTACTTCCCTATCAGAGACTGACCGCATACCCGAACGACGTTGCCGTTAACGCCGTTGGAAGCCGGGCTGCAGTACCAGGCGATGGCTTCTGCCACATCAATGGGCTGCCCACCCTGGGACAGGCTGTTCATTCGCCGACCGGCCTCACGAATGGTCAGCGGCATGGCCGCCGTCATCTGGGTTTCAATGAAACCCGGCGCAATCGCATTGATGGTTACCCCGTTCTTCAGATGTTTGGCCATGGATTCCACGTACCCGATAACGCCGCTCTTTGCCGTCGAATAGTTGGTCTGGCCGAAGTTGCCGGCGATGCCGCTGATGGATGAAATACAGACAATCCTCCCGTTATCGCGCATCAGTTTGCGCTTCTGCAGCTCTTCATCAATGAGCTCTTCTGCGCTCAGGTTGACGGCGATCGTCATGTCCCAGAAATGTTCCGGCATGTTGCCAAGTGTTTTGTCCCGGGTGATACCAGCGTTGTGAATCACCAGGTCGATACCCTCGAAGTGTTCTGCAATGAAATCCGCGATCAGATTGGGCGCGGCAGCATCCGTAATGTCGCAGGCAAAGGCCTTCCCGCCGATGGCGTCGGTGACCGCACGCAGTTCATTCAGGGCTTGAGGGATATCCAGTCCGATGACGGTGGCGCCGTCCCGTGCCAGAGTTTGGGCGATGGCTTCGCCAATACCACGGGACGCGCCGGTGACCAGGGCTACTTTGCCGGTCAGCGGTTTCACCTGGCTGACCGCCGGGGCGAGGTCGGATTTTCCAATACGCACGGTCTGACCAGAAACATAGGCAGAGCGGGGTGACAGGAAGAAGCGAACACTGGAGTCCAGGTGTTGGTCTGTGCCGGGCGCGATCCAGATCAGGTTGGCGGTTGAGCCCTTCTTTCCTACTTCCTTGCCAACACTTCGGGTGAATCCCTCAAGCGCTTGTTGTGCTGCTGCATTGGCGGGTTTTCTGCAGCTTGAGGGTGTCTGGCCGATAATCAGCACGCGGCCGTTTGCAGAAAGCTTTTTGATGGTAGGGTGGAAAAAAGCATAGAGTGCCTTGAGTTCATCAGGATTTTTAATGCCCGTTGCGTCAAAGACCAGAGCTTTGAAGGCGTTTTCGATCGGCGCCGACAGATCCAGTGCTTTGGCTTTTTTTCCGGCCTGTTCCGAGTCACCAAGAGATTCGGCCCCGGAGGCGAAGAACAGGTTGGCAGGGCTGGCAGAGATCGTCAGGCCCAGGCTCGCTACCGCTTTGGTTCCATTGGCGGCACCGATGAGCACATCGCCCTCGATAAACGGCTGGTCGGGACGTTGCAGGCGCGTGAGTGGCACGGGGGAAGGCAGCCCCAGGCTTTTGACCGCTGTCTGCCCCAGCGGAGTGTTGGCAAGTCTCAAGTAAAGGTCCGACATGAATGCTTCCTTCTTGTGTGGAGTTGAGCGCTGAACTTGCTTAAAGAGTAAATCGTCTCGCGGTATTTGTATTGACTCAATGGGTTAACGCCTATGTCAGGTATGCCAATGAGCGGTGGCAGTCAGCGGCTAGACTGCCCTTAATTCAACCAGTTTGGGAGAGTGGTCATGGTACAGGCATCGAAATCGACTCAAAAGAAAACCCGTGCGCCGCGCCGCACTGACTCTGCGGCAAAGGGGGGGATTCGCAGGGTGGCCATTCTCGGGGGGAATCGGGTGCCCTTTGCCCGGTCCAATACCGTCTACAGTAAACTGGGGAATCAGGAATTGCTGACGTCTGCCCTGCAAGGGCTGGTGAACCGATACGACCTGCAGGACAAACGGTTGGGGGAGGTGGTTGCTGGTGCCGTTATCAAGCACTCCCGGGACTTTAACCTCACTCGGGAGTCGGTACTCAGCACCGGTCTCGCGCCGGAAACGCCCGCCTATGATATTCAGCAGGCCTGTGGTACCGGGCTCGAGGCGACTATTCTAGTGGCCAACAAGATTGCTCTGGGACAGATTGAGTGCGGCATTGCCGGTGGTACCGACACGACCTCTGATGCCCCCATCGGTGTGGGGGAAGGTCTGAGGGAAATTCTGCTGGACCTGAATCGTGCGAAATCAGCGACGGAGCGGCTGAAGATCCTGGGTCGTTTTCGCCCGAAACATCTGGTCCCGGAGGTGCCGGAAAACGGCGAGCCCCGCACCGGAATGTCCATGGGCGATCATGCCCAGGTTACCGCGCACAAGTGGCAGATCCCGCGCGAAGATCAGGATCAGCTGGCCTGGGAAAGCCATCAGAAACTGGCTAAGGCCTATGAAGAGAATTTTTTCGCCGATCTGATGACCCCGTTGGCCGGCCTCGCGAAAGACAATAACCTGCGCCCGGACACCACGCTGGAAAAGCTGGCAACGCTGAAGCCCTGCTTTGACCGGGACAATGGCACCATGACCGCAGCCAACAGCACACCGCTCACGGACGGCGCTTCCTGTGTTTTGCTGGCGAGCGAGGAATGGGCCAAGGCCAACAATTTGGAGGTCAAGGCGTGGCTGACTTTCTCGGAAGTGGCGGCGGTGGACTTCGTCGACAAGCGCGAAGGGCTGTTGATGGCACCTGCCTATGCGGTTCCCAGAATGCTGGAGAAGGCGGGGCTGTCCCTGCAGGATTTTGATTTCTACGAAATTCACGAGGCGTTTGCCTCTCAGGTACTGTCGACCCTTAAGGCCTGGGAGGATCCGGACTTTTGCAAGAGCCAGCTGGGGCTGGATAAGCCTCTGGGGAGCATCGATCGGGCTAAACTGAATGTTAAGGGCAGCAGTCTTGCAACGGGGCATCCGTTTGCGGCAACCGGCGCCCGGATCGTGGCAACGTTGGCGAAGCTGCTTGAGGAGAAAGGGAGTGGCCGTGGCCTGATTTCCATCTGTGCGGCAGGTGGTCAGGGTGTTACAGCGATTCTGGAGCGTTAATTAGCAGATAACATGAAATTGGCTTTGACAGTGGCCGCTCCACCCCTTATCATGCGCGCCACGTTGATCGGGGTTACCCCGGACAACAACCAGTTTTGATGCGGGGTGGAGCAGTCTGGTAGCTCGTCGGGCTCATAACCCGAAGGTCGTTGGTTCGAATCCAGCCCCCGCTACCAAATATGAAAAGGCAGATCGGTATACACCGATCTGCCTTTTTTGTTTCCGAGGAAACTCCCCGCAATTTTCTGCTCGAAAGATCGCTTGGCCTGCCACAGGCGCGTTTCGGTTTCAGGCGCCCCTTGCAAGAGAGTGGTGTGCGTGCCTGTTTACAATGTTGTGAGGAGGGCGCCATCAGGATATCGAGCACGGCAGCAGTCGCATCGCGGTTGTACACCCAGTTCATTTACAGCTGTTGAAGCAAGACGCCTTTATCAGGCCATGGCAGGCTTCAGCGGGCAACGCTTGCCTATGTATGTGTTTACAGTTAGAAAAGGCTAAAGCTTCAGGTGATCACTGGTTGGACTGTTCGGTTAAAAATGCACCAATCAGGGGGCTGGCTGCCAAGCGCGCACTAGGTTGGAGCGATTTGGTGCCGGGATGGACGATACTTTCTTCAAATCTGCTGCATTGCTATGAGCCTTGGACTGGCCCACTGAGGTCGGGGTGTTACCCGTTCGGGTTCCATGCAGTCGTTGGTCCGAATCCCTCCCCGGCCCTGAGCCTGGCCTCGAACCGGGGATCTGGAGATGAGTTGGTTAGAACTCTACGAACAGTTTGCCCTGGTTCTGTCCTGAGAACAGCAGCTGAACACCTTCAACAGCGCTGTCCAGTCCCTTCAGGACATGACTGCGGAATTTGAGCTGGCCCTTTTCGAGGTAACCCATCATCGCTCCCATGGACTCTTCGACTTTGTCGTAGTGATCGGTGATCACAAAGCCCTCAACCCGGAGTGCCTTGAGGTTGATATCGACCCAACTTGGGCCCGGGCTCGGAATGTCCTTGGAGTACTCCGCGATGTTACCGCAAACGACAATGGTGCCCAGCCGGTTCATGCGGTCGAACGCGAGGTGCTGAATGGGGCCCCCGGTGTTTTCGAAGTAAAGATCGATACCATCCGGTGTCGCTGCCTCCAGTTGCGCGGCGAGATTCGCATCCTTGTAGTTTAGGGCCTTGTCGAAGCCGAGCTCGTCTTCCAGCCAGCGGCATTTCTCGTCGCTGCCGGCGACACCGATGACGCGCAGGCCCTCGGCTTTGCCGATCTGGCCCACCAGCGAACCTACTGATCCGGCAGCACCGCTGACAACCAGGGTTTGGCCTCTTTCTGGCCGGCCAATTTTCATCAGCCCGACGTAGGCAGTGAATCCGGGTACGTACAGAACAGACAGCAAGGCAGTGACGTCAACGGATTTGTCGACAACCTGCATATCCTCCCCGCCCAGGGTGTACTCTGCCCAGCCGGTGATACCTACCACGCGGGAGCCAACCGGATAGTCCGGGTTTTTCGATTCGACCACTTCGCCGACCCCGTAGGACCGCATGATATCGCCCGGCCGCACCGGCTCGATGTAGCTGTCCTCGTTGTCCTGGACCCAGGTGCGCATTGCTGGATCCAGAGACATGTGACTCTGTTTAACCAGGAAATCACCATCCTTCAGCTCCGGCTTTTCGAGCTCCACCGCTTTGAAACAATCGGAAGTAAATTTGCCGGCTGGTCGCTTCGCCAGTTGGTACGCCTTGAATTTCATTGTGGAAAGTTCCTCTTGATAGTTTGGCAGGCGACTCACGGAATCGTGACGTCGCCGAAAATTTTGGTGAACCGCGGCTGGCCATTCCATGCCGAGCTGCCACCGTCGACACACAGGTTTTGCCCGGTCACATAGCTCGCGAGATCGGATGCAAGGAACAGCATGACTTTAGCTATTTCCTCGGGCTCTCCGGCGCGGCTCATGGGAATGTTATGCAGGTATTCCTTGTACGCATCGGGCTGCCCCGTCAGCGGGCCGGTCAGAGGGGTCTTGATCAGTCCCGGGCTGACACTGTTGACCCGGATGTTGTCCGTGGCGTAGTCCAGGGCAAGGTTGCGGGTGTAGTTAATAACACCGCCCTTCGCTGCGGCGTAGGCATTGAAACCGTAATCGGCACGGGTGCCGGAAACCGATGCGGTATTGATGATGCTGCCACCGCCGTTGTTCATCAGGTGCGGAATGGCGTGCCGACAGGTATGGAACAGCGCATTCAGGTTGACTTCCATCACCTTGTACCAGGTTTCCGGTTCGATAATGTGGGTTCGACCGTAAGTGCCAAAGCCAGCGTTGTTGATGAGAATGTCCAGCCCACCCAGGGTCTCGGTAGCAAAGGAAACCATTTTCTCGATTTCCTCGGGCTGGCTCAGGTCCACTTTGACAAAGAAGACACCGTCACCCAGCTCTTTCGCCAGGGCAGTACCCAGCTCTTCGTTCATGTCAGCAATAACGACGTTCGCACCATTTTCGTGAAACAGGCGAACGGTCTGGGCGCCGATGCCGGAGGCTCCGCCCGTGATGATGGCTTTCTTGTTCTGAAGCATGGCTGTTTACCTTGATCTTGTTTGAATTATCACTCTCCGGGTATGCGTCTTCAGGCAAATACCGAAGATTCTGCCCAGCCAGTTTTATCGATAAGTTGCATTCAATAAGTGTTAGATCACGCCTAATTATTGATAAATCGCGCCAGAATCAATATGGCGTATAAAGTTAAATTAAGGGCGGGAAAAGGTAAGTGTAAATGGCTGGAGACCAATAATATGGCGCACTCTGGAGTGGTACTGGCATGGGGCGTGGCCGAATGACTAGACAGGCACCTGTCCTTCTCTGGCTAGTGGAGTACCTGCCTTGAGACCCAATGACGGAGAGCATCATGACTACAAGAACAAGTTTGGCTGGGCTGCGCGTCGCGACCCTGTCGACTGCTGTACTGGCGGCGTCTTCCGCTTCTGCTGCGGTGATTACCGGTAAACTGACGAACAACGAAGGGGAGGCCATTGCTGGCGCCATCGTCCGTTTGAGTGATGTCCAGAACGGCCTTTCAGAGTCAGTGTATACCGGTGCTGACGGTGGGTACGTTCTGGAAACTGACCTTAAAGGCGAGCTACGCCTGAGGTTCCGGGCTCATTATTTTGAAGATTTTGAAGAACAAGTGGTTTTGGGTAGCGCGGATTCAGCTCTGGAGAAGAACATCCGGATGGTCGCGCTCGAAACCGATCGACAGATTTCTGAAAGTCTTGCTGCTTCATACCACTTCAATGAATTGCCATTCGATACAGAAGAAGATCAACCCTTCACCCGTGAAAAGTTCCAACTAGAGTGCCTGTCTTGTCACCAGCTTGGTAATCCGTTTACCCGGACTGTTCGTCCGGCTGAGTCATGGCGGCAGACTGTTCAGCGGATGCACGCCTACATGGGTGCTGTGGGTATTACCGAGAAAGACAAGCGTCGGGCTGAAATCTTTGCCGAAGGGTTTGATGGCAAACCGACGGATATGCGTCCGGAATTTCCGTTTGACCCAGCGCTTACGCACACCAAGGTTTATGAGTATCAGCTGCCCAGCTCCGGCGTTCCCCACGATGCTTACGTCCATTCCGACAATGGCTTGGTGTACACGGTCGACCAGTTTGCCGATGGCATGTATGTAACCGATCTGGACACTAAAGAGACACGGTTCGTCCCACACCCGGAGCAGGATATGCCGCTTGGGGGGATCTTTACCGTGTTAGGTGTTCCGCCTGCCATGAACAAGGTCAACGTTCGCCACGGGCCACATTCCCTGGCTGAAGGTCCTGATGGCAAGCTGTATACGACGAACTCTTACTCTGCGTCCATCGGGGTTTTCAATGCCGAGACGAACCAGTGGGAAGAAAAAATCCCTCTGCCGGGCAACGCTCCTTACCCTCATACCATTCGTGTCGATAAAGAAGGCATTCTCTGGTTCAGCGTGGTTGGTACCGAGCAGATCGGACGTCTGGACCCGAAGACTCAGGAGGTCACCCTGATTACCCTGCCGGAACCGCGCCCGGTAGCCATAACGCCAGCAGTTCTTACCTATGGGGTGGCTGTTAGCAGCCTCGACGGTTCGATCTGGTACAGCCGTCTATGGGGCAATCGCATCGGCCGAATCGACCCCGAGACACTGGAAGTGACGGAAATTGAGTCCCCTGTGTTCGGTCCTCGTCGTCTGCGTTTTGCCGAGGACGGCATCCTTTGGCAAACCGGTTACGGCCACGGCGAAATCGCCCGGATCGATACCAGGACTATGGACATCAAAGTTTATGAGATGCCCGAGTTCTCGCCAGATGCACGTCCAGGGCCGTATTCCCTGAATATCGCACCCTCCACGGGAGATGTCTGGATCAACGAGACAATGACCGATCACATCTACCGGTTCGATCCGAAGGCCGAAGAGTTCGTTGCTTATCCGGCCCCCCTGCGCGGCACCTACACCCGTGACGTGACCTTTACCGACGAAGGTTGGGCCTGTATGACCAACAACCCGATTCCGGTTCAGGCGCTCGAAGAGTTTACCGGTGTCCTGATGTGCCTGGACCCAAATTACCGTAATTAAGCGTTGAGTTGTTCTGCACAACTTGCTTTGCCCAGGCTCCGGCCTGGGCTTTTTTGTTTGAATTTTATGGTCGGTTTCCCGGAATCCTGAAGTTAGCGTTCGCGAGTCGTAAGACCGTTTCTTTGTCAGCATCCGGGGTGCTGGTCAGACCGCAGGTAATTGACAGACCGCTGTGCCGTTTTCTCGTCGATTGGCCTTTGCGTTGGGGATACGCTTACCGGGGGGCTTTTCTGGAGTTCCGGTGATTTGAGACGGCTGGGGGCGAGGAATCTTGGTGCCGAGACCGTGGGAAGCGGATGCGCTTACTTCAGCCAGCTGGGAGCCATTTTCCGCTTTGGCGCCAGCCTTGTGGTCGAGCGGATGCCTTGCTCCTTGCGCCATTGACGAGGGCTGACGCCATACCAACGTTGGAATGCCCTGGAAAACGCTGCCAGATCCGAATAACCGAGAATGCCGGCGAGCTGTGTGAGACTGATGCTGGATTCGTGGAGATAGCGCTGGGCCATGCTCTGACGAGTCTCGTCCAGCAGCTTCTGGAAGGAAGTTCCCTCCTCGCTGAGGTAACGCTGCAAGGTGCGGGAGCTGAGCATCATGTAGCTTGCGATTTGGTTGATATTGGCTCGGCCGCTGGGCAAAAAGTTCTTGACCAGGTACCTGACATGCTCTGGCAGCTCAGTGGGCGAGAGCCCATCCATTTTTTCCAGGTGTTCTCGCATCAGGGCGTGCAGCGCCGGGTCTGAATCGCTCAATGGCGTGTCCAGGAGCTTGGCGTCGAAAACCCAGCTATTGCTTACGCTGTTGAATTGCGGGGCCACGCCTAGAACGCGTTTGTAGTGGTCCGTGGTATCACCAGGACCGCTGCGCAGGTGAACTCCCGTTGGGTTCCACTTCGCACCGAGGAGCATGGTCAATAGGGCCTTGCCGATTCCGATAGCCAATTCTGCTGCATGCCGGCCAGGGATGCCCTCTCTCAGGGAGGGCTCATAACTCAGCACTACCGCACGGCCTTCAGTGGTGACCGAGAGCTTTCCGCTGGCGTCGTGAAGATGAAAGTAGTTCATCAGCTCCTGGAGCGAATCACCCACTGTCTCGGCATTTTTGAACAGGTAAAGCAAGCGTCCGAACACGTCTGTGCCCTGAAAGACACCATATTTCAGGGCAAAAAGCGGGTGCCGTGATTCTTCGGCGCACCTGGCCAGCAGGGTGGCAAACCGCGAATAAGAAATGAAACTTTCCGGGTGGTCAAGCAGGTCCAGGGGCAAGCGTGCCTGGCGCAGCATGCGTTGATGGTCAAGGCCGTATTTTTCGCAGTACTCGTCGAATCGGGCAAGCGACGAAGCTCTGACAAGCTCAGATGTAGTCATGATCTGTTTTCATTGTTTGTTGTCGCTGTTATTGGGCGCTAAACCTAGCGGGTTTCGAGAGACGTGGTCAAGCGCCCGGACACAGCGGTGTATCCTCACATCAGTATTGTTTGTATGGCGCGAAAAAACAAAATAAAGGCGTCTTAAGGTAAGTCTGGAGTGTGGAATGGACTGAAGATGAGGGATGGTCCCGAGGACCTGTTCCACAACAAGCTAAAAGAGAGATTCACATGACTACGCCAAACCAGGTGTTTGAACACCACGAACTCCTTTACGTCAATTCCAATAATCAGCCGGTGTACGAAGATGCCATGCCTGGCGTGCCTGGAATCGATGTCCAGCCCCTGTTCCTGGATCCGCACAATGGGGTCTGGGTGCTGAAAGTGTGGTTCCACCCCGGCGTTATTCTGCCGCGCCATTTCCACACCGGCGCTGTTCACATGTTCACCATCTCCGGGCACTGGGAGTATGTCGAGTACCCCAATGATCCGCAGACGGATGGCTGTTACCTGTACGAGCCAGGCGGTTCCATCCACCAGTTCATGACGCCAGAGACCAACACCAAGCCCACCGAGACCCTGATGGTGGTTCACGGTGCCAACATCAACTTCGATGACGATGGCAACTACGTCGGTATTCTCGATGCCAGCGAGATCATGGTCATGCTGGATAACCTTATCCAAGAGCGTGGACTCGAGCCGGCCAATTACATCACGCCTCCTCAGCCGGACCACAACACCAAGGTCCGCAATCTGAAGTAATCCCTCTAATCCGGGTAGCCTGATCACCGGATTGACGGGTTGCCCCGGCGTAGCCCACTTCCCTTGAGCGGGAATGCTTCGTCAACCGGATACCCCCTGGGTGTCTGGTTGACGTTGAGTCGTTTTTCTCGATTTTTCCTCCCTTCTAGCCAATAAACCTCCCTGCGACATCTTCTGTATTGAATCCGGACCAGTCAGGCCAAGTCTTTGTAAAAAATACGCAAAAGCTGAATTTCGGGGATGAGCCGCTTGCCGAAAGCTTTTATGATTTTCTGGCGAGCCCTCCCTCGGCACGGACCCTGGAAGCGCGCGATTCTCGAATTCTTTCCCATATAAGGAAGTAGTAATGAAATGGAATAAGACCCTAATACTGTTCTCACTGGCGCTGGCGGCACAGGGTCAGGCATACGGTGCTCAACCTGGCACGGGGTACCTTGGCTTCTCTCTAGGGCAGGCGACCGTCGAGGATTTTTGTGGTGGAGGTGAAGCCACCTGTGATGATGAGGCGGTATCCTTCCGGGCGTATGGCGGTACAGAGTTGACCGATGTCATT
The DNA here is from genome assembly GCF_030519635.1 of Marinobacter suaedae. Taxonomy (NCBI): domain Bacteria; kingdom Pseudomonadati; phylum Pseudomonadota; class Gammaproteobacteria; order Pseudomonadales; family Marinobacteraceae; genus Marinobacter; species Marinobacter suaedae. The sequence goes on along the minus strand of NZ_JAUMIS010000001.1, from coordinate 217,425 downwards.
GGCCTTGAGCTGGGCTATCGGTATCTGGATGAAGTCGAAGCGTCTGGTGTGATCGATGGCATTGCACTCGCTGTGGGCGTGCAGGGGCATCTTATCGATACGTCACTCAGGATCGGCGTTCCTCAGTCGGGACCGTTCAAACTGTTCACCAGGGCAGGGCTCGTGCTGTGGCAACTGGACTACGATGTGTTTGCCACTGACGGGCTGTACTCGTTTTCAGCCACTGACGACGACAGCGGCTTCGCTCTGCGTGGCGGGCTTGGTGTGAGCTATGACGTGTCGCAGTCGCTTCGTATCCGGGCTGATTGGGACCTGTACCTGGACGTCGGGGACGAAGACGAGTTTGGTGAGAGCGATATCAACGTCTTCAGCGTTGGGCCGGAATTCCGCTTCTAAGGTCTGAATTCTCATAAGGTTGAGGGGCTCCACTGGAGTCTCCTTCCTTTCCTTCCTTCAGCATCCCGACCAGGTGTCCGGAATGCCTCCCTTTATACACAGCGCGCTCGCTTCTTTCGGAAAAACGGTCTGACGTTCGACCGCCCGCATCCGTGTCTGCTCGATCTACCGTGTAAATAAGTTGGCGCTTATCTGCGAAAGCGGCGTCAACGATTCCTGCCCGCGTCTTTAACGCTCGATTGAACGAATTTTGTTCGGGGATTCCCCTTACGTAGCACTGCGTAGGTGGCATTTTTCTGCTCAAAAAATGCCCGCTTTGTCCGATATTTACCCAGTTTTGTATCTGATGTTGACGTAAAAATGACAAAATAAAACAGTCGACCGCGCCAATAGTTCGTTTACCATCGCTCTCGTTTTAAACAATTTCACATTTCGACGAGTGATTGGTGAATTATATGATGAAGCGCGTCAAGAAAATGGCTTTGGTTGGATTTGCAGCGATTACCCTGGGTGCAGGCCTTGCTGGCTGTAACGGTGGTACATCCGGATCTGCTTCCAGCGGCGGATCTGACGGCGCTTATACTGGTGGACCGGTTGCTGCGAACACTGCTGTACTGAGCTGGAGTGCGCCTTTGACCCGTGTTAATGGTGAGAGCATCGCCATGGGAGAGCTCAATAAGTACGTGATCCGCTATGGCCAGGACGAAGACGCGATGAGTCAGCAAGTTGTTGTCACAGGCGCGCAGTCCGAAGCGGAAATGTCTTACGTGATTGAGAATCTGGACGAGGGCACCTGGTACTTCACCATTCAGGTAGAAGACGTTAACGGACTGATGAGTGCTCCTTCAGATACTGTGAGCAAGACCGTTAATTCTTGATTTGATCAAATACGCCGTCTCTTACTGAGTGATGGCGCTGAAAAAAGCCCCGGCCTTTCTGAGTCCGGGGCTTTTTTGTGCAATGCAGGCGGTGCCTTCGTGACAGGGCGGCGAAATAGTGATGCCCGCTCGCTAGCGCTCCGCTGGCGGGCTGAATCCCGCCAGACCCTCTTGCTCCAGCAACTGGCCAAATCGAAGGGTGGTCAAATCCTTTCCGGGTGCGCCGATCACCTGAACATTGAAGGGTAGCCCCTCCCGTGTTCGTCCCACGGGCACGGAGGTTGCCGGTAGGCCCAGGAGTGTGGCGAGTGCAATCCAGCACATCTGATCCATATAAGAGCGTTCCTGCCCATCTACTTTGATCCGCCGCTTGAACAGGGGCTGGCTATGGTCGTGCGCTATGGCCGCTGTCGGGGTTACCGGGGTTAACAGAACATCGAATTCATCAAACAGCGCTTCAATCTGGTGGCGCATTTTCTCCCGGGTTTCATTCCACACCGCCCACTGATGAACCGGCTGGGTTGCTCCACGACCATATTCGCCAATGCCGTGGGTTACCGGGCCTAGATACTTGAGCCAGGGAGCCAGGTGGCCGAGCCACTTCATCTGGCGGCGCTGGGCCGGTTTGAACGATGGTGACATCAGGCTACCCAGTAAATTGAAGTAGGTGGGCGTGATGTGTTCGAGTTTCAGGAGCGGGTGTTGGGCCTTGGCAACCAGTGCACCCCGACGTTCGAGTTCGCTGGCAAGGTGCTGGTATCCGCTTTTCAACTCCGTGTCGATGGGGCACAGCGGGTCCTCAAACCAGTGGGCGACTCGTGCCTCACTAAGGTTGGACAGGCTGGTCGGCTCCAGGTCGAGGCGCCAGCTCCGGCCATCGCTTGCTCTTGGCCCGGCCACGACTCTCAGAAGCAGTTCCAGGTCCTGGCTGCAACGCGCCATAGGGCCGCCTTCGGCCAGGTCCGGTCGTGTCTGGCTGCCGGGAGGTCCGGGAATGTGCCCGCGCATGGAAACAATGTCCCGGGTGGGTTTGTGCCCGAACACGCCGCAAAAGTGGGCCGGCGTGCGAATTGAGCCGCCCACATCGCTGCCTACCTCCAGTGGTGTCAGTCCGCTGGCGAGTGCGGCGGCACCGCCGCCTGAGGAGCCTCCGGGCGTCCGGTCCGGGTTGTAGGGGTTGCGGGTGAATCCATACACCTTGTTGTAGGTCTGAAGGTCTGAGGCAAACAGCGGTACGTTGGTTTTGCCAAGGATGATCGCGCCCGCATCCTGAAGTCGCTGGGCGATATCCGCATTTTGATGTGGCGTGTACTCCCTGAGCGCGGGGGCCCCAGCCGTGGTGATCAGGCCCGCGACCTCCCAGGTGTCTTTCAGGGTCAGTGGCAGACCGTGCAACGGGCCCAGGGGCTCGCCTGCGGCTCGCTTCCGGTCGGCTTCCGCTGCTTCCTTCAGGGCTCGTCCTGTGTCCAGATGCACCACAGCATTAATGGCTGGATTGCGTTGCTGGATTCGGTCCAGAAACAGGCGAGTGAGGCGTTCGCTGGTGAGTTCCCCGGACTGCAGTTTGTCCAGCAGTCGGTGGGCGGGAAGGTAGTGTATGTCGTCCATGGATCGTGTGGCTTCTTGTTGTCAGTTAGAGGGCGATTTCAAGGCAGGTCTTCACGCCAGTACTTGACCCGGACCTGGGCCTTGATGGCGTCGATAATCTCAATGATCAGGTTAATCAGGGCCTGGCTGTCGGCGTCGGAGATTTCTTTTTGGCCCGGAGCGGGGAGAAAGACATTCACGATATCTTCAATGAACGCATGATTGGAGGATGACGCCAGATCCTCCAGTACCTGGTGCACGACATTGGCGACAATGTCGCCCACGGCCTCTTCCAGTGTTTCCTGGATCGTCGGGCCGACGACGGGCAGGTACTTCAGGCGGGACAGTTCGTGATTCTGTTTGAGGGCGTTGTCTACCCGATCTTCGAGATAGGTTCTCAAGGCGCCACGATTGGGAACGTAGCCCTCCCGCGCTGCTTCGGCAATCCGCTCGGAAATCCAGTCCGACAGCATTTCCCGGCGGGGAAAGAGTATGTCTTCCCGGATCCGGTCAAACAGGGGGGTACCTCGCCGAACCTCCTGTTGCATCCCGCTGAGGACTTTGATCACAATGCGGTCAGACAATTCCTCCATAAACGCTTCGTAGTAGAAGTTGACGAACTTGTAAGCCTTGGTGCTGGTGACGTCTATTATCTTGTACTGGTGCAGACGGTATATGATGGAAATCACCCGCAGAATACGCAGGAAACGGAAGCTGCCCACCGGTATACATCCGACCAGATCGTACCAGTGGATGAACGGGTAGAAATACCAGCGGTCATAGATGCGGGCCTTCACAGCGTATCCCCATCTGAGGAAGAACTCCCCAAGGAATAGGGAAACGAAAATCATGTCATAAAATAGAAAGTTCTCGTGAATGGGGTGATACAGAGACTGCAGGCCGGGAGTATATTCTTTGAGAAGGTTCTGGACGGCAACGAAGTTGTAGATGGCATCCCAGATGATGAGGACCAGATTGATGAACAGCAGTCCCAGCATCACGAAATCGATGATGAACCAGATGAGCTGGTGGCTGGACTTCAGGTTCTGTCGATTGATATGCAGCATTCAGAATCCGGTTATTCATCAGGGAATTACAACCTTCTGACAGGTTAGCATTATTTCATCCAGGGCGGCGACTTGGCGACGACGGCCAGTCGCTCAGGGAAGGGATGCTCCCCCCGAAGGCAGCGGGCATTCCAGTTACGCTTTTCACCACGGACACAGCAGGATGCTCTCAGTTCGCACCGCTCGTACTTCTTACTTCCGCCGCCTGGCCGGGCTGGTGATTTGTTGTCTGCTGTCCGGATGGCTGCAGGCCCAGCAGGTGAGGGTTGAGCTGGAGGGGGAGTTTCCAGAGCTGAAGGACAATGCCGAAGCGTTCCTCGGTGAGGTCAAGGGACGAACTCCGCGTGAATTGAGGCGCTTTGCCCCGACGGCGGTTCGTAAAGTGTCCCGGGCCTTGCGTGCACTTGGGTATTACAACCCCGACATCGACTGGCAGTTAAAGGAAGATGACGAGGAAACCGATGATAAAAAGCGCGCCAGCCTGGTGATCACCGTGGTGCCCGGCGAGCCGGTGCGTGTGGTTTCCCGGACCGTTGAAATTAATGGCGCCGCTGCGTCCGATGAGGAATTTGTCAGGGACCTGCCGAAACAGCCCGCCGAAGGTGCCATCCTTAACCACGGCCAATACGCCTCACTGAGAGGCACCATAGAGTCCAGGGCGCGGCAACGTGGCTACTTCGATGGTCAGTTTACCGAGAGCCGCCTGGCTGTGAATCCGGAGGCCGGCACCGCCGAGATCACGCTCATTTTCGAGAGCGGTGAGCGGTATTCGCTGGGGGAGGTGTCGTTCGAGGAGGGACACTGGTTCGAGCTGGGGTTGCTGGAGGACTTTGTGACCTTCGAGCCAGGCATTCCCTATCACGCGGACGAGATCGCCCAGCTCAACCGGGATCTGTCCAGCAGCGGTTACTTCACGGGTATTGAGATTGACGCGCCCCCGGAACAGGCGGACAACGGCATGATTCCGGTGAGCGTGGCCGTTACTCGCCGGGAGCCGAGATCGGTGGCTACGGGTATTGGCTTTTCCACGGACGTTGGTCCTCGCTTCAAAGGCAACTGGCGTGAACACTGGATCAATCCGATGGGGCACCGGCGCGGAGCCGAAACCGAACTGTCGGAACCACGGCAGAACCTGAGTGCCTACTACGAACTGCCCCTGGACCCGCCCATGACAGATCTCATCCGACTGACTGCCGGTTATCAGCGGGAGGATATCGAGGGGGTGGAATCCGAGTTGATTACCGTTGGCCAGCAGTGGCAACACGAGCTGGACAACGGCTGGCTGCAGGTGTTGTCCATTCGCTGGGAAGGGGAGCGCTTCAATATCCGTGATGAAGAAAGTGGCACCAGTAGTCTGTTCCTGCCCGGTGCCGGTTATTCGAAAATCCATGCTGATTCGCCGCTTGATCCCTCCCGAGGTTACCGTTTGCAGTTCGATGTGACCGGCTCCCATCGGGCGCTGCTGTCCAAGGCCGACATCCTGCATGGGAGTATGCTGGCCAAGGGGCTGTACACGGTATTCGATAGGCATCGGTTTGTGGGGCGCTTCCAGTTGGGGGGCGTGGCCACCAACGACTTCTCGGATGTGCCGCCGTCGCTGCGCTTTTTTGCCGGTGGCGACCAGAGTGTGCGGGGCTACGCTTACGAAACCCTGTCACCGGAGAACGACAACGGTGTGGCCGTGGGTGGTCGTTTCTTGCTGGTCGGAAGCGGTGAATACCAGTATGGCATTACCGACCGTTGGCGCGCCGCCGTGTTTGTTGACCATGGCAATGCCATCAATGACTTCAACGATCCGCTGGCGACCGGTGTCGGAGCGGGTGTTCGCTGGATCAGCCCGGTGGGACCTTTGCGGCTGGACATCGCCAAGGGGCTGGATCGTGAGTTTGGCGGCGACTGGCGTATACACTTTTCAATGGGCCCAGAGCTTTGAGCGGAGCGAACGCGGTGAGCAAGCAACCGGACCAGCAAAATGAATCGCCTTCCGGCCGCCGGTCGGTGTGGTTCTGGCTGCTCTGGATTCTGCTGATCCTGCTCCTGTTGCCGGTGCTCCTGGTCGGGGCAGTATTGCTGGCGCTGCGATCCGATGCCGGCACCGCCTGGGTGCTGGAGCAGGTACCAGGCCTGGAAGTGACCGATGGCCGGGGCTCGGTCCTCGGCCTCTGGCAGGCCGAGCGGCTGGTCTGGCAAGGATATGGCGTACAGGTTGATCTGGCGGCGCCTCGGCTGGATTGGTCACCATCGTGTCTGGTCCGAAAACAGGTGTGTCTGGATACCCTGGTGGCGGAGCAGATCGATGTGCAGGTGGAACCCCCGGAAGAGAAGCCAGAATCAGAGCCCAGGGACATTGTTCTGCCAGAGGTCGATCTGCCTTTCGGCGTTCGTGTCGGAGATGTACGTCTGGGCCCGTTCCTGCTGAACGACGCGACGGTCTGGAACCAGTTGACGCTCTCTGCCGAAGGAGCGGGTGCCGATTGGCAGGTGAACGAGCTGTTCTATGAATGGGGGGATTACTCCGTCTCGTTGTCCGGTCGGCTGGAAACCCGTCGGGACTGGCCAATTGATCTGAGCGTGCTGGCTGAGCTTCCGCCACCGGCCGGCGACCGGTGGCGTATCGCCGTTGATCTGGGCGGGAGTGTTCGGGACCTGCGGCTGGCGGGCAACAGCGAGGGGTATCTGGAGGCCGAACTCGATGGTGAGGTGGAGCCGCTGGATCCCGATTTGCCCGTCAGGTTACGGATTGATTCCAGGAGCTTTCTGGCTCATGGATCCCTGCCAGAAACCCTGACCCTCAAGGACTGGTTTGTGGAGGCCGATGGCAGTCTGACGGCAGGGTTTGATACGCGGGGTGAGGCCACCTTGCCGGGCACCCGTGGTCCTATCTTGCTCAGTCTGAAAGGGGATGTCACCACATCGGAGGCGAGCGGGATTTCGCTGGTACTGCAATCCGGGGAGGCTGAGGAGCCGGGTGTGGTTGCCGTCGACGGCCGCGTCGGCTGGCAGGGCGGACTGGATGCTGAAGCCGATCTGTCCCTTCGGAGCTTTCCCTGGTATTCCCTTTTGCCCGACATGGCCGAACCTCCGGTTGAGGTTCAGAAACTGGACGGCACAGTCAGTTGGAACGACGGGCGCTATCAGGCGGCCCTGAGCGCCGACATCGCCGGCCCACAAGGGGATGCCAGTGTCTCATCGAAAGTGGATGGCGATACGGAGACCATTCGTCTGACCGACCTGAACGTGTCTACCGAGGCTGGATCCCTCAACGGTCAGGCGACGGTGCGCACCAGGGATGTGCTGGCGTGGGAGGGTTCCCTGGCGCTGGATAAGTTCAACCCCGGCTACTGGGTGCCGGCCCTCTCTGCCAGCCTGAGTGGTCAATTGACAACCGATGGCCGGTTACGGGAAGGACAGATCCCCGACCTGCGGGCAAACTGGGATCTGTCCGGGCAATGGCAGGATCAGCCTGCCCGCGTCAAAGGGGGGATTGATACCGCGTCCGGTAGCTGGGAGGTGTCCGGGCTGGCTCTGGACGTTGGCGTCAATCGGGTCAGAGGGAGTGGTACCTGGGGCGAAACCTTGGAAGGTGCCCTGCAGGTTCAGCTGCCCGAACCCCGGCAACTGCTGGAGGGGCTGGCCGGAGAGCTGGTCGCCGATATCCGTCTGTCCGGCACACCCGAGCAGCCGGAGGGGAATGTGACGCTGGAGGCCGATGGATTGGCGTGGCGAGATACCTTCGCGATCGAGCAGCTGGCGATTGAGGCCGGTATTCAGGCTGGTTTCCGGCTGGATGGTCAGGTGCGGGCGAGTGGGATTGATGCGGCCGGGCAAACCATCAACGCCCTCGGACTCGATATAGACGGTGATCGAACCCGTCACACGCTGGCGGTGACCGCATCCCACCCTCAGGCGGACGTCGACCTGACGTTTGCGGGTGGTTTCGCTGGAGACAGTTGGAAGGCGTGGAACGGGCGTTTCTCCGAGGGGGTTGTGGCCCTGCCGAAACAGAAACAGCGGTGGACCCTGGAGGCTCCAGCCTCACTGGCGTACTCGGAAACAGGCCGCCTGACCTTTGGCGCCCACTGCTGGGCCTGGCAGAAAAGCCAGCTCTGCGCCGGCGATCAGGTCCTCGCGCCAGCTCCGGAGCTGGATTATCGCCTGGTTGATTTTCCGACCACTGCATTGGCGTCCCTGTTGCCGGAAAACATTCGCTGGGAAGCTCTTCTTAACGCCAACCTGAAGCTGACGATGACCGATGCGGGGCCATCCGGGCGTGTCGAAGTGGATGCCGGCACGGCAGATGTCAGCCTGTTGGTGGACGATGAGTGGGAAGCGTTCCGGTATGACCAGTTGTTGGTGGCCTTGAATCTCCGACCCGAAATGGCGGAGGTTGAGCTGGCTCTGGCTGGTCCGCGTATTGGTGAATTGTCTCTGGATGCCGCCGTTGATCCGCGTGCATCCGAACGCTCGATCGAAGGCGAGTTTAGCCTGGAGAAGCTGGACGTAGAGCTGGCCGGGGTGCTGGCTGGCCTGCAAGAAGTCAAGGGGGTCATCGAGGGTGGTGGCCGAATCTCGGGGCCACTGATGCGGCCTGCGGTCAATGGAGAGTTGCGGCTGGCCGATGGCCGTCTGGTGGATTCCCGGCTGCCGTTGCTGATGGAGTTGATTGAGGTAACGGTGGAGCTGAACGGCTACAGCGCCAGCCTCGACGGTCGGGTTGATACCGGGGGTGGCGGCTTCCTGGGCCTTGAGGGTGATCTGGACTGGCGTGATGACCCTGAAGTGGATATCACCCTTCGTGGTGAACGGGTTGCCGTCAATCTGGAACCCTATGCCCAGCTGGATCTGGCCCCGGATCTCAATATCGACTTCCGGCAGGGGCGGCTGAAAGTGGCCGGGGTTCTGGCTGTGCCCCGTGGCGCCATCGAAATCCAGGGGCTGCCGCCCCAGGCCGTATCGGTATCCAAGGATGAAGTGATTGTCGGCGTCGAGAAGGAAAAGCCGCTGGTCCGGGATCTGGAAATGGATGTGCGGGTGGTGGTCGGCGAAGATGAAGTCTCGTTTGTCGCATTCGGAGTGGAGGGCAACCTGGAAGGGACCCTGCGGATCGGCAATAACATGGATACCCGTGGGACCCTGAGCCTTGTTGATGGCCGATACGAAGCGTTCGGGCAGGAGCTGGAGCTACGCACCGCCCGGGTGCTGTTCGTTGGCGCGATTGCCCAGCCCTATCTGGATATCGAGGCCATCAGAACCGTCGATGCCGTGGTGGCCGGTATTCGCTTGACCGGACCCGCCCAGTCGCCGTCAACGGAGGTGTTCTCAGTCCCGGAAATGCCCGAGGGGGTTGCCCTGTCTTACCTGATTCTGGGGCGGGCGCCGGAAACCCGGGGTGAAGAAGGACAGATGAGCACCGCCGCCCTGTCTCTGGGGTTAAACCAGACTGCTGAACTGACGGGCAAGATTGGTGAAGAGCTGGGCATCGAGCAGTTTGCTCTTGAAGCCGAGGGTGCTGGTGATGAAACATCCGTGGTTGCCAGTGGTTACCTGACGGATGAGCTCAGTATTCGGTACGGCGTTGGAATATTTGAGCCCATCACAACAGTGGCGTTGCGCTACGACCTCGGAAAATACTTCTACGTTGAGGCGGCCAGTGGTCTGGCCGCTTCACTGGATATCTTCTATACCCGTGATTTCTAGCGTCAATCCAGCTCGAAGGTCGCGGTGACCGAAGCCGTCACTTCCCGTGTGCCAACACTCTGGACCGGATCAGCTGTCGTACGGGCTTCGGCCATCATTCGGGGCATTGGTGGCATTCCGCCGTCTACCTGCATGCTGATGACATCACCGCAGGACTGGTCCAGTTGATCCGCGACGAACTCACACCGCGCCCTGGCATCGGCAATGGCCAGAGCCAGTGCTTCCTGCTTCAGTTCCTTCTCGTTTGAATGGAAAAACTGGCCGGGCCCAAGGCTGTAGCGCATACCGATGGCCTGGGCCTGTTCCAGGATCGGATTGAGCAGGGTCAGGTCATCAAGCTGGAAGGTCACAGTTTGGGACGCGACCGCCTTTTGGGTTGGCTCGCTCCCCGGTTGAGCCGGGGGCAGGGTTCGGGAATACAGGTGCACGTTGGCATCCGTGTATTCATCCAACTCATCTTCGTAATCTTCGATGGCTTCCCGCCATTGGGCCATCATGGATGCCACTGCTTCGGTCGCCTGCTGGGGCACTTCGTTCTCGACGGTCGCGGTGAAATACAGGCGCACGCTGTCTGGCTGATAACGCACACTGCCTTCGCCACTCAGTGACACTTCACCAGCCATGGCGATGACGGGCAGAAGCGCAAGGGGCAGACCAATCTGTGCAAGTCGGCTTCCAGTATTCATGGGTCACTCCTCCCTGGAGCTTGTTCAAAAAAGGACGAATCGGAATCCGGCTCTAACCGGCCCCTCTTGAAATTCAGGGCGGCATGGACGAACTGCCGGAAGATCTGGCGATGTCCCCCATGGTATAGCAGATATTCCGGATGCCATTGCAGCCCGAGCATCCATTGTCCGCTCTGGTTCTCGATGGCCTGCACGAACAGGTCGTTATCCACGGCAACGACCCGGAGGTTTTGCCCCAACCGCTTGATGGCCTGACTGTGAATGCGATTGGCGCCTATGGTGAGGCCCTGCATGGCTTTCGCCAGTCGGCTGTCCTTCACCAGTCGCACCGTCTGCATGGGCAAGAGAAGGGGGCGGTGCCGGGTATGGACCCGAATCGGAGTGACGTTCTGGCACAGCGAACCACCGTGGAAAACATTGATGAACTGGGCGCCCCTGCAGATGCCGAGGACCGGTATGCCTGTGCGTTCCGCCTGCTCCAGCAGGCGGTAGTCAGTGGCGTCCCGTCGCTGGTCATAACGCGCGGAAACCTCGGGCTTTTGCCCGTAGCGCTCCGGATGAACGTGGGTGCCGCCGGAAAGCACCAGCCCATCCAGCAGTTCCACATTGGTGTGGGACCCGGGGCGAATATAGTGGGTGTGTGCTCCGTACAGTCTGAGCCCCATGCTGATCAGCCGGTGGGCGGTGCCACGCCGGGAGGGACCGCTGATCCCGATCGTCAGTCCCGGCAGCTCAATTTCAGGAATTGAAGGATCACGCATACCCCAGACTCTGCAGCCAATGGGTGGAGCTGTCCAGCCAGCTTTGGGTGAGATTGCGCAGGCTCAGTTTGTGGGCCTCGCGAAACCGCGAGCGGAGTTCGGCCAGCTGCTCCGCGTTGTTGGCAATCTGCTCGAGGACGACCCAGTCGTTCCAGACGTCGGAGAACTGCCAGTTTGGGTTGTCGATGTCGCAATCGGGTAACCGGTAGTGCAGGGTAGGGCGGCTCTTTATCCGCGTGTCCTGGACGTACTCGTTCAGCAACGAGTGGTCCAGGTAGGCAAACAAAGGAAGCAGGTCCAGGGCGCGGTTGCGGGTCGGGTTGGATTCAAGGTAGTCAAGCATCAGCTCAGACTGATCCGGTGCGTAATCGTCCGTCATCAGCCGGTCGGTGAAGCGACTGCTCCAGGGCTCGATATAGGTGGTCATCTTGCGGCTGATATCCAGCTGATGGCGTGACTTGAGCCAATCGTACAGGGCGGCGAAGGCCTGAAGGTAGCGAACCAGGGTAGCAGGTTCCAAATCGGGCAATTCCGGATTCAGCTGCAAACCGAAGGCGTAATAAATCGACTCCCGGCTGCCGAGTGCCCCCTGTTGTCTCAGCGCGCTGACCAGTGCTTCGATTTGTCCTACTTCGTTGAATGGCAGGGGAGGGGTGATGATCTCAAGGGGCACAATCCGCTCGGCTGCCGCATCGATTACTTCCAGCGCCTGGCCACCGAGTTCCCTGATGGAATCGGGAAGCTGGGAATCGCTCAAGTCGAGATCTTTCACCAGTTCCGAATCCAGCTCCACCGTATATTCGCCAAACTCGGTATCGATCTTGGTGACATAGCGGGATTCAAGCCGGGGTTTGGCGCCCAGGAAATCGGACACGTTAAACACAAGCTGATCGTAGCTGAGTCCGGACAATTCAAGTTCAACACCAACGCGACGTTCCTTTTTATCGCTGGTGCGCATGATGTCCGGCATTTGGCATGGGGTGCGATTATCCATAACGCTCAGTGTCCTTAAAGACTGCCTTTCCAGAACCTTATCACAATCCTCGTCGCTGCCCGCCGGTCTGCACCAGAAATTCATAGTGGGCTTTACACTGGATAAAACACTGTATATAGTTTGTTTACTGTATATAAAAACAGGGCATGCCCAGAGCGCTTAAATGCAATGCAAGGGCTGTCTCGGAAATGAGTTGACGGAGAACTCCCATGAAACTGACCGCAAGGCAATCTCAGGTGCTGGATATCATCCGGCGGTATCTGGATGAGACCGGCTACCCGCCCACCCGCGCGGAAATTGCCGCGGAACTCGGTTTCCGTTCCGCAAATGCCGCCGAAGAGCATCTTCGTGCGCTGGCCCGTAAAGGCGCCATTGAGATGGTTCCAGGAGCGAGTCGGGGCATCCGTTTGCCGGAAGCCGAGGAGGATCTGGGCTTGCCGGTCATTGGTCAGGTTGCTGCTGGTAGCCCGATTCTGGCGCAGGAGCACATTGAGGATCATGTCACCCTGCAGCCGGAATTTTTCTCCCCCTCGGCAGATTACCTGCTGCGGGTGCGTGGAATGAGTATGAAAGACATCGGTATTCTGGATGGTGACTTGCTGGCGGTCCATCGCACACAGGATGTCCACAATGGTCAGGTTGTCGTGGCACGGGTTGGCGAGGACGAGGTAACCGTCAAGCGTTACCGTAAAGAAGGCAGCAAGGTCTTCCTGATTGCGGAGAACGAAGAGTTCGATCCCATCGAGGTGGATCTCGCCGAGGAGCATTTGTTTATCGAAGGTCTGGGGGTGGGAGTTATCCGCCGGTCGGATCTCCACTAATCAGGTCAGGTAATCCGGACAGTCTGGGAGCAGCTAGGTTATGGAACAATTGAGCTTCAGTCAGAACACCGCTTTTCATCAGGGCGCGATGCCCTATCCGCTTTCCTCATCTGTTGGAACCGAAAAGCGGGCGATCATCAGTACGCGTCCCAAGTCAGAGTCCCGGACGGCTCCCAGTGTTGGCAATGTGACCGAGATCATCATGCCTCAGGAGCAGGTTGAAAACTTCCAGTTGCTGCTACCGATGCTGACCCAGCTCAATCAGGAAAAACGCTGGCTTGCGTGGATTGACCCACCCCAAGCTCTGGTGAGCAAGTGGCAAAAAATGCACGGGATCGTTACAGGCCAGTTGCTGGTGCTGCGTTCCACGCCGGAATACTCCGCGCAAGAATTGGCCGAGCGTGCTTTGAGTGCAGGTACCTGCCACGCGGTCGTGATGTGGACGCAGAAGCTGAGTAAGTCTGCATTTCGTGAGCTTCAGGAAGCTTCGGCGCGAGGCAATAGTCACGGGGTTGTGCTTCGTCAACGCTGATTAGGAAGGTGCGGGGCGGAATGCCCCGCAATGGATTACCCCGGTGATTCGGTCAGGCCTGATGTAAGGCGGTACTGGGATCAGTGCAGCGTGTAGGAGGGCGCTATCTCGGCGGTTTCCTGGTCGTCTTCTTCCCAGTCGATGTCATGGGCAACGCTGCCCACGGCCTCAATGCCCGCGGCAATCATTGCTTTCGCCACATTCATATCCTTGTCTGCCATCATCTCGCGAGCTTCCTCCGAAAAGGAGATTTTTACCAGCGGCGCACTCTCATCATCAATGCGGCGCAGTGCGTAATCGCCGTTGCTCAATTGAACGATTTCAAAAAATGAGGGTGACATATCCTAAACCTTTATGTTGATGGATCGGGTTGAGCGCTGAGCTACCACTCGCTGTGCTGCTCTTCCAGATCGTCGGCAAATTGCTTCAGTGCGCCCAGGGATTTCTTCAGGGCACCTTCGGATCGGTCTGGGCCGGTTTCCGCAGAAATGGCGATAATGTTGTCCGAACTGACCGTCTTGCGGCTCACGGGTGGATTGCTCTGGGCTCGTTCGAGTTGATCCAGATGCTGCCACCAGCTGCCTGAAGTACGGCTGAGTTCCAGAAGTTTTATTGCCTCGTACGAATGTTCTCCAACCAGTGTTGCCAGCTCTTCAAGGCTGGCGGGCTGTTCGTTTCGAAACTGATGATGCCGGGCTATCATGGTCAGTAACAGTTGTCTTGCCCGGAGCATCAGTTCTACCGCCCCTTGCCTGGCGGCCTCGCTCTTCAGTGTCCGTTCCGTGTCCGTCGTACGGTCTGCCTCTTCCCCGTCGACCCGAGTGGTGCTCTGGTCCAGCAAGCATCTGGCCAGAAAAAGTTTTTGCGAAACCAGTGAGTACCAGGGTGACGCCATGGAGAATCCCGCAGCTGAAGAACGGTTCAAATCGAAAGTAAGCCGCCAATATTAACATTTTCCCGCGTAAATTTCTGCATCGGAATGTCCTGTTGCTGTTTCACAAGAATCTACAAACAATCGCTTGAAACGACCGTTTGAATTTGGCACAAAGATGCTGCCCAAAAGCGGCTGATTCTTGTGCTGACACCCGACGGTGGGCCAATGGCTTAATCGGGAGTGCATGTTTTTTCTGGAGGTGTAAGGAATGCGGAATCCTATTGTTGCCGGTATTACGGTAGCTTTGCTTGGTTTGTCCGGAACGGCGCTGGCGAAGGTCGCACCGGAAGAAGCTGCAAAGCTGGGCGGTGAGTTGACTCCCGTCGGCGCGGAACGGGCGGCAAACGCCGCCGGAACGATTCCAGAATGGACAGGTGGTCTGAACACACCCCCGGCTTCCTGGAAAAAAGGGGACATCGAGACCAATCCCTTTCCCGACGATGAGCCGCTGTTCATTATTACCAAGGCTAATGCTCATCTGTACAAGGACAAGCTGTCAGAGGGTCATCTGAAAATGCTTGACCAGTATGGGCCGGACTTTTTTCTTCCGGTTTATGAAAGCCGTCGAACCGCAGCCTATCCCCAGCATGTTTATGAAAAGCTGAAAGAGAACGCGCTGTCGGCCGAATTGCTCGATAACGGCAACGGCGTGCGCGATGCGATCATGACCAGCCCCTTCCCGATCCCCAAGAATGGTCTGGAGGCCATCTGGAATCATATCCTGCGGTACCGTGGCACCGAAATTGAGTTCCGAAGTGCCTCTGCAACGCCTCAGCGGGATGGTTCGTATAACCCGGTCGTGAACGACTACCAGTACTTTATCGCCTACAGCAAGAAGGACGCGAAGCTTGAGGAATTCGACAACAAGATCTTCTATCTGAAAACCAATACGGTTTCACCGGCTACACTGGCAGGCACGATCACGCTGGTACACGAAACCCTCGACCAGATTCGTTCTCCCCGCCTGGCATGGCGCTATGACAGCGGTTCCCGTCGTCTGCGTCGTTCGCCGAATCTGGCCTACGAGACAGACCTGCCGAATTCCTCTTCACTCCGCTCGGTGGACCAGAAGGACATGTACAATGGAGCACCGAACCAGTACGAGTGGGAGCTCAAGGGCAAGCGCGAGCTGTACGTACCGTACAACGCCTACATGCTGCACGATGAAGAAGTCCGTCCGGATGATGTGATTCGTCCGCGCCACATCAATCAGTCGCTGGCCCGTTACGAGCTGCACCGGGTGTGGGTGGTCGAAGCCAGGCGACGGGTTGGAATCAGCCACATTTACGATCGTCGTGTGTTCTATATCGATGAGGATAGCTGGCAGATCCTGGCGTCCGAGGAGTACGACGAAGACGGTAATTTGTGGCGGGTGTCCGAGGCTCACAACATCAGTTTCTACAGTGAGCCGGTGTTCTGGACCACCATGGAAATGACCTATGACCTGAAGGCCGAGCGTTACTATGTTGATGGCTTGGACGATGGTTACAAGCCCTACGACTTCAGCCCCGGATTCCGGAGCAGCGAGTTTACCGCCTCGGCAGCACGGCGGGACGCACGCCGGTGATTCGGGCAAAGTGAGAGGGGCCGGCTTGTCCGGCCCTTTTTATTCGTCATCGCCTTTGTCGGCTCCCTAAATGCCCGATTCAGACAGGAGAATATGTATGTCATCCCCGCAAGAATTGCTGGATACCGTGGACCGTTTGTTGGCAGATTTGTCAGGAGCGCTGGGTGAGGGAAACTGGGAACGGTTGGGTACACTGAACGCTGATATCAAACCGTCAGTGGGTCCGATGATGACGGCCATGGAGTCCGGGGCACTGAGCGTTGCAGATGTTCAATTGCGCCTGGAGGAACTTCAGCAGTTGGTTGGTGCCATTGAGGAAAGTGCCCAGAGAGCCAGAAAAGAGACACAAGATGCGTTGAATGCCGTCAATCGAAACCGCGATGTTGCCAGGGCGTATCAGAATATTTCATCAGTCTGTCTTAAATAGCGTCATAAAATTGACTCTTTAGAGGGTTTGCGTCATAAATACCGATCACTCACTTCAAGAGATTGGTTGTGATGTCCGAGGACAATAAAGTACTGGTGCTGAGTGACGATGAGTCGAAACGCCGGGATATAGTCACCATTCTGGAGTTCATGGGCGAAGAGCCTGTCGTGCATGGGGACGAGGCAAAAAACTTGCTGAATTCCCGGGACTCCGAGCGTTTGTCGGACATTGGTGTCGCGCTGATTGATGGCCAGGATCCCAATGCCGAAGAGGTCATCGATTCGTTCTGTCAGGCTGCCAAGGGCGTTCCCATTCTGCTGATTGGCGATCCGGTACTGAAGGGGCTGCCAGACGACAGCCGCTCCCGCATTATTGCCCGGCTCGAATGGCCGCTGAACTATACCAAGTTTGTGGACTCTCTCTATCGGTCCCAGGTCTACCGCGATCAGTTTCAGGTTCAGTCCCGGGAGCGGGGCCAGCAGCGCAATCTTCAATTGTTCCGCAGCCTGGTCGGTACATCACGCAAGATTCAGCAGGTTCGCCAGTTGATGCAGCAGGTGGCGGACAAGGACGTGAGCGTTCTTATTACAGGTGAGTCCGGTACCGGTAAGGAAGTGGTTGCGCGTAACCTGCATTACCATTCCGAGCGTCGCGAAAAGCCCTTTGTACCGGTCAACTGCGGAGCAATCCCTGCGGAATTGCTGGAAAGTGAGTTGTTTGGGTGCGAAAAGGGAGCGGTAACGGGTGCGATAACCGAATGGGTCGGTCGTTTTCAGTTGGCTGAGGGCGGCACTATTTTCCTCGATGAAATCAGCGATATGCCGTTGAGCACTCAAGGTAAGATATTGCGAGTGCTTCAGGAGCGTTCTTTTGAACGAATCGGCAGCAACCACGCCCAGAATGCCAATGTCCGCGTTATTGCAGCGACCCACAAATCGCTGGAAGAGTTGGTCGAAAAAGGCGAGTTTCGCGAAGACCTTTACTACCGTCTGAACGTTTTTCCCATCGAAATGCCGGCACTTCGCGATCGCTCTGAGGACATCCCGCTTCTGATTAACGAATTGATCGCGCGGATGGAAAGAGAAAAGAGGGGATCGATACGGCTTAATTCGGCGGCCCTGATGAGCCTGTGTAGTCACAACTGGCCGGGTAACGTTCGCGAGTTGGCCAGCCTTATGGAGCGCCTGGCGATCATGTTCCCTTACGGTGTGGTTGGTGTGCAGGAGCTGCCCAAGAAGTTCCGCTATGTAGATGACTTCGATGAAAACCGTGTTGTCGAGCACGACAGCATGCCGTCAGGTGTTCCCGGTTTGATGGGGTTGGATGCCCCGGCTTTATTACCTGTGAATGGTATCGACCTTAAGGATTATCTATCCAATCTTGAAAAGCGGCTGATCGAGCAGGCGTTAAATGAGGCTAATGGTGTGGTCGCCCGGGCTGCTGAAAAACTGCGTATCCGGCGTACCACTCTGGTCGAGAAGATTCGTAAATACGGCTTGCGGGAAGAAGCGGGCGAAGAGTCCTGAAGATTCGCCCTAGCCGTTTGTACAAGCGCCGGTTGTCGTTGAGACGGTTTTGTCCCTTTTTAGAATCTGATGATCCAGTGCGGTCAGTCTTTCGTAAATACTCAAACTGTTAACATTCGCACTATAGGCGAAAAGTAGTCTAGTGCCTGTGCGAACGTGCTGTACGGCAAGACTCGATAGACAGCAATTATCTCCTGACGGCGATCTCCAGAATTTTTGAAGCAGACCGGGGGTGCTGGTTACACCTGAATTGGCACCCGAAAGTCTCCTAAATCACGGCTCCTTCGTTGTTCGGCACCCTGTTGGGTGCCTTTTTTTTGCCATTTTGTTTCTCTAAGGGTGGGGCTGGTTGACTCTTTCCGATCCCATGGCGTTAAATTTTTCTGCGATGTAATAGCCCTTGCATGCAATTCGATTGGCTTGGACTATTCTTAGTCCTGAAAGGGGTGCCCACAGGTTATGTGTTTGCTGCACAAGAAGTTCATGGAGGTTGGGAATGCCGATTGAGACGCGTCATCTGGAGGATAGCCAGACGTTGGTTATCAGCGTCGAAGGGCGCTTTGATTTCAGTACACACCAAGCGTTTCGAGATGCTTACGAGCATTCCGACAACCCAGTCGAGTATTACGTCATAGATTTGTCAGAAACCACCTACCTGGACAGTTCGGCCCTGGGCATGCTCCTGCTCCTGCGAGACTACGCTGGCGGTGACAGCGCACGCATTTCCATCGAGAACTGCAACAGCGACGTTCGTCGAATTCTGGCGATTTCCAATTTTGAGCAGTTGTTCGCCATCCGCTAAGGGGTGAACCGCCGGAGGCTGAGTGGACCCATCCATTGCCGACCAGCGGCCGCTTAGAATACTGATTGCGGACGACAGCGATTCTGACCGGCTGATTCTTAAAACCCTGGTGAAGCGCCTGGGTCACGACGTGTTTGATGCTCGTGACGGTGAGGAGGCGGTGCGCCTGTTTGAAGAAGCGCAGCCCGACATCGTCTTGCTGGATGCCCTGATGCCGGTGATGGACGGCATGGAAGCGGCGCGTCGGATCAAAGCCCTCGCCGGGGAGCGCCTGGTGCCCCTGATTTTCCTGACGTCGTTGTCGGAAGCCGGAGATTTAGCCCGATGCCTCGATGCCGGGGGCGATGATTTCCTGAGTAAGCCCTACAATCGCGTTCTGCTTGAGGCCAAGATCAATGCCTTCAATCGTATGCGGCGCATGCACGAAACTCTTTCGGGTCAAAGGGACCACATCCGAGAACTGAATCAGCAACTGCTCAGAGAGCAAGAGATTGCCAAGCGGGTGTTTGATAATGTGGCTCACACCGGGTGCCTGGACGCGTTTAATATTCGTTATCTGGCCTCGCCCCTGAGCGTCTTCAATGGTGATGTCCTTTTTGCGTCTCCCAGGCCGGCCGGGGGGATGCTGATTTTCGTGGGCGACTTTACTGGTCATGGGCTGCCGGCAGCGATCGGCGCCATGCCATTGGCCGAGATTTTCTACGGGATGGCTGCCAAGGGGTTCAGTGCCAAAGATGTCTTGCGGGAGATTAACCGGAAGCTCAAGCAAATTCTCCCCACAGGCATGTTCTGTTGCGGTGCGATGATTGAGGCGGTATTTCACGAGAATCAGTTGTGGTTCTGGAACGGTGGCCTTCCGGATGCGCAGCTCATTCGAGCCAACGGGGACAATGTAGCCCTGCCGTCCCGCCACTTGCCACTGGGTATCCTGTCGCCGGATCAGTTCAATGCTGACCTGGAGCGGGTGACGACCGAACCCGGTGACAGCCTGATGCTGATGACCGATGGTGTTCTGGAATCCAGCAACCGTGCTGGCGAGGTGTTTGGCGATGCCGGGGTGGCCCGGGCGCTGGAAACCCGGACGCAGGGGCTGCATCCCTTCGATGCGGTCATTGGCAGTTTGCGGGAGTTTACCGGATCCCATCAGGACAGCGACGACATTACTTTATTTTGCGTGGATATGGTGGATGACGCTGCCATAACACCGTTGCCCGATCGGACAACCTTGCCGGGGCCGGCAGAGTGGCACTGCGAATACGAACTTCGTGAAAGGACGCTGGGGGATTTCAATCCCTTGCCGCTGCTCTTGCACATCTGCATGGAGGTGCCGGGACTTCGCTCCAGAAGTGGTGAGATCTACACCGTGCTGGCGGAGCTCTATAACAACGCCCTGGAACACGGGATACTCGAATTACCCTCGGACTGGAAGCATTCTCCCGAAGGATTTGGCAAGTACTACAGGGAGCGTCAGGTTCGCTTGGGTAGGGTCGATGGGCACTTCATACGCTTTAGTCTGTCTCACTCCATGAAACCCTACGGAGGGCGCCTACGTGTAGTTTGTGAAGACAGTGGTTCTGGCTTCGACTTCAAAAATCATCCGGTTTCGACAGCCAAAAACACACCATCTGGTCCTCTGTCGGATGACCCGGTGATAGGCACCAGCTACGCAGGCCGTGGATTGATGCTGTTACGGCAGCTGTCAGAATCCCTCAGTTTTCATGGACGGGGCAATCGGATTGAGATTGTTTACGACTGGGACTATTCCGACGCTCCGTTGGATCACAACAAAAACGACCGGCATTGACCGGTTTCCCGGCAGAGGTTGGCTATGAACGAAACACCGCACCTTGATCAGGAAGCCTTGGCTGAGCTCCAGGACGTTATGGATGATGAGTTTGGCGTGCTGATCGAAACTTTCCTGAACGACTCCCGCGAACGGATTGAAGGCCTTCGGCAGGCGCTGGAAGGCAAGGACCCGGAAGCGCTGGCGCAGATGGCTCATAGCTTCAAGGGCAGTTGCATCAATATGGGGGCTCCCCGACTTGGCGCGCTGTGCCAGATTGTCGAAAAGGCCGGCAAGGAGCGGCGGCTTGATGATGTGCCTGCCACAGTGGACGCCATCGGAGCCGAGTTTCGAGAAGTGTCGGGTATGCTCGAAATTTTTGTCGCTAACAACTGAGCCCCAGCGTTTGTTATCGGGCCTCAATCAATCTGATCAGAGGTTCGCCACGGCTTTGGGGAATCGGGAGCCTGGCGTACCAGTCGCGGGGATCGTGAATGGTGGCCGCGCCGAAGCCGCAAGACAGAAAGTGACCCCGGGCTTGCTCATCGGAATCAAAGTGGAAAGACACCTGGCTTCGGGTGATGCCGCCCAATGCCCGGCCCAGTGCATTGAGGGTGCCGCGCAGGGCGGCGTGCTTGGGCTGGTAATAACTCTCAGACAGATAGATCGAGCCTGGCCGCCGGGCCAGGGCGTCGGAGAGGCGCTGCCAGAAGCCACTGATCACCTCGAGCGAAAAGTAGCTGGTCAGCCCTTCGGTAACGACGATGACCGGATCGTGATTGTCAAAGACCCGTTGTAGAACCGCTTCCAGGGTGTATTCACCGTGCTCGGCCAGAATGTCGATGGGCGTTACTTGATGATGCTCGCCAAGGCGACCGGCGGCCATCAGGCGCAGCGCCTTTTTTGCGGCCATGTCGGGCAGATCGGCTTCCACCATGTGCAGGTGAGGGTGGCGCTGGCGGAGCCGGATACCGCGGGGAGACATCCCGCAGGCGATTTCCAGCACCTGACCCACGCCGTTATTTTCAACAGCCTGGTCAATCAGGTGATCGATGATCAGGTGGCGCTGGAGCAGGAAGGTTTGCAGGTTGCCCCCGATTGCAACCTTGCTGGCTGCCTCGAAGGGCGACAGGAGATGGTATAGCCACTGGCCCTGGCGGGTTGCCAGGGCGTCGTCGGACAGGCCATACCGGTGCCAGACGGCACCGGTATACAAGGCCGTAAAGCTGATGCCGGAGCTGTCAGCTGGCGTTTTGCTCATAGATGGCTTTACCCCACGCTTCACTGCGACCCGGCAGAACCAGGTTGAGGATAATTGCTGCGACAGCGCAGAGGGCAATACCTTCCAGGTGGCCCAGAACCATGCCGCCAATACCGAACACCAGAGTAACACCGACAATCACCAGGTTGCGAGGCTGTGACAGGTCTACCTGATGGCGGATCAGGGTGTTCAGGCCAACCACTGCGATGGAGCCGAACAGCAGGCACAGGATGCCTCCCATCACCGGAGCAGGAATGGTCTGCAAGGCAGCGCCGAACTTGCCCACGAATGCCAGGATGATGGCCGTCAGGGCCGCCCACCACATGACCTTCGGGTTGAAGTTCTTGGTCAGCATGACCGCACCAGTCACCTCGGAGTAGGTGGTGTTGGGTGGCCCACCGAGCATGGAGGCGGCGCTGGTGGCCAGTCCGTCACCCAGCAGGGTGCGATGGAGGCCCGGCTTTTCCAGGTAGTTTTTGCGAGTCACATTGCCAATGGCCAGCACGTCGCCGATGTGCTCGATGGCCGGTGCAATGGCGACCGGGATCATGAACAGAATCGCGCCCCAGCTGAATGCGGGGCTGACAAAGTTCGGTACTGCCAGCCAGGCGGCTTCCTGCACTGGAGTGGTGTCCACGATACCGGCGAAGGCGGAAAGGATGTAACCGACAACCACACCGAACATGATCGGGATCAGGCGGAAAATGCCCTTGGCCCAGATGGACATAATGATGGTGACGGCCAGGGAAGTCATGGCAATCCAGATGGCGGTGTCGTAGGGCACCAGCTCGGCCGACCCGTCACCGGTACGGCCCGAGGCCATGTGCACGGCAACCGGTGCCAGGCCCAGGCCGATGGTCATGATGACGGGGCCGATGACCACCGGTGGCAGAAGTGAACGCACAAACCCCGTGCCGCGCATGCGTACCAGGGCGCTGAGCGCGATGTACAGGATGCCCGCGGCCATCAGGCCACCGAGGGTTTCTTCCATGCCGAACTTGCCCTTTGAGGCAATGATCGGGGCGATGAAGGCAAAGGAAGAGGCCAGGAAAATCGGGATCTGGCCACCGGTGACAATATGGAAAATGATGGTGCCGAGGCCGGCGGTAAACAGGGCAACGCTCGGGTCCATGCCAGTGATCAGTGGCATCAGCACCAGTGCGCCGAAGGCCACCAGAAGCATCTGGGAGCCGGCGAGGGCCTGTTTCCAGGTCGGGTCGTGACTGTGGTCTTGCATTCGTTATACGTCCTTTTGCTTGGTTCCGAAGATTTTGTCGCCGGCGTCACCGAGGCCGGGCAGGATATAGCCTTTTTCATTCAGGCGTTCATCCACCGAGGCGGTGTAAATGGACACGTCCGGATGAGCTTCCAGCACTTTCTCGACACCTTCCGGTGCAGCCACCAGTACCAGCGCCCGGATTTCGGTGCTGCCGGCTTTCTTGAGCAGGTCGATGGTGGAAATCAGGGAGCCACCGGTAGCCAGCATCGGATCAACGATCAGGGCCATACGCTGGTCAAGTTCGCCCACCAGCTTTTCCAGGTAGGTGCTGGCTTCCAGGGTTTCCTCGTCGCGGATCTGGCCGACCACGCTCACGCGGGCAACCGGGATCAGGCTCAGAACGCCGTCCAGCATGCCAAGGCCTGCACGAAGGATCGGTACGATGGTGATCTTCTTGCCCTGAATCTGTTCTACCTGAACCGGTCCGGCCCAGCCGTCAATGGTGTATTCCTGCAGGCTGAAGTCCTTGGTGGCTTCGTAGGTGAGCAGGGCACCGACTTCCTGTGCCAGTTCACGAAAATTCTTGGTGCTGATGTCAGCCCGGCGCATCAGGCCCAGCTTGTGTTGGATCAGGGGGTGTTTAACCTCGTGGATTGGCATGGGATCACCTATCTGTGGGTTTTTCTGTGATGATTTAGCAGCGCTATGGAACCGCGAAAGGATACCGTATCTGGCCTGTTGAGTCAGGCGGCATCCCGGTGCAAGTGATCTATTTAGCGTAAGGACTGGTACGGATCTTGCCATCCGCCAGTCTGGCGTGAGCCATGGGCTTGAAGTATGGTTGAGGAATTCACGCGAGGCTGGCGATAAAGTGAAGTCCTGGTCTGCACTGGCTAAGACTTTCAGGGGGGGAGTGGTCGGCTGGCGGCTGTTGGCTTGCCCCTGGCGGGGCAATCTGCGTCCCCTATGAGAACTCCTTCTAACGCGGCTGATAAAGTGACGAAACCAGCAGGGTGTGGGCGAAGCGTTTTTCTCAGAAATCCGGTGTTTTGTGCCTTTACGTTAAAAAAACGCTGATTTGAGCGATGCGGTCAGGTTAGTGGTCGTCTATTAAAAACGGTCTTGTATTAACTGGCGAGAGACAATGGCGAACATGAATAAAGCTAAACCGGTTCAGGTAATTGCGGTGTCTGGCGGAAAAGGTGGGGTGGGAAAAAGCAACATTTCCGTCAATCTGGGTATTGCGCTTTCCCAGAGAGGGCGTCGGGTAGCGATTCTGGATGCCGACCTGGGGTTGGCTAACGTCGATGTTTTGCTGGGAATTACCGCGAACCGAAACCTGGCTGATGTGCTTTCCGGCGAGTGTGAGCTGAAAGAGATTCTGGTCGAGGGCCCCTGGGGCGTGCGGGTTGTTCCAGCCGCCTCCGGTAACCAACGAATGGCTCAGCTTCCAGCGATGGAGCATGTAGGCCTGATCAAGGCGTTTAGTGAGCTGGCCGACGACCTTGATGTACTTATTGTTGATGTCGCCGCCGGCATATCTGATTTAGTCGTCAGCTTCATGCGGGCCTCCCAGGAACTACTCTTTGTGGTTTGTGACGAGCCAGCCTCAATCACCGATGCCTATGCGCTGATCAAGCTGATGAATCGCGAATGCGGAACCAACCGTTTCCGTATTCTCGCCAATCAGGTTCGTAGTGAAGAGGAAGGTCGTCACTTATACGAGAAACTCAGCCGTGTAACCGAGCGTTTTCTGGATGTGGCTCTGGAATATGTCGGTATGGTGCCTTTCGATGAGGCTGTCAGAAAGGCTGTTCAGCGTCAGCGTGCGGTTCTGGATGCTTACCCAAGATCGAAAGCCGCCATTGCGATCAAGGCCCTCGCCGACAAGGTCGACAAATGGCCACTCCCCTCCGAGCCACGTGGGCACTGTGAGTTTTTCGTTGAACGGTTAATAGAAGCCTGATTTGATTCAGGCAACCGGAGGACGGGTAAGTCGATAAAGACCCTTCGAGTTACTGCCGTTGCCTGCACCGCATCGGCAGTGTCTCATTTTTCTCGGTCGTCACTGGTGAACCCTGGCCGGCCGCATGCAGGGATTTTGCCCCAACGACATGAAAGCGCGCTGGGCAGGGGGGGCATTGTTGTCGATTTGTAGTGAGCATGGGTAATACGCATGCGGTTTCGTTATAATACGCTGCGCCGGCAAATAATGCTGTGAATAAGGGCTGCACCCGTGATGTGTCAGCCTGGAATGAATCCGATGCCACCTGTCAGCGCATCGTTTTGTCTACGGGGCCCTGATGTCTGAGCCGTTACTACAGGCTGTCAATCTGCAGTGTGAAAGAGATGAGCGGACGCTGTTCCGTGACTTGTCCTTTTCCATACTGCCCGGGACCGTAACCCGTGTCGAGGGTGACAACGGCTCGGGAAAAACCACCTTGCTGAGAATTCTGGCCGGCCTGAATGATGCGTGGTCCGGTGACCTGCTTTGGCGCGGGCAATCGCGCAACCACTGCCGGGAAGACTACCACCGGAACATGCTGTATCTGGGTCACCGGCCCGGCATCAAAGGGTTACTGTCGCCACTGGAAAACCTGCGTGCCCTGACCGCCGGGCGCCGCCCGCTGCCGGACGATGTCTTGCGTCAGGCCCTGGCTGGCACCGGTCTGCATGGCTACGAAGATGTCCCTTGCCGCAAGCTCTCGGCCGGGCAGCAGCGCCGCGTTGCTCTGGCCAGGCTGCTCATCGCAGACGAACCGCTCTGGCTGCTGGATGAAGTGTTTACCGCCATTGACGCCGATGGCGTGAACGCCATCGAGTCGCTGCTGGCACAGCGGGCGAAGGAAGGCGGAGCCGTGGTGGTGACCACGCACCATCACCTTGAACTTCCGGGTCTGCAGAGCATCCGTTTGGGAGGGGCAGCCTGATGAATGCAGAGGTTCGTCCGGTCATCCGGCCGCAGAGCCAACTGGTCAGCGGTGCCTCGGCCATGAAAGCGGTGTTTGCCCGTGATTTGCGTGTGGCTTTCCGGCAGCGTCAGGATCTTCTGAATCCGTTGCTGTTCTTCGTTATGGTGGTCACCCTGTTTCCACTGGGCGTAAGCCCGGAGGTTGCCTTCCTCAGGGAAGCTGGCGCAGGTATTCTCTGGGTGGCGGCTCTGTTGTCGGTACTGTTGTCTCTTGATCATTTATTCCGGCACGATTTTGACGATGGCACCCTGGAGCAACTCGTGCTGCAACCACAGCCTCTGTTTTTGCTGGTACTGGCGAAAACCCTGGCGCATTGGGTGCTCACCGGGCTGCCGCTGGTGCTGCTGGCACCGGTTCTGGGCGTGATGGTGCATCTGGAGGGGAGCACCATCTGGGTGTTGTGTCTGACGCTGCTGGTGGGAACCCCGGTACTTAGTCTGATCGGGTCTATCGGTGCGGCGTTGACGCTTGGTTTGCGTTCGGCGGGGGTGCTCTTGTCCCTGCTGATTATTCCGCTGTACATTCCAGTGCTTATATTCGGTACCGGCACAGTTGCGGCTGCCGCGGACGGGGCTGCCGTGGGCGGATATCTGGCGCTGCTGGGGGCTTTCCTGGTGTTGGCACTGACATTGGCGCCGTTCGCTGCGTCGGCGGCTCTTAGAATTAGCCTGTCGAACGCATAGGTAAAACGTTTATGAGTAACAGGGTATCCATCTGATGTGGCAGTTTTTCCATAAGCTGGGCTCGCCCAAATGGTTTTTCGGTATCGCCAACCGTCTGATGCCGTGGTTGCTGGCTGCAGCGTTGCTGTTGTTAGCTGCGGGACTGGTCTGGGGCTTGTTCTTTGCGCCCAAGGATTACCTGCAGGGCAACAGTTACCGGATCATTTTTATCCACGTGCCGTCGGCATTCCTCGCCCAGTCCGTCTACATCATGATGGCGGTGGCGGCGGTGGTCACACTGGTGTGGCGTATGAAACTGGCGGATGTCTTTGTCAAGGCAGTGGCGCCGGTGGGCCTACTGCTGACCTTCCTTGCCCTGTTTACCGGGGCGGTCTGGGGCAAGCCGACCTGGGGTACCTGGTGGATCTGGGACGCCAGACTGACCTCCATGCTGATCCTGCTGTTCCTGTATGGCGGAGTCATCGCTCTGGACCGGTCGATCAGCGACGAAAAATCGGCAGCCCGTGCGGTCGCGGTGCTGGTTCTGGTCGGGGTGGTGAATATCCCTATCATCAAATACTCCGTGGAGTGGTGGAATACCCTGCATCAGCCGGCCACCTTCAAATTGACGGAAAAGCCGTCCATGCCGGCGGAAATGTGGGTGCCCCTGTTGCTGTCCGTCCTGGGGCTGTACCTGTTTTTTGGCTGGCTGGCCTGTTTACGTATGAAAACTGAGATTCTGGTGCGGGAACAGCGTACCCGCTGGGTTCGCGAATACATCAGCGCGGGGAGGGCATGACATGGCGTTTGATTCGCTGACGGCCCTGATTCACATGGACGGGCACGGGCCCTACGTCTGGACCTGCTACGGTGTGTTTCTTCTGGTGATGGTGTTCCTGGTGGTATTGTCGGTCCGCAAGCACAATGCGGTGATCCAATCCTGTCGTCGGTCCTATGAATCAGAGGGCGGCAAGCAAACCCGGGATCATAAGCCCGCCGCGACGT
Organism: Marinobacter suaedae; assembly: GCF_030519635.1. Classification (NCBI taxonomy): domain Bacteria; kingdom Pseudomonadati; phylum Pseudomonadota; class Gammaproteobacteria; order Pseudomonadales; family Marinobacteraceae; genus Marinobacter; species Marinobacter suaedae. The sequence continues at coordinate 189,848 of NZ_JAUMIS010000001.1, read as the reverse complement.
TTTCGCGCGTCAATATTTCCCAAGAGCAATGAGCAGGTAGTTAATGCATCCGATTCGTAAAAAAAGGCTGACCATCGTTCTGTTCCTGTTGGCAGGACTGTCCATTGCGGTGGGGCTGACCACCTACGCCCTGCGCCAGAACATCAACCTGTTCTACGATCCGTCCCAGATTGCGGCGGGTGAAGCACCGGTGGACGTTCGTATACGTGCCGGTGGTATGGTCGAGGAGGGTTCTGTCGAGCGTGATACCGAAACCCTGAAAGTGATGTTTCGGGTAACCGACTTCAACGCTTCCGTGCCAGTTGAGTACGAAGGCATTTTGCCGGATCTGTTCGCCGAGGGGCAGGGCGTGGTTGCCATGGGCCGGCTGGACGGAAACGGTCGTTTCGTGGCGGACCAGGTGCTCGCCAAGCACGATGAGAACTACATGCCGCCGGAAGTGGCTGAGGCTTTAAAAAAGGCCGGCAAATCCGCCACCAATACCGGACCGGAAGGCACGGCCACAACTTACTGATTTAATGTATTTACCCTGACTGGAGGGCACTGATGTACCCGGAACTCGGACAGCTCGCACTGATTCTGTCACTGTTGCTGGCAGGGCTTCTGTCAGTCGTGCCCCTGGTAGGTGCCGTCACCGGACGGGATACCCTTCAGGCGTTCGCCCGGCCGCTGGCGTCTGGTGTGTTTGTGTTTGTCGGCCTGGCCTTCGCGGTGCTCACCTACGCCTTCCTGACGGATGACTTCTCGGTCGCCTACGTGGCCAATAACAGCAACAGCCTGCTGCCCTGGTACTTCAAGTTCAGTGCGGTCTGGGGTGGTCACGAAGGGTCGTTGCTGCTGTGGATACTGATGCTGGCGGGCTGGACCCTGGCGGTCGCTATCTTCAGCCGCCGCTTGCCGCCGGTGATGATCTCCCAGGTGCTGTCGGTTCTGGGGATGATCACCGTTGGTTTTCTGCTGTTCATCATCATCACGTCCAATCCATTTGACCGTATCTTGCCGAATGTGCCTGCCGATGGCGCCGACCTGAACCCATTGCTGCAGGACGTTGGCCTGATTATTCACCCGCCCATGCTCTACATGGGGTATGTGGGCTTTTCCGTCGCCTTTGCCTTTGCCATCGCCGCTTTGATCAACGGTCGGCTGGATGCTGCCTGGGCGCGCTGGTCCCGACCCTGGACGACCGTCGCCTGGGCCTTCCTGTCGATCGGGATCGCGCTTGGAAGCTGGTGGGCATACTACGAGCTTGGCTGGGGTGGCTGGTGGTTCTGGGATCCGGTGGAGAATGCCTCGCTTTTGCCCTGGCTGTCAGGCACAGCACTGATGCACTCCCTGGCGGTGACCGAGAAGCGGGGTGTGTTCAAGAGCTGGACGGTTCTGCTGGCCATCGTCACTTTCTCCCTGAGCCTGCTGGGCACCTTCCTGGTCCGCTCTGGTGTACTGACATCCGTTCATGCCTTTGCGTCGGACCCGGAGCGGGGCGTTTTCCTGCTCGGTTTGCTGGCCATTACCGTCATTGCCAGTCTGACGCTCTATGCCTTCCGGGCCCCGGTAGTTCACGTGCGTGCCCGATACGGCGGCTTGTCCCGGGAAGTTTTCCTGCTCCTCAACAACGTGTTGCTGGTTTCCGCTACCCTGCTGGTGGCGATCGGAACCCTGTATCCGCTGGTGCTCGATTACCTGGAACTGGGCAAGCTGTCCATCGGCGAACCGTTCTTCAATCTCACCTTCAGCCCGCTGGCGGTGGCTGCAGGCTTGCTTCTGGGTGCGGGAGTATTTTCTCGGTGGAAAAGAACGGATGGCGGTTGGCTGGGGCGCAAGCTGCTCTGGCCACTGAGCGTGAGCGTGCTGGTGACGGCGGCAACGCTGATGGCCTATGGCGGTTTCAAGCCCTGGGCCTTCGTGGGCGTGTTTACTTCCACCTGGGTGGCCCTGGCGACGTTCTGGGATCTGTGGGATAAATCCTCGTCCCGGAAAGGCCGGCTTCATGGTCTGAAGCGTCAGTCCCGCAGCTATTACGGCATGATTCTCGGCCACCTTGGTCTGGCCATCACCATGGCCGGTGCAACCATTGTGTCCAACTACGGCATCGCCCGGGATGTACGGATGGTGCCCGGGGATGTGGCATCCGTCGGGGATTATCAGTTTGTGTTCCGGGATGTGGGAGAACGGCAGGGACCGAACTTCACTGCCCAGTACGCCGGGTTTGATGTGATACTGGACGGTGAACGGGTAGCCACTCTGTATCCGGAAAAGCGCCAATATTCGGTTGGAATGAGTGTGATGACCGAGGCCGATATCGACGCGGGTCTGTTCCGGGATATATTCGTGGCCATTGGCGAGCGCATCTCCGATCAGGCCTGGGCCATCCGTCTACAGTACAAGCCGCTGGTCCGCTGGTTGTGGCTTGGCTCTCTCTTTATGGCGGCTGGCGGCTTCCTGGCCATTTCTGATCGCCGGTACCGACTGCGCCACAAGGCGGCCGCAACCAAGGAGTCTGGCAAGCCTGCACCCGATTCTGACAAGCCTGCAGGAGTCTATTCATGAGGCGGTTTTTGCTGTTTCTGCCTTTGCTGATCGCGCTGGTGCTTGGTGTGGTTCTTTTTGCCGGCATTGGCAAGGATCCCACCAAGCTTGAATCTGCCCTGGTTGGAAAACCGGTACCGACCTTTGCCCTGCAGGATCTGCACGATTCGCAGCAGCAGCTCGACGAGTCGCTTTTCAAAGGCAAGGTTCAGCTGTTGAATGTGTGGGGCACCTGGTGCCCGGCCTGTCGCGATGAACATGACGACCTCATCTGGCTGGCCCGGGAAAAAGGTGTCTCCATCATTGGCCTTAACTACAAGGACACCCGCACCGAGGCGCTGGCCTGGCTGGAGCGGTTGGGCGACCCCTACAGCGCCAGCATCTATGACCCCAAGGGCACCCTGGGTTTTGACCTCGGCGTTTACGGTGCACCGGAAACCTTCGTTATCGATGCCGCCGGGGTTGTTCGCTACCGTCATGTGGGCGTTGTTGACCAGAACGTCTGGAAAGACGTACTGCTGCCGGTGATCAACGAAGCCAGGGGGAACGGGTAATGCGCCATGTTTTCCTCTCGTTGTTGCTGATGGTGCTGGCCGGTCCTGCGGCCGCGAATGCGGACGTCTACCAGTTTGAATCCCAGCAGGAGGAGCAGCGGTTCCAGGATCTGACCTCGGAACTCCGTTGCCCCAAGTGCCAGAACCAGAATATTGCGGATTCCAACGCACCCATCTCCAAAGACATGCGGGCCGAGGTTTACCGGATGATGAGCGACGGTGCTTCCGATCAGGAAATCGTCGATGCGCTGGTGGCCCGATTTGGCGAGTTTGTTCGCTACAAGCCTGAAGTTGATCAGCGCACCATCTTGCTCTGGGCTACCCCGTCCGTGGCCGTTCTGGGCGGCCTGCTGGTGGTTGTCGGTGTGGTGATCCGCTCCCGCAGGAATGCGGGCAAGGAGGAGCCCATGTCCGCCGAAGAAAAGGCCAGGGCTGAAGAAATTCTGGCAGAGCTGGAACAGAATCGGAACGCCTGATTCCAGCCCTGTTCGTTGTACCCAATACTGAATCTGTGATGAAAACTCCATGACTCAAACCTTCTGGATTGCCGCATCCATCCTCATCATCTTGGCGCTGGCCTTTGTCCTGTATCCGGTGTTGTTCCATCGCCCGAAGGGCAAGGACCGCGGGGATATCAAGCAGCAAAACCTGATGGCCTATCAGGGACGTCTGCAGGAGCTGGACGCGGAATACGAGGCCGGAAACCTGGACGACGAAGGCTACCGTCAGCTTCGGGAAGAACTCGCCGGCACCATGCTGGAGGACATTCCGGAAGACGCCACGACTCGCCCGGTGGTCAGTGGCCGAAAGAGTGCCATTGCAGTCGCGCTGGTGGCCGTTGCGCTGGTGCCGGCAGCATCCTATCTGCTCTACCAGGAGTGGGGGGCGATGGACGAGGTGGAACAGTTCATTGCCATGCAGGAACTCGGGGCCGATGACAGTGCCCGCCATGAACAGATGGCCGGGCTGATTGAACAGCTCCGGGCCAAACTGGAAGCCAGTCCGGACAATCCGGATGGGTGGGCGATGCTGGGACAGAGTTACATGCGCCTGGAACGATACGAGGATGCCGCCTGGGCGTTTCGCAACCTGGCCGATAACGTGGCTGAAGACGATAATTCTCGTTCAGTTGCCTTGGGGCTGGCGGCACAAGCGTTGTTCTTTGATAGCCAGGGAGCCATGACCGAGCAGGTCACCGGCACCATCGAAGCCGCCCGGGCCCTGAATCCGGATGAAGTGAACTCCCTTGGCTTGCTGGGTATTCACGCGTTCAGCCAGCAGAAATACCGCGAGGCTATCGACTACTGGCAGCGCATCGTGACGGTTGCGCCGAATCATCCCCAGCTTGAGTCCATTCAGGGCGGTATTCGCGAGGCCTATAATCGTCTTGGTGAAGAGCCGCCGGCGCCGCAGGTGGCGGACTCGGCAGCAGGACCGTCAGTGACGGTTCGGGTATCGCTGGCGGATACGTTTGCGCAACAAGTGCCGGACGACACCACATTGTTTGTGTTTGCCCGGCGTGTTGACGGTGCCGGTGGTCCGCCACTGGCGATCAAGCGGTTAACCGCTGGCGCATTGCCGGCCGAGATCCGTCTGGATGACAGCAGCGCCATGTCACCGGATGCGACCATCTCCAGTGCTGAGCAGGTTATGGTGGTTGCCCGTCTGAGCCGCTCCGGCAGTGCCATGCCACAACCCGGTGACTGGCAAGGTCGTCTGGATGCTCCGGTTGACGTGCTGGATGGCGAGAGCCAGCCGGTTGAACTGGTGATCAACCAGCAGCTGACGAACTGATCTCAATAGGGTGGAAGACCAGGGGGCGCCGGCACAGGCGGCAATGTCCTGGTCTCCTGCCGGTCTTGGTGCCCCATCATACGGACAGGTTGTCGGGGTAGAGCGGCGGCAGGGAATCAGTCTCTCTGGCGTCATTCAGTTTGCGCTGGCGCAGGCGATTCAGGGCGTCCGCGAGCGTACTGCCGTCCCATCCGCCTGCGTGTGTCTCGCTACCAAAGAGTCGCTCCTGCAAACGCCCCAGTTCTATCTTTACGGTTTCTTCCTGACTCCACGCCACTGCCTCGCTCACCGTCCTGAACTCATGACCGGGGAAACGATGGTTCATCCACTGGATGAACAACTGTGGAGTCTGCTGGGAACCGTCCAGGGATGCCCGAGTCAGCTCGCTGAATAAGGCTTTTTCTGAACCGTCCGTCGGTGTGATGCAGGACGTGTCCGCCCGATCAGGGCGACGGTGTGAGCGCCACCACAGCGCCAGGGTCCCCAGCCAGACCAGCCCGAGCACCAGGCTCAGCCAGGGCCAAAAGCCCGCAGAGCCGACAGGTTCCTGGTCCGGGCCATCCGATGATTCGGTTTCCTGATCAGTAAGTGACGGCTCTTGTTGTGGACTCTGTGGCTCTTGAACAGCCTCGGCTCCGGACCCCGATATGGTCAGGGTACGCGCGGGAATCACTGCGGTGCGCTGGGTGTCTGTGCTGGTATCCCACCAGGGAATGCGGATTTCCGGCAGCGTCAGTTTGCCCGCCCTGACCGGCACCAGGGCGGAGCTCTGCTTCAGAGATGACACCAGCCCCTCCTGTGTTACTTCGGTGGAACGTTCCGGCTGTTCCGGATAGCTCCTGATCCCTTCCGGCGTGACATCAGGAAGCGGGGGCAGGGCCTCGGAAGGCAGCCCCGTCGCTCTCAGTACCAATTCACGGGTCAGGTTGTCGCCAATGTAGATCTCGCCTTTGCCGGACAGGCCGGTTTCTTCCAGCGCGAGGGCACTTGCTGGCAGCCACACATCGCCAGTGAATTCCGCAGGGACATCCTTCACCGGAATGCTGTACAGCTCTTCGCTGTCCCTCAGGAACAGCAACTTTCCTTCTGAATCGCGGGCCTGGCCTTCGAACTGAATGGGTGCCAGTGAGAACTCGCCCGGGCGCTGGGGAAAAATGGCGTAACGTCGTTCTACCACCCGGTACTGCTGGCCATCCCGGTAACGGGCATATTCCCGCTGTTTACCCAGAGGTTCGATGATCGCATTGGGGTGGCGGGGTTCGGACAGGTCACCCCGGATCAGCCGGCCACTGAAAAACAGGCGGACCGTGAAAGTCAGTTGCTCCTGGACATAGAGTTCGGCTTTGTCCGCCGATAATTCAATGAAGCTCACCCGGCCGGAGGTATCCTGGTCGGGCGGGCTGCCGCTGACCACCTCAATGGTAACGGGCTTCGATTTGGAATCCTTGAAGGTCAGGGACGGAATGGTCAGTGCACCGGTGCGCTTGGGGGCAACCTGATAGGTCCAGGTGAGTTCACCCACCATGTCACCGTTGATGGTCTGGATGTTGTAGCGCTGATTGCGACCGAGGATGTCGAAATCATTTTTCAGCTTGTCGATATCGGGAGCGGGGAGATCCGACAGGTCGAAATCAAACAGGTTGCTCAGGTTGACGTCCAGTTTCATCGAACCGGTGACGGTGAGGGTCAGAACCTCGCCCTCGTAGAGCCGCTTCCGATCGGGTTCGACCCGTAATTCCTCGGCATGGGAAGGCAGGCTCACCAAGAGCCCGGCAAACAGCAGAAGCAGCGGTAAAAAAAGCTTCTTTACCATGGTGTATCGCCCTCGTCTGATGGGGTCTGACGTTCCTGATATTGTTGCAGGAATTTGCGTTTCAACAGGCCGCCCGGGTAATCGGGTATTCGTCGAAGCCACTGCTCCTGGCCCTGGGACAGCGGTGTTTCCGAGATGGGGGCTGGCGCTTCCACCTGATCGGCAGACCGGGGGGCGCTGTCCCCGGAATCCGCTGCTCCGGCAGCCGGCTCGGGTTCGGTTTGCTCGCCCTGGGCGCCCGGTTGCTGATTGTTGTTCCGTGCCTGGTCGGTGGTATCCGGTTGCTGTGGCTGATTGCCAGAGCCTTCCCCCTCAGACTGTTCCTGGGGGGATTGTTGCTCGGACTGTGATTGCTGGTCATTGCTCTCGGAAGAACCACCTGAACGATTGTCCTGGCTCTGCTCGGAATCCTGCGGGCCGGATCCGCCTTGCTGATCCTGATCTTGTTGCTGTTGTTGCTCCAGCAGATCCTCGACCAGATCCCGATTGAACCGGGCATCGTCCATCTCGGGCGCCTTGGACAGCGCACTGTCGTATGCCTCGATGGCTTGCTCCAGCTTACCGGCACGGGCCAGGGCGTTGCCCCGGTTATAGTCGGCCCGGGCGCTGTCTGATTGTGCGAAGGCGCGCGCAGCCTGGTCGTAGTTTTCAGACCGGTACAGGGCAGATCCCCGCCATTCGGGTGACGTAAGCTGTCTGGACGCCGCTGATGGATTATCCTTGATGAGTTCCGGTGCCCGCTGATCCTCCCTTTGCCAGAGTTCGTCCCACTCCATTGCGTGAGCGGGCTGCGGTCCCATCGGCAAGGTGGCGAGCAGGAGGACCGCGAAGGCCCCACGGCGCCAACCGATCAGGAACAGCGGCACTGCCAGCCAGAGCAGCCAGTAGCCGTCGTCCTGCCACTGATTGATGGACTCGCCGCTGTCCTCGTCCTGCCAGTCGTCCTGCTTGGATGAGGCGAGGGCGAGGGCATCAATGTCGGTGTTATCGAGTGTCAGCCCATGGCTGCGTCCACCGGTCTGTTCCGCCAGATCCTCCATCCCCTCCGGGTCGGCCCGGGTGATGACAATGTTGCCGTTATCCCGGATGAAGCCTCGCTTGGCCAGTGGAATGGGTCCCCCTTCGCTGGTGCCAACAACCAGCGTGCTCAGGGATACGCCTCCGGCATCCAGTGTCTCTTCGATGGCGGAGAAATAACGGTCGTCCACCGCATCGGCAATCAGCAGGATCCGGCCTTTGCCGGGCGCCCCGTTATCCAGCATGTTTCGGGCCTGGGCGATGGCGAGGTCCGTGCGGTTGCCCGGCGCTGGCATGATCACCGGATCCAGCACGTCGAGCATGGCCTCGATGGTTTTACCGTCGTCGGTTAATGGGGCGACCACATGGGTATCGGCCGAGTACACGATCAGACCGTTCAGGTTGCCCTGTCGTTCGGCAAGGATGTCCCGGATTTTGCGCTTGGCGAGGGTGAGTCGGTTTGGTTCCACATCGGTGGCCAGCATGGACAGTGACAGGTCCAGAACAATGACCAGGCTGTCGCCCTGTTGCTTGAGCGGCGTGGGTGCCTGACGCCAGGCCGGGCCTGCCAGGGCGATGGCCAGCACCACGACCGCCACCGTGACCGGAAGCAGTGGCGAACGTGCTGTCTTTCCGGCTGAGCCCCGATGTCGTATCACTGGTGCCAGCAGGCGTTGGGGAATAATCCGGCTCCAGCCGCTGTCGCCAAGGCTCAGGTGACGCAACACCAGAACCACCAGTGGCAGGCACAGGATCAGCAGCAACCAGGCGGGGCGCAGGAAATGAAAATCAGCCATGAACATTGCCTCCGGTGGCAGCCTGTCTGGACAGGTGCCGGGATCGCATCATCCTGACCAGGAACATACCCAGGCCCAGAAGGCCAGCTAATCCAGCTGGCCAGTAATACAGGTCGGTCACCGGCCGGTAGAACTTGCCCTCCAGCTCAATTGGTTCCAGTTGGTTGATGCTCTCGTAGATCAGTTCCAGCTCCGGCAAGCTTCTTGCGCGGAAGTACTGCCCACCGGTCTGTTCCGCCATGCGAGTCAGCAGGGCTTCGTCCAGATCCCTCGAGGGATTCACCCGTCGGGAACCAAGCAGGCCCCTTTGAACCATGGTGTCGGCTCCGATTCCGATGGTGTACAGGCGGACACTGGCCGCTTCGGCAATTTCAGTGGCTTTGTCTGGTGTGATCTCTCCGGCGGTGTTGGCGCCGTCGGTTAGCAGGATCACAACGCGCTGGTCCTGGGGACGATTACGCAGTCGTTTCACGGCCAGCCCAACCGCATCACCAATGGCAGTTGCACGGCCAGCCATGCCCAGCCCGGCTTCGCTCATCAGTGTGCGCAGGGTTTTCAGATCAAAGGTCAACGGAGCCTGCACGTAGGGTTGTGTGCCAAACAGGATCAGACCCAGACGGTCGCCCTGTCGATTGGCAACGAAGTCATTCAGGACCAGCTTGACCGCCTGCAGACGATTAATGCTGCGCCCCTGAAGGATCATGTCCTGCTCGTCCATGCTGGGAGAGATGTCGACCACCAGCATCAGGTCGCGTCCGGAAACCGGCTGCTGGACCTGCTCTCCCACGTGCTGGGGGCGGGCCAGTGCCAGCACCAGCAGAAGCCAGGCGAGTAACAGCAATGCCCTTTGCCAGAGTGGCGTGGCTGTCCCGCTCAGGCTGACGCCCGGCAGGTCCGATAACCAGTGGCCAACGGGTAGCACAGGCGCATCAACCGTCTGGGTGGTGGGCTTGCGCCATCGCACCAACAACGGCAACAGGGCAAGCACCAGAAGCCAGGGATAGGCAAAACTGATCATGATTGTTTCCTCAGCCATCGCCGGGCAAATTCAAGCGCCTGGTGAGGGTCTCCGGCAGTGTCCGGTCGCCAGGTAGCGTGCACCATGGCTTCAACCACCGGACGGGAAGCAATGCGTTCCCCCGGAGCTTTATCCAGCAAAAAAGCAATCCAGGCTTCACCGGACAGGGCCTCCGGATGCAGGTCCGGATAACGCTGCCGTGCGGCACGTTTGAGTAGACTGTTTAGCTGGCTGAACCACTGGGCGTCTGGCACCTGGTTCTTTTCCAGTTCGGCCATCTCGGCACTGGCCTGGCGACGCCAGGCATTTTTTTGCCGATGACGGCGAACCAGCCAGAACCCCGCGATCACCAGAATCACCAGTAGCAGAGCCAGCGCCCACCAACCAGGTGCCGGTGGCCAGAAGCCGCCGGTTTCCGGAAGGTGAATGTCCCGAAGTTCGCTGAGGGGATCCTGTGGCGTCATCCGATCCGGCCTCCGGGGCCAAGCAGGGTTTTCAGGATACTGGCGGGGTCGTCCCCGGTGGAGAACAGGGCTGTTGCCACCTGGGATTTTCGGAAGCAGTCTTGCAGTGTCGCCTCGTGCTCGGCCACCTTTTGGTGCCAGGCCTCCTGAAAGCGATGATTGCCGGCGTCGAACCAGACCGGCCCCTGGGGGCCAGCGACCGCGAAGCGACCGTGGTCTGGCAACTGTTGCTCCAGGGGATCGACTATGCGCAGGGCATTGACGGCATTGTGCCGGGCCAGTACGCCCAGGTGGGTCGCGGTGTCTGGAGACACTGACAGGAAATCACTGATGACAAAGATCCGGCTGCCGGTGTGTGCAACCCGGCGCGCTTCCATCAAGGCGTCGTTCAGGGAGTTACCAGGCCGTGCGGAAGTCGGTTCGTCCGGTTCTTCGTTCGGACTGTGTTGTTGCTCGGCGAGGGTGTCCAGAAGGCGAAGTACCGATTTTTTCCGGCGGGCAGGGCGCTGAACACTCAATGTTTTGCCATTGAATACGATGCCACCCACCTGATCGCCGGACCACAAGGCCAGCCAGGCAAGCAGGCCGGTAACCTGCGCGGCACGCACCTGTTTGTAGGCACCCGTGCTGGCAAAAAACAGGGTGGGGCCAAGATCGCAGATCAGAATGATCGGGCGTTCCCGTTCCTCTTCATAGAGCTTGGTGTGGGGAGCCTGGCGCCGGGCGGTCACCCGCCAGTCGATACTGCGAATGTCGTCACCGGGCTGATATTGCCGGACTTCCGCAAAGGCCATGCCCCGGCCGCGCTGTGGCGAGCGCTGCATGCCTGCCTGGCGCGCACGGGCGGGCTTTGCCGAGGGCAGTTTCAGTGCCCGGGCGTCCGCCTGTAGTCGAATCAGGTCGGGCAGGCTGATGTGAGTTACTGCATCAATGGTAGCCATGGTGGCGGTATCAGTCTGTCCAGTTGGCGCGTGTTCAGGCGGTTACGGGCACCCGGTCAATCAGTCGCTGAATGACCGTGTCGGCCGTCACGCCTTCGGCTTCGGCTTCAAAGGTCAGCAGGATGCGATGGCGAAGTACGTCAAAGGCCATAGCACGCACATCATCCGGTGTCACGTAGTCCCGGCCGTCCAGCCAGGCCAGGGCACGGGCGCATCGATCCAGTGCGATGGTGCCCCGGGGGCTGGCGCCGAAGGCGGTCCAGCGGGCCAGTTCCGGATCGATATCAGTAGCATTACGTGTTGCCAGAACCAGAGCCAGCAGATAGCGTTCGACGGGTTCTGCCATGTGCAGATCAGCCACTTCGTTTCTTGCGGCAAATACCTGTTCTGCTGACAGTTTTGTGCTGGCATCCGGCTGTCCCTGACGGTAATCGTTGCGGGCCAGATGGAGGATCGCACGCTCGGCATCGGCCGAAGGGTAGTCGATGATGACTTGCATCAGGAAACGATCGAGCTGGGCTTCCGGCAGGGGGTAAGTGCCTTCCTGCTCAATGGGGTTCTGGGTTGCCATAACCATGAATAATGACGGCAGTGGAAAGGTCTTGAGTCCCACGCTGACCTGCCTTTCTCCCATAGCTTCCAGGAGTGCGGATTGCACTTTGGCCGGCGCACGGTTGATCTCATCGGCCAGAACCAGGTTGTGGAAAATCGGCCCGCGCTGGAATTCGAACTGGCCGGTTTCCGCCCGGTAGATTTCGCTACCGGTGACGTCGGAGGGTAATAGGTCCGGAGTGAACTGGATACGGTGGAAGTCACCTTCCAGGTGATCGGCGAGTGCTTTGATGGCGGTGGTTTTTGCGAGGCCGGGGGCTCCCTCGACCAGCAGGTGACCGTCGGCCAGAAGGGCAATCAGAAGTCGGTCAACCAGTTTTTCCTGTCCAATTATCCGTTTTGCTAACTGCGATCTTAGCTCACCGAACGTATGCTGTAGCGACATCGAAAAAGAATGCTCCCACTTTGTGTTTTGGCTCATTCGAGCAACGTGTATCGTCCGTAGGTAGTTGCCGCAGTTTTGGTGTCTAAACGGCAAAAATCAAGGGTTTGACTATCCTTATGTGACGTTTCGTCGATTACGTTTATTTCACAGTCACCGAGGTTAAACATGAATGCAGTGACAGTAGCCAGCAAGGATCAGTTCTTTGAGCAGTTGGCTGATGCGTTCGCCCAGAAAATAGCAAAAACAGAAGCCAAGAAAATCAGTGAGTTTGCCAAGCAGCACTATGCCCATATCCCTCTGGAGGAGCTCACCAGCCGCCGATTTTCCGATACCTATGGGGCAGTGTTGGCGTCCTGGCAGTTTCTGCAAAAACGCCAGGCGGACGAAACCCCGGTGTCGGTGTTCAACCCGGACCTGGAGAGCGATGGTTGGCAGTCGACCCACACGGTCGTTTTCATTCTGCATCCGAACATTCCGTTCCTGATCGACTCTCTGCGCATTGCGATCAACCAGCGGGAGATCGGCACCCATTCCATCCAGTATTCCATCCTGCGTGTGGACCGGGATACCGATGGCAAGCTGAGCAAGCTGCTGACAGGCCAGAAGCCGAGCAAAAAGACTCAGTACGAAGCGTTCATCGTGCTGGAGATTGACCGGCACAGTGATCCGGCAGACCTGAAAGTCCTTGAGGATGTCCTGCAGGAGGTCCTGGAGGAAGTCCGCATTGCGGTGGGTGACTTCCCGGTGGTCACCAACAAGGTCTGCGAGATCTTGGACGAGCTGAATGAGACCAAGGCGGGCATCAGTGATGAGGAAAAAGACGAGGCCCGAGCCTTCCTGAACTGGCTGGTCGAGGATCACTTCACTTTCCTGGGCTACGACGAGTACGACTTTGCCAAGGACAAAAGCGGCATGGCGGTGCGCCGGGTTGAAAACTCGGAGTTGGGCATCCTGCGTGTCAACAATGAGCGCCCGGATCGTGTGCGCCTGAACGAGCTGCCTCAGCGTACCCGGCACGAAATGACCCGGACGGACGACATCTTTATTTTCGCCAAGTCGGCCCAGCGCTCCCGGGTGCACCGTCCTGCTTACCCCGATTACATCGCGGTCAAGAAATTCAACAGCAAGGGCGAAGTGGTGGGTGAACGCCGCTTCCTTGGCCTCTATACATCACGGGTCTACAACGAGCGGCCGGACGAGATTCCGCTGCTTCGCCGGAAGGTTGAGAGTGTGATGGAACAGTCCGGCTTTATGCGTGACGACTACGCGGGCAAGGAACTGGAGCAGATTCTGACAACCTACCCACGGGACGAAATGTTCCAGATCGAAGCGGATGAGCTTTTAGAGGTCGCCAAGGATATCCTCTACATCCAGGAGCGTCGTCGTATTGAGCTGTTCATGCGCGAGGATGTGTACGGTCAGTTTGTTACCTGTCTGGCGTTTTTCCCGAGGGATATCTACAACACCGAACTTCGCATTCGAGTTGAGCAGGTGCTGCTGGATCGCCTGGATGCTGAGGATATCGAGTTTGTTACCCACTTCTCCGAGTCGCCACTCGCCCGGGTTCAGTTCACCATCCGGGTGGCTCAGGTTGAAAACCGTCAGCTTCCCCTGGCTGAAATCCGGGACAAGGTTATCGAACTGGCCCAGTCCTGGCGCGATGGCCTGAACGAGGCCTTGAGCGAATCCTACGGAGAAGAGCAGGGCAACGAGCTGTATCGGCTTTGGTCCGTTGGTTTCCCGTCCAGTTACATCGATATGTTTTCTCCCCGCCGGGCGGCCATTGATCTGGAGCACATTACCGAATCGGTTAAGAATGGCGATCTGGCCATGAGTTTCTACCGGGCGCTGGAAGAGGATGAGAGCACGCTTCACTTCAAGCTGTTCTATCCGGACGAGCCCCTGCCGTTGTCAGATGTGATGCCAATTTTCGACCATCTTGGCTTCCGGGTACTGGGCGAGCATCCGTTCGAGGTGGTGGATCGCAACGACAAATCCGTCTGGATCCATGACTTCACGCTTCAGGCCGCATCGGGGCGGGTGGTGGATATCCATCGCATCCGGCCGATCTTCGAGGACCTGTTCCGCAAGGTGTGGCACGGTGAGGCGGAAAACGATTCTTTCAACCGCCTGCTGCTCTCTTCCTACATGAGCTGGCGGGAGATTGCGCTGTTGAGGGCTTACGCCCGGTATATGCGGCAGATCCGCATCTCCAACAGCCAGAGGTTTATCTCCAACACGCTGGTTAACCACGTTGACCTGACCCGGACCCTGCTGGATTACTTCGAGGTTCGTTTCAATCCGGACCGCTTCCATAGCGAAGCGCAGATTCAGGCGGCCCAGCAGAAACTGGAAATCGAGTTCAACGCGGGTCTGGATCAGGTTGCGAACCTGAGCGAGGACCGGGTGCTTCGGTTGTATCTGGAATTGATGCAGGCCACCCTGCGGACCAACTATTACCAGCCGGATGCAAACGGTGGGCACAAGACGTACATCAGCGTAAAGCTGGATCCTTCGAAGATTCCGGACATGCCACTGCCGCTGCCGATGTTCGAAATCTTCGTCTATTCCCCGAGGGTGGAAGGTGTGCACCTTCGCGGTGGCAAGGTGGCCCGGGGCGGTCTGCGCTGGTCGGATCGGTTTGAGGATTACCGCACCGAGATTCTGGGGCTGGTCAAAGCCCAGCAGGTGAAGAATGCGGTGATCGTGCCCGTTGGCGCCAAGGGCGGTTTCGTGGCCAAGCGGCTGCCGAGTCCTTCGAATCGGGAGGCGTTCCAGGCTGAAGGTATCGAGGCCTACAAGACCTTTATCCGTGGCTTGCTGGACATCACGGATAACCTGGTGGAATCCGGTATCAAGCCACCCGAGCGGGTGGTGCGGCATGATGAGGACGATCATTACCTGGTTGTGGCTGCAGACAAAGGTACCGCTACCTTCTCCGACATCGCCAATGGCTTGTCGGAAGAATACGGCTTCTGGATGGGGGATGCCTTTGCCTCTGGCGGAAGCAACGGTTACGACCACAAGAAAATGGGTATTACTGCCCGGGGTGCCTGGGTATCGGTCGAACGCCATTTCCGTGAAATGGGCCTAAACCCGGCATTGGACGAGTTCACCGCTATCGGCATTGGTGACATGGGCGGCGATGTGTTTGGTAACGGCATGTTGTGCTCCGAAAAAACCAAACTGGTGGCAGCATTCAACCATATCCACATTTTTGTCGACCCGGATCCGAACCCGGAAATGAGTTACAAGGAGCGCAAGCGTCTGTTCGAGATGCCCCGTTCCGCGTGGACCGATTACGACACCAAGCTGATTTCCAAGGGCGGTGGGGTGTTCAGTCGGAGCGCCAAGTCCATTCCGATCAGCCCTGAAATGAAGAAGCTGCTCGGTATCAAAGCGGACAAAATGCCACCCAACATGCTGATCAGCCATATCCTCAAGGCAGAAGCTGACCTTCTGTGGGTGGGGGGTATTGGTACCTACGTGAAGGCGGCGAGCGAGACTCATTCGGATGTGGGTGACAAGGCAAACGACGGGCTTCGGATCAACGGATCCGATCTGCGCTGCAAGGTCGTGGGTGAGGGCGGAAACCTGGGCCTTACCCAACTTGGCCGGATTGAGTATGCGTTGCGCGGCGGTCGCCTGAATACGGACTTCATCGATAATGCTGGCGGCGTCGATTGTTCGGACCACGAAGTCAACATGAAGATTCTCCTGAACCAGACGGTTGCCATGGGGGACCTCACCGGGAAGCAGCGCAATATCATGCTGGAGGAAATGACCGATGATGTCGCTGCTCTGGTTCTGAAGAACAATTACCGCCAGACCCAGGCCATCAGTATCGCCAGCGAGGACGCGGCCCAGCGTCTCGAAGAATACCGGCGCCTGATGAATACCCTGGAGAACGAGGGCAAGCTGAACCGGGAGCTGGAGTTCCTGCCGAACGACGAAACCCTGTCCGAGCGTAAGTTTGAGAAGAAGGGCCTGACCCGCCCGGAACTGTCGGTCCTGATTTCCTACGTGAAGGCGGGGCTCAAGCAAACACTGACCGACTCTTCACTGCCGGATGAACCGCTTCTGGCCAGTGAGATGTACAAAGTCTTCCCCCGTAAACTGACCCAGAAGTTCTCCAGTGAGTTAGGCGAGCACCAACTGCGGCGTGAGATTATCGCGACCCAGATTGCCAACGACATGGTCAACCACATGGGCATCACCTTTGTGGAACGTCTGAGCCAGTCTACCGGCGCGGATGCGCCGTCGATCGCGCTGGCCTGGATTATCGCCCGGGATGTATTCCGGATCGATAACTGGTGGGACAGGATCGAGGATCAGGACTTCAACGTGCCGGCCCAGCTGCAGATGGATCTTATGCAGGATCTGATGCGGTTGATGCGCCGCTCTGTTCGCTGGTTGCTGCGTAATCGCCGTGCCGAGCTGAATATCCAGGCCCATATGGAACGGTTTGCTGACAGCGTCTGGCAGATCACGGCAAGCCTGCCGGAATACCTTGGTAATCATGCCCGCACGGCCTGGGAGAAGCGACACAAGGAGCTGGTTGACGCCGGGCTCGGCAAAGAGTTGGCCTCCGTGGTGTCGGGTACCGATTACCTGTATTCCTCCCTCGGCATTATTGAGGCCCAGGAAGCCACCGGCATGCCGCTCAAGACTGTGGCTAACCTCTACTATGAGCTGGGGGATCGGTTGGACCTGAACTGGTTCGCCCGTGCCATTGCCACGCTCTCGCCGACCTCTCACTGGCAGGCGCTGGCGCGTGAAAGCTTCCGTGAGGATCTGGAATGGCAGCAGCGCTCGCTCACCGTGGGTGTGCTCAAGCTGGCTGGCACGCCAGAGGATGTGCCTCAGAGTGTGGATGCCTGGCTCAAGCGCCATAGCGCACTGGTTCGCCGCTGGAAATCCATGTTGTCAGAACTCAAGGCGGTTCGTGAACCGGAATACGCCATGTTCTCGGTGGCCTTGCGTGAGCTGTTGGATCTGGCGCAAACCACCATTCATGCCAATCAGCCGGAGTCGACTGAGCCAGTGGAATAGGGTGGTCAAAACTCTGTATTGCGAAAATAAAAAATAGCGTCAAATGCTTCGTGGTCTGCGTCACCCAGGATGGGGTGGCGCGTTCACGGACGATGTTGGCCTTATTTTCCAATCGAGTGGGCACGGTATCGCGCTACAAGTAAGTACCGTACCTGCCCCTCATTCCATTGTTTAAACCGTACCCTCCAGGGCTTCGCCTCGGGCGAGACTTGGAGGGCATTTCCGGTTAGAGTATCTCGCCTCATAACCTACCCATGTTCGGGAATACTCCAGCTATGTCCGCTTTGCCCAACTCCCATCAGGCCCTGCTTCGGGTAAACCATGTGCTCTCCGGTCGGCTTGCCCTGTTTGGCGTCACTGCGCCGGAACTGCTGGCCAAGCTGCCACAGGGTGGCTTGGTGATGACCGATCACGTTGGGTGCGCCAATCAGCTGGCCGGCCAAACCGGCTGGCAGGTGTGTTTTGGCTACGATCACCCGCAGCTGAATGCGGCCCAGGCTGACACAGTTGTTGTGTTTCTCCCCAAGGCTCGGGCCGAGCTGGATCTCCGGCTGGCGGTAGCACGAAAGATCATCGCCCCAGGCGGGCGACTGCTGGTCCTGGGGGAGAAAAAGGAAGGCATTGCCGGTGCGGTAAAGCAGCTTAAAGCCGTCGCCCCAGATGCCATCAAGGTGGACAGTGCCCGGCATTGCCAGATCTGGAGTGCTGAGGCTGTGGAGCCCCTGGATCGCTTTGATCTGACGGCTTGGATGACCTGGCACTCCATTAGCCGGGAAGGCGTGGCTGTTGAGGTTTGCGGATTGCCGGGAATTTTCAGTCGGGGTGAATTGGACGAGGGCACGGCTGTTTTGCTGGATACCTTGAATCAGGCTCCCGTCGCTGGTGAGCGTGTCCTGGATTTTGCGTGTGGCGCCGGGGTGATTGGTGCCTGGCTGCAGGGATGGCAACAGAAGAACGGGCTGCCTATGAGCCAGGTGGATGGCATTGATGTGCAGTCCCAGGCAGTTATCTGTGCCAGGGCGACCTATGAGCGTGCGGGTGCGCAGGGAAGCATCATCGCCTCCGATGGTCTAGAGGGCGTGGAAGGTTCCTGGAACGCCATTGTCACCAATCCGCCATTTCACGCCGGGGTAAAGACCGATACCTCAATGACCGAGCGTTTTCTTCAGAGCGTTTCCCGACATCTTGCCCCGCGGGGCGAGTTGCGGCTGGTGGCCAATACCTTCCTTCCCTACAAATCACTCATCGAGCGTTTCATCGGGCCGGCAGAGCGGCTGCACGAAGATCGAAAGTTCACGGTCTATCGGGCATTCCGGAAGCGCTAAACGCACCCTTGTAACGTTACACGGTGATTTCTTGGTCCAGTGGAAAGTCCCAAGTTGAGCGGGGCGCTGCGAATGCTAGAATGCCCGCCTGCATCGTCCATCACTGGAGAAAAGCGACATGAACACGGCTCCCGCCACCTATCCAATCGGCACGCCCGGCACCCCCTGGGGTGAAGAAGAACGCGCCGAATGGTTGTCACGACAGACCCGCCACCGGAGTTACGAATCCGAGGTGCTGAGCGCCATCGGTCGCCTGAGCCCACGTTTTGACGTCCAGGAGTATGGCCGTCTGGAGTATGGCTCCGATGTATATCCTTTAATGGCGATTCGCAGTCGAGAGTGGCACGAGGATTTGCCGGTTGTGCTGGTTACGGGCGGAGTACACGGCTATGAAACCAGTGGTGTGCACGGGGCACTGCAGTTCATCGATCAGCACGGGGCGGATTACGCGGGCCGCGTCAACGTACTGGTGGCGCCGTGCGTAAGCCCCTGGGGATACGAGCGTATCCACCGCTGGAATGCCAACGCCATCGACCCGAACCGCTCGTTCCACGACGACAGTCCGGCTGAAGAAGCGGCAGCACTCATGCGACTGGTGGCTCCCTTGCGTGATCGGGTGCTGCTGCACATTGACCTGCACGAGACCACCGATACCGATGAAACCGAGTTTCGTCCCGCGTTGGCTGCCCGCGATGGCAAGCCCTTTGAACCGGGCGGTATTCCCGATGGTTTCTATCTGGTGGATGACAGCGAGAACCCGCAGCCTGAATTCCAGCAGGCACTGATCGAGGCGGTGGAGCCGGTCACTCATATTGCGCCGGCCGATGACAAAGGCGAATTGTTCGGCTCACCGATGGTCGCCCGGGGTGTAATCCAGTACCCGCTCCAGAAGCTTGGCCTGTGCGCCGGTATGACGGATGCCCGCTACCGGACCACCACCGAAGTGTACCCGGATAGCCCGCGGGCAACACCCGAGCAATGCAATACTGCGCAGGCCGTCGCAGTGTGCGCCGCGATCGACTACGCGCTGGCGCATCGGCAGTAAGCGCAATGGGGGGCAAGCTAGCCCCCTGTCCAGCGTGGTTCGACAGAAGAACCGCCGTTAGCTGTGATCAGAATGTGATTGAGAGGCGAGCACCAGCTAGCGCAACACGAAAGCGAGCAGTATCAGGCATAAGGTGATCGTCAGAGTCCAGGTGATCAAGGAAACCCGCTGGCTCTGACTCACACGCTTGATTGGATTAGTCATAATCGAATCGCTCCGAAAGGATACGATCAGAGGGCGTGCCCCTCTCAATCAGGTGGTTTTCAACGATATCCATCATGATCGCGGGTCCGCACATCACAAAGACCCACTCTCTGAACTCATCTTCTGAAAACACGCGATCCATCAAGGAACCGTCGATGAAGCCTTTCTCGCCATTCCAGGTGTCGGGCGGTTCCGACAGCACAAAGACCGCGCCCTCCGCATCCAGCTCCTCGCGATAGGCAATCTGGTCGAACCTCCGATTGCCGTAGACTAATTTCACCTTGCGCGAATCGCCTGTCAGGCGCAATTGCCTGAGTATGCCCCGCAGCGGAGCAAGGCCGACGCCGCCGGCAATGAGGGCGACCCCGGGTTCGGTGCGATCATCGACAGACAGATTTCCGTAGGGGCCATCCAGATAGGCGAGCGTTCCAGGTCTGATCTGGCCCACGGTTCGCGTAAAGTCGCCAAGTTCCTTGATCATGAAGGAGATTGCCGGCCCGGCCGCCGGCGCTGAGCTAACGGAAAAGGGATTCTCCTTCATCGAAAAGGGGCTATGACCCACATTGAGCCAGACGAACTGCCCGGCCCGGTAGTCAAGGCCGGGATGACCCTCTGGCTGTACAATCAGTTCCCATTGTTTTGGCGTTAACTGGACGACTGAGGTCACCCGCCAGGGGTGCTTCTTCTGCAGAAACGGAACCAGCAGGTAAACGCTCAACAGGGACCCGGCGGCCACACCCGTCAGTACCAGCCACACCCAGGTCATCAGGGGCTGCGACCCGTAGCGGCCTGCCGAAACGGTGTGGTGGAGCAGAAGAATGGCGATCAGGAATGCGCCAATGCCATGCAAAAGGCGCCATGTCTCATATTTGTAACCCAGTTGCTTGCGTCCGATCGCCAGCACAACAAGGCTCGGGAGAAGAAGGTAGGCCGCAATGCCTGTCGACAGTGCTGAAAATTCCGTCGTGATCGTCAATTCCCGGGTCGGGTCCCAGGGGCGCAGACCACCCGAAGGCGTCCCCTGGTAAAGAAACGGGTGCAGCAGTGCAAAGGCCAGAGCCGTGCGAGCCATGATCTGGTGGAAACGCATGGTTACATCCATGCCTACGCCATTTGAAATGCTCTTGAAGCGGCCGGACAGGATAAATTCCGCAAGGATCATCGAGAAGGCAAGAATGCCAAGGCCGGATGCCAGCTCCTGGTGAAACTGGCGAGGCGGGCCTCCCACCCAGGCGGACAGGACCAACGGAAGGGCGACAGCGACAAGGTAGATAACAATCAAAAAGAGCGCTTTCATCCGGCGGGTCCGTTTCACCTCCTGTGGCCTTGCAATTTAGTCGGTGAATGAGGCCTTGGCAACGCGGGAACGGTTCATGAGTCCGGCGGCTGTCGTGTTCTCGCGTCGAGCATTGATGGGCTTCTGTGTTACCAATTTCCGTGTGGCCAAAACGAAAAAAGCCCCTGGGGTAAGGGGCAAGAAGGTTCGCGTCCTTGAACATAGGAGCCAACCGGAAAAGGGATACTGCCTGTACGATTCCAACGTTAAGATTTATTTCTAGAATAATCAGCCTAGAATACCCCTCCTGTGACCCAGTTCCGGTTGAGTGCCCTGAAATGCCCGCTTCTACACTTGATTTCTCCGGTGGAAATCTCTCGCTTTCCCGCCCCGGCAAGGCCGCTTCGTTGCGTGCCTGGGATGCTGCGGATGAGCTGTTGCTGACCGAGGCAGTGGCCCGGATCACACCTTCGGAAATGCAGCGTGTTCTGGTAGTGGATGATCAGTTCGGCGCGTTAACACTCGGTTTGTCGGCATTTGGACCAGACGTGGTCGCCGACAGCGCGGTACTTCCCGTAGCCCTTGTTGATAACGCTCGTCGCAATCCGGAGCTACCGCCACCGGTCGCGGTTCGAAGCTGGCTGAATCCACCAGAAGGCCCCTACCATGCGATTGTGCTTCGTATCCCGAGACACAGCGATTACCTGGCGTGGCTTCTGCGCTGGGTGAATGGTGTTTTGGCGGATGACGGCC
Source organism: Marinobacter suaedae (assembly GCF_030519635.1). Taxonomy (NCBI): domain Bacteria; kingdom Pseudomonadati; phylum Pseudomonadota; class Gammaproteobacteria; order Pseudomonadales; family Marinobacteraceae; genus Marinobacter; species Marinobacter suaedae. The sequence goes on along the minus strand of NZ_JAUMIS010000001.1, from coordinate 168,272 downwards.
TGCTGCTGGCGGGCGGCATGATCAAGCACTTGCCGGACCGCAGCGTGGATGTCTTTGCCCAGGCGGTTCAAACCGAAGAGGTGTGCCCGGCCCGCAAGAAAGCGCGAGTGATTGTATGTCGGCCGGGAACGGCCAGTCTGACGGATTGGAGCGGGGCCTGGAAAGGGTATGCGCTGGATCGGAGCGAGCTGACTGTTCAGGCCCTTCCGGCGGTGTTTGCGCGAGAGAAACTCGATATCGGAACCCGCCTTTTTCTTCCTCATGTTCGAGAGTCGGTCTCGGTGCTCTCAGCGGGCGACCGCGTGCTTGACCTTGCCTGCGGTAACGGGGTGGTTGGCCTGGCAGCGCTGACGGAGCGGGAGGATCTGGAGCTGACCTTCAGCGATGTCTCCAGTCAGGCGGTGGCCAGCGCGCAGCGCAATCTCTCAGAGGCGTTTCCGTCGGCACGCGTTCAATGCCTTCATGCCGATGGCATTGATGCTGGCGCCGGCCAATTCGAGCGGATTCTGTTGAACCCGCCGTTCCACGAAGGTGGCGTCGTGGGTGATCACATTGCCCTGCGGCTGTTCGCGCAGGCCAAAAAGCATTTATCGCCAACCGGACGGTTGCTGATGGTGGGCAATCGTCATCTGGGGTATCACCGCAGCCTGCGTACGTTCTTCCCGGTGGTTCGCCAACTGGATGCGAACCCCAAGTTTGTGGTGCTTGAGGCGGCCTTCCGGTAGTGCCTACAGGGTGGGAGCGGGGCGGTCGTAGCCCATGCGCGCCAGGGTATCCACAATGGTCTGGGTCTGACTGTCGATCTCGATGTTCACCCGGTTGCCCTCGCTGACCGTGCCGAACGTGGTTGCCCGCAGGGTTTCGGGAATCAGGTGGACATTGAAACGGTTATCGCGCACCTCACCGATGGTCAGGCTGGCACCGTTGATGGCAATGTAACCCTTTGGGAAAATGTAGCGAGTCCATGCCTGTGGCACTTCAAACCAGATGGTCACGTTGTTTTCCGTTCGTACAATTTCGACGATTTCAGCGGTGGTGTGAACATGTCCTGACAGCAGGTGACCGCCGATTTCATCACCGATTCGGGCGGCCCGCTCAAAATTAACCGCGTCGCCGGCGTTGAGATCGCCCAGGGTGGTCAGACGCAGGGTTTCCTGCATGGCATCGAAGTAGAGGGTCTCGTTTTCCTGTCGGGTCACCGTCAGGCAGGTGCCGTTGATGGCCACCGAGGCGCCAATTGCCACACCATCGACTTTGTCGTCAGGAAGGCGAATAGCAAACGTGCTGAGCCCGGGCGCTTCGGTTACGTTCTCAATGGTTGCGATGCCCTGAACAATGCCTGTGAACATAACAAGTGCCTCCTGGGATTCCTGCGTGGTTTGCTGAGGGAGGCACAGAATAGCGAGCCGGGCTTTGCTTGCCAAGGCGCCGGTTGCCCCACTTTCTGAGCCGTCGTAAGCATGTTCGTCTATACCTTATGTATATGTTGGAGGCAGAAAAGGCCTGCAGCCGTGGGCAATAAGGTATTTTTCAGAGGTGATCAGACCGCCATTGACCATGGCTGGCCGGAGGTCGCTGCAGAGCCAGAGACACGAACTTGACATAAAACGGCGTCAAACGTATGTTTCAAACAGACGTTTGCTAGAGGTTCGACAATAAAATGGCGCAGTCAGACACTGTAGATAAAATACTGGACGCAGCGGAGGAGCTGTTCGCTGAGCGGGGCTTTTCGGAAACCTCTCTGCGCATGATTACCAGCAAGGCCAATGTAAATCTGGCCGCGGTCAATTATCACTTTGGTTCGAAGAATGCGCTGATCCACGCCGTGTTCGCCCGCTTTCTGACGCCATTTTCAGCAACCCTCGAAACAGCATTTGATGCGCTCGAGGCCCGTTGCGAAGGCAAGCCGCCAACCCTTAATCAGACACTCTGGGCGTTGACCGAAAGCGCAGTGCGCATGCCCCAGCGCAACGAGAAGGGCATTTCCATCTTTATGCGTTTGCTTGGCCTGGCCTATACCCAGTCCCAGGGCCATCTCCGCAAATTCCTCGAGCAGGAATACAGCGAGCCCTTTGGCCGGTTCATGCGTCTGCTCAAGGAAGCAACGCCGCAGCTGTCTGCTGTAGATCGTTACTGGCGCATCCAGTTCATGCTGGGCGCAACCGCCTTCACCATGTCCAGCAGCGATGCACTCCGGGATATCCTGCAGAACAAACTGGGGGTAGAAACCACGGTACAGGAGATCGCCAGCCGCCTGGTACCGTTCCTTGCCGCGGGTATGCAGGCGGAAGATGCCATGCTGGTTCCCCCGCAATCGGAAAAGGTCTCGGTTGCCTGATTTCCCACCTCTCGGTTAGGCTTCCTCTGGATACATCCGCCAGTTGGGAGCCAGACCGGTTTGAGTGATACCTCCATCCCCCTCCAGATCAACATCAGTATCGCACGCCAATCGCTGACCCTGACGGGGCCGGACGGTGGTGTGGTGGCCGAATACCCGGTTTCCACTGGCCTGAACGGGGTTGGTGAGCAAGACGGCAGTGGCCGTACGCCGCAGGGCGAGCACTACGTGCGTGCAATGATTGGCGCCGACCAGCCATTGGGCACCGTGTTCCGCGGGCGCCGGCCAACCGGTGAAATCTACAGTGACGAACTGGCCAGCAACCACCCGGAGCGGGATTGGATACTCAGTCGCATTCTGTGGCTTTGCGGCCTGGAATCCGGCCGAAACCGGGGGGCCGGGGTCGATACTTTCCGCCGCTTCATATACATTCACGGCACACCAGACACCGAGCCCATGGGCATTCCCATGTCCCATGGCTGCGTGCGCATGCGCAATGCCGATGTGATCGACCTGTTCGAGCGGGTCGAGGCGGGCACACCGGTGATCATTCAATAAACCAGGTTGTTCAGAGGGATTCGATGTTCGAAAAGGCACATTCCACCGTTGATAACTGGATTGCCAGTTTTGGTCTGCTGTCCCAGAGTTGGCGCGTGGCGCTGGTCGTGTTTGCCCTGGTGGTCGGCACCGCCACGGTTGCGTTCCTGGCAAGCCGGATCATTGGGTTTCTCGAGCGCAAGTTCAGCAATACCAAGAACCACTGGGACGATGCGTTGCTGCATGCGGTGCGCAAACCGGTGGTCGCTTTTGTCTGGCTGCAGGGTGTCTACTGGGCAGCCGAGGTGGCCTATCGCCACTCTGAAGCGGAGATTTTCAAGGTCAACCAAACCATCCTGGAAGTCGGTTTCATCTGGTTGCTGGGCTGGTTCCTGCTTCGACTAATCCGGCAGGGTGAAAGTATCCTGGTGTCCCCGGTAAAGATGAAGCGGCCCATGGATTACACTACGGTAAACGCCGTCAGCAAGCTGGCCCGGGCAGCGGTGATCATCACCGTCGTATTGATTGCCATGCAGTCGCTGGGGTACAGCATTTCCGGGGTGCTTGCCTTTGGTGGTGTTGGTGGTGTGGCTGTAGGCTTTGCCGCCAAGGATCTGCTGGCGAACTTCTTTGGTGGTGTCATCATCCATTTCGACCGCCCCTTCAAGGTTGGCGACTGGGTGCGTTCACCGGATCGCAGTATCGAAGGTGTGGTGGAACACATCGGTTGGCGGATTACCACCATTCGCACCTTTGATAAGCGCCCTCTCTACGTTCCCAACGCGGCGTTCACCACAATTGCGGTCGAGAACCCGTCGCGCATGACCAACCGGCGCATCAGCGAAACCATTGGTATCCGCTATGCGGATGTGAACCAGATGGATCAGATCGTGTCGGATATCAAGTCCATGCTGCAGGGTCATGAGGAAATCGACACCAACCAGACTCTTATCGTGAACTTCGTGGCATTCAATGCCTCCTCCCTGGATATCATGGTCTACACCTTTACCAAAACGACGGACTGGGTGCATTTCCATGAGATCAAACAGGATGTGTTGCTGAAGATCAGTGGCATTATCGAGGGCTACGGTGCCGAGGTGGCGTTCCCGACCCGGACGCTTCATTTGCCGGATGGCGTTCGCCTCGCTCAGGAGCAGGCGCAAGAAGGCAAGGCTGAAGGGCGGCAGGCACAGGCGACGGAGTCCGAATCACGGGAGCCCGCCAGTCAATCCTGAACCATACGAGGAATCCCATGAAGGCGCAGCCAGATAGCCGGCCAGTGGGCATTATTGGTGGTACCGGTTTAACCACGCTTAGCGGGCTGGAAATTACCGGCGAACAAGCCGTGAGCACTCCGTGGGGAGAGCCTTCGGCTCCTCTGGTGGAAGGGAGCCTGGGAGACCTGCCGGTGGTGTTCCTGGCCCGTCATGGCAACCCGCACCGAATTCCGCCGCACCAGGTGAATTATCGTGCCAACCTGCAGGCGCTGTTCGACGCCGGTGTTCGAACGGTTGTGGGTGTCAACGCCGTGGGCGGGATTCATTCGGACATGGGGCCAGCTCACGTGGTGGTGCCCGACCAGCTAATCGATTACACCTGGGGCCGGGCCAGCACTTTTTTTGAGGGCGAGCTCGACGCGGTCACCCACATTGATTTCACCTTCCCCTATGACCAGGACGCCCGAAAAGTATTGCTTGACGCTGCAGCAGGGCAGGGCATCCAGTGCTCCGATTTTGGTGTGTATGGCGCAACGCAGGGGCCCAGGCTGGAAACGGCCGCGGAAATCCGCCGGATGGAGCGGGATGGCTGTGACATTGTGGGTATGACCGGAATGCCGGAGGCTGTGCTGGCGGCCGAACTGGGTATGCGGTATGTCTGCCTGGGGCTGGTGGTGAACTGGGCGGCTGGGAAGTCAGATCACACCATTACCATGGAAGAGATCAAAGCGGCCATCGACACCGGCATGAGCGATGTGAAACTCATGCTGGAGCAATCGATGGCCGGGCTGGGAGCACTTACTCCGTTGCCTCAATCTTCTTGAAGAACACCAGGACGCCGATGGTGGGGGAGTCCAGGAAATGGATTTCCTCGCTGCGCATGCGGCGGGTTTCCCGAATCCAGGTCAACAGTTCCAGGGGGGCTCCGGTAAATCCGGGCTGGATGTTGCCCTGTTCAGTCATCTGAATTCCGTCCTCGGCCTCACCCTGAGCGTCCGTGCCGATAGCCGCGTTTGCGTTGGCCGCAGCCGGCGCTTCTTCGGACGCCATCGCGGTTTCACCTGAGTTCACACCAGCTTCCCCTGGGGAGAGAGCTGTCATGTCTGGCGCTGTGGCAGATTCGTTGTATTGCCAATGATTCAGATGCACATCGACGTGCAGGTAACGTTGGCGGTCGATGGTGATGGTGCCCTCGATTTCCCGGATGCCTGCGCGCTCCAGCCAGTCCCCAACGGCAACCTTCAGCGGTTCGCCTTCATAATCCGGCGGGAATGCCTGGTACCAGCCTGCATTCACCAGTACCCGGTATCGCCCGCTGTTCACCAGACGCTGTGCGGCACTGTTCAGTGAAAGCTCCGAGGTGGGGGCGAGTTCCAGGGTGGTTTCCACAGTGCCGTCCTGGGCGATGGCCTGCAGGGTGGATTCCGTTTCCGGTGTGGGTTCCACCTTCTGGGTGCTCATGAACTCATTGACCGCCGCAGGTTCAATACGGCGTTCGAGGATGACCAGCTCGGCCCGGTAATAATCATCCGGTATGCCTTGCCCCGCGTCTGCCACCGGGATGGTTTCCTGGGACTGCCCTGCGAGTGGCAATGACAACAGCAGGCCTGCGAACAGTGCCCGTGCCTGAGCGCGGCGCGATGAGAGACCGTCAATTTGCAAGGGGTTACTCCACATTTGAATCGGTTATCTAGGGGGCAGCTTCCGTCGCTTTTTCAGGGGTAAGCTCGCCCAGCATCTTGGAAATGCTGTCGAGTTTACCACTGGTGGATGTGTCCTTCAGCCGAAAACGGAAGCTGTTGGCGCCTTCGAGTCGGAACTGGTCGGGTGCTGACTGTACTTTCTTGACCAGAACCAGCGGATCCACGGGGGTGGAGGAGCCAAACTCGAAGCGCACCCACTCACGACCGGCATCCACCTGCACGATACCCAGGCTCTCTGCGCGCAGTCTCAACTCGGTCTGGCGGATCAGGTTTTTCGCGGGATCGGGCAGCAGGCCAAAGCGATCAATCATCTCAACCTGCAGTTCTTTCAAGTCATCCCGGCTGTCCACGCTGGCGATACGCTTGTAGAGCATCAGCCGGTTGTGAACGTCTGGCAGGTAGTTCTCCGGGATCACGGCCGGTATGCGCAGGTTCATTTCCGTGCCGTGGCTCAGGGGCAGGTCAGCGTTCGGGGTGCGTCCCTCCCTGATGGCTTTGACGGCCTCGTCCAGTAGCTGCATGTACAAAGTGAAGCCAATGGTTTCGATCTGCCCGCTCTGTTCTTCGCCCAGCAGCTCGCCGGCACCGCGAATCTCCAGGTCGTGGGTGGCCAGCATGAAGCCGGCGCCCAGGTCCTGGGATTCCGAGATGGCGTCCAGGCGCTTCTTGGCGTCCGAAGTGATCGAGCGCGGGGGAGGCGTCAGCAGGTAGGCGTAGGCCTGATGGTGGGATCGGCCAACCCGGCCCCGCAACTGATGCAGCTGTGCCAGACCGAACTTGTCGGCCCGCTCGATGATGATGGTGTTGGCGCTGGGAATGTCGATACCGGTTTCAATGATGGTGGTGCACACCAGCACGTTGAAGCGCTTGTGATAGAAATCCGACATGATCTGTTCCAGTTCCCGCTCGCGCATCTGGCCGTGGGCGACACCCACCCGGGCTTCGGGGATCAATCGGCGCAGGTCCTCGGCGGTTTTCTCGATGGTCGCGACATCGTTGTGCAGGAAGTACACCTGACCGCCCCGCAGGATCTCCCGCAGGATGGCCTCTTTCACCATGGCGTCGTCCCGCTGGCGCACAAAGGTCTTGACCGACAGCCGTCGTGCCGGCGGCGTGGCGATGATCGACAGGTCCCTCAGATGGCCCATGGCCATGTTCAGTGTGCGGGGAATGGGGGTGGCGGTCAGGGTCAGCATGTCGACCTCCGCCCGCAGGGCTTTCAGCTTCTCTTTTTGCTGGACGCCGAAGCGGTGTTCCTCGTCAATGATCACCAGTCCCAGGTTCTTGAACTTGATGTCCCCCTGCAGGAGCTTGTGAGTACCGATCACAATGTCGGCCTTGCCTTCCTCGATGGCGGTCAGGGCCTTGCTGGTCTGGCCGCTGCTGCGGAAACGGCTGAGCAGTTCCACGTTGACCGCGGTATCGGAGAAGCGATCCCGGAAGGACTCGTAATGCTGCTGTGCCAGCAGGGTGGTGGGCACAAGAACGGCAACCTGTTTGCCAGAATGGCTGGCAATGAAGGCTGCCCGCATGGCCACTTCGGTTTTTCCAAAGCCCACGTCACCACAGACGAGGCGATCCATCGGGCGCTCGCCGGTCATGTCTTCGATAACGGACGCGATCGCCACTTCCTGGTCCGGGGTTTCCTCAAACGGGAAGCCCGCTGCGAAAGCCCGGTAGGCTTCCTTGGGGTCTTCAAAGCTGAAGCCCTTCCTGGCTTCCCGGCGGGCATAAACATCCAGCAACTCGGCGGCGGTGTCGCGAATCTTCTCCAGTGCTTTTTGCTTGGCGTTGCTCCACCGTTCGGTGCCGAGCTTGTGCAGAGGCGCGTGCTCCTCATCGGTGCCGGCATATCGGGAGATCAGGTGCAGGCTGGATACCGGCACGTACAGCTTGGAGCCGCCGGCGTATTCCAGGGTCAGGAATTCGTTCGATTCGCTTTCAACGGTGATGGTTTCCAGCCCCTTGTAGCGGCCAACCCCGTGGTCGATATGAACCACCGGAGCGCCGATCCGGAGCTCGGACAGGTCCCGGTAGCCTGCGTCGTCGGTCTGTGTCGGTTTCTCCCGGCGACGGCGCTGCAAGACGCGCTCACCAAACAGCGCCGTCTCGGTGATCAGCGCGATGTGCTCTTCCGGCAGGACCAGGCCCTGCTCCATGGGGGCGATGGTGATGCCGAGTGTGCTGTCCCGGTCATTGAGGAAGGATTGCCAGCTGTCCTGCGTGGCGAGCTTGAGCTGGTGATCGCCCAGGTTCTCAATCAGGGCTTCCCGGCGACCGGAGGATTCCGCGCAGATAAGGACCCGACCGGTGAATTCGTTGAGGAATCGCTTGAGGCGACCGGAGGGGTCGGCGGCGCGCCCATCCATCGCCACATCCGGCAGGCTGGTGGTCGCGCAGTTCTCCGCGCCGGCGCCCTCGGCAGCCTCTGCTGTGGTTGTCACCCGGGGGAAGTTCTTCAGGTGCCCGAATAGTTCGTCCTGCTGCAGGAACAGTTCCGTGGGCGGAAGAATCGGGCGCAGTCGGTCGTGGCGGCGATCCTCATGGCGGGCCCGGGTTTCCGAGTCGAACAGGCTCACCGCGTCGTTTAGGCCGTCAGCGGTGAATACCAGTGTGTTGCCCGGCAGGTAATCGAACAGGGTGGCGGTATGGTCGAAGAACAGCGGCAGGTAGTACTCGATGCCCGGCGAGGTAATGGCCTGGGTGACGTCCTTGTAGATCGGCGCGTCTTTGTCCGCATCCGGGAAATATTCGAACCAGCGGTTGCGGAAGCCGGATCGGGCATCCTTGTGCCAGGGAAACTCGTAGGCAGGCAACAACTCGATGCGCTCAATGCGATCAATGGAACGCTGGGTTTCGGGATCGAAGGTCCGCAGGGTTTCGATCTCATCGTCGAACAGATCGATCCGGTAGGGCAGGTTAGAGCCCATCGGGTAGATGTCCAGAATGGCGCCCCGCACCGCGTACTCACCATGCTCGTAGACATTCTCACTGTGCCGGTAGCCGGCCGCTTCGAGCTGCATTCGCCACGCATCAATATCCAGCGACTGGCCCACTTCCAGTAGCAGGGTGTTGCCCTGCAGGTAATCTACCGGTGCCAACCGGTGCATCAGGGTTCGCGCAGGGACCACCAGTACGCCGTGTCGGGTCGAGGGCAGGCGGTGGAGCGTGCGGATGCGCCGGGATGTGATGTCCTGGTGAGGTGAGAACAGGTCGTAGGGCAGGGTTTCCCAGTCCGGTAGGGAAAGCAGTTCCAGGCCGTCAGGTGTCAGGGTCTCGGATTCGTCTGAGGTTGATAGACCCAGGAAGAAACGCATGGCCTGTTCAAGCCGAATCGCTTCGTCGGTGCTGCGGGTAATGACCAGCGTCAGGCCTTTATGGGCCCGTGCGCTCTCGCAAATGGCCAGGGCATCACTGCTGCCGTGCAGCTGGCCCCACGTTCGATGGTCGGCGGCTTTCTTGGGGGCTTCCGGGGCGATCAGCGAATGAGGTGGTCGCGGCATGGGGTTTCCTTGGCTCATGGGCGAGACGTTTCTCCTGTTCGGACTGAGCGGGAGATAGCGAGCGGCGTATTCTACCGCTGGTGTCGCGCCCTGTCATGGCGGCCAGGTTTCGTACTTTTAAACGGGGCGACCTGGCAGTTTACGATGCTGCGGGCAGTCCGTATTTGCTGTCTGGCGTTTAACGATGGATAATGTGCGCCCCAATTTTTCAACCAGTGCCCTACAGAGCAGAGGTTCACATCGTGAGTCACGAACAGATCAATCAGCACCTGACTAACTGGACGGAACGCGAGTCCACTGCGGAAGCTATGATTCCGCTGATCGGTCGTCTTTACCGGAAGAACAACGTGGTGACGTCCGTTTACGGCCGTTCCATCATCAATCAGTCGGTGATCGGCATTATCCGTGCTCACCGGTATGTTCGTCAGGTTGAGGACAGTGAGCTGTCTGTTCACGACACCATGCCGATTCTGGAAGCCCTGGATCGCCTGGAACTGGGTACTGCCCACATCGATATCGGCAAGCTGGGCGTCAAATATCGCGACCAGGGTGGCTCCGAGTCTGTTGAGGATTTCCTGAAGCGTGAAATTGCGCCGGTCGTCGGCAAGTACGGTGAAGAGTCCAAGAAAAACGAAGGTAACGGCACCAAGGACGTCGTTCTGTACGGTTTTGGCCGTATCGGTCGCCTGCTGGCTCGCATCATGATCGAGAAAGCGGGTGGCGGTAACAACCTGCGTCTGCGTGCCATTGTGGTTCGTCAGGGTGGTGCGGAAAACGACCTGGAAAAGCGTGCCAGCCTGCTGCGTCGTGACTCCGTTCACGGCCCGTTCAACGGCACCATCACCGTGGACGAGGAAAACTCCGCCATCATCGCCAACGGCAACTTCATCAAGGTCATCTACTCCGATGGCCCGGATAAAGTGGACTACACCAGCTACGGCATCGACAACGCGATCGTGATCGATAACACTGGTAAGTGGCGTGACGAAGAGGGGCTGGGCCTGCACCTGAAGTCCAAGGGCGTTAGCCGCGTGATCCTGACCGCCCCGGGTAAGGGCGACATCAAGAACATCGTGTACGGCATCAACAACGACTGGATTACCGACGAAGACAAGATCCTGTCTGCGGCATCCTGCACCACCAATGCCATCACGCCGGTTCTGAAGGCAATCTACGACGAGTACGGCATTGTTGACGGTCACGTTGAGACCGTTCACTCCTACACCAACGACCAGAACCTGATCGACAACTACCACAAGGGTAGCCGTCGTGGTCGTTCCGCTCCGCTGAACATGGTTATCACCGAAACGGGTGCGGCCAAGGCCGTTTCCAAGGCCCTGCCGGAGCTGAAGGGCAAGCTGAGTGGTAACGCCATCCGGGTTCCGACTCCGAACGTCTCCATGGCGATCCTGAACCTGAATCTGGAAAAAGACGTTAGCGTTGAAAGCGTTAACGAATACCTGCGTGAGATGGCTCTGCACTCCGAGCTGCAGAAGCAGATCGACTTTGTGAACTCTCCCGAGGTGGTTTCCACTGACTTCGTGGGCTCCCGTCACGCGGGCGTGGTCGATGCCCAGGCGACCATCGCCAACGGCAAGCGCCTGATCCTGTACGTTTGGTACGACAACGAGTTCGGCTACAGCGCCCAGGTTGTTCGAGTGGTCAATCAGATGGCTGGTGTGACTTACCCGATCTTCCCGAAGCGCACGCGGGACTAATCAGGCAGCGCCCTCCGGGCGCCTGATCCTGGAAAACGAAAACCCCGGCAACCTGAGTTGCCGGGGTTTTTATTTTTCAGAATGAGTGGTTAGAAGGTTACGTTTGAGCACAATCCCATTGGGGTTTCAGGTGGAAATGGGTTTCCTTAATCTCTATAATTGGCGCGATTTTGGGTATGTCTGGCCCCCAGTTCCTCATCATTTCCTGTGTCGAAATGACCGATTGCCGTCTCCAAGGAGTTGGATTTTCCGCATTTGCGCGGAGGCACGGTGTTTTCCGGGAAGGAAATCTGAGCCTCAGGGATCAGGCATTATGAATCCATAAGCTAGTTTCTGATGATTGGACGAGGCTAATGATTAAGATCAAAAAAGGCCTGGATCTTCCCATCAGCGGCGCCCCCGAGCAGACCATTACCGAAGGCAAACCCGTTCGCCACGTTGCGTTGATCGGTTTTGACTACAACGGCATGAAGCCGACCATGGCTGTTAAGGAAGGGGACCGTGTTAAGCGCGGTTCGCTGCTGTTCACGGATAAGAAGACCGAAGGCGTTTGTTATACCTCACCCGCTGCCGGCGTGGTGAAAGAAATCAACCGCGGAGAGCGTCGTGTATTCCAGTCGATCGTTATCGAAATCGATGGCGATGAGGCGGAAACCTTCGCCAGGTACGGTGAGGCAGATCTCGCCGGGCTGGAGCGCCAGCAGGTGGTTGATAACCTGGTAGAGTCCGGCCTGTGGACGGCCCTCAAGACCCGTCCGTACAGCAAGGTTCCGGAAATCGACTCTGCGCCCAACTCCATTTTCGTTTCCGTGATGGACACCAATCCGCTGGCGGCCGACCCGACCGTGATCATCAGCGAAAACAGTGCCGCCTTTGAGCAGGGGCTGACGCTGCTGTCCAAACTGACCAGCGGCAAGGTGTTTGTGACTGGCAAGCCCGGTTCCAACGTGTCGGTGCCCAAGTCAGATCGGATCGAGATCCATCAGTTTGACGGTGTGCACCCGGCCGGTAACGTCGGTACTCACATTCATCACCTGGATCCGGTGTCCGTTAACAAGACCGTCTGGTCCATCAATTACCAGGACGTGATCGATTTCGGCAAGCTGTTCACCACCGGTGAAGTGCCGGTTGAGCGCATTGTCGCCCTGGGCGGCCCGAAGGCGCTGAAGCCGCGTCTGGTTCGCACTCGTCTGGGTGCCAGCCTGCCAGAGCTGCTGGAAGGTGAAGTGGCGACCGATTGCGAGGTTCGCGCGATTTCCGGCTCCGTATTCGGCGGTCGCCGTGGCGATGGGCCCTGTGCTTACCTTGGCCGTTTTGCCAACCAGGTTTCACTGCTGGAAGAAGGCACCAAGCGTGAATTCATGGGCTGGTTGTCCCCGGGACCGAACCGGTTCTCGGTGCTGAACATCTACCTGTCGAAGCTCATGGGCGGCAAGCTGTTCAACTTCACAACCACGACCAACGGCAGTGAGCGGGCCATGGTACCGGTAGGCGTCTACGAGCAGGTCATGCCGCTCGATATCCTGCCGACCCAACTGCTGCGTTCACTGATCGTTGGCGATACCGAAACGGCACAGAAACTCGGTGCACTTGAGCTGGATGAAGAAGATCTGGCGCTGTGCACGTTCGTGTGCCCGGGTAAATACGAGTACGGTCCGATTCTCCGCGAGAACCTGACCAGAATCGAGATCGAGGGCTAATACGATGGCTATCAGACAGTTTCTCGATGGAATCGAGCATCACTTTGAGAAAGGTGGCAAGTGGGAGCGTTGGTACTCTCTCTACGAAGCCGTCGATACTATTTTCTATACCCCGGGCAAGGTGACCTCCACCACCGCCCACGTTCGTGATGGCGTTGACCTAAAGCGCATCATGATCACGGTGTGGATGTGTACGTTCCCGGCCATGTTCTTCGGCATGTGGAACATCGGTTACCAGGCCAACAGCTTCCTGGCTGCGAACCCGGATGCCATGGTGGCGGATGGCGGCCTGAGAACGGCCTTCATCCAGGCGCTGGCGGCAACGGGCGCGGGAGCGGGAGTCTGGGATAACTTCGTTTACGGGATGGCGTACTTCCTGCCGGTTTACCTCGTGACCTTCGTGGTTGGTGGTTTCTGGGAAGTTCTGTTCGCCACCGTGCGTCGTCACGAAGTGAACGAAGGTTTCTTCGTCACCTCCGTCCTGTTTGCGCTGATCTGCCCGCCCACCATCCCGCTTTGGCAGGTGGCTCTGGGTATCACCTTCGGTGTGGTCATCGGTAAGGAAGTGTTCGGTGGTACAGGCAAAAACTTCCTGAACCCGGCGCTGACCGGTCGTGCGTTCCTGTACTTCGCCTACCCGGCGCAGATCTCCGGTGACACCGTCTGGACGGCCGTTGACGGGTTCAGTGGCGCAACCGCCCTGAGCTGGGCTGCCAGCGGTGGTCTGGATGCTCTGAATGAGCAGATCGGCTGGATGAGCGCATTTATGGGCACAATTCAGGGCTCCATGGGTGAGACCTCCACCCTGGCGGTTCTGATCGGCGGCCTGCTCCTGTTGATGATGAAGATTGCCAGCTACCGCATCGTCGGTGGTGTGCTGATCGGTATGATCGGTATGTCCCTGCTGCTGAACATCATCGGCTCCGAGACCAACCCGATGTTTGCCGTTCCGGCCTATTGGCACCTGGTTATCGGTGGTTTCGCCTTCGGCATGATGTTCATGGCGACCGATCCGGTCTCTGCTGCCATGACCAACACCGGTCGCTGGTGCTTCGGTATCCTGGTGGGCGTGATGACGGTGCTGATCCGCGTGATCAACCCGGCGTTCCCGGAAGGCATCATGCTGGCAATCCTGTTTGCAAACCTGTTCGCGCCGCTGATGGATCATTACGTGGTGCAGGCCAACATCAAACGGAGGCTCGCTCGTGGCTAAAGCTAAAGAAACTGTCTCCAGAACGCTCATTGTTGCGCTGGTACTGAGTATTGTGTTCTCTGTCGTGGTATCCACGGCAGCCGTAATGCTCAAGCCTGCGCAGGTGAAGAACCAGAGCCTGGATATCAAGACCAACATCCTGTCTGCGGCGGGCATGCTGCCCCAGGGTGCGAGCGCTGACCAGATTGAAGAAATGTTTGGTGAGTTCGATGTGCGCCTGGTTGACCTGGACACCGGTGAGTTCGTTGAGCCGGATGCCGTGGGTGTTGCTGATCCGATGAAGTACGACATGTACAAAGCGGCTTCCGACCCTCAGATGTCCACCAATATTCCGTCTTCGGAAGACAAGGCCGGCATCAAGCGTCGCCCGAACGTCGCCAAGGTCTACACCATGAGTGAGAACGGCCAGGTCACCCGCGTGGTGCTGCCGATTCACGGCTATGGCCTCTGGTCCACCCTGTACGGTTTCATCTCCCTTGAAGGGGACCTGAACACCGTCGAAGGCCTTGGTTTCTACGCTCACGCGGAAACACCGGGGCTGGGTGGTGAAGTCGACAACCCGCGCTGGAAGAAGCAGTGGGTTGGCAAAGAGGTCTACGACGGTGAGCTGACCGAACCCCAGATTCGTCTGGTCAAGGGGGGTGTCAGTGCGGATGCAGCGGACAAAGAGCACAAGGTTGATGCACTCTCTGGTGCAACGTTGACCAGCCGGGGTGTCGAGCAGTTGGTTAACTACTGGATGAGTGACCGGGGCTACGCGCCGTTCCTGCAAAAACTTCGTGAAGGGGAGGTCTGATCATGGCAGATGCATCAGCCAAACAGGTTCTCTTCGAACCAATTTTTAGCAACAACCCCATTGCCCTGCAGATCCTCGGTATCTGTTCGGCCCTGGCCGTAACCACCAGCATGAACGTGACCATCGTCATGTGTCTTGCGGTCATCGCGGTAACGGCATTTTCCAACCTGGCGGTATCGCTGGTGCGGACCCAGATTCCCGGAAGCATCCGGATCATTGTGCAGATGACCATCATTGCCTCGCTGGTAATCGTGGTTGACCAGATCCTCAAGGCTTACGCTTACGAAATCAGCAAACAGCTGTCCGTATTCGTTGGTCTGATCATCACCAACTGCATCGTGATGGGCCGCGCTGAAGGCTTCGCCATGAAGAACGGCCCCTGGCTGAGCTTCCTGGATGGCATCGGCAACGGTCTGGGTTATTCGGTACTGCTGCTGTTCGTGGCCTTCTTCCGTGAACTGCTGGGCGCAGGGTCCCTGTTCGGTATTTCTCTGATGCCGACCGTCAACGAAGGCGGCTGGTACATCCCGAATGGTCTGCTCCTGCTTCCGCCGAGCGCCTTCTTCATCATCGGTCTGGCGATCTGGGGCCTGCGTACCTGGAAGCCTGATCAGGTGGAAGAGGCTGACTACAAAATGTCTCGTCACAAAGCCAAGGAGGCGTTTTAATGGAACACTATATCAGCCTCATCCTTAAGGCCGTTTTCGTCGAAAACATGGCGCTGGCGTTCTTCCTGGGGATGTGTACCTTCCTGGCCATTTCCAAGAAGATCGAAGCTGCTCTGGGTCTGGGGATTGCCGTTGTGGTTGTACTGACGGTCACCGTACCGGTCAACAACCTCCTGTATAACGGCATTCTCCGTGAGGGCGCCCTTGATTGGGCCGGCCTGCCGAATGTGGACCTGAGCTTTTTGGGCTTGCTGTCGTACATCGGTGTAATCGCTGCAATTGTTCAGATCATGGAAATGGTGCTGGATAAATACATCCCGGCGCTGTATGCGGCCCTGGGTGTGTTCCTGCCGCTGATAACCGTTAACTGTGCGATTCTCGGTGCCTCTCTGTTCATGGTGGAGCGTGACTACACCTTTGGAGAGAGTGTGGTGTACGGCTTTGGTGCCGGTTTGGGCTGGGCGCTCGCCATCGTGGCTCTGGCCGGTATCCGTGAAAAGCTCAAGTACAGCGATGTTCCGGAAGGTCTGCGTGGCCTGGGTATCACCTTCATCACCGTTGGTCTGATGTCCCTGGGTTTCATGTCCTTCTCCGGCATCTCCCTGTAACACACCCGGTGATTCGGTTTAACGAAAAGGCGAGACCATGAATACAGAAATTATTCTCGGCGTGGTCATGTTCACCGTTATCGTTCTGGCGCTGGTCGCGATCATCCTCGCGGCCCGCTCCAAACTGGTAAGCACCGGTGATGTGACTATCGAAATCAATGATGACCCTGAGCACACCCTGACCACCGCAGCCGGTGGCAAGCTGCTCGGCACGCTGGCTAACAGCGGTATCTTCCTGTCCTCCGCGTGCGGTGGCGGTGGTACCTGCGCCCAGTGTAAATGTAAGGTTCTGGACGGTGGTGGTGCGATGCTGCCAACCGAGAAGACCCACTTCACCAACCGTGAAGAGAAGGAAGGCTGGCGCCTGTCCTGTCAGGTTCCGGTGAAGCAGGACATGAAGATCGAGGTTCCTGAAGAGTTCTTCGGCGTGAAGAAGTGGGAGTGTGAGGTTGTCTCCAACCACAACGTCGCCACCTTCATCAAGGAACTGGTCCTGAAGCTGCCTGAAGGCGAGGAAGTCGACTTCCGTGCCGGTGGTTACGTACAGCTGGAGTGTCCTCCATACGAAATCGACTTCAAGGATTTCGACATTGAGGAAGAGTTCCACGAAGACTGGGACAAGCACGACATCTGGCGCTACAAGGCGATCAACAAGGAGGAGACCATCCGGGCTTACTCCATGGCGAACTACCCGGAAGAGAAGGGTGTTCTGAAGTTCAACATCCGGATCGCGACACCGCCTCCTGGCACCGATCACCCGCCGGGCATCATGTCCAGCTACGTGTTCAACCTGAAGCCGGGCGACAAGGTGACCGTTATGGGGCCGTTTGGTGAGTTCTTCGCCAAGGAAACCGAAGCGGAGATGGTGTTTGTTGGTGGTGGTGCGGGCATGGCGCCCATGCGCTCTCACATCTTTGACCAGCTCAAGCGTCTGAACTCCAACCGGAAGATTTCCTTCTGGTACGGTGCACGAAGCGTTCGTGAGATGTTCTACGTAGAAGACTTCGATGGTCTGGCTGCTGAGAACGACAACTTCGAGTGGCACGTTGCCTTGTCTGACGCGCTGCCATCCGATAACTGGGAAGGCTACACCGGGTTCATCCACAACGTTCTCTACGAGAACTACCTGAAGGATCACCCGGCACCTGAGGACTGTGAGTTCTACATGTGTGGGCCCCCCATCATGAACGCCTCTGTGATCAAGATGCTGAAGGATCTTGGTGTTGAGGACGAGAACATCATGCTGGATGACTTCGGAGGTTAATCAGTCCTGATGACATCCCGCATGTTCCGACCCGTCAGGGGGGGATTGGTCAGCGTGTTTTTCGCGCTGGCCATGACCGCTCTGGCGGGTTGTTCGTTTGAGCCGGAAGAAAAAATCTGGGAGATCTCCGGCCCGGTTTTCGGTACCCGCTACCACATCAGTGTGGTTTTGCCGGAGGACGAGGCGCGGTTGCAGCAACTGGCCGAGGGCATTGAAGCCGAGCTAGAGGCCGTTGATGCGTCCATGTCCACCTGGCGGCAGGATTCCGAACTGTCGGTGCTGAATCGCACTGAAGACCAGTCCGAGTGGATTTCTCTGTCCGAACCTTTGTTTGAAGTACTCAAGCGGTCGCAAGAGATCTCAGAACTTACCGGTGGTGCGTTCGACGTAACCATTGGTCCGGTGGTGAATCTCTGGGGCTTTGGGCCCGAGGCCCGGCCTGAGGTGGTCCCCTCAGAAGATGAGCTGGCCTCAGCACTGTCTGAAACGGGATACGAACACCTGGAGCTGAGGTCGCTCACACCAGGTCTGCGTGCGGATACGAGTCAGTACATTGATTTGTCAGCGATTGCCAAGGGCTACGGGGTTGACGCGGTTGCTAGATACCTAGACAGTGAAGGTATTGGTGCCTATCTCGTGGAGATTGGCGGCGAGGTCAGGGTGCAGGGTCGGAAACCCGGCGGCGATGCCTGGCGACTGGCGATAGAAACGCCGACCTCGGGCGAACGGCAGGTTAATCGGGTCGTGGCATTGGACAATAAAGCAATGGCAACGTCCGGAGATTATCGTAACTATTACGAATCGGAAGGCCGCCGGTACTCTCATACAATAGATCCTTCAACGGGTAGGCCTATTACGCATAATCTGGCGTCGGTTACGGTGATCGCCGATGACTGCATGACCGCCGATGCGCTGGCCACTGGATTCAATGTGATGGGGTATGAGCGGGCCGAGGCGCTCGCGGTGCGGGAGAACATTCCCGCGTACTTCATTATCCGGACGGAAGACGGCTTCGAAACCCATCAGACGCCGGCCTTTTCGTCCTACGTGACTCAATAAGCGAGGGTATTATGGGTACCTTTTTACTCGTACTGTTCATTGTTGTGCTGCTGGTCGCAGCCATGTCGGTTGGTGTGATTTTCGGGCGCAAGCCGATCAAAGGCACCTGTGGTGGCATCGGTGCCCTGGGCATCAGCCAGTCCTGTGACATCTGCGGTGGTAATACCCAGAAATGTGAAGAAGAAAACGAGCGGGTTGCTCGTGAAGCCGGCAAGGCGGAACCACTGGCTTACGACGCCAGCAAGCCCGACAACGGATAAAAACAAACTAAAAACATAAAAACTTTTACGGCGTAGAGAAGGAGTTGCTGCAGGCATGGCAGAACATCATTACGACGTCGTCGTTATCGGCGCCGGGCCTTCCGGTGAAGGGGCGGCGATGAATGCGACCAAGCATGGCAAGCGAGTCGCCATCATCGAAGACAAGCCCATGGTGGGCGGAAACTGTACCCATATGGGCACCATTCCGTCGAAGGCACTGCGTCACTCGGTGAAGCAGATCATCACTTTCAACACCAACCAGATGTTCCGTGACATCGGTGACCCCCGCTGGTTCTCCTTCCCGCGGGTATTGCAGAGTGCCCAGAAGGTGATCGGGAAACAGGTGAAGCTCCGTACCCAATTCTACGCCCGCAACCGGGTAGATCTGATCAATGGGCGGGCTTCCTTCATCGACAAGAACCGTCTGGAAATTCGGGGTAACAAGTCCGTTGAATCCCTGCACTTCAAGCAGTGCATTATTGCCACGGGATCTCGCCCTTACCTGCCGCCCGATGTGGATTTCCGTCACCACCGTATTTATAACTCTGACACCATTCTGAACCTGTCCCATACGCCCCGCACCCTGATCATATACGGTGCAGGCGTTATCGGTTCCGAATATGCGTCTATTTTCGCCGGTCTGGGGGTGAAAGTGGATCTGATCAACCCGGGTAGCCGGTTGCTGTCGTTCCTGGACGATGAGATCTCCGATGCCCTGAGTTACCACCTGCGCAATAACGGCGTGCTGGTGCGTCATAACGAGCAGTACGAATCTGTGGAAGGGGATGACCACGGTGTGGTTCTGTCCCTGCAGTCCGGCAAGAAGATCCGGGCCGATGCGTTCCTGTGGTGTAACGGGAGGTCCGGTAATACGGATAAACTGAACCTTGAGAACGTGGGGCTGGTACCTAACGGTCGTGGCCAGCTCGCGGTGGACGAGCATTACCGCACTGAGGTGGAAAACATCTACGCGGCAGGCGATGTGATTGGTTGGCCGAGCCTGGCCAGTGCCGCCTACGATCAGGGGCGTTCTGCGTCTTCCGATATCGTCGAGGATGAATATTTCAGATATGTGTCGGATGTTCCGACTGGTATCTATACCATTCCGGAGATCAGTTCTGTTGGCCGAACCGAGCGTGAGCTGACGGAAGCCAAGGTGCCTTACGAAGTGGGGCAGGCTTTCTTCAAGGATCTGGCTCGGGCGCAGATCACCGGTGAAGCGGTGGGCATGTTGAAAATCCTGTTCCACCGGGAGACCCGTGAGATTCTGGGTATCCACTGCTTCGGGGATCAGGCAGCCGAGATCGTTCACATCGGCCAGGCCATCATGAACCAGGAAGGCGAGGCTAACTCCCTCAACTACTTCATCAACACCACCTTCAATTACCCGACCATGGCGGAAGCCTACCGGGTCGCGGCTCTGAATGGCCTGAACCGGATCTTCTGATCCGGTTCAGCGTGCGGTCAGCACCTCGCTGGCCGCAATCATTTCATTGGTTGTATTGGGCAGGGTCAGTTGGGATTTAGCCCGGTTATCAAAAAACATCCGGGTGCTGGTCGGGTAATCGGTAATGATGCTGTCGACGCCCATTGTCTCCATCACCAGCATGTCGTGAATCCGGTTTACCGTCCACACGGACACATGCATCCCCCTTCGGTTTGCGCTTTCCACCAGGCTCTTTGAACAGAGCTTCCAGTTCAGGCACAGGTAATCGCAGTCGAATTTCAGTGCCATGCTCAGGGGCTTGGGGAATTTCCGCTCAGCGACCAAACCAGTACGGATGTGTTTGTTGCGGCGCTTTACTTCCTTGAGCAGCCAGGTATCCGACGAGGTTATGGCCACCTTCTGGTAAAGGTCCCGGCGCTGGATGATTTCGGTCAGCCGGTTGCACAGCACATTGAGGCGTTGCCGTTTATCGCTCTTGACCTCAAGCTGCAGGTGTTCAAGGTCATCAAACTGATCCAGCAATCCCTCAAGGCTGGGGATACCCACGGGACTTGGCCAGGAGCTGGTGTTTTTTCGTGCATCCATGCCGGCCAGTTCGTCCGCCGTATAGCTGGCTACGCTGCCTTTGTGGCTGGTGGTCCTGTCGACGGTCAGGTCATGTATCAGCACCGGTTTGCCGTCTTTAGACAGGATCAGATCCAGTTCAAAATGCCGGATGCCGTTTCGGTAGGCATGGATAAAGCCGGGTAGGGTGTTTTCCGGGGCTTCTCCCTTGGCCCCACGGTGTCCGTAGACGATCATTCCGTTGATTCACTCTGTTTCAGGCGTTCAAAAATGGCCTGGCGCTTCTTCCAGGTGTCGTGGCAAAGCTGAACATCTTCCAGAAAAGCGGGAAGTTCGCTCATTAGCAGAGCCTGGGGACCGTCTACCAGGGCTTTTTCCGGTTTCGGGTGGAAATCCACCAGCACCATGTTGGCACCGGCGATAACGCCCTGAGCGGTGGCGTGCATGACGTCCAGAATGCCGTCCGGGGATTTATCCCGGCTGCCCACGGAGTGGGACGGATCCACGCACACAGGCATGCGGGTCAATCGTTTTACCGCCGGCACATGGGCGAAATCCACCATGTTTCGGTGTGGCTGGCCGGCTTCGGTCTTCATGCCGCGCAGGCAGAACACCACATTAGCATTTCCTTCACTGGCCAGGTATTCCGCCGCATTCAGGGATTCGTTGAGTGTGATGCCAAAACCACGCTTCAGAAGCACCGGATAGGTGCTCTGGCGGCCAATGGCTTTCAACAATTCAAAGTTCTGGGTATTTCGGGTGCCCACCTGCAACATCACGCCGGTTGGCCGCCCCAGTGCTTCGAGACACGCATCGATTTCTTCGATGTGACTCTCATGGGTGATCTCCATGGCAATCACCTTGATGCCATGCTTGCCCGCTTTTTCGAACACCCACGGCAGGCAGCCTTTGCCATGCCCCTGGAAAGAATAGGGGTTGGTGCGGGGTTTGTAAGCGCCCATACGGGTGCACACCTGACCGTGCTCTTCCAGAGCCTGCATCATGATCTCAACGTGCTCCGGAATGTCCACGGCGCACAGGCCAGCGAACACGTTCAGGTTGGACTGGCTGAACTCGACACCGTTGTAGCTGAAGCCGCTTTGCCGACGGTCGTCTTTGTGGCGTCCCAGGATGCGGTATTCATCAGAGATGCGGATGACTCGTTCCACTGCCGGCAGGGCGGCAATTTCGTCTTTGCTCAGGGATTTGGTGTCGCCCAACAGGTAAATCTCGGTTAGCCGCTGGCTCGAACCCTGGACCTGGTGAACCCGCACGGAGACCCCGGGCAGGTTCTCCAGATGGTTCATGGTCTGCCGGTAGGCTTCGCTGTCCAACTCGGTATCCGGATGAAGGATAGCTAACATGGGAGCTCCTTATTTCAAGTCTTCGGCTGTGTGCGGGCTTCTGCCTGATGCCGGGCCTGCATGTATTCCCGGTGGTTCAGATGCAGGAGCTCGGCCATCCGGCGGATCAGGTGTTCTTCATACTTGTCGATGCGGCCATCGGCAAAGGCTACCTGCCAGATATTCACCAGCAGAGCCTGCTTGGCCTGCTGATCCAGGTGTTCATTGATCTGGCCGGTGAATTCGTACAGGGAGGTGGCGTCATCGGCGTGGCCAAGTGCATCCTCAAGGATAGACTGTGCTTCCTCTTTAGACACTTGATGCGCCTTCACCGCGCAGTCGACGATGGTCTGAAGCTCGCGGTCGTCCTGATCCCGGTCGATGCGGGCCAGCTGAACCATTAATGCCGTAGAGGCGATCGCCAGTTGATGGGGATCGGGCTTCTCGTTTGCACTTTCTGGTGCGGCAAAGAGTTTTTTCAGTTGCTCAAGCATAGCGTTCGTGCAGCGTGTTGATCAGGCTGCGTTATGCAGCTTTCGCCAATTGCCTGACCCGGTTTTCCAGTTCAATTTGGTCAACGGTAAAGCGGCGGATGCCGTCGGCCAGCTTTTCCGTTGCCATGGCGTCTTCGTTGGACTCCCAGCGGAACAGGGATTCATCGATAGCCCCCAGCCGATCATGGGAGGTGGCACCATCGGCCATCAATTGGCGGGTGAGTGAACCTTCGTCATCCTGCAGTTCCTGAAGCAGGGCAGGGCTGATGGTCAGGCGATCACAGCCAGCCAGCATTTCAATTTCGCCGGTGTTACGGAAGCTGGCGCCCATGACTACCGTGTTGTAACCGTGAGCCTTGTAGTAATTGTAGATGCGGGAGACGGACAGCACGCCCGGGTCTTCCGCCGGAGCGAAAGCATCACGGCCACTGTTGGCCAGGTGCCAGTCGAGGATTCGACCGACGAACGGGGAAATCAGGAAAGCGCCGGCCTGGGCGCAGGCTGCGGCCTGAATGAACGAGAACAGCAGCGTAAGATTACAGCGGATCCCTTCTTTTTCCAGCTGTTCGGCCGCGCGGATGCCTTCCCAGGTGGAGGCAATTTTGATCAGTACACGACTGCTATCCACGCCGTGGCGGTCATAAAGCTCGATCAGGCGACGTGCCCGGTCCACGGTGGCGTTGGTATCGAAGGACAGGCGGGCATCTACCTCGGTGGAAACGACGCCAGGGATCAGGCCAAGAATTTCCTTACCAGCCAGCACCGCGAGGGTATCGGTGGCCATGGTCAGTTGCTCGGCATCCGACCCGCCGAAACTGTGGGCTTCGGCCACCGCCTTATCCAACATTGGGCGGTAAGCCTCAGATGCGGCAGCCTTCAGAAGCAGAGAAGGGTTGGTAGTGGCATCCTGCGGTCGCCATTTTGCAATGGCGTCAATGTCACCTGTATCGGCGACCACCGTGGTCATGGCTTTCAACTGCTCGAGCTTGTTCATTCTGCGTGTCATCCCGGTTGATCGTTATTGTCACATTCGTCTCCAGAATGTGACTTTAACGCCTACAATAACGGGCCTGTCTGACAGGAACAAGACAGCGGTGTTCAGAGCGTGATTACGCTTCCGCAATAGTGGCCGGTTCCGGCTCCCGAACCTTGGCCAGAGCGGCCTCCAGGACCTCCAGGCTCGCTCCGGGTTTGTGCGCGTTCTCACTGATGTGGCGACGGAACTGACGACCACCGGGTTGCCCGTGGAAAAGGCCCAGCAAGTGGCGGGTCATATGCCCCAGGTAGACGCCCCGGGCCAGCTCGGACTCAATAAACGGAAACATGGCTCGCAGGGCCTCATGGCGAGTCTGCACAGGCGCGCTTTCGCCAAAGAACTCCGGATCCACGCCGGCCAGCAACCAGGGGTTGTGGTAAGCCTCACGGCCCAGCATCACGCCATCCGTGTGGCGAAGGTGCTCGTGGCATTCATCGAACGTCTTGATGCCACCGTTGATGATGATTTCCAGGTGCGGATACTTTTGCTTCAGGCGGTACACCCAGTCGTACTTCAGGGGCGGGATTTCCCGGTTTTCCTTAGGGCTTAGTCCGTCCAGGATCGCAATGCGAGCGTGCACGATGAACGTTTTGCAGCCAGCTTCGGCCACCGTCTCCACAAACTTACACAGATCATCCCAGGATTCCCGGCCATCGATGCCGATCCGGTGCTTTACGGTGACCGGCAGATCCGTCGCCTCGATCATCGCCTGCACTCCTTCGGCCACCTTTTTCGGGTGCCCCATCAGGCAGGCACCGATCATATTGTTCTGCACCCGGTCACTGGGGCAGCCCACGTTCAGATTGACCTCATCAAACCCGAATTTCTCGGCCAGCGCGGCACAGTGCGCCAGCTCCTTCGCATCACTGCCACCAAGCTGCAGGGCCAGCGGGTACTCGGCCTCCTCATGGCGCAGGAAGCGTTCGGTATCGCCATGAATCAGGGCACCAGTGGTCACCATCTCGGTGTAGAGCAGGGTATTGCGGCTGAGCAAACGGGCTAGGTAGCGATAATGGGAGGTGGTCCAATCCATCATCGGGGCGACGCAAAAGCGGCGAGAAGGCCCCAGCCCAGTAACGGCGGGGCTTTCGGCTGAATTCTCAGAAGTGTTGAGGAGGTCGATTTTGCTCATTAAATGCCCACTTTTAACCGTTTTCGATAGCGGTGCTACAGAAGTCCTACACGAGGCGGCGTGTAGGACTGCTATCTGAACTCTTATTAAGGCCCAGAAAACACAGCGTTTTCGCCTTCATTCATGGGTTGCAGTGCAACCGTTGTGACCGCGTATTCTATCAGGAAAGTCCTCCATTTGAGGCAAGGCGGCAGATTCATGCGATAGGCATTTGTCGAGCCTCGTTTCATGTCGTCAAAAAAGTCTGTTTTACGACGCAACTCCTCCGTTTAGCTCGATATTCTGGGTTGAGTGCTGGAGTGATGAGGTCTTCGGCCGGACGGATGATGGGACATAAGTTATGGCGTCTATATCCTCTCGGACTAGGAGGGACGGCACGACCGCCTATCGAGTGGATATTCGGATAAAACGACACGGCAAGGTGCTACATCAAGAGAGTCGAACCTTTAATCGCAATGCCCTGGCCCGGGTTGGGCTAAACGCCGTGAGCTGGAGTTACAGGTTCCGGGGGCGTTCATGTCGCTCCAATATCGAGATATCACGATTAAGCAGCTGATTGACAGGTACCTGGAGGAGTTCGGAGCCGGATTCGGTCGGAGCAAGCGGGCGCATTTGGAATTTTTGAAAACCTTCGATTTGGCAGAGCTGGATGCCATCGAACTGACAGCCCAGCAAGTGGTTGGTCATGTGGTTGAGAGGGGGAGGCCCGATTTTCGGGGCAAAAGGGTAAAGCCTCAAAGTATCAATAACGATCTTATCTGGCTCCGGGCGGTCTTCCGAACGGCCCGTTCTGCCTGGGGGGCTGCAAGCTGCCTTGGATGCTCTGAATGACGCGATTGAAACGTGCCGACGAGAACGTCTCATTGGAAAGTCCAAAAAGCGTGATCGGCGTCCGTCATTAGGTGAGTTGGAAAAACTGCTGGACGATGCGACGAGACCGTCGGAAAAACGTCGTATTCCCATGGCCGAGATCATCTTGTTCGCGTTGTTTTCGTCACGTCGCCAGGAGTTGAGCATGGGCAATGCTTTCGAACCGATGCAAGTCAGGCCATTCGTGCCGTGCGGTCCGTTTAAAGCGTTCATGTAGGAACTCTGAGTGGGCTTGCCGGGCTGAATGTCGATCAGCGTAATCTGGTTTTCGTTGGTCCAGTCTATCAGCGACTGCGAGATATATTCCGGCCCATTGTCACAGCGAATGGCTGCGGGCTTTCCGCGCGATTCAAGGATCTGATTCAGTGCACGAATCACCTGTTGCGCGGGTAACGACAAATCGACTTCAGTGCCCAGCTCTTCCCGGTTGTAGTCGTCGATCAAATTGAATGTCTGGAACGTCTTACCGCTGACCAGTTGATCACTCATGAAATCCATCGACCAAATCTGGTTTGGTGCAGTCGGAACTCCCAGCTCGCCCGGATAATCCCGCTGGATTCTTCGTCGGGGCTTGGCGCGCAGGTTCAGTTCCAACTCCCGATAAATGCGATACGCGCGCTTATGGTTCGAGGTGTAGCCCTTTACATTGCGCGGATACAGGAAGCACAGGCCAAAACCCCAGCGTTTGTAAATTTGGGTAAGTCGTAACAGCCAATCAGCCACCAACGCATTCTCCGCATCGAGCTTCGCTAGATAGCGATAGCAAGTCTCAATGATGCTATGTACCTCACAAGCCGTCGGGGGATACTCAGGCCATGCTTGGCCACGCCCTCCCTGGCCATCTCCCGCCGTTGAGATGGCCTTACAGCTTTCCCTCGAGCGCTTCCCGACGAAGCTCGGCTTTGAGCCTTTCTTCGGCGTACATCTTCTTTAGGCGAGCAATCTAAGCTTCCAGCTCCTTCAACCGCTTCATCATCGATGCGTCTATGCCGCCATACCTCGAGCGCCACTGGAAAATCAACGCAGTTCTGACACTGTGTTCTCGGGACAGCTCAGCCACCGGAACCTGAGCTTCATGCTGCTTCAAGATTGCCATGATTTGCCTATCATTGAATCGAGACTTCTTCATCTGTCGCTCCTTTTGCGATGATTGCAAAAGTCTCTACTCAAAACCTCTATTATTTTCTGAGGGGATTACATACCCTCCTTGGCCAAGAGAGATTTGTGTTGGTATACACACTTTCGGTGTTTGATTTTCGCTATTGATTATTGCCAGATATATACGGCACCCTTTTCGTAATCCTTGGCAGCCCCAACGACTAGGGTTTCGCCACTGAGTGCCACGGCGCCGCCAAAGTGATCACCGTAGCCGGCATCGCTGGCTTTCAAGTAAGCCTGTTGACTCCAAGACGTGCCATTGCGAGCGAATACGTAGGCAGCCCCTGACTCATAGGGCGAATTATCGATAGAGCTAGTTTTGGCCCCAACGACTAGGGTTTCGCCACTGAGTGCCACGGCGCCGCCAAAGTGATCACCGTAGCCGGCATCGCCTTGCAGGTAAGCCTCTTGACTCCAGGAAATGCCATTGCGGGTGAACACGTGGGCAGCACCTGGCCTAACACCTCTTCGCGGGGCCCCAACCACGAGCGTATCGTTACTGAGTGTCACGCTGTATCCAAATTCATCACCGCTGTCGGCATTGCTTGCTTTCAGGTAAGCCTGTTGACTCCAGGATGTGCCATTTCGAGCGAATACGTAGGCAGCCCCCGTTGGGGCAGGTGCAACACCCCAGCGCCATTCGACATCATTCTTCACGCGAGTTGCGCCAACCACGAGCGTCTCTCCACTGATTGCCACGCTGTGGCCAAATTGATCATTGCTGTCGGAATTGCTGGCTTTCAGGTAAGCCTGTTGACTCCAAGACGTGCCGTCCCGAACAAAGACGTAAACGGCACCCGAACTGAGCACTGAATTATCGGCTTCATCGGCAGTGGTAGTGCGGCCCTCTTCGGGAGCCCCAACTACCAGCGTCTCGCCACTGAGTGCCACGCTGTATCCAAATTCATCACCGCTGTCGGCATTGCTGACCTTTAGGTAAGCCTGCTGACGCCAGGTCGCGCCGTCCCGAACAAAGACGTAAACGGCACCCGAAGTGCGACTGGAGGAAACTGTTCTTCTTTCACCGGTAGCTCCAACTACCAGCGTCTCGCCACTGAGTGCCACGCTGAGGCCAAATTGATCCTGAGCGTAGGCATTACTGGCCCTCAGGTGGGCCTGCTGACTCCAAGTCGGGCCGTCCCGGACAAACACGTAAACGGCACCCGCCTTGGACGGGTCACCCCTGATGTCTCTGTTGGGATCCCCAACCACGAGCGTATTGCCACTGAGTGCCACGCTGTATCCAAATTCTTCATCGCTGTCGGCATTCAGGTAGGCCTGCTCGCCAAAGTCCTCTGCGGTAGCCCGAGTAACTATGACGGTATAAGTATCTGCACTTTTTCCATCCTCAGCGGTGACCATCACTTCAATCGTGTTGTCACCTTCATTGAGCGGGATCAAAGAAGACTCGCTTCCGGAATCGACCGGCGAGCCATTAACACGGATACTGGCTGCGGCATCGCTAGGCTTCGCAATCAGTGTTACTGAAGTAGCCAGAAATCCCACCGAACAAGTGTATGTCTTTTGACTTGATTGGAAAATCTGGTCAAGCCTTGCTCCAGAAACTGACAGCGATGATAAGGTGGCGTTACTGGATTGCTCGTTGGCGCCCCCCCCATTTCCGCTTTTGCCACCCCCATTTCCGCCGTTGCCACCCCCATTTCCGCCGTTGCCACCACCGCAGGCAACCATCAAACTGATAAGGAAGAGAACCAGAATCGATTTTTGGATAAATGCGGTATTCTCCATATTGAGTCCTCAATATTTGCTCGAATACCACAGACCTGATTAATTACGGCGAGACAAGCGATGTTTTTGGGCTTTATTGAAACAAAGTAGCCTAAGATTTGCGGGGAGCCAATCCGCATAGAATCGGTTACCAGCCCTAAGTTAATCCAACTGCTCCCGAGTGATGTCCGTTACTTTTAAATCAGTTGTTCCACATTCGAGAACAGAAGAAAAATCCAGATGTACCTGACATCTCACGGATAAATATTACGTCGTTTGTTGTAATCCCAGCGCCACCGGTGGATTTATTCCCGAGCGTGATCGGAATTCAGAAACCATTATTCATTTGAGACATTCCATTCCGGAATTTTCCTTTGAAGCTTTCAAAATAACGGTTCTGGAACGGTTTGCCAGGCTATATGAGTTTGAGCTCTAGGCCATAGCGGTAGGCCCACAGATCCAGCGTTTCACCACCTGTTCTCCTGAGATTCCAATGGGTACCGGAATAGCCGTGCATTCCTTGGTGAAGTTATCTACAAACGTCAGGCAGTAGATTCTGCGCTCATTGGCCAATGAGTATCGGGCTTTTAGGACCCTCGCGTTCGCCGACAGCTACCCTTGCTTCTCCGAAGAGGCGATAAATCTGTTTGTGGTTCACCTCAGCCGTTTCAGGACATAGCAGCTGGTGCCCACGCCGATACCCGAACCGACGATGTTCGAACTCAATGGTTTTGGTGTGCAGAGCTTCGCGCTTGTCATCAATGGTCAGTACTTTCAGTTGAGAGCGGCCCTGTTCGGCATGGGCTCGAACAGCAATTTATTGATTCGATGATTCTTTTCTTCTAGGGCCTTCAAGCGGCGTGCCTCAGAAACCCATACTTATAGCGCCAGTTCCAAAACGTAGCATCTGAGTCGCCCATCTTGCGACAGACTTCCCAGACCGGTGTAGCCAGTTCGGTTTGCTTTAGGGCGAAGGCCATCTTCTCTTCGGTGTAACGGGATTGCCTCATGACATGAAATCATGCAAAGGGCTCTGTCATGGTGGATTTTCCAGTTTTAGGTGAGCCGGAATTCTGGGGAAGGGGTGCTTTAGCTGAGGGGGGGGAGAAATTCATCCAAAAGTATGGTTCGCCTGTACTGCTCTCCTACTACATTAAACCAACAAAGCGCATAACAAACTTTTGTTTTTTCGCTAAGGCCAATCAGCTATCCAATCAATCCAAGAGGAAATCTCAATGGCGATTTATCTGGAAATTGAAGGAATCAAAGGCGATGTCACCTCCACCGGGTTCGAAGACCAGATAGCGTTGGAGTCAATGAGCTTCGGTGTCAGTCGGGAAGTCTCCATGGAAGCGGGAAGCGTCCGTAACCGTGAGCAGGGTCTTCCTTACATGCAGACAATCATATGTTCCAAGCAGATGGACTCATCTACGCCCCTGCTTTTGCAAAAAGTACTGACTGGAGCAAATTCGGAGAAGACAGTTTTACGGATTGTACGCACAGGCGATAGTGGCGGTGTTGTCAAGGTTGGTGAAATTACGCTCGAAGAGGCCATGATTTCCGATTACAGCTTTTCCAGTAATGCGGGAAGTCGGCCCATGGAAACCTTAAGTATCAGTTTTACTAAGATTGAGTTTGATTTCTCTGGAGCGGATTCATCCGGTAAGAACGGAAATAATATCATGGTTATATATGATCTGGCCGCAGCTCGAGTTGAATAATGCGTTTCCGCGACATGTGAATCCGGAATATGGGGCCGTTGCCCTATCTTGAAGACTCAGTTTTGCGCTGGCTTTGGAGCAGATTTATGGGAGCTGACGTTCGAATTGTAGAAATTGCCGAAGGAGCTTTGGCTGGTAAGGATTTACTTCCTGTTCGATGTTTTGGAACTGAGGCCATTTCTGAACTGTTCAGCTTTTCGTTAGTAATGCTCCATACGGGGAGCGCGCCGCTCGACACCCATGACCTCATCGGGAAATCGACTACAATTCGACTCAACTCTATGATTCCCAACAGTACGGAAAGGCTCGTTCATGGCTGCATCAGCCAGATTTCGTGTGACGGAGCCAAGAAGCGCTACACGATGAAGATTGTTCCCGAATTGTGGAAGGCCGGTCTCGTTACTAAAGCGCGAACACATGTTTATAAGCAGGCCAGTGCCGATGAGGTCGTGATAGCGCTGTTGAAAGAAATGGACGGGGATATCAAAGTCCGTAACCTTGCCAAATGCGATCTCAAATACAACTATTTTGACATTCAATATAACGTCTCCGATCTTGATTATTTATATCGGGTTTTGTCTGCCTATGGCTTGTCGTTTTATTTCGAGCACGCTATGGGGGCACATACATTGGTGCTTTTTAACAGCATTTCGGGCCTGAGCATTCGCAAGTCGCCTCTCGTTTTTGATCCAACAGAATTTATAATGAACGTCGAGTCAATAACTGGATGGGATGAGAAGGTCTCGGCATTCAGTGCGGGCGCTACAGCAACGGACTTCGACATGAATAACTCGACACTTAAGTCAGAGGAATTTATGGCCCAGCATCCGATGCCAGAACTTACTTCCGTGAAGTGGAATCTCTACGCACAGGGAGTCATTAGCGGATCGGATTCCAGTACGAGATCCTATGCGTTAGTTGATGAGCGGTCCCAGGCAAAAATCTACCATCAGCGGGAATGTGCAGCCCATCACATCATTAACTTTGAATCCAACGCGTCAGCGCTTTTCCCAGGACAGAAGATCGCTTTAGAGGGGGCTACGCCTTCCAGTGAGCAGGAATTTGTCATCCTTTCGGTTTCCCATCAGGCAGAAAGTTCTCTCGACACAGGTTCTGATTACAGTTGCATACTCTCGGTTATGCCTAAGAATTCAGAAATCCCTTCCCGTGAGGAGGACGCCAGGCCAATCTTCACACAGTTGCTGGCACGGGTAAAAAACTCCCAGTACAGAGGCGCAAAACGGCCGGACTTGGCGACGGTTACGGTCGTGTTCCCGTGGGATGAGCAAAAGGAATCCTTTTGGATTCCGGTTTCCCAGGCATTTGGTGGGGATGGCAGTAGTGGCGCACTGTTTCTGCCACAGGTCGATGACACTGTACTCGTTACGTTTATTAATGGTGATACTCGGCGTCCCGTTGTGAGCGGAATTGTATACAACGGCAAAAACAAAACGCCGCCGTTCGATAATGACAATACGGAAGGCTTGCGAATGGGTATCAAAGTGCCTTCTGGGAGTGAATGGAGTATCAGTGAAATGCCGGGCGAGGAAGAGGTCTATTGGCGTTCTTCCGGGGATATGAAAGTTATTGTTGATCGAGATGAAGTTGGCGAAGTGATGAACGATCAGAGTCTGTCGGTCGGTAACAATCGGACAGTCTCTGTGAACGGGGATCAAAAAACGGAAGTTCAGGGAAATGCCTTGCTAGATGTGGAAGGAGCCAGCGAGGTGATGGCGGGTCAGAAGATTGAACTAAGTGTCGGCCCGAATACCCTGACGATCGATACTGGGAAGATAGAGTTGAAGGGGCCGACCTCAAGCGTTGTAGTTGATGCAAGTGGCATTACCGTCACAAGCAACGGCATGATCAATATTGACGGTATCCAGGTTACTGCAAAAAGTAAGGCTTCCACGGAGGTGTCTTCGACAGGAATGACACAGGTAAAAGGCGGCGTGGTCATGATCAACTGAAGGACTGACTCAGATGCGTTTTGACACCTTGTTAGCAGAAGTTGGAATTGGGAAAAAAGCCGCCTGTAAACTCCCGATGTTTGACAGTGAAATGGGATTACTGGAAGTGCTCGAGGAGCAGGGGTGTCTTCAGGAAGCGGTATTGTGCGTGGCGCATCTTTTACCGCCAAGGGAATCTGTCTGGTGGGCTTGTCAGTTGCTCAAAGATCAGAATGCCGAGCTTGAAAGCGAAGGCAAGGATGCACTAATTGCCGCAGAGCAGTGGGCATTAAAGCCCACGGAAGAGAATAGGCAGAAGGCTGCAAAGCTGGCCGAACTGGCAGGGATGGATACCCCTGAAGGAATGGCTGCCATGGCCGCGCGATTCTCGACCGGCTCCGTGGTCGAGAATTCCGGTGTGAAGCTGCCGCCTCCGGAAAAACTTTATGCCAAAATGAGTGGCGGGGCGGTGTTGCTTGCGATGCTTAGAATGCTGCCGGATGGTGAGCCTTTCCTTGAGGAGGCTTTGAAAACGGGGAAAACCGTGCTCAAGGCTGAAAACTAGCCCTTCTTTAAGGGGAGACCCATGCCTCCAGCTGCGCGTGTTACCGATATCCATATGTGCCCTATGGTTACCCCCGGGACTCCCCCTGTGCCCCATGTTGGCGGTCCTGTCGTGGGGCCGGGGGTGCCAACGGTTCTTATTGGAAGCCTGCCTGCAGCCGTCGTGGGTGACTCGTGTGTCTGTGTCGGCCCGCCGGACACTATCGTGAAAGGAAGCGCTACTGTGCTTGTTGGGTCCAGGCCGGTAGCCCGGATTGGTGACACGACAGCGCATGGTGGCTCTATTATGGCCGGAGCACCTACGGTAATCATCGGGGGGTGAAGAATAAGTGCAAAGGGGCGTGTTAAGTACTGCGCTCTTTTATTGCCTAATGGAAAATACCGCAACTGGAGTTAGGGCAATATTGTTTTGAGACAGATCCTGTGTGGTTGGGGTGAGTTGGTACCGGTCACGATTTCAGACAGATCAGATCGATCAGACATCGGAGACTTCTATGCCAGCCTTTCACGACAACCAAAGTCACCATCTCGGCAACTTCTATAAGCAATTCACTCCTAAACAGCAAAAGATGATGAGTTGTTCTCCTAACCGTAAAATGGGGTTGGAGCATAATATTGTTAGCCTCAAAGACTGTCGGTTAACCCTTAACAAATCCTTGTCAGAAGCGAAAGCGGTAGAAACAGGTTATGAGCTCAGTCGCTGGGGATTAGCGATAGTGCAGGGGGTGAAACTCGCGTGTGACCTGGCTATTGCGCTCGGCTCCGACTCCGCCAATTTGATTGTGCCAGGTGCTGGTGCTGGCATTTCATTGGCCTATGGTTCTGTCCAGACCGGTGTGGATTTTTACAATTCGAGGTCGAATTCACGGGAAATGATGATCAGCGCGGGAAAAAAAGTAACTGCGAATCATGTGACAGTAGCGGATGCAATACTCGAAACCACATCCGTCGGCAAGAAACTGGCCAAGGATTTTAACGCCGGCAAACTGGGCAGAAGATTGGGGTTAGAGGGGGGGAAGGGGAGTCTTATGTTTGGGATTGGCACGGTAATGAGCGTGCTTGATGCTGGACATCAGGTTTTTGAGCTTATGGAACAATTCTCTGATGAAGGCGACAGTGGTATCAAGTCAGGAATCTCCACGCTGGAACGTGCTATTCAGAAGCTAAACAGCAAGATAGCGTTGTTAGAGTCGGAGATGGAAAAGTGCGCCTGATAAGGCTGGTTTGGGGAGTGGAATGGCTGCGTTTTACGCCACTCCACGATTCTTTTGGTTCGTGCCTGAGTCCAACTCATGACGGATAAGAAAAAAGCGCCCGACGATACAGATGAAACCCGCTTGAAGAAGCAGCGTGAGGAGCGGCCTGCAAAGGATGAGACAGAAGAACCGACCGTCTTTGTCTCCTCTGATGACACGTTTTCTGATTCTACGCGTGTTGATCCTCCTGACGCCAGAACGGTGATGGTGTCCGAAATAGCCGGTCTTCAGGGGGGCTTGGTCGATGATAGAACGTATCTGAATAGTTCCGGTAAATCGGCTTATCCAGTCTTGTCTGATTTTCCCATATCTCCGGGAATTGTTATTCGTGATCGATTTGAGTTGGTGGAGGAGTTGGGTTCGGGCGGAATGGGCTCGGTCTACCGTGCGATTGATCGGCGCAAGCTGGAAGCCGACGATGAAAATCCGTACGTTGCGATCAAACTGCTCAGCGACGACTTCAAAGCTCACCCCAAAGCGTTAGTCACGCTGCAGAGGGAAGCAAAAAAAACCCAGGCCCTGGCGCACCCCAACATCGTGACGGTCTATGATTTTGACCGGGACGGGGACCTGGTTTTTATGACCATGGAAGAACTTCGGGGGCAAACCCTTGAAGATCTTATGAATGAAAAATCGGGGATGCCCTTCGAGCGTCGTCGAGGCCTGTCCATAATCAAGGGAATCGCAAAGGGTCTCATTTATGCTCACAAACGGGGGGTTATTCATTCGGATCTGAAACCCGGCAACATTTTTGTCACGGAATCGGGTGAGCTCAAAATCCTTGATTTCGGAATAGCGCGATTGCTTGATGAAAGTTCTTTGTCAGACCGTTTTGATGTGTCTGAGTTGAGCGCAGTGACCCCCCGTTATGCCAGTCTTGAAATGCTAGAGCACGGTGAGCCGGATGTACGAGATGACATTTTTTCACTGGGCGTAATGGCTTGTGAGATTCTGGGAGGCTCGCATCCCTACCAGCGCCGAACTGCAGCAGCGGCGCTAGAAGGTGATATTAAACCCAAGTTGCCCACAGTGGGGCGCCTCCTTAGAAAAGCTTTAGCCAGGGCGGTGACTTTAAAAAAAACCGATCGGGTCCGGTCGGTGGAGAAGTGGCTTAGCCAGATCGAGTTTGCTGCAGGAGGTTATCGCAAATGGTTTTATGGAGTGTTTGCGGCGTTGATAGCCCTTGGGTTGAGTTTGAACTATATAGGCCAAATTACAGAAACTCAGGTGGCACTATCGGAGTTGTCCAAGGAACAACAGGAAAAATTTGCCACAAATATTGACGAGGCAAATGTCGCTCTCAGCTTTTCGGACGTCAACGGAGCTCTGTTTTACCTTGACAAGGCCTACACCATTCATTCACAGAATGAACAGGTTTCAGATTTGATTGCCGATATTATCGAGAGCCTCCAACAGGTCATCGAAGTTCAGAAATTGGATCAATCGGAAGTGGATGATTTGATTCAAACCCTGCGAGAGTATCCTGCTTTTCAAAACGATAATGTGCGGGACGAGCTTGAATCACTCCGCGCTTCTAAATCGGGCTAACTCCCTTTGGATTTCCGGCCAAAAACGCGCCCAGTTCGTGTGATTCGCGGCACCGACTACATTGGGGCGAATTCCATGTCTCTGAAAATAAAGTTCATTTAGTTCTGCCGGAGTGTTCTGGTCTTCTCCTCCTTGGAAGTGACGGTGCGTGATTGAGGGGCAGGGTAGCGTGTCCCGAGCTGGATCAAGGGAACCATCGAGCGGTGTCCACTGGTGATGTTCAGCCCAGGCACGGGTGTCGAGATTGGCGCTCAGGGTAAGCAGGAGAGTGGGCATCTCGAAGGAACAAGCCATCAGGCTGGCCAGGGTTCCTCCGCCACTGTGACCCAGCAGGACCAGTTTACGGTAGTGGCCGACGCCGAGTCGACGTTGCACGATGTTCGTCATGCTAGCAACAACTTCCGGACTGTAACGATGGGACGTCCAGTAGCGATAATCGCAGTGTGAATCGGCGACTCCAAAATAGCATGGGCGCCCCAAGTAGAGACTATCGCCGCTTATGCGCTCCTGAAGGCTTAGAACTAACGGGTAAGCCGGAGTCGGGTCGCTGGAAATATGGATTGAATGTATCCAAGGTTGCCCGTCGCCTTCGATAAGAACAGTGAGCACCTCCGGATCTATACCGTCCTGTCTGAAGCGCACGCGATGATCAAAATGCGCCTGCTCCACATACCCAGCCTGATGCAAATTTTCCAGTGCTTTGTCCGTAGGGGCGACAGTACAGGATGTGTTCAATATTGCGCTGATCACAGCGGAAGCAATACTTATGTGGGTGGTGGGTGTTTTTTGCACTGAAGACATAGCTTCGTTTAAAAACTCATGCACATGTCATGATCATAGTCTAGGATTTAACGATATTTAACAAAAAATGTCCGAAATACAGGAAAGGTCATGACAAGGCACGTCTTTGTTTTTGCTTTTTCCATTTTAATTCTGGGTTGTCAAACCGCCGAGCTGGAAAATCCGGATCAGAGCGCTAACGCGCAGCAACGTATTTCCGAATTACAGATCGTCGACTGCCTTCTGCCAGGCCAAATGCGCATGGTTGGCAAAAAAACCTACATGACCCCTCGTCGACCCACCCGCACAACCGCTTCCGACTGCAGTATTCGCGGCGGTGAATTCGTTGCCTATGACCGTTCCGATTATAAAACGGCGCTTGCCGTCTGGATGCCGCAAGCGGAGGCAGGCGATCCTGAAGCGCAAGCCAATGTGGGTGAAATTTTTGAACGTGGTCTGGGTGGTGAGCCCAACTACGCCGCCGCCAAACTCTGGTATGAACGGGCCGCAAAACAGGGTAACCGGAAGGCACAGTTCAATCTGGGAACGCTCTACGAACAGGGGTTGGGTGTCGAGAAAAATATGCTGATGGCGCTCGAGTGGTACCGACTTGCCTGGGGTGTTCCGAAGGATGAACTGATCTTCAAGTCAATGGCTGACAAAGAGCTCGCTACGCAGCGCGAGGCAATGGAGGCCCAGATAGCAGAGCTGGATCAGGACCTTGCCAAAAAGGGGCGGCAGATCCGGGTTCTTGATGATCAGATTGCGTCATTGCGCGATGAGCTCGCGGACAGTGGTAATGCTACCGAAGCGTTGTCGCAGGAAATCGAAGAGCTCAATGCGTTGGTAGTTGAGCTCAAGTCGGATCAAGAAAAACGTGAGAGTGAAAAACGCAATCTGACTGCCCGTATCAGGCAGCCATCTGAAGATTGGCGGACGAT
The DNA here is from genome assembly GCF_030519635.1 of Marinobacter suaedae. NCBI lineage: Bacteria > Pseudomonadati > Pseudomonadota > Gammaproteobacteria > Pseudomonadales > Marinobacteraceae > Marinobacter > Marinobacter suaedae. Next base: position 131,157 of record NZ_JAUMIS010000001.1, on the reverse strand, counting down.
CCCCGATGTCAAAATAGAAGATTACGATCCGGATTCAGTACCGGAGACCAGCTTTGGGCGGTACTTTGCTCTGGTTATCAGTAATGAAAATTACCTGAACATCGACAATCTTGAGACCCCAAACAGGGACGCGGACCGTGTGTCGGAAATCTTGGAATCCCAATACGGATTCAAAGTGATGCGCCTGAAGGACTCCAGCAATATCGCGATCATGGATGCCATTAATAACCTCAACGAAGTGCTGACTGAAAGGGATAACCTCCTGATCTACTACGCCGGGCATGGTGTGAGGGTGAATAATGGCGAGTTCGAGTCGGGTTATTGGCTCCCAGTAAATGCAGACGCACCGCCTCGCGATACCTTGTGGGTCTCCAATGAGTTTATCACTCGCCATATTGGGCGTCTGAAGGCAAAGCGAATAATGGTCGTGGCCGATTCCTGTTATGCCGGACTGTTATCGGATGCGCCCGGATTCCTACTGCTGGATAAGGCCGCCGTACGGAGCGAACGCTATATCCAGTACAAAAAGCCAAGGCGTTCGAGGCTGTTGATGACCAGTGGTGGCGATCAGCCCGTGCTTGATAATGGTGGCGACGGATACTCTGTGTTTGCACGGGCCTTCATCGATGTTTTGGAACAGAACGAGCGGCTGTTGACCGGGCCTGAGCTTTTTGCAGCCATCAGAGGTCGTGTGGAGCAGGGTGCTATGGCCGCGAATTTTGAACAGAAGCCAGCCTATAAAGTGATAAAGGCGGCCGGCCACGAGATGGGAGATTTTTTCTTCCAGCCTACGACTCCAGGTAATTCTTGATCTAATCAACAATTAGATAGGGACGACAATGCTAATGAACGGAAATCTGCCTATCACTTTTAAAAGCGGTTTCTGGCAATCTTATGCGCTCATGGTTGCAGTCGTATTCCTAAGTAATGATGCGCGAGCAGACTTAGCCGATTTTTCGGGATCATTCGGCTCTGAACTTGAAGAGTTTGCGGCCGTGGCCAACCAAGAGACATATAACCAGTTGAAACTGGCTGGTTGTCAGGACTCTCAGCGCAACCCCACCGCAGAGTGTGGAGGTTTAGCATTCATCAGCTGGCAGGTGGTTCGGGAACTGGTTCATACGGCCAATGAGCTGGGTGGTGGGGATCCCATCAACGGACTTCCGACCGACAATCCCACTGAATTTTCACTGGGTCTCGATCTTGAAGGACTAGGGTTTGCATTGCGATGGACCGCAGGTGAAGAGTTTTCTGCTCAGGGGGATCTGTCCGAGAGTTTTGTCGGCAACCAGTTGTCCGGCCTGACCAGTCGGGTGACCGCGTTGCGTCACGGGGTAACCGGCTTTGCATTCAACGCCAGCAATCACCCCGGCATTCTGATTGCACAGGAATTTCTGGATGGGCAGAGTGGCGGCGGTGCCGGATCTGAAATCGCTAATTCTTGGTCGCCCTGGGGGAGCTTCCTCAATCTGAGCTACACCTATGGTGACAGGAAACCAACACAAAGGGAAGATGCCTACGATTTTGATGGCATAGATGTGACTGGTGGGGTGGATTACCGGGTCGACGATAACAATGTCGTGGGCCTGATGCTCGGGTTTCAGGACCAATCCGTGGATTTTGATTCCTCGAAAAGTATCGTCGATGGCGGGGTCGATATGGATGGCCTGTCCATGCAGGTGTTCTACCTGTACCAGTCGAACCGCTGGTATGGCAGTGCCTCACTGGGGTACCAGCTCATGGAGTTTGAGACCGACCGCAGCATTCGTTACCCGTCCCTCAACCCGGATGTCGAAAGCACCAACACCAAGGCGATCAGCAGCACCGATGCGTCAGCCGTGAGCGCGTCGGCATCGGTGGGGTACCCTCTGTTACCACCGGGGCAGGTTGGCCTGGAACCTTACCTCACACTGGATTACCGCAGTATCGCCGTGGATGGCTACCGTGAGGAGGACATCCAGCGCGACGGTTTCAATTTCGTCGTCGCGGATCAGGGCATCGACTCGCTGGAAACTGGTTTGGGACTCAAGGGGCACTATGTATTCGCCACATCTGTGGGCGTGTTTGTTCCGGAAATCAGCATAGAGCACCGCATCCAGTTTGAAGACGATGCCCGGGAAATCACCGCGTATTACTTCAATGCCGAAGAAGCGCTGTCCGACGTTTCCGCCGCTTCCTTTAAGCTGCTCACTGACGCCCCGGACTCTGGCTACCAGGTCTACACCCTAGGTGTCTCTGCCGTTCTCCGTGGTGCCAGAACCGCAGAGGCGGGAGGTGCTGCCTCAGGCGGTATCAGCGGTTTCCTCAACATCAGGACATTTGCAAACCTCGATCATTTCTCACAGCAGCAGTTTGTCGGTGGCGTGAGATACGAATTCTAATCAGTCAAGGATAACGCCCGGCGGGACCGCAGTGGTTTCCATGGGCGGTAGGAACGATGAGCATGACATCCTCAGCCACCGGTCGTCCTCTCTTCAAGTGCCTGCTGGCAGGTAGCCTGGCCTTGATTTCTGCGTGCAGTGACGTGGGCAGCCAGTCCGACAGCGCACCGCAGGCCAAAGCCAGCATCATCGGCGCGACCAGAGCCGATTCCGACGTTACCGTTCGCTCCGGTAGCAACATCCTTGTCAGTGGTAAAGACAGTAACGGCATCGATGATCCCATCCTGGACTTCGATATTCGCGTGGTCGGTGTCAGTGGGGATCCGGCGTTCACGGTCGAGGACATGGAAGCGCTGCTGTTCGAACGGACCCGGAACACCAAGGCTTTCAGGCCGCCTTTTGTGGCACAGAACACGCAGGTGGAATTTTCGGTGGAGGTCACCGATGCCGACGGTGTTTCTGCCGTCGACACAACAACATTAACCATCGTGCCAGTGAACGATAGCGATTCCTTCCTGATTCAGGGCGCGGTCAGCAATTCGCAGATTGACCATTACTCGCTCATGGTGGCGTTGGACCTCGAGCCCGGTGAAATTACCTCCTCCAGCCTTTTTGAGGTGGAGGTCGAGACCGTGGTCGAGTGGCCGCCTCGCGTGGCCACGACTGACTGCGAGTTCGGTCCTGGTAACAATCTGTGCCAAAAGGTGCTGGCGACCAAGACAATGAGCGGTGAGTGGCCGCCAGGCCTCAATAGCACCGACACCGGTTCGGTGGCGGCCGAGGATGCTTCATTCAACCCCGTCTTCCGCGTCCGGATTCCGAGTGTGAACGTGGACGACATCAACCGCTCTTTCGAGACGTCCGAACGGGAAAAGCAGCTGGAACTGGGCCATGTCGACGCTGCCAGAGCCTATCAGCGATTCCGGATTTTGCGAGCCGACAACAATGCCAAGCTGTTGATTCTGGATGGTCTCGGTGATGATAGTGGCCTGCTCGAACATCGTTATGTTCAGGTTGGCACTGCCCAGAGCAATCTGGTCGATGCCGAAGTGATCCGTGCATACAAGGGCACCGAGGGTGGCCTTTCAGCCCGCGCCTACTACCATTTGATTGATCCGCTGGATCAGGCAACGACCTTGTCGGACTGGAAAGCACTGCGTGGCTTTACCTCGGCGGTCATTGACGAAAAGGACTTTGCCCACGCCATTTATCTGAATAACTACGATCTCGGGTTTGGCCGCGATATGTTCATGCGCACGGACGAGTGCGGCAACGTCTATTCCTTTGTCGATAACTACCCGACGTTGGAGCTGGCGCTGAAAAGAGTGAACAATTTTGCCACGGTGGTCATGGAGTACAGCCCCCTTGAGCCGGGCACCGACGGCAATTGCTCGACAGAGCCCAAGATCGTCAAGTTCTTCGCCTATGTGCCGGGGGCGAACGGTGGTCCGCGGGTGCGCATGGAAACCATGAATTTCGATGGCCGCGGTGAAAAGCCCCTGCCAGGGGTCTGCACCGCCTGTCACGGCGGTTCGGCAAACGCGCTCACCAGTTTCATCAGTGATCACGTCAAAACGAATGGTACCGACACCGAATCGCTGAAAGCAGCGCTGGACGCGCTATCGACTGAGGACAAGCTGGCGTTGGTTGATCTCAACGCGACCTTCATGCCATTTGACCTGGATTCTTTCTTGTATACCGATTCAGCAGACAGTGCGGAGGTCGATCCTTTCTATAACCGGGCCGATATTAGCCAGGAACAACGAGATTGGTATTCCCGGGAGGCACAATTAGCCGCTTTTCGAACCTTCAATAAATCAGCGCTCAGAACCTACCTGCACAAGCGTGACAGCCTGGTTGATGACAATCCCGACGATGGTTTTGATCCTGGTTCGCGCTGGCAGGCACCGATCGATCTGGTGAACAGTTGGTACCAGACGTCCATTGATGACCTGGCCAGCCTGGACAACCTCGACTTCGCCCGTTTCAACGGTGATGCCGTCCTTGATGGCTGGCTGGGGCAGGAATTTCTCTATAGCGAGGTGTTCGCCCGCAACTGCCGTGCCTGCCACATCCAGCTGGCGAACACGTTTCTTAATTTTGATACAGCCGACGAGTTTCTAAATGCTGGGCGTGTGGAGGATCTTGTTTTTAACAGAGGCACCATGCCATTGGCCCGGCTGACCATGGATCGTTTCTGGGTGGACTTCAACGGAGAGGAGTCCGCTGCGTCCAAACTGCAGGCCCACCTCGGAACCTCCGCGATACCGGGGCAATCCAGCGCTCAATTCGGCATCAGTGACGCGAGCCCGGAGCAACTTGGAGAGACCATCCAGCTGACGGCGGATTTTATCAGCGACGAATTCGACTATCAGTGGTCTATGGTCAGTGACTGCGGCAGTGCCAGCTTCCTGACGGGTGAAAACACGCCCACCGCATCCTTCACGACCGACCGCTCTCCCTGCAACTACGACGTCTCGCTGGAAGTGTCGAACGGTTTGGAATCGAGCACTGTGACAAAAACAGTCAGGATGGATCGCAAACCAGTTGCGGGCACGATGATCCCGGATGTTGGCAGCTATATTCCAGGACAATCCTTCATCCTTGTTTTAATCGACTACAACATTCTGGAAGGCAACCGGGGGGATAATGACATCACTCAACCGCTGGACATCATCACTGACGATCCCAATGCCGTGGCGCAGGGCAATGGTACCGTCATTTACAATTTTCCCCTGGACCTGTCAGGTGTCAGCGCGACATTCAACTACAGGCTTCAGGACGCCGACGGCTCGGTGTCGGATAATGAAGGCTCTGTTCTGATCAACATACCCGCTGTTGTCCCCAACCTTGAGGTGACTGGGCTGACCAGCACGAGCGTAACATTGGATTGGACCGTACCGTCAGGATTTGTTGCCGATGAGTACGTGCTCTACAGGAACGGCGCCGTATTGGCCGAGGGTATTGCGGGTACCAACTATATCGACAATCCGCCCACCAACGGGACTTATAGTTATGAAGTTGCCGCCATTCTCGATGGCCAGCTATCGCCTCTGTCCAACGGTGCAAACGCTAACACGGGAGAGATTCCCTCGATATCAAGTGTGCAACCGCTCGGCGCTTCTCAGATTCGAATCAGCTGGAACTATCCGGGCACCGAACCGGCCTCCTATACCCTATACCGAGACGGCTTCTTCCGTGTTACCACAAGCGGTGCAGTGGGCGAGTTCACCGACACCGGATTACAGCCCAACCAGTCCTATTCTTATGTGGTGGAGGCTAATACTGCTGCTGGTACAAAGAGTTCGGAGCCTGCAAGTAACTACACACTTCCCGCTGCGCCCACTGGCCTCTCCGTGGCTTCGAGCACAACGTCGTCTGTGACGTTGGTCTGGAGTGCAAACGGCAATCCCAGCGATACCAGGTATTACATCTGTATCGACAATGACTGTCCCGAAAGCCGGACAACCTCTGCAACCAGTTACACGGTTAGTGGGCTCAGCTCCAACACGACGGACACCTATGAGATACGCGCGAAATGGCGGCCGGATTCCAGCTTGTCATCCAACGCGGCAACGTCTGAAAGCAGGACGTTCAGGACCAAGGTTTCCTACAACGATTCGATTGCACGTGGTTCCGGTGGAGTCATAGATCGGGAAGGTTGTTTCGGCTGTCACGCTTCCCATACCGACACTAATTTAAGGTCTTGGTTTAAAACTCGTGCTTGCGTTACCGACGACGTCAATTATGGAGACTGTTCGACGTCTATGGGGGGCTCCTACAATTTCAGCAGTGGTGACTACCTCCTTATTCAGCGTTGGCTACTGGATGGAAGGCCTGACTAAAAACTGAATTGGACGCTGGCAAAAGTCGGCATCAGGGTTTTGTGAACAACAAGATATTTGCAAGCATCGATCATTCCTCACAGCAGAAGTTCGTCGGTGGCGTGAGATACGATTTCTAACCACTTTTGGATAAGGCCCCTAAACTGCAACGGTTCTGTGGGCCATAGGGACAATGAGCATGACATCCTCAGCCACCGGTCGTCCTCTCTTCAAGTGCCTGCTGGCAGGTAGCCTGGCCTTGATTTCTGCGTGCAGTGACGTGGGCAGCCAGTCCGACAGCGCACCGCAGGCCAAAGCCAGCATCATCGGCGCGACCAGAGCCGATGCCAACGTTTCCGTTCGCTCCGGAAGCAACATCCTTGTCAGTGGTAAAGACAGTGACGGCATCGATGATCCTATCCTGGACTTCGATATTCGCGTGGTCAGTGTCAGTGGGGATCCGGCGTTTACGGTCGAGGACATGGAGGCACAGTTGTTCGAACGGACCCAGAACACCAAGGCTTTCAGGCCGCCTTTCGCTTCACAAGATACCCAGGTGCAATTCGCCGTCGAGGTCACCGATGCCGACGGTGTTTCTGCGGTCGACACAACAACGTTGACCATCATGCCGGTGAACGATAGCGATTCCTTCCTGATCCAGCGCGCGGTCAACATCCCCCAGACTGATTATTACTCTCTCATGGTGGCGTTGGACCTCGAGCCCGGTGAAATTACCTCCTCCAGCCTTTTTCAGGTAGAGATCGAGACCGTGGTCGAGTGGCCGCCTCGCGTGGCCACGACTGACTGCGAGTTCGGTCCTGGTAACAATCTGTGCCAAATGGTGCTGGCGACAAAGACACTGAGCGGTGAGTGGCCGTCAGGCCTGAGCAGTACCGACACCAATGCGGTGGCGGCTGAGGATGCTTCATTCAACCCCGTCTTTAGTGTTCGGATTCCGAGCGTCAACGTAGACGACATCAACCGCGACTTCGAGACGTCCGAACGGGAAAAGCAGCTTGAACTTGGCCATGTGGCCTCCGCCAGGGCCTACCATCGATTCCGGTTCGTTCGTGCAGACAACAATGCCAGGCTGTTGATTCTGGATGGTCCCGGCGAGGATAGCCGCCTGCTCTTACATCGCTATGTCCAGGTTGGCACTGCCCAGAGCAATCTCGTCGCTGCTGACGCGATCCGTGCTTCCAAGGGCACCGAGGGTGGCCTTTCAGCCCGTGCCTACTATCACCTGATCGATCCGCTGGATCAGGCAACGACCTTGGCTGACTGGAAAGCGCTGCGTGGGTTTACCTCGGCGGTCGTTGACGAAAAGGACTTTGCCCACGCCATTTATCTGAATAACTACGATCTCGGTTTTGGCCGCGATATGTTCATGCGCACGGATGAGTGCGGCAACGTCTATTCCTTTGTCGATAACTACCCGACGTTGGAGCTGGCGCTGAAAAGAGTGAACAATTTTGCCACGGTGGTCATGGAGTACAGCCCCCTTGAGCCGGGCACCGACGGCAATTGCTCGACAGAGCCCAAGATCGTCAAGTTCTTCGCCTATGTGCCGGGGGCGAACGGTGGTCCGCGGGTGCGCATGGAAACCATGAATTTCGACGGCCGCGGTGAAAAGCCCCTGCCAGGGGTCTGCACCGCCTGTCACGGCGGTTCGGCAAACGCGCTCACCAGTTTCGTCAGAAATCACATCAAGACTAACGGTACCGGCACGGAATCACTGCTGGTGGCACTGGATGTGCTATCGACCGAGGAGAAATTGAATCTCGCCGACCTCAACGCCACCTTCATGCCATTTGACTTGGACTCCTTTCTCTATACCGATTCGGAAAATAGCGCGGAAGTCGATCCGTTCTATAATCCCGAGGACATCAGCCGGGAACATCAACGTTGGTACTCCCGGGAGTCCCAGTTGGCCGCTTTTCGAACCTTCAATAAATCAGCGCTCAGAACCTACCTGCACAAGCGGGACAGCCTGGTTGATGACAATCCCGACGATGGTTTTGGTCCGGCTTCGCGCTGGCAGGCGCCGATTGATCTGGTGAACAGTTGGTACCAGACGTCCATTGATGACCTGGCCAGTCTGGACAGCCTCGATTCTGCCCGTTTCAACGGTGATGCCGTCCTTGACGGCTGGCTGGGGCAGGAATTTCTCTATAGCGAGGTGTTCGCCCGCAACTGCCGTGCCTGCCACATCCAGCTGGCCAACACAGGGCTTAATTTTGATACAGCCGACGAGTTTCTTGATACCAACAACCCGGATTCCACCCGAATGGAGGATATCGTCTTCAACAGAGGTGTCATGCCTCTGGCCCGGTTGACCATGGACCGTTTCTGGGTGGACTTCAATGGAGAGGAATCCGCTGCGTCCAAACTCCAGACCCATCTCGGAACGTCTGCGATGCCGGGGCAAACCATTGCTCAATTCAGCATCAGTGACGCCAGCCCCGAGCAACTTGGGCAGACCATTCAGCTGGCAGTAAATTTCATCAGCGACGAATTCGACTATCAATGGTCTATGGTCAGTGACTGCGGCAGCACCAGCTTCCTGACGGGCGAAAACACGACCACCGCATCCTTCACGACCGATCGCTCACCTTGTGACTATGACGTCTCGCTGGAAGTGTCTAACGGCTTGGAATCCAGCGTTGTGACAAAGACAGTAAGGATGGACCGCAAGCCAATTGTCAAACCCATAATTACGGCATCTCTGGAAAGCTATGTTCCAGGGCAATCGGTCATCAATGTCGATGTCGATAGTGAAATTCTGGAAGGCAGCAGGGGGGATAACAGTCTCACGCAGGCGCTGATTATACATACCGATGATCCTGCCATTGTCCCGCTGGGCGATGGTATCGTTAGCTTCAACTTTTCCGGGGATTTGTCTGGCGTCAGCACTGCATTTAACTACAGCCTCGGGGACGTCGACGGCTCTGTGTCGGATAACGAAGGAACTGTTCTAATCAACATACCTGCCGTTGTTCCAGACCTTAGTGTGGGCAAGATCACTAGTAGCGGGGTGACGTTGGAGTGGGCAGTGCCATCCGGTTTTGTTGCCGATGAATACGTGCTTTACAAGGACGGTATCAAGTTGGCTGATGGCATCACGACAACCAACTATACGTATGATCCTCCTAACGAGGAATTCTACGAATATGCCGTTATGGCCGTTCTGGGTGGTGATGAGTCTCCCGTCTCCAATGGTGTGAAGGCCAGCACAGGGCCAGTTCCCTCCATATCAAGTCTGCAAGCGATCAGCCCTGAACAGATTAATGTTAGCTGGACCTTCCCAGAGGGGCAGAGTGCGAACTCGTTTTCAATCTATAGAAACGGAAGCTTGCTTACGGGGATGCCACTCGATGGGGCAGCACGAAAGTTTGAGGACACAGACGTTGGGCCGAATGAGCGGTATGAATACTCTGTGTCCGCCAACGTTAATGGAGCAACTCAAAAGTCTGCTTCAACGGTGGTCTATACGCTACCCGCTCCGCCCTCTAGCGTTATCACGATACCGAAAACGAACTCGGTGACTCTGAGATGGGATGCCAACGATAACCCTGACGGTACCGAATACTACATCTGTGTAGATGGAACAACGGCATGCAGCGTAACCAAAGCTCGCGATTACACGGTTAAATCGCTTAGCTCCAATACTAACTATAGTTTTGAAGTTCTTGCTAAATGGTTGCCAGATTCCAAATTGGTGTATAGCAATGCCGCTTCGTCTGGAAGCAACAGGGTCAAGACCTTAATCTCATATAGTGATTCAATTAAACCAATAGTAGAAAGAGAGGGCTGTGTGGGTTGCCATAATAAACCCGGTGTAGAGGACCATACTGAACAAAACGTAATAAAATTCTTAGCGTCTTATGAGTGTGTCACGAAAAGCTTGGATTATGGCTACAACTGCGCCCCCGGCTCAGATATGAGTGGATATTCCTTTGAAGATTGGGAGCTTGACCTTATAAAGTCTTGGAGAAAACAGGGCGCTAGTTCTAGTTATTAACGTGCGCATTCTGAAAACGTGAACACAAAAGCGTTGACTACTCGGCCGGAAGATTTCTCGGAGCGGACTGAGTTTTATTTCCCGAAAGGTTGGTAAGGTCCAATAAGGTCAGTGCCCCGGCTGCGGCCGGGGCACTGTGATTACTGGAGAGAAAAGGAAAAAGCGCCATTTCCCTCGGTGCCAATATGAACCTTGCTGATCTCCTCGCCGCCTGCCATCCGCTGCAGGCATTGGCTCGCCAGCTCTGGCAGCAGTGATTGGCTGAGGATGTTTTCAATATTGCGGGCGCCGGTATCGGCGTCTTTGCAGCGTGCCACGATGTGCTTGAGTACATCCTCGTCAAAGCTGAAATCGGCCCCGTAGTGACTGCGGACTCGCTTTTCGATGCGCTGCATGTTGATGGCGGCGATCTTCATCAGGTTGTCGTCGGCCAGCGGGTAATAGGCAATCAGGCTGGTGCGGCCGAGAAACGCCGGTTTGAAGGCGTTGAGTAATGCCGGGCGAATACGCTCCACCAGGGCATCCGGTTCGGGCTTGTCCTCCACTTGCTGCATGATCTCTCGAATGGCGTCTTCACCGGCATTGGAAGTCATGATGATGGTGGTGTTCTTGAAGTCGATGTCGCGGCCTTCACCATCCTTGATGGTGCCTTTGTCGAAGAGGTTGTAGAAAATGTCCTGTACCCCCGGGTGCGCCTTTTCCATTTCGTCCAGCAGAATGACGGAATAAGGCTTGCGCCTGGCGGCCTCGGTCAGGACGCCACCTTCGCCATACCCTACATAGCCCGGTGGCGAGCCAAGAAGCATGGAGACCTTGTGCTCCTCCTTGAACTCGGACATGTTAATCACGGTTAGATTCTGTTCGCCGCCATACAGGAGGTCGGCCAGGGCCAGTGCCGTCTCGGTCTTGCCGACGCCGCTGGTGCCCACCATCAGAAAAACGCCCTGGGGCTTGCGCGGATCACTCAGTCCGGCCCGGGACGTCCGGACGATTCTGGCAATGGCGTCCAGCGCGTGGTCCTGCCCAATTACGCGCTGTCCCAGATGGGTGGAGAGGTTCTGCACGATGTCGAAGTCGTCGCTCACCATCTTGCCCACCGGAATCCCCGTCCAGTTGGCAATCACGTCGGCGACGGCCGCTTCGCCGACGTTTGCCTGCATCAGGGGGGCTTCGCCCTGAATGTTATTCAGCTCCGCGTGCAGGTCGCGGAGTTCGTCCTTTATCGTGTCCAGCTCGCCATCCACAGGTTGTCCATCGTCGTGTGCCTGCTCGATCTGCCGGCGGCAATCGAGGATTTTTTCCACCAGCGCATGTTCCTGCTGCCACTGGGTTTCCAGAAATTCCAAGTGACTCTGCTCGCTGGCCAGTTCCCCGGCCAGTTCAGCAATCAGTTCGTCGTACTGGCCAGTCGCCGCATTCTCCCTTGCCAGGTTTGCTTTATTGCGTGTCAGGCTCTCGAGGCGCCGGCGACTGTCTTCGATCGCTGAGGGTGTTGCGGACTGGCTCAGTGCCACGCGAGCGCAGGCGGTGTCGAGCAGGCTGACCGACTTGTCCGGCAACTGGCGAGCGGGGATGTAGCGATGGGAGAGCCTGACGGACGCGGTGATGGCGTCGTCCAGAATGCGCACACCATGGTGCTTTTCCAGGGATTTGGCAATGCTACGCATCATGTCGATGGCTTTGGTTTCGTCAGGCTCGCCGACATTCACTACCTGGAAGCGTCGGGTCAGGGCCGGATCCCGCTCAAAGTATTTTTTGTATTCCGCCCAGGTGGTGGCGGCAATGGTTCGCAGTTCGCCCCGCGCCAGGGCGGGCTTCAGGAGATTGGCGGCGTCCCCTTGACCCTCCTTGCCACCCGCACCGATCAGGGTGTGGGCTTCATCAATGAATAGGATGATCGGCGTGGGCGAGGCTTTGACTTCTTCGATGACCGATTTCAGGCGGTTCTCGAATTCACCTTTCACGCTGGCGCCTGCTTGCAGGAGGCCAAGATCGAGCGTGCGCAGTGCCACCCCCTGGAGGGGTGTTGGAACGTCGCCTTTGGCGATGCGCATGGCAAAACCCTCTACGACAGCGGTCTTACCGACCCCCGCTTCACCGGTCAGGATGGGGTTGTTCTGGCGGCGGCGCGTCAGGATGTCGATGCACTGGCGGATTTCTTCATCCCGTCCAAGCACTTCGTCTATTTGGCCATTCCGGGCCTGGCTGGTGAGGTCCACGGTATAACGGTCGAGAGCCGGCGTCTTGGAGGGGCCGCCGGGTGCAGACGAGTCCTGAGTATTCCCGGCCGACTGTTCCAGCGTGTGGGCCGATTCCCCGGTTTTCCCGATCACCGTTTTGGCGCCTTCGCGGACGGTTTCGCCACGCAGTTCGGACAGTACCGGGAGTGATTCAGTCAGCGACCGACGCGACTGTTCGTTCGAAAGCAGTGCAACCAGCAGATGTCCGGACGTGATCCGGTCCTGGTGATAGTCGATCGAGGCGATCATCCAGGCATTCTTGGCGGCCTCGACGATCTCGGGTGAGAGGGAGGCAGGGCGGGTGCTGCCCGATCGAAAACGTTCCAGTGCGTTGTTGAGTTGCTGGCGTATTTTTTCGTCGGGTATTTCGAACTGTTTCAGCAACTGGACCAGGTCGGAATCCCGTTCTTCAAGGAGCTTCAACAGCCAGTGCTCAATCTCGACGTTATAGTGCCCCATAGACACACAGATACCGGCTGCGTTCTCAAGGCTGGCACGCATGGTCGTGGTCATTTTCTCGACCAGCGACTTAAGGTTGACGCTCAGCATGATTTGCTTCCTGTTTTGATTGATTTTTTTAGCAACCAGCGACTGCGTTACCTGCCAGCTATCTCAGTTAATATTGATTCTCACGTTCTCTTTGCTTTTTTTGTGCCCGGTCAGTGCCGTATTCCAGCCCAATATTGATTTGCCCTGTTCGGTGATGCCAAGCCCTGCCGTTCTCAAGAGCGACTTGCGAGTTTCTATTACTAGGTTGAAAGCTTGATGTGGTCCGGCCGCGTACTTGACGATTTTTTTAAGCTGCTGGACGGGCTTTTTGTCTGGGTGCAAAGCCAGTAGATCGGATTCGTTTTCGACCTGGATGACAACCGTGAAACGCCCCTGTATGAACCAGTTCCGACTGCCAAGGATGCAACTTTTGCCCAACTGGTGGTTGGTGCCAGCATGGAGCAGAGTTGGTTTTGGCAGTTGTGTCTGCAGGTCTACCGGAATCGGAACCCATTCGCCTTTGAACTGCTCTATCGTCACGGTAAGTCCCAAATAATGCTCGGCTAGCTGCTTGAGAGTTTGTGCGGATGGCGTAGGGCGGCCGAGCAGTCCGCTGACGCCACCCAAGAACTTGGGTGATGCTGGGAGCTGTTGGAGCCCATGGCCATACAATCCGAGTAGGGCAGACAGCATGGTCATAGAGCTAGTCTTGGACTGGGTGCCTTGTTCTAGGCCTTGTGGCAAACGGTGTTTTAACCAGGCACGATAAAGTAACTCTATGGTGCGTTGGTTGAAGATTTCAAAAAATGCCTTAAGTCCCGTTTCCTTACGTCGCAATTGCGCGGCAAGCAGTTCGCTGTAATGAACCGGCATTACACCCCTGCTTCCGACCAAGGTCATTGCGCTCAGGGTAACCTCTGTCTCGCCTTCTGAGACGTGAACGCGGTTTACGGAGCTGTTGTGAAAGGCAAGCCCAGGCTCAAGCTTGTAGTGAATCCTCCTATATCGTCCTGCTTTCTTATCCGCGGCTGTTTCCACAGGCCTTTCTGTCGATTGAAAATGCAGGAGATGCAGCGTTTGAAATAGTTCAAAGCGCTCTGGTGATTGCTCCAGTTTTTTTATCAGAGCAGGGATTGTTCGCCGCTTCTCGGTGGCCATGTCGCTTCAGGAGTTTCCTGTCCTTTTAAACTGTATGCCGTGCGGGTAAAGCTGTTGATATGGCAATACAGGCCGAAGAAATGTTCAAGGATTGATGCGAACAGGTAGGGGCTCTGCCCCCCCAATCGCTGCTGATCAAATGTCAGGTGGACTTCCAGGCCTCGTGCCGGCCCGTAGGTCTCACCTATCTTGATGGTGGCGCTTACTGGCCGTGTGCTCAGAGCGACGATGGAATCGATCAGACTCTTACTGCTGGATGAGTTACGAAAATCATAGAGTCGAAGAATATCCTTGAGAGTTTGCAGAGATGAATCGCCCTCTGTCAGGGACAGATGATTGAGGTTGAGATGGGAGATCAATCGCCAATAAATGTCCTTTTCATCAAGTACCCGCATTACTGGCGTGGGCGCGACCACGAGGGCAATAGGAATGGCGGGTGCGTTACCGTCCGGCGAACTGAGAGAAATGCCCTGATTGAAGGGCAGCCGGCTTAACGTATTGCGGTTGAAGCAGGTTGTTTCCACGGTAATCACGAGATCGTCAAACGATTCAGGTTCTGACTTGGTGTTGACAAAATTTAGACTGACATTGCTTGTTTGTTCTTTCCTTTGATCGCCCTCATAAGCTAATTCCCGTTCGCTCAGCCAGTAGAGATCGAGTGGCTGCTCGAAATGAATGGGCCGGCTGTCAAAGTAGTTAAGCAGTCTTCGTGGCTTGCCGGATGCATCAATGGCGTGAACTGTATCGATTGAATAGATTTCCAGACTGTCGTGTTGGGTGACATCGGGTTCCAGCGAGTAGCTATGTCGAGCAAAATCCATCCGGATCGGATCGGCAGTTTGGCTGAACAGGTTGACTGCAGGGGTACATCCCAGTTGGAAATGCTGGGTGCTGATTTGGTGTTCCAGTTGATTCGGTGCATCCTCGAGATAGATGTGCAGGTGGAGGGTCTTGCCGTCGAGACGTGCTAACGCTTCACCCAGGTCTACGATATCAAAGAAGAGAAACTTGTCTTGGGATACAAAAAATTCAGTGAGTAGCCGGTAACCCATAAACGATGAGGGGGCGTAGGGTAAAAGTCCTTCGTCTTCGGTGAATCCCACAGTGCGGATTGCGTTTCGATCGAGAATGTGAGGTGCTGGATCGTTATCGGAGCCGCTGACAACGATGGCCGTGGCTTTGTTGAAAATCAACTCGTAGAGGTCGAATCGCGCCCGGTCTTGGCCTCCGATAAAGAATCTAAGCTGGTCGAGTTTAAGCTCTCTGATAGCACCTACACCTTCGTTCGCTTTCAACTTTAGATGGATAATGGCGTTGCCGCGGACTTCATTGGCTGCCGGTGTCGCGCAGGGTCTGAAGAGCAGTTGAGTGTCCTCGACGGCGAGTGGAACAAGTTGTGTTGGATAGCCTGTTCGAAAAAGGCACCGGCGGCCGACAAAAGGTTCTGTTTCCAGGGTGATTTTGGCGGGCAGCTCGGAGGGGGTATCGAAATACCGTGTGGTGTCGAAACGAACGATGGTGCACGGAGGAACTGGTCGGAGGTAATGAGGATAGAGCGCATCCAGCATTGCCTTGGAATACTCAGGGAAGCTTTCGTCTAGGCGATACTGTATACGAGCGTTTAGAAACGCTACAGCACTGATCAGGTGCTCAACTAGGGGATCTTGCAGTTCGTCTTCACCGAGCTTTAGGCGACTTGCTATGCCGGGATGGTTGATGGCGAACCGTGACGCTTCCTCCTTTAGAAATGCCAGTTCTTGTTCGTAGTGCCTCAACAGGTGATCACTCATGATCGTTTGTCTCGAGAACGTCGAAATTGTGGGTGATTGGGTTCAACGTGGAATCGAAAATGATTAGTTCATTGGCGAGTGCAACTTTCAGAACAATCTCTATTCGGAAATAGAATTCGGGTTCCAATGGATCTGGTCGCCCGTTGATGCTAGCGCAGACAGTGGCGACGCGAGGTTCATAGTTTTTTACCGCGGTTTCAATCGCCTCTGATAACTGTCGGGCTTCCGCAGTTGAACCCAGATTTACTGACATCAAATCAGGCAGACCGTAGTTCAAGAGTGACTCTGTAAGGAAGCGGCTTTGGAGCGGAGGTGAGACTGGGCATTGCCGCGTATTGAACAAGTTGATCAGGTTGCGACGCAGGCTTTCCTTGATCTGGAAAATTGTCATGCTATGAGATAGTGCCTCACGACCAATGCCTCTTTGTGATCCGAGTATCGCGTCGAGTACCGGTGCCGCTAGTTTCTTTGGCATATTTCTTCTTCCCTCGAATGGGTGTTGGCCTCAACTCGTTGCATTCATTTGTACCAATTCGGTGGTGAGCTTGAGTTCAGAAAGAATGTGCTCTGCGTGGTAGTGGGGCTGCAGGTCAATGTGGCAAATGAAGTGGCCGGTGCTATCAGGTCGTTCATTGACTTGGACTCGGTAGGCTTTGAGAGGGCGACGAGCCCTGCCTTCCCAATCCAAGTCACTGCGTCCCGACGTATACTTCTTGAGCCAATGTTCGAGTAATTGCTGGCATTCTTCTGCTGTGAACAGGCTGCCTATTTTGTCTCGAATCATCAGTTTTATGTGGTGTGCAAACCTTGAGGCGCAGAGAATCTGTTGCAGCATAGAACCGACATTGGCGTTGGCGGTGCTTATCTTATTCGGGGATGTCGGTGGACGATGGATGGATGGATTGCTCAAAAAGACACTTTGTTGGGCGGCATAGGACTGATGTAGAGCTATAAGTCCCAGTTCCGAAAGCTTTTTTTCCTGGGTCTCCGTGATGCGGACATCTGTGTTGATTTCAAATGCAGTATCTGCGTCACTCGAAACTGCCGGATAAGGTAACTGATTGACTACACCTCCGTGAGAAGAATCCCTGGGCGCTCCCCGAATATGTGAGAACCAGCCGACTCGAATGAATTCCCGGATCAGGATCGCAGCGAAGGCGAAACTGGCGTATCCCCAGCACAGGTTATTGCCGCTATGTTGGGAAGGACATTCTTCAAAGCTCAGATGCTTTTCAGCGCATTGCCGACGGGTGTAGCGCCTTCTCAAAAGCACTCTGGGCATGCAGATACCGATAAAACGGGAATCGGATAGATTTCGAAGACTGCGGTTCCAGTGTTCATATTCCTTGAGATCAAAAATTTCTGCTAGGTCACGTAAACGATAGAGCTCGCTGAATGCATCGATGCCAAACAGTCCGGGAGCCGCATTACAAAGAAAAGGAGCGAAGGCTGCTGCCGAAACTTCTGCAATGCCCCGCAGTGTTTCAACATCGTTCCGCCCATGGCTGCTTCGATGTTTGACCTCGTAATGGCCTACCAGGAGGCCGAAGGGGATGCCTCCAGGCGTACCGAACTCTTGTGTGTACACCAGCCGAAATAGTGTCGTCTGATCGAATTCCACCGTACTGGATATATCCTTGGTAATATCCTGCCAGCTGGCATCGAGCATTCTGATACGAACCTTGGGGCTGAGCGCTGACTCCGCGCATAGAAGATGCAGGCTACGCCAGGCACCTTCGAGTTGCTGGAATTTTGAATGGTGGATGATCTCGTTGAGGAGCCCTTGGATTTTTTCATCGATAAGCTTTATTGCCAAAGCGGCTCTGGCCCGATTGGTCGTTAATCTATCGATATCCAATTCGCCCTGTTGCGTCATATGTTGTGAGCGTTTCATTCGGGATATGGCTCCTGCCAGGTTAGAGCCTTTCAATAAACAAAAGAGAAAAGAGAGCCGGTAAAGGCTGGCCCTCTTACGTAATCGGGCATTCAATCCGAACTCTTAATCCCCAATCTTGGCAACCATTCGAAGTGATGTTGTCAGCTCTTCCATCTGCAACCAGGGCCTCAGGTGGGCGACAGCGTTGTATGATCCTGGCGCCCCGGGGACATCCTTGACTTCAATCTTGGCTTCACGGAGTGGGTACTTGGCCTTAGTTGCAGCGGAGGCATCCGGATTGCCATTGGTATATTGGGCAATCCATTCGTTGAGCCAGCGTTCGGCGTCGCTTGCTTCCATGAATGAGCCGATTTTGTCTCGCGCCATGACCTTCAGGTAATGGGCAATGCGTGAGGTCGCCATAATGTATGGCAGCCTTGCCGATATACTGGCGTTAGCCGTTGCATCGGGATCATTGTATTTCTTGGGTTTTTGGGTTGTCTGACCACCAAAAAACACCGCGTAGTCTGTGTCCTTGTAGTGGCAGAGTGGCACAAAACCTTGCTTGGATAGCTCGGCCTCCCTGCGATCCGTAATTCCGATTTCGGTGGGACAGAGTTGGTCCGTGTCGCCGTCATCGCTTTTGAATAGGTGCGTCGGCAGCCCCTGAACCTTGCCGCCCCCCTCTGCGCCACGGATCGCTGTACACCAGCCATTTTCTGCAAAGGCCTTGGTAAGGGTGGTGCCCATCATGTAGGCAGCATTCATCCAGGTAAAAGCGTTGCTCTCCGCTTGGAGTGTCGTACCGCTGCTGTCCCGACTGAACTCTTCGAAGTTAAATTCATCAATTGTCTTGCCATTCTCACCATAAGGCTGACGGGCCAGAACGCGCGGCATTACCAGTGACACAAAACGGCTGTCTTCGCTTTCCCTAAAACTACGCCATTTGATGTACTCCTTGGACTCAAAAATTCCCGAAATATCTCTAGGTTGTGACAACTCACTGAAGTTCTCCAAGCCAAACATTTGGGCGCTTGCCGCAGATACAAATGGGCAAAATGCGGAAGCAGAGACGCTGGCCATTTTCTCCAGGAGCTCGATGTCTTCTGTTTTTCCGGAAAACTCGAAGTCACCAATCATGCATCCATAGGGGTCTGCTCCTGCAGTGCCAAACTGTGCTTCATAGAGCTTTTTGTAGATGTTGCTCTGGTCAAACTCAACCGCACTATCCAAGTCCTTGAAGAGCTCGCGTTGTGAAATGTTGAGCATCCGGACCTTTATGTCGGTACCAGTCTCGGTATTGCTCACGAGGTGGTGCAACCCTCGCCAAGACCCTTCGAGCTTTTGAAACTTGTCGTGGTGCATGATTTCAGTGAGCTGTTGCGATAGTAATTCGTCGATGCTCGAAATAGCGTTAGATATGGTTTTCGTGAGATTACGGTCCCAAGTGACTGTGCCGGAAAGCACCTGTTTAGTGAGATTTTCTATCAAATCTCGCGCTTCATCAGGTTCCGTCTGTTTTGTAGCGTCGATAGCCTGGTCAAGAAAACTGCCTGAAAGCTCTTCTTCAGACTGTTCCGTCGCCTGATTCTGTTGTTCTGTGCTCATGGCTTGATGATCCCCTTATTCCGAATCCAGTTTTAGCTCTTTGGAGAGCGTGGCGACGTTCTCGGTATTTTGAAGAATGGATTCCAAGAGTTCCTCAAGTTGTTCGGACCGGTCTGCTTTCGCCATGAGATCACGGAGTTTATTGCGGGCCTCAAGCAGTTTCTTGAGGGGCTCTACTTGCTGAACAATATTTTGGGGTTCGAAGTCTTCAATGGACTTGAAATCAAGCTCCACGGCCATTTCAGAATCATCAGCTGCCAGCGTGTTGTTCACCTTGAGATTTAGAGTGGGGTTGATAGTTTCGACGACTTGGTTGAAGTTATCCCGATCGATATTGACGAACTTGCGATCTCTGAGTTTTTTCTTCTTTTCCGAGTTATCGCCTGAGTAATCCCCCATTACACCGACCACGAACGGTAACTCTTTGGTTTCCATCTTGCCGTTCGTTTCCACATCATAAGTAATGTGCACGCGTGGCTTTCGGACCCGCTTCAACTTGTCATGAACGCTTTCGGACATTTTGGGTTTTCCTTTTGTTCAGTGGCTGCAACGAGCCATTTTTGTTTTACCAACCCTCTGGTGAACTTGGCTTCGAAAACTCATCGGCTGTATCGGGAGCTTGAGAGGTATCCGATTCAGCGTTGGTCTGCGCTGATGTGGAGGCCCCGTCGAGATTAATGCCTGTAAGCTGGCCGTAATACTGACGTGCCTGCCCGCTGGGCAGTAACTCCCGCATCAGTTCGTGCAGAGGCATGTTTCCCCAGCGCGCGACACGTTCCAGAGCGTCGGCAATCGGGGTGTGCGGTTCGGTTTCACGGAAAAAACATGCAATTTCCTTAATCTGGGAGAGCGCCTGAGCACGGTTCGTGAGGCTACCGGCCGAAGATGGTGTCGTAGCGTGAGAAGCTTGTGGCACATGATCTCCATCAGGAACACTCGCTGGAGCGTCCTGTTTGGTGGTATCAGCCGGGGCAACTATTGTTTTCGCAGTCGCCAGTTTGTGTTCAGCTAAATGGTTTATGCAGGTCAAAAATTGATCTTCAACAAACTCACGGACGTCGTGAATAATGGGTAAGGGTAGTTGTTCGTCCGTTTGCTGAATGCTTTGCAGTTCGTTCAGTAATTCGATGAGGATTTTTTTGGTGGCCCCAGCATGGTCAACCTGTTCCAAATAAAAGGCAGCTGGTGCTCGATCTACTGCTCTCTGGATATCTTCCAGACTGTAACCCAAGGACTGAATTCGCTGAGCTTTCTTGCTTGGGTCTTCGATTCGGCTGGCCTGTACAGCCGTGTCATAGTGCAACCACAGGAAGGTATCAACAGCATCGTTTCCCGCGCCATCGGGGACTATCGGTAGTTCTTTTATTAGTCGAGGCAGGGTACCTTTGGTGTCCCCGCCGAACAGACTCAGGAGAGGTTTTATCCGTGTTTCAGTCCCATCTTCATCAGGGGAGGGGTAAAGAGAGTTCCAATACCGCTGCACTAATTGATGCAATAAATTGCAGCCATGATGAAGACCGCAGACCCCGTGAAGACGAGTTAGCGCCTCGGTTAAATAGCAAGCTACCTCCAGATCTTTGCTCTGGGAATCCAGAATTTCTAGAGCTAGGCGTTCGATTTCTTGCCATTGGGCCAAGGCATGCCGGGTTTGTTCGGGGTCAAGAACCGCTTCTTGCTCTGCCCTGCTAGCGGCTCTACGAGAATCTCTGAGAGCATCGAACTCACGAGTTCTATTTTCGCGAAGATCGGCTCCGGTTTCGTTTTCATTGGTAATGGGATTTAGGAGACAATCGACTTCCAGCCCTTGTTCAAAGAACATTTGATGAACTTCCTTGAATCGACTTGTTTAAAATTCCTCGCTCGGATTTACGTCTCCCTAAAAATAAACTAGTTGACTATCTTCGTTAAAACAAGAAACACCTTTCTTATTCAACGTAGCAAGTGCCGATATGAGCTTTAAACAGATGCTACTGTTTTAAAGAAAATAGTCACTTGGGGGCAAACGGGGCCCGGCGTTCTTGATGGGTGGCTCGTTTTGCAGAGTCCACCAGAGGCTAAAGGGAGCACACCATTCCTTGATACTGGCAATAAGTGAGGCTCCAGAGATTTCATATTTGGCCACCTGTTCTTGCATTGCAGATTCAAGCTGGGGGGCGTCGTATTCGTGGACTTGGAAGGCCCATATCCATTCTTGGAGCACTTCCAAGGCTTGAGCGTGTGAGCTGGCAGTTGCGAGGCTCGGTACTTGAAATGCAATGGTTATTGGGAAAATGCGCTTATGGAGATCGTGACTCGGTAGAAGAGCACCCTGCCAGCGCCTGGTATCAATCACACCTTTAGACAGGTAAAAAAAACACGGGCGGGCTGTCGGTGAGGCCGGATTCCACCGTTCCCTGAAACGGGGGGTAGACATGGAACTAAGCAACCACTGGTCCCATTGGTTTACAAATTTCAGAGGTAGCCGGTATTTCACGAAATCACCGTGTGACGGCAACTTTCCGTAAAATCCGGCTATATAAGATGACAAATGGGACGTTCCACTATAGTGATTTGGGACATTCGTATTTATAGAGTGAGTTGTATCTTATCGCGTCAATATTATAGTCGGCGCGAACACGGTACTTCGCTTCCCTTCCATCAACGTTGAACGAAACCTGCATTTCGTTCTCGGCTTTCAGCGCTCGGGGGCTATTGTCATACAGACTTCGCAGTCCTGCCCATGGCCCTGTATATTCCCTGTCACGGCGCTTTCGATTGATATCGATGAATTCGAGACGCACGTTCTGACCCGAGCCACTGGTCCATTCAACATCTGTGGGCAGTTTCGGGCCGTGCCGATATTGAACCTCTGGCTGTCCATCAATGAAATAACCGAAAGAGCTCACGCTTCGATCCAGTTTGAGCGGGTAGAGTTCTAGGCGGAGCCCGGCGTTTTCACCGTAGTGATAGAGAGACTCGCGGATAAAGCTCGCTCTTTGTGCCATTGAAACGGTTGTGCTGCTGATTGGAAATCGGCGTCCGTCGATAATTTTTGCTTTTTCATTCCAGATGTCGATAAACGGGCTGACATAGCTTTCTGCATAGCTAGCTTCAATTCCTCCGGGTGCGAAAAACGTGTTGAAATCGTCCGTTCTCACCTCACTGGTTACGTTTGCCATGGGGAATTTGTTGGCCAATTTTTCCTCGAAGAAGTCACACACATTCTCATGAAGGCGTGAATTGGCAAATTGATACGCGTTATTGATTAATGACTGCCAAAGACGAGATGCTGCTGTCTCAAGCCATTTTTTTATGGGTGGGGGGCTGTCATGGGCCTGTATGCGAATACCCTGCAGAGCATCTTGTTGGGGTTGCAAGAACCGGCGTTTGACAGCGTTAAATGCAGCCTCGTCGGCGCTTGATGATACAGTGATGGTAGAGATGTACTCGCTGGCGGCCTTCAGCCGATCGATTGTCTTGCTGCTTTTGGTATCCGATTCATCAGGCGTTCCAAGCCACTCGTGAATGTCTTTAAAGGCCAGATCGACATTGGTCGGAGCGTTGATCTTAGTGGCCAGTAAGTCTACCGCGCCCTTGAGCTTTTCGCTCTCAATCGCCTCGGTCGGTAGTTTTTTTGTGAGCTTTGTTTGTGACGCGATGAGTCCGGACATTTCTAGTATGGGGGATTTGTCTGGATTGGCATAGAGCTTGAACTCCATATCGAGCTTGGACAGTGTGGATTGGGGGGTGAGATTCCACTGTTTGATACGCTCTTCCCAGAACGACTCATAATCGGCAAGGTAGTTGGCTCTTACCTTCTTCGCAATTTCTGCGACCTCACTCTCCAATGCTTCTCCACTGCTCTCAGGTCCCAGAACCCAGAGGTTGTTTCGGTAGTGTTTCAATAAATCGGATTTTTCTGAAAAGTCCGCATCGGACCACGCCTTACGGGTGAATCGATAGGGAATTTTTGACCGCTCATCATCCGCTGTGAGCCCAAAGGCATTGAGGGTTGATTTGCTGACATTTTCGCTCAGAAGCAGATCTGGGTTCTGGTTAAGATCCTGCAAGAATAACTCGTAAACCATTTCATGGGGCGGCTGCTTCATAATCGCAGCCCTTGCCGAGGAAACAAGCTTCTCGTTGGTGTTCATTGCCAGTTGATTCGAGCCTAGAAGCTGTCCGGTGTATGTCTCTAAGTGTGTTCGCGAGTCCGTCAAATCGGGGAACTGCTGGCGCCAGAGCTTCGCCAAGTGGGAGATCATTTGAGGGGATACTCGCTTATCCGGTCGTTCAAGCATCAAATAGATCTTCAGTTCGGAGAACATGCCAAGGGGCTCTTCATGCGTTAGTTTATGTTCAAGTGAACCTTCTAAGCGCCGTATAATTTCAGGGGCTAGGAAATGTTCAAGAGTGGTTCGGTGAAGGCGGTCCGCTGATTCGTCTACCCGCTTGTTAAATATCCCCCAATTGGTAAGCCAAGGAGACTCCTCCGCGTCGTAGACTAGACTCGCTCTTTCGGTTCGTTGCAGAATCGATGCAAGCTTGTCGAGATCAGGGGAGGTTCCTTTGGCTGAAAAACTAAGTTGCTGGAACTGTTCGACTTCGCTCTTCACGTCGCTCATTAACGTTTTATTGTTCAGGATACTGGAAGACCATCCCGCTGCGACGATGGAAGTGATCAGCGCCGCGCTCCCGATGGCTATGCGTCGCGACCAGATTAGCGATCTTTCATGCGATTTGTTTACGCCCCCCAGATTGGCCTCAGGAAATATGACCCGTCGAAATAGATCGTGCACAAAGAAACTTTTTCCGGTAGCCGACTGATTGGTAGAGGCGGCACGCCCTAAATTAAAGTGCTTATGGACAACGGCCATCATCCGGTCGATTGGAGAACCTTCCTGTGTCGCACTGGTAAAGTAGACGCCGCGAATCTGCGGCGTGGAGCGGTACCGGTCCGAGGTAAAGGCCGCACTGAAGAATTCGCATGTGGCAGCGGCGAGTTCTTCGAACTGCATGGGGAAGTTCTGGATAGCGCTGCGTTTTTGTAAATCGTTTTCCGTCAGTAAGCGTGAAAATGACCTGCGGCTCAGGCGGTTGGTCAGATCTCCCAGTCTCTTTTTGAGAGTTTCTACGTCACTTTGTTGGTCTAGGTGGGCTCCCCACGGTTGTTCCCTGTCCTTGAGGGTCATGTCGCTGAAAAAAGGAATAAAACCTTTCAGCAGGTCAAGTTTCGTGATGACGAGATAAATTGGAACCTGAATCGATAGTCGGTTATTCAGTTCATCCAGTCTGCAACGTATGGTTTCAGCCAGTTCCGCTTGCTGTGAGCCTGATTTCAGCAGCAGATCTTGGGCACTAACGGAAACAATGACGCCGTTGATGGGACGACGTTTCCGATATTTCTTAAGCAAATCCAGAAATCCGAACCAGGCGGTGCTATCGATCCGCCTGTTGCTGTCTTGGGTCGTAAAGCGTCCTGCCGTATCGATTAGTACCGCTTCATCCGTAAACCACCAGTCGCAATGCCGAGTTCCGCCCGTACCTGCAATGGAACCGCCGGCAGGGTCCTTTAGTGGGAAGGTTAGACCTGAATTGAGGATGGCCGTGGTTTTTCCGGCACCGGGAGGACCCACCATGATGTACCAAGGTAGTTCGTAAAGCTTTTTGCGACTGGCTCCGAATCTGGATTTGGCCAATCGACCAATGGCCTCATTGAAACGGGACTTCAGCTGTTTGACTTCGTCCCGCGATTCACTGTTTTGCGGCTGGTCTGAATCCTTGGCAGTGCCGGAACTACGCTGGAGTTCTCGAGTAAATCCATTGCTCCTGTGACTTTCCTTCAACATGGTGAAGAGCACTTTCAACAGCCAGAGTAGCCAAACAACAACGATGATCAGCAGTTTTGCTGTGGGGGGCAGTGTAGTTTTGTCTGCGCCAAAGCTGATATAGGAGAAACCGAACCAGATGGCGATGGATAGGAGGAAGAGGCCGATGACCTCAATCACATATCTTTTCTTAAAAAAAACAATGACTTTCTTCATTTATAGATGCTCCGGATTGAGCTGCCTCCCTGCACCGAATGCTATTTTCCCGGGGCGGATTTGACTTCGTTGGTAATAAGATCGATATAAGAAGATGTCTCTTCAGCCTGCTTATTCAGCGAATACTGGAACCAAGCGTAGAGCAGCAGCAGGGTGGTAAGGAAAAAAGCGACAATGATCCAGGCGGGAACAAGGTGCATTATTTGTCTATTTCGTTCTTCCGAGCGAGCAGGCAGGTCTGACAGGTCTGCTGAGTCAATGTTTCGGTAGTGCTCAATGGTCTTAAACAGATTTGTTTTGATTTGATCAAGCTCTGCACCGCCGTTCCGGGCAGCTTTATATTTTCCTTCAAAGCCCAAGGAAATCAGTATGTAGGCCAACTCAATTAGGTCGATATACTCGGCGGGTTTGCGTAAGAGTTTTTCCACAATAGCGAAAAACTTTTCACCGCCAAAGCTTTCCTTGTGGAAGACCTGAAGTAAAGAATGACCACTCCAGCCAGCTTCATCACCCCATGGCGTATTGACGGCAGCCTCATCGAGGGCGGCGCACAGCATGTAGCGCGTGATTAGCGCTACTTCTTCGGATTGACCGCTGGATCGGTAGGTTTCGTCCAGTTGCCTGATTTCCTCAATGAGTTTCCTGTGGAAGCCTTTGACATCATTGAAGTGAGCCATCATTCGTATGGACTGGATGACTGCTATGGTTTTCTGCGCCTCGTACAGCAGCCTGTTCTCGTAGGAATGTCTTCCGAAATAGGAGAGTGATCCCGTATCGGCGGCCGTCTCCACAAACCCGCTAGCAGGCCGCTGGTTTTCTGGGGGGGACGGGGTTCTGGAAACGAAAACCGTTTTGTCATCATCGCTCATGTTATTCAGTCCTTATTGCCCACAATTCCATTTGGAGCTCCGGTATATCCATGTCGATATGGACGGCGAAACCGCCTGATTTTTTCATTAGCCCCCAGAACTCGCCCTTCCTGTCCAGCTCGAAATAGACCGCTCCGGCCGAATAGGGGATTTGTCGCGGTTCTGATTCCGTAGGCCAAATATTTATCCCAGAAGTACGTGAGCTAATTATATCCCTGATCTTTTCCACCGGCGCGATACGGGTAAGAGAAGGCAGAGAGCGTTTCAGCTGCTGCCTATCCACCTTACCTTTCACGGAGAGAACAAAGATGCATGTATCAAGTTGTGAGCGGTCCTCCAGCGGTGCCACGTAGATACCGTATTTCCTCTCGGTCAAGTGCAGCATCATCGCGGTCTGTTCCGGCACGACACTCAGATATTGCCGAAAAAGGGCAAAAGTCTGTTCGAATACAGTGGAAAGTGCATCCTGACGGTAAGGGGGCATTGGTGGCGGTCGGAGCCTCGCTTCCGAGAAGGAAGCCAACTCGCCAATGGATTGGATTAAAGAGAGGAAAACCGTATACGGGTGTGTGTAATGGGAGTGGGAAAAGTGTTCAAGTAAAGGCCCAATTCGATTTAGAAGCTGTAGATACATGAAATCCTGGACGGCGGACGAGTTACCCCGGTCGTTACTGAGTAGTCGTCCTGCGAGCGCATCGGCTCGGTACTTTATTAGGCCCACTATTTCCTCGATATTCGACATAAGGTGACTGCTGGCACCACAATGCAAGAGGGGTGGTAAAAAAGTCGAACTAAGCTCGATGGGGGAATCCGATGAAATTCGCTTTACTTTTGCGACCGGTAATACCGAGAAACCGCTTAGATCTTCTGACATAGGTCGCAACTGGCAGTTAAGTTTTACAATTTCGATGTCTGCCTCTTGCCCTTTATTGGAGGCTGAGTCGCGAAGTGTGGAAAGGATTTTCTGATAGCGTAGGTACGGTTCCGACTCATTGGCTACTTCAGTGGTGCCGTCGCGCTGTACGGGAAGGCATAGCACCAATTGGGTTTCTCCTGTATCCATGTCGCCGATATCCAGAGTGTCGGGCAGGGAGTCGACATCGGGCATAGAGAAAACAGTACCATCTGAGAAAGTGCCGGAGGCTTTCTTGATTGAAAGTTTTCCAACCCGCAGTAGCTCCGCGTCGAATTCCAACTCTGAAAAGCCCCAAGCATGAGGCAGACACATGGCTGAAAGCGCCTGTATCTGCCCTAGAAAAAAACGATCCTGCTGCTGGAAGTGCTGCGCCTGAAGAAACATACCTTCTGACCAAAGCACCTTATTTTTTATTGACATGCGCCGTGATTCCTTTCGTCAGAGGTGTTAGTTCTTAATGGCACTCATGCTCCGGCCCTCAATTGTTATTTTGTAGTGGTTGGTCTGGTTAGGCTCAACGGTAAGAACGAGTTTGCTTTCGGCATGCTTGTAGTCCGAGAAGGCGGCTACTACGCCCAAATATCGGACATCCTCCGCGAGTTCAAGGTGTTCTACGCGGCTCTCTCCGGGTAAAAGTTCCTGCAGGGATTGTTTACCGATGAGGTCTCCGCTCAGATGCTTCGCCGGGTCAAGGTAAACATCAATGAAGTCCTCTTGTTCGAACTGTCGGTCGTCTCTCAGGCGAAGAAGAGTGATATTTAGGGGCGAGGTACGATTATCGGCATCGGGGTTTACATAACTAGCTACAACAAACTCAAGTTCAGCAGTCGTCTCTAACAATGGCTTTTCATGGCTCGCCTGGCAGGCAGAAAGGAGAAAGCCTAGTGACAGAAAGAGGCTGAAGTTGCTAATAATTTTGCCCATAACTATTTCCCTGGTTTACCGACGGTGAAAGAATTTTGTAAAGAGGGTGATCGATCGCGCTTTTGTTTTTCGGAGCGTATGTGTGTGTCGTATTCCTTGGACAAGATGTCCCCAAACAGCCTGTTGTATGTTGCCTCGGTGTCTTCCATCAGGTTTCGGTAATGCGCACAGTAAAAATCCCAAAGTCTCCCTTTGCCACCGATACCCCTGCTGCCCGCTTTCCCCATTGACTCTGCCTGGGCGGCGATTTTCTCTGGATTAAAGTGTTGAAGCATGAATGTGTAGGCGGCCTTTATCCCCATCAGCGTTGCTAACTGGTGATCCTCAAGATCCTGTATGGCTTCATCGAAGGATGTGGGACCGTCAGAAAAACCGTGGGTCGCCGTACTGAACATCAGCTTCAGGGCGTCGTCCGCATTAGCGGAAAATTTCAGGGGGTTGTTTTCTCGTGAGCCCAAGACGGTGCGTTCTACACGCATTTCGTTCTTCAGGCTGCTTCTTGCTTGAAGAATTCGTATTAATCGATTCGCCGCGATTTTAATCGTTGCGACCAGTTCCGCTTCGAGCTCTGAGTGGGTTCTTTCTGGTACTCCCAAACTACTAGCAAGCCCCGGTGTTCTGGATGGCGAATCTGTTTGTAAAGGGTCGGATTCTTTGCCCGCGGTGGGCGGCACATCCGCACTTGACACTGGTTCGATGTCGGCCTTTGGCGGGGAAAATGAATGTCGGAGCGGGTCCTCTGGTCTTGAAGATATGGGGGGCGAATCGGTTTTCCACCAGTCATCGTCTCTCGGAGCGACTTCTTCTAGGATAAAACCGTCGGATGTCGTTCCATCCAGAATATCCAATGGGTCCGCAGGTTTGTTATCCATGGAAATGTTGTCTAGAGGGTTATTCTTCGATTCAGGGCGCTCGGATACAGAGGATGTGAACCGGTCTTCGGTTGGGGAGTGAGGTTCGAGAAACTTATCCAGTGGATCGAGATCTGACGACTGATCGATGCCAAGTGGAGCGGATTCCTGCAGATCCTTGCTTATCGAATCGATAAAGCTACCTCCAAGCAATGGTTCATTCGAAATGTCGACTTCTTTAATCTGAACTCCTATCCGGTAACCACCGAGATAGAGCGAATCGTTGGCCTGCAAAAGCTCTGGCTTATTTTTGGTTAATGCCTTCTCCGGTGAGTTTAGATACGTACCATTCGTGCTCAGATCTGTTACGTAGACATGGCTCTCTCGAACCTCAATGATGAGGTGCTGGGATGAAATAATTCTGTCGGCATCAATGAGGATGACATCACATGACCGTCCGCGGCCAAGCACCGTTTTTCCGGCTTTTAGCACAAAGCACTGACCTTCAAGACCAGATTGCTGGGGAGCTCGTTGTATGATTAGTGACACGTCCATACATGATTTGCCTTCGAAGTCGCTTTATCCCAGATGATCCGGGGTCAATAAATCCAATTGACCCGTTCAGGGCGTTAAAAAAGCTTTTAAAGCCCACCACTAAGCTCTGGGCCGATTTTAATTGCCTATCAAAGAGTGAGTCTTCATGACATCAGGTCGCATGGGCCATTAAAATAGAGACATTGTCCCGAGCTCCTCTGTTCAACGTTTCTTCAATCAGTCGATGGCACGAGCGTTTGATGGGGAGCTCACGAGCGAGCTCCTGGCAAATTTCTGTATCGGACAAATGTTTGGTAAGTCCATCGCTGCATACCAAGATAATATCGCTGGCATGACACCGGCAGAAATTCACCTCGGGCTCTATCTCCGTTGATACGCCCAACGCCTGTGTCAAGGCATCCTTAACAGCTGATTTGTGGGCGTCGTCGGCTTTAAGTTTCCCGCTTCTTACTAGTTCCTGAACGAGGGTATGGTCGTTTGTGACCTGGTTCAGTTGGTGATCCCTATAGATGTAGAGTCTGGAATCACCGACATGTCCGCAGACCAAAGTATCTTCCCAGAATAGGCCAACGGTCAGGGTTGTTCCCATTGAGGCGAATTGTTCGCCGCAATGGCGCTTTTCACTCAGGATGACCTCATTAGCGTCGGTAATTGCGCGAGTGACGGCTTGGTCGAGATATTCGGAAGCCCTTTGGTCCCCATGAAAATGCGGCAACTGTAAGGTGAGTTTTTCGAGTGTGTCTTTGATGCTTTCAATTGCAAGTGAACTGGCTTTTGCCCCCCCCGTGTATCCTCCCATTCCGTCAGCCACTGCGAGATAAGCTAGAGGGAGGTCGGGATGCGTAAAGTAGAAAATGGCATCCTGATTATCTTCCCTGACCTTTCCTATATGGGTAATTCCTTCAATCGTGACGTTCATGGCTCGTTGACACCTTGTCCTGATCGAGTCGCTGAATGCGGGCTTCTTATTGCCAAGGAGCGACGAATGGCATTGCGCAATTTTGCCGGTTGCAGTGGTTTGGGCAGCACTTGAAGCCCAGCCAACTGAGCCTCCTTTAGAACAACTGTGCTCTTGTCGCCGGTGACTAGTAGCCCCTGAAGATCACGGAGGCGAGGCTCTTTGATCCTATTAAATAGTTTGATGCCGCTGATGGACGAACTAAGGTGATAATCAACTAGTACAAATGAAAGATTGTTGTGGCGGGCGGCCAGGCTAAGGGCCGCCTCCGGTGTTCGGGCCTGATAAACAAAGCACCCCCATGAGCGAAGTACATTTGAAATGGTGTTGAGGGCGTTCTTGTCATCTTCCACAACAAGAACATGGAGGCCACTGAGCTCGTCACCGAGCAGCATGGGTATAAAGGATGAGGTGGCTGCGCTGGGGTCTTTGGCAAGGGCGACCCGGATAGAGATGGAGGTTCCTTTCCCTACCGTGGATTTGATGGACAGGTCGTGACCGAGAAGCCCACAAAGACGGCTGACGATGGATAGCCCCAGTCCGGCGCCGCCTTTACTGTGGTTGTGCCTGCGCAACTGATAAAACTCTGAGAACACCTTGTTGAGTTCTGGTTTGGGAATGCCCGGGCCGGTATCTGAAATGACGACGGATAGAGATTGAGGGGCGGTGATATAGCTGAGTGACACAGTCCCCTCATCGGTATGAATGATGCTGTTGTGGAGCAGGTTTCGCAGTATGCGGGTCAAAAGTAGCTCATCTGAATACACCACTCGCTTGCTGCGCTCCATGGAAAGACTAAGACCTTGCTGCTGGGCGATAGGGAGCATCTCGATTTCCAGGGCGGATACGATATCGTCAAGTGGCAGAGGCCCTCGGTTGACCTCTAGGGAATTGGAATCTATTTTGGATATTTCCAAGATTGAGCTGAAAAGGTCACTCATCGATTGGTGGGAGCGTTCTAGATCTCTGATCAGCTCTTTGATTTCGTTGTCTTCAAGCCGATTCTCTAGGCTAAATAACAACAACCCGATGGACTGCAGGGGTTGCCGTAGATCATGGCTAGCCGCGGCAAACAGGCGAGAGCGCTCGATCGACTCCTTTTCTGACTTGTTTAGCTCTTTTTTAAGGCTGGCTATCTCTCGTGTTTGCTTTTGTAGATCTTTAAAGGTGGCCCCAAGCTGGGCCCGAAGCTTACTGATATTTATTGCTGCCAAATAATAAGTACCGGCAGCCAGCACCGCGATCAGGGAACTTGTTCCCACGAATCCCTGCCAAGAGATCAGAAAGGGCAACGTAAACTGAAGCGTAAGGAATAGCGCTGCAGTGCCTAGCCGCGGGCGCCACAGGATGAGCGAAGAAACCGGTGACATGGAGGGGGGCTCCATTGATTCGGTCACCACAGTCGGTTTCGAAATTCCTTTCGATACCTTGCTGAGACTTACCATATAAACGATTATTTTTTAGAGAAGCGTAGCAATCACAGTATTAATGTTAGTAGAGGTTAGCTGATTGCAGCTAAACCGGATGAAAAAAAGAATTTTAGTATTGAGCCAATTCCCGAGTTGTGTTTTGAAAACGGGCATCACACCCTGCATCAATCACTGCGGTGTAGAGTTGCTGGGTCCCTCGTGGGGACCCTCAGAGCTTCTACACAGGAACTCAATTCATGGAAATCCTCATCATTGATGATCATGCTCTGTTTCTCGATGGGCTTAGGCACGTTCTGAAAGCATTGGATGAAGGAGTTCATGTCTATTGTGAAGAAAGTGTTCAGGGTGTGCAGAAACACCTACCCGTTATTGATCGCTACGATCTGATTCTTCTGGACATGCACATTGGTGCCGACGACGGCGTTGATTTGCTCAAGCAACTAACGGCGGAGGGCGTGATGACACCCGTGGTCATCGTTTCAGCTAGTGAAAACATCCCTCACATTCAGTCGGCCCTGAACGAAGGCGCTTTGGGTTTTATTTCCAAATCATTTAGCGCTGACAAGGTTATAACTGCGCTAAAGACGGTTCTTGCAGGGAAGCCTTTTATCGAGCAGCAGACTCAACAGCAGCTCAACAAGCTTGCAAGGCGCCAGCAACCTCTGGAGGCGGCCCTTACAAAAAAACAAAAAATCGTTCTGACCCACCTGAGGTCAGGGCTCTCAAACAAGCAAATCGCAGAAAAGATGTTTTTAACCGAAAATACAGTGAAATCCCATCTTGCGATGATTTATCAAAAACTAGGCGTCAAAAATAGAATGGAAGCCATGCTAAAGGTTCAGAGGCTTAATATTCGAGTCGGGCCATATGATTGAAAAGCGATGACTACGAATGCGGAAGGTCGTAAAGTTTGTTCAAGGATGTGTTCGACTAAGTCTAGGTCTTTTTCAGGCGCATTCGGGACAATGATTACGCGATTGGCGTCACCCCTGAGCCCTTTGCTGTTGACTCCAAGGACTAAGATAGTCTTTTGGAATGTTCAAGGCTGAGTACTGGCTGACTGCTCAGACCAATAAGGTCGAAACGACTCTAGATCGCCAGCAGACAGGATTGCTAGCGGATCGTGTCTCCAATTATGCCGAGGAGAGAGTGCCGATGATTGATTCCTCTGTATACCTAAAAATGAACCGCCCAACTTACCACCGAAACCATTGAAGGCTATAGAAGTCTGATCAGCAATCTGGTGTTTCGTATGGGTTACATGTGGCTGAAGTCATTCAATAATCAAAGAATGCATACAACGATATAAGTCAAGCTATATGGAAAGCGACACCGCACATCGGATCTCGTGGGTCGAGTGTGCGAAAGCTATTGCCGGAAATTCGGCCAAGAAGTGCACAATGTCGCGGTTTGAAAACGCCCCAAATTTGATGACCGTGGGAAACAATGATTAATGGTGCCCGTTGGTCGAATCCGGTATCAGTTCCTGACGGCGGTTGGACTGCATCAGACAAATATGGGTGGGTGTGAAACTCTCCAAGCTGGTTTGGCACGTATTCCGCCCTGTAGAAAGACATTGGGCTACCTACATGCTCGGGACCAATTTCGCCTGGGAAAAAAATGATTGCATGGTACTCTCTTCTGTTAACGAAGGATTTTCGTGACATGTTGGCGATGCGTGCTGCAATTCCGGACTGCCGAAGGAAATGAATCATTCGACTTCTGATGGAGCGATTTTTTGCATTGATCTGCTCCGGGAGATAGCGCTCCGTAGCTGAGGCAAATCCTCTTGTCCAATCTACAGGGTGCCTTAGGCGTTGACGAGTGTTTGGATTGAAAACAAGGTCCGGTTTGCCCATTATCGAGGCAAAACTATCTGAATAATCAAATTGTCGCGTCTCGGTGTAACTTGGAATGACTGGTCTCACCAAACTTTTCCTCTCATACAAGCCTAAAACTTTGCTACTCCAAGTCCAGGCTAAGTTGGTTTCATTGGACCTTCATGAGCTCGTGGAAAGACAATGGCCTTTTCACAGCCAAATTGGAATCAAAGTGTTTGAAAAGTGAGCCAATGTCATTGCCGGAATATACCGGTCTGACGATAGTAGTCCCTAATAGGGTTAAACGAGCAGTTCACAGTTGCGAGCAAGCGTGTGAAGGATTGCATTTCGCGACACAAGTCCATTATAAGTAGTTTATATTGGGGCTTGCTATAAAAGACTACGGGGTTGAGTAGTGGCTGAAAAGGAAGACTGTGGCCTTGGCGGAGTGGTGTTATCCCGCTTTCAGATCTAAATATGTTTGTAACCAAAACAGCGTAGAATTCGTCACGAGTGTCGAAGAGCGAAATTACCCTTGGGTCTAAAAGACCTCTCATGCCCCGAACAGCATGGATCAATTCATGCAATAAAACTTCTCTAGGGAGTGTGAATGATGTGTTTGGGCCGGCTGTTGAGCTTCCGGGGGAAAAAAAGCCAGGTGTGTATTCAATTAGCATATCACTGCCGCGCCCGGTTCCCAGTCCATGCAAGTTTCTTGTTTGCAATTGCTGAGCCTGCTGCGCGGGGGTGCCCTGTCCCGAAGGTGGGCTAACCCACTCACCGGTGCGCACGGAGTCTCTTTCAGCGGCACGGTTTTCACTCGGAACAAAACCGATAAAACTTCGTCCCATCGCCTTGGCTAAG
Organism: Marinobacter suaedae; assembly: GCF_030519635.1. NCBI lineage: Bacteria > Pseudomonadati > Pseudomonadota > Gammaproteobacteria > Pseudomonadales > Marinobacteraceae > Marinobacter > Marinobacter suaedae. The sequence goes on along the minus strand of NZ_JAUMIS010000001.1, from coordinate 96,560 downwards.
GCGTTTACACCTCTTGGGTTTTGGAGTGGGACAATGAGTAGCCGTCTATCGACGCTGTTAAGGACAATTTGCCCTGTGCGTTTTTGTCTGATGAAGTTCAATTGGTATCTAACAGCATCTTGATAGGCCCTAAACGACCAAGGGAGGTCTCGATAGCGAGAACGTGTAGGCCTGCCGCCAATCTCAATATTGCCTATTCGAAGATGATGTTCCATAGCGCAAACCTTTCCACGCTGATCGTTTCGACAATGCATCACCGAAGCGTGGCAAATTGAAGTCCCAAAACTGATTTTACAAATCATCCCCCGCAAATATTGAAAAAGTTTGAACTAAGTAATTCTACCCCTTCGATTAGTAGGACAGACACGACAGTGCCTTTTTACGTTCGATTGAGTCTAGCTCTCAGAGTTGCAATTGCAAACTCAGTTTATCGGTCGGCAACGATAGTTTTGGGCCACGCATTGCTATCGCGGATAAGGGCGGTTAGCGGGATTATGCGAAAAATCCCTCGAATGGTGACAGGAATACTCCGCGAGCTGGAGGCCCGCGGTTTATTTGTCTAGAGACCGGTAATAGGTCTACTGTCCTGCCCCCAGGCTTTATTTATGACCTTGGCCCCGTATTAGGTCCATCCAGAGTTGGAGAAATCCTACTCTAGTTGGTGCTGTTTTCGCCGTGAAACCGCATGTTTCCTGGCGTAGTCAGAGGGTGTGGACCACTCCAATGCGAAATGGGGCCTGACTTGGTTATAGAACGTCCGCCACGCTTCGATTGTCTCCCGGGCGTCGGCCAGTGACAAGAACCAGTTTTCGTTCAGACACTCCTGCCGGAGTCTTCCATTGAAGGATTCTACCGTCGCATTGTCGGCAGGCTTGCCCGGTCGCGAGAAGTCGATTTCGATGTTTCGCTCATAGGCCTAGCGGTCCATGACCTTTCCGGCAAACTCCGAACCGTTGTCGGTCTTGAGAGCTTTAGAATTACCTCGAAACCGTGCAATCGTCGTCAGGGCTTTCTGAACATCGTGGCCCTTCAGGCTCTGTCCAACAACGATGCCAAGGCACTCTCGGGTAAATAGGTCGATGATCGTCAGCAGGCGCAGCCTGCGGCCATCAAAAAGCGCATCCGAGACAAAGTCCATCCCCCAAATGTGATTGGGATGGCTGGCTTGCTGAAATGGCTGACGGTTCTTGGCAGCCTTGTTGCGCCGGGGGCGCTTGAGGCGAAGCGACAATCCCTAGTTCCGATACAGCCGGTAAACCCGTTTGTGGTTATCACGCCAGCCCTATCGTTGGAGTTGGACATGCATGCGCCGGTAGCCGTAATGAAGCCGCGTGAGCGTAATCTCGCGGATCCTCATCGACAAGGCTGATGAATCCCTCGCCACCGATTGGTATCGACACGATGCCCGGGAAAACTACAAGACCGCACACGCCCGGGGGCTCGCTGACCCTATATCGCTTTTGCAGGTCAGGCACCAGTTGGCGTTTACGAGGCGGTGTCAGAGCTTTTTTGCCACTTCGTCCTGAAGCATGGCCTTGTCCAGGCTCAAGTCGGCCACTAGCTTCTTGAGGCGATGATTTTCCTCTTCCACCTGTTGGAGCCGTTTCAGCTCGGACGGACCCAGGCCTCCATACTTCTTGCTCCAGCTGCAGAGCGTGGCATCTGAGACGCACATCTTGCGACAGACCTCTGGGTCCGGGTACCAAGCTCGGCCTGCTTCAGGGCAAAGGCTATCTGCTCTTCGGTATAACGGGATCGCTTCATGGCATGATCTCCTATTCAGGGCTCTATCATGCCGGATTTTTCAGTTTTAGATGGGCCTAAATTCTGGAGTAGGGTCAAGCATAAATAGATAGTGAGTAGTTAGATGTCTGGGGTAGGTTTTAAATTCACTAAAAAGTCCTTCCAATTCACTATGGGCTGAACGGGCCTCTCCTCTCGCCAATTAGCCTACAATCTATCAGTGAATGATTCTGCGGTAGCAGGTCAGAGAATATTAAACGACTTGTTACATTATATCTTTATGAAAACTAGATGGGGTTGACATGTCAACGGAAAAATATGAGGTTTTTGGTATGAGGCTATTGCCCCAGCGTCTCGATATGGCCTGTTGGTATGCTTCAGCAAGAATGTTGTTGAATTGGCGTGAAAGTCAAAGCAGGCAACAAAGCTTAATGAAGGTGCCAGAGCTTGATGCTGAGAGTAAAAAGCTTCGAGAAGCGAACAATGGAATTATTAATCCGCAAATACTGAAGTTAGCTAAGCGGTTAGGTTTGAAAGCTGTGCCTCCGCAGACGCCAACACCACACGCTATCGGGTTATGGCTGAGATCCTATGGACCACTTTGGGTAAATGGGAGAAATCACATTGTTGTTATTGCTGGAATTGACCGCAATAAAGTTAAGGTGTATGACCCTTGGCCTTTAAATGTAGGCAAAGTAGATTGGCGACCACTTGATTCGTGGTATTACAATGGTGCAAGCCCTTCTAGTCCAGACACAAGTGCGAGCGTAAGGGCAGTATTTCTGCATTGTTGACGCAATGAGAGAGAATACTACGATATGCTCGCCAAAAATGCATTTGCACATAACCCAGTGTCTATTTTTCGTGGGCTGGATCGGTCTGGTCTATCTTATTTTTACGTTCGGATCGGTCGACAGAGTATTGTCGCTCTATGAGTCAGTAATTGTGCGCTAGCGTTTCCCTCGCTTTGCTCAGTCTTTTGGGTCGCTCACGCTGATTTTGTCGAAGGTTGGTGAGGAAGAGGTGCTGTCTTAGCAGTGCGACAATAGTCCTCCAAAGGCGTCGCCTAACCAAGAAAAGCTAATTATTTCAGTATTTTAAGAGATCTTCGATCCAATCCATCATTGGATTGATGATCAAACACTTCATTGGCAGAGTCAGAACTCAACAACGCCTCAAAGCAAGTGCGGTCGAGAACTGATTGAACACCAAAAGCTTGGACTCTCAGTGCATCTGTTTGTCCGCGAGAATAAGCTGCGTAATGGTAAAGCGGCACCCTTCACTTATTTTGGGCCTGTCGAATATAAGAGCCATGAAGGGAGCAGTCCAATGAGCGTGATTTTCAGACTTAATCCGGCGGATTAAGGCCTTATGCTTGAGCGTCTTGCTCTTTTAAATGAAGAAAACTCTCAGCTCGCAAATAATTTGAAAATCAACGAACCCAGCTCATCAGGATGATGCCATGCCCCAATCGCCCCTCGCCCAACCACTAAAACTCCCCTGTGGTGCCGTCCTGCCCAACCGTCTTGCCAAGGCCGCTATGACCGAAGGGCTGGCAGACGATCAGCTCCACGCCACTCACCGCCATGAAACCCTCTATGGTTGTTGGTCCGATGGCGGGGCCGGGCTCTTGATTACCGGCAACGTGATGATTGATCACCGGGTGCTGGAACGGCCGGGTAACGTGGCGATTGATCCTGCGCCGGCTGAAGGCGAGCCGGCGGGTATGGCGCAGTTGCGCGCCTGGGCCGAAGCAGGTACCCGCAATGGCAACCATTTGTGGATGCAGATCTCCCACGCCGGTCGGCAGTCGCCGCGTTACGTTACCTCCCGCCCGATGGGGCCTTCGGCGGTGCAGCTATCGCTGATGGGCAACTATGTCCGCCCACGGGCACTCACGGAACCGGAGATCCTCAACTTTATCCAGCGCTTTGCCAATGTGGCCCGGATCGCCAAAGAGGCGGGCTTCACCGGCGTTCAGGTGCATGGGGCTCATGGGTATTTGTTGTCGTCTTTTCTGTCGCCGGTCACCAACCAGCGCACCGATCGGTGGGGTGGGTCGCTGGCGAATCGCGCCCGTTTCTTGCTAGAGGTAGTGCGGGCGACGCGCGCCGCTGTGGGGCCGGAGTTTCCGGTGGCGGTGAAGCTCAATTCCGACGATTTCCGTAAGGGCGGCTTTTCGCTCGATGAGTGCGTGAGCGTGGTTCGCTGGCTCAATGAGGAGGGTATTGATCTTCTGGAGGTTTCTGGCGGCACCTACGAGCAGCCGCGTCTGCTCGGGTACAGCGGTGATGCCGCCACGGCGAGCGATGGGCCGGCCATGCGGGAAAGCACTCGCAAGCGGGAGGCCTACTTCCTGGATTACGCCCAGACAATTCGTGAGGTGTGCGATTGCCCGCTGATGGTGACCGGTGGATTCAGGACGCGCTCGTTTATGGAAGAGGTGGTTGCCAGCGGCGAAACCGACGTGATTGGCCTTGGCCGGCCGCTCTGCACGGATCCAGATACGCCCAGGGATCTTCTTGATGCGCGAATCGAAAAGACGGTTTGCCATGAAGATCACGTCAAGCTTGCCCAGCGGGGTTTTTTCTCGCCCGCCAGTCCGCTGATGCCACTTAAAATAATAAACGTGCTTGGTGGCCAGGCCTGGTACTACCAGCAGATTTTCCGGCTGGCGGATGACCAAGAAGCTGATCCGGACCTGGGTATCCTCAAGGCCATCAGGGCTTACGTGAAGGATGAACTGACCCGGGCCCGAAGGGTGAAGAAGGCCCGACGTCTTTGAAGATCAGAATAGAACCCAATCCTGCATCTTCAGTCGAAAGTCCCCAGCCAGGCACCCGGAAGCGAAAAGGCTCATAGAAGCCAGGTGCGCAAGATTCAGTGGTTCTGCATCGGTAACTGTCTTACCGCGCCTCCGCAAAACCCCGGACACCACCCAGCGGTTTACAAAAGCACTGTCCTTGGCGGAAGATCTGGGTTTTATTTCGCTGGCCCTGGCATTTCGGGCCACTGGCAAGTTTATGGAACAGGAGATGATTCTGGATGACTGACCAACAGGCGGGTCTGAGTACCTTTTCATTTGGCATTCGGCGCCTGGTGCTGGTGGATTCCGCGGGTTTTTGTTACGTGGAGATTCCCGTCGACAACCATGGGTTGATCCTGGGGCCCGGTAACCTGGGCAAATCCAGCCTGCTGAATTCCTTACGCCTGTTCCTGTTGCCGGAAAATAACTTCAAGAACAGCCGCAAGAAGTTCGCGTTTCGCAACGCCAGTGCGGGCAGTTTCTATACCAACGAAGAAAGCTACCAGCATTACTTCCCCAGTCAGTTCAGCTTCCTGATCATGGAGGCGGAAAACCCGGCGGGCACTCACTGCCAGATCCTGTATCGGGACAATGCCAGCCAGCTCAGCTATGGCAGGGCCTTCGTGCCGGTGAGCTACGACCAGATCCGCCCCTTGTTCTGGAATGGCGATACGGACGACGGCATTGGCCAGGCGGTGCCGGAACTGTCGTTCAGCCGGCTTTCTGAAGCGTTGAAGAAACTCTCGAAAGACACCCGGCTGGTGAACGACCCGGCCAAGCTCAAATCCATGCTCTACAGCAGCGATCTGATGCATGCCGATGCGGTGCGCTACTCAGTGCTGCCCCTGGGCGAGTCGGACGAGCGCCGGGTGCAATCCCTGCGTACGTTGATCCTGCTGTTGTTTGAAATGAAAGCGGACGATCAGGCCATGGCCAATGCGGTGGCCAGCATCATCGAGGCGGACAAAAAGTTTGTGGACGATGCCTTCGATTTCAATGTGGATGATTTCCTCAACCGGCATGAGCAACTCAAGCAGCAGCAAAACCAGCTCAACCGGATTGAAAAAGAGCGAGCACGGTTCGACAAGCTCAGCCGGGACTATGACGCTTATCAGGCGCTACTGGGCAGCCAGCAGGATTTCGCGAGCTTTCGGGATGGGCTGGCGAACGCGCTGCAGGATATTGGCGAGCGACGCAAAGCCGCTGTGGAGGCCTGGAACGAGCAGAATGAAATCCTCCGGCATGTGTTGCAGGGCCTGAAACAACTGGAAGGTGAGGCCTCCGCACTGAAGGGCGAGATCCGTTCGGCCGATCGTCGCCTCAAGCAAGCCGAGCGCTACCAGAAAGACGGCGAGCTGCTGGTGTCTCAATACGGCGAGATGACCCTGCAGGAAATCGAGGAAATCCAGAAGGAAGAGCTGGAAAGCAAGCAAGGGCACCTCGCCGCCTTGAAGAGTGCCGCGCAGGCGGAAATCCGTCTGGAGCAGATTGAGCGCAAGAAACAGGCGCTGGTGCAAAAGCGTGATTCGTTGAAGGAACGCGAAAGCAAACAGCAGTGGCAGCTGCAAAACCAGCTGGACGAAGCGACGGCGGCACCACTGCGGGCGGTGGACCAGCGCCTGATGCTGGCCAGCCCCGGTGAGGATCTGGACGCCGACAGCAAGGCCACCATTGAAGCCTTTGCCCGCCTGTTCAAGCCCACGGATAGCGGCTTCGACTGGTTTGATGCGGAATACCCCGGCCAGCCGGCCCGCCAGACCAATTTTGCCGATCAGTATCAGCACATTGAAGGTGAACTGAATGGCCTGGAGAAGGAGCGTTCCGAGCTGGCGGACACAGCCCATAAGGAGCACGACCGCCCGGTGCTGATCGAGCGCACGGAGAAAGAAATCCGCGCCATCGAAAAAGACCTGGATACTCTGAGCCGTTACCCCGCTGCTGCGACGACCCTGAGGGACGCGACTGAGGAAAAGGAAGCCGCCGAAGAGCAACTGGCGAAACTGGAAGAGAAGGCCCGGCTGGAGCACGACGCCCAGGATGCGGTGCAGCAAAAGGTGGCGCGGGCGAAGGCCGAGAAAGACCGAATCGAAGAGCGGGAGCGGGAACTGGCCAACCTCAGCCGGAGTGTTGGTACGGTGGAGCACCGGTTCCCGTTCCTGAAAACGGTGGAATCGGATCAGCCACTGGAGATCGAACAGGTGTCCGTCGCAGCCTTTGACGACGTGCAAAAGCAGTTGGACGATCTGGAAGAGCATCGTCGCAACATCCTCGATCACCTGCGTCAGTTCGTGTATCTGGGCGTTCACGAAGATGCCGAGGGCGAGCTGCAGAAAGACAGCCCGGCGCCGTCGGTCATCCGTGAATCCTTCAAAAGCCTGTCGGACCTGTTTGCCGGCATGGCCGAGCGCTGGCGGGTGCTGGAGGAGCAGATTGCCATCCACAACGAAACCGTAGCCAGTTACCGACAGGCCCTGAAATCGAACCACGAACACATCGCCCGTTTTGAGGCACAGCTCAATCGGGAGCTGGACGGCGTTCAGATCAACGACCTCGTCGAGATCCGGGTGGACATTCACACCGACCCGAAATTCCGCAATCTGGTGGAAGAAGCCAACAATATTGACCCCTATGGCAACCAGCTTCAGTCGGACGCGTTCTACGATCGCCTGCGGGTGTTCGTGGCGGACTTCTTCGGCGAACAGGGGGGCAGCAAACGCCTGACCATGGATAAGGTGATCACAGGTATTTCCTACCGCACCCGCAAGGCCAGCGCCACCAGCCTGGACAAAAAAGGCCAGTCCACCTCCACCACCGCACTGATTAACCTGGAGCTGGTGTACCGGCTGCTCAAGCGGGTGCTGTACCCGGGCGTGGAGCTGTCCTTCCCCATGGTCCTGGACGAACTGGCCAGCGTGGATATCAGCCAGATGCCATCGCTGCTGGAGCGTTTGGGCAAACAGGGCTTCAATCTGTTCTCTGCGGCCACCCACAGCGCCAGTGCGGAAGTGATTTACCTGATCGGTCGCCACCTGGAAGTGGGGCAGATGCGCACTGGTCGTCCCTACAGCCCGCAACGTACCCTGGTGTTCTGGGGAGGTGCGGAAGGCTTTACCAGCGGCGAACCCCTGAGCCACTGGGCAGACCAGACTCAGAACAGCCTGCTGGAGCCGGTGGATGAGTAAGCGCTTCAGTACGCTGGACACCACGCGCCTGCTGTTCGATCACCCGAAGATGCTGTTTCGGCTGATCGAACGCATGGACCGCAATGAGGCCCGGTACATCCTCGAAAGCGATCTGGTTACCGAGGTGATGGACTACACCCGAAGCCTCGGCAAGGCCGACCGGGATCGGGTGCGGCTGGCCATGAATACCGAGAACCTGTTCCGCAGCGGCCTGATTATCGACATCATCAAGGCCGAAGGCGAACGCCGACTGGTGTTCCAGGACGCCCTGATCAACCTGATGCGGGCCTGTAACGCGTCGCTGTACCAGGAACTGACCGATGCCCGCCTGCGGGGCCACCTGGTGACCCTGCGGGATGTTCGGGATCGGCTGGAAGTCAGCAGCTTCAGTGATGCTGATCTGGACTACACCGAACTTCGGGACGACCTGAACGAGCGGGTTAGTCAGCTTATCGGCCTGTTGCGCCAGAATGTGCTGCGCATGCAGACCATCAGCGCCCAGCTGGCGGACCTGTCCGGCGATGCCAGCCGGGAACCCGAGAAATACCTGGAGTTCCGGCACAACCTGTTTGAGCAGATCGTCACCCTGTACGAACGCCATATCAAACCGACTCTGGTGTTCCTGAACCCGGACACACGCCTGCCGGATGGCAGCAACCTGTTCGAAACCCTGGAGGCCATGGTGCGGCTGCTGGAAAGCCACGACGACCACGGGCTGGCAGATCAGCTGTTCCGCTCGGCCATCAGCCTGAACGCCCTGTACAAACCCATTCAGGCGGTGGCCCAGGAAGTCGAACATTTCCTTCGCAAAACCCGCCGGGGCATGGCCCAGTACAACGCCATGGAGCATTTCTACGGCAAACTACGGGAACTCAAAGGAGAAACCGAAACCCTCAGCCTGCGCCGCAAGTGGCTGGAAGGTGGAGAGTTTGCCCACAGCACCGGATTTCTGGTGGGTCTGCGCGCCCAGCAGCGGCCCAAAAATTATGCTTTTGGCAACTCGTCCAGCTACTACCAGCTGATGTTCAGCGAACTGGAATTGCGCCTGAGCGACCTTCGCCGCAAGTCCGAAGCACCGGTATTGCAGGAAGTGGAGGGCAGTGGCCGCCACGCCCGTATCGATGTGAAGCGCATCAACCAGCTTTATCAGTGGCTGGACTCCCTGGATCTCCGGCCTACCAACGATCTGGTTCGGGAACTGCATGGTCGCCTGGATGGATTTATTCCGGGCTATCGATTCCCGGATCTGCTCTCCGCCCTGAACCGGCTGGTCAATTCACCACCGGAGGGGATGCGGGTGATGACCAGCAACCGCTTCAGAGCTTTGGAACAGCCCGAGAGCAATGAACAGTTTGTGTATCGCAAACGCCGCCTGGAAAACGATACCCGGGATGCTGAACATTCGGATTTAGAACAAGAGAAACGCCATGCCTGATTTTTCTGACGTGACGGAAACCAACGAAGCCGTTCAAAACACCGGGCCCGACAGCCACTTCGACCAGATCCTTCCGGCCCAAAGCGCCGCCATTTACCGGGAGTTCCAGGCGGGCCGTGTGATCGTGAGAGATGTGTGGGACAAGAATCGTTCCGAGCTGAGGGCCAATCCGCTCTACAACTTGCTGTTTAACCACTTATCGCACTTCCGGACCTTTTACGAGCACCTTGGAAGCGAGTTGGTGTTTAACGAAGCCGGCGATTTTTTCTTCCTCAAAGAAAGCAGCGACGAGGAAGGTGAGGAACACGATGAGAACGCCTTCCGTGTACAGGTGGTGCTGCTGTTGATCGGCCGCTACTTCGCCCGAAGTGGCCGGGATCTGGATTATCTGGGTCGCTCTGACGCAGGCCTGAACGAGCAGGACTTCAACGTCATGGCCGGTGATGAGGAGTACCAGGACATTCTCAGGGCTGCGCGGTTCGAGAAGGGGCTGCCAGAGGCCCTGGACTACCTGGACAAGCGCAACCTGCTGTTCCGTTCCGGCCCGAACCGCTGGTTCCTCAGTTCCGCGGGGCTGTTTTTCTTGAATGAGCTGGTGAGGGAGTATGAGAAGGGGTAGTTGGTTGCTGCATTTTGCTACATTTGATGCAATTTACTACACTGGGTGATGTTCCCATAAACCGAGGTATCGGCCATGTCCTCTCCCATCCGACTCGACCCGAAGCTTTTGCAGGATGCAGCAGCCGTTGGCAAAGTGGCGCGCCGGTCCACGCCGCAGCAAATCCAGTATTGGGCGGAAATCGGGCAGATGGTGGCTGATTCGCTGTCCCAGGAAGATTTGGTAGCCCTCAGTCAGGGCTTGCTGACGGTGAAGCTGGAGCGCAAGGACGTTCAGCCACCGTCCACCGATACGGTGCTGGCGGATGTAGCACAGCTTAGCGAATCAGGTGCGCTGACCCGGCAACTGACGGCTTCCGGCCCTGTTTACCAGGCTTCTGCCAGCCATCCCGGCTATCTGGAGCAGGTGCAACCCAATGGGCACGTAGTCGTTGGCTATTTTGAGAATGGAGTCTTTGTTGCAAAGGACGACGCCGCCTGAACTCTGGGTGCTGGTTGGTGGGAATGGCTCGGGTAAGTCCACCTTCTACCGATCGTTTCTCGCCAAACACGGCCTCCCTCTGATCAATGCTGATCTGATCGCTGCCCGTTTCTTCCCGGACAATCCGGAGGCGAACAGCTATCAGGCGGCCTTGCTCGCTGCGCGGGAACGGGATCGGGTGCTCGCCAGTGGCCAGTCCTTCTGCTACGAAACCGTGTTCTCCCATCCCTCGAAGATCGACTTCATCGCCAGGGCAAAAGCCCTTGGCTACATGATCAAAGTGTTTGCCTTCCATGTTTCGGGCACCGAACTGAACCTGGCCCGCATCAGCCAGCGCATCCGCGAAGGGGGCCATTCGGTTCCCGAAGATAAGGTTCGTACCCGCATTCCCCGCACCCTTGGTCATATTCAGAAAGTCGTCCCCTTGTGCGACGAGCTGTTCCTGTTCGACAACTCCAGCGCTGAACGCCCCTATCAGTTGGTGGCGGCGTATCGGGAGCATCGTTGGGATCGGGAGGTGTCGGCGGCGCCAGCATGGGCGAGGCCAATTATCGAGCGCGAGGGATAGGGTCGAGAGCGAGGGTTGCTGTCAGGTGGGAATAACCCGGGCAGCATTCGCCACCCGGGTATCGTCACAGTTTAAGGCGTTACTGGCCCATTGCAGTAGAGGACATCGGTGGCGTCTTCACAGGACCACTGGAAGATCCACAGTCCGGTGTTGCGGTCGGTACCGAGAATGTACTGCTCACCATCAATTTCGGTCACGTGAACACCCCAGAAGTTGGAACCGGCTGCCTCGCCGTATTCCTCGCCAGCGATGAAACGTCCGACTTCATGCATGTTCCAGGAAACCACGCCTTCGCCATTGCTGTTGCTGTGCAGGTGGCCCGGGCGCCATTCGACCGCGCGCATGCCCAGGGAGTACCAGCTGATGAACGTACGATCCGGGTTGGTTGGGTCAATCTCCAGGTTGTGCATGGTCAAGTCGCCAGCGCCGGCAGCCAGTGCCGGGTTGGTGACTTCCGCCGGAGCGTAGTAGCCCATTTCACCCAGGTAATCCACGGTCACCGTGTCGCCGCCCATGCCGAGGGGTACGGTCACCCGGGTTGAGGTGTTATTCAGGGTATGGAGATAACCCCAGCCATCAAACACGGCCCCCAGAGTGGCGAACTGACCCAGCGTATCGGCGGCGGGCAGATCCGGATTCGTGCCTCCGGGGCACTGTTCAGGATCGTAACCGTCGATGCCAAGGATCGCAAAGCCCGAGGAGCGTGGCACGAACAACGCAGGGATGCCGGCTTCAACCAGCATTGAAACTGAGGCGTCACAGTTGCCGGGCGCGTCAGAGTTAAAGACGACGACTGCGTCGTATCCCGCAGCCTCTGCGGTTTGGGCTTTCAGGCTAAAGGTACATCCGCCCCGTTCAACAAGAGCAATGCCCGCACCCACGTCCGCAGCGGGTGTCAGCGACCCACCACAGGCCTGGCCTACAAATGCTGTCTGAGCTTCCAGAACCTCAATGTCGGCACCTGGGCCGATCTGCGGTACATCGCTGCCCTGGCTGGCTGGGTATGAGTCAGAACCGGTAATGACTGCGGTGAAAAGTGAATCAAAGTCTTCGTCGCCGGCAAAAATCTTATCAAAGTTCGGGCCACCAAAGACGGCCGCATGAGCATTTCCCTCCGGTGGCGAGATTCCGTGCACGGGATCAGGATCGGGATAGGTGGAATCGCCGAGAAATACCGGGTTGTAAGGGTCATTTACGTCCAGTGTGATAAAACCCGCATCCCAGTATGGCAGTACGGCCTGCCAGTTTTCGCCGGGGCCCGGGTCCATGTCATTCACCCAAACGTCGTGGAGCAACGGAGCGGCGAAGGTACCCATGAATAACTGTTCGTCATTGGCAATCTCAGGGTTTGTGTCCAGCCAGGTCCCGATGCCGGTAGTGGTGATCAGCTTGGGCGACTGGGGCTTGGTCATGTCAACGATATGCAGGTCGTTTATGTTGACATCGTCAACAACCAGCAGGTAGGTCTCGCCGTTGGCTGTGGTCCACGGAAAGGTATTGTGGACCGGGAAATCCAGAAAATTCTGTTTGATTGCGTGAGGCCTGGCTGGGTTGGTGACGTCCCAGAGCGAGATGCCGGACTGGCCCAGTTGTTTGCTGCTGTTGCCGTTGAGAGGGCCACAGGGTTCGAGCGTAAAGATCAGCACATCCCGGTCGCCCACTGGCGTGACTTTGACGTCGTTCACCCGGGTTTGCGGTGGTGACTTGATCATGCCGATCTTCACCGGGTTGGACGGATCGCGGATGTCTGAAATAAACACGCCGGAACGGTCGCACGTCGGCTCCTCGAATGTACCGACGTAAGCGTATCCGTCATGGGCCCAGACATCGGTATAAAGCCCGCTGGAAATCCCGGCGAGTGTGTCGCGGCCGATTACGGTGAAACCGTAGTTGACGTTGGCAGGCACATGCCCGTCGGGCAGGGGGGTATCGTGAAGCAAGTGCTTATTGTCTGCTTTATCACCGTCGGCAACGTGCTGCTCGTCGGCTAGCGCATGGGTCGTTAATGTTGCGGAAAGAGCGATCACAGGTAGTGAGCGCCAGACATACGTTCTAAGCATGTAGCAATTCCTTTTGTTGGAGCTGTCATCCCTGATTTTGTGTAGCCTTCTTTGGAATCAGTGAAATGACAATTCCGTTGTTGTAATTGTTTGGCCAAGCATTCGGTATTACTCCTCACTCCAATACCTGAGATAAAGATAGCAGGGATGCCAGCACGCAATAATTAAATATAAGTGCTTGGAGAGGCGGGAATAGCCGGGCCGTGAACGGGGGCTCAAAAGACTTCTCGGTGGCTCTGGCATTCCATCGTTTTCTGCCGAACAGTCACCAGTTTTCAGGTTTCTCTGTTGCATTCCCCGACCATGCTGCTTTTCTAGAGATAAGGGAATTGGCCCTGGCGTTGATTCCTTTATTCCGCAGTATCTCTTTATCCCTTGCATTAATCGGAAAGCCCCGATTTTTCGGCCTTCTGACATTCGATCTCTGATACCTGTTCCAGAGTCTGGCGGTTGGCGGGTATTAGCGTTGTGTTCGGATAATCAATAAAAAATAAATCGTTCAACGAAGGGGAAATACAGACGTGAAGCAACAACACAAGCTCAGAATGGTTGTTTTAATAGTCGCTATGCTGGCGAGTGCGTTCAGTCGCGCCGAGTCGGCAAACGTGAATGGCATCAATTTATATTACGAAGACGTTGGCTGGGGTAAACCACTCATCCTGCTACATGGCGGTTTCGGCGATTCAGACATGTGGGATCCCCACACTCTGTCACTTTTGTTTCGTTATCGGGTCATCAAAATCGATAGCCGGGGGCACGGTCGCTCAACCGATGGCAGTGGTCCCATAACCTACCAACTGATGGCCGCAGATGTGCTGGCCTTGATGAATAAATTGAGAATTAAGAACGCACACTTCGCAGGGTGGAGCGATGGTGCTGTTATCGCCGCTGATATTGCTGCTCACCATCCGCACAAGGTCGATCAACTTATTTTGTTTGGTGCGGCTTTCGGCGGAAATGTTTATAACCCCGTATTTCAGTCTCTGTTGAACAGCGAGCATCTGTTCAAGGATTTCATTGATCTGACCTACCGGGCTGCATACGAAGTAAAAAATCCAGAACCGCAATGGACGGTCTTTCAGGACAAAATGTATGACCTGTGGACTACGCCCTGTTATCTGGAAAGTATGAATCCAGATAACTGCCTGGAACCGCTTGGCAGCATCAATTCGCCCACGTTAGTGGTGGTCGGAGAGGACGAAATAATCAGTTTTGCCCACACCCAGGACGTGGTGAACGCGATTCCCGGCGCGACCCTGGAAGTCGTCCCGCTAGCCGGTCATTTCTTCCCTGAAAAACAGCCGTTGAGGACGACGGCCATTATTAAGGGATTTTTGGACTGATTCGGATGTCGGCCGGCGGCCTTATTGGTCGTCGGCACTTGACAGAGCATCCACTCAGGTTTTCACGCAAACAAACAGCGCATTGCCCGAATTCCCATCCCACGGAACGATCCGCTCATAGTCATGTTCGAAGACATGCACCTCGAAGTAGGGAGCCAGCAGCTCTCTGAAATCCCCAAAACTCAAGGCAACCATGGCGTGTTCGTCCTGCCACGATTGAGTCACCCCGCCTGTCGTTCTTTGGATACTGAGTTTCAGCGATTGCCGGTCGCCTGAGCCCTCGTAATGCCAACCGGACCGGAAGACAAATGTGCTGTCGTTATGGGTGGTGCTGTGGCCGACAAAGCGGGTGTTGTCGATCCTGGTTTTGTCGACCGCATTGAAGCAGAAAACACCGTCTCGGCTCAGCGCGTTCTGGACGCTTCGAATACAGGCTTTTAGCCCTTCCAATCCATCACTGTAATGGACCGAGTACAGGAAACAGGTAATCAGGTCGAACGGCTGATCGAAGTGAAAGTTGCTCATGTCCTGTCGGGCAAACAGGGCTTCCGGACAGCGCTGAAGGGCCAGATCCAGCATGGGCTGGTTGATGTCCAATCCATGACAGGTATAGCCCAAATCGATAAAGCGGCGAATATGAGGGCCAGTTCCGCAGGCAAGATCAAGGTGGCGGGTGCCTGCGTTACCGAACAGCTTGTTGAGTCTGTTTACGCTGATGCTTTGGGCCTGGTAATCGATATCTGCACACATCAGGTCGTAGTAGCCCGACAAGTCGGTGTATAAGGCATTCGTAGACATGGGTACCTGGCGCGACAAGCGGACAAATTGTGAAGGTGGCGTATCGTATAGCAACGGATCGGTCGCGGGAAGCTGGCATACGCAGTTCTGCTATCTGTTACGTCGCCTTTCGCCGCCCCGTGAGGATCGGTAGACTGTTCGGCTTATTGCTAATAAAAACAAGCAAGTTGGAACCTCCATGCGCCAATTTCACCGTTTTTTCGTCATCCCTGTTTTAAGCATCACACTGGCAATATCAGGTTGCGATTCCAGCCCTGATAACGCCACCGAAGTCAGCGCATCAGGGCACACTCCGCCTACGGCTTCGACTCGCAAGGCAAACGAGCAGGTTCTTGACCTGCGCCCATTTGGTAATCGTGATGATTTTGAGAATGCCCGCCGGGGTTTAATCGCGCAGGAGCCAGAGCTTCTGATTCACCACCAGAATGGCGGTGAAGTCTGGAACATGTCCGACTATGCCTTTGTAGATAGTGACGGTGAGAACGCGCCCGGTTCGGTGAATCCAAGCCTTTGGCGCCAGGCGGCATTGAACAACATTCATGGGCTCTTTGAGGTCACTGAAGGGATTTATCAGATCCGGGGATACGACCTGGCCAATATGTCCATTATTGCAGGTGAGACTGGCTGGATTCTGGTAGACCCGTTAACTGCAAAAGAAACCACCGACAGAGCCTTTCAGTTCATCCGTGAACATCTGGGCGAAAAGCCGGTTCGCGCAATTCTGTTCACACACAGTCACATTGACCACTTTGGTGGCGTTCAGGGCATTCTCCAGCATCTGTCGGAAGATGAGTTGGCCACGCTCAGGATCATTGCGCCTGCCGGGTTTGAAGAGGAAGCGACCAGCGAAAACATCATCGCCGGACCATCGATGAGTCGCCGCGCCATGTTCATGTACGGCAAACGTCTTGAGCGTGGGGAACGTGGGCATGTTGGTACAGGGCTGGGCAAGTCGCCGGCATTTGGTACCTTCGGGTTTGCAGCTCCGACGGACCTGATTCGGGAGACTGGTACGGAGCTGACCGTTGATGGTGTCCCCATGCAGTTCCAGGTGGTATCCGGTTCCGAGGCGCCTGCTGAGTTTACGTTCTACCTGCCTGAACAGAACGCTTTTTGTGGAGCAGAGCTGGTCAGTCGGAACATGCATAACCTGTATACCCTTCGAGGCGCCAAGGTTCGTGATGCCCGGATCTGGAGTGGGTTTATCGAGGAGGCACGAACCCGCTTTTCCGATGCCGACGTGTACTTTGGCAGCCACCACTGGCCAACGTGGGGGCAGGATAATATTGACGATTTCCTGATTAAGCAGCGGGATACCTACAAGTTCATCCACGACCAGACGGTTCGGTTGATGAACCAGGGCAAGACGCCTAACGAGATTGCCGAACAGCTGCGTCTACCTCCCTCGTTGAATGAGGACTTCCACAACCAGGGCTACTACGGCACGGTTTCTCACAACGCGAAAGCGGTGTATCAGAATTATATGGGGTGGTTCACCGCCAACCCATCCCGTCTCAATCCATTGCCTGAGCCGGATGTGGCCAGGCGTTACATCGAAATGATGGGCGGAGCTGAGGCTGTTCTGGAAAAAGCCCGGCAACAGTTTGCTTCAGCGGCTGAGATGGACGCGGCCGATGGTCGGGACACATACCGCTGGTTGGCGGAGCTGCTCAATCACCTGGTGTTTGCTGCTCCGGATAACGGCGAGGCCAGGGAACTCTTGGCGAAGGTTTATGACCAGTTGGGGTATCAGGCTGAGTCTGCTCCCTGGCGGGATTTTTATCTCTCTGGAGCTTTCGAGCTTCGCCACGGCGCCCCCGAAGAAGGGCTGAATCCCGCGATGATGAGGGAAGTCCTGATACACACCCCGGTGTCGAATTTCTTTGAAAGCATGGCGGTAAACCTGAATGCAGAAGAGGCGGAAGGCGAGCATTTAACGATCAAAGTGACCTTCACCGATCTTGAGCAGAGCTACCTGCTGACCCTGCAGAATTCGGTGCTGCATAACCGACCAGTAGATGCCGGCACACCGGCGGATGCCGGTTTGAGCGTTACGCGACCGATGTTTGTCGACATACTGGTCGGCAACGCAGGCCTTAAGGAGCTGTTATTCAGTGAGGAGATCAGTTTTGAGGGAAGCAAGCTGGATCTGATGCGGTTCTTCAGCCTGTTAGACAAACCAGAGGGGCGATTCAATATCGTCACACCGTGAACGGTTACTGGCACTGTGCTCCTTTGCTATAGCTCGGGAGCCAGCGCCTGAACCCGCAGCCGTTCAGTGCCGGAAAAGTCCCGCTCGATAATCTGGGCGATGGCTCTTGCCTCAGCGTTTTCCGGCAGTCCCCGATTCAGGATTTGTGCCTTTTGTTCGGAGAATTCTTGCAAGCGTCTTTTCCAGCCTGCCCGTTGCTTATCCAGTTCCGCCAGGTTGGCAGCGGCGTCATCGCCCAGCGCCTGTGCCCGTGCCTGATAGACTTCTGCCGCGCTCGCGCCTTCTTCCCTGAGTGATTTCACCTGCTCGTAGACATCGGCATGCCTCGTGGTGCGCTGGCGGAGTTCCCGAATTTCTTCCGGTAATGTTTGATCGAGAGCGGCGAGTGCCTGCTGTTTTGCTTCGTGACTGAGGTTCTCATTATGGGAAACCGAGAGGTATTCGAGCGTATATCGGTCCTGAACCTCTTCCAGTTTGAAGAACGCCTCGGCTTCAGCCGGCTCGAAGTGGTTGCTTCTCAATGCCAGAAGCTGTTGCTGCCGGTAACGCAGGACTTCCAGGTTAAAGCCCTCGTGCGTTAGCGACGGCTGACTGTTTTCAGCCAGTTCGCCAGCGGCAAGCCGATATTGAATATATCGATCCAGCAGGTCGCGAGCCTGCTCGAGCGCTCGCTCATGGCCTGCCAATTGAGTGGAAAGAGCTTGCTCCAGCCAACCCAGAACTTGTTCCTGGGGATGCTCGTCCAAAGCGGACAGGTACATGTCGAAAAGCTGTCGAAGGTCCGGGGTGGGTACCAGGTTGCCATCGCTATCAACGACGAGGGTTACGAAGCTGAGTGTTTCCGCCAATTCGTCGGGCAGTGAAGGCAAGTCCTCGGAAGGTAACTCTGTTTCAGGCGCTTCCGCGACCGGTGAAACTGCCGAATAACGTTCCGAATCTTGTTGTACGGGATTTGACAGTACATTGTCTGCGTTGCCTGGCGGCAGGGTTAGCCAGCCACCAATGAACAGGGTCAGAGCAAACAGCGATACGAGCAGGGCAATCTGTTTTTTCATGGTTCAATCCCTGCCCCGTGCGCCCTGAACGAACGCACGGGGTCACTTACCTTACAGTCCGGCTTTCTTGAGTCGTTTTGCGTGGTTTTTGAACAGCGCTGTCGGGCGGGTCTCAAGCAGGGATACCAAACCAAACACGTGGTTGTTCACGTCGATATGGTTCATGCGGTAATTGTCCTTGATGACCTTACCGAAGTGGCTTGAGCAACGGGGGGTAATGCCGTCACTGGGTCCGGGAACCGCCAGGCTGGTGGTGGTGAACAGTGCATCGGACAGGTCAATGCCGGTGGTGAACGGCGAGGTTCCGCTCCATGAATACAGGCGGATGGTCCGACCATTGATCGTGACTCGGGAGGGGCCTTCGCCGCATTCGGTGGTGGGAACACCGGCGGGGAATTGGCGGTTGAATGCAGCCGTTCCTGCCTTGTTGAATTCGCCCAGCATGGCGTAGATGTCTGAGTCGTCCCGTTTGTTGTTGGACAACAGATTGACGAGGTCCCCCACCGCATTGGCAAACACCTCAAACGCCACACCGCGGAGGGTGCTCTCGGGCACGACACCGGTGACCAGGTCAGCAACGGGAGAGCCCTTGTGGGGGGAGTGCAGAGTGGTTACTGAGGCAACCAGATCCGGCCTCACATTCATCACATAACGTGCAGTCACGCCGCCCTGACTGTGGCCTATCAGGTTGAACTTGCCGATGCGTCCGCCGGAGGCCGCGCGGATTTCGTCAAGCTGTTCAATCAGACTTTCTCCGCGCATGGCGGAGCTGTCGAAGGCGTTCACTTTGGGCACGAATACGGTGGCACCTTCGGATTCAAGAACGGCGGGAATCCGATACCAGTAATCAATACCGGCAATGGTGTCGAAAGCGAAAATACCGGGGATCAGAACGATGGGGTGCTTGGTTTTCGCCTCGTTCCGGTCGAACCATGAACTGAAGAAACCGGCCTGTGCCGGCAAGGTGGTACAGAGACAGACGGCCGCCAGGGCCGCGAGGAAGAGCGTTCTCATGTCTTTCCCTTGTTATTGATGTTGTTATGGCTGCTGATGCAACTTACTGTGATTGTTCTTATTACTGCAGGATGGCTACAGCGGGGCTGGGAAGGCCCAGAATCCATCTTCAGGCCATACCTTAGGGGAGGTCTTTTCCGGGGACTTGTAAGAATTGATACCTTTGTCCCAAAACGCGCTCCGGGACACGAAATGGCCTTGGTGGCAGGTGGCGATCAGGCCATCTTTACGTAGAATCGATCACACTGATCAAAACAACAAAAATGCCCGGCCGCTGTCCAGGTCTGGACATACCGCCACCTGATGCTCCACTTCATGGCGTGATCCGGGTTTTGTATGACCGGGGCGCTCCGTGGAAAAAACAGTACCAAAAGCCGTGTTGTATCTCTGGCCGCGCCGAACAGTCCATGTCGGGCGGCTGGAACAGCCGGTTCAGTTCAGTCAGGCGTCCGCGTCCCTGATGGTCAGCCTTGATAGTCCCTTTCGTGTCAGTAAACCCGATATGGCGTCTGTGGTTGAGTGCACCAGCCTGCTTCTTCGCCCCGGCGAAACAGCCGATATAGACCCGGGGGATGGTCGGGTTGGGACCTGCTACCTGGATGCGCTGGGTCAGGATTATGGCCTTTTGCTACCGCAGATGACGGCATTCCAGTCGGGCTACTATTGTGGTTTCCGCAGGGAGCGGCAGCTTCGCGAGCTTCTGATCCGCATGCTGGAAGAGGAACCGGACGAGGTCAGCAGTTATCAACGACTTGAGTCTGTGATCAACCCCAAGGATGAGAACTATCCGGAAGTGGATTCCCGTGTGGCCATCGTCGTCGACTTGATTCGTGAATCCGTCGCTGAAAATCGGTCTGTGGAGGAGCTTGCCCAGGCCGTTAACCTGTCGGTGCCCCGGTTGGTGCAGCTGTTCCGTCAACAGGTTGGGGTACCGATTCGGCGGTATCGTCAGTGGCATCGGTTATTTGTCACGGCCATCAATGTCGCTGGCGGTTGTTCTCTCACCGAGGCGGCAATCCAGGCCGGATTTACTGACTCCGCTCATTTTTCTCACACGTTTCGGACGACACTCGGGCTTCGCCCGTCGGACGTTCTCAGTGCACTGGTCAACACCCGAATGGTGGTTGCGAATGCTCTGAACAGGGCAACCGGTCAGGCGATTGCTGAGTAAAAAGGGCAGGGTGGCAGAATGTTAAAACAGTGACCCGAAGGGATTTTCTGTCGCTGCATCCGGTACACTGCAATCATTTGCTCAACGTCTATGAAAGGAACACAGGAATGACAACGATTGACCGAAGTGCTCCCGTCCTGGTTACCGGCGCCACAGGCTATGTGGCCGGTTGGCTGGTAAAGCGTCTGCTTGACGAAGGCTTGACCGTTCACGCGGCGGTGCGTGATCCCGGTGCTTCGGACAAACTCCAGTATCTGAACCAGCTGGCGGAGGATGCTCCGGGAACCATCCGGTATTTCAAGGCCGATCTTTTGGAAGAGGGCAGCTACGCGGAAGCCATGCAGGGCTGTGAGCTGGTGTACCACACCGCATCGCCATTTACTCTGGATGTAAAGGACCCACAAAAGGATCTGGTGGATCCGGCTCTGCAGGGAACCCGCAATGTGCTGGAGGAAGCGAATCGAGTCGACAGTGTGAAACGCGTGATCGTTACCAGCAGCGTTGTCGCCATTTTCGGGGATAACTCGGATTTGCAGTCGTTGCCTGGAGGAATACTGACCGAATCGGTCTGGAATACCAGCTCGTCGGTGAACCACCAGCCCTACGCCTATTCGAAAACCGTTGCCGAGAAAGAAGCCTGGCGTATTGCCGAGGGGCAGGATCGCTGGGACCTTGTCACCATCAACCCTGCTTTGGTCATTGGTCCGGGCATTAACCCCCGGGCGACCTCAGAGAGCTTCAATATCGTGAAACAGATGGGCGATGGGTCCACCAAGCCGGGGGCACCGCGCTTTGGCTTGGGCGTCGTTGACGTAAGAGATGTGGCCGAAGCTCACTTCCAGGCAGGCTTCACCCCAGAAGCCAGCGGGCGGTATATCGTATCGGGCCACAACACCGATCTGGTGGAGTTGGCCAGCACTCTGCTGGAGAAATACGGTGACCGTTATCCAATCCCCCGCAAGGCCCTGCCCAAGTGGCTGGTCTGGCTGGTTGGCCCGCTGGTTACCAAAGGCACCAGCCGGCGGATGATTTCCCGTAACGTGGATTTACCCTGGAAAGCAGATAACAGCAAGGGCGTTCGTGAACTGGGCTTGTCTTACCGCTCCATGAAGGAATCCATGGAAGAAATGTTCCAGCAGATGATCGACAGCGGCCAGTTGCGTAAGGGATGATACAAAAAAAAGCCGCGGTTTTTGGCCGCGGCAAGGGGTTGGTGATCGTTTCCGGCCTGCGCCGTCATTGCCTGGTCAGGTGGCTGGTCACCGCCTCCACCACGTTCGGGTTCCATAGCAGATCGTTGTGGCCCAGCCCGTTGGTTTTCAGGAGTTCGGCCCCCTCCCAGTTTTGGTGAACCCTGTGACTCTGGGATGCGGGCACTGACTGGTCGTCTTCGTCGATAACCACCAGTCCGAGTTGTTCCAGGTCGGCTGCCAGATCCTCCAGTGCCAGCCTGCTCCACACATCGTCGCCAAATCTCATTTCCATGCGCCGACGGTGACTGGCAAGGGCGCTGTCTGTCAGGCCCATCTGGGCGCCAAACTGATCCACAACCTCGGAAAGTGTGGCGGGTGGCGCAAGCATCACCACTCGCTCAGCCTCCAGGCCATCGGCCAGGGCCCGACCAGTGGCAAGGCAGCCTAACGAGTGGGCGATGATGCCTGAAACAGGGCCAAAATGGTGGCCTACTTTAGTCAATACCTCGGTCATTTCGTACACGTCTGTCCGCTCGCCCTGAGCCCGGCCATGTGCCGGGGCGTCATACAGCACAACGCGGTAGCCCGCTTGAACCAGCGGTTCTACATAGGCGCCAAACTGGATGCCAGAACCGGACCAGCCGTGCACGCCGAGGATTGTCGGTCCGTCTCCCCAGCTGTATATGGGCAGGATGTTGGTGCCATGGTGCAGCTGTGTGTGGCTGTCTGCCTGATCCAACAGGTCCTCGTATCGGATGGGCAGCGGCAGGCGATGTGGCGTAAATGCCATGCTGTCGATGAGGTGCTCCGCGCCCTGCGTGGAGATTTTGGAGTACAACTGAAGCCCGAGGGCCAACGCGTCGTGCTGGAAACCCCGTGATTTGGGGTAGTGCCGGGCGGCACTGGTAGTCACGTCCGGCTGGTTGCTGATTTGAATGGTCATGGTTGTAGCCTCCGTCAATTAGGCCGTGTGGCCGTCTGAGATGACAGAATCAGATTATTCCTTGCCGCAGGGATTCAGTAGTGTCATATTTGACATATAAGGTGCGAAAAAGGACATGGTCATGAAGAAAGTTGCCGTTGTTGCACTGCCTCGCTGCCATGCGTCCGGGATTCATGGCGTGATGGATTTTTTTGCCACTGCGAGTTTCTGTGATGGATCCTTTCGGGCCGGTGGTGACCCTCTGTTTGACTGCCAGATCGTCACTCTGGATGACAAGCCAGTGCGCGCCTTTAATGGTGCTTTGGTGGTGCCCACCATGGAACGGGAATCGTTCGAGCCGGATGTCGTCGTCATTGGCTCGGGAGTTGAGGCTATTGGCGCATCAGCCCGGATTGACAGCTATCTGGAGACAGTCCGCCCGTTGAATTCCTGGCTCAGGGGGGCTGCAGAGCGTGGCGCCTTGCTGGCCAGTGTCTGTACCGGCAGCTTTGTTCTGGCAGAAGCGGGTTTGCTGGATGGTCAGGTGGCCACGACCCACTGGCGAGTGGCACCTGTGTTCAGAGCGCGTTATCCCGATCTACGGCTGGAAGAGGAACAGATACTGGTCGATAACGGTCAGGTGGTGTGTGCCGGTGGTGCATCGGCCTTTATCGATCTGTGCCTCTACCTGGTGGAGCGCCTGGCGTCGCCAGCCATTGCACTGGCCTGCAGCAAGCTGCTGGTGCTCGACGGCCGCCGGATGGAACAAACGCCTTATATGAGTTTCTACGGCAGCAAGGCACACAATGATCCGGCGGTTGTGAAGGCACAGCACTGGCTTGAGGAGCATTATGCCGAGCCGGTCGTGATCGACCATGTCGCTGAGGTCGCTGCACTGGGTGCGCGGACGTTCAAGCGCCGCTTCAAGGAGGCGACGGGGGAAACGCCGCTGAACTATCTGCAGCATCTTCGGGTTGAGGCAGCGAAACACCTGCTCGAATCCAGTCGCGAACAGACGTCTCAGATTATCTGGCAGGTTGGCTACGAAGATGCCAGCTCCTTTCGGCGGCTGTTCAAACGTACGGCTGGATGCACGATGGAGCAGTATCGAAAACGTTTTGGCTATGTGGCGCCGGAGGGCATCCAGGCCCGAGCCTGACCGAAAGAGCCCGATTCACTGCGCATGTGTGAATCGGGCTCTGTTGTGAAAATCCATTGCGGGTCAGAAGATGCGCTTTTTCACATAGCGCCCGGGTGCGGATTCAATCACATCCAGTTCCTGGTCACCGGGAATTCTGGCCTCCACTTCCTTGCCCTGGAATTTACTTACCCAGTCCTGCCAGTTTGGCCACCAGGAGCCTTCGTGGTGGCTGGTTCCGTCAAACCAGTTCTCCGGGGTGTCCGCCTCGGTGTCATTCATGTAGTAACCGTACTTGCCCGGCTCCGGCGGGTTGACGATGCCTGCAATGTGCCCGGACTGGCCGAGCAGGAACCGCTTCTCACCGGAAAACAATTGGTAGCCGGCATAGGTGGATTTCCAGAGTGCGATGTGATCCTGCTGCGCTGAGATAAACATGGCCGGCGTGTCGATACTGGACAGATCAATCGGCGTATCCGCAATGGTCAGCGCGTTGGGTTCCCGGAGTTTGTTATTCACGTACATTTCCCGCAGGTAGTACTTGTACATGGCTGCGGGGAGGTTGGTGGAATCGGAATTCCAGTACAGCAGGTCGAAGGGCAGGGGAGGCTCTCCCTTCAGGTAGTTGTTCACGAAGTACGACCAGATCAGGCTGTTTTCCTTGAGGGAGGAGAAACTGAGCGCGATAAACCGGCCATCGTAGTAGCCGATCTTTTCAATGTAGTTCTCCAGCGCCTTTACGGTCGCGCTGTTCAGGTAAACACCGATTTCGCCCGGGTCTTCGAAATCCAGCAGGGTGGCGAAGAAGGTAGAGGATTTGACCCGGTTGTCGCCGGTTTTCTTCAGGTGGGCAAGAGCGGTGGCCAGCAAGGTGCCACCCACGCAGTAGCCAATGGTGTTCAGTTCGCGCTCTCCGGTCGCCGCTTCCACGGCGCCCATGGCGTCCAGAACACCTTCCTGAACATAGTCCTCGAAGGTGGTTTCCCGATAGCTTTCGTCCGGGTTTACCCAGGACATGATGAATACCGTGTGGCCCTGGCTTACCAGCCAGCGTACCAGCGAATTCTCGGGTGTCAGATCCAGGATGTAGTACTTGTTGATGAATGGCGGCACGATCAGCAAGGGTGTCTGGTGCACCTTCTCGGTGGTCGGCTGATACTGGATCAACTGGAACAGCCGGTTCTCGTACACCACGTCGCCTGGTGTCGTGGCGATGTTAGTGCCCACTTCGAACGCCTGGTCATCGGTCATGGAAACGTTCAGCAACTGCCGGCTTCGCATGATATCCCGATAGAAGTTCTCAAGGCCTTTCACCACACTCAGGCCCCAGGTCTCCCGGCACTTTCGCACCGCCTCCGGGTTGGTGATGAAAAAGTTGGTGGGGGCCAACGCGCTGATGAACTGCCGCATCATGAAGTTGAGTTGCCGACGGTTGTCGTCGGTCAGGCCATCCAGATCGTCTGTCAGTTTTTCCAGGTATTCGGAATTGATCAGATACATCTGGGCAATGGCGTAATACAGGGGGTTGCGGGTCCAGGCTTCGTCATCAAAACGATGGTCGCTGCGCTCGGGCGCGATCACCGGATCAACCGGTTGGCGCAGCAGATTCAGAGCGACATTTTGCGTCAGTTGCCAGTAGCGAAATGCCAGCTGGCTGTTGTCCTGCATCACTTTGCTGGGGTCAATGACGGCTTCGCGAAAGGCTGCGGTCAGGCTGGAGGTCACGTCCATCACAAACGAATTGTCCGGGGTGAGCGTCTTCGCCGGGTTGAGTCCCCTGGCGACCATCTCCTGTGACTGTTTCATCAGGGCGGAGGCGTGCCTCACGTAGTCTTTCGCGAACCGGGTCAGGAATTCCATGGTTGTCCTCAGTATTCGGGTTCCGTCCGACCGGCGGCAGTCCGTTGGCCACCGGTCAGACCCGGAGAATCACATCAGTGGCCGGAAGCCGCAGATTTCTTTGTGCTGGCGGTCGCCTGCTTGGCCGGGGTGGCGGGCGTGCCGCCGGCTTCAGGTTTGTCGTCGGGCTGGAACAACTGGCCTGCTTCTTTGCGGAAGCCTTCAGCGACCCCGGACAGCTGTTTGAAGTCTTCAGTCAGCCGTTCGACCAGCTGGCTGAAACGCTGGGGCTGCTCTTCAACGAAGCCCTTTACGCCGTCAAAGTCGCGGATCGCCGTGGCGGATTTGGCCTGGTCCTCCAGCAACCCCATGTAGCCGCGCAGGCTGGCAATCTGGGCATCGACCAGGTTTTCACAGGTATCCATCACCAGCTTGTTCAGGCGAGTGACCGGCTCGGCGGAAAATTTGAATGTGTCGGTAAACATAGTTCAAGTCCTTCTGTTGGGGGGATCGGGAACCCGGGCTGGCCGGGGTCTATCGAAAACCGGCGGGGTTCGTTCAGTGCATGAACATGCCACCGTTAATGGGAAAGTTGGCGCCGGTGATAAACGACGACTGTTCATCAGCCAGGAATTCGACCAGTCGGGCAATTTCCCGGGGCTCACCGAATCGACCGACCGGAATCTGGGCCTGTAGTTTTTCCCGGACGCCTTCGTCGATGGCCATGACCATGTCGGTATCCACATAGCCCGGGGAGACCGTATTCACCGTGATGCCCTTGCGTGCAGTTTCCTGGGCCAGCGCCATAGTGAATCCATGCACACCGGCCTTGGCGGCGGAATAGTTCACCTGACCGAATTGTCCCTTCTGGCCGTTGATGGACGAGATGTTCACGATGCGTCCGTACTTCTGTTCCAGCAAGGTTTCCAGGAAACAGCGGGTGACGTTGAACACACTGTCCAGGTTGGTGTGGATGACTTCCTGCCAGGCGTCCAGCGACATTTTTTTCATGACGGCATCGCGGGTAATTCCGGCGTTATTGACCAGAACGTCCAGCCGGCCATAGCGCTCAAGAATTTCCCGGGCGCCCTGTTCACAACTTTTCGGGCTGGAAACATCCATCTGGATCAGGTCAATCTCGATGCCAGCGGCGGCCTGTCTCTGCTGCCACTCCTGCGCCTGAGGTTTGCGTTCCGGATTCCGATAGGTGGTTACGACCTGATAGCCGGCTTCCCGAAGAACCATGCAAATAGCTTCGCCAATACCCCGGGTCCCTCCGGTAACAAGCGCGACGCGTGAGGTGTCCTTGTTCGTCATGATGTTGCCTCCTTGTTTTTATCGCCGGTTATTGAACGCCAAACATAAATGTTAAAAATTGTCACAAGTCACATTGGGTAACGGGAAAGGAGGCTTTCCCGTAAAGTATTCACTTGAGTTGAGCCAGGTCAATTTAGCGGGGAGGTGCAACGGTCATGGCGAAGGCCCTTGTCCCTCACGCACAGTGTGCACGCGATTGCTCAAGTCCCAGCCGGAAGGCATTGTCCAATATGATGCGGCTGGCGATATCGACTTCTTTTTCGGTGGTCAGGTGGCTGAAGCTCATGCGTACGGCCCGGGTTGCCTCGGTTTGGTCGTACCCCATGGCTCTTAGGACAGGGGATCCTTTGCTCTGGCCGGATGAGCAGGCAGAACCGCCAGACACCGCAATGGTTTTCAGTGCGTTGATCAGTTTCTCTGCGGGGACTTCGCCAAAGGCTATGTTCAGATTGCCCGCTACACGGCGCTCCATGCAGCCATGAATATGAAACTGGTCTGTTTCTGCACGGACCCTGTTCAGGAATCGCTCACGAAGCCCGTGAATGATGGCCTGGTTGTGCGCCATCTCGGCGCCTGCGTGGTGGCAGGCCAGACCAAGCCCGACGATGCCTGGAACATTCAGCGTCCCGGAACGAATCCCGCGCTCCTGGCCACCGCCAATCATTTGCGGATTGATGGGCGTCTCTTTCGGTGTTTTCCGGCGGTACAGTGCGCCGACACCTTTGGGTCCATAGATTTTGTGGGCGGAGATCGACAACAGGTCGATTCCGTCTTTATGGACGTTCAGGGGAACTTTTCCTGCCCCTTGTGCTGCATCCACGTGAAAGAGAATGCCGTGACGTTTGGCAACCTCGGCGATTTCTCGGATGGGTTGGATGGTGCCGATTTCATGGTTCACGGCCATGACCGAGATCAGCGCCGTATCGGGCCGTATTGCCGCTTCGACCGCCGCCGGTGAGATAACGCCGCTTTTGTCCGGTCGGATGGATGTGTGCTGCACACCCATAGGCTTGAGGGACTGGCACAAATTCAGAACGCAGGGGTGCTCAATGGCGGAGGTGATCACATGCTTTCCATTGACCGCCTCCAATACACCTCGAATAGCGAGGTTGTTGGACTCCGTGGCGCCGGAGGTAAAGATGATTTCGTCCGGGCTTTTGGCACCAATGAGTGTCAGCACCTGCAGGCGTGCCTGTTCAACCGCCGAACTGGCGTCCCAGCCCATGCAATGGGATTTGCTGGAGGCATTACCATACCGCTGGGTAAAAAAAGGCATCATGCCTTGCAGCACCCGTTCATCCACCGGAGTTGAGGCGTTGTAATCGAGATAGACCAGGTTATCGAGCATGGTGACTCTCCTCGTTGGTTGGTTTCCGGAGGCTCAGGGTGGCGGCCAAGGGACACCACCCTGATAGCCAGGCCGGGATCACAAGCAAAGGGTGTTGGCCCCCTCCAGAATCTTGGCGTGCAATGACGGTGAACCGGTGATCTCAACACCATCAATCAGGCTGTCCGGATCATAGCCCCGTACCTTGGCACAGGGAGGACAAGCCCAGATCTGGCCGCCACGGGACATGAAATCTTCCATCAGCTCTTTCAGCGGGGGATCCAGCGGGTTCATGCGAACAAAATCCACGGCGCCTTTTCTCACCAGGTCGACGCCTGAACTGACCAGGAACATGGTGACTTCCTGACCGGATGCAATGCCGGCATTGGCGATGGTGAAGGCCACGGTGGCGCGCTCGTCGTCCAGGCCGCGGGAATTGACGATAACCAGTTTTGGGGTTGTGGTGTTCATGATAGTGCTCCTTCGTGCGAGTGCCCCGGTGGGGCGTTGTTTGTTTGCGAGTTCAGTATCGCGAAGCACCATGTGCAGAAACGTGTGAATAAGCGTTGAAATTTGATCAAAAAACGCACAATCTTTTTGTTTCGATCTTGCAGATCTTCTGAATACATAAATAACAATAAGTTAGCGTTCTCACGCTCGGCCGATGTGCGATTGGCATCCTTCAGCACGGGGAAGAAACATGGAAACGATTGTTTTGGAGCGCCAACAAGAAGAACCGGCCACCGAGGAATACCTCAACGCCATGCGAGCCAAGGCGGAAGCCTGCTTTGAGGTGAACGACGTCACCCGAAAGGGCACCTATGTCTCGTCTGATGGCAAACGCTTCGTGTGTATTTTCGAGGCCAGGGATTTGCAGGCCGTCAAACGTTCTCTGGATTCCGCCGGCATGGATTACCAGCATCTCTGGGTAGCCGGGCACGCGTTCTGACGCCAGAGAGCTTTCATGTGAACCGTTCTGCTAGTGGTCCCTCCCTGCGGATCAATCTGCTTGGGCCAATGAGTATCGAGGCTGATGGTCATCCGCTGAATTTGCCTCGCTCCAAGAAAACCCGCGCTCTGCTTGCCTATCTCATCATGTCGGACCGGTCCCTGCGCCGGGACAAGCTCGGTGAGCTGTTCTGGGACATCACCGAAGACCCCAAGGGTTCCCTGCGCTGGAGCCTGTCTCGGTTGCGGCGCGAAATTCAGTGGGACAGGGAGCGCCTGCACGCCAGCCGACAGGAGCTTTCGTTCGACCGGGCGGGGGCGTTTGTGGACGCCTGGGAGCTGGCCGCACTGGAAGGCCAGGGATTTGAGTCGCTGCCTTTGGAGGCCTTAGTCGCGCTGGCGGATGTGCCGAGAGGGAGCTTTCTGGAGGAGCTGGAACTGCAGGATATTTTCCAGTTTAACGCCTGGTGTGTCGGCCAGCGGGAGCGTTTCCGGGGTCTTTGGTGTCAGTTGCTGACAGCGCTGCGCGATCGTCAGATGGGAGAGCCGGATCTCGCCCTTGGCTACGCTGTCAGGCTTTCAGAGCTGGACCCGTTTGATGTAACCAACCTATCTACGTTGTTTGAGTTGTTATTCAAGCTGGGTCGCAGGGACGAAGCCCAGAAGCGATATGAACATTCCCGCCGCCTGTTCAAGGACCTGGGAGCTGCCGGTGAAACCGAGCTGCATCGTGCCTGGATCGTATGCCGGGAGCAGTCCCGTCAGGCCGCGCCTGCACCGAACGCAGCGGCCAGACCGGTATCGCCGCCGGCCGGCATGGGCGCTGCGTTGCCGTTTGTCGGGCGGTCGAAGGAACTGAGGTTTATTGAGGATGAAATGGGCCGGCTGGCAGCCGGGGAAGCCGTGAGCGCTTTTCTGTTTCAGGGGGAACCGGGGATTGGTAAGAGCCGACTGGCGGAGCGGCTGATGAGCAAGGCTGAAAGCGCCGGCTTTGCTGTCAGAGCCGGGAGGGCGTACGAGGTAGAACAGAAAAGCCCTTACAAACCCTGGCTGGATGCGCTCGGGCTGGCCCTGTCGGATCTGGTTCAACCCGACCAGGCTGACAGCGAAATTGATCAGGAACGATGGTTCTCTCTGGTCCGCGACGAGCTTCAGCAGCAGGCCCGCGGTAAAGGGCTGCTGCTGATTCTGGACGATCTCCAGTGGTTTGATCGGGCCTCGTTGCAGTTGCTGCATTATGTGGCACGGAGTTTTCGCTCCTGTCCATTGATGTTCGGGCTTTTTGCTCGTGCGGGGGAGCTGCGTGATAACGCACCGGCACAGCGAGTCATTCTCACCCTGCAACAGGACTTCGGTGCAAGGGTGTTTGATCTGGCGCCATTGGGCGAGAGTGATATCGGCCAGCTCCTGTCGGGCCACGGATCGGTGGATGCCAATCGGATATACCGGGCCAGTTCCGGGAATCCTCTCTACGCCATCGAGATGGCGCGCCATCCGGAACTGAGTGACCCGTACCGCCCGCTGGTGAATCTGGTACGTGATCGCATCGAACACCTGCCGGAGCAGGCCATTGATCTGGTTCGGTGGGGTGCGGTACTGGGCCGTTCCATCAGCATCCCTCGGCTGGAACGGCTGTGTTCCCTTGAGCCGGAGGTCCTGGTGGAAGGACTGGAATGCCTGGAAACCCATGCGCTGTTCCAGATCGATGCCACCCACTCCTCCCAGCGCTATCGGTTCAGTCATGATGTGGTTCGTCAGGCGGTATACAGCGATCTGTCCCTGCCAAGGCGACGCCTGATGCACAAGAAGGTGGTCGAGTTGCTGTTACCGGAAATCGACAATCTGGAGGTGGCTACCGAAATCGCCTACCACGCCGAGCGGGCCGGTGAGGCTCTGGAAGGCGCCCGAGCCTGCGTGCTCGCCGGCGAACAGGCATTGCGGGTGTTCGCCAATGGCGTGGCGGAATCTCTGGCCCGGCAGGGGCTGCAAATGGCAGAACAGTTGCAGGGGAATGAGCGGATCGGGTGGATGCTGAAGCTGCTCCATATTCTGTATTCAGCCCAGAAGCCGGACACCGAAACCGCCAGTATCCAGTTGCGGGATCTGGCTGAACAGGCCCTGGCCGCAGGTCTGACCCACGAGGCCCGTCTCGGTTTCCAGATGCTGTCCTTCCTGCGCTGGGAAAATGCCTCCATGGCGTCAGCACATTCCAATATCCTGCAGGCCGAGCGGATCAGCCGCCGTGAGAAACCGGAGGAGAGGGCGGAGGCGCTGGCACAGGCGGCCAAGTGTTTCCTGTTGCTGGAGCGCAATCTCAACCAGGCCGAGGCCTTTATCCTGGAGGTGAAGAGCCTGTTCAATCATGGCATCGGTCCCATCAGCACCGCTTATCTCGCGGAAGGCATGCTGGCGGGTTACCGGGGCCATTACAAGGATGCTGAAAGGGCATTCCAGAAGGCCATTGATACCGCCCTGGAGGCCGGAGAAAGGCTTGAGGAATTTGCAGCCACCGAACAACTGATCATGCTGCATGTGGATCGGGGCAATCTGTCAGCGTGCGATGTGTTGATCGATCAGTTGCTGGATCTGGGGCAGCGGGTAAGGGCTGGCGTGGAGCTCCCGGTGAGCGAAACGCTTTCGGCCCTGGTTCGGTATATGAACGGCGAAGAGGGGGCGCTCGACGCGTTCAAGTCAGGGCTCGAGGCGTTGCGGGCGCTTGATGACAAATATCACGTTGCGTATCTGCTCAGCCGGCTGGCGGGCCATCAGTGGAAGCAGGGGCTGTGGCCGGCTGCCGCCAGTTCCGCACAAGAGGCCCTGGACTGTGCCATGGCCATTGGCCGCGAATCCGAGATCGCCATTGCCAACCATATTCTTCGGATGTGCGCTCAGAAGGATGGCGCAGATGCTCGGGAGGACGGTGATGCTCCCGGGGCAGGGTCAGCTACGCACCGGTCCTGGTACGCGAGTCAATGGGCACAGGTTGCATCAGACTGCGAGAACGTAGCGTCCGCGTAATCCTGCCGGCCTGATACTCGTTTCTTTCCACAACCCCTTGTAGATGCGCTAAAAATCCTCAATTGTTGGCATAATGCCGCCCTGATTCGCGGTTGATGCCTCCCAATGAAAGACGATAGAAATGCTTGCGTTTGAACTTAAGAAATTCATCGGCCAGATGCTGATGCCGATTCCTCTTACCCTGATGCTATTGATGGCCGGGATTCTGATGCTCAGGGTCTGGCCGCGCATGGCGAGGGTGGCACTGGTGAGCGGCGCCCTACTGCTGTTCCTGACCAGCTGGGCGCCGGTCTCCAATCGGTTGGTGAGCATGGTCGAGAGCGACTATGCGGCTTTTGATCTGTCCCGGCCGGTGGATGTGGTTGTGGTGTTGGGCGGTTGCCACAGCAGTGATGACAGGGTTCCACCTGCAGCGCAGCTGTGCTCGTCGTCGCTTTACCGGCTGGTGGAAGGTCTGCGGATACTGGGTGCCAACCCCCAGGCTGAGCTGTTTGTCTCCGGGTATGCCAGACATGACCCGGTCCCCCACGCCGACATGGTTGCGTCAATTGCCCGGAGCATGGGCGTTGATGAGGGCAGGATTCGCCGATTCCCGGAACCGAAGGATACCGGTGAGGAGGCCAAGCATATGAAACCCTGGCTGGTGGACAGGCGCTTCGCACTGGTCACGGAAGCCTCGCACCTCGCCAGGGCTGTATGGTTTTTTGAGCAGCAAGGGCTGGAACCAATTCCTGCGCCCGCCATCCGATTGGGTAGCGAGACGCCGGATCTGAGCGTGCAGGCGAGCAACCAGCTGAAGTCGGAACGAGCGTTCTACGAGGTGTTGGGAATGCTTTGGCAGCGGCTGGTGGCGATACTAAGTTAATAGATCACCGAATCAAGAGAGACGATCCGATGCAAGAATTACCTCATCACTACCGGGCTGCTGCAGTGGCACAGCCAGAAGGCGATGTGAACCTGTCCAGCGATGGCGTGCAGGATATTCCATCCGCACCGCCGCCCGAGTTTGGCGGCCCCGGCGACAAATGGTCGCCAGAGAGTTTGTTGGTAGCCTCTGTCGCCGACTGTTTCATTTTGACGTTTCGGGCCATCGCTCGTGCTTCGAAGCTCGATTGGACTTCGCTCACCTGCGACGTGGAAGGCACGCTGGAACGTGTTGAGCGGGTAACCAGATTCACTCAGTTTGTGGTTCACGCCAGCTTGACGGTGCCGGAGGGGACCGATGAAGCCAAGGCCAGGCGGATGCTCGAGAAGGCCGAGCATAATTGCCTGATCACCAATTCATTGTCGGCTGAAAAGCGTCTTGAGGTTTCCGTCGCCTTTGCTTCCTGAGGGTAGCCGGTGAGGTAGCAGTAAACCCCGGCCTTTGGACGGGGCAGGGCATCAGTGGCGTCGATCGTAAGAGGTGTGGCTGGGGATCAGGGTCATGCAGTTGGCGTAGTAGGTGGTGGTCGCAGGCCAGTCGGAAAATATGCCGATCACGCCAACTTTGCGGGCCAGGGCATCAATCACTTCGAAGGTGTCGCCATCCCGGTCGATGGCCTCCGAGATGGTCTGGTGGTACCAGCCACCCCCGTTTGCTAGAGGGCCGCTGCGCTCGACGGTCCAGGCAACCATGTCCAGCCCGGCGGCGCGGGCATTTTTTGCGTAGTCGGACGCGACGACGTCACCTCGGGCATCCAGCGTCAGCATCTTCCAGAGTGCAGGCCCTATGATGTTTAACCCCTGAGCTTTGAGACTCTTCATGTAGGCCAGCGAACTGTTGTCAGGCGTTATGGCGTCCTGATCGAGAAAGACTGCCTGCCGACCGAAAGCGGGCATCTCATTAATCCAGAACAGCACATCATCGGGATAGAACGACTGTGGCCACACGTCCTCAGGCGCAACGCCTGCGTGGACGTAGTCGTTGATCATCTGGCGGGCGTAATCCTGCTGGCTGTAGTCGCCCTCATACGGCATAGCCACCACGGGACGCTTCAGCTCCGGGGTAAACTTGACGCCCAGTTTCTTGAACAGTTCGATACTTTCGCGGTGGCTCAGCAGGGTGCCACTGGTGGCGTACAGGTCGGTTCGCCATCCGGCGGTGCCGTCGAGGTACTCTTCCGGCGTGGTGGCATCGGGGTTGTAGCCATCCATTTTGCCCCGGAGGGTTTTGAACTCGGCGAGTGTGATGTCACTGGTGCGGCATTCTGCCTGGGCCGGTTTACCCGATGACGGGTCCGCGGGAACGAACGGCTG
The DNA here is from genome assembly GCF_030519635.1 of Marinobacter suaedae. Taxonomy (NCBI): domain Bacteria; kingdom Pseudomonadati; phylum Pseudomonadota; class Gammaproteobacteria; order Pseudomonadales; family Marinobacteraceae; genus Marinobacter; species Marinobacter suaedae. The sequence goes on along the minus strand of NZ_JAUMIS010000001.1, from coordinate 62,134 downwards.
GGTGCATTTGGCGTTCAGTTCCGGCACGGTCACGATGTTGGTGGTGCTGTGCAGGTCGTTCTGGGCGTGGCGGCATACCAGTTGTCGGTCCCTGGTGAACGCCACGTCGCACTCGAGGATGCCGGCACCCATGGCCGCAGCGGCCATGTAGGATTCCCGGGTGTGTTCGGGGAATTGCAGGGGGGCTCCCCGGTGACCAATGGAGAAATCGCTGGGTTTGAAAACTCTGGTTTCGCAGGACTGCAGTTGTAGCTTGAGCGGGCTGTCTTCCATGTTGTCCACCAGATAGAAAGGTCTGGGGCCCAGCTCAACGGATGTCCTGGCGTGATCATCCCTGTTATGACTGTCATCACTTCCGGCAAAGGCATGGAATGCCAACAACGTGGCCAGGACAACGGATGCTTTAATGCCTTTGGTGAGGTTCATTTTCCGCTCCTTCTGAATCGGCAGGCCGGAACCCTCACTATTTTAGTCCGATCAGTTTCGATAGCTGCTCCTGCAACGCTTCGGCGGGCCTGCGACCGGAAATGCCCTCAGCGATGCGAATGTCCTTGCCGTCCCTCGCATCCTTGAAGGCCAGCGAGAAGAATTCCGTTGTTTTCCGACCGGAACTCATGCTGCCACTGGATTTGAGCATGAGTTGGTGGGTACTGGTCAGAGTGCCCTGTCGTTTCCACAAAGCCTTGCCAAACCAGTAGCGGACGACTTCCACCTGGGGGCCACTGATGTGTGCTTTCAGGCTTCTACCGGCCATGAACAGGCCACCAATGAGCATCGGGAAACCGAACAGGCCGAAGGCTCCCGCCATCACGTAGAGCATGAAGCCCTCTTTCGCGGCCATATAGCCCAGTCCAATGCTCGCTGCGCTGAAGAGCAGACCGACGAACATAACGCCCAGAGTCATCCCGGTATGTCGGCCATGTCGGCTGGTAATCAGCCAGCCCGAGCCGGAGGGGGCAACGTCAATCTGCTCGGCAGCAGAGGCGATGGACTGTGTTTGGGTCTGACGCTCGGTCTGTTCGAGGTGTGCCTCGGTGATTTTGATGGAAGAGGTCTGGGTGCCCTTCATGACCGGGATCTCGAAGGTGCGTTCCATCGGTACCGGTTCTTTTGGGCCATCCAGCAAAACCCGCCATTTCACCATGCGATTTCCTTGATTGTCCGTTTCGGGCAGGCTGGTCGGCGGGGTGAAGACAAAACGGGCGACGGAACCCGATGACTCCCGGGAGATCTCAGGTACCTGATCTTCTTGCCACGCCACCGATTCACTTCGACGGCTGTTTTTGCCTCCGCTGATCCTGACTCGCACGCATTGCAACGTCACTTTCCAGGTTCCCGGTGGCAGTCGGCCGGGGAGGGCGATTGATCCTCCAATATCGCCTCCCACTTGCCCCGGACTCGGATTAAGCATCAACGGAGTCGGGCCGTAAAAGCGCCAGTTTTTGCGCGCTTCCCTGGCTTTGAAGCCGAGCCAGATTCCGATAGCGGGAAACGCCAGTGCCAGCAAAATTGCCCAATTACCTTTGCCGATTTCCTCCGGTAATTTGAGGGTAACCGGCAGGCTGACGCCAATAAATAGGAAGGACATGAAGGCAAACATCCAGAAACCCTGTTTCTCGGATGAGTAAATAAGCTGACCGTTTGCGCCTGGCACACCTGAAGCTGTTTGCCGGCGAGCCATGAACATGACAAATAATCCCGCTCCGGCAAAGACGATGCCGAAAATGGACCCGAAGGCCAGTTTCTCCCACCGTAATTCCCGTACAAGGAAGCTTTCGGAGGGGGCTTCCGGATTAATCCACGCCGTCAAACTTCCCTGGTTGTTGCTGTGTCTGAGCCGGCTTACAACCTCATAGTGGTAGTCGCTGAGGTTATCGCTGCCCCGATCGTAGCCGACCCGGGACGCGGAGAAGGTCCTCCCGTTATATTCGTAACGGTAAGACGCTCGAACGGAGTAGGTAGTGGAGTCGGAGCCCCGGTGGGTTTTGACTTCAATGGAGTCGAGGTTGGCGGGTACCTGCCGCCAGTCACCGGTGCCGATATGTTCATAGACGGTATGAACCGGCCCTCCGATAAAGACTCCGAGACCCACCAGGAGAAAGATAAGCCCAAAGAGGTTAACACCAAGCCCTGATTTTTTGTTCTGTACGAGGGTGGTCACGACAAACTCCTGTTCCATGCCGTATCGGCGAATGCTGGACGTGTCGCTCAATAATACACCGAAAAGGCCTCAGCAAAAGGCGGCGACTATGTAACGTACTGATTATTAGACGATCAGGTTGGCTGTCCGCGAAACAGGTGATTATGATGTTTGCGTGTCCTCAGTGCGAACACCAGAAGAACAAGGATGCCGAGTCCACCGGCGAACAGGAGCATAAAGGCGTAGCTGGTCACCTGTGCGATGACTCCGCCCACCAGCCCGAACAAACCGGCCGTGACAACCTGAATTGACGCCTGCAGAGTAAAGTCGGTACCCGCCCAGTCCTTACGGCAAAGGCTCATCATCACCGCGAACAGGGCTACTGTTGAACAGCCGTCTGCCAATTGCTCCAGCACACCTATTCCGTACACCAGGGTTGGATCGCTGCCTTTTAGTGCCACCAGTGCCCAGGCAGCCATCGTTGAAGCCTGGGCCAAGCCCGCGTATATCAGGCTTCGGCGGCTACCCAGTTTTTGATACAGCCAGCCCCCGAGTGCGGCGCCGAGCAGACCTGCCACCGTGGTGATCAGTGTGAAAGTGCCTATGTCGCCAGAGGTCCAGCCGCCGTCCGTCAACATCGGGCGAATCATGCCAGAGCCCATGGCATCCGCGATCTTGTAGCTGGCGAGTATGGCAACCCAGAACGCCATACCCGGGCGTTTCAGAAAGCCAATCAAACCCTCCCGAAACGGCTGGTGGCTTTCTTCCCCGGTGGCGCGAACATGATTGGGGTCAATGGCTTCTTCGGCCAGAGGCGCCCGCATTGGCGCGTAGGTGCGGACAAGCAGGTACAGAACGACCAGCAAACCGGCGGGAATGCCAATCGCCGCGACGTGCGGCATATGCTGGGCAAGCATCAGCAGCAATGCGCCACCAGCCAGCATGCCCACTTTGTACCCGGCAACCTGAACGGTATTGACGTGACCACGCCACCGGGCGGGAATCCAGCGAACAGACAGTCCATCGGTCACAATGTCCTGGGTCGCCATCAGCAGATTGACGGCCAGCACCAACGCTGTGACAAGAGCGAGGGTGGAACCTCCTGGTGCGAGACCAATCCAACCCAGAGCAAAAAGGAGCATGGCCGCGGGTAATTGCAGGCGCGTCAGCCAACGCGCTGGCGGAATACCCCGTTGCAGACTCTGATCGATTTTCGGCGCCCACAGCGCTTTGAGTACCCAGGGCAGGGCAAGCAGCTTCAGTGCCCCGATCCACGCCAGGCTCACACCGGCTTCCCGCCAGAACACGGGCAGGGCATGGGCAAACAGTCCCGAAGGCAAACCCTGCGCCAGATAAAGTGCGCTCAGGGTGGCGAGCGTCGTGGGTAGTGGGTAGGCGGAGTGTGGGCGATCCATCGTGTCTATTGCCGTTGGTTTACGGGGTTCTTGCTGTCGTGCCAAGCTACTGGCCAACTCGATAATACCGACAAAACCTCGTTTGAGGTGCTAAACCTATAGCAATCTCAATCGCAATTGAATAAGGAGCCTCTATGTCTTACACCATCAACCGACTCATTCAGGGCGCCGGATTTGACCAAGTCGATGAACGTACCCGCAAGGCACTGGCTGACCGCGGCTTCGGTGTGCTGACGGAAATTGACGTCAAAGCCACGATGAAGAAGAAGCTCGACAAGGACATGGACGCTTACCGGATTCTCGGGGCCTGTAACCCCAACATGGCGTGGGAAGCCATCGGTGTGGAGCCCAGGGTAGGGGCTATGCTGCCCTGCAACGTGATTCTTCGTGAGGTGCCGGAAGGCATTGAGGTAAGTGCGATAGATCCGGTGTCTTCCATGAGTGCCATCGACAACGACGAGCTAAAGGAAATCGCGGGACAGGTGCGGGATATGCTGTCGGAGGTGGTGAAAGCGGTTTGATTTCGAGTGGCTTTCAGGAAGGGGGTCTCGGACTGGGGTAACCAGATAGTGTCTGGTCTGAATTTAGCCAGATCATATGGCTTCAACAGCGTTGTAAGGCGAATGCTGGGTACTCTGGCCCACTGCTTGTCGCTTAATTTGGTGTGAGTTTGCGAATCAGGTACACCGCCCAGCTTACCGGCGCTTATCTCAACCGTCAGAGTCAAGAGCGCCTTGTACGAGCAAGAAATCACGCGTGTAAAAGCGGACATTGGGTAACTTCAAAAAAAACCTGACAGAGAGAGCTACAATATGTCGTATTGGTACCCATAATGGTGCCCGCGGTTGTAGCCGCCGCGACGCCTTACCAGGGCAGAAGTGGTAAAGGAGCTCATGCTCTGGACTGACTTACCCCATGCTTTCCGTTAGTGGAAGATTGGTTTCCTGAGGCCAGACAGGCACGGGAAGACATCATCGTATTTATTCGCGAGCAGTTGGGCGAGCCAAGCTGCACTGGAGATACAGGGATATGAACTCTTCCAAACTTTCCCCGATGGACTCTGCGTTCATTCAGCTTGAGACCCCTCGAACCCCGATGCATGTTGCGGCGTTGATGGTGTTTGAGGCACCCGAAGAGGGTGTTGCCAGTTTCGTGAAGAAACTGATGGAAGATGGTCGCAAAGAAACCCGCATTACGTCACCGTGGAACAAAGTGCTGGTATCGGGTTCTCGCTGGCAGTTGGCGCCTTCATTGGTGACTTCTTATGACCCGGACCTGGAATATCATCTGCGACACCTGTCGCTGCCTGCACCCGGAGGCGAAAAGGAATTGGGCCAGCTGGTCGCCCAGTTGCACAGTCAGCCCATGGATCTGCGAAAACTGCTCTGGGAATGCGTGGTGATCGATGGCCTTGAAGGTGATCGATTCGCCATCTACGTAAAATTTCACCACTCCATTGTCGATGGCGTCAGCGGCGCCTCCCTTTTGATGAACGGACTGTCTGACCACAAAGACGATCTGACCACTCCGCCTTTCTGGGTGCATGCTGCCCCCGAAAAACCACTTTCCCTGAAACGACTGAAGCTGCCATCACTCGGCGAGACAATGGGTACGGCAAAAAACGTTCTCAAGATGTTTGGCGAGAATGACTCCCTGACCACGTTGCGATCAGCGCCCCGTAGCCCGCTGAACGGTCGTATTGGCCCCCAGCGTCGGTTTGCCACCCAAGCCTTCCCCCTGGAACGGCTGAAAGCGGTAGCCCGTCATGAGGGCGTCACTCTTAACGATGTCGTGGCTTGCCTGGTCGGGGGCAGTTTAAGGCGATATCTAAAGGACATTACCGCGCTACCCAAGGAAAGCCTGACGGCCGCCATTCCTATGTCGCTTCGGGAGGCTGGTGATATGAGCAGTGGCAATGCCGTGGGGATGATTTACAGCATTGTCGGGACCAACATTGCCGACCCGGTGGTCAGGCTCCATGAGATTCATGCGTCCACATCCGAGGCAAAAAAACACATTCAGGAACTGTCACCGGAAATGCGCGTGCCTTATTCGCTGGCCAGTATGGCCCCCGCTATTTTGAAAATGCTTTCTGGCATGGGAGGTACTGGTCGCCCAATGTTCAACATCGTGGTATCGAATGTGCCTGGCGGGCGCCAGGAGAAGTACCTTCGTGGTGCCCGCCTGCTGCACCTTTATCCGGCCAACATTGTGTTTCAGGGTATGGCCGTCAGCTTCACCTGTTACAGCCATGCCGGCACTCTGAATGTTGGCATTATTGCCTGCCGGGATTCCGTGCCTCATATGCAGCGGCTTGCTACCGGCCTGACTGATGCGCTGGTGGAGCTTGAAGAAGGACTTGGGATCACCGGAGGTGAAGAATGTCCCTGAGAAAACTGTCTTTAATCGATGCGGCTTCATTACGCCTTGAGGGGCGGGATATGCCGATGCACGTGGCCGGCTTGATGGTATTCAGTTATCCCGAGGGACTGGAGCCAGACCAACAAAAAGCGTTCGTCACTCAATTGGTGGAGCGTTGGCGACGGGAAATCCGGGTTTCCTACCCGTGGAACCAGGTGTTGACACGACCAAGTCGCTGGCAGCTCAGCCCTGCTACCCGGAGCGTTCACGACCTGGACCTGGAATACCACCTTCGGCAATGGGCACTTCCTGAGCCCGGGGGTGAAGTGGAGCTTGGTCAGATGGTCGCCTGGATTCACGGGTTGCGAATGGATCTGCGAAAGCCACTCTGGGAGTTTCACTTCATTGAGGGCCTGTCAGACCAGCGGTTCGCGATTTACGTGAAACTTCATCACGCTCTGGTCGATGGCATCAGTGCCGGTCATTTGCTGGTTGAAGGCCTGTCCGCCGGGGCCGATGAACAGACGCAACCCCATTGGGCCAGACATTGTTCCGAGAATGATGCTGAGACGGATTCGTTGTCCCTGCCGGGGTTCAGTGATCTCAAAGCGGCCATGGGAGCAGCGCTTCGATTACGCAGGAAAGATCCGGAACTCACCACGTTTGCATCGACACCGCCTTCTGCCATTAACGGCCCTATAGGAGCCCAGAGGCGGGTCGCCACCCAGCATTTTGAACTTGCTCGGCTCAAAAAAGTTGCTAAAGAGGCAGGCGCCACTTTGAATGATGTGGTGATGACACTGGCCGGCGGAGCACTCAGAGATTACCTGATCAATATGAATGCCTTGCCGAAGGAGTCCCTGACGGCCGCTCTTCCGGTGTCTACCCGAAAGCCGGGCGATCACAGTGTGGGCAATCAGGTCAGCATGATCTTTGGAGCCCTGGGCACGAATGTGGCAGACCCCAGGGAGCGTTTGGCTCAGATTACAGCGTCCACCCGGGCGGCCAAATCCTTTCTGCAAAACCTTCCGGAGGGCGCCACCGTACCCTACTCGCTGATGGCGACAGGCCCGTTTATGTCCTCGGTCATCCTGGGCCGGGCCGGGCATGGTCGGCCGATATTCAATACGGTTATCTCAAACGTGCCGGGACAGCGGGAAGAAAGGTATCTGGACGGGGCCCGGCTTCTTCACATCTATCCGGTAAGCCTGATTATGCCTGGTGTGCCGTTGAACTTTACCTGCTGTAGCCATGGTAAGTTCCTGAATTTCGGTATTATCGCCTGCAGAGACCGGGTGCCGAAGGTCCAACGGATTGCTGTCGGCTTGCGGCGGGCGCTTGAGGCTCTGGAGAATCGCCCCTAGGGCAGCGCTCGTTATGATGAACGGGTTGGAACTTGTCGTGCAGGCGCTATGACCCTCCCTGCAGGTTCTTTCCATAGCCGGGGCATCTGGCAGATGCCCCGGCACTAACGGAGGGGGGCTGCTTATTTGGAGGTGGTCACGTACTTCAGAATCTCCACAACCTGCTCAGGAGTCTGAGCCCAGGCCATCGCCGCCGCGTCCACTTCCTTCAGCGGATGCACAATGTCGTCGCCGTGCAGGGTAATGTACGGAGTGCCCAGCGCCGCGCAGTAACCCGCATCGAATGCCGCGTTCCACTGCTTGTACTTGTCGCCAAAACGAATCACGGCCAGATCGCACTGTTCAAGCATCGTCTTGGTGCGAATGCCGTTCACCTTGGACGATTGGTGATCACGCCAGAACTGGTTTTCCGGCTTACCCAGCAGGTCGCCGGCGGCGTCGCTGGCGTCGTGGTCGGTGACGGGAGCGGTAAATTCCACCGGCAAACCCGCTTCGTATGCGCCGGCCTGGATTTGCTCGCGCCAGTCAGTATGGATTTCGCCAGAAAGATATACAGTCCAGATCATGGAATCTTGCCTCAGTTGTTAATGGGTGGCGTGGTTTTGTCGGACAGTCAAGGAATTGGCCAGTTTCAGGCAGGCGCTGCTCGCCGGCATTCGGCCTGACTGGCCAATCTATTCAAGCAATTGTCCGCTTTCGCTACCAAAACGGATATTTCGGGAGCCGGATCATGGACGACGTGTATCGCTTCTGTCCATACCGGAATTACCTACTACACTAACCGGCTAGTTGCCGGTTTCTGCTGATACGCTCAGTTCGCTTGCCAGCGAGCCCCCGACACTCTTTATGCAGAGTTCTTGGGCTGTGCGGAGATATCCGCTCAAGTTCGCATGACGGATCTGGAGGTACGAAGAAAGCAGATGGGTTCGGCCCATTTGAGAGCCACCCCTGGAGGTAAAACATGAGTGGCGAAACCAGGTAGCAAGGGAGCTGACCATGATTGAGAGCTATGTGCGAAGGATGGCAGCGGTGGAAGGGCAGCCCAGGAGGGGGGAGATTGCTGCGCTAAGGAAAGTGGCCCGTGTGATGGAGCGCCTCACAATCGATAATCAGATTACGCTGGTGGAATTTGATTGCACCGGGAAGGTTTTCCGTGAATTGGGGCGCCGGGTCAACGAATACTACCGGGGTCTACTGGCTCTTGAACATGGGCACCTGGTCTGGATCAACCCGTGCCTTAGAGCGGCCTTCGTTCAGGTGGTCCGTCATTCGGCTCAGGATCACCTCCCTGTGCGGAAGGTTATCCATTCCAACCAAGGCACCGTTGTTGCGTCGATTTACCGGGCAAACAGCCGGCGAGAGTTCACGTTCAATGGAGGAGCGGAGCACTTCCTCATCCAGCTCATAACAGTGGAGCGGCACGAATTTTCCTCGTCGGGTGAGGGGTGTAATGGTCAATGCCGACGTTTATGGGGCTTGACCATGGCTGAATCCAGGTTTGCGCATTGCTTGGCCTCCGGTATGACCGTCCGGCAAGCCGCGGAAATGATGGGTATCACCCAGAATACCGCGAGAAGTTATCTGAAAGTTGCGTTTATCAAGACAGACTGTCATTCACAGAATTCATTGATTAGAAAACTGAAAATACATTGTACCGTGTCTAATGGCCAATAAGACTAACGAGATAGACCGCCTTTCTGCACTGATCAATGAGGCCGCGTGGCATCCCGAGCGCTGGCCGGAGGCTTTGGCGGCGATGGAACGTTACCTCTCGGTCGACAATGTGAACCTGGTAGTGATGAGTGGTAGTCATCAGGCGTCAATTTCTTTCTATGAGGCCAGTAGCCTTCCCTCCAGTGTAATGAAGTCCTACCAGACAAAGTTTCCTCAGGGCGATGTCTGGATAGACGCATTGAAGCAGCGGAAAACTCACGCTGTGTATAAAAGCGGTGATCTTTACCCCAACCGCCGCCTGGTAGATACCCGGTTCTACGATGAGTTTCTTAAACCGATCAAGATGTTCCATTGTGCCGGCGGTTTCTTCGAAAGCCGTAAAGAGGGCTTCGGAATGCTGAGTGCATTGTTGCCTCTGAATGCTGGCGAGTTTGATGCCAAGCGACTGTCGCGAATGCAGGAACTATTCCCTCTGTTGAGATCAGCGATCAATACATCATCGGATTTATCAATGCTTCAGTTTTCCCTGGAGCTTTCCGATAACCTTCTTGATAGCTGTGAATCGGCACTTGGTCTTGTCGACGCTTCCGCCCGACTCGTCTACGCTAACGATCGATTCGAGCATCTGGTCCGGCGTGAACACATCCTGAAGGTTAAGGATGGGAGGGTGGTATTTCAGTGCGCGCCGGCAAGAACGTGGCTCAGTCAACAATTGCGCCATTTCTCGAGGCATGGAGAGATTGATCCAAGTCGATTCGAATACCATTTCTCGGATGGAGCATTCGATGAGTTGAGGGTCTCTTTGTCGGTTCTCGGGGGAGAAGCAGAAGGTTTGTTGCCAACGACAGGCCCGGTTGTCCTAATTTCGATTCACGGGTGCTATCAGCAAGAGGCGGTTCAGGCGAGCCTTCGTTCAATGGGGTTGCCACCCGTGGCAACGCTGGTTGCGTACCATTTGATGCTGGGGAAATCCGTCAGGCAGGTGTCAGACGCAATCCAGGTAAACCATGAGACTGTTCGATCTCATGTCAAAAATCTTTTCCGGCATTTCGGTGTCACCAATCAACGGCAATTGATGCAAGTTCTTTTCGCTCTGTTCTGGTAATCCCTTCTCAGGTTTCAGTTATCTCAAAGTCCCACCCAATTGGGGGGTGTTCGCCCGTCCTTGACCTGCGAATGTTCGTAATAGGCGCGGACAGCACTTTGCTGACCGCATGGGTAACTGACCAGGGGCAAGGTATGGGCATAACAGGACCGTTCCGGGCCGGCTTTGTCTTGGCTTTGTCGGCCTTACGTGTGCCAGTGACGGCTGCGCCCAATGACATTTCTCATCCGCTGGCCAATCAACATTACGGGCAGGATTTGGACGCCAAATCTATTGGTTGGGTCTATTAATACCATGCTACAGAGATATTGATTATGAAAAAGATACCCTGTTTATTGTTTTTCTTCGCGGGGTCAGCCGTTGGAAGCCCGGTGTATTTAACTGAAGCAGGTGAGCCGTGGATTGGTAATTCAAACAATACCAATATGCATGCGGTTTTTAGCACAGGTAATTGGGATCCTGTGACACTTGCCAATCCCAGATTATTTGACAAACATTCAGATTTTATATTTATCGATACTGGCGATGGACTGGGGGGTGGTTTCGATCATTGGATGGTTACGCGAGGAACGAAAATACTCGCAGGAAGAGATTTTGTTACTAGCTGGCTAGCCTCGGTCAACTTGACGGAAGTTCAGCGCTGGGGCGGCGGTAGTACACACTTGGATATTAACAGCTTCCGGGCTCATTTATTAGCGATAGGCAAGGATTATAAAGCTGATTTCGTTGCAGTCCCTGAGCCTGGCTATTTAACAATTTTAGGGCTTGGCTCAGCTGGGCTTGGATTTGCCAGAAAAGTAAAGTTGCCTAAATAATTCAGGTTATGTCGCAGCCTCGGTTATGTCTTTCGGCCACACGGTGATCCGGCAAATCCGGCAGCATTTCCTTGAGCAGGCTGATTAACCGGTTGTTCGCCCACTTCTGTTTGTACACCAGAGCGAAGCGGAAATGGATGGCTGGCTTGAATGGTTTCATCAGGAGCCCGGCATGCATGGCCTGATGATCGTAGGCGGTGATGGGATTGATCAGCGTGATACCGACACCGTTGGCAACCAGTGAGCATATGGCCGAGATGTTGGCCTCGGTCTTGCCGGCAATATGTATGTTTCTTTCTGACAGGTGCACCAGTAGCTGGTCGGCAGCCAGGTTGGGCTGGTTCGGGATAACCAGATGCTGGCCTTTGAGATCGTCGGTGGTCACCACACTGGCCCTGGCCAGGCTGTGGTTTCTGGGTATCAGACAAACCGCTTCGGTTGAGATGAATTCATCGACGACCAACGCTTCGGTGGTCACTGGCAGAGTGACGAATCCGACGTCAAAGTTGCCGGCTTCAACGGCGCGCACAATTTCCGGGCTGGGCATGATGTCCAGGTACACACTGTACTTCGGATTATCGCTCAGAATGCGTGCAATGGTTTTGGGAACGTAGTCAAAACCGAGGCTGGGGGCACAGGCGATACGTATGCGCGAGGCACCGAATTCCCTCAACGCCACGATGCTGTGATTCATGTTTTCGAGATTGCTCACCAGCCCCAGGATTTCCCCATAAAGCTCATCGGCCTCGGGCAGAACAATCAACCGTTTCTTATGCCGCATGAACAGCGCAAAGCCAATGTTTTCTTCTAGCTGGGCGAGTGATCGGCTGACACCGGACTGGGTGATCCCCAGATCTTTTGCTGTTTGTGTCGCGTTGCCCGTTTCGTACAGCCTTTTGAAAATCAGTAACGATTTCAGGGAGGTCAGGTTGATGTCGCTCATGATGGCAAGCCTTGCGGGCGTCTTGTTTTAGTTAATATATGAGTAGAAATCATCAAGTAATGTAAAAATATCATGCATTGCAATTAGTTTATAGAACTGATCCTATGGCTTTGGATTTGAACAAAAAAACATCGTTTTTTGCAGAAGGATCGGCGATTCGATGCCCAGCAGCAATGCGTTGTTCTACCTGACCACTAAAGACATGCCCCTGGTCAGCCACGCCGACGGTATCTACCTCTGGGATACTGACGGACGTCGTTATATTGATGGCTGCTCCGGAGCCATCACCTGCAATATTGGCCACAATCATCCCACCGTAAAACGCGCCATGGTCGAGCAACTCGACAAGGTTGCGTTCACCTACCGAACCCAGTTTGAAAGCCAGGTTGCGCTGGATCTGGCGAATAAGCTGGTTGAAAGGACGGACGCTGATCTTCAGAAAGTGTTTTTTGTGGGCAGTGGTTCGGAAGCTGTCGAGAGCGCCATCAAACTGGCGGTCCAGTATTTCCTTGTTGAAGGTCAGCCTGAGCGTAGCAAGTTCGTGTCGTTGCGCCCGTCGTATCACGGCAGCACGCTGGGCGCACTGGGGCTGACCGGGTATGAACCGCTGGAAGCACCCTACCGTTCGGCCACCATAGGCTCAGTCAAGGTGCCCTCGCCAGACTTGTATCGTTTTCGTGAGGCCAACGTTGAAGAGCATATTGCCGTGGTGCTCGAACAGACTGAGCGTGCCATTGAGGCCGCTGGCCCGGAAACTGTCGCCGCTATTGTTGTTGAGCCTGTCGGCGGTGCCAGCACCGGTGGCCGTATGTTCACCCGAAGTTACATGGAAGGGTTGCGCGCCCTGTGTGACCGGTATGGTTGCCTGCTGATCATGGATGAAGTGCTCAGCGGTATGGGGCGTACCGGTGCCTGGTTTGCTTACCAACACTATGGCGTAGCACCGGACATTCTTGCACTGGCAAAGGGGCTTGGCTCCGGCTATTACCCCATTGCTGCCATGATGGCGCGTCAGGAACTGGTGGATGCCGTGGGCCGCGGCGGCGGCTTTATGCATGGCCATACCTATGCCGGAAACCCGCTTGCCTGCGCCACCGGCCTTGCGGTGATTGAGGTGATGGACTCGGAGAATCTGGTCAGCAACGCCGCTGAACAAGGCTTCTATTTACGCCAGCGACTCGAGCAGCTGGCCGAGAAATACAGCTGCGTAGGCAATGTGCGGGGTATTGGCCTGTTACAGGGTGTGGAGCTGGTGCAAAACAAGCTGACCAGGCAAAGTTTTCCATCCGAATTCAACGCCTTCGAACGGATCACAGTATTAGCAAAGGAGCGGGGCTTGCTGATCTACCCGCGACGTTGCCTGGACGGCCTGGCGGGGGATCATGTTCTGATCACACCGCCGTTGACGGTTACCACCGACGATATCGACGCCATTATTGCTCTGTTCGACCTCAGCCTGGCGGACTTCGAACAGATCGCAAAAGAGCAGGTGGCCTGGTCATGAAGAAGAACCGCACCCTCGAAAGCGCCATCGCTTCGATCCCCTCGGGTGCGGTCATCATGGTGGGTGGTTTCGGCAATCCGGGCACACCATTCAGCCTGATCAATGAATTACTGCGCCAGGGGCAAACCAACCTGACGCTCATCAAGAACGATGCCAACGAGGCCAGTCATGGCGTGAGCCGACTGATCGAGAATGGCCAGGTTCGAAAGCTGATCACCACGCACATTGGCCTGAATAAAAACGTGATCGATCGGTTCAACCAGGGTGAGATAGAGGTGGCGTTTCACCCCCAGGGTATTCTCGCGGAAAAGATCCGCACCGCCGGGGCGGGCAGCTTTGGTTTTCTGACCGATATTGGTATCCACTCCGAGATCACCCGCCCTGACGATCTGCTCGATTGGCAGGGCAAAACCTACAAAGTTGAGATGGCGCTTCGAGCCGATTTTGCACTTATTCATGCGGCTCAGGCCGACTGGCTGGGCAACCTGGTTTATCAGGGCTCTGCCATTAACTTCAGTCCGCTCATGGCTATGGCGGCGGACCACGTGATTGTTGAAACACCGGATCTGGGGGCTCCCGGGCGGTTCAGCCCGGAGCAGGTTCACACACCGGGAGCCTTTGTCGACAGTGTCGTGCAACTGGAATCACTCGCCTCAGACTACGGAATTCTGGAGCATCATGTCCGACGTTGAGCGCATTTTGCGCAGGGCGGTGCTCGAGATCACCCCCGGCAGCATTGTGAATCTGGGCATAGGGTTGCCGACCAAAGTCATGCATTACCTGCCGGATGACTTTGATGTCCAGATCCATTCGGAGAACGGCATTCTCGGTGCCTGGAAGCAGGCCGAACCGGAGTCGATGGACCCTTTCCTTATTGACGCGTCTGGCGCCTACGTCTCGTTACGCGAGGGCGCGAGTTTGTTCGACAGTGCCGTGTCCTTCGCGATGATTCGTCGGGCTCGGGTGGACCTGACGATGATTGGTGCCTTTGAAGTCGATGCACACGGCAATCTCGCCAACTGGAAAATTCCGGGCAGGTTCTCTCCGGGTATCGGTGGAGCCATGGAACTGGCACAAAAAACAAAGCGCATCGTCGTGCTCACCACCCATACCGACAAACACGGTCGCCCGAAAATACTGGAAACCTGCCGTTTGCCCCTCACAGCCAAAGCCTGTGTCAGCCGAATTATTTCAGAGTTGGCTGTCATCGACGTTACCAGCCGGGGTCTGGTTGTGCGGGAAAAGCTGGCAGACATCAGCGATGCAGACTTGCAGGCGCAGACTGAAGCAGCACTGATCTTTGCAATTGAAAGTGGTGAGGAACAATACGGGGAATGATTGGCGGGAGGTGATCAAGTTACAAACCATCACAAATAACAATAACGAATCCGGATGGATAACTGCGATCGATTCGGGCCCAACAGAAATGGTCATTAAGCAGTGTGAAGTAGTTAAGTGCATGGAACTATGCATGTTTTGATAAACGTCTAATAAGGAATAGGGATATGAAGTTACACATCAAAAAGTTCTCCAAAACTATGGCGACCGCAGCCGTAGCCATCGGCGCAACCCTGATGGTGGCCATGCCCACTCAGGCGCGTGACCTGCCTGAGATTCGGGAAAGCGTATTTCAGGTGGCCAACTCTGGCGCCTATCCTCCGTTCAGCTTCGTGAACACCCAGGGTGAACTGGTCGGTTTCGACGTTGATATTGCCGAAGCCCTGGCCGAGAAAATGGGCGTGGAAGTCAACGTACAATCCTCTCCGTGGAATGGAATTATCGCGGCTCTTGCGGGTGGAAGGTTTGATGCCTGTATCTGCAGCATGAGCGTGACAGAGGAACGGAAGAAGGCGGTGGCCTTCACGGATTCCTACTACAGCTCAGGCCTTTCGGTTTGGGTGCAGGAGGGCACCGACGACATCAGCAGCATCGACGACTTTTCTGGCAAGCGCGTTGGCTCCACGCTCGGGGAAACCGGTAATCAGTGGGCCGTTGAAAATGGTGAAGGCGAATGGACGAACCAGACCTTCCAGGGCCTGCCGGATATGATGAATGCCCTTACCACGGGCCGCATTGATGTAATGATTGCGGACGACGTTCCGGTGCTGGTGGCAATGCAGAAAAATGCACCAGCGATCAAGATGGTCGACGTGGGTGACCTGCCACGCTGGCCTGCAGCCATTTCCATTCAGAAGAACAAGCCAGAACTGATGGAAGCCTTGAATAAGGCTTTGGCAGAAATCAAGGCGGATGGCACTTATCAGGCGATTGTCGATAAGTGGATCGGCGAAGGTGCCAACATCCAGTAAGGACTGGACCGTGAGTCACAACCCGGCCCTTTCCTGGCCGGGTTGCCTTCAGATAAAAGATTTGAATAACAACAGAACAAGGGATGACCATGGACTTTGATTTAATGGTCGAGGTTACCCCCCTGTTGATCAGGGCGGCCTGGGTTACGATTGATATTTCTTCCCGCGCGATTTTCTTCGGGTTCTTTGTTGCCTGCGGGCTGGTGTTTTTACAGACCTTGCGGTTTGCGCCCATTCGCTGGTTTGCCCGTGGATACGTAAGCATCGTACGGGGGACACCGTATTTTGTGCAGTTGCTCCTGGTGTTTTACGGCGGTCCGAGTATTGGCTTGCGGTTGGACCCCGTCACCTGTGGCGTCGTTGTTGGCGCGTTCAATATTGGCGCCTACATGAGTGAAGCGATTCGGGGATCCATTGAGTCCGTCGACAACGGACAAACCGAAGCAGCCCGATCCCTGGGATTTGGCCGTGCGCAAACCATGTTCTACATCGTCCTGCCGCAGGCCGCCAGCCTGATGATCCGTTCCGTCGGGGTCCTGGCCATCGTTCTGATCAAGAACTCCTCTCTGGTTTCCATTATCTCAGTGGTCGAACTGACCTATCAGGCCCAGCGTCTGATCGGCTCCACTTACAAGCCGCTGGAAATCTTCACCCTCAGTGCCCTTATGTACATCGTCATCATCTACGCGGTGATGGGCATCATCGAGTTGGCCTACCGCCGGGCCACCCGGTACACCACCCAGTAGGAGGCATAGCGATGGAGTTCGATTTTTCGGCAGTTATTACGTACTTCCCCACGCTCCTCAAGGGTGTTGGGGTTGCCGCGCTGGTGGCCCTTGCCGTGGCACTGATGTCCGTTCTGGGCGGACTGGTGGTCGCTGTTATATCCATTTATACCAACAAGGTTGTGAGCGCGCCGTTGCGCTTTTTCATCTGGCTGTTCATGACCACCCCCCTGTTGCTGCAGCTCTACTTCCTTTACTTCGGTTTAGGCGAGTGGATTCTGATACCGGCTGTCGTGGTGGGTATCCTGGGGCTGGGCTTTCACTACATGGCGTACAACGCCGATATTTTCATTACGACCATCAAGTCCGTATCGGGCGGTCAGTATGAAGCTTCACGATCCCTGGGCTTCGGGCACTGGCGAACCATCCTTTACATCATCGTTCCACAGGCGTTTATCCGTTCGATTCCGCAATTGGGTAACAACATGATTCTGATGGTCAAAGATACCTCTGTGCTGTCAGCGATCGGTGTGGCCGAACTGGTGTACGCATCGCAATACGCCATCAGTGTGTCGTTCAGGCCCTTCGAATTTTTTATTGTGATCGCTGCCATGTATTACGTGATCAATATCGTGATGGAACTGGGGCAGGCATGGCTGGAACGACAAACCTCGTATCGCCACTGAGTTGACTTAACAAGAAGCCAATAAAGCTGGAGCTGTAAATGAGCACAGAACAACAGACCGCTACGCCCATGGTTGAGGTGCGTAATGTCCATAAACGCTTCGGAAACCTTGAGGTGTTAAAAGGCATCAACCTGACGGTAGACCGGGGCAAGATTATTTCCATCATTGGCCCCTCGGGCTCAGGCAAAAGTACCCTGTTGCGCTCGGTCAACAATCTGGAGGTGATCGACGACGGGGTTATCCTGCTCGATGGGGTGCAGGTTAACCGCCCTGACATGAAAGGCATGGCGTTTGAGCGGCACATCAACCACATCCGCCAGAACATGGGCATGGTGTTTCAGCATTTCAACCTGTTCCCACACATGTCGACCATCGATAACGTCACCCTGGCCCCCCGCAAGCTCAAGGGCATGGATAAGAAAGCGGCCCGGGAACTGGGCATGGAACAGCTGGAACGGGTGGGCCTTGCCGAGAAAGCCGATGTGTTTCCGAACTGGTTGTCGGGTGGCCAGAAACAGCGTGTTGCCATCGCGCGGGCGCTGGCGATGAAACCCAAGGTAATGCTGTTTGACGAAGCCACCTCAGCGCTCGACCCCGAGCTCGTCGAAGAAGTAAACCAGGTCATGCGCAGCCTCGCTGATGAGCATATGACCATGCTGATCGTTACTCATGAGATGAGTTTCGCGCGGGATGTTTCGGACTGGGCCCTGTTCATGGATGGCGGTGTCGTGGTTGAAGAGAGCGCACCGGACAAACTGTTCAGTAACCCGGATCAGGAACGAACGCGAAACTTCCTGCAAAAACATCTTGAGAACAGCAAATAGGCGGTGAGTTTTGAAATGTTTTTATCATGAAGCGCAGGGCCTGCACGCGCCCAAACATTTTTTTCTGCGCGGGCAACCGGCGCCTTCACCCGAACAGCCGTTGCGCGCCGATCTTCTGAAGAAAGCCGTTGAAGCTTCGGGTGCCAGTCTGAACCTGTTACCACCGCTGACCAGTGACCCCCGGTTGATGGACAGACTCAAGCGCATACACACCGCCCGCTATCTCGACTTTCTGGAGAGAGTTGTTGAGCGCTGGCGGGCTTTGCCAGCCGCCGCCGAGGTCGTTGCCCCCAACGTGCATCCCTGTGGCCACGCGACCTTCTATCCTCGGCATATCATTGGCCAGACCGGCTGGCACATGCACGACATGGCCTGTCCGATGGACGAAGGCAGCCACACAGGCATTCTCGCCAGTGCCACGACGGCACAGGCAGCCGCGCAGGCTGTGCTTGACGGCGAACCGGTCAGTTACGCCCTGTGTCGCCCGCCGGGCCACCATGCCGGGCCAGAGCGGGGTGGGGGGTTCTGTTTTCTGAATAATTCAGCGCTGGCTGCAACCGTCTTGCGGGAAGGCTACGAACGCGTCGCCATCGTCGATGTCGACCTGCACCATGGCAATGGGACTCAGGATATCTTCTGGGAAAGAGCTGACGTGTGGACCGGTTCTGTGCATGTCGATCCTGCCGATTTTTACCCGTTTTACTGGGGAGCAGCGGAAGAGGTCGGGGCTGGTGACGGCAAAGGCTACAACTGCAATGTGCCGCTGCCGCTGGGTGCCGATGGCATTGGGTTCCTGCAGGCACTGTCACGACTGCTGTCTGCTCATGCCGTATTCAAACCCCAGGCCACTGTCATCGCGCTCGGGCTCGATGCGCACAAGGACGATCCGCTGGCTGGGATGGCCCTGGAAACCGAAGACTTTTTCCGCATTGGGCAGCGTCTGGCGCAGGTGAAAGGTCCGAAGGTGATCGTTCAGGAAGGTGGATACCCGACCGACAGCCTCAGTGACAATTTAGCCGCCTTCTTGCAGGGCTTCCGATGGGGCTAGATCGATAGCCCTTACCTTCTTATTTATCAGGCAACAGAGAGTATTTTATGACCGATCGTTACATCGACAGCAGCCATCGTATGAGCCAGGCCATTGTTCATGGCAATACCGTTTACCTGGCTGGCCAGGTCGCTTCGGATGCCAGCGCCGATATGCGTGGCCAAACTGAACAAATCTTGCAGGGCATTGAACAGTTGCTGGCCAAGGCTGGTACGGATAAGCAGCACCTTTTGTCGGCCACTATCTGGGTTACTGACATGGCCGAGTTTGCTGAGATGAACCTTGCCTGGGATGCCTGGGTCGCAGATTGTCGTCCGCCCGTACGCGCCTGTGTGGAATCCAAACTGGCCAAGCCCGAATGGAAAGTTGAGATCATGGTAATTGCCGCATTGCCGGGGGCGTAACATGCGCTTTATTAACGCCGAACAGATTGCCGAAGCGCTATCTTGGCGCGAACTGATTGATGGCATCGGGCAAGCCTTTCGAGAGGGAGTGGAAGCTCCCCCGCGCCATCATCACAGCATGCGTCGGGAGGACGGAGAGGCCACCATGTTATTGATGCCAGCCTGGCAAGAGCGAGGCTACATCGGCATGAAGATGGTGAATGTGTTCCCGCAGAATTCTGCCCATGGCTTGCCTGCTATTTCGGGCGTCTATTTCCTGAGTGAAGGTAAGCATGGCCGACCGTTGGCGTGTATGGATGGCAGCGAACTGACCCGGCGCCGCACTGCGGCGGCCTCGGCACTGGCCAGTCGGGAACTGGCCCGGAAAGATGCCTCCAGCTTGCTGATGGTCGGGACGGGAAAGCTTGCGCCCATGCTGATTGAAGCACACGCTGCGGTTCGGCCGATCACCCAGGTTCGTATATGGGGGCGTAATCCTGATAAAGCGAAAGCCCTGGCAGAAGAGTACGCAGACCAGTACGACACCGAGATTGTGACCGATCTTCAAACCGCTGCCTCCACGGCGGACATCATCAGTTGCGCCACACTCTCAACGGCACCGCTGATCAAGGGTTCCTGGCTTAAGGCTGGCAGCCACCTTGACCTGGTTGGAGCGTTCAAACCGACGATGCGAGAAACGGACGCGGCCTGTTTTCGCCAGAGCGAAGTCTTTGTCGATACGTACGCAGGCGCCAAAGGTGAGGCAGGGGATCTTCTCCAGGCTGCAGACGAAGGCGTCTTTGATTTTTCCGATATTCGGTCCGACCTGACCCAACTTCTGCGTGGTGAGCACCCGGGGCGCAGTAGTGACGAGGCGATCACTGTGTTCAAATCCGTCGGCGCTTCACTGGAAGATCTCGCCGCCGCTATCCAGGTATGGCAGAGCGTGGGTGGTGACTCTTGATGACGATGCTTCGAGGTTCTGAAGGCGTGCTTCATCGGATCTAAGGTTTCGATTCCGGGAATCGGAGCGACAGCCAATTCACCAGTGTGGGAGTAAATGCGATGCACATAGCGGTCATTGGCGCGGGCGTTGTGGGGACCACGACGGCCCAGGCTCTGAGCCAGCGTGGTCACACAGTCACTGTCATTGAGCGCCTGGGCCAGGCGGGATTGGAAACCAGCCGGGCGAACGCCGGACAGCGCAGCTATGGTGCGGTGTATCCCTGGGCTTCACCGGCCATGATGCAGAAGGCGCTGCCCTGGCTGATGCAGCGGGATGGCCCGCTGAAAATGCGCCAACCGCCATCTCTGACAACACTGCGGTTTCTGTTTGCGACCTGGCGTTACGCCACGACCCCCGGCCTGTTCGATGAGAATAAAAAGGCGATGCTCAGGCTTGGGGTGTACAGTCGTGAGTGTTTTGAGGCCCTGGAGGATACTTTCGAACTCGAGTTCGATGGGAACCGCGCGGGCCTGATCGAACTGGCGAGCAATGAGGATAGCCTGACAGACTTGCAGGCCAAGGCCGCTTTGCTGGATGAGATGGGCATAGGCTACCAACTGCTTGATGCAGAACAAACCTATGCATTAGAGCCCGGAATGGCTCGGAGTGGGGCGCTGAAAGGTGCTCTGCGTCTGACCGAGGACGGTACCGGCGATTGCCATCGATTCACCCAGAGCATCGCGAAAGTTTGCGAGGCCGAGGGGGTTCGCTTTCTTTACGGAACCGAAGTGACCGGCGTTGTTCGAGAGCGGGGCCGGCTGTGCGCGCTGAACCTGAACGACAAAGCCGGTGCGACCCCAGAGCCTCTGGCTGCGGACGCTTTTGTCCTCTGTGCGGGGACCGCTTCCAATGAACTGGCCGGGCATTTTGGCATACGCGTACCCAGTTATCCGGTCAAAGGCTACTCGCTCACCGCACCATTGACCGACCCCGAACGGGCCCCGCGCTCGACGGTTATCGATGACCAGTACAAGGTTGTTGCTACCCGTTTGGGCAACCGCATGAGAGTAACCGGTTTTGTTGAACTGGCAGGCTACAATCGACAGATTCCCGAGCGTCGGCTGGAGACCCTTCGTAAATCTATTCATTTGCGCTTCCCCGGCGCTGCCGACCTGAAAGCCGCCGAGCCCTGGACAGGTTTTCGCCCAATGACCCCCGATGGCCCTCCGATCATCGGTGTTGGCGGTGAGCCGAATCTTTTTATCAATACGGGACACGGTACGTTTGGCTGGACGCTCTCTGCTGCATCAGCGCAGCTCACTGCACAGTTGATTAATGGAGAAAAGACTGCCTTGCCCCTGGAGGCATTCCGCCCGCAACGATTTGGGTAATTTAAGGAGGGGTGGTACCCCCGACAGGACTCGAACCTGTTACCTTCCCCTTAGGAGGGGGACGCTCTATCCAGATGAGCTACGGGGGCATATTGCGAGGAACGGCGGTATGATAGCGGTCTGAGACTGATGGCTCAAGGTGTTACCCCGTCCCATGGATTTGCGGAGTGAGTTTTGTCCGATCCTCTATCTCTCAGCGTTATTATCCCCGTCTGGCGGGAAGCCGCCGCGATCACTGAAACGCTAACCGCTCTTGGTTCTGTTCGCCGTGCCGGCCACGAAGTGATCGTGGTTGATGCCGGTAGCGACGACGGCACGGCCTCACTGGCGCGGCCTCTTTGCGATCGGGTTGTGCAGTCAGGCAAGGGACGGGCGGTACAGATGAATGCGGGCGCAGACGCGGCCCGTGGCAACGTTCTGTTGTTTCTGCACGCCGATACCCGTTTGCCGGACGATGCCATGACCCGGCTGGAGGCCTTTGCTGAGACTGGCAATGCCTGGGGTCGATTCGATGTGCGCTTGAGCGGCCAGAGACCTTTGTTTCGGATAATTGCCTGGTTTATGAACCAGCGGTCCCGACTTACCGGTATTTGCACTGGCGATCAGGCGATGTTTGTTCGCCGGGATGTGTTCAAGGCACTGTACGGGTTCCGTGAACAGCCCTTGATGGAAGACATCGAACTGGCCAGGCGCCTGTGCCTGGTGTCGCGCCCGTTTTGTGTTGAGTCCTCTGTGGTGACTGACAGCCGGCGCTGGGAGAAGCACGGCCCCTGGCGTACTATTTTTCTGATGTGGCGGTTGCGCTGGCGCTATTGGCGTGGTGAGTCGCCGGAATCCCTGGCCAGAGAGTATCTTTCCGATGTCCGTACTGGTTGATCGTCATTCCACCGTCCTGATGCAATTCGCAAAGTGGCCCAAGCAGGGACGGGTTAAAACCCGGCTGATGCCGGCCCTGGGAGCGGCAGGAGCGCTGGATGCCCATATCCGTCTGACACTGGCGGTGCTGGATAACCTCTACACCACCGGCTACCCGGTGCAGTTCTGGTGGGATAGGGAACCCGATGAGGCCAGTGAAGAGGCTGACATCATCCTGCGTAACCTTGAAGCGACCAATCTGGCGCAGAAAACCCAGCAGGGCGCGAATCTGGGCGACCGGATGCTGAATGCACTTGCATCCTCTCTGGAAGAGCACGGCCGTGCGCTCATCGTAGGCAGCGATTGTCCGTCGGTTGACCCCCAGTACATCCGTGAAGCCGTTCAGCATCTTTCAGAGGCCGATGTGGTGCTCGGACCTTCCGAAGACGGTGGCTATGTGCTGATCGGTGCGAGTCGAGTGGTGCCGGGTATGCTGGAGGGTGTGGAGTGGGGCACGGAGAGCGTGCTGGAGCAAACCTGTTCCCGTTTGAAAAAACTGGGGCTCCGCGTGCAGTTGCTGGAGCCCCGTTGGGATGTGGACGAACCGGAGGACTGGGAACGCTTTACGCGCCTGCCCCCGATTGAGCTGTAACCGGAGGCAGGCTCATCAGTCGAACCAGTTCGCTGTCGGCATTTGTCTGCTCTTTCCCCGTCACGACACGAAGGCTGTGGTCGCGCTCCAGAACGGCGTGTCGGTAAGTCTCAAGGAGCTCCTCTCTGCTCACCTTCCGCACGGCATCGGCGAGTTGTTCCCTTGAATCGAACTGGTCGTTACTTCGATCAATTTCCTGCCAGTAACGGCTGGAGATATCTCCCAGCTGCCGGTCCCGCTCCAGGAGTTTGCTGATCACCGCCTGTTTCTCTCGAGTGAGACTGGCGTCGTCCAGGCTGTTCAGCCGGTCTTCGAATGCCGCCGAGAACTCCCGAACCGCCTCGTCGATTTGCTGATTGCTGGCTGTGGGCGACTGAACCACAAATCCCAGGGCCGGCGTTTCCAGCATTTCAAACGGTGTGGCGTAGACGATGTAGCCAAGCTGCTGCTGGGTACGGATCGTCTCGTAGAATGGGCTGCTGATAATTTGGGCCAGCAGCCGGAACCGGGCCCGCTCCTCATAACTGGTGTCCGAACCCTGCATGTACAGGGTATAGCCGGTATCCGGATGGTTCACTGAAATGGACACTTCGGTTTCGTTGGCAGGGAGTTGTCGAACCCGGCTGCGTTCAACCTCGGTAATGGCGTTGTCGTCGAGAATCAAAGCCCGGACTTGCGCCGCCAGGTTCAGGGCCGAGGACCGGGTCAGGTTGCCGTGGGTCAGCATGACCGGATCCACCTGGGAGAACAGGGCCTGAGAGAAGGAGTTCAGCTCATCGAGAGACACCTGCTGCGCAGCGATCAGTTTGTCCTCGGTACTCCACACGCCTTCAAGCAAAGCGGTCTGGATAAACTCTGAAGTTTGTTCCACCGGGCGATTTTTGGCCTTGTTTTCCAGGCTGTCCACCAGGTTTTGACGGGCGATCTCGAACCGCTGCTCGGTGAGTGTTGGATCAGAGAGCTGGGTCAGTATCCGGAACAACAGTGAATGCAGTTTGTCGCTGTACCCGCCTACGCGCACGGTCACGCCTCGAAGGTGCGGATAAACGCTGTAGTCCAGTCCGGCCAGGCGTGCCGAATAGGCCCAGGCATTCAGGTTGGTGTTTACGGCGTCCACCAGCAACGTGGTCAGGACACTGCTGCGGGCAGAAGCTCTGGCCGCCGGAGTGCGGAGACTGAGGTAAACATTGGCCTTGGGCGTTCCGAAACGAGTGTCCCGGGCGTACCAGATGTCGAGGCCGTCCTGGCTGCCCAGAAGAACGGGCTCCGGCATGGTGTCGCCGGTGATCATGTCGAGGTTTTCAGCGATGAACGGATTGGCGGCTGGCATCCGCAGTTGTGACGCCAGCACTTCCGGCGCATCCGCCGTCAGTTCCTCAGTGCTCAGTTCGGTCAGCTGCCACGGGGTGTTATACCACCGGGTCTCGCGGGGTGCTGCCAGTTCCGGGTCCGGAGCGAGCACAAACACCATGACGTTGTCAGGGGTGAGTTCATCCAGAATGGCCTTGTACTGTTCAGGTGCATAACGCTCTATGAGCCATGGGGCGCTCAGTACATCCTCATAGGGATAATGGCGAAGCTGACTGGCCAGGGACATGGCTTCCTGCACGGGGTCTCGCTGCTCGCGGAAACGGAAATCCATGCGCGCAACCTGCTGCATTTCCTGGAAATACTGCTCGGTGATGCCCGCTTCGCGAATTGCGTCGATGTAATCAAACACCAGCGGCAGAATGTCCTCGTGGTACTTCAGCCCCTTTGGCGTGAGCGCCATGTTGATCTCGAGCGTGGCGTTGCTGCCGGTGTCCATGCCGAGGCCCGCTGACAGGCTTTCCACCAGACCCGCGCGTTTGAGCACGTCAAACAGGCTGCCCGGGCCCTCGTGCCCGAGCAGGTTGGCCACGTAGCTGGCGGGCTTGGTGCGGTAATTGTCGTCTTGCGACGGAATGGGAAAGGACAGGTTCAGCGTGCGTACATCCTTTATGGCATCAGCGGTCACCTTGGCCGGCAACTGGCTTTCCGGGTAGAGAGGCGCCGGATGTTCCATGACCGTCAACTGGCGGTTTTCAATGGCGGAGAACCGGGGGTGAACCATCCGTTCCAGGTCGTCCAGAGACTGGGGGCCGTATACCGCCAGGGTCATCACATTGGCTGAGTAGTGGTCTTTCCAGAACTGAATGAGATCGGGCCGGAGCGGGTTCTCTTCCGTGTTTTCGAGTGTGCTCAGGTTGCCCACGGCAAACTGGCTGAAGGCGTGCTCGGGATTGCTGGTCGCTTTCTTGACCGAGTAAAAACGCCGGCCGTCCTCCTTTAACTTGGAGGTGTACTCCGAATGCACGGCGTTACGTTCCCGGTCCACCAGGTCCGCCGTGAACAGGGGCGCGGAAAACTGCTGGGCGAACCGGTCCAGCGCCGGTTCCAGGAACCTGGCTTCCACGTCGAAGAAGTAGTTGGTGTCCTGAAACGCGGTGAAGGCATTGTGGCTGCCGCCGTGGCTCTTGATGAATTGCTGGTACTCACCGGCTTCCGGGTATTTTTCCGTTCCCAGGAACAGCATGTGCTCGAGGAAATGAGCCATGCCTTCGCGGCCGCTCGGGTCATTGCCGCTGCCCACGGCGACGTTCATGGATGCCGCGGCTTTGTCGGCATCCGGGTCCGACACCAGAATGGCCCGGAGCCCGTTGTCCAGCTCCAGCAGCCGGTACTGATTGTTGTCGTTCGGGCTTTTCTTCAGCTGCTCGGTGGCGATGGCCAGGCTGCTGACAATCAGCAGCGTGAGCAGGGTAAGGGTCTGGATAAGGGTTCTGTGCATGGATACCTCTCGCCGGGTGCCGGTACTCATAGAGCCTCTTTTTATACGATGGTCCTGGGTTCCAGGTCAGTGCATCAGGGCGTTACGGGTGCTGTCCGGTTGCTGATCCAGGGTTTTGCGAGCCAGGTCTATTGCTTTGTCCTGACTGAGTTCCCCGGATGCAATGCGCTCCAGTACCGTGCCCATGATAGCCACGGACTGACGGTACTCTGCGAATTCCGCCTGAAACGCTGAATCGATGGCTTCGTAAACGGCCTGGATTTTTTGCTCGCGATTGCCGGCATTTTCTGCCGTGTCGTTAATGGCCTTCAGGCAGGCCCGGGCAATAGCGATGTAGCGTTCAGTATTTGGGTTATCTTTATTCATGAGTTGGTTTCCGTTTAAGGACGGTCATTGAATGAGGAATGGAGACGCCGCTGACGGCAATTAGTTCCTGATTATGTCATTGCTGCAGTCTTGTTTCATGGGTTTGTTCCAGCGCGCTGTGGGCGGCTCCTGAGTAATGAAATTTGCCTTGTCAGCCTTGGATTCTGTAGGCATTCTGAACAGGTCCTGACCCTGGGGTGATGTGTCGAATTAGAGTAAAAGCTCAATTAAAAACAAGGGGTTACAGAGCAAAAGCTCTAAAAAAGTTCGATACATCAGGGTCGCAATTACGTACAATGCTAACGTTTCGAAAAACATCATAAGTCCGCGGGCTTCTGGTGAGCCAAAACACGGATAGAAAAAAACAGAGTAACAAGCAGGGTGACTAATCAATGAACTACTTCTTAACGGGTGGCACCGGATTCATCGGCCGATTCCTCGTCGAAAAACTCCTGGCACGCGGTGGTACGGTTCACGTACTGGTACGCGAGCAGTCCCAGGAAAAACTGGACCAGCTTCGCGAACGCTGGGGGGCGGATGAATCGCAGGTCAAAGCGGTCATTGGTGATCTGACCAGCAAGAATCTCGGCATCGACGCCGCCACCATGAAGTCCCTCAAGGGCAACATTGATCATTTCTTCCACCTTGCTGCTGTTTACGACATGGGGGCTGATGAAGCGTCCCAACAGGCAGCCAACATTGAAGGCACCCGTGCTGCGGTTGAAGCCGCTGAATCCATGGGCGCCAAGTGCTTCCATCATGTTTCCTCAATTGCGGCGGCGGGCCTGTTCAAAGGCACCTTCCGCGAGGACATGTTCGAAGAAGCCGAGAAGCTGAACCATCCGTACCTGCTGACCAAGCACGAATCCGAGAAAGTGGTTCGTCAGGAGTGCAAGGTTCCGTTCCGCATTTACCGTCCGGGTATGGTCATCGGTCACTCCAAGACCGGTGAGATGGACAAGGTTGACGGCCCTTACTACTTCTTCAAGATGATTCAGAAGATTCGTCGCGCGCTGCCCCAGTGGGTTCCCACCGTGGGTATCGAAGGCGGCCGCCTGAACATCGTGCCGGTGGATTTCGTGGTCAACGCCATGGATCACATTGCGCACCTGGATGGTGAAGATGGCAACTGCTTCCATCTGGTGGATTCGGACCCGTACAAAGTGGGCGAGATCCTCAACATCTTTTCCGACGCTGGTCACGCGCCGAAGATGGCCATGCGCATCGACTCCCGCATGTTCGGCTTCGTTCCGCCGTTCATTCGCCAGAGCCTGAAGAATCTGCCGCCGGTCAAGCGTCTGACCGGAGCGCTTCTGGACGACATGGGCATCCCGCCTTCGGTGATGTCCTTCATCAACTACCCGACCCGTTTCGATGCCCGTGAAACCGAGCGCGTCCTGAAGGGCACAGGCATTGAAGTGCCGCGCCTGCCGGAGTACGCCGCTGTCATCTGGGATTACTGGGAACGCAACCTGGATCCGGACCTGTTCAAGGACCGTACCCTGCGCGGAACCGTGGAAGGCCGGGTGTGCGTGGTGACCGGTGCCACCTCCGGTATCGGACTGGCGACGGCCGAAAAGCTGGCTGAAGCGGGTGCGATTCTGGTTATTGGCGCGCGGACCAAGGAAAAGCTCGACGAAGTGACGGCTCACCTCGAAGAGAAGGGCGGCAATGTTCACGCTTACCAGTGTGATTTCGCCGACATGGAGGACTGCGATCGCTTCGTGAAGACGGTTCTGGACAACCACGGCCAGGTGGATGTGCTGGTGAACAACGCCGGCCGCTCCATCCGTCGTTCCCTGGATCTGTCGTTCGATCGTTTCCACGACTTCGAACGTACCATGCAGTTGAACTACTTCGGTTCCGTTCGCCTGATCATGGGCTTCGCGCCGAAAATGCTGGAGCAGCGTCGCGGTCACATCGTGAACATCTCCTCCATCGGTGTACTGACCAACGCGCCGCGCTTCTCCTCGTACGTGGCGTCCAAGTCAGCGCTGGACGCGTTCAGCCGCTGTGCTGCTGCTGAGTGGTCGGATCGCAACGTCACCTTCACCACCATCAACATGCCGCTGGTGAAGACGCCGATGATTGCGCCGACCAAGATCTACGATTCTGTTCCCACCCTGACGCCGGACGAAGCGGCCGACATGGTGGCGGAGGCCATCATTTACCGTCCGAAGCGTATCGCAACGCGTCTGGGTATCTTCGCTCAGGTGCTGCACGCACTGGCGCCGAAGATGGGCGAGATCGTGATGAACACCGGTTACCGGATGTTCCCGGATTCGGCGGCGGCAGCCGGCAGCAAGTCTGCCGAGAAGCCGAAGGTATCCACCGAGCAGGTTGCCTTTGCGGCGATCATGCGAGGCATCTACTGGTAATCCCGGTCGCCTGAGACCGAAAAAACCCCGCTTCGGCGGGGTTTTTTTATTGGCCAGGAAAAGGTGCTTACTCTTCCAGATTCACCGGGGCAGGTGGAAAGCCGCCGAGGTCTTTCCAGCGATTGACGATACCGCAGAACAGCTCTGCCGTTCTCTCTGCGTCATAGGCAGCCGAATGAGCTTCCCGATTGCTGAACGGGATACCGGCCAGCTTGCACGCCTGTGCCAGCACCGTATGCCCATAGGCCAGACCCGCGAGGGTAGCTGTATCGAACGTGGAGAACGGGTGGAACGGGTTGCGCTTGATATCCGCTCGCATGGCTGCCGCAAACAGGAAATTGTGGTCGAAAGTGGCGTTGTGGCCTACGAGTACCGCACGCTTACAGTCGAATTCCTTCACTGCCTTGCGGATCGGACGAAAGATTTCGCTCAGGCCTTCCCGCTCGGGCACCGCTTCCCGCTCCGGGTCCCACGGATCGATGCCGGTGAAATCCAGTGCCGACTGCTCGAGGTTGGCGCCTTCAAACGGGTCGATATGGTGAGTGTGGGTTTCGCTGGGGTGCAGGTAGCCGTCCTCGTCCATGGTCAGGAGAACAGCGGCAACCTCCAGCAGAGCGTCCCGTTCCGGGTTGAATCCTGCTGTCTCGACATCAACAACGACGGGCAGGAAGCCACGAAAGCGGCGGGACATGGGATGCGGTTCTTGGTTTTCGTCAGTCACTCAAACTCCGGTCATAGCCGTGTGATTCAAAATGGGTTTGGAATCTATGATGCTTACGCCAGGCGCCAGTTAACGGTTTCACCGGCCTTCAGTGGCACGATGTGGCCACCGGCCAGTGGAAGCTGGTCGGGCATGGTCCAGGGTTCGCGCACCAGGGTAATGGTGTCGGTGTTTCTGGGCAGGCCGTAGAAGTCGGCACCGTTTAAGCTGGCAAAGGCCTCCAGCTTGTCCAGGATGCCCAGTTCCTCAAATATCTCGGCATAGAGGCCGATAGCGCCAAAGGCGGAGTAGCAGCCGGCACAGCCGCAGGCGGCTTCCTTGCGATCCCTGGCATGGGGCGCGGAGTCGGTACCCAGGAAGAAACGCTTGTTGCCGCTGGCAACCGCATCCCGCAGGGCCTGCTGATGTTTATTGCGCTTGAGGATCGGCAGGCAGTACAGGTGCGGCCGGATGCCACCGACCAGCATGTGGTTCCGGTTGTACATCAGATGCTGGGGCGTCAGTGTGGCACCCAGGTTATCACCATTGTATTGCTGTACGAAGGCGGCAGAATCGGCGGTGGTGATGTGTTCCAGCACCACTTTCAGGTTCGGGAAGGCTTCCAGGGTCGGGGCGAGAACCCGCTCCAGGAAGATCTTCTCCCGGTCGAAAATGTCAATGTCGGCATCGGTGACTTCACCGTGAACCAGCAACAGCATGCCGCACTCGGCCATGGCCTCCAGTACCGGATAGATATTCCGGATATCCTTCACGCCGGAATCGGAATTGGTAGTGGCGCCCGCCGGATACAGCTTGGCTGCGATCACGCCTGCGGCTTTTGCTTCGCGGATGGTGTCCGGCGTCATGCTCTCGGTCAGATAGAGGGTCATCAGTGGCTCGAACGCCGAGTCACCGGCAGCGGCCAGGATGCGCTCGCGATAGGCGGTGGCCTGCTGAGCGGTTGTGACCGGCGGCACCAGGTTGGGCATGATGATTGCGCGCCCGAAACAGGCAGCGGTGGCCGGAACAACGTCGTTGAGGATGTCGCCGTCACGAACGTGCAGATGCCAGTCGTCCGGGCGGGTAAGGGTAATCTGATTGGTCATGAGAGTGTTCGCCAGTATCTCGGAGGGACATACCCTGAAAATTTGGCGGATTATATCAGATGGGGGCTGTGTTTGTTTTTGTATCCTGGCCCAAAGGGCGCCGGGAAGTAGCCGATGTTACCGGTGAACAGAGGAATTCCCCAAGGCAATCTGTAACCGTTATGACATTCAGTGTGTTCTAATCCGCATGTCGCTTTGCCGCTCCAGTCACCTTGTTCTGGGGGCATGGCTGGGGTCCGGGCGTTGTGCCGGCCTGCGGATAACTGGCGCACCAATATACGGCTTCAGCGCGAAGGGGAGCGTCCTGGGTTCCGGCATGCCACCGGCTATCGCGGTGGCTCAGCGGGCTGAACTCGTTCAGTGCACTGAGCTCAGAACCTCAAGGTGGCGGGCGACGCATTCGGCCAGGGCCTTAGGGTTGTAGCCACCTTCCAGCGTTGACACGATTCGGTCATTGGCGTGATCGCTGGCCACACTGGTGAGCAATTCTGTAAGCCAACCGTAATCCTCTGTTTCCAGATTCAGTTCCGCCAACGGGTCCAGCCGGTGGGCATCGAATCCTGCAGAGATCAGGACCAGCTGTGGCCTGAAGTCCTGAAGGGCTTTCAGCCAGCCCTCCTCAACCACCTTCCGGAAATCCTTACCCGAGGTGCCAGCTTCGACCGGCACATTAATGATATTGTCCGGTTGTTGATAAACGTGGGAGTTAGGGTAGAGCGGATGCTGGAAGCTCGAGCACATCAACACGCGCTCGTCGCCGCCGACAATGTCCGCTGTTCCGTTGCCCTGGTGTACGTCAAAATCGATGATCGCGACCCGTTCCAGCTGATGAAAGGTCAGCGCACGCATGGCGGCCAGTGCAACGTTGTTGTAAAAGCAAAAGCCCATGGCCCGGCTGCGCTCGGCATGGTGTCCCGGAGGTCGGGCACAGACGAACGCATTGGTGGCCTGGCCACTCATGACCATATCCACCGCCTGAATATTGGCGCCGGCAGCAAGGCGCGCGGCCATCAGGGACTCTGCCATGATGGCGGTGTCCGGGTCGACAAACACCCGGCCGCGGGTCGGGACGATGAGTTCCAGTTGTTGCAGATATTTCTCTGGATGCACTAATAGTAATTGGTCACGGGTTATTTCTTCCGGCCGGACCCAGTCCATTTCCTGTTGCAGCCTGGTATCTGCCAGAAAACTGAGAATAGCCTTGATGCGTTCCGGGGACTCCGGGTGTTCCGGCCCCATGTTGTGCTTCAAACAATCGTCGTGGAAAAAAAATGCCGTGGTCATACCTGATCAATACTCTGTAATTGCTATTGTTTTCGATCATGGTATCAGGGATGGCAAGGGGCTGCCCCGTTCTTTGGTTGTAGTCGGATGGTCATGCCCCGTTAATGTTTCTGGTCCTGGAACGGGCTAAACTCATAAGTATTAGTATTTCTTTGAATTTATTGCCAAATTTCTTGTCGCAGGGAGACTGCCAGCTTGAGCACCCGTTACCTGGAAAGCCTGTTCAATCCTGATTCGATAGCGGTCATTGGCGCCTCGGAGCGGGCCGACAGCCTCGGTGGTATGGTGTTGCGGAATCTGATGGGTGGGGAATACGCCGGGCGTTTGCTGGTGGTTAACCAGAACGATTACGACAACGTTCACGGTGTGCCCTGCGTCAAGAATGTATCCCGGATGGATTTTTCTCCGGACCTGGCCATTATCTGCACACCGCCCGAGACCGTCGCCAAGACGATTCGCCGATTGGGGGAGGCAGGCGTCAGGACTGCCATCGTCATGACCGGTGGTATGTCCCGGACCCACAGCAAAACCGGCCAGCCTCTGATGTATGCCGTGCGCGAAGCGGCTCGGGAAACCGGGGTGCGGGTGCTGGGGCCGAACACCATTGGTGTCATGGTGCCCAAGCGAAATCTCAACGCCACCTATGCCCACATGGGCGTTATTCCCGGTCGGGTCGCCTTCATTGGTCAGTCCGGTACCATTGCCAGTTCGGTCATTGACTGGGCGTTTGCCCGGGGCGTCGGCTTTTCCTATTTCCTGACCCTGGGTGACGGGATGGATATCGATCACGACGATCTGATCGACTATCTCGCGCAGGACTCCCAGACCCGCGCGATTTTGTTGCATATCGAGAATATACCCAATCCCAGCCGGTTTATGTCTGCGGTTCGGGTGGCTTCCCGGACCAAGCCAGTGATTGCGGTGAAATCCGGACGGGTGCCGGAATCCGAGTGGGTGCCCCACGACCTGCCCGCCGGCGTGACGCGAAGCGATCCGATCTACGACGCCATGCTGCAGCGTGCCGGGGTGCTGCGGGTGGATGGCTTGGGGCAGATGTTCGATGCCCTGGAAACCCTGACCCGGATGCGTCCTCTGCGCCGGGAGGGGCTGGTCATCATGGCCAATGGAGTTGGGCCTGGAGTGCTGGCAGTGGACCGGTTGGACCATCTGGACGGAGAGCTGGCCCAGTTATCGGACAAATCAGTGGATGCGCTGGCGGAACTGCTGCCGCCCTACTGGACCAGAAGGAATCCGATCGACCTGAACTACGATGCCTCGCCCGAGCTGTATTCGAAAGTCATCCAGATATTGGGCAAGGATCCGGAGGTGGCCAACGTTCTGGTGATGTACGCCCCGAGCCTGACCGAAGATAACCTGCAAATCGCCGACGCGGTGGTTCATGCATCCAGGGGCACCCGGCTTAATGTGTTTACCTGCTGGCTGGGGCAAAGTACGGTGATGGATTCCCGGGAAGAGTTCTACCGGGCCGGAATACCGTCCTTCTTCAGTCCGGAAAAGGCCGTGACGGCCTTCATGCAGCACATCCGGCATCAGCGGGTGCAGCGCCTGCTAACCGAGACGCCGGAGTCCTTTACCGACCATTTTATCGATCGCAGCGTGACCCGGCGGGTGGTCAGGAAAGCCCTGAACGACGGTCGTTACCACCTGTCCAACCGGGAAGCTCGGGACCTGATCAGCGACTATGGCATCAGTACCGTCGATACCATCTACTGTGACGATGTGGATGAAGTGCTGGCCGTTTTTGCAGTAGAGCGACGCCCCGTCGACGTTTCCATTATCCACGAGCAGGTGTGTCATCCATTCCTCAAGCTCAGCCCGACACAGCGGCGCTACAAGGGTACGATCCAGAAGCTGAACAGTGAGCAGGCCATTATCGAGGCCTGTCGCTTCCTGATGGAAGATTACCAGCTGCATTTCCCGGACAGTGGATTCCTCGGATTTGCGGTTCAGTATTCCTACCAGCACGTGGGCGGCATCGAGTTCAGTGTGGGGATCACCCGGGATCCGGTGTTTGGACCTCTGGTGGTTTGCGGCGCTGCCGGTGCTCAGATTAATGTGAAGACCGACCGGCAGATTGCCCTGCCGCCGCTCAACATGGTGCTGGCCCGGGAGCTGCTGCGCCGCACCTACATGTACAAACTGCTCAAGGAGCACAGCCTGAGGCCGGAGGAAGATATCCGGGCGGTGACGGAAACACTGGTCACCCTGTCCCAGATCGTGATTGATATCCCGGAGATCAAGGGGCTGGAGATTTCACCCCTGTTGTTCAATCATCAGGGCGCGGTCGCGGTCAACACCGCGGTTAACCTGTCCGATCAGGCGGGCAGACCCATCATTCAGCCCTACCCAAGGGAGCTGGAAGAGTGGATTGTGCTGCCCAAATCCGGCCGACGGGTCATTATCCGGCCTGTACTGGCGGAAGATGAGCCGGCGCACCGGGTGTTCCATGAGCTCCAGTCACCGGAATCCATCCGCTACCGGTTTTTCCAGTACCGCAAGCATTTCTCCCGGGAG
Source organism: Marinobacter suaedae (assembly GCF_030519635.1). Lineage (NCBI taxonomy): Bacteria > Pseudomonadati > Pseudomonadota > Gammaproteobacteria > Pseudomonadales > Marinobacteraceae > Marinobacter > Marinobacter suaedae. Next base: position 27,816 of record NZ_JAUMIS010000001.1, on the reverse strand, counting down.
GACGTCGCCCAGATGGTCCAGATCGATTACGACCGGGAAATGGTGTTCATCGCCAACGCGCCCCGGGAGGATGGGGAAGGGGAGGAAACCCTCGGTACGGTACGCACCTGGACCGACGCCGATAACCTGCGGTGCGAGTTTGCTGTGATGGTGCACGACAAGATGAAAGGCGAGGGTCTTGGTATCACGCTGATGCAAAAAATGATCGATTACTGCCGGGAGCGGGGAACGGTGGAAATGGTGGGCAATGTGCTACCGGACAACCGGCCCATGCTGAGCCTGGCGGAGCATCTGGGATTTGAGGTGAAATACAACCACGAAGAAGAGGTTATGGACCTGCGGCTGGTGCTGAACGAACCGGAAAAAGACTGGCAGCGGGAGCGGCTGGGCAAGGACACCTACTGACGGCGCCCTTGCCGGGGGCTTTATTCTTCGATGATGGCAGAGCGGTCCTCACCGCCCATGGCTTCCAGCAGCCCCGGAATCAGTCGGGCCAGTTCCAGCGTCATCAGCGTGAAGGCAGCGTCGAACTTGGCGACGGCATCGTCGGCGTCTACATCGTCCAGCTGGTCCTGAATGGTTTCACCGAATTTGATACGGCGAATGCCAAACTCCTCGTCCAGAACGAACGACACGTTTTCATCCCAGGTCAGAGCCAGACGGGTTACCTGCATGCCGGCATCCAGGTGGTTACGGATTTCGTCGGCTTTCAGATCCAGGCCCTTGCAACGCACCACGCCGCCGTCTTCGGACGGATCCTTGAGTTCGCACTCGCTACCCAGGGTAATGGCAGCAGGCAGGTCGATGGTTTCGTTCAGCCAGCCGGTAAAGGTAAAGGCCGGCGCCTGCTCCAGTGCCGGCGGACGGACAGGCAGTGAACCCAGGCTCTTGCGCAGCGTGGAAGCCAGGTCTTCCGCCTGTTTTGCCGAGCCAGCATCAACCACGAGCACGCCGTCTTTCGGCGCCAGGTAGGCATAACAGCGGCGATTCCTGGAAAAAGCCTGAGGCAGCATTTCCAGCATGACCTGTTCCTTGATCTCGTCCTTTTCCTTGCGACGCACTTTCCGGCTCTGTTCCAGTTCAATGGCTTCGGCCCGTTCTTCAACCGCTTCCTTGACGACCGGACCCGGCAGGATTTTCTCTTCCTTGCGCAGGGCAATCAGGTGATAACCGCCGGCACTGTGTACCAGCTGTTCGCCATTCTTGCCCAGTGGCGGTACCCAGCCCTGGCGGCTGGTTTCCTGAGGACCACAGGGTTTAAAGGCGTCGGCCTGAAGCTTGTTCTCTAACTCCTCGGCCGAGATGTCAAAGGGTTTGGTGAAACGGAAAACACGGGCGTTGCGAAACCACATCAGGCTGGATCCTTGAATCTTCAATGGGCTGGAACGAGAAAGGGGAAGGATGATACGGCCACCGGCTGGCGGCCGTAAAGTGGTCTGTGAGGCGTCACAAATCCATGATTTCGACCAGAACGGTCTTCACGATAAAACCGACGACACCAGCGCCGAGTACGATGAACAGGGTAATGGTACCGAACCGGCCGGCTTTGGATTTTTTCGCCAGATCCCACACGATAAACCCCATCCAGGTGATGAGCCCGGTGAGAAGTACCAGCATGGCGATTTGGGAGAATACTGCTTCGTTCATAGATTACGGTCTCTGTCTTTAAGCGTCGGAAATTCTATTGCTCATCCCGAAGGAATACCCAGTTGTCGGTGTCTGACTGTTCGTGGCTGAAATAATAGCCTTCAAGGTTAAAACCCTTGAGATCGTCCGCCTGGGTGATCTGGTTCTGGATGGCGTACCGGCACATCAGGCCCCGGGCCTTCTTGGCGTAGAAGCTGATCATCTTGTATTGGCCGTTCTTCCAGTCCTTGAACTGTGGGGTAATCAGCCGACCGTTCAGTTTCTTCTTCTGAATGCTTTTGAAGTACTCGTTGGAGGCCAGGTTGACGAGTACGTCATCGTCCTCGGCCAGCAGCCGGTTGATTTCGTCGGTCAGCTTGCTGCCCCAGAAGGCATAGAGATCCTTGCCCCGGTTGTTTTCAAACTTGGTGCCCATTTCCAGACGGTAGGGCTGCATCAGGTCCAGAGGCTTAAGGAGTCCATACAGGCCGGACAACATCCTCAGGTGCTTCTGGGCGAAGTCGAAGTCTTTCTCGCTGAAACTGGCGGCATCCAGACCGGTGTAGACGTCACCCTTGAACGCCAGAACGGCCTGGCGGGCGTTATCCGGGGTGAACGGTGTGTGCCAGCTCTGGAAGCGCTCCGCATTCAGTTGGCCGAGCTTTTCACTGATGCTCATCAGATTACTGATCTGGTGCGGCTCCAACTCCTTGAGCTGATCAATCAGTTCACAGGCATCGTCCAGAAAGTCCGGTTGGGTGTGGCGCTCTGTGGCCAGCGGGCTTTCGTAGTCGAGCGTCTTGGCGGGGGATATAACCATCAACATGGCGGGGCTATCCTCATTCAAGAAACGTGAGTAAGTCGTCTTTGGTGAACGGCCAGTCCAGTTCCGCGCCGGTGTCGTTGCGTCGCAACACCGGAATGCGCGTGCCGTACTTTTCCACCAGTGATTCTGACTGCGCGATATCCACAACATCCACCGGAATGGGCTTTGGCATGGGCGTGTGGATCAGCAGGTTCTCTGCCACCTCACACAGGTGGCAGTTGGATGTGGTGTAAAACAGCAGTTCCATTACTTGGGTTGCGCGTCGAGCTGCTGACCGTTCACGCCTTTGCTGTCTTTGCCCATCAGGTACAGGTATATGGGCATGAGCTCTTCCGGCGCAGGATTCTGTTGCGGATTTTCGGCCGGGTAGGCATGGGCGCGCATGTTGGTGCGGGTGGCACCGGGGTTCAGGCTGTTCACGCGCACATTGTGGCGCTCGTCATCCAATTCGTCGGCCAGTACCTGGGTGAGGCCTTCCACCGCGAACTTGGATACCGCGTAGGCACCCCAGTACGCCCGTCCCTTGCGGCCTACACCTGACGAGGTGAAGATCACCGAGGCATCGGTAGACTGGCGCAGCAACGGGATCATGGCGCGGCTGAGCAGGAACGGCGCGGTCGCGTTCACGTGCATGACCTGATTCCAGGTCTCCGGGTCGTACAGCTCGATCGGGCTGCGATCGCCCAGAATGGCGGCGTTGTGCAGGATGCCGTCCAGCCGGCCAAAGTTTTCTTCGATGGTCATGGCCAGTTCTTCGTATTCCTTGACCGCGGCACCGTCAAAGTTCATGGGCACGATGGCAGGTTGCGGGTAGCCGGCGGCTTCAATTTCGTCGTACACAGCCTCCAGCTTGGACACCGTGCGACCCATCAGAATCACCGTGGCCCCGTGTGCCGCATAAGCGATGGCGGCAGCCCGGCCAATGCCACTGCCGGCGCCCGTCACCATAACGATGCGGTCCTGCAGTAGGTCGGCGGGTGCTTGGTAATCTTGCATAACCTGTCTCCGTGTCAGGCGGTTGCGTATCGGCAACCCTAAATCTTTTGCGGTCGTTATTGTAACAGCTTTGCCAGGTCGCTGACGGTGTCGGCAATCCGGTCCGCGCCCCACAGATCCACTGTTTCCGGTTTCTCAATGTAACCATAGCGCACCGCAATGGTTTGCATGCCGGCATTACGCCCAGACTCTATATCCCGTACATGGTCGCCAACGTAGATGGCATTTTCCGAGCTAGCTCCGATTTGCGCGCAGGCAAGGAACAGTGGTTCAGGATGGGGTTTGCGCTGGCTGACATGATCCGGGCAGATGAGCGTGGCGCAGCGCGGGCCCAGACCGAGGGCCTCCACGAGCGGCGCGGCAAAGCGAACCGGTTTATTGGTCACAATGCCCCATGGGATGTCGCGGGCTTCCAGTGAGCGCAGTATCTCATCCATGCCGCTGAACAGGGTGGTCTCTTCGGCGACGCCCAGTTCGTAGAGGTCCAGAAAGGCGGTGTGCTTGTCCAGATAATCCGGATGCTCGGGTTCCAGACCAAAACCCACACGAATCATGGCTCTTGCACCGTTGGAGACCGACCGGCGAATGTGCTCAGCGGGCAGGGCGGCGAGGCCGTGCTGCTGCCTGAGCAGGTTCAGGCAGCGAATAAAGTCCGGGGCGGTGTCGATCAGGGTGCCATCCAGGTCAAACAGGACGGCTGACGGAGTTTGCTCAGGCTTCACGGGTGTCCTTCGCGTGCATCAAGTAATTAACATCCACATCCCGACCCAGCTTGTAAATTTTGGTGATCGGGTTGTACGTCATGCCCGTGAGCTCCAGCACCTCAAGATTCGCGTGGCGCAGGTAATCCGACATCTCCGATGGGCGGATAAACTTCTTCCACTCGTGGGTGCCCTTGGGCAGCAGATTGAGCACATACTCGGCACCCACGATCGCGAACAGGAACGACTTCGGATTGCGGTTGATGGTGGACACAAACATATGGCCGCCGGGCTTCAGCATAGCGGAGCAGGCCTTGATGACGGATGACGGATCGGGCACGTGTTCCAGCATTTCAAGACAGGTCACCACATCGTACTGGCCTGCGTGTTCAGGATCCTGCGCCAGTTCTTCAACGGTCGTCTGGCGGTAATCCACCTCCACGCCGCTTTCCAGTCCATGGAGCCTGGCGACCGAAAGCGGGGCTTCGCCCATATCGATTCCGGTCACGTGAGCACCGCGCTGGGCCATGCCCTCTGACAGCAGGCCGCCGCCGCAGCCCACGTCCAGGGCACGCTTTCCGGCCAGGGACACACGCTCGTCGATATAGTTCAGCCGCAGGGGGTTGATGTCGTGCAGTGGCCGGAACTCGCTGGTCGGATCCCACCAGCGACTCGCCAGAGCCTCAAACTTGGCAATTTCGTTACTGTCGACATTCTGGTTGTTCATGGTTCGCATTACCTGCTGAAGGGGTATTGAGTCGTTTACGAATTCTGTTGGTTACGGATGCGCTCGCGCCAGTCATCCACCCGAAGCATAAGGTCTGCCACATCAATTCGGGTTAAGCGACCGTCCTGTACCTGAGGTACGCCGTGAATCCAGCTGTGGCTTACTGCGCGGCCATGATTGCTGTACACCAGGTGAGATGCCGGATCGTATACCGGCTGGATGAATGGATCGCTCAGATCAACGGCGATGATGTCCGCCAGTTTTCCGGCTTTCAGGGAGCCCAGTTCCTGTTCCCGACCAAGGGCCTTGGCGCCGTTCAGCGTGGCCATGGCCAGCGCGTCATGGGCGGACAGAGCGGCGGCATCGCCGGCCACGACTTTGGCCAGCATCGCGGCAGTCTGCAGTTCGCCAAATAAATCCAGGTCGTTGTTACTGGCGGCGCCATCGGTACCGATGGCGACATTGATACCGGCGTCAATCAGTTTCTGCACAGGGCAGAGGCCGCTGGCCAGCTTAAGATTGGACTCCGGGCAGTGGACAATGTGTGCACCGGTGGAGGCGATGGTTTCAATATCGGCGTCGTCCATTTGAGTCATGTGCACGCACTGGGTGTTGGGGCCCAGCAGGCCCAGATCGTTCATGCGAGCGACCGGGCGCTGGCTCAGTTTTTCCGTGGCTTCTGCGACCTCAAAGGCGGTTTCGTGCAAATGGATCTGGATAGGGGCGGCGGTTCGATTGCTCAGGTCGATGGCCTTTTCCATCGGAGCATCGGACACGGTGTACGGCGCGTGCGGGCCAACAGCTGGAAAAATGAACTCGTTTTCCCGCCATGCATTGATGAACGCTTCCCCTTTACTCAGGTATTCGTCCGGACCACTGCCCCAGGCGGTGGGGAAATCCAGCAGTGGAAAAGCAATCTGGGCGCGCATACCTGCGTCAAAGGCCGTCTGGGCAGCGATTTCCGGGAAGAAATACATGTCCGAAAAGGTGGTGGTCCCGGTGCGCAACATTTCTGCCATGGCGAGTTGGGTCCCATCGGCAATGAACTGTTCGCACACGAATGCGGCCTCGGCCGGCCAGATGTGTTCATTAAGCCAGGTCATAAGGGGCAAGTCATCCGCCATTCCCCGGAACAGGGACATGGCCGCGTGGCCGTGGACATTGATCAGGCCGGGCATGACCACGTGACTGGGCAGGTCCACCGTTTCCCGGGTGCGGTAGTCGGCATCCGCCTGCTCCTGGGAAACCACGGCAGTGATCCTGCTGCCTGTGATGATGACCGCCTGATGGTCCAGCACAACGCCTCTGGGTTCGATGGGGATCAGCCACCGGGCATTGATGCGGATATCGGCTGCGGTGATGGTGTCTGCGGTCATATACCTGCCTTGGTTACCGGGGCCTCAGTTACCCGTGTGAAATGGGCCAGTCGTGCAAATGTAGCTGGCTAGTATAAACGTTATACTGCGGCTTTTCAGCGTTTCACAAACGGAGTGCGCGAATGGATAAAACCCGTCAGTCCAATCCTTTACGGAGCATTGGAACGGTTGCGATGCGTTGGCATGGTGACAGCCTTGACCTGCTGGATCAGCGGTTGTTGCCAGCCGAAGAGCATTGGATCACAGCGGAAGGCGCTGGCGGAGTTGCGCAGTGTATTCGCGACATGGTGGTAAGGGGGGCTCCAGCGATTGGCATCAGCGCAGCCTACGGGGCCGCACTGGCGGCCCGCCACGCCGCCGATGACAACTGGCGGGAAGAAGTCTCCCGGGCAATTGAGGAACTGGCTGCCTCCAGGCCCACGGCGGTTAACCTGTTCTGGGCGCTGCAGCGCATCACGGCGGTGTTCGAGCAATGCGCCACGCTGAAGGAGGCGGCGACTCGACTGGCGGACGAGGCCAAGGCCATTCACCAGGAAGACCTGGCGGCCAATCTGGCCATGGCCGATCATGCCCTGAGGGCCATGGGCGCTGACCAACCTGTTTCGGTGCTTACTCACTGCAATACGGGGGCGCTGGCCACGGGGGGGTATGGCACTGCCCTGGGGGTCATCCGGCGTCTGCACGAGGTTGAATTATTAGACAGAGTGTATGCCGATGAAACGCGCCCCTGGCTGCAGGGAAGCCGCCTGACGGCATGGGAACTGGCGCAGGACGGCATTCCAGTCACGTTGAACGCAGACGGTGCGGCAGCGGCCATTCTGGCTCAGGGCCACGTTCGCTGGGTGATCGTCGGGGCTGACCGAATCACGGCCAACGGTGACGTGGCCAACAAGATTGGCACCTACAGTCTGGCCGTCTTGGCCAGGCACCATGGTGTGGGTTTCATGGTGGTTGCGCCTTCGAGCACCGTTGATATGGCGCTGGTATCCGGTCAGGATATTCCCATTGAGGAACGGGACGATGCTGAAGTGAAGTCGATCCGGGGTATTCCTTTGGCACCGGACGGCGTCAACGTATACAACCCCGTGTTTGATGTTACGCCGGCCAGTCTTATCGATCTGATTGTCACCGAAAAAGGTGTCGTCCGAAAACCGGATCGAGCTGGTATGGATGCACTGTTCGGCTGAACATGTGTAGCTTTGATGTTGTTCAGGGCTGAGGGGTAGACAGTGCCTCAGTCGTTGGCAGGATCATCTTCTGTCTTCGATTTTTCCTCATAGGTGGTCTTCAGCTCTGCCACCTCACGTTCCTGCTCTTCAATAAAGTGCAGGGACATTTCAAAGCTCTGCCGGGTAAATTCCAGCACCTTCTTGAAACCCTCGTCCGACAGGTTTCTGGCGTTGTCATGGCGGCGAAAGATATTGATGAATTCACGCTCCCGCTCGAACTGCAGCGGAAGGCGGCCCACGCCCCAGTCATTGAGCATTTGCCAGACTTCCGGATTGTAATTGCGGGTGGTCCGAAGAATGAACGGGATGGGATCGTTTCGGGCGACCAGAGCTGCCAGCCGGAGGATCAGTTCGAAAGACAGGGTAGCCGTACCGTTTTCCACGGCCTCCAGGACCGATTTGTCCTTCAGGTTCAGGGCTTCGCTCATCTCGCTCAGGGTGAGCCCGGCGACTTCCCGGATGTCCCTGAGCGACTGGCCTGCAGTGAGCATGGCCCGAAGCTGGTCTTGGGAATTGATCAGCGCCCGCCCAACCCGCACGGAGGTATCGGTGGCCCGCAATCCGAGGCGAACGGCGGAGCCGGTCAGGCCGACCAGTCGGTCCACAAGGCCCTCGGAACTTTTGCTGTCGGCCACTTCCGGATTCTGAAGTTCCTCGATTTCCTCCATGGAGCGCATAGCGTGAAGCGCATCCAACAGAGTATCTCGCAACACTCGCCCCGTCGTTGGGGGTATTTCATCCTTGGGTCGTTGCGGCATGCTCCTGCAGTTATCCTCGCTTATTGAGCCGGCGCCTGGACGGCAAAGTGCCTGGGGGTGGCAATCGAGACCATGCGACGGTCCAGTTCAACCATGTCCGCCACAATGTGGCCACCTTCGCGGATGACAAAGTCCAGCTCCTCATCGACCGCATCCTGCTGGGCGGCTTGCTGGTCCTGCCAGTCTTCCAGCGCTTCGAGGGTCTCGAAAGGCTGTTCACCACGAAGTTCACGGCGGGCATTGGCAATGCTCAGTCGGGTGCGCTCGATCTGTTCGTGCTGGGCCTTGCGGGTCTCAAAGTTGAGGCTCACGGAGTCCAGTTCCCGCTGTTCGTTCAGGAACTCGATTTCTTCCTGCAGCAAGTTGAACTCCGGGCTGGTGGAGAACCGTGTTTCGTGGCGCTGGCGCAGCTCATCGATGATGCCGCTGAAATCGAAATAGCGAGTGTGGGGTACGGCTTCAATCTGGTCCCAGGGCAGGGCACGTTCCAGCGCGTCCTCGCCAATCCGGTTCTTGTCGATCCGGGACGGAATTTCGATATCCGGAATCACCCCTTTGTGCTGGGTAGAGCCACCCGACACACGGTAGAACTTGGACTGGGTGATTTTTAGCTGGCCGTGATTCAGGGGACGAACCGCCTGTACCGTGCCCTTGCCGAAGGTCTGGGAACCAACCACCAGACCACGTCCGTAGTCCTGGATGGCGCCGGCAAAAATCTCGGAAGCCGAGGCACTCATCCGATTGGTGAGCACCACCAGTGGGCCATCGTAGGACACTGACGGGTCCTCATCATCCAGAGTCTGGACTTCGTTATTGGCGTGCCGGATCTGCACGGTCGGGCCTTTGTCAATGAACAGACCCACCAGGTCGTTGGCTTCGTGCAGGGCACCACCGCCGTTGTTGCGCAGATCTATCACCAGGCCATCCATGCCGTCTTCACGCAGTTCGCGGATCAATCGGCGAACATCCCGGGTGGTGCTCTTGTAGTTCGGATCGCCGGCCTGCATGGCTTGGAAATCGGCGTAGAAGGTGGGAATGTTGATTACGCCAATGCTGTAATCGTCACCGTCCCGTTCAAGCTCGATGAGGTCCTTGCTGGCGCTCTGTTCTTCCAGTTTCACTTCATCCCGTTTGATGGCAATGGTCTTGGTGATGGTTTCATCACTTGCGTTGGCCGGAATCACCTCCAGGGTTACCACAGAGTTGCGGGGGCCCCGGATCAGATCCACGACTTCGTCCAGTCGCCAGCCAATCACGTTTACAGGTTTTTCGTCTTCCTGGGCGACGGAAACAATTCGGTCCGCCGGCCGCAACTGACCCTGCTTGGCCGCCGGACCACCGGGCACAAGACGCACAATTTTGGTGTATTCGTTATCCGCCTGCAGGACCGCTCCAATCCCTTCCAGCGACAGGCTCATGTTGATGTTGAAGTTCTCGGACGTCCGGGGCGAGAAGTACGAGGTGTGGGGATCCCAGATGCTGGTGAAGGCATTCATGTAGGCCTGGAAGGCATCTTCACTCCGAGCCTGGTACGCGCGCTTGAGCTGACCTTCGTAACGACGCACCAGGCTTTCCTTGATGGCATCGTCCTCTTTTCCGTTCAGTCGTTGGGCCAGAACGGCGTTTTTGATGCGCTTGGTCCAAAGCTCATCCAGTGCGGCGGTGTCCGCCTCCCACTCGGCTTCCGATCGATCGACCAGAATGGTTTCGTCCGCTGCAAAGTCCAGGGAATCGAGGCCATCATCCAGCACGGACAATGCGAACTGGAGCCGCTCGATGACCCGTTGCTGAACCAGGTTGTAAATATCGAAGCCCGGCTGAAGCTGACCGGTTTTCAGGGCAGAGCCGAGCTGGCTCTTGGTGCCGGTAAACCGGTCTACGTCCTGGCGGGTCAGGTAGATACGCTGGCCATCGAGATAGTCGAGGTAGGCGTCAAAGACCTGTTCGGAAAGCTGGTCATTGATGCCCATGTCCCGGAAGTGGGTGAACTGGAGCTGGCGGGCAATCAGAATGTTCGCTCGGGCCTGATCGATGGTGGGAGCGACAGGTTCGTAGATCTGCTTGTCATCAATCTTTGCAGACAGGCCAAGAGGCATGCCCACCAACAAAGCCAGGCTGATGGCTTTGCAAAGCCCGGTTCGGCTGCCCGAAGCAGCGGAGCGACGAGCGACAGTTCTTTCCGCGTAGGTCATAAATTCTTACCTGACTTTACTGGTGCGGCGCCTGGAAGAGGGACCGGCTTACCCGTTAGCGAATAGGCTCATTGTAGGCAAGCGCTAACAGCGTTGCCATACCAGTGATTGGCAGGTTCGTGACAATCTGTCCATGAAAGTGTCAGGTTTGTAAGGCGGGGGCTTTGCGGGGCGTAGGGGCGATAAGTGCGGGGAACCGGAGAGGCTTGTGCCTCTCCGGTGGACTGCTTAGACAAAGGCCGCGTTGCCCTCGGCTTTCTCTACCAGCAGCCCGGGTGGGGTGAATCGCTCACCATAGCGGGCGGCCAGCTCGCTCGCGCGTTCGGTGAATGCGCGAACACCGTACTGATTGATGAACTGAATGGCGCCGCCGGTCCAGGCCGCAAAGCCGATACCGAAAATGCTGCCGATGTTGGCATCTTCAATGTTCCTCAATACGCCTTCTTCCAGGCAGCGAACGGTTTCAATTGCCTGAATAAAGAGGATGCGGTCTTTCAGGTCCTGGAGCTGGACAGCATGAGCCTTGTCGTTATCCACGAACAGCTGATCCAGTCCGGGCCAGAGATGTTTCTTGCCGTTTTCCGGGTATTCATAAAAGCCCGCCCCGGCGGCCTTACCCTTGCGGCCCTGTTCATCGACCATGCGGTCAATCACGGCCTCGGCCGGATGCGGTTCCCAAACACCGCCTGCCGCTTCCGTGTCGTTCTTGCTCTGGGCACGGATGTGCTGCATCAGGGTCAGGCTGACTTCGTCGGAAATGGCCAGCGGGCCAACGGGCATACCCGCGAACAGGCCGGCGTTCTCGATGCTGGAAGGGTGGATACCTTCGGCCAGCATGCTGATGCCTTCGTTCACGAAGGTGCCGAATACCCGGGAGGTGAAGAATCCCCGGCTGTCGTTCACCACGATCGGGATTTTGCCAATCTGTTGAACGTAGTCGAACGCCCGCGCCAGTGTCTCGTCGGAGGTCTTGGCGCCCACGATGATTTCCACAAGCTGCATTTTGTCGACCGGCGAGAAGAAGTGCAGGCCGATAAAATTCTCTGGCTTGCCGGACGCTTGGGCCAGTTGGGTAATGGGAATCGTGGACGTGTTGGAGGCGAAAATGCCGTTGTTCACCAGTTTGGGCTCGGCTTCCTGCGTTACCTTGGCTTTCAGGCCGCTGTCCTCGAAGACCGCCTCAATGATGAGGTCACATCCCTCCAGGTCACTCGCGGAGTCGGTGGGTTGGATGCGAGCCAGAGTCTCGGCCTTCCGGGCTTCGGTCATACGGCCACGGCTGACTTTCTTGGCTAACAGTTTCTCGGAGTACCCCTTTCCTTTCTCGGCGTTTTCCACCGATACATCTTTCAGAACCACGTCGATGCCACGGGTTGCGGTGGAATAGGCGATGCCAGCGCCCATCATGCCTGCACCGAGAATCCCGACCTTGCTGAAGGTTTCCGTGTCGAAGCCTGCTGGGCGACTGCCGCCCGCTTTCAGATCGTTAAGCTGGAACCAGAAGGTGCCGGTCATGTTCTTGGCGACCTGGCCAATCACCAGCTCGGCAAAATAACGGGTTTCGATCAGGCTGCCGCTGTCAAAGTCCACCTGGGCGCCTTCAACCGCCGCTGAAAGAATTCGTTCCGGCGCGGGATAACAACCTTTTGTTTTCTGCCTGAGCATGGCCGGCGCAATGGCCAGCTTCTGGGCCATGGCCGGGTGATGGGGGGCACCCCCGGGGAGTTTGAAGCCTTTCTGGTCCCAGGGTTGCTGGCATTTCGGGTTCGCGTCGATGAACTCGCGGGCCTTGGTGATCATCTCGTCCACAGATTCGGCAAGATCATCAATAAGTCCTGCTTTCAGGGCCGCTTTGGGATTCACTTTCTTGCCTTCCATCAGCAACGGGAAGGCGGCTTCCAGTCCAATCATCCGAGGCAAGCGCTGCGTGCCTCCACCTCCGGGCAGCAGGCCGAGGGTGACTTCCGGCAGGCCCAGTTGGATGGCGTCGTTATCCAGAACCACCCGATGATGGCAGGCGAGGGCGAGTTCCAGCCCGCCACCCAGTGCCGCGCCATTGATGGCGGCAACCACGGGCTTGCCGCAGGTTTCCAGGGCTCGCATGTCGGCTTTCAGACCGTTGACCATATCCTCGAAGGCTTTGGCGTCCGCTCGGCTCACCTTGTGCAGTTCCTTCAGGTCGCCACCGGCAAAAAACGTTTTCTTGGCCGAGGTGATGATGATGCCGCGGACAGTGTCCAGGTCTGACTGAACCCGTGCGACCGTTTCGGATAGGGCGTCACGAAAGGCCCCGTTCATGGTGTTGGCGGACTGGCCCGGCATGTCTATGGTCAGGGTCAGGATTTGATCTGAACCCAGTTCATAACGGATGGCACTCATTACAATTCTCCTATCTGAAAAAAGTGTCGGGTTCAGACGCGTTCAATGATGGTGGCGATACCCATGCCGCCGCCCACACACAGGGTGGCCAGGCCGTATCGCAGTTCCCGGCGTTCCAGTTCGTCCATCAGTGTCCCGAGGATCATGGCACCGGTGGCGCCAAGCGGGTGGCCCATGGCGATGGCGCCGCCATTCACGTTCACTTTTTCATCGGGAACCGACAGCTCTTTCTGAAAGCGCATGACCACAGAGGCAAAGGCTTCGTTGACTTCAAACAGGTCGATCTGATCTGCCGTCATGCCGGCCTTGTCCAGCGCTTTGCGCGCGGCCGGCGCAGGCCCCGTCAGCATGATAGTGGGGTCGGTGCTGGTCACCGCGGTGGCGACAATGCGGGCCCGCGGCTTGAGTCCCATGGCCTTGCCCTTGGCTGCGCTGCCGATCAGAACGGCGGTGGCACCATCCACGATGCCGGAGGAATTGCCCGCATGATGCACGTGGTTAATCTTTTCGATGTAGTGGTACTTTTCCCGGGCAACGCTGTCGAACCCCATTTCGCCCATCATCTGGAACGAGGGCTTCAGGCCAGCCAGCGAGTCTAAGGTGGTCTCTCCCCGCACGTGTTCGTCACAGTCGAGAATGACTACGCCATTCTGGTCGGTCACGGGGATGATGGATTTGGCGAAATGACCGTTGCTCCAGGCATTGGCGGCTTTTTGCTGGGAACGTACAGCAAACTGGTCGACGTCTTCACGGCTAAACCCTTCGATGGTTGCAATCAGGTCTGCGCCAATGCCCTGAGGCATGAAGCCGGTGTGCAGGTTGGTTTCCGGGTCCATCGCCCAGGCACCCCCGTCGGAGCCCATGGGTACGCGGGACATGGATTCAACGCCGCCGGCAACCACCAGGTCTTCCCAGCCGGACCGCACTTTCATGGCGGCCAGGTTCACGGCTTCAAGGCCGGAGGCGCAGAACCGGTTCAGGGTGACGCCGGCCACCTTTTCGTCCCAGTCGGCGGCCAGCGCTGCCGTTTTGGCAATATCCGCGCCCTGATCGCCCACGGCTGTTACGCAGCCCATGACGATGTCGTCGACCTGCGCGGTATCCAGGTTATTCCGCTCTTTCAGGGCATCCAGCAGGGTCTTCAATAGCGTGACGGGTTTTACGCTGTGCAGGGAACCGTCCTTCTTGCCGCGGCCACGCGGCGTCCGAACGGCATCGAAGATGTAGGCTTCGGTGGTCATTGGCTGTCCTCGGTTCATTGTTGGTTTTGATTGGGATGGCTCTACCATAGCGGTTCGGCGCCGGCCTGTGTAATGACGGTGCCTGCCAATCGTATTGGCGAAATTGCTCAGGGCCAGTGACAAGGCGCAGGGGCGCATCTATGGTAATGGGATGTTGTGCACGAACGCGGGAGGAACATGCGTATGTCCCTCAGAGATGCCATCGATAATTTTTATGAACGGCTGGTGCAGGATGCCATCAATGCTACCCGGGAGGAGGCAGATACCGCCGACTATCTGGCCGATGTTATGTGTGTGGCGCTTAACCGGCTTCCTCCGCGCTACTATCGCCATCCCATCGATATGATGTTTTACCTGGCCGATGATGAGCTCAAGGGTATGAAAGAAAAATCCCTGGACGCGGTTAAAACGGCCAGGGATTTCGTGAGGGAACATCAGCGCTAGAGAGCAGGTGTCACGGGCGAGCGAGTGCTCCGATTGCTTGATTCATGCGCTGGGCCAGAGGCTGGACAGGACTGTGATCGGTATCGACCAGGCACCAGCCGGCCACAAGTTTTTCCAGCTCCTGCATGGTGCTGCCTGACTGTTCAGACGACCCCATGCCATCCGCCAGGCGACGTACCTGGATTTCCATCCGGCGTTGCTGGTCCTCGGCCGGTGACTCCACCCCGCTCAGAATTTCTGCCCGAATCACCAGTTCGCCGTGGTCAGCCCCGGTCAAGTGATGTGCCAGTTCAGGCCAGTGTGACGGAACTTCTTCCTGGCTCAGAGTCCCATCCGTTCGCGCGTCCACGAGGGTTTGCCAGGTCCGGATGGTGGATGACAGTGCACGATGGGCCCTGGTTTTTTTCAGTCGCTGGATTTCGGCCTTCAGTTGGTCACTTGTTCCCGGAGACACCTCCGAACCCAGTAGCAAACTCAGGCTCTTCTGTGCGTCCGACAGCGCGGAGTCTTCATTGCTCTCGTTAAGCTGGCGGGCCGCAGACAAAGCCTGTTTGGCACTCTCGTCTGCGACCTGCATGGCTTCTTTGTGGGCGCTGCGCTGTGCGTCCCGCCGTGCAAAAATCTGGTCGCAGGCGCTCCGGAATGTCTGCCAGAGCTTACGATCTTCTCGATGGCGGGTGATACCAATCGCCTTCCAGTCCTTCTGAAGATTCTTCGCCTGATTGATTGCATCCTGCAGGGGGTCGTGTTCGACCAGCGCCTGGGCCTTTTCGACAATGGCCTGTTTCAGCGTTTCGTTTTTCCTGCGCTCTTCGTCCAGCGATGTTTCAAGGCGCTTGAGCAGATCGTCAAAGCGTTTCTGGATGGGGCGGTTATCACGGAATTCTACCGGCCAGGCGGACTTCCATTCCTGTCGCGCGGTCTGATGGATTTTCTCCGCGCCCTTCCAGTCCATGGCGGACCAGTCTGCCTGGCTCAGGAAGGTTTCCAGTTCTTCGCAGATCTTTTTGCGTGTTTCGAGGTTGTTCTGTTTCAGGCCGGATTTCGCCGAAAAGTAGTCCTTGCAGGGCTCGAATGCCCGGTCGGACGCCTCTTTGAAGCGCGTCCATAGTGAGCGATCAGACGAACCACCGAGTTCGCGCCACTCCTTTTGCAGTTCCTTGATGCGCTCGGCCTTGGCTTCTGGATCCATGGGTTGGTCGGCCAGGTATTCCATCTGCTCGCACAGGGTGATCTGCTTGGGTTCCGTGGCAAAACCAAGCCAGTCGCTGAGTTCGTTCACCTGACCGTTCAGTAACTGCATTCGGGCTTGAAAGGTCTTTCGCTCGCGGTGATTCAGATCCTTGAAGACAGCCTGGGCTGATTTAAGAAGCTGGCGAGATTCTTTCAGTTGCTTGCTTTCCAGAGCCGATTCAAGCTTGGCAATGGTCTGTTTCAGTTCTGCTATAGCAGCGTCGTTGGGCTGGGCATCATGAAGGGCAGGCGTTTTCGTACTGGCAGATTTTTTCAGCAAGGTGTGAGCTGGCTGGAGTATGTCCGGCAGCGGGTAGCCGGAGGGCCAGTTGATCTCGTCTACCAGGGTTTGCGCCTGTTTCCGAATATCGCTGTCGGCCGCGTGCTCTTCAGGTTTAGCCGTGGCCAGGGCTGCAAGGGCTTCCCTGTGCTGGGTTATGCGGCGGATGGCGCTGATGTAGTTGCGCAGCGTCAGCATTGCGCTGTTATAGGCCTTCTTTTCCGCATCCGAAACCGCTGTGTCCCGGGTTGCCTCCAGCCAGCGGTTTTCCTGGGTTTTTTGCAGGGCGTCCAGCGACGACAGAGAGGGGAGTCCTTCCGGGGAGCGGGCACGGAGGTCCTCCAGCGTTGACTGAAGCAGCTGAAGGGTTTCAGAACGTTGTTCCTTCTGGTCATGCTGCCGGGTTTCGTCGTCCTTGGCTTGCTTGATCTCGTCGAGGCGTTGCTGACATCTGTGGCTTGCTTGCAGGAATTCCTGTGTCTGCTCGGCGGTCGCGTGCTGCTCGACTTCTTTCCATTGTCCAAGCAGGGCGTCGAGTCGGGCTTCGTAGAGCTTGGTGTCGTCGCTCCGGGCCTGCTCTGTGGCGCTGCGAATCAGGTTGGTGACGGTTGCCACCAGAGCCTCTTGTTTCGCTTTTTCTTCTTTTTGACGTTGCAGGGTTTGTCGAACCGCCTGGTAAACCCCTTTGTCTTTGCCCTTGGCCTGTTTCTGTACCTGGTGGAGGCAGGCCGCATCTGTCATTTGACCGGCGGCTTTCAGTCGGATCTCGGCGGTAACGCCCTCAACGGCAATAGTGGCCAGTTGTTGTTGGGTTGGGGCACCATTAAGGATGTGCCGTTGCTGCTCTCTGAGAATGCCCCGGGTGTCCTGCTGATGGCCTGAGTCCTTCGTCGGTTGTTCAACAGAAGGCTTGGTTGCAGGTTCGGTGGTTTTCTTGGATTTAAAGAGTTTCTTAATGAAAGCAGCCATAAAGGTATCCTTTTGGGATTGAAGCCAGTCCTCGGTGTCGGGCAAAGTGGTCCCGCTACCGGCCATCGGCACCCAGAAGGCAGAGTGCCGGGTACGGTTACCGGGTTATCCGGTAACGTGAATTCCGGGGCTAGTCTAGCGTTTTGATTGCACAGGCGGAAAGGGGCTACATGGCAAAACAGGAAAATCAGGACGATCCTTTGCATAAGGCGCGCTCGACCGCATTGAGGCTCCTTGCCCGGAGAGAGCATAGCCGGCTGGAATTGTCCCTGAAATTGCGTCAGCGCCGGATCGAAACTCCGGTGATTGAATCCGTTCTGGATGAGTACGAGCAGGAAGGCTGGCTTGACGATAGCCGCTTTGCCGATGTGTACGCGCGACAACGAATGGATCTCGGCTATGGCCCGCTTCGTATTCTGTCGGAGCTGCAACAGCGTGGGGTAAATGTTGCGCCAGACTGCCTGCGAGAGGTGACCGAACAGGGTTGGCGCGAGAGGGCAGTCGCTCTGCGGGAGCGCCGCTATGGTCTTGCCGACTTGCAGAAAGATTGGGATGAGAAGGTACGTCAGGCCCGTTTCCTGACCCGACGCGGATTTTCCGCCGGACAGGTGGAGTGGGCGCTGGAAGCGCGGGGCCATGAAGACTGACCCGCGCCCTCCAAAGGCCTGATTCTGCTTTTAGAGGGTGGGCGGAATCATTCCCAGGTCAGGGGGTAAGCTGGCCTGCATGTCCTGAGTGCTTTCCTTGCTGTTACTGACCCCACTGCCCGCGCCTTTTGATTCCAGGTCGACGAGCATTGGGTCGTTTTCGGTCTGGTCGCCGGCGGGATCGGTAATGCGTGTTAGCACGTCGTAATAGCGGCGTATGTTCTGAACGTAGAGCACCGGCTCATGGCCACGTGCGTAACCATAGCGGGTCTTGGTGTACCATTCCTTCTGGGCCAGCAACGGCAGGAATTCCTTTACATCCATCCAGCGGTCGGGGTTCCGGCCAGCATCCTGTGCCAGTCTCCGGGCATCTTCCAGGTGGCCAAACCCGACATTGTAGGACGCCAGCGCAAACCAGGTACGGTCTGGCTCTGGAATGCGGTCTGGAATCTGATCGTGGACGATACGGAAATACTTGGCGCCGCCGTGAATGCTTTGCTCGGCGTCCAGCCGGTTATTGATGCCTATATATTTGGCCGTGTTACGCGTCAGCATCATCAGGCCTCTTACTCCCGTCGGTGATACCGCGTTGGGTCGCCAGTGGGATTCCTGATAGCCGATGGCGGCCAGAAGTCGCCAGTCAACGCCGTACTCCCTGGCGTAGCTCCGGAACATGTCCGAATATTTCGGAAGACGATTATCCACGTGGTGCATGAAGGTTCTGGCACCCACATAGTTCAGTCGGTCGAGATGGCCATAGAAGCGCTCTGCCAGCTGAGCCAGAGTGCCATTGGCCTGAAGCTGGTTCAGGAACTGACGGGCTGCTTTTACCAGCGTGTCATCCTGGGTGGCGGGGAAGAGCCAGACCAGCTCCTCTGGTTCGCCAAGAGGAAACGCTTCTTTCACCTTGGGAAAGAATACGTGGTTCAGTTCCAGCTCGTTGGAAGATACCACCGCGTAGCTGAATTCACCGCTTTCGACCCGCGCCAGAATGCCGGCGGCGTCCAGCCCGGGGTGAGCCTGCCAGTTGGTATCGATTGATTCGGCTTTGGCATTTTCCAGCAGGTGTTCGTGATTGCTCTCGGGAACCAGGTGCAGCGTTTTTCCGCCAAGGTCACTGAGAGAATCCGGTGCCGGGAAATCGCGGTTATAGACCACCACCGACTGTGCGGAAATGCCGGTTGCCAGGGGTTTGTATGTGCCTTCAAGGTCGGGCAGGGCGGAAAGACCGGCCAGACCAATGTGGGCGAAATCCCGTTCCAGTACGGACAGTACCTCGGTGTTGTCCTGTGCGACACGAACACGAAGGTTCACGCCAAGTTCCTTGGCGAAACGCTTGGCCAGTTCGTAGTCGTAACCGGTTGGGCCGTCCCTGCCTTCAAAGTAGATCGATGGGGCCTCGCGGGCGATCACGTGCAGAACGTTTTCGTCCCGGATTTCCTGCAGGGTGCTTGGCCGGGAACAGCCGGCAATGACCAGTGCAGCGCAAACGAATACTGAAACCCGAACGGGAGCCGTCGCTTTTTCCAATATTGATCTGAACACTTCCCTGAACTCCATTTACAGCTGGCTCGTCGGGATACGTCAGTGTGAAAGGAATGGACGTATCCGATGTCATGCCGAGTGTGGCGTCCTGCCACCATCAAATGATCAATGTCTTGTTTGCATTGGTCAACACAACTGACTAAGTAATATGCAAAACAATGTGAATTGTCCAGTTTCCAGGAGGATGGGGAAACTGTATCCCGGCGCGGCTTTCGAGTATCATTGCCGCCTTTCCAAACTCATCCAGATTTCCTCTTTTTCGCGCGATACAGGTTGATACCATGCTCGAACTTCGTGGCGCCCCGGCGCTCTCGCCTTTTCGTTCCCGTAAATTGCATGCCCGGATTCAGGAGGGAGTCCCTGAAGTTGATCACGTGTATGCAGAATTCATGCATTTCGTGGACCTCGACGGAAACCTCTCTGACTCGGAGCAGGCGATTCTCGATCGGCTGTTGAAGTATGGCCCCAGTGTATCGGTTGAAGAACCCGAGGGTGTGCTGTTTCTGGTCGTACCTCGTCCGGGCACTCTATCGCCCTGGTCAAGCAAGGCAACCGATATCGCCCGTAACTGCGGACTGCGTCAGATCCAGCGTATCGAGCGTGGGACGGCGTTCTATATTAAGGCCAACCAGAAACTGAACCTCACCCAGCGCGAAAAGATCGCGGCCTTGCTTCACGACCGGATGACCCAGACCGTATTCCACGAAATGGCCGGTGCCGGGCTGTTGTTCAGTCACGAAGAGCCGCGTCCGCTGGAACGGGTGCCGGTGCTTGATGGAGGCCGCTCAGCACTGGTTGAGGCCAACAAGCGTCTGGGACTGGCTCTCGCTGAAGACGAGATCGATTACCTCACGAAGGCGTTTACCGACCTGCAGCGGGATCCCACCGATGTTGAACTGATGATGTTTGCGCAGGCCAACTCCGAGCACTGTCGTCACAAGATTTTCAACGCTTCCTGGGATATCGACGGCGAAGGCCAGGAAAAGTCGCTGTTCGCGATGATCCGCAACACCTTTGAGATGAACAGCGAAGGGGTGCTGTCTGCCTACAAAGACAATGCCTCAGTCATTCGCGGCAGCCGCGGTGGCCGCTTCTTCCCGGATCCGAAGACAGGCGTCTATGGATACAATGAAGAAGACATCCACATTCTGATGAAGGTGGAGACTCACAACCACCCGACGGCCATTGCCCCAGCTTCCGGCGCCGCGACCGGCTCTGGTGGTGAAATCCGGGATGAAGGCGCGACCGGGCGCGGCTCCAAGCCCAAGGCCGGCCTGACGGGCTTTACGGTCTCCAACCTGAACCTGCCGGGTGATCGCCAGCCCTGGGAAGGGGATTACGGTAAGCCGGATCGTATCGTATCCGCGCTCGATATCATGATCGAAGGTCCCATCGGTGGTGCTTCGTTCAACAACGAATTTGGCCGCCCGAACCTGGCGGGTTATTTCCGTACTTTTGAAGAAAAGGTTCCTGGTGCAGCGGGCGAAGAAGTCCGGGGTTACCACAAGCCCATCATGATCGCCGGTGGCCTCGGGAACATTCGCGAGGAACACGTTGAGAAGGGCAATATTCCCGTTGGCGCCAAGCTGATTGTTTTGGGTGGGCCGTCCATGCTGATCGGTCTCGGTGGCGGTGCGGCATCCTCAATGGATTCCGGTTCCAGTCACGAGAATCTGGACTTTGCGTCTGTTCAGCGGGACAACCCGGAAATGGAACGCCGTTGTCAGGAAGTGATTGATCGCTGCTGGCAAATGGGGGAGGACAACCCTATTGCCTTTATCCACGACGTGGGTGCCGGTGGTTTGTCCAATGCCATGCCCGAACTGGTCAAGGACGGCGGTCGCGGTGGAAAGTTCGAACTGCGGGAAATCCCCATCGACGAACCGGGCATGTCGCCCCTGGAAATCTGGTGTAATGAATCCCAGGAGCGCTACGTCCTTGCGGTAGCACAAGAAAACCTCGAGAAATTTGATGCGCTTTGTCGGCGTGAGCGCTGTCCTTACGCGGTGATCGGCGAAGCTACAGAAGAGCATCACCTGGAACTGGGCGACTCCTATTTTGATGAAAAGCCAGTGGATCTTCCGATGGAGGTGCTGTTCGGCAAGCCGCCGCGTATGCATCGTAGCGTCAGCCGCTCCTCGTTCACCAAGCCGATTTTTGATTCTTCCAAAATCGATTTGAATGAAGCGGTTCGCCGTGTGCTGCGTCTGCCTTCCGTAGGCTCCAAGAGTTTCCTGATCACCATCGGAGACCGGACCATTACCGGTCTTGTGGCTCGCGATCAGATGGTGGGTCCCTGGCAGGTTCCTGTCGCCGACGTTGCCGTCACGGCCAGTGCCTTCGATGTGAACACCGGCGAGGCTATGGCGATGGGAGAGCGAACGCCGGTAGCCGTCATTGACGCGCCGGCTTCTGGCCGTATGGCGGTCGGTGAGGTGATCACTAACCTGGCGGCGGCCCCGATTGCAAAGCTTTCCGATATTCGTCTTTCCGCAAACTGGATGGCTGCGGCAGGCCACCCAGGTGAGGATGAAAACCTGTACGAAACCGTTCGTGCCGTTGGTATGGAGCTGTGCCCGGAACTGGGTATTACCATTCCGGTGGGTAAAGACTCCATGTCCATGAAAACCACCTGGGAGGAAGACAACGGCGAGCAGAAGAGCGTAACGGCGCCGCTGTCGCTGATTATCAGTGGCTTTGCCCCAGTGACCGACGTGGGGCGTACCCTGACGCCGCAATTGCGGACCGACGCGGGGGAGACGGATCTGATCCTGATCGACCTGGCGGCCGGCCAGAATCGCCTTGGTGGATCGGCGCTTGCGCAGGTCTACAAGCAGATTGGTGCTGTGGCGCCGGATCTGGATAACCCGGAAGACATCAAGGCATTCTTCGCGGTTATCCAGGGCCTGAATTCCGACGGTAAGCTGCTGGCCTATCATGACCGCTCTGATGGCGGCGCTTTCATTACCCTGGTGGAAATGGCTTTCGCCGGGCATGTGGGCATCGATGTCCGTCTCGATGGTCTGGTCGAAAAGTCAGTTCAGATTGCCAGAGAGCTGTTTAACGAGGAGCTCGGTGCCGTTATTCAGGTGCGCCGCGATGACACGGCTTTTGTGCTTCAGCAATTGTCTGCGGCGGGGCTGGGTGAGCATTCGAGTGTTGTCGGTAGCCTGAACGACGATGACCGCATCCGTTTCAGCTACGAGGACAATACCTTTATCGATGAAACGCGTGTAGAACTTCAGCGTTTGTGGGCCGAAACCAGCTTCCGGGTGCAGGCGCTTCGCGACAATGCCGATTGCGCTCAGGAAGAATTCGACAACCTGCTTGATGCCGAGGACCCGGGTCTGAGCGCCGAGCTGACGTTCGATCCCAATGAAGACACCGCAGCGCCGTACATCAACAGTGGCGTCCGTCCCAAGGTCGCCGTGCTGCGTGAGCAGGGCGTCAACGGGCAGGTCGAAATGGCCGCGGCGTTTGATCGTGCCGGGTTTGAATCAGTCGACGTGCATATGAGTGACCTGCTGGCTGGGCGCGTGACCCTGGAAGGCTTCCAGAGCCTGGTTGCTTGCGGTGGCTTCTCTTTTGGAGACGTTCTTGGCGCCGGCGAGGGGTGGGCCAAATCCATCCTGTTCAATGACCGCGTTCGGGACCAGTTCGCCGCATTTTTCAATCGGCAGGACACGTTGGCACTGGGTGTTTGCAACGGCTGTCAAATGTTGTCGAACCTGCACGAACTGATTCCGGGCAGCGATGGCTGGCCTCGTTTTGTTCGTAACCAGTCTGAGCAGTTTGAAGCACGATTTGTGATGGCAGAGGTGTTGCCCTCGCAGTCTGCCTTCCTCGATGGCATGGCCGGTTCACGCATGCCGATTGCCGTTGCCCATGGTGAGGGGCGGATTGAGTTCGCTGCAGAGGGTGGAGTTCAGAGCCTGATGGATAACGACATGGTTGCCCTGCGTTATGTGGACAACCGGGGGCAGGCCACAACCCGTTATCCTTTCAATCCCAACGGGTCCGAAGGCGGCGTGACTGGTGTGACCACCCGTGATGGTCGCGTCACCATTATGATGCCTCACCCGGAGCGCGTCTTCCGGGCGGTCCAGCACTCCTGGCGGCCTGATGGTTGGCAGGAGGACGGGCCATGGATGCGCATGTTCAGAAACGCTCGAGGCTGGTTCGAATAAGTTAGCTAACCGGGAAAGCGAAACCGGCCTGAGGGTGTCACTCGTTGATGCCTTTCAGGTCGGTTTTTTTATGTGCGTCTGGCTGCCCTGTTTCAGAGCAAGTCAATCTAAAAAAGAGTGAAAAAATGGAAAAACAGGCTTGACTGGTCCACTTTATGCACATTCGTGGTGCTCGCTTGCGTGTTTTGTAAACAAAAGGTATGAATTGCGTTCATCTTTTTGATCATTCTTTTAAAGCATTGAAATATATAAGAAAAATAAAAGGGGCGATTTTCTCGCCAATTTGACGTAAGTGTAGTGATTACGCGGCCTTGGGGCGCATACCCAAAAACTTTCCCCAAAGTTATCCACAGATTTTGTGGGTAAGTTTCTAAGTTGTTGGTTTGTTCAAAAAATGGTCAGCGTGAGGGCGTCTATGTATAAATTGTGCTACTTCGTGCCGGAATCCCACCTCGAAAAAACCAAGCAGGCTCTGTTCGATGTTGGTGCCGGTCGAATCGGTGACTACGACAGCTGTGCGTGGCAGTGTCGGGGGCAGGGACAGTTCCGACCGCTTGACGGCAGCGACCCGTTTCTGGGGGCTGTCGGGGCTCTGGAAAAAGTAGACGAGTACAAGGTGGAGCTGGTTTGCGAGGACAGTCTGATCAGGACGGCGCTGGAGGCTTTGAAGCAGGCTCACCCTTATGAGGAGCCCGCCTATGAGGTCTATCGAATGGAGTTGCTGTAATCAGCCTGTTTTGCTGGAGGCTGACATCGGGCGCCGAATATCGTCGATGTGAACGCCGAATGTGTCTTTTCTAGCGTCCTCAACGAAAAGCTCCAGTGTCTTTCGAACGGTGGGAAACGACAGTTCGCTCCAGGGGATTTTATCCAGTTCAAACAGTTGTGATTCCAGGGACTCTTCGCCGGCACCAAATTCCCCGTTAATGAGGGATGCCCGGTAAAACATATGCACCTGGTTGATGTGCGGGACATCGATGATGGAGTACAGGCCCTCTACGTTCACTTCGGCGAGTGCCTCTTCCCGGGTTTCCCGCATCGCAGCCTCAACGGTTGTTTCGGCGTTTTCCATAAACCCCGCCGGCAGAGTCCAATAGCCATAGCGGGGTTCGATGGCCCTGCGGCAAAGCAGCAGCTTTCCTTCCCAAAGAGTCACGGTACCGGCGACGATTCGCGGGTTCTGGTAATGTATCTCCTCGCAGCTGATGCAAACATAACGGTGGCGGTTGTCACCCTCGGGGATGCGTTGTTCAACCGGATGGCCGCAAGTGCTGCAGTACTTCATTGTTTTCCCCGTATACTGAATAGGTTCAGGTGGTCAGTTTAACGATCACGATCGCCTGTGTCTCATGTAAACCGCTTATGGTGTTGGAGTATTACGTTGCGAGATTTACTTGCCGAGCGTCTGGCATCCTATGCCCCCCGTCAACTGGCGCTCGACTATCCGGAAGCAGGCATTCTGGTTCCGATTACTGACGATCATCAGAACCCTGAAATGGTATTTACGCTCAGATCTTCCAATCTGAACACCCATAGCGGGCAGGTGGCCTATCCGGGAGGGAAGCGAGATCAGGAGGATTCGAGCCTCGTTGCCACAGCATTGCGCGAGACCCATGAGGAAATTGGGTTGCCGCCAGACAGGGTAGATGTGATCGCGCCCCTCAGTCAGGTGATGTCCCGCTACGGCATCTTGGTTACGCCTTATGTTGGTGTGATTCCTGGTGACTACCCGCTGGCGCCAAATCCGGAAGAAATCGACAGCGTGTTTCGGGTTCCGTTGTCTTTTTTCATGGACGACATACGAGAGCGAACGGATACCCTGAGCTTTATGAATCATACCTTTTACGTGCCCTGTTATCGTTGGGAGCGCTATCAGATTTGGGGAATGTCCGCTGTGGTTCTGGTTGATTTCCTGAACGCTGTGTACGATGCGGGCATTGATTTGCTGGAGCCACCTCAAGGAGGGTGAGATGTTTTACGAGTTGGGCGATCGCGTGCCTGAACTGGTTGGTGAAAATCAGTTCGTCGCTGAAAACGCATCTATTATTGGAAGTGTCCGGTTAATGGAGCAGGCCAGCGTCTGGTTTAATGTTGTGGTTCGGGGTGATAACGAGCTGATCACTATCGGTCCAGACAGTAACGTTCAGGATGGTTCGGTGCTGCATACTGATCCCGGCATCCCACTGACGCTCGGAAAGGGGGTCACAGTCGGCCACAAGGCGATGCTTCATGGTTGTGAAATTGGCGATTACTCGCTCATTGGCATCAACGCGGTCGTCCTGAACGGTGCCAAAATCGGCAAGCACTGCCTGATCGGCGCGAACACGCTGATTCCAGAAGGGATGGAGATTCCCGATGGGTCCATGGTCATAGGCTCACCGGGAAAGATTAAGCGAGAGCTGAACGATAGCCAGAAGAAGATGCTGGAAATGAGCGCTCAGCATTACGTACAGAACGGAGTGCGGTACCTTGAATCCCTCAAAACCTGTAAGCCACGCAGATGAGTGTGACAGATAAAGTCCGCTCCCCTTGCGTGAGTGTATGCGCCCTTGATGAAAACGATGTCTGTATCGGGTGCCAGCGCACCGGGGATGAAATACTCCGATGGACGCAAATGACGAATGAGGAGCGCAGGGATGTCCTTCGTGAAGTTGCTATTCGCGAAGAGAAGTTTGCGCTGTAAGGGCGTTGTTCGACGCCTTCTTTTTATCAAATCAACGTAACAGGTGGTGACATGGCTGGAAGTGACTCCGTACGTATCGGCACGCCTCTCAAAGAGGGGGCGTTCAGGGTTCTGTTCTGCGGCTCCGGGGAGCTGGGAAAAGAGGTGGTGATTGAGCTTCAGCGATACGGTGTAGAAGTGATCGCGGTAGACCGCTATGCAAATGCCCCCGCGATGCAGGTAGCGCACCGGAGTCACGTCATTGATATGTTGGATGGGACAGAGCTGCGTCGAGTTATCGAGCTGGAAAGGCCCGACCTGATCGTCCCGGAGATTGAAGCGATAGCCACGCCCGAACTGGTTCGTCTTGAGGAGGAGGGCTTTCGGGTGGTGCCAACCGCCCGCGCCGTTAACCTCACGATGAATCGGGAAGGTATTCGGCGAATGGCTGCCGAAGAGGAGGGTGTTCCTACCTCCCCTTATCGCTTCGCGGGCTCCAGAGAAGAATACCTGGCGGCAGTAAAGGAAGTGGGTCTTCCTCTGGTGGTAAAGCCTGTCATGAGTTCTTCCGGGAAGGGGCAAAGCACTGTTAAGGCCGAGCAGGATATCGAGCCGGCCTGGGACTATGCCCAAACCGGTGGGCGCGCTGGTAAAGGGCGGGTTATCGTCGAAGGCTTTGTGGATTTCGACTACGAAATCACCCTCCTTACCGTTAAACATCGCGATGGTATTTCCTTCTGTGATCCCATTGGACACCGGCAAGTCGATGGCGATTATCGGGAGTCCTGGCAGCCACAGCCAATGTCGGAGGTCGCACTTGAGCGATCAATGGACATTGCGCGCAAGATTGTAGAGAACCTCGGTGGCAATGGCCTTTATGGGGTGGAGTTGTTCATCAAGGGGGATGATGTCTGGTTTTCGGAGGTCTCACCTCGTCCCCACGATACCGGGTTGGTGACGCTCGTTTCTCAGGATTTGTCGGAGTTCGCTCTCCATGCTCGCGCGATTCTGAATCTTCCGATACCCGCCATCCGTCAGAATGGCCCATCGGCGTCAGCCGTCATTTTGCCGGAGGGTGAGTCCGACCATGTTGCCTTCTCTGGCCTCGATGAGGCTCTGGCTCAGCCCGATACCCAGTTAAGGTTGTTTGGTAAACCAGAGCTAACCGGTCGTCGGAGAATGGGAGTTGCATTGGCTCTTGCAGATTCGGTCGATCAGGCTCGAAGCAACGCGACGCGAGCGGCCCGTGCAGTGAAAATTGAGTTATAGAAATTAATCACGCTCCAGAGTGAACGAAAAATGATCGGCGTGGTCATAGTTTGACCGGTTTTGGGGTGGTCGTGTAGGTGGAAACCGAAGCATCGTGAGAAATGTCAAAATCCGGCGTTGACAGTTTTCCTGAGGGCTGTAGAATGCGCCCCACTTCTGACGGACACGACGCCAAACGGGGTCGGTTCGGAAGCGGCAACTGCCTGAAAAGGTTGAAGAAATTTGAGTTATAAAGTTCTTCAAAAAGGTGGTTGACAGGGCGGCGATTCACTGTAGAATGCGCGCCTCGCTCTTCGGAGCAAGCCGGTGAGTTTGAGTGGTTTGAATGCTTGTTGAAAGCCTCAAAAATTACTTCAAAACAACGGTTGACAAGGTGGCGGTTCACTGTAGAATACGCGGCCTTGATTGAGCAACGGCTCAACGTTCTTTAAAAAGTTAACCAAGTAATTCGTGTGGGCGCTGGCCGAGGTATTTCGGATACGAAATATCAGGACAGTGACTCGTCGAAATTGAGTTTTGTCTTGAGCAA